>CALRQH020000001.1:0-565310 GCA_943370265.1 Mesorhizobium carmichaelinearum
TGACGAAGAAATTGCTCCATTGATCCAACATGACTTGCCCCTCAGGCCCGAGCTTCAGGCGGCTCGATGGACTCGCAGGCTAGCATGGCTGCGTTCTCGAACTCCACGGGGCGAGACAGCCGATCATGGGGTTTCGTCGTTTGGGCGACGGGAAGCGCCGGCGAGGAGCGATAGCTCAGCCTTCGTGCGCCCGTTCTCCTGCGCCTTGGCCACACAGTGTGGATAGACGCTTGCCACGCTCACTGAATAGATTCGATGGCTGTTGTTCATGCGTCCTCCCCACGTCGCGCGACTTCTCGGCTCACATTGCCACCGCAGCCGAGGCGAACTTCAGCCGGTCCACCAGCCTCAGTTCAGCCCGCCAATGACCGCGCGGACCTCACGCCGCCCACGACCAGTCCTTTGCCCGGCTGTTGCTTCAACTGTTGCACCGCCGTGGCCGGGATCCGGGCCATGATCTCATTGCCGCGATACCTCGCGATATTGTGTATGGTCGCCATTTAAGACTTCCCCTATCAACTACACGGCATTTGCCCATCCATAGTTTGATCGGGTTCTTTGTGTCATTTGTTGTATTTGCACTCATCTTCGCATTCATTCTCTGGCAGCGGCTGGGCAAGAGCCGACGTCCGGGAAGAGACGTTCGATCAGATGTCGGTCGACCTGCTTGGCCACAGCCCGCAGTTGCCGACGACGGTCGGGTTGAGGACATCGCCGATGTCGCCGGGCTGGTCTCGGACTTCCTTGGCCAGAAGGGCCAGGACCTTATCGGGCAGGCCGTCAGCCGGGCCATCCAGGATGCCAGGGCCGGGACCGGCCGCAAGTCCGCCGACGCGATGGAGCCGATCAAGAAGGCAGTCCCGTCAACGAGGACGGCATCTCAGGCGCGCGACAAGCGACGGGCCAAATATCTGCTCGATGGCGACGGCGGCTTCCGCCAGCGCACCGACCGAACCGCCCGGCTTCAGCAATCATTCAGGGGCAAGGGCCTCTGTTCGCCGCGCTAGGCGCGGCTCGACAGGCATCCGGCACGTGCAATGCGTGCCGGTATAACGGAGGGGAATTGGAAATGGCGATCACGAGACAGGTAATCACGTCGCTGCAGCGCGATGGCACGGACGCGCTCGGCACCAGGACCGTGGCGATGAAGATCGTCGACGACAGCATCGTTTCAGGCTCGCTGCTGACCGTCGAAAGCAACCATTTCTGCATCCTGAAGTCGCGCGGCGCGGTGCTGAACGTCTACGAGACCGGTCAATATCAGCTCCAGACTCCGGACAAGCCGTTGGTCGGATCGATCGTCCAGGGATTCTTCGGCGGATCGTCGCCCTGGGTCTACGAGGTCATCTACATCAATCGTTCCAAGCTGCTGGTGCGCAATGAGGGCGTCGCGACCAGCGCGGAGATGGCGGAGATGTCCTACGTCGTCGACTACTACATCCACATCGACAGCAAGGACGAAGCACTTGCTCTCATCACCCACATGCCTTTCGCGGGCGCGGTGATCGATACGAAGGAAATCGCCGACTATGCCGGACCGGCAATCGAGCAGGCGATCAACCAGATCATCCAGGTCACGAAGATGGAGAACATCAACGAACGGATCAGCGATGTCCGTGAGGCTGTGAAGCTGCACCTCACCGATTTCCTCAAGGTCTACGGCATCATGCTCAACGACCTCAAGGTGCTGATCATGCCCCGCGACGAGCGCATGCGCGAACTGATCTCGCTGCAGGCGATAGGCTTGAGCCCAATCGAGGCGGTCCGGTATTATCTGGCGTTGCGCATGGCCGACAAAGGCCTAGTTTCGGCGCCCAACGCCGCGGCCGGCTTGCCGTTCAACATAGGCGGCCAGCCCACCGGCTTCTATCCGCTCGGCGATGAAGTGGGCGTGACGAGGTGAGCCGCTTCTACGAGGTCGGGCCGCTCGCAAAGGTCGGGATCAACCTGTTCTACGGCTATGGCTACAATTTCTACCGCGAGGAAAACCAGCTGCGCGCCGACGACCAGCGGGTACGCCAGATGGCATGCTCGCTGCTCGGGCGTGCGCGAGCGGCCGTCGACGAGGCCGAGAGCCGATACCGCCGCGAGAATATCCAGCCGCCCTCGCGGGACAATCCCTTCCCCGATCCCGGTATCGTCGCCAACGTCCAGGCGCTTGAGCGGCTGGGGCGCGAGGTCGGTGCGCTCGAAGGGCAGATCCGCCATCAGCCGGTGCCGGAGAATGACCGGATGACCCAGCGCTATCGGCTGGAAGGAAACACGCTCGCTGCCCTGGCCGAGAAGGATGCGGTTCTCGTCGGCCAGGCGGAGCTCCTGCGATCGCTCGTCGAAGGTGTCGCCGGCGATGCGATCCTGGCCGGCAAACGCGAGATCGAGGACGGCATCGCCGCCATCACGGCGACATTGCGTGATCGGCAATCGTTCTTGCTGTGAGGGGAGGCGAGGCATGGTCGGGGATCGAGCCGCCCGGACCGGCTCCCAAACCGCGGGCGCCGAAAACCGCCTTGCCGCTTACGGCCTCAATTGGTCATTCGTTGCCGCGTCCGATTGGGCGGTGTTGGCGGCAAAGGCGTCCGCCCAGTCCCCACGATTGGCAAGGAGCCTTGAACGGTCGCCCGCGCCACGGGCGGCCGTGATAGCCGCCCTGCCAAACCTGAATGACCGACTGGTGGGGCGTGAGAGACCCTACTTGACCGTGATGGCCATGCCGCTGAGATCGGCGTTGACCTGCAGGCCTACCTGGTTGCCTTGGAGTTCGAGTTGGGCGCCCTTGTCATTGGTCATGACGATCACCTGGGCGCCTTTGCCGACCGCACCACCGCCGCCCGCCGCACCGTAGACGCCCGTCACATCGCTGGCCCGGCGAATGTGGCGCACGGTACCGTGGAAATAGGTCTTGGAAACCCCGAAGGCGAGGCCGCCCGATATGCCGCCGATCGTGATGGGATAGCTGCGGCCATGGAAGGTCAGCGTGCCATCGCCGCCGGAGCCGCCGATGAAGAAGGCCGCCTTGTAGACGGCGAAGCGGATCGTGCCGCTGTCGGCATGCGCGGCGCCGGCAAAGCCAACTCCCGCGACGGCGATGGCGGCAACAGCGACTGAACGAAACCTGGGCGAAATGTTCATGATGGGCTCCTCAAAGGCCGCCGCTTACCCGGCCGGGTCCGCCAGCGTCGTGTCAAAGTTACAACTGAACAATCTCGTCTGTCATTAGTTCCAATGACGCGGCCCGAATCTGGTCCTTGCTCGCCCCGAGGCGGCGCTGACAGGCTGGGAAATGAGGGGCTCGAGGCAGAGCCGGCAACATGATGTCATGGCGACGGGTGCAACTGCCGCGTCACCTGACTTTTCCTGGAGCTGCTCTTAGGAAATGGACAGGATCTCGAGCTCGCGCTGCCCCAGCTGGACAATGTCGCCGACGGCCTTGCCGATCAGCGTGAGGGCAACCGGCGAGCCATGCGAAATGGAAGCTTGGGACGGGTTGGCCTCATCCTCGCCGACGATGCGAAAGGTCTGCGTGCGGCCATCGTCACGCTCGAAGGTGACGGTGTGACCGAAGGCGACCGCGTCATTGGACGTCGGCGCGGGCATCAGCCGGGCCGTACGGACGCGTTCGGCATAATAGCTGACATCCCGAACCGGAACCGCGGACTGCCGCCGCCTCTCGTTGACATCTTCCAGCACGTTGGCGGCCGCGAGAGCCTGCTGGGCGCGAGCCAATTCGTCCTGCAGCATTTTCAGGCCCGTCTCCGTGACGAGGTTGATGCGATCGGAGATCGGGCGAGCCGGCAGGATGGTTTCCGATGCCGCCTCGGCGCTTTCCTCGCTGGCAAACGCTACGCTCAATTGGTCGGGACTCCGTATCGAACACTGTTGGCAGGGATAACCCACAGCCGACAATAAAGCTGCAACAATCTGACGGCCGGCTTCGGCGGAAACGGAATGTCCACAAAGGGCCGCCAGCGGAATGGCGGGCTGTCGACGCGGTCATCCCAAAAGTCTACCTTACGCTTTCGGGCGATTTGCAGCCGTTCGGCAGTCCGCGCGAAAGCCGCCAGTTCGAAGCATGTTACGATCCGAACCGGCGGGCCGACTTCAGGTCGGGCGCCTGGCCCAATCGCCTTGGCCAAGTAACCGGATGGTCATTATGAGGCGATTGTTTATAACGGTCGGCGAGATCGCAATGATCAAGGGGAGACGATGCGCTACATACGTCCGCTTTCAATCGAAGATGCCGTTGGCCTGCTGGCCGAATCGGCCGGCACATCAGCCATTCTCGCCGGGGGCAGCGACCTCCTGGTCAGGATGAAGGGCGGCTTTGTCGAACCAGACCTGATCGTCGACATCAAGGCGATCGAAGGCTTGAGCCAGATCCGGGAAACGGCCGACGGTTTCAGCATCGGCGCTGCGGTACCGTGCGCCGTCCTGGGGGAGAACACGGCCCTGAGGAAAGCATGGCCCGGCGTCGTGGAAGCGGCCAAGCTGATTGGCTCGAAGCAGGTGCAGGGACGCTGCACGATTGTGGGAAATCTCTGCAACGCCTCGCCGGCCGCCGACAGCGTCCCGGCGCTGGTCGCGGCCGGCGCGCGCGCGGTGGTCGTCGGGCCGGCCGGCAAGCGCACGATTGCCGTGGAGAACGTGCCGACCGGGCCGGGCAAGACGTCGCTCGCCAAGGGCGAGATCATCGAGGCGATCCTGCTCGACAGCCAAGCGCCGCGTTCGGGCGATGCCTATCTGCGCTTCATTCCGCGCACCGAGATGGACATCGCCGTGGTCAGCGCGGGCGTGAACCTGACGCTCGACACGCGTGGTGTCGTCACGGCCGCCCGCGTGGCGCTGGGTGCGGCGGCACCCACCGTGCTTCTGGTCGAGGAGGCCGCCGAGGCCCTTATCGGCAGGAAACTGGACGAAGCAGCGCTCGAGCGGCTCGCCAAGGTCTGTTACGGCGCCTGCCGCCCGATCGACGACAAGCGGGGCACCATCGAGTTCAGACGGAAGGTTGCGGGCGTGCTGGCCAAACGGGCCGCAATGACCGCCTATGCACGTGCAGGAGGCAAATGATGGCTGGTATAGCGGTTTCCACGACAATCAACGGCGACACCATCGAATATCTCTGCCAGCCTGACGAGACGCTGCTCGACGTGCTGCGCGATCGCCTGGGGCTGACGGGAGCCAAGGAGGGCTGCGGCACCGGCGACTGCGGCGCCTGCAGCATCATCCTCGACGACCGGCTGGTCTGCTCGTGCCTGGTGCTCGGCGCGGAAGCCGAAGGGCGCAGGATCGAGACCGTCGAGGGGATGGCGCATGGCGAGAAGCTGCATCCGCTGCAGCAGAAATTCCTCGAACACGCGGCCCTGCAATGCGGCATCTGCACGCCGGGTTTCCTGATCGCTGCCAAGGATCTTCTGGCCAAGAACCCCGACCCGACCGAGGAGGAAATCCGCTTCGGCCTCGCGGGGAACCTGTGCCGCTGCACCGGCTATGACAAGATCGTGCGCGCGGTCCAGGACGCGGCACATGTGATGAGGGGAGCGCACGCATGAACTTCGATCCACGTTTCTCGGCTCGCAACTTCGCATCCGTCGGCACGCGCCCCATCCGTCCTGACGGCGTCGACAAGGTGACAGGCCGCGCCCGCTACGGTGCCGACTTCAACATGGCCGGCCAGCTGGTCGGGCGGATCTTAAGAAGCCCGCACGCGCATGCGATCATCCGGAAGATCGATACCTCGAAGGCGGAAAAGCTTTCGGGCGTGAAGGCGGTGATCACGGCCAAAGACCTGCCCGACCTCACCAATGGCGATGCCGCCATGTACGACATCCTCGACAATTGCATGGCGCGCGGCAAGGCGCTCTATGACGGCCATGCAGTGGCCGCGGTCGCTGCCGTCGATGCCCGCACGGCGAGGCAAGCGCTGAAGCTGATCGAGGTCGACTACGAGCTTTTGCCGCATGTCACCGATGTCGACGAGGCGATGAAGCACTCGGCACCGCTAGTCAACGACGCCATCTTCACCGAGGGCCTCGAGGAAAAGCCGGTAAAACCGTCCAACGTCACCAAGCGCAGCCAGTTCGGCCATGGCGATGTCCATCAGGGTTTCGGCCACGCCGACTTCATCGTCGAGCGCTCCTTCAAGACCGAGCAGACGCACCAGGGCTATATCGAGCCGCATGCCTGCGTGGCGAGCGTCTCGTCCGACGGCACCGCCGATCTCTGGGTCTGCACGCAGGGCCATTTCGTCTACCGCCAGCACTGCGCCCAACTGCTCGGCATGGAAGCCTCGAAGCTGCGCGTCACCTCCTCGGAGATCGGCGGCGGCTTTGGCGGCAAGACCCATGTCTGGGCCGAGCCGGTGGCGCTTGCCCTGTCGCGCAAGGCGGGGCGGCCGGTGAAGCTGGTCATGACCCGCGACGAGGTGTTCCGCGCCTCGGGCCCCACCAGCGCCACCTCGATCGACGTCAAGATCGGCGCCCGCAAGGATGGCACCATCACCGCCGCCGAGGCGACCTTGCGCTACTCGAGCGGCCCCTATGCCGGCTCCTGGGCCGAGGTCGGCGCCATGACCGCGTTCGCCTGCTACAAGCTCGATAACGTCAAGACGGTCGGCTACGAAGTGCTGGTCAACCGGCCGAAGACGGCGGCCTATCGCGCGCCCTCGGCGCCGATGGCTGCGTTCGCGGTGGAAAGTGCTGTCGACGAGCTGGCCAAGGAGATCGGCATGGACCCGGTCGAGTTCCGCATCAGGAACGCCGCCCAGGAAGGCACCAGGTCGTCCTACGGCCCGGTCTATGGTCCGATCGGCATCGGCCCGACGCTGGAGGCGGCGAAGAACCATCCGCACATGAAGGCGCCTCTCGGCAAGAACCAGGGCAGGGGCATGGCCTGCGGCTTCTGGTTCAATTTCGGCGGCCAGACCTGCACCGACCTCAACATCGGCATGGACGGCTCTGTCTCGCTGGCGGTCGGCACGGTCGATGTGGGCGGCTCTCGCGCGTCACTGTCGCTGGTTGCGGCGGAGGAGCTCGGCATCGACTATTCGCAGGTCAAGGCCATCGTTGCCGACACGTCGAGCCTGGGTTACAACGACATGACCGACGGCAGCCGCGGCACCTTCTCCTCCTCGATGGCGACGATCTCGGCCGCGCGCAACGCGATCAAGATCCTGCGCGAGCGTGCCGCGCAGATGTGGGACATTTCCGTCGACGACGTGGTCTGGGAAAAGGGCCATGCGGTCGCCAAAGGCGAGAAGCACGGCAATCTCGGCAGATTGTCGCTGAAGGAGATCGCGCTTGAGTCCGGCAAGACCGGCGGACCGATCGCCGGCCACAGCGAGCTCGTCGCCGATGGCGCGGGCGTCTCCTTCGCCACACATATCTGCGACATCGAGGTCGACCCCGAGACCGGCTCGACCAGGGTGATCCGCTACACCGTGGTGCAGGATGCCGGCAAGGCGGTGCACCCCACCTATGTCGAGGGACAATACCAGGGCGGCGCCGCGCAAGGCATCGGCTGGGCGCTCAACGAGGAGTATATCTACGGCAAGGACGGGCGGCTGCAGAACGCCGGCTTCCTCGACTACCGCATCCCGGTCTGCTCCGACCTGCCGATGATCGACACGCAGATCCTCGAAATCCCCAACCCCAACCACCCCTATGGGGTGCGCGGCGTCGGCGAGACCTCGATCGTGCCGCCGCTGGCGGCGATCGCCAATGCGGTTTCGAACGCAGCCGGCGTGCGCATGACGCATATCCCGATGTCTCCGCCGCGCATCCTCGCGGCGATCGAGGCGGAACGGGGACGCTAGGGCAAGGGCGCGCCGATGGTCGAAGTCACGCTCTGGGGCGCGCTCGGCCAGCTCGCCGGAGGCAAGGACAAGGTCGAGGTCGAGGCCAAGGACATCAGGGAGCTGTTCAGGAAACTGGCTGAACAGTATCCCGGCCTCGCGCCCTTGATGGACCGCGGCATCGCCGTTGCCATCGACGGGACGATCTATCGCGACACCTGGTCGAAGGAATTGCCAGAAGGCGCTGAAATCTTCCTGCTTCCGCGCCTTGCCGGGGGATAGTCGGACCAGCATCTCGCTGTCATCGACGACTGAGCCTTGGTCGATCTTCGCAGGAATCCTTAAGCGATTGCTCTGGGGTCATAGGCGGCGCCCGGAGACGCCGACCTCCTACTTCCGTGGCTTCGCCCGCGCCGGCGCCTTCTTCTTCGCCTTGGCCCGGTTGTAGGCGACGGCGGCGCGGATCAGTTCCTTCAGCGCCTCTGCGTTGATCTCGTCACCCTCGAAGATGTCGATGGAACGCCACACCTTGCCGCCAAAGCCGTTGTTGAACAGCTTTTCGGGGTCGGCCAGGCTCGCGCCGTGGGAGAAGGTGAGCTTGATCTTGTCCCTGTGGGCGTTGCCGACCACCATGTTGCCGTTGCTGCACCATACCGGGCTGCCCATCCACTTCCACTCCTCGACGATCTCCGGGTCGGCCTCAAGGATGGTTCTGCGGACACTGGCGAGCGTCTTGCCGCGCCAGTCCGTCAGGCCGGCGATCAGCTGGTCGATGTGGTCGGCTGGTGTCATGGCATGCCCTTCCTTCATTGGCGCTTCATAGTGCCGTCAACCGGCTGTCTGCGCCATATCCGGCGATGTCGGCGCGCCGTTCGCCGGGCACGCCATGCTTGCTCGTCGTGCGCCTCACCAGCGCGCCAGCTGGGTGATCTGGACGAGGTTGCCGCAAGTGTCGTTGAGCTGTGCGATGGTCGATCCCGTGACCTCGGTCGGCGCCATGGCGAAGACGCCGCCGCTCGCCTTGATGCGCTCATGGTCGGCCTTGATGTCGTCGGTGAAGAACATCACCGCCGGCTGGCCCTGCTGGAAGATGGCCTGCTGGTAGGCCTTGGCGGCCGGGTTGTCGTTGAGCGCCAGCTGCAGCTCGGTGCCATCGGGATCGTCGGGCGAGGCGACGGTCAGCCAGCGATAGGGGCCGTTGCTGAAATCGGCTTTCTTGGTGAAGCCCAGCACCTCGGTATAGAAGCGCAAGGCGTTTTCCTGGTTGTCCACATGGATGGTGGCCAGCTTGATCTTCATCGCTATTCCTCCTTGCTGATGGGCGTGTTCGTGCCGCCCGCGAGACGGGTTCGGCGGGGAATGGTTTCGGCATTGTCAATCAATCGGCGCAAGCCACGGAAACGGCGCCGTCGCACGTCGCTTGGTCTAGGGAATCCAGCCGGGCAGGGCGGCGGCCTGCTTCAGCCAGTCCGCCATCTGCTCCTCGTCGAACGTGTCGTCTTCGTAGATGTCTATCCAGCGGGCGTCCTTGCTCTTTTCCGTGCCGCCGGGCGGGACCGGTCGCAGCGACATGCCGGCGAAGAAGGTCACCTTCGCGTAGCGGGTCAGCACATGGAACGTCACGAACCAGCCCTGGCCTTCGACGCCGTAGAAGGGCGAGTTCCATCTCACCGCCTTGTTGACGCCAGGCACGTTGTCAACAACGAGCGCGTCGAGGCGCTCGCCGAGGCCACGCTTCCAGCCCGGCATCGCGGCGATGTAGGCCTGCACCGGGGCATCGCCGTCGCCCTTGGCGATTTGCGGATTGCCGCCCGAGAGCAGCACGACCTCATCGCCCTTCCGCGCGGTCTTGACGTCGCGCGCCCTTGCCTTGGTGATCTTGCCGGCCATTGCGTTCATCCCCCGATTGGCGACCTGCCACGCCATTTGGTGGCATAAGGCAGCGCAAACAAGTAGAGACCGGTCAGCAGCAGCAAGCCGAGCGGCAGCAGCGGCAGGAAATACACCCATTGGGCGGGTTGTTTGCCCAGACCCAGGGTGGCGAAGATGGCGGCGACGATCACCGTGAAGATGATCGACAGCCAGCGATGGATCTGCCGAAACCATTTGTTCCAGTTCAAGATGACCTCCCGTCAAAGTTGCGTCGATGCGGCCCGGCAATCGGCCAGCCGGCAGTTTTCAATCCGTCCGCGCCAGGATCTGCTCCAGGGCCGCGAAATACTGCTGCCAGCCGCTCCTGGCGCCCCGGTAGGCCTGTTCCTGGTCCGGCCGGAAGCCCGACTGTTCCATGCGCAGGCGCGTGCCGGTGGGCGTCGGCGTGAGCGTCCAGGTGACGGTGCTTTCGAGGCCGTAGGCGTCCCAGGTGTAGGACAGCGTCCGGTTCGGCTCGATTGCCTTGACCTCGCAGTCTACGACGATGCTGATGCCCGGCTGCGGCTCCTTGCGCAGATTGAAGCGATGGCCGGCGACCGGCACGAAATCGTTCTTCATAAGCCACTCCTCGATCAGGTGCGGCTGGGTGAGCGCGCGCCAGATCTTTTCCGGCGGGTAGGCTATCTCGCGCTCGACAATCACGGAGCGCGTCCCCGTCGCAATGCTGGTCATTGGTCCATTCTCTTGAGCAGATTTTCGAGGTCGTCGAACCGGCTTTCCCAGAATGCGTTCATCTGTTTCGTCCAGTCGACCAGCGGGGAAAGTGCCGCCAGCTGGGCGCTGTAATGGGTCTGGCGTCCTTCATGGCGGTCGCGCACCAGGCCGGCCCGCCGGAGCACGCCGAGATGCTTCGACACGGCCGGCTGCGAGACGCCGGCCTGCGCCGTCAGTGCGCCCACCGTCTGTTCTCCCTCGCGGCACAGCCGTTCGAAGATCGCCCGCCGCGTCGGATCGGCAAGCGTCGTGAAGAGGACATCGTGAGCGTTTGGCATTTCAATTGATAACCCGCTGGCTATAGGTTTACGTATAACCGCAGGGATATATGTTCGTCAAGCGGGAATGTGGAGAGCGTGCGGGAGGCTGGCGTATCGCGCTCGCGAAGAGGGCCGCCGCTGGGTCGATCTGGCCGGAAACCTTATCGATACAACAACTGAATGGTTTGAGCCTCGTAGAGGATCAACACGCCGAGCGCGACAAGAACGAACGGCACCACTCTTCGACCATAGCGCCTGATCGGTGCGCCAATCGTCGGGTGATTGGTGAGGTAGTATGCGGCTGCGAGCCATGTAGCCGTCATGGCGGCGAAGACAAGTCCGAAGATTGCTATCTCGTAGACCGTGCGCGTGGCGAACAACGGCGTGTAGGTGCTGATGTTGTCGCCACCGTTGGCCATCGTGACCACGGCGACCGCCACGATGTTCGCATGGCCCGCTGACGCCCGTTCATGATCTTGCGGATCATCTTCGGCTCCATGGCCGGCCCGCAACTCCCAGAGCCGCTTCAGGCCAAAGAAGATCGGCGCAAAACCCAAAAGGCCGATATAGGCCGCAGGCACGACGAGCGAGATCAAGGAGGCAACGACGCTTGTGCCGTAGAGCGCCGTGATGCCGAGATACTGGCCGATCACCACCTGCCGCGGGCGGAATTTTCGATCCGAAAAGAATCCGAGCAGCACGAAGACATCGTCGACGTTGGTCGATGCAAACACGACGATGGCAAGGCCAAGAAGTCCGACAGGATGCTCCAAAATCAACGCTCTCCGCCTTTGATCCCGGATGTATCATTGCGAGGAAAAGGGACGGCGCTCAATGGCGACAGGTGCGCGAAGCTTACGCTGTCGACAGGGCCCGCAGCTGTGCTTCTATGGCCGCCTTGTCGATGACCGACCAGACGCGCACGATCTTGTTCTCGCGAAACTCATGGAAGACATTCTCGCTGAAGGAGACCTTCCTGCCGTTGATCGGCAGGCCCAGGAATTCTCCCCTCGGCGTGCAGTTGAAGAGCAGCCGGCTGGCGATGCGGGATGGCTCGGCCATCATCATCTGGACGTTGAACTGAAGATCCGGGATGTCGCGAAAATCCCGCTCCAGCATCTCGCGATAGCCGGACAGGCCGAGCCTACGGCCATTGTGATGGACATCGTCATCGACGAAGCGCCCGAGCCTGCTCCAGTCCTGCTTGTTCAGGCAGGAGATATAGCCGAGATAGATATCGGACAGGTCGGTCTTGATCACGGCGATTTGTCCCATCTTCCGCAATGGCGTCATTCCAAAGTAAGGCGAGGTGCGGTCACAACTGGAGCCCGTTGCATCCCGACGGAATCGAGACCGGGCTCCATTTGCCTACTTGAGCATGTTCCCTGGACAAACAGGTACCGTTTGTCCGAGAAAGCCGGATCACATCTTCGAGATCATGCCTTTGGGGCAGAACTCAATCGGCTGGCTGCCTCCAATGGCCGAGATGTGGGGCTACATCCCGCAGCGTTTAGCTGGCAAGCGCTCGTGCGTAGCCACCTGGTGCTCGACCCACATGCCGGTTGAACGCGGTGCTGAAGGTGCTTGCCGAACTGTAGCCGACGCGTTCGGCGACCTCGGCAAGAGGCATGTCGCGGCGGCGCAGCAAGTCCTTTGCAACGGCCATCCGCCAGCCGAGCAGGTACTCCATCGGCGGCACGCCGACGATGCGCATGAAGCGGTCGAAGAAGGCCGACCGGGAAAGTGCTGCTTCCCGCGCCAGTTCGGCTACCGTCCAGGTACGGGCGGGATCGCCATGCATCCGCCGTATCGCGGCCGACACGCGGGTGTCTCCCAGGCCGCGCAGCAGGCCCGGCGGCGTGTCATCGCGCTGGAGGGAGCGCAACGCTTCGACCAGCAGCACTTCGACAAGCCGCGAGAGCACCAGGTCGCGGCCCGGCCTGTGTTCGCGGGCCTCCTCACCCACCAAACGCGTCAGGGTCGACAGCCTGTCGGCGCCGCGCATGTGCACGAGCGCCGGCAGCATCGACACAAGCAGTTCCGCGTCGGGTGAGTCGAAGACGAAGTAGCCGCCGAGCAGCCGGACGTCGGGGTCGCCGTCGGGATTTCCATGACGGACCTCGTCGACCGGAGCCAGCGCCGCCCTGGGGTCGATGACTTCCGGCCTCACCGGCTCGAAACCCGACATGACGAAGCCGGGCGTGGCGGGCAGGAGCACGAAGTCGCCAGCCTCGATCGTGATGGGTTCCTGGCCGTCGACATGCAGCCGACAGCTGCCCTCAAGCACCGTGCAGAAGCTGGGCTCGCCGAAGTCGGTGTAGCGAACACCCCAGACGCCAGCACCGCTGATGCCCTTGGCGAATACGGCGCGCGGCCGCAGCAGTGCGATGACTTCGGAGAGTGGATCGATCATTTTCGGACTTTAGCAAACGAATTATGGACGTTCAATCGTAGATGGTCCTGATTCCTTGGCCTAAAACCGCGCCATCGAAATCTGAAGGACACTGCTATGAAAACTGTACTGATCACCGGCTGCTCGTCGGGCTATGGCCTGGAAACCGCACGTCATTTCCTGGCCAGGGGGTGGAACGTCATCGCGACGATGCGGACGCCACGGTCGGATATCCTGCCGGACAATGATCGCCTGAGGGTGCTGGCGCTGGACGTCACCAGCGCTGACAGCATCGCGACGGCGCTCGACGCCGCCGGTCCCATCGATGCGCTGGTCAACAATGCCGGGATCGGCGTGATCGGCGCGCTCGAAGCCACGCCCATGTCCAAGACGCGGCAGGTGTTCGAGACCAATACGTTCGGCGTGATCGCGATGACCCAGGCCGTCGTGCCTCGATTCCGCAAGCAGATGTCGGGCGTCATCGTGAACGTCACGTCAAGCGTCACGCTGGCGCCCATGCCGCTCGCTTCGGTCTACACGGCCAGCAAGATGGCGATCGAAGGCTTTACCGGCTCGCTCGATCATGAGCTGCGCGCCTTCAATGTGCGCGTCAAGCTGGTCGAGCCCGGCTACGGTCCGACGACGCGTTTCTCCCAGAACACGGATTTGCGCCTGGAGGACGTCATCCCAGAACCTTACGCGGCCTTCGCGCAGCCGATACTCGCGTCCTTCGCGCGGCCGGCGCTGGTGACGACCGAGGCCGACGTGGCGGAGGCCGTATGGCAGGCCGCGAACGATGAATACGGGCAGTTGCGGTTCCCGGCCGGTCCCGACGCCGTGGCGCTGGCTCGTCGATAGGCATGAAAGGGTGACGCAGCCTGAACGTCGGTAAACTCTTCCCACCCGGATGTCGGAATTCCGGTTCCCCCTTCGTCCTTTGATTGCCAGGATCGACGAAGGGGAGACGACGAGATGAGGAAACCGATGACCCCCACCATCACCGCCTTTGAACGGTCGCCCGATCGTGGCAGGGGGCTGGCGCGTGACATGCCGGTTCGCTGGGCGCTGGAAGAGGTCGGCCAGCCCTACGAGGTTCGTCTTGTGTCCTTCAGCGAGATCAAGGAACCCGCGCATCGGGCGCTTAATCCCTTCGGGCAGATTCCGACCTATGAGGAAGGCGACCTCGCTCTGTTCGAGTCGGGGGCGATCGTGTTCCATATCGCGGAGCGCCATCGTGGCCTGCTGCCGGACGATGCGAATGCCCGGGCGCGCGCGATCACATGGATGTTTGCGGCGATCAGCACGGTCGAGCCGCCGATCCTCGAACGTTCAACGGCAATGTTCCTGGAGGGCGATGCGACCTGGCGCGAGCAACGAATGCTCCTGATCGATGATCGCATACGCGGCCGTCTGGCCGTGCTCTCGGACAGGCTCGGCAATGCCGACTGGCTCGACGGCGCGTTCAGCGCCGGCGACCTTGTCATGATCGGCGTGGTGCGCCGGTTGAGCGCATCGGGCATGCTGAACGAATTTCCCAACCTCTGCGCCTATGTTGCCCGCGGCGAAGCGCGGCCTGCCTTCAGGCGTGCCTTCGACGCGCAATTGGCGGTTTTCACCGCCGCATCGACGGGCTGAGAAGGGCCGTCTGGCCACTCGATCGCCTAGGAGCGAATGCCCGATAACAGGCGGCAACGCTCCCTGGAAATGTCCGCAATGGGTCAATGCAGCCCTCTGCAGAGCCGGCTCTCGCGAATGGCGACATCAGGTGCGCCAAGGTCAGGAAGTGGCCGATCTCGCCGGGCGTCAAGCAAAGCCCGCCAGCGCGCAGGGCTCAACCCAGCAAAACGTAACCTAGGCGGCGCGTCGTTGAGCGACGGGGGGACCCGAACGGGCTCGACGAGGGTCGACGGCAGTCACGATGCCGTGGTGGTGATCGCAGTAGACGCGATCCATCGACGTTGGCCCGGCACAAAAACGGTAACCGCCGGGTACCGATGGATCTTCGCTGACCGGGAAGCGGCACTGATGGACGCCTAGCTGAATGAGGGGGACGTCTTTCGAAATCGGTCTGACATTGTCACGCATGATGGTTTTCAGGTTCCTGGTTCATGAGCCGATGCCGGCTGAAGGCCGCGGCGCGACCACGCCGAGGCGAGCTTGTTTCGTTTTAAAAGGCTGTGGACCATCATATGGTGTTGGTCGCAGCATCAGTGAAGCCCGGGGCCCTGCCATGAGAAGCCAATAGTTTGCGACTTAAGGCCACACCTGCGCGAGTAAGCACCCCTGAAACCGGCTGGGGAAATGCGCGATTTGTATCCCGCGCGGCAAGGGAACGTTAACCTTGTCGCTCCACCCTCCGCGCTCAACCCTACCTTTGGAGCGGCGGATATGTCCCGGATTCTCATCGTGTCCTTCATGGCGGTCGCGCTTGCCGGCTGTGGCTCGACGCACGCAATGCGCACCGCCACCGGCGCGGTTATCGGCGCCGGCTCAGGCGCCTTGGCTGGAGCCGCCATTGCCGGAACCGGCGGTGCGGTGGTTGGCGGGCTGGGTGGAGCCGCCGTTGGCGCGGTGGTTGGATCCAGCCAGTGAACCGCCAGTCAAGCGGGCGCCCTTTGATCCTGTAGGGCAGGGAGATGCCGGGGGTTTCGCATCCCCGGCGTTCTGCCCTATGGCGCTTTCTTCTGGGCTGCGTTGCGCAGCATGGCGCCGCGACCGCGCAGGTCCTGCACGAAGATGCGCCTTTCGTCCGGCGTCAGCGTTTGGGCGAAATCGAGCACGGCCTTCTCGACGGCGGTCCGCACATTGATGTCGGCCTTGCGCACCACTTCCAGCTGCGCGTCCACCGCCGATTGGTCGATCGTATCGGCCGAGAGCAGCGTGGAAAGCTGGGCGCGGCCGTTGCGTGCCGCCTCGACATCGGCGGCCGCGTCATGCCGTGCCTGGTTCAGCATCTGGCGGAAAATCTTCTGCTGCTGCGCCGACAGGTGCTGGGCGGCAAAGCGCAGGCCCTGGCCCGACTGCGCCTGCCGCTGGTGGCCGAACGAATACCAGAGCAGGGCGCCGCCGGCGGCGCCGACAAAGAACACGTTGAAGGCAAGCGACGCGGCGATGAGGATGTTCAGCGATCTCGGGCTCATCACTCGTCCACCGTCTGCTCATCCACAGTCTGCCCATCGACCGTCTGCACGGGATCGTTGAAGGCGGTGAGGTTGTGGGCGTCACCCTCGTCATAGGCCTGGCCGATCATCGGCACGACGATGGCCAGCGTCATGGCGCCGGCCAGCGCGCCGGCAAGGCCGATGCCGACAATGCCGGCGCCCCAGATCCCCGCCCGTTGCCAGAGCGTGGGTTTCGGCCTGGCTCTGGCAGTGTTGGGGGCAGGGGCGGCCTGGCGAATGGAGGCCGCCCGAAGAATGGTCTGCTGCAGCTCGCGGCTGGCGGGCGCCACGACGGAACTGTCCAGCAGGCCGTCGAGCAGGCTGGCCTCGGTGCGCAGCTTGCCGATCGCGTCGGGATTTCGCTCCATGAAGGCAAGCGCCGCCTCGCGCTCGGCCTCGGGCCAGCGGTCGGGGCGGGAGCCATAGGCTTCCACGATCTCGGCAAAGCGTTCGGGCGTCATCGATCCCGGTCCTTGTCAGTGTTCATCGTCGTCCCCCTTCAGATAGGCGCTGAGATTGCGCCGTGCCCGTGCCAGCAGGCTTTCCAGCGCATCGATGCTTACCTCCATGACGGACGCGGCCTCGATGTTGGAAAGCTCCTGATAGTAGTGGAGCACGATTGCCTCACGCTGCCTGTCCGGCAGCGCGGCCAGCGCGGCTTCCACCGTGCGCTGCCGTTCGCTGTCGAACAAGCCCTGATCCGGGGCTGGTCCGGTGTCGGCCTGCTCGGGCACCTCGGCCACATAGGTTTCACGCCGGCGCCGCAGCCGGTCCGAACAGAGGTTGAGCGCCACCCGGTAGAGCCAGGTGTCGAAGCGCGCGGTGCCGGCCTGCCAGCGCGCGGCCTGCTGCCAGATCCTGAGGAATGCTTCCTGTGCGACATCCTCGGCCTCACCCCGGTCACCAAGCATGCGGGCGGCAAGCGCCAGCAGACGCGGCAATTTGCGGGCGACCATGTCGGCGGTCGCGGCCGGGTCATTGCGCGCGATACGCACAAGGAGCTCCTCGTCTGTCTCCCCTGCGGTCAAAGGCATGCTGTCCGCACACTTGCGTCGTCAGTCGTTCGCGTTCTTCGCCGCCTTGCGGGCGTCGAGTTCGTCTTGGGTAAGGAAGCTGTCGCCATTGGTGTCCAGCCGCTCGAAGCGCTTCTTGGCCAGGGCGTCGAGCTCGTTGCCATCGATGAAGCCATCGCCGTTGGTGTCCAGCCTCTTGAACATCTTCTCGGGGTCGCCCTTCATCTTGGCCGAAGCTGGCCGCGCCTTCCACTCGTCCAAGGACACTTTCCCGTCACCATTGGTGTCGGCGCGCAGTATCTGCTTGCGGGTCATGGCCTGGAACTCGGCAGGCGACAGCTTGCCGTCGCCATCGGTGTCGCCCTTCATGGCGGCAACCGCCGGCGAGGCGATCAGCAGCGCAAGCGGGATCAGCGCGTGGCGCAGCCTTGGTCTGAAATCCATACGTCTTGTCCTTTCAAGTCGAGCGATTGAGTCAAGCAATCAGGTCAGTCCTGCATTGAACGGCCGCCGCCGCCGTTTCCGTCGCTGGCAGCCCGAAAAACTGGCGATCGCGGTGAACATTTTCGCCGTTCGTGAGCATCACGCCAGTTTGCCGGCGCATCGATGCGGGTATAGAATGCCGACGGCACCGACGGCTGGAACAACAAGGAACGGAAAACGGCCGGTCGGCGTTCATGGTGCGGGAGGCAGCATGGCCACGCCCGATATCGTCACGATACAAGAAACTGCCAGATCCGAGGCGGTTCGGCCCGAAATTGCCAAGCCGATGGAACAGCCGCCACCGCCCCAGGTTTCCGACAAGTTCGCGCGGGGGCTGACCTCTTCGGAACTCGCCACCACGCTGTCGCATTTCCACCGCGCCGAGATTGCCCGCATGGCCGGCTGGCGCGACCGGCTCGACCGCACCAGCAACTGGGCGATCACCGTGGTCGCCGCCATGCTGTCGGTGTCGCTGTCGACGGCCAACGCGCACCATGGCGTGCTTCTGTTCGCCATGCTGCTGATCACACTACTGCTATGGATCGAGGCGCGCCGCTACCGGTTCTTCGACGTCTACCGGGCGCGCGTGCGCCAGTTCGAACGCTATTACTTCGCCCAGATATTCTCGCCACAGCCCGATTTCGCCTCCAACTGGCTGACCATAATGGGCGAGAGCCTGAGGGCGCCGCGCTTCCTGATTTCGCAGCGCGCCTCGCTCGCCCGTCGGCTGCGCCGCAACTACATCTTCATGTACCTGATCCTGCTGCTCGCCTGGGTGCTGAAGATCACGACACCCGCCTTGCAGACTCAAGGCGTCGGCGCCGGCATCGCCGGATCGCTGCACGAGGCGCTGGCCGGCGCGGCGCTCGGCCCGGTGCCCGGCACGGTGGTGGTTCCCCTGGTCGTGATTTTCTACGCGGGGCTGTGCGCGGCGGCCTATGTCACCCCTGACGACAAAGGAGAGCTTTCACATGGCGACGTCCATGTGTGAGCACGTGAACCTTGGCATGGATCAAGCGGCGGCCTTCGCCGCCGCGAGCCGGGCGGTGAGATAGCCCTTGACCTGGCGCAACGCCTGGTCGCGGGTGACGCCGTCGGACTGAAGGCCGAGCCGCAGCCACAGCCCGTCGATCAGCGTGGTGATGCCGAAGGCTATATCCTCGGCCTCTTCGGCGGGAACGAGGTCGCGCAGGCCCGACATGAGGTTCGAGCGCATCCGCCCGTGGATGACCTTCTGGATGCGGCGCAGTTTCTCGTCGCGCGGCACCTCGCCGCACAGCGACAGCCAGGCGTGGCAGAGCGAGGGCTGGAAAAGGTGCGGTTCGAAGTTGCCGTCGATGACGGCATCGATGCGCTGCATCGGCGTTTGCGCCTGCTTCAGCCTGGCCACCACGGCGTCGCGCAGCACGAGGTTCGACTCGCGCATGGCATGCTCGAACAACTCCTGCTTGCTCTTGAAATAGTGGAGAACGATGCCCTTGGACGCGCCGGCCTGGGCGGCGACCTTCTCGATGGTCGCGCCGGCAATGCCTTCGCGCTGCAGCACGACATAAGCCGCCTGCCGTAACTCCTTGCGCCTGATGTCGCTGATGCGCGTGAGCTTCACGGGCTGATCCCTCATTCAGAATCCACGTTGACATTTTCGTCCGTCCAGATCAAGAATTGACCAGTGGGACAATAATAAGACCAGCGGGTCAATATCGACCGATTTGAGGAGAACAAAATGCTTCGCATCCTTGGAATGGGCGCCTCGCTGCTTGCCCTGGCGCTGGCTGTGCAGCCGGCCGTCGCGGCCGAGCCCGAACAATGCCAGGCCGTGCGCATGGCCGAGCCGGGCTGGAACGACCTTGCCTTCACCACCGGTGTGGCCCGCACCTTGTTCGACGCGCTCGGCTACAAGACGGAGAGCTCGCTGCTGGGCGTCAACGTCATCTACGAATCCCTGAAGAACAAGGATCTGGATGTGTTCCTCGGCTATTGGGACCCGGCCATGGTCACCTATTTCGATCCCTACAAGAAGGATGGTTCGATCGACACGGTGCGCGTCAATCTCACCGGCGCCAAATACACTTTCGCCGTGCCGACCTATGTGTGGGACGCCGGCGTCAAGGACTTTGCCGACCTGCACAAGTTCGCCGACAAGTTCGGCAAGAAGATGTACGGCATCGAGCCCGGTTCGAACCAGCTGATGATGGATGCCATCGCCGATCCGTCGCTCGATCTCAAGGGTTGGGAAGTGGTGGAGTCCAGCGAAGCCGGCATGCTTTCGGAGGTTGGCTACGAGATCAAGGAAAAGCGCTTCATCGTCTTCCAGGGCTGGGCGCCACACCCGATGAACCGCATGTATGATTTCAAATATCTGACCGGCGGCGACAAGTTCTTCGGGCCGAATTTCGGTGCCGCGACCGTGAGCACGCAGGTGCGCAAGAACTATGTCGCCGAGTGCCCCAATGCCGGGCAGTTGCTGAAGAATCTGGCTTTCGATGTCGATTTCGAGAATGTCGGCATGGGCTATCTGATCAATGACGGCATGAAGCCGGAGGAAGCAGGGCTGAAGGCCATCAAGGAGAATCCGGGCAAGCTCGACGCCTGGCTGGCGGGGGTCACGACCTTCGACGGCAAGCCCGCGCTGGAGGCCGTGAAGCAGAAGCTCGGCCTGTGAGGGCTGTGGACCAGCAAGGCTGGGCGCACGCCAAGCGCAAGTTGGAAGTAGGCGGCGCCGAGATCGCCTACATCGAGATCGCCGGCGTCTCGGCGGCATCCGCCGAGATCGCCAGCGTCTCGACAGAGCCTGCCGAGATCGCCGGCGAGGGGCCGGCGCTGGTGCTGCTGCACGGCTTCACCGACACCAGCCGCAGCTTCTCGCTGATGGCGCCGCATCTGGCTGGCCGCCGTCTCATCATCCCGGATTTGCGCGGCCACGGCGCTTCGCCCGCGGGGACGGCGGGGGTGCGCCCGGCGGATTTCGCCGAAGATATCGCCGGGCTGATCAGGGCATTGCGGCTGGAGCGGCCGGTTCTGGTCGGCCATTCGCTGGGCAGCATGGTCGCCATCGAGACCGCCGCTGCAAATCCCGACCTGCTCGGCGGGCTGGTGGTGCTAGCCGGAACGCTGCGGCCCGAATTCGCCGAGGATCATCCGATGGTGACCGGTGTCGGCGGGCTCGTGGATCCGATATCGTCAGCCGACCCGTTCTATGACTATTGGCATGCCTGCGAGGCGAAGGTTTCGCCGGAGTTCCTGCGCATGGTGGCGCAGGAAGCGTCAGCGATGCCGGCGGCACTGTGGCGCGCCATCCTGGAGCAGGTGCGCCGCACCGACCTGACCGCCAGCGCGCGCACGCTTGGCGTGCCGACGCTGGTCATCGGCGGCGGACGCGACCCGCTGTTCGATGCGACGCATCAACAACGGCTGCGCGATGAAATTCCCGGCGCTGCCTTTGTCAGCGCCGACCACTGCGGCCACAACCCGCATTGGGAGGATCCGGCACTGGTCGCGCGAGCGATCGCCGCGCGTTTCAAACTGGACGCAGGCGGTGCTTGCCTGACGGCATGACGATAAACAGTCCGGCATCGACAAGGGCGCGAGACCATCACGCAACTGAAATGACGGCTTTCGCGACAGTGCGTGAAAGTCTTCACCGTCGCGGCAACGGCGATGTGCCAAAACTCACCCATGCGGCAAATGAGAAGGACACCTGGCCATGGAGGCCATTTCAATCGCCGGATTCTTTTGCATGATGCTCCTCGTCGCGGGCTCACTGGTGCTGTTCGGCTGTGAGCGAAGCAGCCCATTCGGCAAACCCGAGCAACCGGCCAGGTCCGCCGTCGAGATTACGCGCCTGCCCACCTGATTTCGCCAGGCGCCGGATGCGGTGCCCTTCGGTCGCTGGCTTTGGTCGCTAAAAACGACGCTTCCGGGGTAAGGACGGCTTCACGCTAATTCCCTGCAATTGTCGGGGTCGAAGTGGTTCAGCGTTAACCTTTTATTAAACATTTAATTGACGCCGGCTGCCATTTTCGCTTTTGCTCCCGTCAGGACAAGGGTTGGAGCCTGACGGGAAATGGTGATGTTGCGTCGGTTGGCCGCCGGGGTTTTCTGGACATTTCTCGGGCTTGTGTCGCTGGCAAATGCCGGATCCGTTGGGCCGCAAATGGCGACGCAAGCCTATCCTTCCTCCTTCAACAGCTACGCTATCGCCTTCGAGGCGACACAGCCCCGCAGTCCCGCCATGGGCACGGCGACAGCCGCGGCCGTGGGCGGAAAGACGAGCATTCCCTATGGCTGGGTGGATTTCTGCGGCCGGCGTCCCGACCAATGCGAAGTCCAGGCGCTTCCTGCCGTGGACTTGAAACTCACGCCCCGGACATGGGCCACGCTCGACCGCATCAACCGTGTGGTGAACGGCTATATCGTGCCGGAGAGCAATCTCGACCATTGGGGCACCATCCAGGATCACTGGGATTATCCGGTCGACGGCAAGGGCGACTGCAAGATCTACGCGCTGTTCAAGCGCAAGCTGCTTCTCGACGCCGGATTTCCACGGCAGGCCTTGCTGATGACGGTTGTCTATGACCTGCATGGCGAAGGCCATGCCATCCTGACGGTGAAGACCGACAAGGGGGATTTCATCCTCGACAACCTCGTCGACAACATCCGCTCATGGGACGCCACCGGCTACTATTTCCTCAAGCGTCAGTCGCAGCAGGATCCCAACATCTGGGTATCGATCAACCTGCGCGGTGACGCCGCTTTCCCCGGCAAGCTTCGCAAGGCGATGAACTGATCGGAATATGGACACGGGTGCCTCACGCATCGAGGCGGGTCGCATCCTTTCCCATCCGAGCCTGCCGCTCAAGTTTTTGAGTGTTCGACGGCCAGCTTATCGGCCATACTGGTTCCATGCGCATTTCCGGGCCATCTGGCTTTTCGTCGACGCGCCTTTTCTTCCCGGCCGGCCGGATCTGTCCGATGGCATGGCTGGCTCCCTTGCTGCTGGCTGCGCTTCCAATGCCGGCGAACGGGCAGACGGTCCTGACGAGCGGCGCCTACTCCTTTTCCGACGAACTCGGCGGTTTCCACATCACCGGCGCCTCGGGCAACGGGACCAAGGACGATCCGTTCGTGATCACCGAGGAGCTGAATTCGGCAACACCGGTGACGCTGACCATCCGTGCCGTGCGACCGATCCAGCCCTTCGGCGTGGCGGGCAAATTCGCCACCGGCATGCTGAACATGCGCGTCGACGTGCTCAACAATGGCGGGCAAGGCTGGATCGAATTCCAGTTCGAGCTGCAGTCGATCCTCGGCCAGCCGAGTACCGACGACGACGGCCTGTCCTTCGACCAACCCAACAAGACGCCGGACTACGTCGCGTCCAGCGGCTTCGCCGACTACTATCGTGAAATGTCGCCCTATGACCGCCTGCTGTTCAGGAACGGCAAGGTCGATCCGCTCAAGACGGCGACCTTCGACTTCCTGATCACCGATCTGGTGCCGAAGAAGATCTTCTGGCTGGTGCAGGAACCGCGCATACCATTGAGCTGAACGAGGGCGCTCAGGCTCCTTGCCCGCGACAGGCTGCGTCATAGTCGGCCAGCACCTGGCCGATCGCGGCGTGGAGGATGGCCTGGGGATTTCCCGCCGGTCCAAGCTCGGCCGGCAGCATCGGCAGGAACTGGCGCATCAGCGTTTCGGGGATACCGACGCCGTCGAGCGCCTCGATGAGGCGGCCGGCGGCAACGGCGGCGGCGGGGTTGCTCCAGTAATAGCGGATGCGGTCGCTGTAGCTGTAATGGCGCTGCAGATAGAGGCTGGTGTCGCCGCCGTGGTAATGGCTGTGCCAATGGCCCGGAGACGCCAGCATCACGCGCTCCATCGTGCGGGCGAGCGAGCGTTCGCCGTAGTCGGCGACCATGTCGGACGCGATCAGGTCCAGCCCGTAAAGCGCCTCGCGCAGGGCGAAGGTCAGGCCGGGACCCACTTTAAGGATCGGAAAGCCGTTGGCGACAAGTGCCGCCAGCGCCGCGCGGCTCTGGTAGTCGGTGGAATGCGCTTCGTAGACGAGCGAAGGCTCTTCGTCGAGCAGTCCGGTCAGCGCCTTCGACGCGTCGGGCCGGTAGGCGACGACATTCTGGCTGCCGAACTCGACGCCCGGCTGCACCACCACGGCAATGACGCGGCCAAAGGCTTCCGCCAGGCCCTCGCGGGCGAAGATCTCGCGATGGACCTCGATAGTACGGCGCGCCGCCGCTGCTTGCGTGGGCTTCAGGTCGCTGATCGCGTGATCGACGCCGCCGGGGGCGGGGACCTCGGTGCCGATGATGTAGACCGGCAGGGCGATGCCGGCCGCGCGCGCCGCCTTTTCGGCCGCCTTTGCAAGCCGCGCCGCCCGCGTCGCGATGGTCTCGTCATCCAGCGCCGCCGGCTCGCCGGCGCACCCCATCGAGGCGTCGAGATGGATTTTCGAGAAGCCCGCCCAGACATAGGCGGTGACCATGGCTTCTGCCTTGTTCATCGCCTGCGCCGCCGGCTCCGTGCGCCACGGGTTCGGCCCGAGATGATCGCCGCCGAAGATGATGCGTCGGGGATCGAGACCTTCCTTGACGGCGATCTCGCGCACGAAGGCGATGAACAGATCCGGCGTCATGCCGGTATAGCCGCCGAACTGGTTGACCTGGTTGCAGGTCGCCTCGATCAGCAGCGTGGTGTCAGTGTCGGCGAAGGCGCGCCGGATCGCCGTCTGGATGACGAGCGGATGGGCCGAGCAGATCGAGGTGATGCCGTAGGGCGATCCGTTCTTCCGGGCAGTGGCAAGGCCTGCAAGCGGGTTGATCATGCCGCCCTCGCGGTGCCGGCGATGAACTGGTCGAGCACATCGAAGCCGGCGGTGCCTTCCATCGGCCCGCGCCGCGTGACGTTGCGGGCGCCGGCGGCATTGGCATAGAACAGCGCCTTGGCCGGCTGCATCCCCTTGCGCCGGCAGGTCAAGTAGGTGGCGCCGAAACAGTCGCCGGCTCCGGTCGGGTCGACTTCCTCGACCAGGAATCCGGCACAGTCGATCCTCGTGCCGTCAGCGGCAAACAGGGAAGAGCCCGCGGCACCGCGCTTCAGCACGATCTCGCCAACGCCCCGTGCGATCAGCGCCTTCACCGCCTGTCCTTCATCATCGACCCCGGCGGCGGCAAGCAACTCGTCGCCGGAGGGCAGCAGCAGGTCGGCATCGTCGACCAATGCGGCGAACTGCGCGCCATCGGCGCCGTCGATCAGCTCCTTGCGCACGTTGGGATCGAAGGAGGTCGAGCCGCCGCGAGCGCGCACCGCCTTGACCGCATAGGCGACGATCTCCTTCAGCCCGGATATGGACAGGGCCGATCCCATGACATGCAGATGACCGGCGCTGTCGGCCAGCCGGCGCGCCTCGGCGGTGAGGCTGATCCGGCCGGCGGCGGATTCGGCGATGTTGTAGACGAAGTCCCGGCCGCCGTCTGGCCGATAGCGAACGAAGGCGCTGCCAGTCGGATAGCGGTCGCTGACCGTCACGGCCGAGACATCGACGCCGTCGCGCCTCAGCCTTTCCAGATTGATCGTTCCGAAATCGTCGCGGCCGACGCAACCGATGATCCCGGCGCCGCCGCCCAGCCTCGCCACCTGGTCGATGAAGATGGCGGGCGCGCCGCTCGGATAGGGGCCCATCAGCGTCTGCGGTTCGAGGAAGCCCAGGCCCCGGTCCGTCGCCATGATCTCGACCAGGATTTCGCCGGCGGCAATCGTCGGCCCCGCGGATTCGGTGGCGATCACCCTACGGGGAAGGCTCATTGCTGCAATTCCTTCTCGTCCCCTGACAGCCGAACGCGGGCGGCGTGCAGCCTGCACGATAGCGCCTGGGTGAAGCCGGGATAGATCGCGATGAAAGCGAAGTCAACAAAAACTGGACGCGCGTTCACTTGGTAAAGCTTGCATGTTTACGATCCCGGAACGCTGTTTGAGGCTATTTTGACCGCAGGGGAGGTTGACACCGCGATCTTTCTGGCAGGTATAATATGCACATATGTTCAATTTTGAGTTCGCGCCCGGGAAAAACAAGCGCCGTGACGTTTCCCGAATGCAGGCTTTGCCTGGAGCGCGGGCCAAGCAAAGCAGTCGGGCGGTCGCGGAGCGGGAAGGGCATTCCTTCGCCTTTCGGCAGAAGGGTGACTCATCTATCAAGACGACAAAGCGCGTCGCGCTTTTAAGTTTTGTTTTTATGCATGTCGTTATCCCAAAACCGCCGAACACCTTTGGGCGACATGCAATAGGGAGCGCATGAATGGCAAAGACGATCAGGACGATGGAGGACTTTTCGGCCTTTGTCGGCCTGTCGCGCACGACGGTCTCCAAATATTTCAACGACCCCAGTTCGGTGCGCAAGAACACGCGCAGCGCCATCGAGGTGGCGCTGAAGAAATCCGACTTCCGGCCGTCAATGTTCGCCGTCAACCTCAACCGGCGCCGCAGCAATATCCTGGGCGTCATCATCCCGAATTCGACCGATCCGTTCTACATGGCACTGACGCGCCGCATCGAGACGATCGCCAATGAAGCCGGCTTCCTGGCCTTCGTGCTGTCCTCGGACGGACGCGCAGGAATGGAAGACCAGGCGATCCAGACGTTCAAGTCGATGAACATCGCCGGCGCCATCATCGCGCCGCTCGGCGTGCGGTCACATCATCGCATCCTGGCGGAGCTTGGAGCGAGCATCCCGCTGATCTATGTCGACTCGCCGCTGGACGAGACGTCTTCTTTCGTCGGCACCGACAACCGGCAGAGTTTCCGGCTCATCGTCGACTATCTGTGCCGTTCCGGCGAGCCGCCCTGCTACTTCGCCATGCCGCTCGTCAACAACAACGCCCAGGCCCGGCAGGATGCCTATGTCGAGGCCATGCGGCAGTTCAAGATGACGCCGAGCATCGTGCCTGTCACCGACACGAGGTCGTGGGATTTCGAGAAATTCGGCTTCGACGAGGCGCTCCGCATCCTGAAGGGGCCGGGCTTTGCGACCAGGACGGTGCTTTGCGCGAATGACCGCGTTGCGCTCGGCGTGATCTCCGCTGCCTACCAGCTGGGCCTGAAGGTCGGCCATGGGTCGGATTGCGACTTGCGGGTCGCGGGGCATGACGACCATCCGCTGTCGCGCTACGCCTGCCCGCCGCTCACGACGGTGGCGCAGAACTACAACGAGATCGGCCGGCTTGCCATCGAGCTTCTGCTGGAGAGGCTCGACGAGAAATCCCCGGCGGCGAAAGCAGGCAGCGGACGCATCCTGCTGAACGCCGAGCTGATGCTGCGAAGCTCGGCCTGACCAGCCCGGGAAGCATCTCGTGTATCATTCGGGTATGCAGCTTTAGCGGTAACTGTTTCTTGTCGGATTTTGTGCACATTGGCCAATGATCGGCGCGGGGCAAAAGCCAGGGCATGGCTGAAAACGACAAGAAGAACCGCAACGGAGCGTTCTGGGCGCGTGCGCTG
This sequence comes from Mesorhizobium carmichaelinearum, assembly GCA_943370265.1. Classification (GTDB taxonomy): domain Bacteria; phylum Pseudomonadota; class Alphaproteobacteria; order Rhizobiales; family Rhizobiaceae; genus Mesorhizobium; species Mesorhizobium carmichaelinearum_A. Next base: position 27,249 of record CALRQH020000001.1, read on the forward strand.
GAGCGCGCGCATCTCGGCGTCTGGGATTGGGACATCACGAGCGGCGACTGTTTCTATTCGGCCACCTGGGCGCGGATGCTTGGCTATGACGAGGGTGAGCTTGCCAACGCCAGCGACCTCTGGTTCCAGCTGACCCATCCCGACGACCGCGAACGGGCACTGGCCAGCGGCGACCGCCACATTGCCGGCCTGAGCGACAATATCGAGACGGAGCTGAGGCTCAAGCACAAGGACGGTCATTGGGTCTGGGTGCTCGATCGCGGCGGGATCGTCGAGCGCGACGGGGACGGCCGGCCCACCAGGCTGATGGGCGTCCAGACCGACATCACCAAGCAGAAGCAGGCGGAATACCAGCTCGAGCAGGTCAATGCGCGTTTTCGCCTGGCGCTTGCCGCCAGCGGCACCGGCATCTGGCACTACGACATCGACACCAACAAGAGCTATTGGGACGCCCGCACAAGGGAGATCTTTGGCCTGGTCGCCGACAGCGACGAGGTGGCCGCCGACCTCTGGCACACCTACCTGCATCCCGATGACAAGGCCGCCACCGAGCAGGCGCACCAGCCGCCGGCGGGTTCCGACACGGTGGTGGCCTCGCAATACCGCATCATCAGGCGCGACGGCGAAATCCGCCACGTGGAATCGCTGGTGCGCTTCATTGCCGCCGGGGCCGCCGGCCAGATCCTGGGCACGGTGCGCGACATCACCGAGGACAAGCTGCGCGAGCAGGAACTGGCCTATGCCGCCCGCCATGACGCGCTGACGGGGCTGCTCAACCGCGCCGCGTTCGACCGGCTGCTGGCCGGGCATATCGCGGCGGGTCCGCTGGCGGTGTTCTATGTCGATCTCGATTACTTCAAGGCGCTCAACGATTTCGCCGGTCATGCCGCGGGCGACCTGGCGCTGAAGAGCGTCGCCAAGGGCATTGTCGGCTGCCTGCCGGCGCTCGCGCAGGCCGCGCGGCTGGGCGGCGACGAATTCGCGCTGCTGGTGCCCGATTGCGATGCCGCGCAGGCCGAGCGGCTGGCCGTCGCCGTGCTCGCTTCGGTGCGCAACGCCGACCTCGGATCCGCCGCCTCGCGCAAGCTCGCGGCCAGCATCGGCATCGCCTTTGTCGACGACGCCACCACCACCGTGGCCGACGCGCTCGCCTGTGCGGATGATGCCTGCTACGCGGCCAAGGCCGCCGGGCGCAACCGCTTCGCGGTGTTCTCGGCCGAGACGGCCTCGGGTTCCGGGGGCCTCAATGCGGCGCGCGTCGCGGCCGAAACGGTCGATGCCATGGAAGACGGCAGGCTGAAACTGTTCGGCCAGGAAATCCATTTGCTCGGGCAGGGCTGGGACAAGATCCGCCATGTCGAGGTGCTGGCGCGGATGGTCGGGCGCAACGGCCGGCTGGTGCCGCCCGGCGAATTCATCCCGGTGGCCGAGCGCTTCGGCATCGCGTCGCGGCTTGACCGCTGGATCATCAGGACGGCGCTCACCCAGCATGGCCCGGCGTTGCGGGCCGGCGCGCTGACGCTCGGCTTCAACCTGTCGGCTCAAACCCTGAGCGACCCGCTTCTGTGGGACTTCGTCGACGGCGTCATCGAGGAGACCGGGGCGCCGCATCCGGGCATCGGCTTCGAGATCACCGAAACGGCGGCCGTCACCAATTTCGACGCCGCCGAGCAGTTCGTGCGCAAGGCGCGCGAGCGGCGCTGCCGTGTCAGCCTCGACGATTTCGGCGCCGGCATGAGCTCGTTCGAATATCTGCGCCGCTTTCCCGTCGACACGATCAAGATCGACGGCTCCTTCATCGAGCACATCGCCGAGAGCGGCTTTGACCGCGAGATCGTCTCGGCTATCACCAGCATTGCCAGGAGCCTAGGCTGCGGCGTGGTGGCGGAGAAGATCGAACGCCAGGAAACGCTCGACATGCTCCGCGACATGGGCGTCGCTTTTGGCCAGGGTTTCCTGCTGCACAGGCCTGAGCCGCTGGAGGCGATTGTGGCGCGGGCGAGCGTTGGCGTCGAATCGGACCGGCGGATGGCTTAGCGGCTTCCGCGGAAAGCCGGGTTCTGAGAGGTCGGCAGCGCCGACGCTTGGTCGCTGGGTATCGAAAACCACGCACCTCCACCAGCAACCATGAATGCGTTGCCGCTTGCCGGTTCCCCGCCTAAGCTGAGAACTCACGCAGCGGGCAGGGGACGGGGCATTGGTACGCAAGCAGGCGGATGCGGCGATGCGGGACCTGCAGTTTGCCAGGAACCTCGACTGGAACCTGCTGAAGTTCTTCCATGAGATCGCCAATGCCCGCAGCGTCACCAGGGCGGCGCAGGAACTGAACCGCAAGCAGCCGGCGCTGAGCCTCGCCTTGCGGCGATTGGAAGAGCGGCTGGGTGTCACGCTGTGCCAGCGCGGCCCGACCGGTTTCGAGCTGACCGAGGAGGGGCGCATCCTCGCCGAGCGGTGCCGGGATTTCACCGGCGCCATCCGCGAAATCCCCGCGCGCCTGTCGGACGTGAAGGCGGAGATACGCGGGCATCTCAGGGTCATGCTGGTCAGCAATCTGGTCGCGCCGGCGCTCGATGACGCCATCGCGGCGTTCCATGCGAAGTACCCCGCCGTCGAACTGATCGTCGAGGTGGCGGCGTGGACCGAGGTGGTCAATTCGCTGATCCAGCACAAGATCGATGTCGGCATCTCGCCGTCGCGGGTCAAGCGGGCCGAACTCGCCTATCTGCACCTGTTCACCGAGATCCACCGGCCCTATTGCGGGCGCCCGCATCCTCTGTTCGGCAAGGCCGTCACCGAGCCCGCGGACCTTGCCGTGGAAGCCTTCGTGCTGACCGGCGCCGACGAGGGCGACGAGTTGACCCAGTTCCGGCTCGAGCACGGGCTTGGCCGCAACATCGCCGGCATGTCGGATCATCTCGAGGAGGCCAAGCGGCTGGCCGTGCTGGGCGTCGGCCTGTGCTTCCTGCCCGAGGGCTATGCGCAGCCCGATGTCGATGCCGGACGGCTGTGGCCGCTGCTTCAGGGAGGCAATGTGCCGCGCAACAACATGTTCGTGGTGACGGATCCGCAAAGCCCCGGCCACACGGCGCGCGACCTGTTCATCGCCGAGATCGTCGAGCCGTCGCGGGCGGGGTGAGGGGCGCGGAGCTGCGGACGGATGATGGTGCCGAACTCGTGTGGAAATGCCCAATGGCCGAAGTTCGCGCCGCCCCTCATCCGCCTGCCGGCACCTTCTCCCCGTATAGTGACGGGGAGAAGAGATGCGCTCCAGCGCTGGCGACCCCTCTGCCCGTCTCTATACGGGGAGAGGGTAAGGGTGAGGGGCAGCGCAAACGTTCGAGTATGAGTAAAGACGAAGAAAATGCATTAATCTTGTCAATGCGGCGCGTTCGATTTTCGGACGTTGATGGCGAGTGGAGGCCCTTTCTATGGTTGAGCATGGCGACATTGCATCGGTCTCGTTGATGCTGCCCTAGAGGCAAGGCGAGCAGCGTGTCGACCAGGGGAACAACCTCGCAAAGGGGAATCTGAGATGACCGTGCAAACTCCCATATCACCCAGGCAGACGCTGCCGAACGAACCACCCTCGACCATCGCCGACAGCGTCGAGACCATGCTGTCCGTCACCGAGGCGGATATTGCCGACTATACCGAATCCGTCGTGCCGCAATCCAAGCGACGCTCGAACTTCCGCATGCTGGCGCAGTTCCTGTCGATGCAGGCGGTGTTCGGCACCGTGCTCGTCGGCTATGGCGCGCGCTTCCAGGGCCTGACGCTCTCCGAACTGACGGTGGCGATGCTGATCGCCGCAGGCGTCATGAGCCTCTACTGCATCGGCTCGGCCAATGCCGGCGCCGTCACCGGCCAGACCCATTCGGTCATGGCGCGCAGCATATTCGGCACGCTGGGCAGCGGCCTCGTCTCGCTGCTTCTCATCGTCAACGGCATGGCCTTCTACCTGTTCACGGTGAAATTCATCATCGACATCGCCGGCGGACTGATGACCTTGCCGGCAGTCGGCGCCATCACGGCGCTGCTGGCCATCGTCATGATCGTCAATACCTATTTCGGCTTCGAAGGGGTGCAGCGTTTCGCCCAGTTCGTCGCCGTCCCGGTGATCCTGGTGTGGGGCATCTTCGCCACGATCCTCGCCTTCACCACTGTGTCCAGCAGCGTGCTGGCGGCGGTGCCGCATGTCGATAGCAAGACCGGCATGCTCATGGTCATCGGCTCCATGGTCGGCCTGTCGACCTGGGGCAACGAGCCGGACTTCTTCCGCTACGCCAAGGCAGGCCGCGCCGCGTGGTGGAACATCCCGACCATCGTCATATCCTATCTGGTCGGCGCGCTGCTGTTCCCGATCATGGGCTACATGATCGCGGCACTTTCCAACCAGCCGGATTTCGGCCCGAGCATCAGCTACTTCGTCAACTTCACCATGTTCGGCAGCGCGCTGCTCGGCATCATCGTCATCGTCATCAATCAGTGGGCAGTGCAGGACGGCAACCTCTACATCGCCGTTAACGGAGCGCAGAACGTGCTGTCGGGCATTCGCGGCTGGAAGCGCCAGTACACGGTGGTCGGCCTCGGCCTGATCGCCTCGGTGCTGACCTTCTACCTGCCCAACCTGCAGGACACGTTCAACCTTACCACCAGCATCGGCTCGACCACCGTGCCGGTGGCCAGCACGATCATGGCGATCGACCTGTTCCTGCTGCCCTGGCTGTTCGGCATCAAGCGGCCGATGTTCCGCGTCGCCAACTGGAGCGAACTCGGCATCGCCAACTGGCCGGGCGTCGTCGCACTCGCCGCCGGAACGCTGGTCGGCGTCTACACGGCCGGCCTGATCCCTATGCTCAACAGCGACTATATCGGCTTCCCGGCCCTGCAGTCCTGGCTGACCGGCGCGGTCGTCTACCTGATCGGCGTGACACTGGTGCACAAGAGCGCCAACGTGAAGGCGCTGCTCGGCTTCTCCAGCATCTGAGCTCTCGCGAACTCCGGGGGCCGTCACCGGCTCCCGGCTTCTCCGCTTCATTCAATGCATCCGCCGCACATCCGGGAGGAATCGCCATGACATCCTTCGACCTGCTGATCCGGGCGCCACGCGCCATCATGCCCGACGGCGAACGGCCGGTTTCGATCGGCGTCAACGCCGGCAGGATCGCCCGCATCGCGCCGCTCGACGCACCGGCCGCCGCCAGGGAGATCGTCACGCTCGACGACGACACCGTGCTGCTGCCCGGCCTTGTCGACAGCCACGTCCATATCTGCGAACCCGGCAACACCGAATGGGAAGGGTTTTTGACCGCGACCCGCGCGGCGGCGGCCGGCGGCATCACCACGCTGGTCGACATGCCGCTGGACAGCGTGCCGACGACGGTGACGCTGGAGGCGCTGGCCGCCAAGCGCGACGCCGCCGACGGCCAATGCCATGTCGATGTCGGTTTCTGGGGTGGCGCCATACCGTCCAACCTCGCCGACCTGCCCAAGCTGCATGAAGCCGGCGTGCTCGGCTTCAAGTCGTTCCTGTGCGACACCGGCACCGACGATTTTCCCGGTATCGCGCCGCAGCATATGGAAAGCGTGATGCGGGTGGTGGCCGGGCTGGGCTCGATCTTCATCGTCCATGCCGAGAGTGCGGTAGCCTCGGCGCGGATGCCCGCTATCAGCACGAGGCGCTATGCCGACTATCTGGCGTCGCGGCCCAAGGGCATCGAGAACCTGGCGATCGCCGAGGTGATCGAAGCGGCGCGTGCCACCGGCGCCCGCGCGCATATATTGCATCTGTCGAGTGCCGACGCGCTGCCGATGATTGCTTCGGCGATCGAGGACGGATTGCGGCTCAGCGTCGAGACCTGCCCGCATTACCTGACCCTGTCGGCCGACGCGATCGGCGACGGCGAAACCGCCGCCAAGGTCGGTCCACCGATCCGCGAGGCCAGGAATCAGGAGCGGCTGTGGGGCGGTATCGCCGACGGCATCCTCGACATGATCGTCTCCGACCATTCGCCCTGCACGCCCGACATGAAGGTGCTGGACACCGGCGATTTCGGCGCCGCCTGGGGCGGCATCTCCTCGCTGCAGCTCGGCCTGCCGGTGATGTGGAGCGCGGCGCGCAAGCGCGGTTATTCGCTGGCCGACATCGTGCGCTGGATGGCCGAGCGCCCGGCGGAGCTCGCCGGCCTGCCGCACAAGGGCAGGCTTGCCGTCGGCGGCGACGCCGACTTCGCGCTCTTCGCGCCCGATGAGGAATTCACCGTCGATCCGGCCCGTCTGCATCACCGCCATCCGGTGACGCCCTATGCCGGCAGGCAGCTTACCGGCGTTGTCCGGGAAACCTTCCTGCGCGGCCGCCGCATCGAACCATTCGGCCGGCCGCGTGGCGCATTGATTGCTCGTGATGGCGTTGCCGCCGGCGAGATCCAAGACTTGAAAAGGAGTGCCTGAAATGAAGATCCTGGTCGTCAACGTCAACACCAGCCAGTCAATGTCGGATGTCATCGACGAGGCCGCAAAACGCGCCGCATCGCCGGGCACCGAGATCGTCACGCTGACGCCGTTCTTCGGCGCCGAGGCGGTGGACTGCAATTTCGAGAGCTACATCTCCGCCGTCGCCGTGATGGACCGGGTGCTTGCCTATGACGAGCCCTTCGACGCGGTGGTGATGGCCGGCTTCGGCGAGCATGGCCGCGACGGCCTGCAGGAACTGATCGAGCAGCCGGTGATCGAGATCTGCGAGGCCTCGGCCCATATGGCGATGATGATCGGCCGCAGCTATTCCGTCGTCACCACGCTGCAGAGGTCGGTGCCGCCGATCGAGGACCGGCTGCGGCTCTCCGGCCTGTCGGACCGCTGCGCCTCGGTGCGCGCCAATGGCATGAGCACGCTGGAGGTCGACCAGGACCCGGCCGGCGCCATGCGCTCCATTGTCGAAGAGGCGCGCAAGGCGGTCGAGCAGGACCATGCCGAGGTGATCTGCCTGGGATGCGCCGGCATGGCCGGGCTGGAAGACGCCATCACCTCGCAACTCGGCGTGCCCGTCATCGACGGTGTCGCCGCCGCCGTGCGGTTCGCCGAGGCGTTGGTTGGACTGGGGCTCAAGACCAGCAAGGTCTCGACCTACGCCAGGCCCGACGCCAAGCGCATCATCGGCTGGCCATTGTCGGAAGCGCTGGGGCTCAGGCCCCGCCCTGTGAGCCCGGCGCTGCGCGTGGGGGCCCGTCGATGAACATGATCGGCAAGACCAAGGCAGCCGAGGATGCCTATGCGATGCCCGGGCTGCAGGAGAACTTCGCCACCGAGGTCGACCTCGCCTCGCGCTGGCTGGGCGGCAGCGTGCTCGCGGCCAGCGACGAATCCTTCGGCGAGAAGGAAAGCCTGCTGACGCCGACGCCGTCGGCCTTCGTGCCGGGCAACTATGGCCCGCGCGGCGAGATCGTCGACGGCTGGGAAACCAGGCGCCGGCGCGAGCCCGGCCATGACTGGGCGCTGATCCGCCTGGGGGCTGCCGGCATCATCACCGCTGTCGATGTCGACACCTCCTTCTTCACCGGCAATTTCCCGACGACCTGCCGCATCGAGGCCTGCGGCGTCGAGGGTTATCCGGGGCCCAAGGCGCTGCAATCGGGCGACACCGAATGGATCGAGATCGTGCCGCGTTCACCGCTCAAGGGCGATACCCATAACCGCTTCGAGGTTTCGGACCGGCGCCGCTTCACCCATATCCGGCTTTCAGCATTTCCGGATGGCGGCATCGCGCGGTTGCGCGTCTTCGGCCATGTCGTCGCGGACCCGCGCCTATTCGATGGGCTGACCATCGACCTTGCCAGCCAGGACCATGGCGGCCAGGTGGTGACCAGCAGCGACGGTTTCTACACCTCCGCCGCGATGCTCAACCGGCCCGACAAGGGGCGCAACATGGGCGACGGCTGGGAGACCCGCCGCCGCCGCGACGACGGCAACGACCATGCCCTGTTCAGGCTGGCGCTGCCGGGCACGCCGCGGCTGGTCGAGATCGACACGGCGCATTTCAAATACAACGCCTCGGCCGAGATCGCGCTTTACGGCGCGTCCGGGGAGGCGATGCCACAGGCGGACTCGGATACATGGCGGCCGCTGCTGTCACGCCGGCCCTTGCAGCCCGACACGCGGCATGTCTTCCCGCTGCCGGCCGGCGTTCTGCCGATCTCCTTTGTGCGGCTCGACGCCTTTCCCGACGGCGGCATTTCCCGCGTCAAGGTGTGGGGTGCCGTCGACCCCGCCGCGCGGCGGGAGGCCGGTTATCGCTGGTTCAATACCCTGCCGGCAGGGCAGGCGGCGCATGTGCTGCGCGAGCTTGGCGGTTCGGCCGAACTGGCCGGGCGGCTGACGGCGGCGCGACCGCTGGCTGGCGAGACGATCGGTTCGCTGGACGGCGACCCGGCAGTGCTGTCGGCGCTGCGGACAATGCTGGATGGGTCTGCGGCTTGAGCGGCCGCGTCAAATCGGGAGGAGATACGACATGGAAACCGGCGGGCACTTTCTGACAACGCTGCGACGGCTGCTGTTCGCGGCGATGGAATTCCGCTTTGGGGCGTTCAAGGCGGGGAAGTGAGCGGGGGCGGGGCATGGACCGTCATCAACGTTGGCGCTGCCCCTCATCCGCCTACCGGCACCTTCTCCCCGTATAGAGACGGGGAGAAGGGAACTGAACGTGTCGGCGGCACTCTTCCTGCAACGTAGGCAACTGGCGAAATCATCGATGACGGCGTCCTTCTCCCCGTCACTATACGGGGAGAAGTGCCCGGCAGGGCGATGAGGGGCAGCGCCAACGCTGACGAAGTTATTTGCTCTGCCCAGGCTAGCAAGCCGCTCTCGCCCTCGTTCCGCAAGGGGCTTACACCGAACGGATCAGCCCACCATCAACCCGGATGTTCTGGCCGGTGATGTAGCCGGCGCCTTCGGAAGCAAGGAAGGCGATGGTGGCGGCGATTTCTTCCGACTTGCCGTAGCGCTGCATCGGCACGCTTTCGCGGCGCTCCTCGGTGGCGGGCAGGCTGTCGATCCAGCCGGGCAGCACGTTGTTCATGCGCACATTGTCGGGCGCGTATTTGTCGGCGAAGATCTTCGTGTAGGCGGCAAGGCCGGCGCGGAACACCGCCGAGGTCGGGAACATCGGGCTCGGCTCGAACGCCCAGGCCGTCGAGATGTTGACGATGGCGCCGGCCTTCTGCTTGACCATCTGGGGTGCCACGATGCGCACCGGCCGGATGACGTTCATCAGATAGACGTCCATGCCGGTGTGCCACTGCTCGTCGGTGATTTCGAGGATCGGCGCGCGCGGGCCATGGCCGGCGCTGTTGACCAGAACGTCGATGCGGCCCCAGCGTTCGAGCGTCAGGTCCGCCAGACGCTGCATGTCGTCATTGGACTGGTTGGAACCGGTGACGCCGAGCCCGCCCAATTCCTTGGCCAAAGCCTCGCCCTTGCCGGAGGAGGACAGGATAGCGACCTTGAATCCATCAGAAGCCAGGCGCTTTGCCGCCGCCGCACCCATGCCGCTGCCGCCAGCGGTGACGACAGCTACTTTTTCTACACTCATCGGATTTTTCCTTCCCGGGGTTGGCACGAGTTCACAGTCGGTATTTTCGAGGCTCGGGCAGTGATATAACCGGTTTTTTCCGATGGTTCGAACCAGAATGCCTGAATTCAACCTGTAGAAAAACTCCTGCATGCCTGACGCCCTGCACCGCCTGCCGCCGCTGAACGCGCTTCGCGCCTTCGAGGCCTCGGCGCGCCATCTCAACTTCCGTATCGCCGCCGAGGAACTGAGCGTGACGCAGGGCGCGGTCGCGCAGCACATACGCGGGCTGGAGGCCGATCTCGGCGTAAAATTGTTCGAGCGGCTGCCGCGCGGCCTGGCGCTGACCGACGAGGGCCGCGCCTTCATGCCGAATATCCGCCGCGCCTTCGACCTGATCTCGGAGGCGACGCTTTTGCTGCGCCCCGAACCGGCGCGGCTGACGATATCAGTCACGCCGAGCTTCGCCACGAAATGGCTGATCCCGAAACTGCCGGACTTCGTCACTGACAATCCGCTGGTCGATTTGCGCATCATGGCCAGCGAAAGCCTGTCGAGCTTTCAGGCCGACGGAGTCGACATCGCGGTCCGGCAGGGACGCCCGCCCTTCGGCGCCGGCCTCGTCGTCGACCTCCTGTTTCCGCAACAACTCGTCGCCGTGTGCAGCCCGGCCTTGCTGCCGGCCGGCGCCGGCGAGATCGCGCCCGCCGATATCCAGCATCACGTGCTGCTGCACGACGCGCACAATCTGTGGCCGGAATTCATGGAAAAGGCCGTTGGCCTGAAGATGGCGACGGAAGCCAGGCGCATGCGCTTCAACCAGACGGGGCTGGCCATCGACGCCGCCATTGCCGGCCAGGGCATCGCGCTGGCCAGCCGCTTCCTCGTCGCGGCCGACCTCGCCGCTGGCCGGCTGGTACAGCCGCTCAAGGCCGAAATGCGCGGCACCCAGGATTTTTATGTGGTGGTGCCCAGGAAGCAGCAGCATCCCGAACCGACGCAGGCCGTGCGGCAATGGCTGCTGGATGCGGGCGCGCGGGCATTGTTGTGAGGGTTGGCATTCGACTTCAGGAACGACCTGTCTTATTCTTGCGTGTTCTGACGTCGCCAATTCCGGATCGAAAATGACGATATCGTTGAAAATCTCTGCAGCGTTCTCATCCGATATCGAGGGCGAAATCCAAGTGTTCGATTTCGATATCGATCAGGGCTTTCAAAGCCAAAGCCCTGAAGAGGTTATTTTTGGCTTGTCGTTCGATGTTGGGCCGGCAAATGCCAAAGGCGCGGACATGTTTCAGGTGGTGGTGCTGACTCCTAACAATCGGGCGCGGGTGGGACCGGGCGAAAAGATGATCATGCTGGATCTCTACAGTTTCGCGGCGCTCAAATCATGCCTGCTGGCCGTAGTGAAATCCTGCGAGCGGGAAACCTGGTACGACTGTCTGAGACCACTGCGAGACCATTTCCGGTGGGAATATGAAGGCATGTACAGCGAGGACGATCTGAAGCGCCTCAATTCCTGATAGCGAATGGCCGCCGACGCCTGGCTTAAATCGGCAGCAAGGCATCCGGCTTCACATCGGCGATCGAGGCGTAGGTGTGGGTTTCCCGGACGCCGGGAAGCGGCAGGATGACGCGCTGCAGGAAGTCCTGGAACATCGCCATGTCGGCGATGCGCGCCTTGACCAGATAGTCGAAGCCGCCGACCACCATGTGGCACTCGATGATTTCCGGCGCGCGCGCAACCGCTTCGGCGAAACGGTCGAAGACGTGCGGCGCCGTGTGGTCGAGCCAGAGTTTTCTTATCCGCTAAAGATTGACTGCATACGAAATTATTTTTACGACTGAGCCCATGCAGTCGAACGCCTTCCCACAAGCCCATCCTCGAAAGATCGTCGTCATCGGCGGCGGTATTGCCGGCCTGTCGCTGGCGGCGGCCGTGGGGGATGGAGCGGACGTCATCGTCATCGAGCGTGAGAGCCAGCTTGGCTACCACGCCAGCGGCCGCTCGGCGGCGCTGTTCACCGAAACCTACGGCAACCGGCTGGTGCGCGGGCTGACGATCGCCAGCCGCAAGGCGATCTTCGATGGCGGCTTCGTCGCGCATGAGCGCGGCGCGCTGCATGTCGGCCGTGCCGAGGACGGTGCGGCGATCGACCGGCTGGCGGGCGAATTGCAGGCGCTGGTGCCCAGCGTGCGGCGGCTGACGGCGGCGGAAGTGCATGCGCTGGTTCCGGTCATCGATCCCTCGACCACCTGCGGCGGCGTCTATGAACCGGGCGCGGTGGATGTCGATACGGCCAGGATGCTGGCCGCCAACGCCTCGGCGCTGAAGGCCAGGGGCGGCGTCATCCGCACCGGCGAGGAGGTTCTCGGCATTGCGCGGGAGGACGGCGGGTTCACGGTGACGACCAGTGCCGGCGCCTATGCGGCAGACATCGTCGTCAATGCCGCCGGCGCCTGGGTCGATGTCGTCGCCGGGCTGGCCGGGCTTCCCCGTCTGGGCTTCCAGCCCAAGCGGCGCACGGCGTTCCTGTTCGATCCGCCGCAAGGCACGGATATCAGCGCCTGGCCGCTGGTGGTCGACCTGCACGAGAAATTCTACTTCAAGCCCGATGCCGGACGACTGATCGGCTCGCCGGCCGACGAAACCAATTCCGAGCCCTGCGACGCCTATCCGGAAGACATCGACGTCGCCATCGCCGTCGACCGCATCGAGAAGGTGACGTCGATGCGCATCGGCCGCCCGTCGACGCCGTGGGCGGGCCTGCGCACCTTTTCGCCGGACCGGTCGCCGGTCGCCGGCTTCGATCCGCGCCTGCACGGTTTCTTCTGGCTGGGCGGGCAGGGCGGCTACGGCTTCCAGGTCTCGCTGACGCTGGCGCGGATCGGTGCCGCGCTGATACGCGGCGAGGCGCTGCCCGCCGACGTGGTAGAGCTTGGCGTGACGGCGCAAGCGCTGTCGCCCGAGCGTTTCCTCACCGGATCGCAGGCGGCGACGCCATGATCCCCAGCCGATCGTCCCTTCAGCCGTGCCTACCCCAACACTGTCATCAGGAGCGTTTGCGATGAAATCTCTGCGCGCAGTCCTTACGTCGTCACTTCTGGCTTCCTCCGTCCTTTTCGGCGGACAGGCCTATGCGAAAACCCTGGTTTATTGCTCGGAGGCCAATCCCGAGACCTTCAATCCGGCGATCGGCATCGCCGACTCCACCATGGACGCCGCCGCCAAGACGATCTTCAACCGGCTGGTCGAGTTCAAGCCGGGCACGACCGAGGTGGGGCCGGCGCTGGCCGAGAGCTGGGACGTCTCGCCTGACGGCAAGACCTACACGTTCCACCTTCGCCACGGGGTGAAATTCCAGTCGAACGAGCACTTCACGCCGACCCGCGACTTCAATGCCGACGACGTGCTCTACACGTTCAATCGCCAGCGTGATGCAAACAACCCGTATCACAAGCTGGGCGGCGGCGCTTACGAGTACTTCAACGCGCTGGGCATGGGCACGCTGATCGACAAGATCGACAAGGTCGACGACTACACGGTGCGCTTTACGCTGACGTCGGCCAATGTCACCTTCCTGGCAGGCATCGCGCTCGATTATCTGTCCATCCTGTCGCTGGAGCAGACCGAAAAGATGGTGGCGGCCGGCACGCCGGAACTGATCGACAGCGCCCCGGTCGGCACCGGCCCGTTCGTGCTCGATGCCTATGTGCCCGACAGCCAGGTCCGCTATTCCGCCAACAAGGACTATTGGCGCGGCGCGCCCAAGATCGACACGCTGGTCTTCGCCATCACGCCGGAGCCGACGACCCGCGTCGAGCGCATCAAGGCCAATGAATGCCAGGTCGCCGCACCGCCGCCGCCAAGTGCCGTCGCCGATTTGCTAGATGATCCCGACATCAATGTGCTCGACCTCAAGGGCCAGAACATCGGCATCCTCGGCTTCAATGTCGAGCACAAGCCGCTGGGCGATGTGCGCGTGCGCATGGCGCTTGCCAAGGCCATCGACCGCAAGGCGATCGTCGAGGCCGTCTATGCGGGCGCGGGCACGGTGGCCGGAAGCGTGGTGCCGCCGGCACAGCTCGGCGCGGTCACGGATGCCGGCATCGATTATGATCCCGATGGCGCCAAGAAACTGCTGAAGGAAGCCGGCCACGAAAGCGACCTCAAGATCAGCCTGTGGGCGATGCCGGTGTCGCGGCCCTACAACCCCAATGCCAAGCGCATGGCCGAGATGATCCAGGCCGACTGGGCGGCGGTCGGCGTCAAGGCCGATATCGTCAGCTTCGAGTGGGGCGAGTACCTGAAGCGCACGGCGGCGGGCGAGCAGGACACGTTCCTGCTCGGCGGCAGCAGCGACAATGGCGACCCCGACAACATGCTGAGCTATCTCTTGTCCTGCGACGGCGTGAAGGGCGGCTCCAACCGCTCGCGCTGGTGCGACAAGGATTTCGAAAAGCTGCTGGATGAAGGCCGCGTTGCCGCCGATCCGAAAGCACGCGCCGCGATCTACCAGAAAGCGCAGGAGATCCTGAAGGTCGAGGTGCCGGTGGCGCCGATCGCCCATTCGATGGTGGCGATCCCGGTGCGCAAGAGCGTGCTGAACTATGTGCTCGATCCATTCGGCCGGCAGAATTTCGCCGCCGTTGATATGGCGGAGTGAGGCTAATCGCGTCGGGTGTCCCCCTCATCCGGCCGCTGCGCGGTCACCTTCTCCCCATCGGGGAGAAGGTGACCCGAAGGGCCGGATGAGGGGCCTTCCACAAGCCACAACGCCTGCCGATTTGCGTAGACCAATGCTCCACAAAAGCGAGGCCACCATGCTGAAAGACCTGAAAACCCTCCTCGACGGCTACCTCGCCGATGGCGCGGTGGGCGCATCGCTGGCCTACGCCAAGGGCAACGCGGCGCCCGTCGCCGTCACCGCCGGCCTTGCCGACCGCGAGCAGGGCGTGGCCGTGCTGCCCGACCGGCTGTTCAAGATCGGCAGCTGCACCAAGACCTTCGTCGCCGCCGCTCTGGTCAAGCTCGCCCAGGACGGCAAGCTCGACCTGTCCGCGCCGATCTCCGGCTGGTTCCCCGACCTGCCCGGCGCCGGGGATATCTCCGTGCGCCAGCTGGTCAACCATCGCAGCGGCCTGCCGGAATTCGAATATTATATTCCCATGGACCCAACCCGGCGCTGGACGCCTCGGCAACTGGTCGACATCGCATTCGCTTCCGAAAAGCCGAAGTCGCCGGGCGGTCCCGCCGTCTACAACAACACCGGCTATGTGCTGGCCGGCATGCTGATCGAGGCCGTCTCCGGCCAGTCGCTGGGCGGCTACGTGCGCAGCGCCGTGCTGCAGCCGCTGGGCCTGAAGAACACATGGTCGCCGGCCACCGAGGCGTTTCCGGAAAAATCCATGGTGCGCGGCTATTACCACCGGCCGCCGCCGGCCCCGGGCGCGCCGACCGACCTCGCCTCGGGCGGCGAGATGTGGCGCATGGACGGCGTGCTGCCCTATTCGGACAAGCTGCAGGATTCGTCGGATTCGTTTCCGTTCAGCGGCGCCTATGGCTGCGGCGACATGGTGTCGACGCCGACCGACATGGTGGGCTTCATGCGCGGGCTGTTCGGCGGCCGTGTCATATCGCCCGTCTTCTTCGCCGAGATGTTCGGGAGCCGCGCGCCGGTGAGCTTTCCGGGCACGCGCATGCGCGAGACGGGCGCCGGCCTGTTCCAGAGCGCCTATGCCGACCGCGCCTTCTACGGCCACCAGGGCAGCATCCCCGGCTATGTCTCGGTCATGCTGCACGACCCGCAATCGCACCTGAGCATAGCCATGACCAGCAATGTCGGCTCCGGCAACCGCCTGTCCTTCCAGGCCAGCGGGTTGCACCCGGTGGTCGACCAGGCGATCCGCATTCTTCTGGGGTGAAGGAGCGCGTTCAGCCGCCTTGGCTGGAGGGATCTGGCAGGCCCGGCACCATCTGGCTCAGCACGCGGTCGCGCAGGAAGACATAGTGGAAGATGGCGGCGGCGGCATGCAGGCCGGCGAGCCACATCATGATGTCGCCAAGCGTGCCGTGGATTGCGGCCAGCGGGGCGCCCCAGGTGCCGGAAAACGGACCGATGGCGCCAATGCCGTAGACGGTGATGGGATGACCGCCGAACAATGCGCCGAGCATCGCGGTTGCCGGCACCGCGAACAGAAGCGCGTAGAGCGCCCAGTGCGTTGCCCTTGACGCGATGTCCATCCAACCGGGCATGGGCGGCGCATCCGGAATGCGGTCAAACAGACGCCAGGCCAGTCGGATGACCAGAAGGCAGAAGACGGCGAAGCCGAGCGACTCATGAAGCAGCAGGTTCGACGCCCTGGCCGCGGAGTAGACGCGCTCGGGCGGCCCACCCGACGATACCAGAAAGGCGGCGAGCACCAGCACGGCCGTCAGCCAGTGGAGCGCCTGGGCAAGGCTGCCGTAGCGCGTTCCCGTTCCAGACAGTGACATCTAACGTCTCCGTGCCTTGTCGGAGACCATTTCTCCGAAACACTGCCAAACGTGCCCGCACGGCAATTGTTCCGCAAGGGACCGCGCGCGGGTTCGTCAGGCCGCGTCGCGTCTGCCGGCAATGGGTTCTAGGCGGTCGGCGAGGGTGGCCAAGCGGCCCGTCTTTGGCGATAGCGTGCATGGCAGCTTGGCGCATGCATTGTCTTATGCTGCGCTGGTCGACCCCCACTCCGTCCCGGCTTCGCCGAGCCAACCTCTCCCCCGATCGACGGGGTAGAGGAAAGGCGCCAAGCTTTTTGCCGTCAACGTTCGTCCAGCAGCGCTCCCTTCCTTTCCCTCCGGAGGGGGGAAAGGTGGCGCTGCGAAGCAGCGACGGATTGGGGGAACCACGTGGCAATCAAGCCTCGGGCCGATCAGTCATGCCAGTCACAGAAGATAGGTGCATAGCGTAGCAAAGCCGAGACGGAGTGGGGAACGCCATATGCGCTAGGGGGTGGCCTTCTTTGCAAGAATCTTCATGGGGTGACCCTGCAGGCTGAACAAAGGGCTGGCATTTTCTGCCATCATTCGCGGTGGAGAGACCGTCCAAGATGTGACACTTTGCGGCGAAACCTCCACGGAAAACGCCGCAGTGAAACCCACCCTCCCGCTCTTGCTCAGCCTCAATGCCGGCTATGTCGATACGGCCGGCTTCCTGGCCTTGCAGGGCCTGTTCACCGCGCATGTCACGGGGAATTTCGTGACCTTGGGCGCCTCGCTGGTGCTGGGCATTTCCGGCGTGGTGGCGAAGCTGCTGGCGCTGCCGGTGTTCTGCGTCGTCGTCATGCTGTCCCGGCTGATCGGCAACCGCTTGCGCCAGCGCAAGCTGCCGGCGCTCGGCATCCTGCTGGCGGTCAAGCTGGCGCTGCTGATTGCCGGTGCGGCGCTGGCGATCAGGCTTGGGCCTTTCCCCAGCGGCGACAGCCTGGCCGCGATCGTCACCGGCATGACGCTGGTCGCCGCGATGGCGATCCAGAATGCGGTGCATCGCATCCATCTCTCCGCCGCGCCGCCGTCGACGCTGATGACCGGCACGACGACGCAGATCATGATCGACCTTGGCGACCTGCTGGGCGGTGTGACGCCGGATGGCCGGCCGGCCATTATTGCCCGCCTCAAGCGCATGGCGGCGGCCGTCGCGGTGTTCGCCATCGGCTGCGGCGCGGCAGCGCTCGGCTTCGCCTTCGCCAGTGTCTGGTGTTTTGTGATCCCGCCGGTGGTGGCGCTGGCCGCGCTGGTGCTGCGGTTATTGGCACCCGAGGAGGAAGTGAAGTAGCGCGTCAGCCCGCGGGCGCGCCGCGAAAGATCGCGACGGCGGCTGCAACGATCGCCGCATTGTCCTTCGCTACGGTTCCATCGGCGAGCGTCTTGCCATCTTCCAGCCCGACGCGCGTCGACCAGCGCCTTTGATGCGCAAGCTTCACGAACGGCCAGACGGTCGTGTCGACGCCGTGAAGCAGTATCTGCCGCCGCACCCCGGCGCGTTCGAGCACAGCGGCAATGCCGTCGGCTTCTTTCAGCGCGGCGGGCAGGTCCTGAATGTCGATCTCGATGAGGATGCGCAGCACGCGATCATGGTCGGGAAGGCCGACAAAGCGCTCTGCGTCGGCGACGGTGGCGAGCCCCGCCTCGATGCCAACGCCATGTTTCCGCAGCAGGTCCATGACGGCCGGCGCGTCTTCTTCCGACAGGTTGACCGAAGCGTAATCGGGCCGTTCGCGCCAGCCGGCGATCGCCTTGCGGGTGGCCGCCACATCATTCTCGATCCAGGCGCCGGTCGACACGCCGATCAGCGTGCCCGGACAAGCCCGGCGCACGGCCAGCACGGTTTCGTCGACTGCCGCCAGACTTTCGCGCCCGTCGGTCCCGCGCGGGTGGATGTGCAGTTCGGCGGCGCCTGCGGCAATGCAAGCGGCGGCATCGCTGGCCATCGCCTGCGCGGTGAGCGGCAGCTTGGGGTGGAAATCGCCGGAACGGGCGCCGTTGATGCAAGCCTGGACGATCATGGGCGTTCCTCGGGTGGGAAGCGGCCAGTGTAGCGGCGCGGAGCGGGGCGGCAAAGAGCGGGGTGGTGAGACTGCTGACAGAACATTCCATCAAACGCCGGCGTGGCGCTTGTTTTTGTGCCTGGCGTTTTGAACCGCCATCGTGAAGCGGAAGCAACTGGACGAGCTCGCTGCGTGTCCCGAGCTCACTTCGCCGCCTGCGCGCCCGCCACCTGATCCGCATCCGTCAGCGTGCCCAGGAACGCCACGATGTCGTCGATCTCGGCATCCGTCAGCGCCGGCTTGTCGCCGGGCTTCTTGCCGAAGGGCGGGTCCTGGTTGAGGTTGGCCCAGTAGGGTTTTGGCAAATCGTCATTCACCCGCACCGTGCCGTCGGCGTTCTTCGGATACCAGTGGCCGGGGTCGGTGTCGCGTGTGGCGTAGAAGGCGACGGCGTCGCGCAGCGTGTGGAAAGTGCCGTTGTGGAAGAAGCTCTTTCGCAGCGCGACATTGCGCAGCGAGGGCGTGCGGAACAGGCCGCAATAGTCGGCGCGGCGCTTGAAATCCGTCCTGAGCGGACCGCACAGGCCGAGATCGAAATAGTTGGGGTCGGCGTTGGCTGATATGGCCGGGTTGCGCGGCACGCTGACGGCGATCAAGCCGAAATCGGTGAATTGCGGCGGCTCGCCGTCATTGGCTGGGCGGCTGAGATGACAACTCGCGCAATTGCCCTTGGCGGAATCCTCGAACAGGTCGAGGCCATGCATTTCCCGCGCGGTCAGCGTCGCCTTGCCGGCGAGGAAGGCGTCGTAGCGGCTGGAATAGGGATAGAAGTCGGCACTGCTCTGCTCGAACGTGCCGAGCGCCTCGGCGGCGGCATCGACCGCGTCGTCCGGGCTGTCGAATACCGCGTCGCCGAAGGCCGCCCTGAATTCGTCCGCATAGGCGGCCTTGCGCAGATTGGCGGTGATTGCGCCAGCATTCTTGTTGGCCATCTCGAAGGGCGACAGCAGCGGGATTTTTGCCTGGTCCCCCCCGTGGTCGACGCGGCCGTCCCAGGTCAGGCCGCCGGTCGGCCCGTTGTCCACGCTCTCGTCGCCCTCGTCGTCGGAATCATGGAAATGCTCGTTGAAGGCAGGCACCGCCTGGATGTAGCGCAGCGACGGCACGGCGCGCAGCCCGGGCTGATCGAGATGCGGCCCGCCCATCTCGACGGGCGCCGCCGAGGCCGGGCCGAACGCATGGTGCGGATCATGGCAGGACGAGCAGGCCTGCTTGCCCGAGGCCGACAGCCCAGGGTCGAAGAACAGCTTTCGGCCGAGCTCGGTCAGGGCGGCGGCCCGGGCATAGGCGTCCGCGCGCGACATCGGGCCGGGGTGGAGGCGATCGGTTCCGGCGGAAAGGGAATTGCCGGGCAGGATTGCGGCGAGGGCGAACAGTGATGCGGCTGCGATGGATCGGCCTTTCCATTGTCGCGCTGTCATTTTGACTGGTCCGATTGTCTCTTTGCCGATTAGGGATGTGGGCCGGTTAGGGATGTGGGCCGATTAGGGATGTGGGCGGATTAGGGATGTGGATTGCTACGGATTGATGACCGTGCATGTGACTGCTTTGTATCCGGATAGGCAGTGTTGTGTCGCGCCCCCCTCTGTCCTGCCGGACATCTCCCCCTCACGGGGGGATTGCCAGCTTCCGCCACCGAGCCTTTTTGAGACGCTGGCGATTGGCGAAAGCCGACGCCACATCCAATCTCCCTCCTTGTGGGGGAGATGTCCGGCAGGACAGAGGGGGGCGCTGTCCCGCATACGTTTCCTTTGATCCAGACACATGTCACAAAGCTGACAAGTGCCGGTCCTAGCGTCATCAAGCTCCTCTAGCCCCGCCATGAGGCATCTCCCATGATCAGGTCGCTTTTCTCCATCTGCCTCGCGTCCACCGCTCTCGCGTCGGTCGCCAACGCCGCACCTCCCGGCTACGACAAGATCGACACTGTCGTCGTTGTCTATGCCGAGAACCGCAGCTTCGATAATCTCTATGGCGGCTTTCCGGGCGCCAACGGGCTGGCGAATGTCACCGCCGACCAGATGCGCCAGCTCGACCGCGACGGCCAGCCGCTTGCCGAACTGCCGCCGGCCTGGGGCGGCCTGACCGCCAAGGGGGTGACGCCGCCGGTGACCGAGGCGCAGTCGGCGCATCTGGCCAATGCCAGCTTCGCCATCGACGACCCCAGCGGGTTCAACGAGAAGACGAGCGTGATCACGCGCGACCTCTGGCACCGCTTCTACCAGGAGCAGATGCAGATCGACGGCGGCAAGAACGACAAGTTCGCCGCCTGGGCCGATTCAGGCGGCCTGGTCATGGGCCATTATGACGGGTCGGGTCTGCCGATGTGGGCGGTGGCCAGGAAATACGTGCTGGCCGACAATTTCTTCCAGGGCGCCTTCGGCGGCTCCTTCCTCAACCATTTCGCGCTCGCCTGCGCCTGCACGCCATATTATCCCCATGCCGACACCAGCCCGGTGAAGGGCCAGATCGCCGTGGTCGAGCCGGACGGCGTGACGCTCAAGGTGGCTGATAATTCGCCGCCCTCGGCGCTGGGCGGCGTGCCGAAATTCGTCAATGACGGCGCCATCACGCCCGACTTCTATGCCGTCAACACCATGCAGCCGCCTTACCAGCCGAGCGCCAACAAGCCGGCGGCGGGCGGCGATCCGGCGTTCGCCGACCCATCCGTTGCGAGCACGCTGCCGCCGCAGCACGACATCACCATCGGCGATCTCCTGTCGCTGAAGAACATCAACTGGGCCTGGTACGCCGGTGCCTGGCAAGTGGCGCTGGACGGCAAGAACTCCACGCCGGTGCCGAACTTCCAGTTCCACCACCAGCCTTACAATTATTTCGCGGCTTACGCGCCGGGCACAGCCGCGCGGGCCGCGCACCTGCGTGACGGCGGCATGGACGGCGCTGCCTTCATCAAGGATATCGATGACGGCAAGCTGCCGGCGGTGACCTTCTACAAGCCGCAGGGCAATCTCAACGAACATGGCGGCTATGCCGATGTCGCCAGCGGCGACCGGCACTTGGCCGACGTCGTTTCGCATCTGGAGAAGAGCCCGCAATGGGGCCACATGCTGGTCGTCGTCACCTATGACGAGAATGGCGGCTTCTGGGACCATGTCGCGCCACCGAAGGCCGACCGCTGGGGTCCGGGCAACCGCATCCCTGCCTTCGTCATCTCGCCCTATGCCAGGATGGGAACCGTCGATCACACGCAATATGACACTGCGTCGATCCTGCGCTTCATCACCGCGCGCTACGATTTGCCGGTGCTGCCGGGCCTCGTCGCCCGCGACAAGGCGCTTGCCGCCAATGGCGAGCCCCCGATGGGCGATCTCACCGCCGCGCTCGACCTCAGCCGGTAACCGGTCATCTCACGCTCTGGCCGCCTGGCCTGTCAGAGCGTGACGACGATCTTGCCGAACTGCCGGTTCGATTCGAGATGGCGATGCGGGCACGTCGTCGCGATGCGCAATTTTTCCCATGTGGCGATCCTTCGCACCGGCGCTGTGTCGAACTTGTCGCCTTCGACTATCCACCAATCAACAGGTCACGCACGAGCATCTGCAGATTGCCGCCCTGGCCGAATTCGACACGGTCGAAATCGCGGCTGGCCTGCACCCGCGCCTTCGAGATCGCGTCGAGCCGTTTCACGACCTCGTCCCTGATCTTGCTGCATTCTGGGTCGTCGCTGATCGTGAGACCGATCGTTGCCGCCTCGATGTCGTGGACCATCTGGATCATGCCGGAGCCGTGCACCTTCTCATGCGCGGTGATGCCGGCGATGAAGGCGTCCCAGCTCTTGTGGACGGCCGGCGGCAGCGGAGCGGCCGGCTTCGGCAAGGTGTAGGTGATGATGAGCTTCGGCTTAGCCGAGGCCAGCACACAATCCTTGCCCCTGTGCTGGTAATCCCTGACCCAGGTGAGCTTGAAGTTGGTGTAGGCGATGGTGCGTGTCCTGGCGCCCCGGATCATCGGCCCGTTCTCGCCGATCGAACGGTACAGTTGCTCTCCGGTCTGGCCCGATATGGCGTAGGTCTCGACCTTCTCGATGGGCTTCCACTCGGCATGCGCCGGAATTGAGGGGAATACCAACCCGGCCGCCAGCCAGAACAGTCGAACATAGGAACGCAAGCCATTCTCCCGGACAATCGAGCCGAACCCCTCGGCATCTCGCCACGACAGGCGATGCCACGGGGCCATTCGTCCTATATGCTCAAGGCGGATGCGGCAAATGCTGGGATTGTCGGGGAGGAGAATCATGGGGACCAAGGCGGTCGTGATCGGGAGCGCCGTGCTGGCATTGCTGGCGGGGCAGCCGGCGCTTGCCGCGTCCTGCGGCTGGAACGCCAGGATGGAGGAAGACGAAGGCGGCAGCGTGCTGACGGCCTCGGTCTGCGGCGGGCCGAAAGGCGATGCGCAACTGCTGCTGACCTGCTTCGCCAAGCCGGTGCTGAGCTATGATCTCGGCGATGCCGGCCAGCAGATTGAGCCGGGCATCAGCGCTTCATTCGAGTTCAAGGCCGGCGGCAGGACGGTGAAGAAGACGCTTCAGCTGGAAGCCATGTACAATTATTTCACCGTCGAGCTGAGACAGGCCGATCCGTTGCTGGACCTGCTGCGCTCGAAAGGCGAGGTTACGGTCAGCGCCGACAAATATGGCGCGAACAGTTTTCCACTTGCAGGCTCCGGTACGGCCATCGGCAAGGTGCTGGCGCAGTGCGGCAAGGCCAAACCCGCCGACGACGGCGATTGAGCGGCTGTTATCGCGGCTGTTGATGCTGCGAGGCTGAATCAGGATCGGCCTCCAACCTGCTGTTCCGGCTCGGACATTGCATGGCCTCGACGCTGCTTTCGATACCAGGGCAAGAACCGGAGTTTGAGCTTATCAAGCTCGGGCTAGTGATCGATCAGGCCCAGCCATCAGGGCGGGGCCATCCAACAGACTGGAAAGAGATCGATCATGTCCAAAGAGAGCGACAACAAGGCCATTGTCGGCCGCTGGTTCACCCATTTCTGGGGCGAGACCTGCAACCTCGATATCGTCGACGAATTGGCGGCGCCCGACATGCTCCTGCATTATTCCCTGCATGAGCCGCGCCGTGGCCGCGACGACATCAAGGCCTTCATGACCGACTTTCGTGCGGCGTTCCCCGACCTGCGTTTCTGGGGCGCGGCCGAGCTGATCGCCGAGGGCGATTATGTCGTCGGCCAATGGGATGGCGGCGGCACCCATACCGGCCCGGCCTTCAGTGACTTTCTCGTCGGATCGCTGCCGGCCGCCAGCGGCCGCAAGATGCGGTTCACCGGCACCACGGTGCTGAAGATCGAGAACGGCAGGATCGTCTCCGAGATCGGCCTCGACGACGGCGTCAAGGCGCTGACACAGCTTGGCCTGATCAAGCAGGCGTAGGGCTTTGTTGGAGCATGATCTCTGGCCAAACGGGAACCGTTTGTCCGGGAAAACCGGTTCCCGCTTTTCGGGATCATGCTTCGGTACCGCGCGAACCATCCGTTTCCTGCCGGCTTGGCAGGAAACGGGTGGTTCGCGCGGGCCTTTTCTCCCATCTTGAGGGAGAGCCTGATGCGACACCATCGAAGAGGTGAACGATCATGAACATGGCAATCCGCGACATTCCGCAGCCGCTGGCGGTCATCGACGATCCGCGCTGGGCACGTATCGTTACGCGCGACCGTGGCGCTGACGGCCAGTTCTGGTATTCGGTCGCCACCACCGGCGTCTATTGCCGGCCGTCCTGCCCATCGCGCGCGGCCAACCCGCGCAACATCGCGATCCACGCCACGCTGCAGGCAGCGAAGGCGACGGGTTTCCGGCCGTGCAAGCGCTGCCGGCCGGACGAGCTTGCGGCCGATGGGGCGGACGCCGCCATCATCGCTTCCGCCTGCCGGCTGATCGAACAGAGCGAGGAAGAGCCATCGCTGGCCATGCTCGCCGCCTCGGTCGGGCGCAGCCCCAGCCATTTCCACCGCCTGTTCAAGGCGACGACCGGGCTGACGCCGAAGGCCTATGCCGCCGCGCAGCGCGCGGCGAAGGTGCGGCAGGGGCTGGAATCCGGCGCCAGTGTCACCGCCGCGATCTACGATGCCGGCTTCAATTCCAGCGGCCGCTTCTATGAAAAGTCCACGGACATGCTGGGCATGACGCCCTCGCGCTACCGCGCCGGCGGCGAGAACGAGGAGATACGGTTTGCCGTTGCCCAGTCCTCGCTGGGCGCGGTGCTGGTTGCGTCGAGCGGCAAGGGCGTGGCGGCGATCCTGCTTGGCGATGATCCGGGCGAACTGGTCGAAGATCTGCAGGATCGTTTTCCCAGGGCACGGCTGGTCGGCGCCGACCGCGACTATGAGGCGCTGGTGGCCCGCGTCGTCGGCCTTGTCGAGGCGCCCGGCCTTGGTCTCAATCTGCCGCTCGACGTGCGCGGCACCGCCTTCCAGCAGCGCGTCTGGCAGGCGCTGCGCGAGATTCCAGCCGGCCGGACCGTGTCCTACGCCGAGATCGCCCGCCGCATCGGTGCGCCGGGGGCCATGCGCGCCGTGGCCGGCGCCTGCGCCGCCAACAAGCTCGCCGTGGCCATTCCCTGCCACCGGGTGGTCAGGAACGATGGTGCACTGTCCGGCTATGCGTGGGGCGTCGACCGCAAGCGCCGGTTGATCGACCGCGAGGCAGTTCCAGGCATGGATGCCGCAGGCTGATGGCCGATCTGTTCGACAGGCTTCAGCCTCAAGACCCGCCGCGCGAGGCGATGGCCGAAGGCGCCGTGCTGCTGTGCGGCGCGGCACTCCCGTTTGAAGCGGCCATTCTTGCCGCGCTGGACACCATCACCGCGCGGGCGCCGTTCCGCCACATGACGACGCCCGGCGGCTATGTGATGTCCGTTGCGATGACCAATTGCGGCGCCGCCGGCTGGGTGACCGACCGCAGCGGCTATCGCTACGACCGCATCGACCCGGACAGCGGCCTGCCATGGCCGGCGCTGCCGGATTGCTTCCTCGGACTCGCTGTTACCGCCGCCACCGAGGCCGGCTATCCCGATTTCGTGCCGGATGCCTGCCTGATCAACCGCTATGAACCCGGCGCCCGCCTGTCGCTGCACCAGGACCGCAACGAGCGCGATCTGTCGTGGCCGATCGTCTCCGTGTCGCTGGGCCTGCCAGCCACCTTCCAGTTCGGCGGCCTGAAGCGCACCGATCCGCTGCGCAGATACGCGCTGCGCCATGGCGATGTCGCCGTCTGGGGCGGCCCGTCGCGGCTCCGCTACCACGGCGTCACGGAGCTGAAGGATGGCGAGCACGCGCTGCTTGGCCGCATGCGCATCAACCTCACTTTTCGCGGCGCGCTGTAGCCGGGGAGGGGATGATGCCGCCGACAGGGGTGCACGGGATGAACCAGCGCCGCAAGCCGAGCAGCACCTTGGAGGCGCCTGATCCCAACCCGAAGCGTTCCGCCGACCGCGCCAAGGCGCTGGTGATCGCTGGTATCGGCCGGCTGGTTGATGACGGGCATGCCAGCTGGGGCCTGTCCGACAATGGCGATGTGGAACTGCGGCTGGTGACCGGCGAGGTGTTCCTGCTCGGCGACACGACGATGACGCGCATCGCCTGACGGCCGCTCTTTTCGAGCGGCCTTCTATGCCAACCATATTCGATTTGAAAGCAAGGACCGGAGTGGGCGCGGATGGCCGGGATCCTAATGTCGGGCATCAACAGTCCACAAGGAGTGAAGCAGATGGAACGCCTGAACTTCGATGCCGTCGAGACCACCACCACCCATTTCCCGCCGCTGCCCGCAAAGCGCACGGGCGGTTCGCACGACATCACCTTTGCGACCGGCGAGAGCATACTCGGCACGGTTCTGGTTGCCCGCAGCGCCGTCGGCGTCTGCGCCATATCGATCGGCGAGGATGAAGACGAACTGATGCTCGACCTTGCCGGCCGGTTTCCGGCCACGCGGCTTCATCGCGACGAGGGCCGGCTGGGAGAGGATCTGGCTGGCGTCGTCCGCTTCATCGCCAATCCCGGCAGCGGGCTCAACCTGCCGCTGGACATGAGCCGGGGCACGCCATTCCAACGCCGCGTGTGGGAGGTGCTGCGCACCATCCCGACCGGCGCCACGATCAGCTATGGCGCGCTGGCGCGGCGCATCGGCAAGCCCGGGGCGGTGCGCGCCGTCGCCAATGCCTGCGCGGCCAACGCGATCGCGCTTGGCATTCCGTGCCATCGGGTGGTCCATGAGGACGGCACGCTGTCCGGCTATCGCTGGGGCGTCGAGCGCAAGCGTGCCCTGCTGGAGGGCGAAATCGCGGCACGGGAGATCAAGGCATGACCGTTCATTCGATGGATGCGGCTGCCCGGCTGACCGAGGCCCGCGTCGCCCAATATGACTGGGCGGCGCTGGCCGGCGAATTGAGCGGCCATGGCTGCGCGGTGATGGAGAAGCTTTTGTCGCCGGACGAATGCCGTCGGATCGCCGGGCTCTATCCGGAGGAGGGTCATTTCCGCAGCCATATCCACATGGCCCGCCATGGCTTCGGCAAGGGCGAGTACCGCTATTTCCGCTATCCGTTGCCCGATCTGATCGCGAGCCTGCGCAGTGCGCTCTATCCCCGTCTCGCTTCAGTCGCCAACGCGTGGAATGAGCGCATGGGCCAGGCCCAGCGCTATCCGGCCGAACACGCGGCGTTCCTGGAACAATGCCATGACCAGGGCCAGACACGGCCGACGCCGCTGCTGCTGCAGTATGTGCCGGGTGATTTCAACTGCCTGCACCAGGACCTCTATGGCGATCTCGCCTTTCCGCTGCAGGTGGCGATCCTGTTGTCCGAACCGGGGGGAGATTTCACCGGCGGCGAGTTCTGCCTGACGGAACAGCGCCCGCGCATGCAGAGCCGGGTCGAAGTGGTGCCGCTGAGGCAGGGCGACGCGGTGATCTTCGCCGTCCACAACCGCCCGGTACAGGGCACGAAGGGCAATTACCGGGTGAATCTCAGGCACGGGGTCAGTCGCTTGCGGTCGGGGATGCGGCATACGGTCGGGATTATTTTCCACGACGCGAAGTGAGGGTAGGGCAGCAGGCAGCAGGCAGCAGGCAGTAGGCAGCAGGCAGTAGGCAGTAGGCAGTAGGCAGTAGGCAGTAGGCAGTAGGCACGTGCCCTTCCTTGTCCTGCTGCATTATTGCCCTATTCCCTTGCTGCCCTCATTCGCGTATGGCCCCGGGCAAATCCCTCAACTTTGCATCAGTCTCCCGGACCCATCCATGATTCGTCTCGAAAGCATCGGCAAGCAGAACGGCCGGCAGATCGTCTTTATCGAAGCCTCGGCTGCCCTGCAGAAGGGCGAGAAGATCGGGCTGGTCGGTCCCAATGGCGCGGGCAAGACCACGCTGTTTCGCATGATCACCGGGCAGGAACTGCCCGATGAGGGCCAGGTGCAGGTCGATCGCGGCGTGACCATCGGCTATTTCAGCCAGGATGTCGGCGAGATGGGCGGCCGCAGCGCTGTCGCCGAAACCATGGACGGCGCCGGGCCGGTAAGCGAGCTGATCCGCGAGATGAGCGAGCTGGAGGCCGCCATGGCCGATCCCGACCGCGCCGACGAGATGGACGACATCATCGAGAAATATGGCGAGGCGCAGCACCGCTTCGAGGAACTGGACGGCTATTCGCTGGATGGCCGTGCCCGCGAAGTGCTGGATGGCCTCGGCTTTTCCCAGGAGATGATGGACGGCGATGTCGGCAAGCTTTCCGGCGGCTGGAAGATGCGCGTGGCGCTGGCGCGCATCCTGCTCATGCGGCCTGATGCGCTGCTGCTCGACGAGCCGAGCAACCATCTGGACCTCGAAAGCCTGATCTGGCTGGAATCCTTCCTCAAGAACTTCGACGGCGGGCTTTTGATGACCTCGCACGATCGCGAGTTCATGAACCGCATCGTCAACAAGATCGTCGAGATCGATGGCGGTTCGCTCACCGCCTATTCCGGCAATTACGAATTCTACCAGCAGCAGCGGGCGATCGCCGACAAGCAGCAGCAGGCGCAGTTCGTCCGCCAGCAGGCGATGCTGGCCAAGGAGATCGCCTTCATAGAGCGCTTCAAGGCGCGCGCCTCGCATGCCGCCCAGGTGCAGAGCCGGGTGAAGAAGCTGGACAAGATCGACAAGGTGGAGCCGCCTAAGCGCCGCCAGACCGTGAATTTCGAGTTCCAGCCGGCGCCGCGCTCGGGCGAGGACGTGGTGACCTTGAAGAACATCCACAAGCGCTATGGCAGCCGCACCATCTATGAGGGGCTGGATTTCCAGGTCCGCCGGCGCGAGCGCTGGTGCATCATGGGCGTCAATGGCGCGGGTAAGTCGACACTCTTGAAATTGGTGGCCGGCGCTTCCGAGCCCGACGACGGCACGGTGGCGCGCGGCCCGAGCGTTAAGATGGGCTATTTCGCCCAGCACGCCATGGACCTGCTGGAAGGCGAGCGCACCGTGTTCCAGACGCTGGAGGACGCCTTTCCGCAGGCGGGCCAGGCGCCGTTGCGCGCGCTCGCCGGCTGCTTCGGCTTTTCGGGCGACGAGATCGAGAAGCGCTGCCGCGTGCTTTCAGGCGGCGAGAAGGCGCGGCTGGTGATGGCGCTGATGCTGTTCGATCCGCCCAACCTGCTGGTGCTGGACGAGCCGACCAACCATCTGGACATCGCCACCAAGGAAATGCTGATCACCGCGCTTTCGCAGTATGAGGGCACGATGCTGTTCGTCTCGCACGACCGGCATTTCCTGGCGAAACTCTCCAACCGCGTGCTGGAACTGACGCCCGAGGGCATCCACACCTATGGCGGCGGCTATACGGAATATGTCGAGCGCACGGGGCACGAGGCGCCGGGGCTGCGGAGCTAAGGCATGTCGCCCAAAAGCGCGAAGCGGTTTCGGGACAACGACATGCACAAAAAGGCCTAAAGGCGTCGCATGAATCCGCTCTGCGACGTGCTTCAGGGCAATTCCAGGACCAGTGTGAAACGGTTTTCCGTCCGGAATTGCGTCAGGACGAATGGAGCGGTTCCGCGTTTCCGGGAAACGATGAACCGTTCCAGCCTCAGAAATCGTTGAAGATCCGCCCTTCGACGCCGCCGAGATGCGTGTTCCAGATGTAGGTCGATAGCCGCTTGCCGTAGCCGCCGGTGTTTACCGTCGATTTCCTGTCGGCCGCACCCAGGACGTGAAACAGCTTCCCATCGACCAACTGGTGACTTCCCTCCGTGCCTTCGGCGTGGACAGTGACCAGCGTTTCGTAGGCTATCGCGATATCGTCCAGCTTCAGATGGGCATAAAGCAGCGGCCAATTTCCGCCCCCGGTGTCCATTCCCCACTCCATGCGGGGCGTGAAATCGAGATCGAGGCCTCGTACGGCCGAGAATTTCAGGAAGCAGAATCCGGGCCAGAAATACCATCCGGATTCCGCCGGGCCGGCCGTGTACAGATAATTGCTGTTGGCGTCGCGTTTCACGCCGTAGCCGGTCTTGCCCGCAAGCTCGCCTGGTATGTCCAGAGGTGCGATCGGAATGCAGTCGTGGTCGAGGAGGCCGAACAGGTCGGGTTCGAGGGGGGAAATCAGGTGATGGAAAATCCAGTTCAGGGCCACGCCATGGGAACGTGAAGGGTGACGCTCCGGGTTCTTGTGGAGGGCGAAATACTTGTTCCCTCGGCTCGCGCAAATGCGGGCGATGGCATCGCGCGCAGCGGCGTTCGATGAATTGTCGATGACCACAAGCGTCATGTTCTTGGAGTACATCGACCAGGCCTTCGTCATCGCATCGATAACCCAGGGCGTGTTGAAGGCGACCACAAAGCAGAACCGCCTTGAACCGGTCTGTTTCAGTGCGTCCGCGAACGCCGCTCCTTCAGCCGACGCTCTTGAACGGAAATAGTTTCTCCTGACGACGTCGCGGACGTATTTTACGCGCAGGACCAGCCGGTTCCTGTTGAGCGCCTGCACCAAAGGCCTGAACAATCGCATTGTGGCAACCCGTTGGAATAGCTGGATTTGTCTCGCCCTGCCTTCCGGACACCGGCAGCGGACCAGACTCCTTGCATTCCCGCCGATCGTGCGCAATTCACTTATAAGTAAGCGATAATATTCCCGATACTGGCTCAGATCGCCTCTATCGGCGGAGGGCCTCGCGCCGCTGCGAAGCCTATTTTCCGGCCATGTGATCGGCAAGTTGCTGCGCCTGGGCGACAAGCGCGGGGAAGGCCGGGTCGCCCGGCAGGTTCTGGGACATGCAGGCGCGGTAGTCGCCGTCGCCTTTTTCCCAGGCGGCATTGGCGGTGTCATACGCCTTTTGGTCGTTCTGCTCGGAAGCCTGGGCGGCCAGCTTCTGGGCGGCGTCGTTGGCCGAGGTCCACAAGGCGTCGCAGGCGGCGATCCTGGGAACAGCTGGGTTCGCGGGCGCCGAGGCGATCATGACCTTGTTGCCCTTGACCAGCGTGACGACGACCTGCTGCTCGTAGATCGGCCCGACGTCCTGCGTCCAGCCGCCCAGCCGCGCAATGGCGATGTCGGCGCCTTCGGGCTTCTTCAGCGGAAAGTCGAGCGTTCCCGAGAAGGCGGCGTCGCTGTTGATCGCCTGGGTGTAGAAGGCATCGAGCTTCAGCGCTTCATCGATGCCGGTGGGCAGTCTGAGGCCCGCATCGGTATCGGCGGCCCTGGACTGGAGCCAGCGTCCGAGCAGTCCCCGCGTCGTTCCCACCAGGCTCGGGCCGTCGTCGCTCTTGGCGTATCTCAGCCCGTCGAGCATGCCGTATCCGACATCGGCGTCGCTCAGGCTTTCCAGATTGATGGTGCCGGTCGCCGGGAAATCCGTAACCGCCAGGGGGCCGAGCAGGGTGGAAAGACGCCCTTCGAGATCGGCCCGGGCCTTGGCGTCGGCCGCATCGAGAGTTTCCACCGGAGCGTTCTCGTTGTTGAGGGCCGCGATGGCCGCAATCGCCTTGTCGCGCGCGGCGATGTAGTCGTCCTCCGGCGAAGCCGCGAAAGCAGTGCCGCTCGCCAGCGCGAAGATGAGCGTCCAGACCAACCGCATGATGTAACCCTCCCGTTTCGGCCGCACATCGCTTGGCTTCTTGGCTATTGTGCGGCGGCGGCCATGCGAGCGTGTCGCATTAACCATCAATTAACTATCCTGTCGCCTTCGATTCAAATTTGCAGGATACTGATTTTTGTCAACGAGGTTCTCCCAGGAGCCTGAAACAAGAGAGCAATCGTGGAACTGGCGCGCCGGTTTTGTCCGTGCACGACAGGCTGAATTCCAAAAAAAGAAGCGGCGGAACACCGTCGCCAAACGGGGAGGCGTCAGCATCATTTTTGATGAGGAGCGCCGGAATGAAGATCGAGGAAGCGGTTACGGCAGTGACGGCCGAGGCGAATGCCCTGCTATCCTGCCTGGGCCAGCCCGTTGTCGCCTACCACGTCACGGCAATCATGAGCGAGGCGGACTTCGAGCACGCCCGGGAGATGCAGCTCGCCTTGATGCACCGGAGCATCGAGGCCCTGGTCGATGACGGCCTGGAAGACGTCGCCGCCGAACATTTCGCATCGCAGTTCCACGTTTGCCTCGGCTCGGCCTGGAGGCTGCTGCATCGGTCCGGCGGCGCATCGCATTGATCTCGCCTCAACGGCTTTAGTCGGGCTTTGGCGGTACCTGTGTCCGGGGCATCATACCGAAACGTGGGAACCGGCTTTCTCGGACAAACGGTCCCCGTTTGTTCAGAGATCACGCTCAGACAAGAGGATGGAGCGGGACGGGATTGTTTTCCCGGCCTGCTTCAGGACTGCGTCCGCTTTTCCACCTCGGCTTTCCGCAGCATGAACCGCTCGATCTTGCCGCTTGGCGTCTTCGGCACACAAGACGGAAGAGCTGGTGCCTGGAATGGTTCGTGACATAGTGTTAGCTGCTCAGAAAAGCAGGTGGGCTTATCGATGACCGACAATACCGGCGGCTCGGAAACGCCCAAAGTAGCGGAGCGGCCAATCTCTGACATCCTTCTCAACCAGCGTTATCGCAACCACCTCATCGGATATTTTGAGTGGGTGTCATCCCATGAAGAGCAGCAGAAATATCAAGCTGCTGTTCCGCATGTTCACATCCCGCGCGAGGCTTTCAATCAATGGGATGACTATGCGTCCGACGAAATCCTTGAGCACTATGTCGAACCGGTCTTCTCCATTGAGGAACAGCGATCGCTTCGGGATTATCGTGCTGTCTTGAACAGCGCATTTGAAGACATGCCGCAGATTTTGCCGACGCTTGAGCACATGATAGGAACGGAGCCTTGGGAACGGCTGAGACTTGCCGCCGCTAGTGCCTTAGTGGTTTTCATGCGCCGGGGGCCATTCGATTGGGAAGTCGAGCAATTCCCAACGGCCTAAGACCCAACTATTTCCCTAGGCCTTCCGCTTCTCCACCTCCGCTTTCCTCAACAAAAATCGCTGGATCTTGCCGCTCGGCGTCTTCGGCAATTCGCTGACGAAATCGATCTCGCGCGGGTAGGCGTGGGCGGAGAGCCGCTTTTTCACATGCTGTGCCAGTTCCTCGGCGAGCGCCTCGCTGGCTTGATGGGAGGGCGACAGCACCACGAAGGCCTTGACGATCTCGGTGCGTTGCGGATCGGGCACGCCGACCACCGCCGCCTCGTTCACCGCCGGATGTTCGATCAGCGCGCTTTCGACATCGAACGGACCGATGCGGTAGCCCGACGAGGTGATGACGTCATCGGCCCTGCCGATGAAGGAGATCGAGCCGTCGGGCTCGAACTCCACGGTGTCGCCGGTGCGGTAGTAGCCGCCTGATATCGCGGGGGTTTCCGACCGGTGATAGCCGCTGAACCAGCGCAGCGGCGAATTGGCGATGTCGACGGCGAGGATGCCCGGCTGGTTGGGGCCGAGTTCCCGTCCCGCGTCGTCCAGGACGACGATGCGGTAGCCCGGCATGGCAAAGCCGGCCGAGCCCGCACGCACTTTGTGCGACAGGCCGTGATGGTTGTTGACCATCATGCCGTTTTCGGTCTGGCCGTAATGGTCGTGGATGGGGGCTGAGAGATGAGCGTCGAACCAGCGGATCACTTCCGGGTTGAGCGGCTCGCCGGCGCTGCTGACGACGCGAAGCCGCCCCTTGATGCTGGCCGCGGCGTCTGGCCCTTCAGCCAGCAGCAGGCGGAAGGCGGTGGGCGAACCGGCGAGGCTGGTGACGCCCAGCCGCTCGATGATGTCGTAGGTACTCTTGGCGGTGAAGGCGCCCTCGTAAAGCGTCGTGGCGATGCCGAGCAGCAGGGGGCCGGTGATGGCGTAGTAGAGGCCGTAGGCCCAGCCGGGATCGGCGATGTTCCAGAAGATATCGTCGGGACGCAGGCCGATCGCATTACGCATATAGGCGCCGAAGGCCAGCAGCGCGTTGAGGGGCACCGGCACGCCCTTGGGGAAACCGGTGGTGCCCGAAGTCGACATCATCATGAACAGGTCGTCACCCTTGCGCATGACCGGCTTGCAATCGGGCGAGGCTGCGGCAAACGCGGCGTGGAAATCGATGTCGCCGGGCGGCAAGGCTTCGCTGGGGGAAAGGATGGTCGCCACCCGAGGGCAGTCCTCCACCTCGTCGAGCTTGCCGCGATTGGCGGTGTTGGTGACGACGAGCCTGGCGCCGCTGGTCTTCAGCCGATGGTCGATGGCCTTTGGCCCGAAGGCGGTGAACAGCGGCTGATAGACCGCGCCAATGCGCCAGGTGCCCAGGATGACAGCCACCAGTTCGGGAATGCGCGGCAGCATGCCGGCCACGACGTCGCCGGGGCCGACGCCGGCGGCCTTCAGCATGTTGCCGACCCGCGCCGACATCGCGCTCAGCTGGTCGAAGGTGAATTCGCGCAGCTGGCCGTCGGCTGAGATTGCGCGCAACGCCAGCCGGTTCTGGCCGGTGTGGCGGTCGCAGCATTCAATGCAGGCGTTGATGCCTGTTGTGGGGTCGCCCTGCAGCCGCGCGATTTCATCCTCGATGCGAAAGCGCTGGACGGCATCTTCGTAGCGCGGCAGCTGCGCCGGTGTCTTGGTCATGGCAATCCTCCCTGGCGGCGTTCCATCTCCCCATGGCGCCGTCGGTCTACTAGATGCCTGAAATCGCTGTCTTGGTCGATGCGGCGAAAGTTGGTGGGGCAGGTTGGCATTCTGTCACGCCCGTCTGTCCTGCCGACATTGCGGCCAGCGTCTTTCTCCCCGTTTACGGGGAGAAATGCCCGGCAGGGCAATGAGGGGCAGCGCGGAGGCCGACAGTTCTCGGTGAACTCCTGTGTTGCCGAAGTGAAGTCATCTTTATTTCCAAGGGTTTGCGCTGCCCCTCACCAGCCTGCCGGCATCCTCTCCCCGTATAGTGACGGGGAGAGGGGCGCTCGCACCTCGGCTTTCGCCAATCGCTCACGGTTGACCCCGCCCGCCATCCGCCCGATAGGTCCGCCCCGAGATGCCCACCCGAGAACTCCGATGACTTCAGACTCCAACCTTCTCCACGCACCCGACGCCGCGCCCGGCTTGGACGCCGACGCCGCCTGGCAGGCCGATGTCCGCGCCGGTGTACGCCACGCCGGCGATCTCGCGTCCCTGCCGCTGTCGCCAGCTGAGCGCGCGGCGGTGCAGGAGGCGGCCGCGAACCACAAGGTGCGTGCCCCAAAAACCTATCTCGACCTGATCGACTGGAACGACCCCGCCGATCCTATCCGGCTGCAGGTCATCCCGCAGCCGCAGGAACTCATCGAGCAGGAGGGCGAGCTTGGCGACCCCATCGCCGACCATGAATTCAGCCCGGTGCCCAGGTTGACGCATCGCCATGCCGACCGGGTGCTGTTGTTCCCGACCTATCAATGCGCCGTCTATTGCCGGTTCTGCTTTCGCAAGGAATCGCTGACCTCGATCGGAAGGGGCTATTCACGCGAGGCGCTGGAGCCGGCCTTGGCCTACATCGCCGAGCATCCCGAAATCCGCGAGGTGATCCTGACCGGCGGCGATCCGCTGTCGCTGCCCGACAAGGCGCTGGCCGAGATCCGCGACCGCATCGAGGCCATCGCCCATGTGCGGCTGCTGCGCATCCACACGCGCGTGCCGGTGGCGCTGCCCGCGCGCATCACCGCCGGGCTGATAGCTGCCCTGCAGGGCCGGCCGATGGTCACTATCGTCACCCATTTCAACCATGCGCGCGAGATCACCGACGCCACCGAAACGGCCTGCCGCGCATTGCGGCAAGCCGGCTTCGTGCTGCTCAATCAGAGCGTCCTGCTCAAGGGCGTCAACGACACGGTCGAGGTGCTGGAGGAACTGTGCCGCGAGCTGATGTACCGGCTGGGCGTCAAACCCTATTACCTGCACCATGGCGACCTCGCGCGCGGCATGGCGCATCGGCGCACCACGATTGCGCAAGGCCAGGCGCTGGCCGCGGCGCTGCGCCGGCGTCTCTCGGGCATCTGCAATCCCGTCTATGTGCTGGACCTGCCGGAGGGCGGCGGCAAGGTGCCGCTCGGGCCGTGCTATGTCGAGGGCCGGGACGGGGAGAGCTGGCGCATACGCGGGCTGGACGGCGAGGTGAGGGCGTATAGGGAGATCGTGGGGGAGTAGGAAACGCTTTTGCGGGCGTTGGCGCTGCCCCTCATTGTCCTGCCGGACATTTTTCCCCGTGGAACGGGGAGAAAGACGCTCTTCGCGGATTTCGCCAATTGTCAGCGTCGCAAGGTAGGCGTCGGGGCTGCGGCCCCGGCAGGGCGATGAGGGGCAGTGCTGACTTTGGCGATTGCTGCCCTTGCCGGATGCCTGTAGCCGGCCCCGTAATTTCCGTCGTTGCGATCGTCATGGCCGCCGCCCGCCCGACCCTGATTCCTCCCCCTCCAAAAAAATCTCACGGCACCCGGGAATAAACCCACGCCCTCCCGGGTCTTGCTCTGTAGCGGGGCCATTCTTCCGGCACGCACCCAGGAAACAGAACAAGGACATACCGACATGACCAAGCTCGCTCTCAGCGTGGCTGCGATGCTGCTCGCCTCGAGCACTGCCTTTGCCGGCAGTGACCACGGCGCCAACAACTCCAATCAGCCTCTCGGTGCCGTCGACGCCACCGCCACCGCCTCGATCCCCTACACGGCGCGCCAGAACAAGGTCGACACCAAGGTGAAGACCGGTCCCAGCCAGACCGCTCCCCAGACTGATGAGGACGGATTCGTCGGCCCGCCTATCCCGGGCAACTGAGTTCACGGGGCGGGGCTCACCCTCAAGGTTCCCACCCAATCCACATCAGGACGGAGGGCCATGTGGCGTGGCCCTCCGTCACCTCCATCACCGCTTCACAAGGAAATCGCCATGTTCAGCATGACACGTCGCTGGCGCCCCTTGCCGGAGCCGGCATCGTCCCTCAATGCGCCGGCTCCGGCCCTTTCGACAACAGGACGCGCGACGCCTGCCTGTTCCCAAAAATCGGCCTGTTCCCAAAAATCGGAGCCCGACCATGACACCGACCGAACTCACCACAAAGCTAGACGTCCTCGCCACCAGGCTGCACCTGGCGGATATCACCCTGCTGGCCGGGCGCCTGCCGCTTTCCCCGCTGTTCCTGCATGAAGGCGTGACGCTCACCACCCATTTCGACGCCGCCGCCAAGGCCATGGCCGCGCAAGGCGTCGGCCTGCCGCTGTTCGTGGCAACCATCGCGCTGCAAGTGGGAGCAGGGCTCTCCATCGGCCTCGGCCTGCTCACGCGCCTTGGCGCCGTCGGCCTCGGCCTGTTTTGCCTGGCAACGGCAACCCTCTTCCACACCAACTTCGCCAGCCAGAACGAACTGCTGCATTTCGAGAAGGATCTGGCGATTGCTGGAGGAATGTTCGTGCTGGCGATTGCGGGTGCGGGGAGGGTGTCGCTGGATGGGGTGATGGCGGGGTATGTGCGGCAGAGGCGGGATGGAGAGGTGGTGGAGGCGCTGATGATGGGGGAGAACCAGATGCCGGTGGGCGAGGTTAAGTTGCCGGTTTAACGGGCTCGGTGATCTTTCGGTTTGCGCACCGGCGTATCTGGCCAAGCGCCGCTTCGCGCCTCGTGCCACCCACCGATCACGCAGAAGTTCCGGATCGTTCGGCTTCGCGCGGCGTTTATCCGTCACGACAACGGAGGAACCGACCATGGGCGACGAACGGCACGAGAAGATACAGCAGCGCGCGTATGAGATCTGGGAACGGGAAGGCGGGGTTCATGGTGATTCCGAGCGGCACTGGCATCAGGCGCGGGCGGAGATCGACAGGGAGGCGGCTTTGCCGCTGACGGCGGATGATGCGCTGCCGGAGACCCGCGAAATCGCCAGTGCCGATGTGCTGACGGTCGAGGAACTGGCGGTGCGCACCGGCATATCGGACGAGCAGGCACAGGAACTGATCGACAGGCTGGGCAGCGACCGCGCAGCGATCGAGCACGCCGCGCGCGGGCTCAAGTCGGAGCGGCGGAGCTAGGGCGTAGGCAGTAGGCAGTAGGCAGTAGGCAGTAGGCAGTAGGCAGTAGGCAGTAGGCAGTAGGCAGTAGGCAGTAGGCAGTAGGCAGTAGGGTCTGGCTGTTCTCTGCCGGCATCTGCTTGTCGGTTTGCAAGCTGTCTTGTTGCCCTCCGTTTCCGGCTGCCTGTTGCGGGCCTTACCGGTTGCAGGTCCGGCCGAAGTGGATAAGCCTTCGTCAAAAATGGTCGGAACCCTTCGCCATCTCCCAAGTTGCTCCTGTCCCAACCAAGGAGATGCACCCATGGACCACAGCAACCACGTTCGGCTTACCGACGCCGAGTTGACCTCGGACACGCTCGACGGCGCCACCATTTACGGGCCCGGTGACGAGAAGATCGGTTCAGTCGATCATGTCCACGGCAGCCAGATCATCGTCGATGTCGGCGGTTTCCTGGGCATCGGCGCCAAGCCCGTGGCCGTCGCGGCGCGGGAACTGGATTTCATGCGCGACGAGGATGGCGATGTGCATGCGGTGACCAGCTGGACGAAGGACCAGCTGAAAGCCATGCCCGAACATCGCGACTGAAGACATCGCGACTGAAGGTTGGCGAGGGGCCGGCCGTCCACGGTCCGGCCCTTCTCCTTCGCGAAAGGAGAGACCGATGATCAGGAAGCTGAAAGACGGAAAATACCGCCTCTATTCGCGCAAGAAGGACGAAAAGACCGGCAAGCGCCGCAACCTCGGCACGTTCGATACCCGCGAAGCGGCTGAAAAGCACGAGCGCGAGGTGCAGTATTTCAAGCGGCATTGAGGGGGGCGGTCCTGTAAGGGGCCAATTCTAATCGCGGAGGCCGGCGCCGCCCCCATTGCCCTGCCGGCGTTCGCCGCTCGAAAAGCCAAGCAATTGGTTTTTCGTCCGCTGCGCGGACCACGTCTCACCTCCCCGTAGAACGGGGAGAAAGAGGCGGCGGCCATGCCTTGGCCAAGCTGGCGGCGGGCGCCTTTAGCTTGGCATTCCCTAATCCACCGAGACAATCTTGCCCGGGTTCATCACATTGCCGGGGTCGAGCATGGTCTTGATCGACCTTGCCAGCGCCTGTTTGACCGGGTCGGCGTGGCGCTCATAGGCGTCGCGCTTTTCCAGGCCGACGCCGTGCTCGGCCGAGAACGAGCCGCCGGCTTCGTTCAGGCCCTCATAGAGCACGTCCTCGATGGCTTCATGCAGCGCATGCGAAAGCGGGCCGTCGGTGTTGATCGAGATGTGCAAATTGCCGTCGGCGAGATGGCCGAAGACGTAGGGCGCGTAGGCAGCGTCGATCTTTTTCAGCCCGGCCTCGATGCGCTCGACATAGGCATCGAGGGCGCCGCCCGGCACCGACACGTCGAAGGAAGGCGGCAGGTGGTGCATGCGCTCGATCTCGCCGGTCTCCTCGCGCAGCCGCCAGATCGCTTCCGCCTGGGCCTGCGAGGTGGCGACCAACCCGTCGATGATGCCAGCTTCTTCCCAGATTGCCGCCAGCCCGTCCTCAAGTGCCGATTGCGCGGCCTCGACGCTGTCGGCGCCGAGCCCGAGCACCAGCAGGCAGGGCGCCTCCAGCGGCAACTGGCCGGCGGGGTAGCCGAGCGCGCGCTGCATGGCGGCGGCGAAGCTCTGCCACAGGATCTCGGCGGCGGTGAGCCGGGCTGATGTCGAGGACAGGAAATGCCTGACGATGCGCTGCGCGCTCGCCGCGTCGGGGACGCCGACCAGGGCGGTGGCGCTCGCCCCCGGAACCGGCTCGAGCCGGATGGCGACGCGGGTGACGATGCCCAGCGTGCCCTCGGCGCCGATGAAGAGGTGTTTCAGGTCGTATCCGGCGCTGGTCTTCAGCACGCGGGTGAGGTCTGAAAATATCCGCCCGTCGGGCAGCACAGCCTGGAGGCCGAGCACGCGGTGGCGCATCGTGCCGTTGCGGAAGGCCATGATGCCGCCGGCATTGGTGGAAACCATGCCGCCAATCGTGGCGCTGCCGCGCGCGGCAAGGTCGATGCCGGGGTCGAGCCCATGCACCGCCAGCGCCTCCTGCAGCGCGCCGAGCGTGGTGCCGGCCTGGACAACCGCCACGCGGGCGAACGGGTCGATGTCCTCGATCTTGTTCAGGGCGCCGAGGTCGCAGATGATCTGGCCGGGCAGGGTGACAGCGCCGCCGGCGAGCCCGGTGCGCCCACCCTGGGCGACGAGGCTCAACCCACTGATGGCGCAGAATTTGACCAGCGCCGCGACGCCCTGCGTGTCCCTCGGCCGGACAAGTGCCGAGGCGCCGAAATTGCGGCCGTCGAAACCGGGATCGCGGGTGGCCAGTTCAGCCTCGTCCCACACGATGGCATTGGGGCAGGCGGCGCGGAGTTCGGCGATCAGGGTGGGGGACATCAGCGGTTCCGGAAGCAGACAGGAGGCCAATCTATAGAGCAATTACAGGAAAAGTGCGTAGCGGTTTTCCGTCCGGAATTGCGTTGAAACAAAGGGATAGAGCAGGCAGCGGCGGCTCACGCAATGGCTTGTCGCGGGGAGCTTGTGCTTGCAGTTCCCCTATCGGCATTGGTGAATTCGTCCAGGCGCGCAAGAAGAGCGAGGTGCGCGCGGCGTGCCCGCGAAGGCGAGTTGTCCCCACCTTCAGAGCTTGCCGAACCCGCGCCTTGTGCGCTCCACCATGGCGCGCACCGGGGCGGAGGCGCGCCAGGTAGTGCTGGACTCTATGGCGGCGAGGACTGCCTGCGCATTGCCGGCTGCTTCCCGGGCACGTTTGCCATCTTCGGCCAGACCCGCATTTTCGGCCCGTAGGCGCTCCCCTGTCTCGCGCAGCTCCTGCGCCTCGAGCCGCAGGCGCTCGGCTTCGGCGTGGATGTCGGCCGAGTGCACATGGGCGATGTGCAACCATAGCTCACGGCGCGAGCGGTCGAGGAATTCGTTCCGATCCAGCGCGTGAGGCCGGAGCCGGTCGCGGATTTCGCCGGCAAGCCTGCCCAGGCCCATCACGGCCACGCAGTCGGGCAGGAACACCGTCTCGAACGTCACGCCGAGATGACGCAGAAAGCGCTCGGCGTTGAGGATGGCGTCGGCGACCAGGTTGGCGTCGTGGAAGGAGATGATGCAGTCGGCTCCCATCAGCCGCAGCACACCGGCAAAATCCGAAAAGCAGGCGGTGTCGGTGTGCTCGGCGTCGATCAGCGCCAGCGTGGCCTTCCGGGGCAGGGCCGAGGGGTGTATGGCGGAAACATCGCTGTCGATCGTGGTGAGCCTGGCCATCGCGGCGGGCGAAAGGTGCCGGGACAGGATCTCTTTCATCCGCGCCGTGGAGTTCTCGGCGTAGTGGAAGATCTCGGCGCGTTCGTCGGGCTGGGCGGCCGGGCGCGGATCGACCGATATCGCCGCCTGGCAGGCCGGATCGAGCAGATGCGGCAACAAGCTGCCGCCGACATGCGAGCCGACCTCAAGGTAGACATAGCGGTCGAGCAGCGACCGGGCGAGGGCCTGCACGCGCAGGAAACTGACGCGGTCATTCAGCGTGCTCTGGGTCTCGACCTCAAAAATAGCGGGGTCGAGCGTCTCGATCATGCCCAGCGCTTGGTCGACGGTCAGCATTTTCCGGGCATCTCCATGGTCCCTTGGAAAGAGGTTGTGGGCGGCTGGACCACCGCAAAAACATTTGCAGTCGCTGCCCACTTAGGCTCGATGTCGCCAGCATATTTCGATTCGAAATCGCGGCGAAGGGCTCATCGTGAATTCACTCTATACCGACCTCCTGATCAAGGTCATCGCCAACACCATCTACGGCTCCGGCTCGCAGGTGATGGACCCGGCCCGCGTGGGCGAGTCGACACCGTTCAACCGCGAGGACCGGCTGAATGGCCGCGACTGGCCGACGATCGGCCATTCGATGGCGGGCATCAAGCGGCTGACCAATCTGCGCGATCTGGTGCAGCGCGCGCTCAACGAGAACGTGCCCGGAGATTTCATCGAGACCGGCGTGTGGCGCGGCGGCTGCTGCATCCTCATGCGCGGCGTGCTCGCCGCCAACGGCATCCGCGAGAGGAAGGTCTATGTCGCCGATTCCTTCGACGGATTGCCGCCGCCCGATCCTGAGAATTTTCCGGTCGACCGGGGCGACAGGCTGCACGAATTCCGCCAGCTGGCGATCGATCAGGCGCAGGTCGAGGCGAACTTCGCGGCCTATGATTTGCTGGACGACCAGGTGGTGTTCGTCAAAGGCCTGTTCGGCGACACGCTGCCTGGGCTGAAGGCCGGCCCGTTCGCGCTGATCCGTCTGGATGGCGACATGTATGAGTCGACGATGGACAGCCTGGAAGCGCTCTATCCAAGGCTCTCGCCCGGCGGCTTCGTGATCATCGACGACCTGGCGCTGCCGACCTGCCGGAAGGCGGTCGAGGATTTTCGCGAACGCAACCGCATCACGGCAGAGATGCACGAGATCGACTGGACGGGGAGCTGGTGGCGCAAGCCTTTCGCGGCCGGCGGCTGAGGCGCATCACTGGACCGCGCTGCCCGATGTCGCCCGAGCCCCGCGGCAACCATCCTTTCGGCGGCCAGATCTCAGGCTTCGCGGCTTTTTCGCCAAGCCCCGGGAGAGGCTCCGGTTATGGTGCGGAACGCGCGGGTGAAATGGCTCTGGTCGGCAAAGCCGCTTGCCAGCGCCACCTCGGCAAGGCTGTCATTTGTTTCCAGCAACGCGCCTTGCGCGCGCCGCACCCGCTCCGCCAGATACCAACGGTACGGCGCCATGCCGGTGGAAGCCTTGAAGGCGCGGCTGAAATAGGACGCTGAAAGGCCTGTCATATCAGCCAGATCCTTGAGCGGGGCGGGATCGAACAGGCTCTCTGCCATGCGCGCGGTCACCCGTCGCAACTGCGCCGGCGCCAGCCCGCCTTGCTTTTTTTTGACGGCGAGGGCAGGCCGAAACAGATTGTAGGCGATCGCCAGCGCCAGGCTGTCACCATAGGGCTGGCTGTCGACATGAGGGCTGGCGCAGGCATCGGCAAGCAGCTCGGCAAGTGCCCGCACCCGGATGTCGGAAAACATAAGGCGCGGCGCGAAGTGCGGCGGAAAATCCAGCCCGCCGGCAAAGCGGGCCATGAGGGCGGGAATATCGAAATCGATGACGACGCGTCGGATATAGCGGAACCGTCCGGCGCACTCCCATACCGGCGTGCCGGCGGGAATGAAGGTAAGATGGCCTTCGGGCCGCTGGCTGGCCACATGGCCCGCCAAAGCGGGGCAGGGTGGCGCCAGGCGCATTTCGACGCGACCGCCGACCTCCTCCAGCACCGCCGTCAGCCTGGGCTGTTGTGACCGCAAATCCTCCAGGTGCCATCCAGCCTGCCCATACAGATCGACGACCTCAACCGATATCCCCGTCCAGGAACGCGCGCAGGAGGTTCGCGGACCGTCCTCGAAAGGCTGGCTCGACGTCGGTGCATGATCTGCCCACTGGGTGGTCACGCCTGTCTCCTCCCGAAGGGCTCCGCTGCCTCTCCGGCATCACGAACAATGCACCTCGCAAGCATCGGGTGGTATTGACCGCATGAAGAGATTTGGGCTGCTTCGGACGGACGGGCGGCGCCTCATCCTTTCGGATGGAGGCGGGTGGGCTCGGGACGCTCGCCGGTCAGTCGCGGATCATAGCTGCACGAGACCGCGCCGGCTGGCGACGGCGATAGCCTCGGTGCGGCTGAGTACGTTCAGCTTGTTGAAGATGCTGCGCAGATGCGACTTCACCGTCGTTTCGCTGATGTGGAGGCTGAGGCCGATCTCCTTGTTGCCCTTGCCACCAGCCAGAAGGGTCAGCACATGCATCTCGCGCCCGGTCAGTT
The DNA here is from genome assembly GCA_943370265.1 of Mesorhizobium carmichaelinearum. Lineage (GTDB taxonomy): Bacteria > Pseudomonadota > Alphaproteobacteria > Rhizobiales > Rhizobiaceae > Mesorhizobium > Mesorhizobium carmichaelinearum_A. The sequence continues at coordinate 70,752 of CALRQH020000001.1, forward strand.
CCTCGCTGCTGACAGAGGCGGCCAGTTTTGCCACCAGCGAGGCCGGAATGCAGGTTTCGCCGGCATGCACCTTGCGGATGCAGTCCAGCAACTCCTCCCGCTGAGCATCCTTGAGCAGGTAGCCGCGCGCGCCGGCCTTGATGGCGCGGGAAATCTCGTGGTCGGTGTCGAAGGTGGTGAGCACGACGATGCGGGCGGAGGGATCGTGCCGGCGGATCTCGATCATGGCGCCGACCCCATCCAGCACGGGCATGCGCAGGTCGAGCAGCACGACATCGGGGCGATGTTCCAGCCAGAGGTCGGCCGCGTCGCGGCCGCTGGCGGCCTCGGCGACCACCATCATGTCCGGCTGGCGGCCGATGATCGCGGTCAGGCCCTCGCGCACGGTCACATGATCATCGGCGACCAGCACCCTGATCCTGGCCGCCGGCATTTGCGCGAATGCATCCGTCATGGCGCTGAACCCTCCAATGTGGGCAACGAGATCAGCACGGTGGTGCCTTGCCCGGGCGGGCTTGCGACAGCCAGCCGGCCGCCCATTGCCTCGACGCGCTCCCTTATTCCCAGCAGGCCGTAGCCGTCGTTGCGGAGCGTCGCATCAAACCCGCGCCCGTCGTCGCGTAGGTCCAGCAAGACCTCATCCGGCAGGAATTCCAGCGTCACCCTGAAATGCGTCGCCCGCGCGTGGCGCAGCGCGTTGGTGAGGATTTCCTGGCCGATGTGGAACAGGTTCGTCTCCCATTCCGGGCGCAGCGATCGCGGCACGCCCAGCACCGTGAATTCCGACGCCAGGCCTGTTCCCGCCGTCATCTTGCGGAACAGGTCGTCCAGCGCGTCGCTGAGATCGTTGTCGTCCAGCGTCTGGGGGCGCAGCGCCTGCACGGAACGGCGCGCCTCGTTCAGGCTTTCGCGGGCGAGACTGCGTGCGCGATCAAGATGTTCGCCGGCTTCCTTTGGAAATCCCTGCAGATTCGCGTCCTCGGCGGCTTCCAGTTGCACGATGACTCCGGTGAAGCCTTGGGCAAGCGTATCGTGGATGTCGCGCGCGATGCGGTTGCGCTCCGCGATGACGGCGGTTTCGCGGCTTTGCGCGGAAAGGTGGCTGAACTGGATCATCAGCATCGCCTGGTTGGCGAGCGCCTGGGCAAGCTCGATCTGCTCGGGGCGGAAAGCCCGCTTGTCGGCAAAGCGCAGGCCGATGGCACCTTCGAGGCGGCCGGCAACGAACATTGGCACCAGGAGCACGGTGACGATACCCAGCGGCAGCAACCGGTCCCGCAGGGCAAAGGGCGGCACGGTGCGGATATCCTCAATCAGGCTGGGCTTTCCGGTGCTGAAGACATCGGGCCATGGCCAGAGATCCTCCATCGGCAGCGACTGGTCGAGATCGACGAAGGGCGGGTCGGCCTTGGTGATGATCCGGCTGTCCTCATATGCCAGCTCGAAGCGGATCTTGCCGCTGACGGGGTCGCGGCGCCAGACGCTGATGCTGTGCGCGTCGAACTGGTCGGCGATGATGCGCAGCACATGTTCCACCAGCCGGTTGGCGGCTGGTTCCATCGCCAGCGCGTCGAGCGTGCTTTTCAGCGTATCGACCTGACCGCGCGACACTTGCTCGGACGCCAGCAGCGCCTGCTCGGCGCGCTTGCGCTCGGTGATGTCGATGACGATGCCGAGCATGCGCGTGGCCTTGCCCTCGCGGGTTCGATAGATGCTGCCCCGGGCGGCGATCCAGTGCACGCTTTGATCGGGCCAGACGACCCGGAACTCGGATTGCCAGTCCAGCAGATCGCGCGCTGCCCCGCGCAGGCCTGTCTCGACCCTGACCCGGTCTTCGGGGTGCACATGCTGGATGAAGACTTCGATACCCCATTCGGCCTCGGGGATCGGGCTGTCATATCCGAAGCATTGGTCGTGACGCAGCGAGCGGCGCGAGGTGTCGTTGATCAGGTCGAGATCCCAGTCGCCGACGCCAGCGCATTCCAGCGTGAATTCGAGTGCCGCCTTGGTTTCGCGCAACTGTTCCTCGGCACTCTTGCGCTCCGTGATGTCCATCACGACGCCGAGCATGCGGGTGGCCCTGCCTTCGCTCACCTGGTAGACGCGGCCGCGCGCGGCAAGCCAGTGCAGGCTGCCGTCCGGCCAGATCACCCGGAATTCGCTGCTCCAGTCCCGCAAGCCGCCGACCGCCTGGCGGAACCCGCCTTCGACATGGGCGCGGTCGTCGGGATGCACATGGCCGATGAATTGCTTCATACCCCAGTCCGTCTCCGCGATCGGGGTGTCGTAGCCAAAACACTGGTCGTGGCGCAGCGAGCGCCGCGACGTGTCGTTGACCAGGTCAAGGTCCCAGTCGCCGACCTGTCCCGATTCCAGCGAGAATTCCAGCGCCGCCTTGGTCTGCGCAATGCGCACGTGATCGGTGATGTCGACCATCATGGTGCGGGTGAAGTCGCCGCTCGAGGCGGGCCTTGACCACCACTGCACCCAGACCGGCTCGCCATTGTCCTTGCGACGCAATTCGAGCTCGACGCCGCTGGCTTCCTTGCCGAGCCCGACGGCTTCGAACGCGTCGTGCAGGCGCTGCAAGGTCTCGGGCGTCCTGGCCACCAGCGACCGGCCGAAGGTCCCGGCGACTTCATTGGGCCTGATGCCCAGAACGCGCATCGCCGCGCGGTTGGCGCGAATGAAGCGGCTGTCCAACCCCTCATGCACATAGGCGATCGGCGCCTCCTCGAAGAGGTCGCGGAAGTCCTCGCGAAGCGCTTCGTTTTCCCGCGCCAGCCGTGCCGCCAGCGCCGTCGACGCGTCAAGCTCGCTCTTGCACCTGGCCAGCTCCTTGCGCAGCGCGCCTAGCGTTGCGGCCGGCCCGTCGGCCTTTTCAGTGCGCGTGTCCATGGCACTTCCTCACTCAGATGCCGTTGAACTTATCATCCTTGATTTGCCGGCCTAATCAAAAATCGCGTGCCCCGCGTCGGCGTAGAAACAAAAGCGCCGGTTCGTTCAATCGAGCGCGGATTCGGGCAATTCGCTGAAGACGCCGATCCCTATGGTTCCCGATCGGAACGGGTTGTCCGTTCCGCGCCGATGGCCGCAAGGCCGAGGCGATTGGCCATGTTCAATGCCCCGGAGGATCACATGTTCAGAATTCTGATGGCCGCTTTCGGTCTCATGCTCATCTCGCTGCCGGCCATGGCGAGCATCGTGCCATTCCCTGCAGGCTTCCAGCTTCGCGATATACAGACAAACGGAACGACCCTTCATGTCCGCGTCGGCGGCTCCGGCCCGGCGGTGGTGCTGCTGCACGGTTTCGCCGATACGGGTGACATGTGGGGCGCGGCGGCCGTCGCACTTGCCAAGGACCATACCGTCATCGTGCCCGACCTGCGCGGCATGGGCCTGTCGGCGCATCCCGACGACGGCTACACCAAGAAGAGCCAGGCCGTCGACATTGCCGGCGTGATGGACGCGCTGAAGATCGACAAGGCCGATCTGGTCACGCACGACATCGGCAACATGGTCGGCTACGCACTGGCCGCGCAATATCCGCAGCGCATCACCAAATGGGTGGTGATCGACGCACCGCTGCCGGGCATAGGCGACTGGGAAAAGATCAAGCTCAGCCCGCTGCTCTGGCACTTCAACTTCCGTGGCCCCGACATGGAGCGGCTGGTTGCCGGACGCGAGCGTATCTATCTCGACCGCTTCTACAATGAGCTGTCGGCCGATCCCAAGAAGATCGACGAAGCGACGCGCGAGCACTACGCCAAGCTCTATGCCCGGCCGCATGCCATGCATGACGCCTTCGAGCAGTTCAAGGCATTTGACCAGGATGCGATCGACAACCAGGCGATGCTGGCCAGCGGCGGCAAGCTGACCATGCCGGTGCTGGCGGTGGGGGCAGAAAAGTCGGCAGGTACAGGCGAGGCCGACATACTGCGCTTCGTAGCGTCCGATGTGACCGGGGCCATCGTGCCGACCTCCGGCCACTGGATCATGGAGGAAAACCCGGCGGCCACGGTCAAGCTCATCACCGGCTTTCTCGCCAAGTAGAAATTTCGCCGCGCCGCACCAGCCCGGCGTCCGCCCAACCCCACGGGGAGTAAGACCATGACCAGCCAGCCCATCCGTGATCCACGTCAGGATCATCTCCTGACGCCGAAGAACTGCGCCGTGGTGATCATAGACTATCAGCCCATCCAGGTGACGTCCGTCGCCTCGATGGACCGGCGCACGCTGGTCGCCAACATCGTTGCCCTGGCGAAGACAGCGAAACTCTACGGCGTGCCCGTGGTTTTGACGACGGTGAACGTCAAGACTGGGCGCAACCGGCCCATCATCCACCAACTGCACGACATCTTTCCGGACATCGAGCCGATCGACCGCACGTCGATCAACGCCTGGGAAGACCGGGATTTCGTCGATGCCGTCAGGACGACAGGCCGCAAGAAGCTGGTGATGGCGGCATTGTGGACGGAGGTGTGCCTGGCATTTCCCGCCCTCGACGCGCTGCGTGAAGGGTTCGAGGTCTATCCGGTCATCGATGCGGTCGGCGGCACGTCGGTGGATGCGCATCGCGCCGGCCTCGACCGGATCGTCCAGGCCGGGGCGGTGCCCGTGGGCTGGGTGCAATTTGCCTGCGAGCTGCAACGCGACTGGCAGCGCGAGGCGACCGTGCCGGGTTTCGCCGAAATCGTGTTCGCCGTCGAAGGAAACTGAACCGGTCCGCGCTTCCCTTCAGGGGCGATGCGCCGCCTGCCGCAACAAAGGAGAAGATCAATGTCGCTCACACATTTGCTTACACTGGGAACCGCCACCCTCATGGCGGTGACGCTGTCGGCGGCCTCGGCGGCTGACGCGCCGAAGAAGACGGTGGTGCTGGTTCACGGCGCCTTCGCCGACGGTTCGAGTTGGGCCAAGGTCATCCCGCTGCTGGAAGCCAAGGGCCTGAACGTGGTGGCGGTGCAGAACCCGCTAAGTTCGCTTGCCGCCGATGTCGATGCCACCAAACGCGTCATCGATGCGCAGGCAGGGCCGGTGATCCTTGTCGGCCATTCCTGGGGCGGCGTCGTCATCAGTCAGGCGGGTGTCGCCGACAAGGTCAAGGCGCTTGTCTATGTGGCTGCGTTCGCGCCGCCCAAGGGCATGTCGGTCAACGATCTCGGCGCCGGCCAACCGCCTCCGCCCTGGGCGGCGGCGCTGCAGCCCGACAGTGGCGGCTATCTCAGGCTGAGCGCCGAGGGCGTCGCCAAATATTTCGCGCAGGATCTTTCCGCCGGCGAAATCAGCGTGGTCGCGGCAACGCAGGGCCCCGCCTTCTCCAAGATATTCGACGAGAAGCTGACCGCCGCCGCCTACGAGACCAAGCCGAGCTGGTATGTCGTGGCCAAGCATGACGGCATGATCCCGCCGCCCGCCGAGGCCGCCATGGCCAAGGCGATCGGCGCCAAGGTGACAGAGCTTTCGACCAGCCACGTCGCGATGCTCTCCAAGCCGCGTGAAGTCGCTGATGTCATCCTGGCGGCGGCGGCTTCGGTCAAATGAGGGGCGGCCGTCCAATCCAGCCTCAGTTCAACGACCGGCGGCGCGGGGGCGGGGTCAAGCGCCTCCAGCGCTGCCGCCGCGGCCTTCCGGCCGGTTGCGCGCACGCTCACCCACAATCCTGTGGGAGCCTTGCTTAAGGTCTTGGGAGAATCACGGGGCAAGCGCTAACGCGTGGTCAGGGGACCATGCGCATGTTGCTTCGATCGGCAGACCATCTCATCTCGGAACTGATCCGGGCTTCCAGCGAAATCGACGGGCTGACCAAGTTCGAGCGTGGCAGGCTGCTGCGCCGCGCCGCTTCGGCCATCAAGGCCCGTCGCGACGAGTTCGGCCATTCCGCTGCATCCATCGACAGTGACGCTCCTGTCGATATCGTCTTCGATCTGGAATCGATGGCGAGCCTCGTCGACATTTTTCCGGCAGCCAAGGTGTCATCGCTGATGCTCGAGGCGGTGGATTGCATCAGGCCGGCGCGGCCAACGGATGACGATTCGCTGCGCATCTGATCTGTTCGGGAAAGCCTCTGCCGGAATGAATCCGGCGCGGCACCGGTTCATCGCGGTTGACGCAATTCCGGATGGAAAGCCGCTTCACACTTCTCCTGGAATTGCTTCAGGCCTGCCTCCGGCCGAGGCTCGGGCCGTTGCTCCTTGACCAGGCAGCCTGGTCGCCTCTTCCCGCGATGCCGCCGTTGCGGCAGTCGAAACCGCATCGCTCAATCCTCCTTGGCTGAGAATGGACGCAAGCGATTAACGAATTCCGGACGCGGGCGTGCAGGCTCCGGGCCGATGTTGTCGGGAATCGATGGCGGCTTCGGAGGAAGCCAGCAAATCTCAGGCAATCTTGCCGGCCTGGCTCCCGGGCGGTGCGCACCTGTCGCACAGGCCACGAATCTCGATTGTCGTTGTCGTCGCGCGGAAGCCCGATTGCGTGCAGATACCCTGCATCAGCGACCGGAGATGGTCGACGTCGATCTCGGCCACCGCCATGCATTGTTCGCAGATGGCGTAGCCGGGCAGATGGTCGACGGCGCCGGGATGCGGGCAGGCGATGAAAGCCTTGAGGCTTTCCAGCCGGTGCGCCAGGCCACTGATGCACAGATGATCGAGCGCGCGATAGACCTGCATCGGTCCGCGAAGTCCGCGCGGGCGCAGCCTGTCGAGGATCTGGTACGCGCTGAGCGGCGCCGTCGCCTGGGCGAGCACGCCGAGAACAAGTTCCTCGTTCCTGGTCATGGCTTCACCGGGGGCTGATCGCCGCTTTCGAGCGTATCGGTCATGACGATTTTCCGGCCGCCGGCCGGCTGGGCGCGCCGCGCCGCGACCAGTCGCTCGGCGTACCCGCTTGCCAGATAGGCGGCGGCTCCCAGCGCGGTGATCCAGAAGCTTGTCGGCCAGTCGGTCCGGTAGGCGAGCGCCAGGCTGGTCCAGGCGATGGCGACGGCCAGCGCCATGGACACTAGTATGCCGGCGAAGACGCCGCGCGTCAGCTTGAAGGCGGTTGCTGCCGGGGCCACCATCAGCGCGAAGACCAGCAGCACGCCGACGATCTGCGCGGCTTCCGCCGCGGTGAGGGCGACGAGGGCCATGAACAGGGTGGAGACCAGGGTGATCGGCACGCCGCGCGCCTCGGCAAGCTCCGGCTGCAGGCTGGCGAACAGCAGCGGCCGGGCGATCACCACCAGGACCATCAGGATCGCCAGGGTCAGCACGGCAAGGGTGATGACGGTGCGCAGGCTGATGCCCAGCACATTGCCGAACAGCACATTCGCCGCCTGCCCGGCAAACGCGGTGTAGAAATGCAGGAACAACAGGCCGAGGCCAAGCGACAAGGTGAGCACGATGCCGATGGCGACGTCGCGATGCGCGCGCTCGCCGAGCAGGCCGATGCCGATGCCGGCGATGACGGTGAAGATAGTGAGGCCGAAGAACGGCGACAGGCCGATGAGGCCGGCCCCCGTGGCGCCGGGGAAGCCGACATGGGTGAGCGCGTGGCCGGCAAAAGTCTGGCCGCGCAGCACCAGGAAATAGCCGACCGCGCCGCAGACGATGCCGACCACCGTGCAGGCATAGAAGGCGTTGCGCATGAATTCATAGTCAAACATCGTGGACATGTGCGGCGCCCTCCAGTTCGATATCGTCGGCCATGACGAAGATCCTGCCCGCGACCCGCATCACGGTGATGGGCGTGCCATAGAGCCGCGACAGAACAGGGCCGTTGATGACCTCGTCGACGCTGCCGATCGCCGCCTTGCCGTTGCCGAGATAGAGCACGCGGTCGACGGCGCGCATCAGCGGGTTGATCTCGTGCGAGCAGAACAGAACGGCGATGCCGAGCCGTTCCGCGACCTCGTGCACGAGGTCGATGATGACGCGCTGGTGCCCGGCGTCGAGGCTGATCAGCGGCTCGTCGAGCAACAGCAGCTTGGGATCGCCGATCAGTGCCTGGGCGATCAGGATGCGCTGGCGCTCGCCGCCGGAAAGCTCCGCCAGCGGGCGCCGGGCAAGGTCGGCGGCACTCACCTCTTCCAGGGCCTTCCAGGCGGCTTCCTTCTCGGCGGTGGTCGCGACCGGCCAGCCCCAGCGATGGCCGCCGGCGGCGGTGAGAACGAAATCGATACCGCTGATGCCGGGATGGGGCAGGGCCCGGCGCGCCTGCGGCATGTAGCCGATGGTCGGGTTGCCGCGGGTCGGCGGCCGGCCGAGCACGGAGATCGCGCCGCCGGCCGGTCCGACAAGGCCGAGGATCGCGCGCAGCATCGTCGTCTTGCCGGCGCCGTTGGCGCCGAGCAGGCCGACAAAAGCGCCCTGCGGGATGGAGAAGGAGACGTCGGAAAGGACCCGACGCTCCCCATAGCCCAGCGTGACCCGCTCGAAGGCGACGGCGCTCATTGGGTGCGGGCAGCCAGCGCTTTCCGCACCTCGTCGAGCTGGCCGCCGAACCAGGTCTGGATCGTCTTGCCCGCCGGCTCCGTCTCGGTGACGCCGATGACGGTGACCTTGTTCTGCTTGGCGATATCGAGCAGGCGCGTTGTCGCCTCGTCGGTCACCTGCGAATTGTAGAACAGGATTTTCGCCGAACCGTCCTTCAGGCTGTTCTCGAAGGCCGTCACCTGGGTCGGGCTCGGCTCGGCATTGTTCATCACCGTCACCTGGAAATCATAGTTCAGCATTTTCAGGCCGAGCGCCTCGGCCATATAGCCGAAGACCGGCTCGGTGGCGGTCACCTCAGTGCCCGCATAGGTCCTCTTGACGTCGGCGATCTCCTTGTCGATCGTCTCCAGCGACGTCTGGAAATTCTTCAGATTGGCCTGGTAGTGCGCTGAATTGGCGGGGTCGCGCTTGGAAAGATCGTCAGCCAGCACCTTGGCGACGGCAGGCAGCGTCGCCGGGTTGTACCAGAGGTGCGGATTGTCGCCCGACTTCTTGCCGACCAGGTCTGCGGCCACGATGGTGGTGTGGTCGGGCTTGGTCGAGGCCGACAGAAGCTTGTCCATCCACGGATCGTAATCGGCGCCGTTGTAGATGATGACTTTTGCATCGGCGATGTCGCGCGCCGTCGAGGGGCTGGTCTCGAACAGATGCGGATCATCGTCGGGATTGGAGAGAATACTGGTGACCGCGACATGGCTGCCGCCGATCTGGCGGGCGAGGTCGCCATAGAAGTTCTCGGCCGCAACGATGTTTATCTTCTCGTCGGCCCTGGCGGCATTGCCAGCCAACAGCGGCGCTGCAACGAGCAGTGCCGCCAGCAATGGAACGGAACGCATTCTGGTCTCCTCAGCAATCGGGAAGTTGCGTGTGCGGGGAAATCCACCCACTGGCGTTATGTAATACAGTAACATTTGTGGTCGAAATGTGACTGATGACGGAGCTGGCGCAAGCGTGCGTACACGAAGCCGTGAGGCACCCACGGAAAGACGATTCCCCGGGATGGCCCTTCAATCCGGGGAACAGGCCGTCAGGGCACGGCCGAGACCAGCAGGAAGACAGCGAAGATCACAAGATGGATCGCGCCCTGCAGGACCGTGGTGCGGCCGGTGCCCAGCGTCAGCGTCGAGACGAAAAGCGTCAGCACCAGCAAGGTGATGTTGGTGGGCGAGACGCCGAGCACCAGGTTCTGCTTGAGCACCAGCGACACGATCGCGACCGTGGGGATGGTCAGCCCGATCGAGGCGATCGCCGATCCGAGCGCCAGGTTGATGCTGTTCTGCAGCTGGTTCCTGACCGCCGATTTCGCGGCCGCCATGCCTTCCGGCAAAAGCACGATCGCGGCGATGATCACGCCGACGAAGGCTTGCGGCAGCCCGGCGGCGGCGATGCCCTTGTCCAGCGGGTAGGACAGGACCTTGGCCAGCAGCACGACCGCCACCAGGGAGACCAGCAGCAGGCCGAGGCTGAACAAGGCGATACGGTCGCTTGGCTTCTCCGGCGACGCCTCCATGGTCTCGTCTGTCGGATCGGCCTCTGCCGGCGTGTCGAGAAAGTAGTCACGGTGCTTCACGGTCTGGACGAACACGAAAACGCCCCACAGCACCAGCGCCGCCATGCCGACAAAGACGACCTGCAAGTCGGAAAAGGACGGCCCGGACGCCGCCAGCGTGTAGTTCGGCAGGATCAGCGCCAATGTGGCGAGCGTGCCGAGCACGGCCAGCGCCGATGATGCGCCCTGCAGCTGGAATGTCTGCTCGAAATGCCGCCTTCCGCCCATGATCAGGCAGAGCCCGACGACGCCGTTGAGCACGATCATCACGGCGGCAAAGACGGTGTCACGCGCCACCGCGTCGCTGCCTTGCGCGCCAGTGAGCATGATCGAGACGATCAGCGCGACCTCGATCACCGTCACCGCCACCGCCAGCAGGATCGAGCCGAACGGTTCGCCGAGCTTCAGCGCCAGGACCTCCGCATGGTGGACGGCCGCGAAAACCGCGGCTGCAAGCAGGACGGCGGCTATAACAAGCACCAACGTCGCGTCAGAGGGGACGATGCCGGTGAATTTGAGAGCCAGAAGGCCCGCGGCCAGCACCGGCGCCACCCAGGTCCATGTCGGGATGGAATCGTGACTGTGTCCGGACATCGGTTGGCTTCTCCGTGATTTTCGCGCGCATGGCGGCATTGCCGCGACGACCACAATGCACTCTAGCCCTCTATAAGCTCAACCTTGGCTTGTCCGGAAAATCTTGGCCTCCTGTTTCGAAACAGGGGCATAGCCCTTGAGAGCGGAGCTGCGAAAGGGCCGCGGCCAACCAGGCGGCTTCCGATGCCGGATCGGGAGATGCAGGCAGGCGGGCTATTCAGCCGCCTGCGTACGCTCCGCCAGGGCAAAGGCCTGCAGATTCCTCGCCTTGCCGATGTCCTGGTCCGCGTTTGCAATGATGGAGAAGAAAGCCGCCCTGGCGATGTCCTTCTTGGACGCGTTGGGATGCTCTTTCCTAGCCGCCTTGATGAGCTGCTTGGGCGTCATATCGGGGGTGACGATCCGCATCAGCGTATCGCCAATCGCCTGCATCTCGCTCGCTTCCATCAGGGAACTCCGTGTTGGCTGCCGCGCGGGGAGCCTAGACCATCTCGCGGCCAAAGGAAATCGTCCGGCGCCAGCCCAAAATGACCCGGGTGCCGGTTCCAGACCTGAACCATCCGTCAGGTTTGCGGCCCGCCAAGATCGAGCCAGCGTGAAATGCCGATGGCGTCCAGGAAGGCCGCGTCGTGGCTGACGACGAGCAGGGCGCCATCATAGGCGCGCAATCCGGCCTCGACCGCTTCGATGGACGTGATGTCGAGATGGTTGGTCGGCTCGTCGAGGATCAGCAGCGACGGTGGCGTCGGTCCGCCGAGCACGCAGGCGAGGCCCGCGCGCAGCAATTGACCGCCGCTCAGGCAGGAGACCGCCTGCAGGGCTGCGTCGGCGCGGAACATGAAGCGGGCAAGGGCTGCCCGGCAGGCATTGGCGTCGGCCGAGGGATTGATGCGGCGGAAATTGTCGAGGATCGAGGCCGACGGGTCGAGCAGGCTGACTGCTTGATCGAACATGGCAAAGTCTGTCGGGCCGCGCACCGTGCCCATCCATGGAAGCAGGGCTCCGCCGACAAGCTTGAGCAGCGTCGTCTTGCCCGAGCCGTTGGGGCCGGTGACGGCGATACGCTCCGGCCCGGTAATGGAAAAGGTCAGGTCGCGCAGGATTGGCCGGTCAGGCTCGTAGCCGGCGCTGACACGGTCGAGGCTCAGGACAGTCCGTCCGGCCGGCAGGCCGGTGGCGGCAAGCCTGACCGAGAAAGGCTGCAGGATTTCGATGCGCTGGCGAGCCCAGGCGGCTGTTTCCCGCGCCTGCGCGCGGCGGCGCTCGCCAAGCCGCGCGGCCTCGCCGCCACTGTCCTGGCTGCGGTCCTTGCGGGCGCCGGCAAGGATGCGCGGCATGTCGCCCTTGGCGCGCTTGCGCTGGCCGGCGCCGTCCTTGCGCGCCTTGCGTTCGACGGTTTCCTGCGTCTTGCGGTCGATGTCGGCCGCGCGCTGTTCGGCATCGGCAAGATCGCGCTGGGCGGCGCTGAGCTCCAGGGCTTTGCGCTCTCGATAGCGGCTCCAGTTGCCGCCATAGCTGCTGGCGCCGAGCGATGTGAGTTCGACGATGGCATCGACCGTTTCGAGCAGGTTCCGGTCATGGCTGACGATGACAGCGCCGCCGCGCCATTCGGCGAGCAGGCCGATCACCACGTCGCGACCGGCGCGGTCGAGATTGTTGGTGGGCTCGTCCAGAAGCAGGAAGTCCGGCTCGGCGAAAAGCAGCGCGGCCAGCCGGGCGCGCGTCGTCTGGCCGCCCGACAGGCCCGCCAGCGGTGTCTCCAGGGGCGTGTCGAGCCCGGCGCGGCCAAGCGCCGATGCGATGCGCGCCTCCAGCGTCCAGTCGGCGTTGGCGAGTTCATCGAGCGTGGCCGTGCCCTGTTCGGCTCGGCGCAGCGCGCAGAGCGCGTGGCGGGCGCCGAACAGGTCGGCAATGGCCGTATCTTGCGCCACCTGCACGTTCTGGCGAAGCAGGCCGACGCTGCCATGGACCGAAACGGTGCCGGATGGCGGGCGACGCTCGCCGGCCATCAGCGCAAGCAGCGTGGTCTTGCCGATGCCGTTGCGGCCGACAAGGCCGGTGCGCCCGGCGCCGAAACTCAGGTTGATGTTCGAGAGGAGCGGGCGGCCGTCAGGCGTTGAAATGGTGAGGTCGGATAGAACGATCGAAGCAGGCATGGATATGAATTCCCCAGAAGGCAAGGCGGGTGGGCGTTGCGTTGGGGGTGAAATCCATGGCGGCAATAATCCTGTCGAAATGTCCGATGTGTGTCAGCTAGGCCCGCGACACCCTGAAATCAAGGTCTGCGAGCCAGCAGGGGAGAGCGCTACTGCGTGCAGATCGGCAGGGGCTGTGCCGGCGGCGCCGGATGGTCGGCCTTGTACTGTGCGATGACCGGCTCCAGCGTTTCCTTCGGCCAGAATTTCGGCGTGCCGATCTGCTTCAGGCAGGCGGCGTTCCAGTAGAGGCCGGTGCCGGCCAGCGCATGGCCGCCGGCCGCGGCTTTCGCGACGGCGGCGATGTCGCGCGATTCAGGATAGATGTAGAGCGTGGTCGGCCTGTCCTTCATCAGCGGGATGATCAGCTGGGCATCTTCCGGCGTCCAGCTGGTGCAGCCATTGCTGCGGCCGCCGGCGTAGGTCACCAGCGTGCCCGCCGGAACGAAACCGTCATGGTTGGCATAGGGGCTGGCCGGATCCTTGCGCATGCACAGGCCTTTCAGCACCTGCGCCGCGTGGCCGCCGATCTTGCGCGGCCTGGCGTTGGCGGTTTCGCCTTCGCCGTTGAACTGCACGAAGGTGCGCATGAACACCGCGTTCTGCTTGGCGCCGACGCGGTAATAGCCCTTGAACGAGGTCTTGGTGTCGCTGGTCATATAGGCGCCGCCGGCCGTCAGCTCGGAATCCATGGCGTTGCCGAAGTTCTTGGAGCATTCCCTGCCATTGGCGAAATTGACGACGCCCTTCAGGTTGCGGCCGGCGCCATGGCCCGCCGCCACCGCGCGGAACGACTGGTTGGCCTCGCAGATGATGTAATAGCGGTGCCCCAGAACGCCGTTGCCGAGGTCGCTGGGACGCGTGGCGTCCATGGCGAAATAACAGGGGTTGCTGACCACGCCTTCGCTGACCTTGCGCTGGTAGAGCGCGCGGGCCCGCTCCAGCACGACCTGCGAAATCTGGTCCGTACCATCGCCGACATGAGCCTTCAGCCAGGCCGGAATGCCCGGCTGCAACGCCGCGAACGACCGCGCCGACGCCGTCAGGCCGATGACCACGACGAGCAGGCCGAGGATGGCGACAAACCCCACGGGGATGGATCTCAACCGCACCGGACCATTTTCTCCTGTCGAAACGACCAGCGATTCGCTGCTGGGCCTGAGCATGTATCATAAGGGGGAGCGAGGCGATCGGCGAAACACATCTTGTTTAGCGGGGCGTTGCGGGAAGCGGCTGGAAGAAGCGGGTGTTCGGAGACTATGCCGACCCGGCTTTGCGTGGCGCCATGAGCGAACCGATCCTGTCGGAGTCTTCTTGTTTCACCGGATTGTAGACCACCATGCTGAGATCGAGGCGGCCATCGACAGCGAACGCCGAATATTCAAAAGCGATGGACCCAAGAAGCGGGTGGCGAATGTGCTTGACGCCCTCGCCATGGGTAGCGGGGACGTCGTTGTCGCGCCACATCGCCTTGAATTCAGGGCTGAGCCGGCTGAGTTCATCGACAAGAGGTTCCACCGCTGTTGCCGCGCCCGCACGCGCCGCCTCCATCCTGAACGCGCCGACGATGAAGCGCGCGACGCTTTCCCAGTCATGCTGCGCGGCGCGGGCGCGGGGATCGAGGAACATGAAGCGCAGGATGTTGCGCTGCTCCGGCGGCAGCGATCCGTAATCATGCAGCATCACGGTCGCCGCCCGGTTCCAAGCGACGATGTCCCATGTGGCGGTCCTGATCAAAGCGGGGCTCGGCTCCAGGGCGTCGAGAACGCGCTGCAGCCGTGGCGTGACGCCTTCCGTCCTGTAGCGCGCCTCCGGCGGGCGACCGAGGCCGAGCAGGAAGAGATGCTCGCGCTCGACATCGGTCAGCATCAGGGCGCGCGAAATCCGGTCGAGCACGTCGGCCGAGGGTGCGCCGCCGCGTCCCTGTTCCAGCCATGTGTACCAGGTCGGGCTGATGTTGGCGCGCTGCGCCACCTCCTCGCGGCGCAGGCCGGGCGTGCGGCGACGCGCCTGGGACAGGCCGAAGGCGGTGGGATCGAGCTTGGCCCGGCGATCCCTGAGATAGGTGCCCAGCATGTTTCCGTTCGCCATGCATCCACTTATCCAGTTAATGGTTATACCCCGATAAGGTCACTACTTTACCAGGATATACCAGTGGCACATATCTGTCTCCAACGAAGAAGGAGACCTGCCCATGCGTGTGTTTGTAACCGGCGCCACCGGAAACATCGGCTCGGCCGTCGTCAAGGATCTGATCGCGGCCGGCCACCAGGTGCTCGGCCTCTGCCGCTCCGACGAGAAGGCGGCAGCCCTGGCCGCCACGGGTGCCGAGGTCCATCGCGGATCGATCGAGGATGAGGAGAGCTTGAAGCGCGGCGCCGCCCGGTCGGACGGCGTCATCCACCTGGCCTTCAACCATAATTTCGCGAATTTCGTCGCCAATTGCGAGGATGACCGGCGCGTGATCCGGGCGCTCGGCTCGGCTCTCGCCGGGTCCGACCGGCCCTTGCTGGTGACCTCCGGCACACCGATCGCCAACACCGTGCCCGGCGAGCCGGCCAGGGAAGGCAATGCGACCATCGGTGCCGACGTTCACCCCCGGGCAGCCTCGGAAGAGGCGGCCGTCGAGGTCGCTGCGACCGGCGTCAACGTCTGCGTGGTCAGGCTGCCGCAGGTCCACGATCCCGTCACACAGGGCCTCATCACGCCAGCGATAGCCCTGTACCGCGAAAAGGGTGTGTGCGCCTACATTGGCGACGGGCTCAACCGCTGGCCGGCGGCCTATGTCCTCGACGTGGCGCGTCTTTACAGGCTGGCGGTCGAAAAGGCCGAGCCGAACGCCAGGTATCACGCCGTCGGGGAAGAGGGCGTGCCGATGCGCGAAGTGACCGAGGCCATCGGCCGGCGCCTGAAACTGCCGGTCAAATCCATTGCCCCGGAAGAGGCGCAGACCTTCTTCGGCTGGCTGGCCATGTTCGCCAACCGCGACATGCCCGCCTCGAGCGAACAGACACGCAAGACGCTGGGATGGCAGCCGACCGGGCCGGGGTTGATTGAGGATCTGGAGCAGTTGCGGGTGTGATGGGGCGGGGTGGGTGGGCTCTAAGGTTACATCATAGGGCATGCTCGGACGACGATCTCGCGGTGCGCCAGCTTTGCGCCGCATGTCCGTCATTGAAGGTGCCATTGGGGCTTCCTGAAAGCGGACTTACCAAACGACCAAGCCAACGTGGACGTGTTTGCGCCACGAACGGGTATCGAGCGAAACCGTCTTGCGTTCCTCGAAAACAAGAGAATTGTTATCTGACCTTGATGACAACCTTGCCCTTGGCGCGTCCTGTTTCGACGTAAGCCAGAGCCTCGTTGGTCGCTTCGAAGGGAAAGACCCGATCGACAACTGGGCGGATCGCTCCGGATTCGATAAGGGAGGTGATTTTACCCAGCTGGTCACCCTGCGCCCTCATAAAGAGGAAAGAAAACGTCACGCCACGGCGCTTGGCTTTGGTCCGGATAGCGCGGCTCAACAGGCGCAGTACCAGCCTCAGCACCACGTTCAGTCCCTGTTTCTTGGCAAATTCGGGATCCGGCGGGCCGGAGATGGAGATGAGCTTGCCACCCGGTTTCAGGACATTCAGGGACTTTTCAAGCGTTTTGGCGTCCTGGCTGTTCAAGACGACGTCGTAACCCGACAGAATTTTCTCGAAGTCATCCTTCTTGTAGTCGACGACGACATCGGCGCCGAGGCCTTTCACCAGATCGGCGCTCGCTGCACCAGCCGTTGTTGCAACGGTCGCACCCAGATGCTTTGCCAGTTGGATGGCGAATGTCCCGACGCCGCCGGAGCCAGCCTGGACGAAGACCTTCTTTCCCTTCTTCAGGCCGGCCCTTTCGATGAGCGCCTGCCAGGCCGTCAGGCCAACCAAGGGCATCGAAGCCGCCTCTTCCATGCTGAGATTTTCTGGCTTCAAGGCCACGTCGGCTTCATCCATGGCGATGAACTCGGCGAACGCCCCGATGCGGCCGTCGCGCGGCCGCGCATAGACATCGTCGCCGGGTTTGAACTTGCGGACTTTCGGTCCCACCCGGACGACCGTTCCCGCCACGTCGTGGCCCAGGATGAAGGGCCGGCGATAGGGCAGGATGAGCTTGAACTCTCCGGTCCTGACCTTGGAATCGAGGAGGTTCACCCCGGCGGCGTGGATTTCGACCAGGACATCGTTGTCCCCGAACGCTGGCTCCGGCATCTCGGCCTGCCGCAGGACACCCTTCTTGTTATATTTGTCGACGACGAATGCCTTCATGACGGTGACTTTCCGAAAATGATTTTGGTGTGTCGCATGGGCGTGAAATCTCCTCACCGTTGTTCAGACCGGCAGGCGAAACTGCTTGCGCAAGGTCTTGTCGAACATCTCCGCGGGGGCGAAGCGGCGAAGCAGGCTGACCTGGCGCGCTGCCTTGCCGACAGTATAGCGCCGTCGCGGACGAGCATCGGACGCCGCCTTGACGACCGCATCCGCCACCATTTCCGGCCGATCGGCCTTGGGCATCACATCGGCAAGCAGCGCCTGGAACACGGCTCGAGCCTGATCGTATTCCTTCAACAGCGAATCCGGCTCGATGCCGTTCTGGTCGAAAACGGTACGCACGAATGCCGGCTCGATGACCGAGACGCGGATATTGAATGCACGAACCTCGTGATCGAGCGATTCCGAATAGCCCTCGAGCGCGTGCTTGACCGCCGAATAATGCGCCGAATATGGCGCAGGTACGAGACCCAGCACCGAGCCGATGTTGATGATGCGCCCCTCGCCGCGCCGCCGCATCGACGGCAACACCGCATTGATCATGCGAATGACACCGAACAGATTGACATCGAACAGCGCCTGCACCTGCGCGATCGAAAATTCCTCAGCGCCACCAAGCAGGCCAACTCCGGCATTGTTGACCAAGAGGTCGATCCGGCCGGTCCGCGAGAGCACCGTCGAAACGAGCGCGGCGACGGCCTCACCGTCGGTCACGTCGCAAGCCAGCATCATCACCCCGTCCGGGCCGTTGCTGGCCTTGCGGCGGCTCGTCCCGAAAACGGTAAAGCCTGCCCGCACCAGGGCCTCGGCGGTGGCGTGGCCGATGCCCGAGGAGGCTCCGGTCACGACAGCGGTTTTTCCAGAATTCCTGGTCATTTCGTACTCCAAACTCATGAGGACTGGCTTTTTCTCGCCAATTGAATTACATTGATAATATCAAATTATAACCATAATTCAATAACGAAAGGGAATGGCAGCCATGCGCTACGAAAAGGGCCGAAAGGATGCGTCACGCGGCCGGATCATGGAGGTCGCTGCCGACCGTTTTCGCGGTGACGGCATAGCTGCGTCCGGACTGGCGACCATCATGAGCGATGCCGGGCTGACGAACGGTGCCTTCTATCCGCACTTTCATTCCAAGGCGGAGCTTGTGCGCGAAAGCGTGGCGGCAGCCATGGAGCTTCAGGCGCAGCAGCTGGCGCAAGCATTGGCTTCGGGGGGTGTAGAGATGGCCATAGAGGCGTATCTGTCAGCCGAGCACCGGGACCATCCTGGAAAGGGGTGCGCGTCAGCCGCGCTGCTGCCGGAACTCGCGCGTCAGCCACCTGAAACGCGCGACACCTATACCGACCACTTGCTGGTATTGGTACGCCAGTTGGCTAAGGCATTTCCCCAGGCTAGGGATCCGGACGGCGTAGCAATGGGTGTCTTTGCGACGCTCATCGGCTCGCTGCAACTGGCCCGTGCGGTGGAAGGGACCGAATTGTCGGATCGCATGCTCGCGGCAGGGAAAGCTGCGGCGAGGGCGCTAATCCAGCTGTGTCAGGACGAAGTGGCGTCCTGACACATAGGGAGTGGAATGCCTGCCAGGGATAAGTCTGCTTTGGTCAGCTCACGACGATACTCGCACCGGCGTGAAAGTCCGCTATTCAATTCCGAAGTCCGAAGCTGCCGATGTGGCCAGCCCTCATTTGCTGAGCGATGCCGGGCCGCTGACGAACGGGCTGCCCCGCAGATAAAACCGCAAGGGTCGGTCCGCGTCCTTTGAAATGCCTATCCTGATGCTCTGGCCGATCTCGCCCTGTTCCCGGTCATCATGCGCGAGCCATAGCGGTCCCTGCCGGCAGAGATCGAGGCCGTCGAGCGAACGGTCGATGCGCAGCGCCATGGCGAGCCGTCCCGGTCCTCGCGTCAGGTCGCGCAGGGGCTCGACGCCGCGATTGTTCCGCATGATGCCGATGCCTTTGAGCGGCTCGAGCGCCCTGATCAGCACGCCCGTGCCGGTCCCCGGCGCCTCGCTGGAGACGTTCAGCATCCAGGAGACGCCATAGGCGCGATAGACATAGGCGTGGCCGCGCTCGAGGAACAGCGAACGGTTGCGCGGGGTCATGCCGCGAAAACCGTGGCCGGCGGCGTCGCCGACGACATAGGCCTCGGTCTCGACAATGCGGCCGCTGACCATGCCTTCCGGCAATCGCCTGATCACCAGCTTGCCGATGAGATAGCGCGAGAGTGCGGCCGTATCTTCAGGCAGTTGCGCGCGGGCGATCGGGGAATGATGATCGCTGTCGTTCACGGCAACCGCTCGACCCATTGCGCGCGCGACGGGCCCGGCTCGAAGGGATCGCCGAAATACTGGGTCTCGCTGATCACCTTGCCGTCGAGGAACTCCATGATGCTCACCGTGTAGGACGGGCGCCCGTCATAGGTCAGCACATATTCGGTGATCCAGAGGTCGCCAGCGCCGACGATGCGCCGCACGGTGAAGCGCTTGCGGTTCGGCTGCGCGGCGCGGGACTGCTGGATGTTCCTGCGCCCGCGGATGCGCTCGCCCGATTGCGGATAGTCGAGCACCGCGTCCTCCCGGTAGATCTCGTGCTCCGCCTCGAAGTCATTCGCATCGGAGGCAGCCCAGTGGCGGTCGAGTGCCGCCCGTATCTCCCGGTCTTCCATGCCGAACCTCCGTTGCCGTCGATGTCCTACCATATGTCGTCTCCTGCACGTGCCTGCCAGAGGGCGGGCCGGACAGGCGAACCCTATTCGTGGATCATCGATGAGAGCCGGGAAGGCGCTGGAGCGATGGCTGCTTTTGTGGAGAATGCTGCGCACACGGAGACGGAAGATGACCCTTACCAATCGAGACATTGTCGAGTTGACGGCGTGGCGGCGCAGGCTGCACCAGAATCCGGAAATCTCGAACGAGGAGGCGAACACCGCCCGCGAGGTCGTCGACTTCCTCGCCGATACCGGGCCGGACAAGGTGCTGACCGGATTGGGCGGCCACGGCGTGGCGGCGGTCTATGACAGCGGCAAGGCGGGGCCGACGGTGCTGTTCCGTTCGGAACTCGATGCCTTGCCGATCGAAGAACTTTCGGGCGCGCCGCACGCATCGCTGGTGCCCGGCAAGTCGCATATGTGCGGGCATGACGGGCATACCGCGATCCTGGCGTCGCTTGGCCGCCAGTTGGGGCGCGAACGGCCGGCGCGCGGCCGTGTGGTGCTGATGTTCCAGCCGGCGGAGGAGACCGGCAATGGCGCGGCCGGCGTCGTCGCCGATCCGCGCTTCGGCGAGATCGCGCCGGACTTCGCCTTCTCGCTGCACAATCTGCCGGGCGTGCCCCTGGGCGAGGTCAGGCTCAAGCCCGGCGTCGTCAACTGCGCCTCGCGCGGCATGCGCATCGTGCTGGAGGGCAAGACCGCGCATTCGTCGATGCCCGAAACCGGCGTCTCGCCGATGCTGGCGATCAGCCAGTTGATGCCGGCATTGCCCGCGCTCGGGCGCGGCACCTTCGCCGACGACGAATTCGGCATGGTCACCGTCACCCATGCCGCGATGGGCGAGGCCGTTTTCGGCATCGCGCCGGGTCAGGCGCAAGTCTGGGCGACGCTGCGCACCCGGCGCGACGAGCGGATGGCGAATCTGTGCGCGGCCGCCGAGGCGCTGGTGACGAAAATCGCCGGCGAGCATGGGCTTTCCGCCCGCTGGGACTATCACGAGATCTTCGTCGCCAGCGTCAATGCGCCGGACGCGGTGGAGCATCTGCGCCGCGCGCTCGATGAAGAGGGCGTGTCGCAGGGCGAGGAAGACCTGCCGATGCGCGCCTCGGAGGATTTCGGCATCTTCGGCCACAGTGCGGCGTCGGCGATGTTTTTCCTGGGAGCAGGCGAGCGGCACCCGGCCTTGCACAATCCCGACTATGATTTTCCTGACGACCTGATCCCGATCGGCTCAAGGATCTTCATGCGCACGGCGCGCAATCTGCTGGGCTGAGGTCATCTGAAGCGGCAACCGGCGGTCTTATCGCCGCTACCCGCTTGTGGGGAGGAGATTTCCCTGTACTCTCCACAATGCTTGGGCAGGGGCTTCGGGATGAGAATTGCAGTGTCCGTCGCATTGGCCGCGACATTGGCTGGATGCGCGACCTCTCCGGTCGACTATGGAGCGTCGCTTTCGCGGCAAGACCAGAAATGGGCGTCGCCCGAATGCCAGAAGGCGCGCATGGCGGCTTCGGACTACGAGGCTCGCGAAAAACAGCACCCGGGGTGGGGGTTCGTCGCGCTTGGCCCGTACGGGCTGGGGATCATCGCGGCAGTGAAGGAGCACGAGCAGAAGCAGCGAAAATTGTTCGCCCGCGAGGTGCATTTGCAATGCTCGAGCTTGCCGCTGCCGAAGGCGTTGCAGGGCGACCCGAGCCCGCCGGCCGCGAGTGAGACGAAGTATCCATAGACATCACGAGCGCCTGGATGTTTTCGGCGTCATCCCGGAACATGCCGGGCGGCGCACGGCGGCCTGACCGCCGTTCAAGGGAGCGCGGGGCGTGTGCCCCGCGAAGGGTCGCCCGGCCGATTGATTCCAGGAAGCTGTGTTTCGAAGCGGCGAGCGTTCGCTCCGCCGTCGGTCAGCGGCGCCAGCGGGGGCAGCGGCGCGAGCACCGGGGGCTTGGTGGCGATCACTGCTCCTCCAAGAAGAAGGCCGATCGCGACAAGCCAGCTCCCAACGATCCGCGCGGCGATCGCAAACCAGGCCCGCCAGAAGGCCCGCCCGCTGAGGCCAATGACGGCCAGGATCCACAGCGCGATAAGAATGGCGATCAGCGAGATTGCCGGATCATTCAAGGTAGGGTCGGTGAGCGTCGTGGCGACGCCCAGCATGGCGCCGATCAGCACGGCGGCAAAGGGAAGAACCCACGGCCTGAGACGGGCCGGCATGATCAACAGCAGGCCGGCCGCGAGCGCCGAAACTGGCCCGGTCAGGAACAGATGCGTCGTTGCCCCGGGGACGCCGGCCATGAGCGCGAGATACCGATCGCGAAAGAGCATACCGAGCGCGACGCCCAGCAGAAATGCTACCGGTGCGACAACGACATGGCGTCCGCGCGCCAGCGCGATCGCCACCCCCAGTCCGGCAAGCGGAATGATGCGTTCCGGGGAAAGGCCGCTGTTGAGGATCCACCATGACGTCACGGTCCGCCCGGACTGCGTCTCCAATGCGAGAGCGCCGATCGCCGCGGCGCCCACCAATGCCAACAGGGGGCCGGACCAGCGCAGCAGGGCGCCGGCGGCCGTTCGTTGCGTGCCATTCTCAGGCGACAAGGAAATAGACGCCTCCAATAGCGATCAGCCCGCCCAGCGCCTGCGACAGCCGCCCGCCAAACGGCTTGCCCAGAACAAGCCCGACCCCGATGCCAAGAAGATGGATCAGGCCGGTGGCGATGACAAACCCGATCGCGTAGTCGGCCGGGTCGGCCGCGTTCGGCAGCTCCGCGCCATGGGCATGTCCATGGCAGATCGCAAACACCGCGATCAGCAGCAACGCGATCCATTCGGCGGGGTGCCAGGCGCATGCGACAGCCAGCCCCAGCGCGATCATCGAAAGCGCTATTCCGATTTCCACGCCGGGCAGCGGGATTCCGGCGATACCGGCGATGCCGCCAAGAACCATGATCAGCGGGAATGCGACAGGCAGCGTCCAGATCGATCGCCCGCCCATCTGCGCGCCCCACAAACCGACGGCGAACATTGCCAGGAAGTGATCGAGACCGGTCAGCGGATGCTCGAACCCGCTGCCAAACCCCCCTGAGCCGGATTGGATGATATGGGCCTGGGCCGTTGTCGTCACAACCGAAAGCGCCAGTATCGCCGCCAGGCAACGGCCGAGAGATTTCCGGATTTTCGCCGAGCTGGCTTCGCGCACCATGCGTCGCATCCCCTTCACCGTTGCACTATGCATCGAACCCTGCGTCGAGGTCTTGTAACGATAAGAGGAGCGTGCGTCGTATCATGCCCCTCCGTCACAACGCCAGGCTGCCTTGCTGCTCCACTTCCTCGGCGCCGGGGTCGCCCGGCGCCGTCGCCCAGGCGAGTTCGACAAGTGTGACGGTGCGGCGGCCGGTACCGTCATACTGGCAGACGATCAGGCCCTGTTCCTCGATATAGGTCAAAAGGCGGCGCGCGCGGCGCAGCGAGTGCGAGCCGTAGGCGCGGGCGATCGCGGCATCGCTGGGGCAGGCCCAGCCTTCCTTGGCGGCGCGGGCGATCATCATGAACACGCCCTGCATGTCCTCGGGCAGCAGCGATGCGCGCACCGAGACATCCTGCCAGGCGTCATCCCCTGCCATGTCGGAGCCGACGCCGGCGCGCGCCCGCGTCAGCATGCGGCGGAACCCGCCGAGGTCGGGCACGACGGAGGCTAGGCCCTCGATGCGGCAGCGCACCACGAATTCCTGGTAGAGCACGCCGATCACGCGAAAGCCGGCATCGGGCTGCGCCAGGATGGCTGACAGTATGCCGTCCATGCGCTCGCGCCGGTCGGCGAGGTCCTCGGCGCTGACAGTGGGCTCGGCCGGTTCGGGGCGAAATTCCAGCGCCGCCGACTTTGCCGCCATCAGCTGGTCGAGCAGATCGGGCGAGGGCTGCCGGCGCGGCGTCCGCACGGTCTCGGGCGGCGGTGCGGCGAGGATGATCGAGCGGGCGTCCTCAAGGGCTGATTCCGGCAGCGGCATCAGGCGCGGCGTGCCGTTGCGCGGGCTGGTGTCGGTCGGGCCGATGCGCAGGCCCAGCGGCCGGCGCGACAGAGCGGGCCCGAGCGCCATGAAATGCCCGCGCTCCAGGTCGCGGAACGCCTCGGCCTGCCGCCGCTCCATGCCCAAGAGGTCGGCGGCGCGCGCCATGTCGATGTCGAGGAAGGTGCGGCCCATGAGGAAGTTGGAGGCTTCCGCCGCGACATTCTTGGCGAGCTTGGCCAGCCGCTGCGTGGCGATGATGCCGGCCAGCCCGCGCTTGCGGCCACGGCACATCAGATTGGTCATGGCGCCGAGCGACAGCTTGCGCGCTTCGTCCGACACCTCGCCGGCTACGGCCGGCGCGAACAGCTGCGCCTCGTCCACCACCACCAGCATCGGGTACCAGTGGTCGCGCGCGACCTCGAACAGCCCGCCCAGAAAGGCGGCGGCGCGCCGCATCTGGTTCTCGGCGTCGAGCCCTTCGAGGTTGAGCACGGTGGAGACGCGGTGCATGCGCGCCCGCTCGCCCGCCGCCTGCAGGCCGCGCTCGGTATGCTCCTCGGCATCGATGACCAGATGGCCGTAACGCTCGCCCAGCGACACGAAATCGCCCTCGGGATCGATGATGGTCTGCTGCACCCAGGGCGCGCTCTGCTCGAGAAGGCGACGCAATAGATGCGACTTGCCCGAGCCCGAATTGCCCTGCACCAGCAGGCGCGTGGCCAGCAGTTCCTCGAGATCGAGCGTAGCGGGCGCGCCCGCAGTCGTCTGTCCCATCTCGATCGCAACGGTCATGTCTCGACTCTCCTTGAGCGGAGGGCTTATCAACCCGGGTGCGAGCAGTCGAGCGGGGATGCGGGGAGGTGGGGCGTTGCGCACAGCGGGGAGGGGGTGAGGGCACACTTTCGCCGATGATCTCGCAGGCGGTCAGCGTCAAGGCGGCCGCTTCTAGGTCGGCTATGAAAGCCCTTCACAGTTCAGCCGCGACTATTCCCACATTTTCGGCGAGTCGCGAAACGAGACCTGAAACGCCTGACGTCGAGATTGTACGAAGCGGAAGGGGTGTCTTGGGCGCTGCGCGAGAGCGAGGCGGGGAGCTCAAGCAGTGCGGGGTTGGAATGACTCTGGGTGTTTTTGGCGCGTGCTGATCCGGGGCCAGTAAGTGGATGGCCGATCGTTGATTGATATCCAGAGCGGTGCCCAGCCGTCGTATGTCCATCTCGATAGCAGCGGCCCACTTTCCTTGAAGCAAGGGCTTATGAACCTGGCGGCGATCAATAGAGCGCCGATGGCGGATGGCGCGGTGTTGCGCACGGCGGGAGGGGTTTGATGATGGAGGTAGATGCGCTATCTTGGAGGGAAGCGGCAGGTGATTTGGATTTTGGCCACGTGTTCAGGAGGCACCACAGCTTTTGACCCGAAGTGGCCTCGTGGCGAGGTTGGGTTCAATTCAGGCACAAGAATAATGGTATTCTGGCCCAAGCGGCTATTCAGCGAAACCGGTGCTCATGCGTGTTTGCTTGATTAACCGAAGTTATCCTGAAGACCTTGTTATGCCTGATCAAGCAGTGCATTGTTTCCCCTAGGGAGCGGGATCAATTGTGCTGAAGTAGGGGGCTTATGTACGAAAAATTCAAATATGAGCGGGTGGCGCTTTCGCTGATCCGCTTAGACGATCGGAATCCGCGTATTGTCACGCAAGAAAAGCTCAGTTCAGAAGAGGCGATCCTCAGTTATCTGTTCGAACACGAGGACCTTGCTTCGTTTGTCAAGACGATCGCTATCGAAGGCCGCAATCCTGGAGCAGAGCGACCGTATGTAGTCAAAGACGGTAAGGGTTACGTCGTCATCGAAGGGAACACGCGGATCGCGACCTACAAGCTTCTAACCGGCCAGCGCGTTGCGCCTAGCGAGTACGCTACTGCCGTGCCTCTCGTTTCGCAATCAGTAAAGGATGAGCTTGTTAGCGTAGATGTGGCGATTGCGCCTAGTCGCGATGCCCTTATGACGATTATGGCGCGAGCACATTTTGGCCGGGGCGACAAATCAAAGTGGGGATATCTGGGCAGTCGTAAGGCGGTCTACGACGATTGGGAAGCGGGTAAAAGCATCGGACAGTTGTCGAGCGTATTTGGCCGGCCGCAGGGCGCCATTCGCGATCTTTTACTCGAATATATGCTCTACCTTGAGGTGTTAAAGCTTGATTGGACCCCCGCGGAAAAAGAAGCGCTCCTTCGCCCTTCGATTGAGTTCAATCCACCCGTTCGATTTCTACAATCGACGGGCCACAAGCAGTTGATCGGGATTGATCTTGATAAGGTCAATCTCGAGATCAAATTCGTTACAGCGGACAGCAAAGCGAAACTCCAGCACCTCGTTAAGCGCACGGTGATAGACGACAACGGGCCTAGTGCCATAGCCTCTTATGGAGAGGTATTCGCAAGTTATACCGGTGCTGAAGACGATGCTGCGGGGCAAGGAGGCGCTGGCGCTACCGATAATTCCGGCGACACAAGCGGTGGAACGGGAGCTGGAAGTGGAGCAGAGACTAATTTCTCTAGTGTAGGGGCTGCCGGTAATCAAGGAAATGGCACCGGCAACGCGGGTGAAGCAGGGACCGGCAATCCACTCAAGGCTAACGCTCTATTTGCCTATTCGGTAAAGCGTCACGATTTGACGTTGGCCCAGTTGATGAAAGAAGCGAAAGGCCTAAATACGAAAACTTACCCTGCGGCTGGCTCTGCCTTATTGCGAAGCATAATTGAAGTTATTCTAAAGTTAATTGTTGATGAGAAGTCACTTAACTCGATGGGTAAGCTTCTAGATTTGGAGGGTGCTCTCAATGTCGTGATTGGAAAGGGCTCTCTCAGCCAGGATGACGTAAAAGTGCTTCAGGAATTTAAGAAAACCTATCTTTCGTACATGAATCTAAGCGCCCATGCGACAGTTGTGCCTAATCATACCAGATTGATGATGGCGCGCGATTGCATCGACGCGTTTATCAAGCGGAACGTCTGATGCTCGTGTCACCACTTCGATATCCGGGAGGTAAAGCGAAGCTCTTTGACTTCTTCATTAATGTGCTGCAGCACAATCAGGTGCGGGATTGTCACTATTGCGAACCTTACGCTGGCGGGGCGGGGCTCGCTCTCAAGTTGCTGTCTACCGGCCTAGTCGAACGCGTTTCACTAAATGATGTGGATGAGGCGATTTGGGCGTTTTGGATCAGCGCTTTGCAGCACAATAAGGAACTGTGTCGTCTTATTGAGACTGCGATTTTGAACATAGAAGAGTGGCACCGCCAACGGGAGATTTGGCGCGCTAAGGACACCGGAAACATTCTCGCTTTGGGATTTGCCACCTTTTATTTGAACCGGACCAATCGATCGGGGATTATCGAGGGGGCTGGACCTGTTGGCGGATACGCTCAATCAGGAAAGTGGCGACTCGATGCGCGATTTGATCGTGAGAAGCAATCTGCTTCAGTCCGTGCGCTTGCGCCGTTTCAGTCCCGCATTGCTGTTAGTCAATTGGATGCGCTTGAATTTATCAACAGTTCCTTCTCGGACCCAGAGGCGCTTACTTATCTTGATCCGCCATATTACGTAAAAGGAAGTAAATTATATAGGAATTCTTACAGTCACGGTGATCATTTGGCCGTGGGGGGCGCAGTAAAAAATCACCGAAATAGCAGGTGGGTTGTTTCGTATGATGCAGTCGCGCCTATAATGGAGATTTATTCGGATTTTGATCCAATTCTATACTCATTACACTATAGTGCCGGCTCAGTAGGCTCCGGAAAAGAAGTGATATACCTGAGTGACGCTCTGTCGCTGCCGGCTATAGCAGGTTTTGAACGGCGCGCAGCTTAGGGCGATTCGCTTCAATGGCGCTTGCCAACTGCTAGTTCTAATCAAATTGAGGAATATAAGCTCCGGGTGCTTGCTCATGGCGAGTAGCGGTAAGTTGCCGACGTGCATTCGTTTGCACTAAGGCGATAAATCACCCAGCCGTCAACGCCAGCCGGTCGATCCCACTCCGCGCACCAACCCCACCCAAAATCCCCCACACCCCCAATTGACACCGCCCCCAACTCCGCTCTATCAAGTTGTACACCTAACCCTACAATATCAAAACTCGGGAACACAGTTTGATGACACTCCAACGTGCCTCCGGCGCGGTGCGCGTCGATGTCGGGGCGCTCAGCCAGCGTAGCTACAGGATCGTGCGGCTGAAGCATGTCGGGCGCTGGGTCGGCGCTGTCGTCGTGGTCGCGGCACTGGCGCTCTTGGTGCAGGCTTTCGCGCATGGGCAGATCCACTGGCCGATCGTGGGCGAGTTCCTGACGGCAGGCGTCATCGTGCGCGGTTTCGGCAACACGCTGCTCATCTCGTTCTTCGCCATGATCATCGGCGTGTCGCTGGGCACGCTGTTTGCCATCATGCGGCTGTCGGCCAATCCGGTCACCCGCTTCGTCGCCTGGCTCTATGTCTGGGTGTTCCGGGGCACGCCGGTGATGCTGCAGCTGCTGATCTGGTTCAACATCGCGCTGGTGTTTCCCAAGCTGGTCATTCCCGGCCTCTATGAGGCGCGCATGGTCGATGTCGTCACGCCGTTCGCCGCCGCACTGCTGGGGCTCGGCATCAATGAGGGCGCCTACATGACCGAGGTGGTGCGCGGCGGCATCTCGTCGGTCGACCACGGCCAGACGGAAGCGGCCAGGACGCTGGGCATGTCGCGCTTCCAGACGCTGCGGCGCATCATCCTGCCGCAGGCCATGCGGCTGATCATCCCGGTGATGGGCAATTCGGCGATCGGCATGTTGAAATTCTCATCGCTGGCCGCCGCCATCTCGATGGGCGAGATGCTGAACGCCGCGCAGCAGATCTATTTCATCAACGGCGCGGTCATCGAACTGCTGTTCGTCTGCGGCATCTGGTACCTCGCCGGCACCACCGTGCTCAGCATCGTCCAGTATTACATCGAGCAGCACTTTGGGCGCGGCGTGGCCGGCGCCCCGGCGAAATTCTCCTTCCGCCTGCCGTTCAGGAACAACACGCCTTTGTCGGGCGGCGTCGAGGAGTCCAAGGCATGACCACGATCGTCAAGGCCATCAATGTGCGCAAGAATTTCGGCGCCCACCAGGTGCTGCGCGGCGTCGACTTCGAGGTCGCCAATGGCGAGGTGCTGTGCATCCTCGGCCCCTCCGGCGGCGGCAAGAGCACGCTCCTGCGCTGCATCAACCATCTGGAAGACCTGAATGACGGAGTCATCTGGGTCGACGGCGAGATCATCGGCTACGAGCTCAAGGGCAACACGCTGCACGAACTGCCGCCGCGCCGGCTGCGCCTGCAGCAGCGCGAGATCGGCATGGTGTTCCAGCACTTCAACCTGTTTCCGCACATGACGGCGCTGGAAAACGTCATCGAAGGCCCGGTCACCGTGCGCAAGGAGCCGAAGGCGCAGGCCGAGGCGCGGGGGCGGGAGCTGCTGGCCTCCGTCGGGCTCGCCGACCATTGCGGCGCCTATCCGGCGCAGCTTTCGGGCGGCCAGAAGCAGCGCGTGGCGATCGCGCGCTCGCTGGCGATGAAGCCCAAGATCATGCTGTTCGACGAGCCGACTTCGGCGCTCGACCCCGAACTGGTCGGCGAGGTGCTGGACGTGATGCGCCAGCTTGCCGCCACCGGCACGACGATGATCGTCGTTACCCACGAGATCGCCTTTGCCCGCGATGTCGCCGACCGCGTCGCCATCATGGTCGACGGCGAGATCCGCGAAATGGGCCCGCCGGCCGAAGTGCTGGCCAATCCCAAGGATCCTCGGGTGCGCAGCTTCCTCAGCCGCGTGCTCGCCTGACTTCACCCTATCTCGCAACATCTTCACAACAGCAAGGAGCCTGAAATGACGACTTCCACCGCCGCGAATGTCTCGCGGATTCTCGCCTGCGCCATGGTTTCGCTGGGCGTGCTGGCCTCGGCCGCCCACGCCGGCACCGACGACAAGCTGCGCGCCATGCTGCCGGCCAAGGTGCGCGACAGCGGCGCCTTGAACATCGCCATCAGCCTTGCCTATCCGCCGATGGAATATTCCGATGCCGGCTCCACCGACCTCAAGGGCGCCGACATCGACATGGCCAAGGAAGTGGCCGACCGTCTCGGGCTGAAAGTGAACTTCCAGAATGTCGAGTTCCCGCAGCTGATCACCTCGGTGACCACCGGTCGCGCCGACATGATCTGGACGGCGTTTTCCGATCTCACCGCGCGCCAGACGCAGCTCGATTTCATCGACTATTTCCAGACCGGCAACCAGCTCTATTCGATGGTCAAGAACCAGGACGCCATCAAGTCGGTGAAGGACCTGTGCGGCAAGTCCGTCGCGGTCGCCACCGGCACCAGCTGGGTGGGCCTCGTCGAGCGCGTCGGCAAGGAAACCTGCACGGAAGCCCAGCCGCTCACCGTGCTGCAGCTGCCGACCGAGGCCGAGCACATCCTCCAGATGAAGCAGGACCGCGCCCAGGCCTCGATCATGGGTTTCGAGGGCATCCTCGAACTGCAGAAGCAGAAGCCGGGCGAGTTCTACACGATCGGCGACCTGCTCGAGCCCGGCCACTATGGCATTGCTTTTGCCAAGGATTCTGGTGATTTGCGTGGGGCGGTCAAGGCAACGCTGGAGGCCATGAAGGCTGACGGCAGCTATGTCGCGATCCTCGACCGCTATGGCTTGAAAAACGCCGCCGTGCCGGAATTCACCGTCAACGCCGGCAGGTAAGGGGCGCCTGATGGCTGACACGATCGTTCTTGATCCGCACGCACCGGTTCCGCTGTACACGCAGCTCTACCGCATCCTGCGCCTGCGGATCCTCGAAGGGCAGTACGCGGAAGGGGATGCGATCCCCTCCGAGAACGTGCTGCGCGACGAGCATGGCATCACCCGCAGCACGGTCCGCAAGGCCATCGCGCTGCTGGTGAACGAGGGGCTGGTGCGCCAGTTTCGCGGCAAGGGAACGATCGTCAGCTACGCGCCGATCAACAACAGCGTCTGGAACTTCGGCGGCTTCACCGACTATTCGCGGGCACGCGGACAGCGCCCCGTCACTTCGCTGCTGGAACAGGCGGTGGAAGACGGGGCGAATGGACGGGTGCTGAAGCTGGTGCGCGCGCGCGGCATCGCGGTGGAGGACGTGACGTTGTTCCTCAACCTCGACACGTCCTGGCTGTCGCTGAAGCGCTATCCCGGCCTCGACGGCTTCGATTTCGAGAAGATGTCACTCTACCAGGTGCTGCGCGACCACTACGGCGTCTCGCCGGCGCGCTCGGAACTGACGCTGTCGGTGGTGGCGCCCTCGGCGCTGACCACGAAAGTCTTTGGCGACGGGCACAATGTACCAGGGTTCCTGTGCGCCACCGGCGACGTGTTCTCAAGCAGCGACGAGCTGGTGGAGCGAACCTCCGTCATCTACTCGCCGACGCTGGAAATGCGCGTCGGGACGTCGTGGGGGGCCGACGCCAGCCAGTCGCCCGGCGCCTGATAATTTGGGGCGCGCCGCTGCCAAAGAGAGTCAGGCGGCGCGCTCAAGCCT
The DNA here is from genome assembly GCA_943370265.1 of Mesorhizobium carmichaelinearum. GTDB lineage: Bacteria > Pseudomonadota > Alphaproteobacteria > Rhizobiales > Rhizobiaceae > Mesorhizobium > Mesorhizobium carmichaelinearum_A. The sequence continues at coordinate 102,172 of CALRQH020000001.1, forward strand.
TTGTTTTCATACGCGTCATCGCGCCCGGCCGTCGGCAATCCTGGGGGGAGGATAGGCGGGGCAGCGATAGAAATTCACCGTCTCAGCTTGATTGGAAATTGCCTTGGACTCCCGCTTCGAACAGACTTTCACGACCCCCAAGCCCATTCTCGGCATGCTGCACCTGACCGGCGCGACGCCGGCCGAGCGGCTCGACATTGCGCGGCGCGAAGCCGAAATCCTGCTGGCCAATGGCGTCGACGGCGTCATCGTCGAGAACTATTTTGGCGACAAGGACGATGTCCGCCACGTGCTGGAATGGCTGGAGGCGCGCAAGCCCGACGCGCTGGTCGGGCTGAACGTGCTGCGCGATCATCATCTGGCGTTCGAGCTCGCACGCCAGTTCCGCGTCGATTTCATCCAGATGGATTCGGTTGCCGGCCATCTGCGCCCGGACGAGGACGCGGATTTCGCCGCCGAACTGGCGGCGCTTCGGGAAGGCGTGACGTCCCTGCTGCTGGGCGGCGTGCGCTTCAAGTACCAGCCGGTCAATTCCGGCCGCAGCGAAGCGGAAGATCTGCGACTGGGCATGCAGCGCTGCGATGCCTTCGTCGTCACCAGCGACGCCACCGGGCAGGAAACCGATCTCGACAAGGTTCGGCGTTTTCGCGCGCTGACCGGCGGGAGCTTCCCGCTGATCATTGGCGCGGGCCTGACATCAGCCAATGCACCCGACCAGCTGGCGCTGGCCGATGGCGCCATTGTCGGCAGCTTCTTCAAGGATAGCTATGTGGATACGGGCATTGTCGACGAGGCCCATGTGCGCGAATTGATGGGCGTTGTCGCCGGCATCCGCCACCAGCCGGCGGCGGTGCGGGCAGGAGCAGGCAAATGACCATCACCATCAGCGCCAGGCCGGTTCGGGAAGCGGATTTTTCCGCCTATGGCACCGTCCATTCGATGGCGGCTCCCGGCGCGCCGGAAAGCGAGGCAAGGCTGGTGCGCTCGTCGGGTCTGGGCTGGACGGATGTCTATACGGCCGCACCCCTGCTGAGCACCAATGGCAGCCTCGGTTTCACGCTGGGCGAGGGCGGGCCGTTCGATACCGTCAAGATGGAACGCCATCTCGACACGCAGGAGGCGCTGTTCTGCGCCGCCAGGCCGATCGTTCTGGCGGTGGCCGCGCCCACCGATGCGGCGCGGCCGAAGGCCGGGGATATCCGCGCCTTCATCATCGAACCAGGCACGGTCGTGGTCATGCACAAGGGTACCTGGCACGACGCTTGCCGGGGCATCGACGAGCCGACGCATTACTACTGGATGGCGACCTGCGGCTTCGGCTCGGTGTGGGTCGATGTCGAGGGCGGCCCGGTGCATGTGACGGCGGGCTACCCCGATGCCTGAGACAAGCACCGCCTTCTTCATCGGCGATGTCGCTCTCGACGACTATTTCACAGCCGAGCGCTGGCCCGACATTGCCGATAAGGCCTATGTGCGGGAGGTGAAGAGCTATGTCGGCGGCATGATCGCCAATGCGGCGAGCGTCCATGCCGGGCTTGGCGGGCGCACGGAATTCATCTCGCTGCTCAATGACAGTCCGTTGTCCGCGCGATTGTGCACTGCGATGGAAGACCTCGGCGTTTCGACCCGGCATATGCTGCATGATCCTTCGCTGGCGGATTCGCGCAACCTGATCTTCCTTACCGGTGGCGAGCATGTGGTTCTGATCATCGAGATGGGCAACCAGCCGATGCATCTGACTGACGAGGCGCTGACCGCGCTGCGGACGCCCGGCTACCTCTATATGAGCCTTGGGCGGACGAAGCGCCTGCGGGCCGAGGGGCTGCAGGGCAGGGAACTGCTGGCGGATTTCCGTAGCCATGGCCGCAGGCTGATCCTCGATCTCGACGTCGACGGTTTTGCTGCCGATGATCTCGACTATCTGCACGGCGCGGACGTGCTGATCATGAACCAGATCGGCTTCGGCCACGCCTTCGGGGACATCGATCTCGCCGGCATCAATGCGTGGATGCGCAAGCACGAGGTCGGCACGGTCATCCGCACGCTGGCGGCGGCCGGCGCGGAAGCGTTCGACGGCGAGCGCCGCATCGAGGTTCGGGGATACAAGGTTCCCGTGGTCGACGTGACCGGCGCCGGCGACACCTTTGGCGGCGCGCTGACCTATGCGCTGGGTGAAGGGCTGGAATTGTCCGAGGCGCTGGAACTGGCGATCGCTGCCGCGTCCCGCGCGGTCACCATCGAGGGCCCGCAAGGCGGCGTCGCCTCGCTGGAAACGATCGCAAAATTCCGCGCGGAGTTCGCGGGGAACAGAAGCCAGGAATAGGCGTGGGGCGCGGTGGCGGGCATCGACGGTGCTCGCCACCGCGATGGCCAGGGGCGGCTTGGCCGTCATCTTCACCACCCACGCACCTGACCACGTCTATGCGCTGGCCGACCGCACGCTGGGTGCCGCCCTTTTGCTTCAAGGTCGATCCAGCTGTTTTGATTGTGCGATCCCATTCAACGTGGCCACGCCCATCGCCGGCCGCGAGCCTTCGGCTTGCTCCGTGCGCCATCAAGCCAGCGCCACTGCCTCACGACAGGCGGGCCGGCGGGTTCTATCTGCCAACCATGCCGGCGGGCTCGCGGCAGGAGGAAGTCATGACATCGTCGTCGGCCACCAAGCCAGTTTCCGGAGCGAAAGCCCTGCCGATCACCGCGCTGCTTGGTGCCATGGTGTCGATCCAGATCGGCGCCGCCTTTGCCAAGGGCCTGTTTCCGCTGGTTGGCGCGCAGGGCACGACTACGCTGCGGCTTGTGGTCGGCGCACTGATGCTGGCGGCCGTGCTGCGGCCCTGGCGGATCAGGCCGTCGCGCGCCGTCTGGCCGTGGCTTGCCGCCTATGGCGTCACGCTGGCGGCAATGAACCTCCTGTTCTACGCAGCACTATCAACCATCCCGCTCGGCGTCGCGGTGGCGCTCGAATTCTCCGGCCCGCTGCTTGTCGCGACGCTGGCCTCCCGGCGTGCCAGCGACTTTGCCTGGATCGCTCTGGCGGTCGCCGGCATCGTGCTTTTGTCGCCCTTTGTCCATTCAAACGGGGCGATCGACCCGACCGGCGTAATGCTGGCGCTGGCGGCCGGTGGCTGCTGGGCGCTCTACATCGTGTTCGCGCAGAAGGCGGGGGCGGAGCTTGGCAGTCAGACCACGGCCTGGGGCATCGCCATCGCGGCCGTGCTGGCGCTGCCGTTCGGGGTGGCGCAGGCGGGCTCGGCGCTGATCGCGCCGTCGATCCTCATCAGCGCCGTCATCGTCGGCCTGTTCTCCAGCGCGTTGCCGTTCTCGCTGGAGATGGCCGCACTCACCCGCATGCCGGCGCGGCTCTACGGCACGCTCACCTGCCTGGAGCCGGCGCTCGGCGCGCTGATGGGCTTCCTGTTCATTCACGAGACCCTGACCGGGTTGCAATGCGCAGGCATCGCCGCCGTGATTGCCGCCGCCTTCGGCGCGGCCATCACGACCAAGCCGCCGGTGCCGTCGCCGGAATAGGCGAGGGCGCGCGGCACCCTGGATCGGGCAAGGGTGGTGCGGATTTCAGGCGCCACGCGGCGGTGGCGCTCCTGTTGTTAGGCATGGCTAAACACTGTGTTGCGTTTCTGCAACGCAGGTAGATGAATGCCGTCAGGTCAGCGAATGTCGTCTATCAATCAAGACGGATATCTATATGGAAATGCTCATTCTTTCAGGAGTATTCATGAGAACGATTCTTCTTTCCTCGACCATCCTTTTCGCCCTTTCGGGCGCGGCATTCGCGGCTGACGCGGTGGCTTTCGAGCCGGCTCCGGCGGCCCCGCCCGCGGGCTTTGTCTGGACTGGCGGCTATGTCGGTCTGCACGGCGGCTACGCCTGGACGAATGGCAAGGTGAATGTCGATTCCGATCCAACCGTTGATGTCGACGGCCTCAATGGCGGACTGCTGGGCGTCCATGCTGGCTACAACTGGCAGTTCAACGACCATTTCGTCGGCGGCGTCGAGTTCGATGTCGAGCATGCCTGGACAAAGAAGGATGTCGAGTTCTTCAACAATCTTTCCGCACGGGGCGGCACGGACTGGCAAGGCAGTGCGCGCCTTCGCGCCGGCTACGCCATGGATCGCACCATGGTCTTCGTGACGGGCGGCGTCGCCCTCGCGAATGCCACGGTGGAGATGCCTGATTTCAACTACGACGAAAGCAGGACCTTTGTCGGCTGGACCGTCGGCGCCGGCATCGAGCATGCCATTACCGACAACTGGGTCGCCAGCCTCGAATACCGCTACAACGACTTCGGCTCGAAGTCATTTCCGCAGGGCGTGAAGGTCGACCTCGATCAGCAAACGGTGCGCGCCGGCATCAGCTACAAGTTCTGATCCGCGATCACTTCGGCAAGAATCCCGGTCACGTGCCGGGATTTTTTGTTTGTGTCGCAACGACGCGGCGGCTCGACGAGATCAGAATTTCACCTTCAGATTGCCGCTGAAGCCATGGCTCTGGTCGCCGCTGGCAACTGGCCGGCATAGGAGAGGCCGAGCTTCGCGGCGGACCCCGACGAAGACGTCCGCTCGCTCTCGAAAGAGGTGCGGCTGTAGCCGCCGAGTGAAATGAAAGACGGAATTCTCTGAAAAGATGGGATGAAACCGGCGCGACCAGGTGCTTTCGGGCAATAGGGCGGATGGCGTAGTTCAGCGCGTTGCAATGGGCGCCGCCTCAGATCTGGTGGCTGACCAGCGCCACGCCGAGTCCGACCAGGATCGAGCCGCAGGTTCTGGGGACGAGCCATCCAGCACCACTTGCCGGGAAGCGCGCGAGTGCCAGAGAGGCAAGGCCGACCGCGGCCATGTCGGCCATCGAGAAGACGAGATTGACGAAGACGCCGAGCACGAGGAACTGCAGCCAGAGCGGAACGGTGGCCGTCGGATCGACGAACTGCGGCAGGAAGGTCAGGAAGAACAGCGCCGTCTTGGGGTTGAGGATCTCGACCACGATGCTGTCGCGAAAAGTTGTCGCGCTGGGGTTGCCGGTGTCCTTGGCCGTCTTGTTCCAGCCGAGGAACATGACGACGCCCAGCCAGATCAGGTAGGCGGCGCCGGCAAGCCGGATCGCCGCATAGACAACCGGCGCCTGCTCGACCAGCGAGGCGAGGCCGATCGTGGCGGCGGCGATGTGCACGTAGCAGCCGAGATGGACGCCGAGCGCGGCCATGAAGCCCGCGTGGCGGCCATGCGCCAATGTCTGCGCGGTCATGTAGAGGATCGCCGGCCCCGGCATGCAGGCGAAAGCGAGCGTTGCGATGGCGAACGGAATCCAGAGCTCCAGCGACGGCATGACAGTTCCTCCCGTATGATCGAACGCCGGGAGGAATAGGCTCAGGCCCGAGGTGAAGACATACGGCGGATGGCGTATTTAGGTCGCGCCTTCGTGCCGCTAGCCTGGCGATGGTTAAATTGCTGTTGCCTTGGCATCAAGCCTTTTCGAGCAACTGTCGGAAATCTTTCAAAATGACTTTGGCCGACTGCCCGTATTGTCAAATTCTACTGCTGCGTTATCATCAGTTTAAGATTAGTATTGCCTGAAGAAAGACGGCTAACCTGTCTGGAGGTACCGTGGACTGTCTGCGCGCGGTCTTTCAGCAATCTCCGGGGATTGCGCTCTTTCTTACGCTTGCTGGCCGCCGTACAGATCCATCACCGCCGATGTCGGCGTACTCGAGCTCATCGACCGGGCCGTCGCCGCGCCTCGCCGGCAAACCCGAACGAGTATCGATACGCCGCGATCGGCCGGGCCGCGGTCCATGGCCAATGAGTTTCGACGCGACGTTACGCAAGACCAGAGACGCGACGCTACGCAAGACCAGAAAAGACTGACAGAAGGCGCGGAGCGTCGAAGGAGGCCATGATGTCCAAGAAGCCGATCTATCCGCAGCCGCCGCGCGACATCGCGGTCGAACCGGATCCGACACGGGCCTACTGGCACAACACGCCAGACAACACGCTGCCGCCTCCCGACATGATCGGCCTCTACCAGCGCCACCGGCCCCTGCCGACCGAGGGCGTGGAGAAGCGCAAGGCCTGGATCATCGGTGGCGGCATCGCCGGGCTGGCCGTCGCCTTCTACCTTATCCGCGATGGGCACATGCCGGCGGAAAACATCACGGTCGTGGAGGATCTGCATACGGAAGGCGGTTCGCTGGACGGCGCCGGCAACCCGCAGGACGGCTACATCATCCGCGGTGGCCGCGAGATGAACTGGAACTACGACAACCTCTGGGACATGTTCAAGGACGTGCCGGCGCTTGAACTGCCGGAGGGCTACAGCGTCCTCGATGAATACCGGCTGGTCAACGACAACGACCCCAACTGGTCCAAGGCCAGGCTGATGCACAAGCAAGGCCAGATCAAGGACTTCTCGACGCTCGGCCTCACCAAGCCGCAGCAGTGGGAGCTTGTGCGCCTGCTGCTCAAGCGCAAGGAGGAACTCGACGACCTGACGGTCGAGCAGTATTTCTCCAAGGGCTTCCTTGAGTCCAATTTCTGGTACTTCTGGCGCACCATGTTCGCCTTCAACAACTGGCACAGCGTGCTGGAGATGAAGCTCTACATGCACCGCTTCCTCGATGCGCTCGACGGCCTGAACGACATGTCGGCGCTGATCTTCCCGAAATACAATCAGTACGACAGTTTCGTCGTGCCGTTGGTGGGGATGTTGCGCAAGCAGGGTGTGCAGATCCGCCTGGGCACGCGGGTCCATGACGTCAGCATGGAGATCGAGGGCGACAAGAAGACGGTCACGGCGCTCGAATGCCGCACCAAGGACGGCAAGGAAACGATCAAGGTCGCTCCCGGGGATCTCGTCTTCGCCCTGACCGGCTCGATCACCGAGGGCACCGCATATGGCGACATGGACAATGCCCCGGTGCTGGAACGCGGCCGCAACGACCCCGGCGAGGAGAGCGACTGGACGCTGTGGCGCAACCTGGCGAAGAAGTCGCCCGTCTTCGGCAAGCCCGAAAAATTCTATGGCGACGTCGACCGCTCGATGTGGGAATCGGTGACGCTGACCTGCAAGCCGTCGCCCTTCGTGGACAAACTCAAGGAGCTTTCGGTCAACGACCCTTATTCGGGCAGGACGGTCACCGGCGGCATCATCACCTTCACCGACAGCGGCTGGCTGATGAGCTTCACCTGCAACCGCCAGCCGCATTTCCCCACGCAGCCGGACGATGTGCTGGTGATCTGGGTGTTCGGGCTGTTCATGGACAAGAACGGCGACTATGTGAAAAAGCCGATGCCCGCCTGTACCGGCCGGGAGATCCTTGCCGAGCTCTGCCATCATCTCGGCATCATCGACCAGCTCGATGCCGTCGTGGCCAGCACCAAGGTGCGCATCTCGTTGATGCCCTACATCACCGCCGAGTTCATGCCGCGCGCGGCCGGCGACCGGCCCCGCGTCGTGCCGCGGGGATGCACCAACCTGGCGCTGCTCGGGCAGTTCGTCGAGACCAACAACGATGTCGTGTTCACGATGGAAAGCTCGGTGCGCACCGCGCGGGTCGCAGTCTATACCTTGCTTGGAATACCCAAGCAGGTGCCGGATCTTTCGCCGACCCAATATGACATCCGCCAGTTGCTGAAGGCCGCACGCGCCCTCAACAATGATGAGCCTTTCCCTGGCGAGCGCCTGCTGCACCGGCTTCTGGGCAAGACATACTTCGCCCACATCCTGCCGCCTCTGCCCGCGGATGGCGGATCGGCGCATCCCGGCCTGGAGGATGAACTTCGCGGCATCCTCGGTAAAGGCGAGGAGCTTGTCCGGCAGGCAGTCGCAAGGATAGGGGACGCGGTCGAAAAACTCCGTCGCGGATGAATGGACGCCTCGCCGCGGTCAGCCGGCGGACCCCAGGCGAAGCGCGTAGGCGGTCAATTCGGCGGCGCTGTGGAGATTGAGCTTGCGCAACAGGTTTTCGCGGTGCTTGCGGGCGGTGAGGGGGCTTATGCCCAGCCGACCGGCAATGTCGCGCGCGGTCATGCCTTGCGCCACCAGCGCCAGGATCTCGCGCTCGCGCCGCGTCAGCGGCACGGGCGACAGGGCCTCCTGCATGGCCTGCGGCCGGCGGGCCGGTTCGCTGACAGCGAAGCGCACGCTGCGCGCCAGATAGGTCGCGCCAGTCTTCACCGCCTCGATGGCGGCACCCAGTTCCTCGGGGTCGCCATCCTTGGTGAGATAGGCGCTGGCGCCGGCCTCGAGTGCCGCGCGCACCGTTCTCGGCTCGATGTTGGCCGTCAGTACCAGGATCTTCAGGCGCGGCGACAGCGCCTTGATGTCGGAAATGAAGTGGATGCCAGTGACGCCGGGCATGCCGAGGTCAAGGATCAGGAGGTCGGCGCGGGTGCCTCTCAACTGTTCCAGCAGCGCCTGTGCATCCGCCGCCTCGGCGACCACGGAGACGTTTTCCATCGCCGAGATCAGCAGCTTCAGCCCTTCGCGCACGATGGCATGGTCATCGGCGAGGATGGCGGTGAGCGGGCGGTTCATCTGGTGATCATCGGCATCGATTCCCTCGTCGCCGACATATGGGAAACAAGTTGCCGCCAGATCAACTATACAGCCCACGATTGCGCGGGGATAACCGGGGGGGATTCGATGCAGGAAGACAAGATACGCCAGGCGCTCGTCGAACTCTTGTATCGCAACTCCTATGGCGTGGTCATCTCCAACATCGTCATCTCGCTGGCGGCTGTCTATGTGCTGCGGTCGGCGGCTTCGCCTACCTGGCTGGCCGTGTGGCTCGGCACGCTCTATCTTTTGACCGCCATCCGCGTGCTGGCGTCGCGACGCTTCTTCAGCCGCGAATGGGCGCCCGATTCCATCCTGCGCTGGGCATGGCTGGCGGCGGGGTTCTCCTGGGTGTCGGGCCTGTTGTGGGGCGGGCTCGGCTGGGTCGGTTTCATGCCGGAGGCGCCCATCGTGCTGTCCTTCACGGTCATCGTGCTGACCGGCCTCGTCTGCGGCACGGTGCCGTCGCTATCGGCCTTTCCGCCGGCGCTGTTCGGCTCGATCCTGGCCACTGTCGTGCCGATTGCCGTGCGATGCCTGACCATCGACAGCGAGATCTCCGGCCCGTTCCTGTTCCTGCTGGGGGCGCTGGTGTCCATCAACTTCTACTATTGCCGCATCACCTACCGCATGCTGCGCGAAACCGTCAGCCTGCGGCTGGAAAACGAAAGGCTGGTCGAACACCTGCAGGAGGAGCGCGACCGGGCGCAGACCGCCGACCGCGCCAAGACGCGCTTCCTGGCGGCGGCCAGCCATGACCTGCGCCAGCCGATCCATGCGCTGAGCCTGCTGGTGTCGACGCTGGCGGTGCTGGGGCAGCGCGGCAACGTGCCCTCGGGCGAGGCGCGCGACCTGGCGGCCCGAGCGAAATCCGTGGTCGGCAATCTCAGCGGCCTGCTCAATGCGCTGCTCGACATCTCGAAGCTCGATGCCGGCATCGTCACGGTCGCCAATGAAACGGTGCGGCTGCGCGAACTGTTCGGCGATCTCCGCCACGAGTTCGCCGCCGAGGCCAGGCAGCGCGGGCTGGACTGGCGGGTGGTCGACAGCGATCTCAAGGTCGACAGCGATCCGATGATGCTGAAGCGCATCCTGAACAACCTGCTGTCTAACGCCTTCCGCTACACCGGGGAGGGCGGCGTGCTGCTTGGCGCCCGCCGGCGCGGCGGACTGGTGGAAATCCAGGTGCTGGATACGGGGCCGGGCATTGCCGCCGGCCAGCAGGCGCTGGTGTTCGAGGAATTCGTGCAGTTGCAGAACCCGGCGCGCGACCGCACGCAGGGGCTGGGGCTGGGCCTCGCAATCGTGCGCCGCACAGCCGGGCTGCTCGGCCATGCGCTGAGACTGGTGTCCGTGCCCGGACGTGGCTCGATGTTTTCGATCGCGGTCGCACAAGCCGAGGCCCAGCAGCCTGCCCTGCCGCGTGATGCGGCATCGCAATCGGTCATCGCCGCCGGCATCATGGTGGTGGAGGACGAGACGGACGTGCTCGACGCCATGGTGCGGCTGCTTGGCCTGGAAGGACACCGTGTGTATGCGGGCCGCTCGGCGGCGGAGGTGCGGCGGGTCCATGCCGAAGCGCTGGCGGCGGGCGAGGCGCCTGTCGACCTGATCATCGCCGACTATCGCCTGGGCAAGGGCGCCACCGGCCTGGAGGCGGTTGGGGCACTGCGCGCCCATCTCGGCCGCGCCGTGCCGTCGATCATCGTCACCGGCGACACCTCGCCCTCGCGCCTCAGGGAGGTCAGCGCCAGCGGCAGCCGCATCCTGCACAAGCCGATCGCCGGCGAGGAACTGCGCGAGGCGATCCAGGCTGCCTGCGCCGAGGGCGGCCGGAGCAAGACCGGCAGCCGGTAAGACCGTGTGCAGCCGGGCTTTTGACGTCTCACGCTCTTTTGTTCGAAGCGACGCAGTCATCGAGAGCCATGGCTGACCTGCTCGCAAAGAGGTGAACGGGCAAGCCTTCAAATCAACCACATTCCGAACGATCGCCATGGGCATATCGCCCCCCCCAGGATCACCGGAGTGTCCCATGTCCACTGTTACCGAGGCCGCCTCGGATGCGCCAACATCGCGGTACCGACCATCTCAGCGCGTCCTGCACTGGCTGATGGCTATCGTCGTCATTTCAGCGCTCGTCATCGGCCTTTATTGCAGTTATCTCGTACAGGGGACGCCGCTCCGCCGCGCTTTGCTCGACGTGCACAAGTCGCTCGGCATGACGGCGCTTGTCCTGATCGCGATCCGCCTGCCGCTCAGGCTTTCCTTCGGCGAACCTGCAAATCGGCCGCCGATTGGCACCTTCGTTCACCATGCCGCGCGGTGCGCGCACATGCTGCTTTACGCGCTGATGATCCTTATGCCGCTCGCCGGCTACATCACCTCCGCGGCCGGTGGCCATGACCTGCCATGGTTCGGGCTCTTCCAGTGGCCTGACCTTCTGCCGCTCGACAAGCCGCTGGAGAAAGCCGCCGCCGAAATCCATGAGTATGGCGCCTACTGCCTGTACGCGATCCTCAGCCTGCATGTCCTGGCGGCGCTTTGGCACCATCTGTTCCTGAGGGACGGAGTGATGCGGCGAATGCTGTAGCCGGGAAAGTCCACGGTGCCTTGCAACCGCAAGGAGCCGCTAGCCCAGGCGCTTGTAGGCCGAAAGCGGCCGGTCGACCCACGCTTCGATCTGCCGGGTGACGAAAGTCGCCTGATGGTAGTGGATGAAGTGGCCCGCGCCCGGCAGGGCGACGACGGCGGTGACGTTGTCCACCTCGCGGAAGGTGCCATCGAAGGCGCTGGCGGGAACATAAGGATCTTCTGTGCCGAACATCACCAGAGTCGGGGCCCTGACCAGCGGCAGCGGGCCGATGTCGGGCACCCTGCCAAGCGGTATGTTGGCCCTGTAGTAGCCCAGCATTGCCTCCGGGTCGGAGCGCCGGAGCGATTCCTCGAGAGCCTGTTTGTCCGGCCCGTCGGCGAGCCATGCAGTGAGTTCGCCAATATTCAGGGCGGCTGACGCGCCCGGCACCTGGAAGCGGCGGATATAGCTGATGATCCCGGCATTGCCCGGATCGGCGATGGCACGCAGATAGTTGCGCGGATGCGGCGTAGAAAGCAGCACGAGATGACGCACCACCTGCGGCACGCGAATGGCCAGCCACCAGGCAATTGTGCCGCCCCAGTCGTGGCCGACGATCGAAGCCTGGGTTAGCCCCTCGGCCGCCAGAACGGCCAGCACATCCTCGACGAGGTTCGGCAGCGCGTAGTTGGCATAGCCCAGCGGAGCATCACTACGGCCAAAGCCGCGCAAATCCGGAGCCAGCACACGGTGGCGTGCCGATAGCGCCTCCATCTGGCGGCGCCAGCCCATGCCGTGATCGGGAAAACCGTGCAGAAAAACGATCGGCGGGCCTAAGCCCGCCGCCGTGTAGTGCAGTTTGACGCTGCCGTTGACTGCGGTCCTGGATTCGAACACCGCTCCAATCACCGCGTGCCGGTCGTCGCCGTCACATCTTCACTTCGAGGCGAAGGAACGGACCGTGGAAAGTCGAGGTGGAGTGATCGGCGTTCACAAGCAGATTGTGCCACTGCTCGACCTTGTAGCCGGCGGTAAAGGTCGCGCCGGCAAGCGGGGTCCAGCTTAGGCCGGCCGAGGCGTCGAGATTGGTCACGGTCTGATTGGAGGACTGGCTAAACACCGTTCCCGAGCCGTGATTACCATTTGTGAAGTCGAACTTAAAATTAGTTTCATCGGTGCGGCGGCCCCACATGACGGCGCCGGAAACTGCGCCCGTCAGGCCCCATGTTTCGCCAACCGGGTAATATGCTTCGGCGCCGACGCGCGGGCCGATGCCCCAATATTCCGACGATCCGATCTTGTCGACCGTGCCGCCCTTGTCGGCCGGATTGTCCGGGGTGAAACTTTCGGAGACAGCGCCTCTTTCGTCCGAATGCACCAGCCGCAGGCCGCCAAAGAAGCGGATATCGGCGGTCTGAACCTTGACGTGCTTGCCGACATCGAAATCGAACGCCTGGAAGCTATAGGAGTCGCCGTAGCCTATCGTCAACAAACCTGGGTTGCTGCCCGTTAACTGGCCACTCACGCCCCAGGAACGGTCCTTGCCCAGGTGAAACAAGCCTGAAAGGCGCCAGTCCATGTCCGGGGAAAACTGCTTGGTCAGCGCGATCGAACCCGAGAAGTCGCCATTGCTGTTTCCGAGCTTGTCGGAGCCGCCGGTCTTGTCGTCCTGATGCACGTTGTTTTGATAGAATGCGCCCTCGAACGCGATCTTGACGCGCGAATCGATGACGGACGGGTCCGTGACCTTCGTATCGTCTGCGTGCGCCGCAACAATGCCTGCCGAAGTCACCGATGCGGCGGATGCCGCGACAGTCGCCAATAGTTTACCCGGTGCCCGAGCCCGCATCAATCAAACCCCCTAGAATCTAACCCCAAAACCCAAGATTGCAGACATACCCTAACGGTACATTGCAGCAAGACCGTTCATCTACTTTGCGGTGTGGTGTTGCGTCTTTGCCACGGTGTCCTGGTAGCGCCATCGGGCAGATGTGATAAGCGTCGCGCGGGGGCTGACCGGGCCTCGGCGGAAAGGGGGCATGGTGGACAATCCAGCGCAGATCGAAGGCGTTCTGAACAACCTTGTCTATGCGCTCTTCGCCCAGAGCGGCCAGCAGGGAGGGACGGCCAAGGAGATCGGCAATCTGGTGGTTTTCGACCATCCGGAAGCGGTAGACACGATCGTAAAGGCGCCCGCGGTTTTTCGGAAAAACTTCTCGCTGATCTCCGCCCTCGGCTTCAGCCGCTTCAACACAAATGACGAGGATTGGGCAGCCAGGCGGGCAATCACGCAGGACCGCTACCTGGCGGCGGCGAAGCCGGCGCAGGAGCAAGGTGTGTCGGACGTCTTTGCCAATGGCCTTGCTGGTTGCGAGCCATCGCTGGCCGGCATCCAGCAGGCACTGTTTGCCGCCGCGATGAGCATCTTCTACCGGGCGTTCGGCATGGTTCCGGAGATCGCTCCGACAGCCGCGCTGCTCGACCGTGTCCGCGACGTGCTGAGGCGGCTGCAGTATTATTCCTGGGTCACGCCCACGACGGCGGAGCGCAACGGCGCCATCCACGACGCTCGCGCGGTGATCGCTGATTTCGGCGCGCAGTTGATGGCGGACCCCCGGTCGGCCGCGGAGATGAACCGCTTCTCCGAGAGGGCGGGCGACCTCGACGGCTTCTCGCCGATCGAGGAGTTCGTGATGAACCTTTTCGCCGGCGTCGAGACGACGGTGACGACGCTTCAGTGGGTGATCGACAGGCTGGGCGCCAACCAGCAGGTACAGGAACGCATCCATGCCGAGATGGTCTCGGACAGTGCACTGACTCCATTCACCGATTGCATCATCAACGAGACGATGCGCTATTTTCCGCCGATACCGTTTCTGACCCGCGAAGTCGCTGACGATACGGTGGTCGATGGCAGGCAATTGCGGGCAGGGCAGCTGATCATGCTGTCGATCGTCGGCGTGCACCAGCACCCCGCTTTCTGGCATAACCCACGGACTTTCGACGCCAGCCGCAAGGAATTCATCGAGGACAGTTTTGACCGGCGCGCGTTCATCCCGTTCCTCACCGGACCGCGCATGTGCGGCGGTGCGCGTCTTGGCCGGCTGGAAGTGACGGAGGCAGTTCGCGCCCTGGTGCGACAGTTCGCGTTTACCCGCGCCGACGATGTGATCCGGTTCGACTATGCGCTGGCGCTGCGTCCGGCGAGCGGCTTGTCTGTCGGCGTGTCCAGGCGGTAACGCATCACGGCGTCAGGCGTCGGGCAAGTCGCGCCAAAGACGTCTTATATGGCCACCGAACTGGCGCCCGATGATTGTCTTTAGCTCCGCGTCGTGTCCGTAACGCCTGCTCTCGGCTTCGGCCTTCGGGCCCGGATCGAACGCGGGAAACCAGTTGCTCATTGTCGTGCGTGCGTTCCCGGTGGGATCTGCGATGAAATCCTCATAGAAGACATGGGCGACCCTACCGCTGTCGATGGTCGCCAAATAGTTTTTCCAGCTGCGTTCGGCGCTGAAAATGTGCCGCACCGTGTCGTTCACGATCTTCTCGCTCAACATCTTCAAGGTTGGAATGCCAGGCAGGGTTTCGGGGCTGTCGAACGGCTGTCCGGTATGGAGCATCGACAGCAGGCTTATGGTCTGGTCCACCTTGTTGCGTCTGGACAGGAAGACATAGAACGATCCGGGGCCGTCATCGCCGATCGAATGGCGCATGAACTGCAGGTTGTCGTAGAAGATCTTGGCCGAGAACACGCCGTTGACGGACCGCTTCTCCAGAAGATGACGACCATAAACGGCCGCCTGAAGGCCTAGCCCATCCAGGTCCATGGTCTCGTCACCCGACCATCGTCGCATCAACGGCAAGGCATACTGCCACTGGAAATACTCGGTCGGCATTCCCAGGCCGAATTGCCGCAGGACCTGGCAATAGGAATGCCCGGCCGTTCGCGGGGTCGTGCAGATCAGGATCTTGGCAGGGTTTCGGGCAGATCCCTGGCGATCGTAGGTGCTGTCAATGAACCTGTTGTAAAGATCGTCGAAATCCATTCGGCTTCCATTTAGCGACGACAAGGCCTGTTTCAGACGGCAGACAGGAAACCGAGGATCAGCAGCGCCTGGTCCAGCGTCATCAGGGACGGCGGATGTCCGGCCGCGACAGTGTCGGCCAGCCAGAAATCGGGCCTTGCCTCACGGGTCCGCTCGATGGCTTTCCGGTCGATGAACGGGCTGTCCTGGCCATGCATCAACAGAAACCGGGCGTCGATCTGGGCGGCAATCGGGAACAGGTCGTAGTCGCGCCCGATCAAGGTGCTGAAGTTTTCCGTCGTGGCCGGGTCGTAAGCAAGCCGGAAGCCGCCGGTCACCGCTACGATCCTGTTGTCCATATAGCGGTTCAACACGGCTTCGTCGACCGACGCCATGGCGCTCGCGGCGCGCACGTGATCCCTCGCTTGCGCGCGGGTCTCGAAGGTCAGCGTGCTGTCCCTGATGACCTCGTTGCGCATCGCGTCGACCTTCGGGCCGCCGACCATGGGCACATCGTTGAGCACGATCTTCGCGGCCCTGGAGCGGGTCATGCGCAGGAACAGGAGCAGGATCGTGCCGCCCCAGGAGGTGCCGATAAAATGGTTCTCCTTGCCGGCGAACTCGCCCAGCGCGCGCAGGCATTTGGCATAGACATTGATGTCGTAGCCAGAGCCAAGATAGGCGCTGCGCCCGCGCCCGAGCAGGTCGGGGCAGACCACCAGGAAGCCGTTGCGACAGAGGAGGGCGGCCAGATAGTCGAAATCGGCGCCGTTGCCGGTGAAGCCATGCAGGCAGAACACCGTGGCGCGCGGCGTGCCTGAAGGCTGCCAGATGCGCACGAACATGGAGGCGTAGCGGTCGTCCAGCCGGACGAGGATTTCCTGCGTCAGCGTCTCGACGGCATCGGCCGAATCCATCAGCCGCTCCGCTTGCGAACAGCGCGCTTGACCGCGCCGCGGCTGTCGATGAAGTCACGTTTCCAGAACACCGACTTGTCAAGGTTGAGGAGCTTGGCTTGCTTGATCAGCGGCAGGATGTGGGAGGATGAGCGCGTGGCCAGCACCGTCACCGCCGTGGCGCCGCCGCCGGGGAAGGGATTGAGCGGCCCGCCATTGATTGCCCAGGCTTCGGCGATCTCACGGCTGGTCTCGATCCAGCCGACATAGGCGACGATGGCGTCGTTGATCGAACCCACCATGTGCGTCTGCTGCTCCAGCTGATAGCGCAAGGTCTTCGCCATCAACCCGAACTCGTAGCCGTCGAACGGCGGGTAGTGCGCCACGAAATTGCACACGAGTCCGAAGGACATCGGATTTGAGGGCACGCGGGAGATCAGGAGCTGGCTCATGGTACTGCTTGATCGAGATTGAAACGGGTTTCTTCTTAGTCCGATCCCGAGGCATTAAGCCATAGGCAGAAGCGGCTTGCCCCGCCATTCTCACAACTGCTAGGCCGTCAACGCCCGGCGGCGAAACGATGGTCGTCGAAAGGCGCTGCGTCGTGGCGCATTCGTGTCTTATTCTGGCATTGCAGCATTGGCTGCTCGTGCTATCCATCCACGCATGAAGAAAATCGGCTTTCTGTCTTTCGGTCATTGGACGCCTTCGTCTCAGTCGCAGGTGCGCTCGGCTTCCGACGCGCTGCTGCAGTCCATCGATCTCGCCGTCGCGGCGGAGGCGCTTGGCGCTGATGGGGCCTACTTCCGCGTGCACCATTTCGCCCGTCAGCTCGGCTCGCCTTTCCCGCTGCTGGCGGCGGCTGGTGCCAGGACCAGCCGCATCGAGATCGGCACCGCCGTCATCGACATGCGCTACGAGAACCCGATGTACATGGCCGAGGATGCGGGCGCCGCCGATCTCATCGCCGGCGGACGCCTGCAGCTCGGCATCAGCCGCGGGTCACCCGAACAGGTGATCGATGGCTGGAAATATTTCGGCTATGCGCCGTCGGAAGGGCAGACCGACGCCGACATGGCGAGACACCACGCGGAAGTATTCCTGGACGTGCTGCGCGGCGAGGGGTTCGCGCAGCCCAACCCGCGACCGATGTTTCCCAACCCGCCCGGCCTCCTGCGCGTCGAGCCGCATTCGGAAGGCCTGCGCGAGCGGATCTGGTGGGGTGCCGCCACTAACGCAACCGCCGAATGGGCGGCGAAGCTCGGCATGAACCTGCAGAGCTCGACGCTGAAATTCGATGAAAGCGGCAAGCCGTTCCACATCCAGCAGGCCGAGCAGATCAGGCTCTACCGCGCAGCCTGGAAGGCGGCAGGACACGAACGCGAGCCGCGCGTCTCGGTCAGCCGCAGCATCTTCGCGCTGGTCGACGATCGCGACCGCGCCTATTTCGGGCGGGGCGGACAAAGCAGCGATCAGATCGGTTTCATCGAGGAGAACACGAGGGCGATCTTCGGCCGCAACTATGCCGCCGAGCCGGACGTGCTGATCAAGGAACTGGCCGAGGATGAGGCCATCGCGGAAGCCGACACGCTGCTGCTGACCGTGCCCAACCAGCTCGGCGTCGACTACAACGCGCATATCATCGAGGCCATACTGACCCATGTCGCGCCGGCCCTGGGCTGGCGCTGAGCCCTGTCGGCGAGCGACGATCGGCGCTGGGAACGATGGCATCCTCTGGGCCTGCCGGCACACGAGACTGGTGGCTCACAGCTCCTTCTCCGCCAGTTCCCTGAATGCATCGGGCACCGAGCGGGCGGCTTCCAGCGCCACCGTGCCGTAGCCGACGGCCTGCTTGCCGAAGCGTTCGCGGATCTTGTCGATGGCACGGTCGGCGCCGAAGCGCGCCAGGCCCTTTTTCGTGCCGGGGCGGCACTTCTCGTCGGCAAGGCCGAGCGGCAATTCCAGTTGCAGTTCGGCACTTTCCTCCAGATGCGAGACCGAAATCGCCAGCAGCGAAATCGTCCTTTCGCGGGGATGGGCGGCCAGAACGCCGCGCACCAGGTCCTCGGCGATCTCGGCCAGCATGGCGGTCGCCGAGATCGGCTGGTCCAGCGTGATCGATCGGGTGACGGCGCTGAGATCGGCGAAGCGCACGCGCACCGTGACCGTGCGGCCCGGCCGAGACTTGGCGCGCAGCCGGCTGGCCACCCGGTCGGCCAGGTGCAGCAGCGTCGGCACGAACACGCTTGCCACGGCCGGCTTCATGCCCAGCGCCGACTGGGCGCCGGCCGAGCGCGCGCGGCGATGCGTCTCGAGCTTTCGCGGGTCGCGGTTCCAGGCGAGGGCGGCGAGCTTTTCGCCGGCCGCCGGACCGAGCAGGCGCTGCAGCGCGCCGCTGTGGGTCTTGGCCAACTGGCCGATGGTCTCGACGCCGATTTCGGCGAGCCTCGCCCTGGTCACCGGGCCGACGCCCCACATCAGCCCGACCGGCAATTCATGCAGGAATTCAAGCTCGGTGCCGGGATCGACGACCACCAGCCCGTCGGGCTTCGCCACCTGCGAGGCGATCTTGGCCAGATGCTTGGTGCGCGCGACGCCGATCGAGATCGGCAGGCCGAGTTCGGCCCTCACGCGGCGGCGGATGGTCGTGGCGATCTCCGCCGGTGGACCGAACAGATGCGTGCAGCCGGCGACATCGGCGAAGGCCTCGTCGATGGAGATGCGCTCGACCAGCGGCGTGAAATCGTCGAGTACTTTTATCGCGGCATCGCCCAACCGCTGGTATTCGCTGAAATTGCCGCCGACGAAGATCAGTTGCGGGCAAAGCTCGCGCGCCTTGCGGCCGGGCATGCCGCCGCGCACGCCGAAGGCCCTGGCTTCGTAGGATGCGGCGAGCACCACGCCGCCGCCAACGGCGATCGGCTTGCCCCGCAGCGATGGATCGAGCAATTGCTCGACCGAGGCATAGAAGGCGTCGAGATCGGCGTGCAGTACGGTGGCTGTCGTTTCCATCCCGACCGCACATCCGCAGTTGCTGATAGATTAGAACAAATAGAGAACAAATGGTGATGGTTGTCAAGCGGGAGTCGGTTTCACCGGATCGCTCGTTTGCTGCCGGCGCCGGCGCTGCCCCTCATCTGCCTGCCGGCATCTTCTCCCCGTATAGTGACGGGGAGAAGATCGCCCTCATCGATGGTTTCGCCAATTGTCGGGATTGTGAAAGATGCCGGCGGCGCGGCCAGCTACTTTCTCCCCGTCACCATACGGGGAGTTGAGGAGTGATCCGCGTAGCGGAGGGCGGCGCTGACTTTGCAGGAAAGAGCGATTGCGGCTTCGACCAACCAAATACAGCCTAAACAATATGCTCCGCCCGCAACGCCGCCTTCATCCGTTCCAGCGCTGTCTCGCCGCCGGCCGCCAAATCCTCGGCGATATCAGCCAGATCCGCGTCGGCCTTGCGGTGCCTGGCTCCCCAGGCGCCCAGGGTTGCCAGCACCGGCACAAGGTCTATTCCAGCCTCGGTCAGCCGGTAGATAGCCTTCAGCTTGTGGCTGGGGTCGCCGCTTCGGGTGATGATGCCTTCGTCCTGCAAGGTCTGCAGCCGCTCGGCCAGCGTGCGCGAGGAGATGCCTTCGGCCGATTGCAGGAACTCACGGAAATGCTTCTTACCCGCGAAAACCATGTCGCGGATGATCAGCAGCGTCCAGCGGTCGCCGAGCAGTTCGAGCGACAGGTTGATGGGGCAGCCGGATTTCTGCGTCGTCGACATTTTAGTGGTTCCATTTTTAAATCACTTTACTATTGACACCATTTTGCATGGAGATCAATAGTTCCAATTGTAAACCACTAATCGCTCGGGAAAGATGACACATGAAAAAGCTCATCCTGCAGATGCAGATGTCCGTCGACGGCTTTGTCGGCGCCCATGCCGATCATGACTGGCAGCTCTGGAACTGGGGCGACGACTGGCCTTGGGACGACGCTTTGAAGCAGGACTTCAACGCCGTGTTCGCCGGCATCGACACCATATTGCTCAGCCGCAAGATGGCCGAGGAAGGGTACCTGACCCATTGGGGCAAGGCGGCGAAGAATTACCCGCAAGACGGCTTCTATGCTTTTGCGCAACGCATCGTCGATGTCCGCAAGGTGGTGCCGACAGACAGGCTCAAGGCATCGCGGTGGGAGCGCACGACGGTGGTCAGCAGAAACCTGCCTGATGAGGTCGACGCTCTGAAAGCCGCCGGCGAGGGGGACATCGTCGTCTTCGGCGGGGCGGGCTTTGCATCGGCGCTGATCGCGGCGGGGTTGGTGGACGAGTTCCAGCTGTTCATCAATCCGGCGGTGCTGGGCGACGGCGTTCGGATATTCGACGCCGGCGGTTTCTCGCGGCTGCGCCTGCTCGGCTCGAAGGTCTATGCCTGCGGCATGGTGGTGAACCGCTACGCGCCGGCTGCCTGACGCCACGATGCCCCGTCGTTTTCGATCGGATCAGGAAGGTGCGTCCAGCGGCTCCCGGCAGAATGCGGCAAGCCGCTCCGCTGTCGCCTGCCACAGGGTCTGCTGGGCTTGCCGGTCGGCGCCCGGCGCGACGGGAACAAGGGGCTGCGCGTTCTTGACGGAAAAGTAGCCGCCGCTGACCTCGGCAAAGGCGGGGTCACTGGCCAGGCGCACGATAATGCCCGCGCCACGCTCGGGATCACCGATCCCCGACCAGGTCAGCAGCGTTCGAGCGGCGCGGCAAACCACAATTCGCGGCCGAGCCCGGTCACGTTGAATCCAGGGTCGAGGCAGTTGGCCACCACGCCGCTGCCGGCCAGTTGATGGGCAAGCTCCTGCGAGAACATGATGTCCATCAGCTTGGTCCGGCCGTAGACGGAAGACGAGCCGCGAGCTGTGAATGGATTGATGTCGACGAGTGCGGCGACGGGATCGAACCCCGCGCCTTGCCGGGACGCTTCCGACGCCACGGTGATAACCCGCGACGGTGCCGATCCGGCCAATGTCTCGCGCAGGATGTTCGTCAGCAGCCAAGGTGCCAGGTAGTTAACCCCCACCATTTCGGAATAATTGTCGATGGTGACGCGTGGCGTGAAGGCATGAAGCCCGGCATTGTTGATCAGGACGTCGATGCGGGCGTGGCGCGCGGCGATCTCGCGTCCAAGAGCCGCGACCGAGGCGAGGTCCGCGAAGTCGCCATGGTGGACATCGACCCGCGTGCCCGGCGCGGCAGCTTCGATGAGTGTGCGCGTCGCATCGGCCCTGGCCTGGCTGCGCGCGGTGAGAACGAGATGCGCGCCCTTGCGGGCAAGCGCGATCGCCGCGCGTTGCCCGATGCCGCTGGTGGCTCCTGTAATGACGATGGTGGGCGTTGATCGCGACATGGATGATCCCTAATTGATTGATAAATATCCATTGTATAGATGATGGATTTTTATCAATCAATATGGCACGAAGACCAGAAGCCGAAAGCTACGGACGAGGGGGATGATGGTTCTGGATACAAACGCGGCGCAGCCAGGCGACCGCGAAGGGCACGTCCGCGCGCTGGGTGACACGTTGAACGCGCTGGTCAGCCAATCCCGGGCCTTGATGGCGCAGGCGGCCGTCGCCTTTCACGCTGAACTGCAGCCCGCCGCCTTCCATATCGCGCTGTGGCTCAACGCATTCGGCCCGGCCAAGCCGAGTGCGGTGGCGCAGGCCGTCGGCATGGACCGCAGCGCAGCGAGCCGCCTGATCCGCGAACTGGCGCGTCTTGGGCTGGTCGTGTCGGTCGTCGATCCCACTGACCGCCGCAGCATCGTCCTGTCACTCAGCATCGATGGCCGCCGACGGATGGATGCCGCGATGCAGGCAAAAGGCGCCACGTTCCGGCAGCGGGTCGCATCCTGGA
This sequence comes from Mesorhizobium carmichaelinearum, assembly GCA_943370265.1. Lineage (GTDB taxonomy): Bacteria > Pseudomonadota > Alphaproteobacteria > Rhizobiales > Rhizobiaceae > Mesorhizobium > Mesorhizobium carmichaelinearum_A. The sequence continues at coordinate 124,125 of CALRQH020000001.1, forward strand.
GCGACGAAGATCTGCTTCAGTGCGCGGATTTGCTGCGACGGTTGCTCGATCCTGTGCCGCAGCCATGATGCGTTCGGGCAAGCGGTTCGCACCGCCGTCGCGGCGACCGGATAAAAATGCAACCGGATTGTCGGAATGGAATCCGCCTGGGCGTCCTTCGGGGCGCAAGCGGCGTGGTGAAGCTGCGGAAGTCGCGCCGTGCGGACACCAATTCGGGAGAAAAGCATGAGCCTTTCCTATCGTTGGGTCATTGTCGCCGCCGGCGCCGTGATGACCTGTGTCGCGCTGGGCGCGATGTTTTCGCTGGCGATCTTCCTCGAGCCCATGGCACTCGACACCAACTGGTCGCGCGCCGGCATATCGAGCGCCATGACGCTGAATTTCCTGGTGATGGGCCTCGGCGGCTTCCTCTGGGGAGCTGTTTACGACCGGTTCGGAGCGCGCCCCGTCGTGATGATCGGCGCGGCCATGCTCGGCCTGGCGCTGGTGCTGGCCAGCCGGGCCGGCTCGCTGCTGTCGTTCCAGCTCACCTATGGCGTGCTGGTCGGCCTTTCGGCCAGCTCGTTCTTCGCGCCGATGATCGCGTTGACCACCGGCTGGTTCGACACCAACCGCGGCCTTGCCGTGTCGCTGGTTTCCGCCGGCATGGGCGTCGCGCCGATGACCATCTCGCCCTTCGCGCGCTGGCTGATCTCGGCCTATGACTGGCGCACCGCCATGTTCGACATCGGCGTGATGGCCTGGGTGCTGCTGATACCGGTCGTGTTCCTGGTGCGCCAGCCGCCCAGGCCCGCCGAAAACGTTACAGGCCCGGAGCCAGTCGCTGAAGGGGCGGGCATGTCGGTGGGGCAGGCGCTGCGCTCGCCGCAGTTCATCGTGCTCGGCCTCACCTTCTTTGCCTGCTGCGCGGCGCATTCGGGGCCGATCTTCCATATGGTCAGCTACGCCATGCTGTGCGGTGTGGCGCCGATGGCCGCTGTTACGATCTACAGTGTCGAGGGCCTGGCCGGCCTGGGCGGCAGGCTGCTCTACGGCGTGCTCGCCGACCGGTTGGGCGTGAAGCCGGTGCTGATCGCCGGCCTGGCCATCCAGGCGGTGGTCATCGCCGCCTATCTCGCTGTCAGCCAACTCGAGCATTTCTACATGCTGGCCGTCATCTTCGGCGCCACCTATGGCGGCGTCATGCCGCTCTACGCGGTGCTGGCGCGCGAGTATTTCGGCCAGCGCATCCTCGGCTCGGTGTTTGGCGCGGCGACCATGCTGTCCAGCCTCGGCATGGCCTTCGGGCCGCTGGCCGGCGGCATGGTGTTCGATGCCTATGCAAGCTATTCGTGGTTGTTCATCGGCTCGGCCATTGTGGGGCTGGGCGCGGCGGGCATCGCGATCGCCTTCCCGCCGCTGCCGCGCCGGGAACTGCAGCCGGCATAAAAGGGCAGGGGGCGATTTGGCTGGATATTGCCATCCCGAGCAAAGTTCGGGTTGACCGTTCCCGGGTGCGAAGCGAGTATCCACCCGGAATGGCCGAGACCGAGTGCAGGAGGAAATGCGATGGACGAGCCCGAACGCTGGCGCCACATGTCGACGGCGCCGAGGGATGGCAGCCGGATCCTGGTCACGGTCCGGCCGTCCGAGCAGGGCCCGGCGGAAGTCGACCTTGCCTACTGGTCGCGCGCCGACCAGTTCGCCAGCGAGGGATGGCGCGCTTCAGACTCCTCGCCCGGACGGGTGATCGAATATGCCGAGCCGGAGTTGAAGTGCTGGATGCCGCTGCCGTCAGCCAATGCGGGCCGCAGTTCGATGCCGGCGCCCTGGGAGGGTGAGGACGCACAGCAACTGGATGGTTCGGGGATATAGCTGGGGACGTTTCACGCGGCGGGTAAAGTCAACGCTGCAGGCTCGGTTCGATGAGATCCTCCGATTGTCCGGCTATTTTGCATGTCGGCTTGCGGCGCATAAGCAATCGCTAATTGACAGCCCGATGGAAACGGCGCTCACTGATTGTGCAGGTGGATCGCGGGCATCAGGCCGAAGAATTCGACCGTCAGCGCCACCTTTGGGAGGACGCTATGCCAACAGTCATCGGCCATCACAACATCACCAAAGACGTCAAGCACTGGCTCAATTCGCCCAAGCGCGCGGAGCTGTTCGGGGCCCTCGGTGTGACCAACATCCGCACATTCGTCGATCCGCAGAACCCGACACGGGTGGCCCTGATGATGGACGTTCCGGACATGGACGCCCTGGCGGCGGCCATGACCAGCAAGCAGGCCGCCGATGCCATGGCGTATGATGGCGTCGCGCCGGAATCGCTTGTGATCCTGGTCGAATCGAAAAAATAGGCGCCCCGCCCAGACCTGCAGCCTGGAGGGCCAGAGCCTCCATCCCGATGGAATCGGAATGGAGTTCTATCTGTTGCTGTCAGAACAGAAACGCAGCCGTTGCCGGATCCGGGCCGGTGCGGCCGTCGGGCGAATCCATGCCGCGGATGGTCGACATGTCCGCGGCCGTCAGCTCGAAGTCGGAGACATCGAAATTGGCGGCGATGCGGTCCTGGTGGACGGACTTCGGGATGACGATCAGCCCCTCCTGAAGGTGCCAGCGGATGATCGCCTGCGCGACGGACTTGCCGTGCTTCCTGGCGATGGCTTCGATGGTCGGATCGCTCAGCAGGCGGCCTGAACCGAGAGGGCTCCAGCTTTCGGTGTGGATGTCGTGCCTGGCATGAAAATCCCGGAGGTCGCGCTGCTGAAGACGCGGATGCAGCTCGATCTGGTTGACGACCGGGGTCTCACCGGTTTCGCCGATGATCCGTTCCAGATGGTCACGGTTGAAGTTGGAAACGCCGATCGACTTGATGCGGCCGTCCTTCTTCAGTTCGATGAGCGTCTTCCAGGCCTCGACATATCTGTCCTGGCTGGGCACCGGCCAGTGGATCAGGAACAGGTCGATCTGGTCGATGCCAAGCTTGGCCATAGTGTCGTCGAACGCCTTGAGGGCAGCGTCACGCTTATGGGCGCCATTGCGCAATTTCGAGGTGATGAACAGGTCTCCGCGCGACACGCTGGCCGAGTGGATCGCTTCGCCGACACCTTCTTCGTTGTTGTAGCCTTCGGCGGTGTCGATCAGCCGGTACCCGGCCTCGATGCCCCAGCCCACGACCTTCGCGGTCACGTTGGGGTCGACCTGCCACACGCCAAGGCCGATCTGGGGGATGGTGGCGCCGTCGTTCAATGATATCTGCAAGGGCATGTGCACGTCCTTCTGAAATCCGGGGCGGGAGGTCCCCCCTGTGCACAGCCTATCTAGGCACGACATCGGGTGACGGCCAGTCGCGACGGAGGAATTGCCGGCGTGTGAAAGATGAATTCAGCGCGCCGGACAAGCAGTCCTACCACGCGTTGCCGCTTCTTCCCCAGCCGCAGTGCTGCCCCTCATCTGCCTGCCGGCATCTTCTCCCCGTATAGTAACGGGGAGAAGGGGCTGGCCGCGACCTTGGCTCCATGTTCTGCAACATTTGTAGTTGGCGAAATCATTGGCGCAAGCGTCCTTCTCCCCGTCACTATACGGGGAGAAGTGCCCGGCAGGGCGATGAGGGGCGGCGCTGGTTTCCGCATTTTTGACCAGCCTCGGCATTGAACTTGTGGCATGCTGTGAGAGGAGTGGCGCGTCCCACGAACTCCGACCCGCGCTACCTCGGTCGCCGCACCGCGCGGATGACGCGGGCGTTGCCGCTGCCGCAGAAGAGGCGGTCGCCGCCATCGGATTCCAGGCCGGAAATGCCCATGCCCGCGGGCATGTCCAGCGTCTCCAGCACTTTTCCCGTTTGCGGGTCGACACGGCGCAGGTCGCTTTGCTCGCTTTCCCAGGTGGCGTGCCATAATTCGCCGTCGACCCAGGTCACGCCGGTGACGAAGCGGTTGGATTCGATGGTGCGCAGGATCGTGCCGGTCTCGGGATCGATCTGGTGGATCTTGCGCTCCCTGTATTGCCCGACCCACAGTTTGCCTTCAGCCCAGGTCATGCCGGAATCGCGGCCGCCGCCGGGAGAAGGGATGGTGGACAGCACCTTGCCTGTGTCGGGGTCGATCTTCTGGATGAGATCCCCTGCGATCTGGTAGAAATGCCGGCCGTCATAGGCCGTGCCGGCATGGGCGGCGACATCGATCGAGCGCAGCGTCTTTCCAGTCTCGGGGTCGAAGGCGTTCAGCCTGTCGCCCGCGGCGAACCAGACGTTTGCCCCGTCGAAGCTCACCCCGGCGACAGTCTCCGCCTCCGGAAAGGGGTACTCGCGCAGGATTTCGGCCGCTGAATGTTTCATGTCTCTACCTCGCCAGGATTTCCATCATGCCTGATCCCTGCTCCCTCTTTGCAGGAGCATGATCTTCTCCGAAAACCGGTTCCCATTTTTGCTTCGCTGACCTTCGGTTCGGGATCATGCTTTAGCCATTCGGCAGCGGCGCGGGGAGTAACAAGGTCGTCGTGAATCCCGCCACCGGAGGCGTCATCCAGCGGCGCGCCCGTCCGTGCCCGAACGACTGCACCTTGCCGGACTCCGCGAGCTGTTCCAGCGCGCGTTGCACGCTGCGCTGGCCGCCGCCGAGCGCCAGTGCCAGGGCTGAACTCGCCCAGGCCTCGCCATCGGCCAGCAAGGCCAGCACCGCCGCGTGCCGCTCCTCGATCGGCCGCGCCAGCACCACGACCGCGCCGGGCTCACGCGGCGTCAGCGCAAAGCCACGGCTGGTGGCGCCGATGTCGGCCAGCACCCGCAGTTCGGCGCGCAGCCGGCCGATCTCGACGCGCAGCCGCGCGCGGTGCGATTCATCGGCATGCCTGCCGCCGAAGGCCTGCGCGATCAGCGTCGCCCTCGATACGTCGCCCGGCCAGGCCTCGGCCAGCGCGCGCACCAGGGCAAACAGCACCGGGCGCGTTGTCAGCGAGACCATCGTTTCCTGCCTGCGCACGGCGTAGCGAAACGTGTCGACGACCAGCCCCGGCGAGGCCTGCAGCGCCTCGACCTCGGCCAGCAGCAGCGGGCGTTCCTCGCCTTGCGCAATCAGCCGCGCCGCCGGCGTATCCAGCGCCAGGAAGGCACTGTCGACCTCCGCCGTGAGGCCGGGAATGCCGGCGTGGCGGGCGGCGTGGCGTGCCCACTCCAGTGCCGTGCGCGCCGTTCTCGTCTTGACGCGTCGCATCGCGATGCCGGCGACGGCCAGCTCGTGCGCGGCCCGCGAGGCCGGCGGCAGCGGCGCAGGATCGAGTCCCGCCAGCACCTGCTCGGCCTCGTCGAGGCGGCCGATGAGCAGCAGGCGTCGCACCTTCAGATGCCCGGCATGCGCGGCGTTCAGCCGGTCGCCATGCTTTTCCAGCGTCGCGCGGGCGGCGTCGAGCGCCTTGGCCGGCCAGCCGAGGTCGCGCGAGACCAGCGCGATCTCGGCTTCGGCGACGACGCATCGGGCGCGCGCCACCGCTTCCTTCGGGCCGAAGGCGCGGGCGGCACGCTTCAGCAGCGCCTTGGCGCGCTCGAACTCGCCGAGCTGCGCCATGGCGATGCCGCGCAACGCCAGCGCCGGCGCGTCCTCGCGCAGCGCCACGCGGTCGAGCGCGCCGAGCGGATCGCCCGCCGCCAGCGCCAGCGCTGCCGCGGTGATCAGCGAGTCCATTCAAATCCCGTCACACTTGTAACTCCCACCCCAACGCGTCGCGGCCCTAGCTTACGTCCGTACCGTCAACCGGCAAGCCGCTTCGGCCAACTGTATCGGCAACGCGCGGCACGCCAAGGGAGAACCGACAATGCCTACAGACACGCCTCTCCATGACACGGAAGAACACGCCGTGCGGATGCGCCACCCCTGCTGCGGGGGGCCGGAGGATGCAAATCCCGTCACGCTTGCAACTCCTCGACCTCACGAGCCTGACCTCCCTCACGACCAGCAAACAGCAACGCGTCGCAACAACGCAACCACAGACTGACCAAGGAGAAGACCGATGAACAAGCACGTATCCATGAAGACGCCGCCGATTGTTTCACCCGAGGCGTGGCAGGCAGCGCAACAAGAGCTGCTGGTGAAGGAGAAGGCGACACTGCGCGCCAGGGACGCGCTGGCCGCCGAGCGCCGGCGCATGCCATGGATGGAGGTGGACAAGGCCTATGTGTTCGAAGGGCCAAACGGCAAGGCCAGCCTGATCGACCTGTTCGAGGGCCGTCGCCAGCTGATCGTCTACCGCGCCTTTTTCGAGCCGGGCGTCTATGGCTGGCCAGATCATGCCTGCCGTGGCTGCTCGCTGGGCGCCGACCAGGTCTCGCATCTGGCCCATCTCAACGCCCGCGACACCACGCTGGTCTACGCCTCGCGCGCACCGCAGGCCGACATTGCCAGGCTGAAGACGCGCATGGGCTGGGAGATGCCCTGGTACACCATCACCGACAGCTTCGACAAAGACTTCGGCGTCGACGAATGGCACGGCCACAACGTGTTCTTCCGCGACGGCGACCGGGTGTTCCGCACCTATTTCATCAACAACCGCGGCGACGAGGTCATGGGCACGGTCTGGAGCTATCTCGACGTGACACCGCTCGGCCGCCAGGAGGTCTGGGAAGACTCGCCCGAAGGCTATCCGCAGACCCAGACCTACAAATGGTGGAACTGGCACGACAATTACGACGCCGATGCCGCACCCGACAAGAGATGGGTCGAGGTGTCGGATGCGGGAGAGGCCGCGTTCCGGGAGAAGAGCGGCCAGTAGGATCTATCCGGCTTGGGTTCCTCTCCACCGTCTTCGGCAAGGCGAGGAACCCGGGTCCTGCCCGGTAACATCAAGGGATAAAGACCATGAGCGATATCCATACAGGCGCCGGCGGCGCGATCCCTGAAAGCACCAATACCACCTTCGGCATTGCCGACTGGCTTTGCCTTGCCGCCGCGCCGACCTTCGCGCTTATGGCGCTGGCCACCTGTATGCTGGGCGGCAATGCTTCCATGCTTTGCATGGGGATGCCGGATGCCTCGCCGCTGACCGGAATGCCGGCAATGTATCTCCTGATGAGCGCCTTCCATCTGGCGCCCTGGCTCAGGGTGATGTCCGGCCGGCAGGTTCGGATGGGGCAGCAATAGCTTGGGCGGATCCGACTACACGCCATCCTTCATCTTGAAAACCCGCGCATAAAATTCCCCGACAATGCCGCGTCGGAAGACGAGCACGCAGATCATGAAGATCAGGCCGGTGGCGATGGTCACCGGGAAGCCCGAGGTGGCGAGCGTGTTTTCCAGGCCGACGACGAGGCCGGCGCCGATGATCGGGCCGACCATGGTGCCGATGCCGCCGAGCAGGGTCATCAGGATGACTTCTCCCGACATCTGCCAGGTGACATCGGTGAGCGTCGCGAACTGGAAGACGATGGCCTTGAGCGCGCCGGCCAGCCCGGCCAGCGCGGCCGACATGACGAAGGCGGCCAGCTTGTAGTTGGCGACGGAATAGCCAAGCGAGATGGCGCGGTTCTCGTTCTCGCGGATCGAGCGCAGGATCATGCCGAAGGGCGAGTTGACGATGCGCCAGATGGCGAACACGCCGATCAGGAAGACCGCCAGCACGACATAGTAGATGTTCAGGGGATCGTTGAGGTCGATGAGACCGAAGAGGTGGCCGCGCGGCACGCCCTGGATGCCGTCCTCGCCCTCGGTGAAGGGCGCCTGGACGCAGAAGAAGTAGAACATCTGCGCCAACGCCAGCGTGATCATGGCGAAGTAGATGCCCTGGCGGCGGATGGCGAAGAAGCCCATGACGAGGCCGAGCGTTGCTGCGCCCACCACGCCAAGCAGGATGCCGGCTTCCGGCGGCCAGCCCCACACTTTCACGGCATGGGCGCAGAAATAGGCCGCGCCGCCAAAGAAGGTGGCGTGGCCGAAGGACAGCAGGCCGGTATAGCCGAGCAAAAGATTGAAGGCGCAGGCGAACAGCGCGAAGCACAGCATCTTCATCAGGAAGACCGGATAGACGAAGAAGGGCGCCGCGAGCAGCGCGACTATGCCCAGCGCCACCAGCGCCCATTCAAGCCGGGCTGCGGTCTTGGCGCCGGCATCGCGGCTGGTGACTGCGGCCATGTCAGGCATCCCTTCCAAACAGGCCGGCCGGCCGGACCAGAAGCACGATCGCCATGATGACGAAGATCACCAGGTTGGACGCTTCGGGATAGAACACCTTGGTCAGGCCTTCGGCCAGGCCCAGCATGTAGCCGGTGACGATGGCGCCGAGGATCGAGCCCATGCCGCCGACGACGACCACGGCGAAGACGACGATGATGAGGTCCGATCCCATCAGCGGGCTGACCTGGTAGACGGGCGCGGCAAGGATGCCGGCCAGCCCCGCTAGCGCCGAACCCAGCCCATAGGTCAGCGTCAGGAGCAGCGGCACGTTGACGCCGAACGCCTGCACCAGTCGGGGATTTTCCGTCGCCGCGCGCAGATAGGAGCCAAGCCTTGTCTTCTCGACCAGCGCCCAGGTTCCGAAGCAGACGATGAGCGAGGCCAGCACCACCCAGCCGCGATAGTTGGGCAGGAACATGAAGCCGAGATTGGTGCCGCCGGCGAGCAGGGGCGGCACGGAATAGGGATTGCCGGAGACGCCGTAAAAATAGCGAAAGACGCCCTCGATGACCAAGGCAAGCCCGAAGGTGAAGAGCAGGCCGTAGAGCGGATCGAGGTCGTAAAGCCTGGACAGCGCGAGGCGTTCGACCACCATGCCGAACAGGCCGACGGCCAGAGGCACGAGGATCAGGGCCGGCCAGTAGCCGATGCCCAGATGGACGAGCAGCAGGTAGCCGACGAAGGCGCCCAGCATGTATTGCGCGCCATGGGCGAAATTGATGATGCGCAGCAGGCCGAATATGATGGCGAGCCCCAGGCTCAGCATGGCGTAGAACGAGCCGTTGATGAGGCCGACCAGCAACTGGCCGAGAAGTGCCTGGACGGGGATTCCGAAGATCGTCGTCATGGCGCTGCTGCCGGCGTTGAAGTCGGCACTGCCAATCGCCAGCGTTTGCGCCGCCCCTCACCTGCCTGCCGGCATCCTCTCCCCGTATAGTGACGGGGAGAGGGGCGCTGTCCCCGTCGATTTCGCCAACCGCCAGCGTTGCTGGAAGGAAGCCGGCGCCGCGGCCAGCTCCTTCTCCCCGTTACTATACGGGGAGAAGTGCCCGGCAGGGCGATGAGGGGCGGCGCCGACGCCAGACAGGTAAAGGCTACTTTCCCGGTCATACTCCCAGCACCTCGTGCAACTGCGTCATGTGCGACGACAAGTCTCCAACCGGGAATTCGCCCACCACCTTGCCGTGTTCCATCAGGTAGAAGCGGTCGGCGATGCGGCTGGCGAAGCGGAAATTCTGCTCGACAAGCAGGATCGTCATGCCACGCTTCTTCAGGGTTGCCAGCAATTCGCCGATGCGCTGGACGATGACCGGCGCCAGGCCCTCGGTCGGCTCGTCGAGAAGCAGCAGCTTGACCCCGGTCCGCAGCATGCGGGCGATGGCCAGCATCTGCTGTTCGCCGCCGGACAGTTTCGTTCCCGGGCTGTTGCGGCGCTGTTTCAAGTTGGGGAACAGGTCGAATATTTCCTCGACGCTCATGCCGCCCTTGGCGACGACGGGCGGCAGGATCAGGTTCTCGTCGACGGTCAGCGTGGCGAAGATGCCGCGCTCCTCCGGCACGAAGCCGATGCCCGCATGGGCGGTTCTGTGCAGCGGCAGCCGCATCAAATCCTCGCCGGCGAAGCTGATCGTCCCGGTGCGCTTGCGGATGAGCCCCATGATGGCGCGCAGCGTCGTGGTCTTGCCGACGCCGTTGCGGCCGATGAGCGTGACCGTCTCTCCCTCGAAGACGTCGAGGTTGACGCCGTGCAGCGCATGGCCTTCGCCATACCAGGCGTTGAGGTCGCGAACCGTGAGGAGAGGGGCCTCAGCCATGATCGGTCCCCATATAGGCAACCTTGACGCGCTCGTCCGAACTCACGGTCTGGTAGTCGCCGGCGGCGAGGATTTCGCCGCGTTGCAAAACGGTGATCCAGTCGCAGAGATCAGCCACGACCGTCAGATTGTGCTCGACCATCAGCACGGCGCGATCCCTGGCCACTGAACGGATGAGATCGGAAACCATGCCGACATCCTCATGACCCATGCCGGCCATCGGCTCGTCGAGCAGCAGCACCTTGGGATCGAGTGCAAGCGTCGTGGCGATCTCGAGCACGCGCTTCCTGCCGTAGGAAAGATCGCCGGCCAGCCGGTTTCTGGCATCGTCCAACCCCACTGACCGCAGCAGCTCCTCGGCGCGGGGTGTCAGGCTGTCGAGCGCCGACAGCGAGCGCCAGAACTGAATGGCGAGCCCGCTTGGCCGCTGCAGCGCGACGCGCACATTGTCGAGCACGCTGAGATGCGGGAATACAGCCGATATCTGGAACGACCGCACCAGCCCCATCCGCGCCACCTTGGCGGGCGGGGTGCGGGTGATGTCGCGTCCCAGCAGTTCGATCCTGCCGCTCGATGGCTGCAGGAACTTGGTGAGCAGGTTGAAGACGGTGGTCTTGCCCGCGCCATTGGGGCCGATCAGCGCGTGGATCTTGCCATCGTGGACGTCGAGGTCGACATTGTGGACGGCGACGAAGCCGCCGAAATCACGCGTGAGGCCACGGGCGGAGAGCACCACCCGTGGCTCGGAGTCGATGCCGCCGGGCATCACGGCCGAAGCGGCCGCTGCCGTCACTTGGTGACGAGCGGGCAGCCGCTGTCCTGCGCCTTCATGAAGGCCTGGTCGCCAGGGATGGTGGCCAGATAGGTGTAGTAATCCCAGTCCTTCTTGCTCTCCTCCGGCTTCTTGACCTGGTAGAGATACATGTCGTGCACCATCGAGCCGTCGGCCTGGACCTTGCCGTTCGAGGTGAAGACGTCGTTGACCGGCATCTCGTGCAGTTGCTTGGCGACCGCTTCCGTCTCGTCTGTACCGGCCTTCTCCACGGCCTTGAGATATTGCGTCACGGCCGAGTAGGTGCCGGCCTGGATCATGTTGGGCATGCGGCCGGTGCGCTTGAAGAAGCGCTGGGCGAATTCGCGGCTCTTGTCGTCGCGGTCCCAGTAGTAGCCTTCGGTCAGCACCACGCCCTGCGCCGCCTGGAGGCCGAGGCCATGGACCTCGGCCAGCGTGAACAGCAGGGCCGCGAGCCGCTGGCCCCCGGCGACGATGCCGAATTCCGCCGCCTGCTTGATGGCGTTGGACGTGTCGAGACCGGCATTGGCGAGGCCGACGATCTTGGCGCCGGAGGACTGCGCCTGCAGCAGGAAGGACGAATAGTCGGTGGAACCCAGGGGATAGCGCACCTCGCCCAGCACCTTGCCGCCGGCGGCTTCGACGAGCTTGGCGGTCTGATCCTTCAACGAATAGCCGAAGGCGTAGTCCACGGTGATGAAGTACCAGCTGTTGCCGCCCTGCTTCACGAGTTCGCCGCCGGTGCCCACCGCTTGCGAATGCGTGTCGTAGGCCCAGTGGAAGCCGTAGGGCGAGCATTGCTTGCCGGTCAGATCGGTCGAGGCGGCGCCGGTGACGATGTCGATCTTCTTCTTTTCCTTGGAAATCCCCTGGACAGCCAGCGCCACCGAGGATGTCGTCAGTTCCATGATGGCGTCGACCTGCTCGGTGTCATACCACTGGCGGGCGATGTTGGAGGCAATGTCGGGCTTGTTCTGGTGGTCGGCGTCGACGATCTCGATCGGTGCGCCCAGCACCTTGCCACCGAAATCCTCGGCCGCCATCTTGGCCGCGGCGACGGACCATTTGCCGCCGAAATCGGCATAGACGCCCGACTGGTCGTTGAGGATGCCGATCTTGACCTTGCCGTCGGAAATTCCCGCCGCCGATGCCGAGGCCATGGTTGCCGCGAAGAACGCGGCCGAAACGAGGTACGTCGTTTTCACTGGATTTCCTCCCTTGCGGCCATCCGTCGGTGAGCCCCGCGTCAGCCTTGTCACTGCTTCAAGAACGCCCCCAATTTCCCAGGAAAGATAGTACGTTTACCGCATACGTTGGCAACCCCGGACCGCCCGCGTGAAGTCGTAACATCGACACGCTATCACGAGAACTGCTGCTTTCGTAGCAGGCCATCGCTCGGTCACCACGCGAGGGCCGACCGCCCGTTTTCGGAGGCTAGCTCCAGACGCCGTGATCGGCGAGGGTGCTGGTGAGAATATCCATGAAGCCGTCGATATCGGCCATGGTCGTGCGGTGGTTGACGATGGCGCAGCGCACCACCAATTCGCCGTTGATCATGGTCCATGAAGGCGCGGCCAGGCCGGATTCCTGCAGGTCCAGCACCAGGGTCCGGACAAACTCGTCGTTACCCCCACGAATGCCGAAACAGACGATGTTGAGCGCGACCGGGGCCTTCAGTTCGAATGCCGGGTGGCGCTCCAGACGTTCGGCGAGATGGCGCGCGAGCATGCAGGTGTGTGCGATCGACTGTCCGATGCGATCGGCTCCAAGCGCCTCGATCGTCATCCATGTCTTCAGCGCCCGGAAGCCTCGCGACAGGTCCGGACCCAGGTCGCAAGGCCAGGTTTCGCCGGCGGCAAGCCCGCGATCGGCGCGCTGCAGATAGGCGGCCGGCTGCGCGAATGTCCGCTTCTGGGCATCGCCGTCCCGCACCAGCAGGAATCCGGCGTCGTAGGGGACCTGGCCCCATTTGTGAAAGTCGAGCGCCACCGACGCCGACCGTTCAATGCCTTGGAACAAGTCGCGCAGGGAATTGGACAACATGGCGAGCGCACCGATCGCGCCATCGACATGGAACCAGAGATTTTCCCGCGACGCGACATCAGCGATATCCGTGAGTGGATCTATGGCCCCGGTGTTGACCGTGCCCGCGGTGCCGACGACGAGAAAGGGCAGGAATCCCCTGGCGCGGTCTTCCGCGATGATCGCGCGCAACGCGTCGGGCAGCATCCTTCCGGCGGCGTCGACCTCGACCAGCCGCAGATTCGCCGATCCGATGCCGGACAGCTGCATCCCCTGGGCGATGCAGGAATGGGCCTGGGCGGAGGTATAGGCGACAAGCTGGCGTTCGCCGCGCAGGCCGGTCTCCCGGACGGATTGGCCGAGCGCTTCGGTCCTGGCGATGGTGACGGCGACGAAGTTCGCCATCGAGGAGCCGGTGAGGAACAGGCCGCCGGCACCTGCGGGGTAGCCGAGGGCCTCGCTCATCCAGCGCACGATCTGCTGTTCGACCACGAGGCCGGCATGGTCGCGGCCGCCGCAGTTCATGTTCAGGCCGCTCGCCACGATTTCCGCCACCATTCCGACCGGCGTGCCCGCGCCATGCACCCAGCCCATGAAACGCGGGTGCAGATTGCCGGTCGCGAAGGGCATGATATGCGTGCGCACGTCATCCAGCACATCGCCCAGTTCGCGCGATCCATTCGGCAACGGGCGCGTAAACCGCCGGCGGGTTTCATCCGCCGGCGCCTGCCATACCGGCCGCTGCCTTATCGTTTCGATATGGGTGATCATGTCGTCGAGCAAACCATGGGCGACCTCGCGAAACCGGTCCCAGTCCGCTGGATCGAGGCTTGGCTCGGCGAGATCGGCAGCCACGGCGCGTTTCCGATTGGCGGACGGTGACAATCAGGCACCTCTGAGGTGCTGAAGGACCGCGGACAATCCGAGGAAGAAAACGTCGAGCCTGGCCTCGATCGGCGCCATGGCCTGATGCAGGGACTGGCCGGCGGCCATGCCCGCCGAGACGGCGGCCACATCTGTCGCGGAGCCGGCAACGCGCAGGACCGCGCGCGATCCCAGGCGCACGGCCTGGCCGATATGGCAGATCGGCCCCTGGCCGAAAGTGCGCATCAACAGCTGGATGTTCTGGGAGTCCTCGAACGAGGCGAGGGAGCCCGAGGCCTTGGTGATCGTCAACGGGACGATTGCACGCGAGCCGAGGTGGTCGCCGTCGTCATGCGGATGAAGCGAGACGCCCTTCATCCCGTCGATGCGAGACCGCACCAGGCGGACAAAGTGCTCCTTGATGAGGCTTTGCCGCGCTTCGGCGATTTGCGCATAGCGCTCGAGATTGGCCAGCGCGGCAACCCAGCGCAGACCCAGTCCCAGGTTCAATTCCGCCTTGAACGCGAAGGCCGTCCGCTCGCGAAGGGCGGCCGGCCAGTCCTGGGCCGCGGTGTATTCCGCCAGGCCCGCTGGAATGTCGGCCCTCGTCGCAAATGCTTCGGCCAATGCGGGCGGGATGAGAAGCGCGCCCGAAAAAGGCGGGCCGGCGATGAATTTCGATCCGGTCAACGCCACCACGAAGCCATCGACGAGATCCTGCCTCAGGCTGGAAATGGAGCCCCGGAACTGGCAGGCATCGACGATGATGTGCACCCGTCCGGTGCCAAGGGCCGCAACATGGCGCGCGGCCTGGCGTGTTACGGCCGGCAGGCCTGTTTTCGACGTATCGAGCACGTGAACCAGCACATCCCGGTCGCGCCTCAGTTCCAGTTCGACGGCTGCGATGACGTCGGCATCGATTTCATGCTGATGCCGGGGTTCGCCCGTTTCGTTGCGGATGGCGATCGTGCGCACTTCGATGCGGCCGGGCGGCAAGCCCTCGAGCGGCGATCCGGCCTCGACGACGCCGCCAAGCGCGGTCAGATCCGAATAGTGACATCCGGCGGCCGCCCGTGGAACGCCATTACCCGTTTCGTCCGGCGCCACGAGCACATTGGTCAGGGGGCGTTTCGAAAGTCCGGCAAACAGGCACAGCGCGACGAGCTCCGCATCCGTGCCGGAGGCGGCGAGGATGATCTCGGCACCGACGCAGCCAAGGTTGCGCAGAATTCCCTGGCGAATGTCGGCGAACCATTGATCGTAGGCGACAGGCGATGGCGATTCCAGGTCGACGAGGCGCCGCAACGCTATGCCCGCCGCCAGGAAACCTTCGGTGGAAACGTTGCTTGCGGTTGTCGACGAGAATGAAATCTCATCGTCGGCCGGCATTGCCAGCGTTCCATAGCGATTGCGCCGCGTGATCGCATCCGGCCAGATGCGCCTGTCGCCACCGGTCCCGAGCAGCAATGAAACGGAGGCCGGCGCATGCGAAAGCTGCTCCGTCCCGTCGGTCTGCGAGAACCGTGTGTTCAGGGCCTGCAGGTTCGCGCGCTGAATCGCGGGCATGATTTTCTCCGTATTCAGGGCGAGGTGGCACCGGTCAGAGCGGCTCATTGGCCGTCACGGCACCGGCCGGGGCAGAGATTTGGACGTCGTGACGGATCAGCGGTTCGAGATCGCTCGCCCGCTGCGTGAATTCCAGCCCGCACCGGTCGACATAGGAGCGATCGACGCGTTCGCAGAAACCCGGATCGATGATCTTCTCGCCGTCCCAGAAAACCGCGTGGCCGGTATCGGGAACGGTCGGCGAAACCACGCCGATGATCGCGGGCCTGGCCCACAGCATGTAGATGCCGCTCAAGAGAACGACGCCGCATTTGTTGGCAACGTTGCGCATGATGGAATGGCTCATCGGGCCGCCCTGCGGATAAGCCGGATCGCAGCTGTCAGCGATGTCCTCGATTTCCTCGTAGGTTCGGCCCGTGAACATCGCCAGGGCGCAAACCAGGCAGTCGTCATCCGTTCTCTGGTAGACGGCGGGTTTTCCGTTATGGGCGCATTTTACTGCCGGCGTTGAGGCTACTCGCGCCGCGCGCCGCACCAGCGCTTCTTCGAACGCGACGAAGAGCTTGTGCATGGCGGCCTTCTTGTAGGCAAACATGGCCTGCCAATCCATCGAATGGACGATCATGGCGACATCCGCCTCGAACAGGAGCAGGCGGCCGTCGGCAAGCTCGGCGCAGTCGATGGCGAAATAGTCCAGGCCGAGACGCCGATGCAGCGCATCGAAGGAACGCGCGTGGCGCACTGAAAAATCGCTGTCGAAGCTGGCCATCCACGACGCTTCTTCCGCACGTCTGTCTTCGTGCTCGGTCATGCCGGCGTTCAGATAGTGCACCATCCAGTGGCTGGAGACCGCAAGATGACTGGCATAGGCCCGCCCATTGATGAACGCGATGCGTTGCTTGCGGAATTTGCCGTCCGGCCCGCTGTAGTCAACGAAGGGCGTAACGAAGAATTCGGCCTCGGCTTGAGAGTTAAGGTAGGCCGAAAGTTCCCATGGGGTGGAGATCTTCTCCATTCCCTTGCCGGCATGCGTGCCCACCGGGCGGACAATCACCGGGTAGTTACCGGCCCCAAGGATCGAGGCGACCTCGATCTGCCCGCAAGCCAGCTGCCCGATCGCATCCCGGGAAACGCGCGCGGCGGCGGGCGCAAGGATCGAGGGCTCGTCCTTGAGGGTTTCGGCGACACCATCCCTGGACAGATCCATGATGCGACGCGGCGCGTTGTTCAGTATGGGGCCGGCCCAACCGCGCAGCAGGCGGTCGAGGTTCTCCAGCACCGGGAGATTTGCCGATGACTCGCCGACGGCCACGAACGCGACGTCATGCTCGGGGACATCGTTGAGGTCCGCGGTGTCGGCATCGACATAATGGAGCAGGATGTTGGCGTCGGATTCCTCAAGCAGGAATTCGATGGGCGTGTTGGCCATGAAGTCGCCGGCAGTGACGAAGACAAGGACGTTCGGGCCGGTGCCGCGTCCGTTCACTATCCGATATTTCCGGCTGATTTCGAGCGCGGCCTTCTGGCTGAGCACCGCCTTGTCTTCCTCGCCGATCGCGTGCAGCAGGATCGACACGTCCAGGAACGCGGCGGCATCGGTGGGATTGGCGCAAACGCGCCCGAACAGTTCGTCCCATATCGGGGAAATATCGCTCCCTTCAAAGACGGCTCGTACTATGGGTACCTTGCCCCTTATGAGGTTCGGATCTTCAAATGTCTCGATCCGAGCTGCCGCGTTTTTCAAGCTATCAAGCCTTCTGTCACGCGGTGGTTGCGGCCGGTTCAGCCTCCACGCCGCCTCGCGCACGATGTGCGGTTCCAACCATGGCTGTCGGCGCTTGTGCGAGCCTTGCGGGTGACATACCAACCGGTCACGCCCGCTTGCCGTACAATGGGCTCACATAACATTCATCCGTCAGGAACAGATCGTGAGTAGCAAGACAGCATTGGTGACCGGCGTTAGGGGGCAGGATGGAGCCTATCTCGCAGAGCTGCTGCTGGAGAAGGGCTATCGTGTGGTCGGCACGGGCCGCCGCGCATCGGATGCCAGCCCATGGCGCTTGCAGGAACTGCGGATCATCGACGACATTGAACTCGTATCGATGGAACTTACCGAGGAGTCCAACATCCGCTCTGTCCTGGAACGCGTGCGGCCGGACGAGGTTTACAACCTTGCGGCGCAGAGCTTCGTGGCGGATTCCCTTCGCCAGCCGATCTATACCTCCGACGTGACCGGGATCGGCACGCTGAGACTGCTCGAAGGCGTCAGGACCATTTTGCCGGAAGCCAGGTTCTACCAGGCCTCCAGCTCCGAAATGTTCGGAAAGGCCCAGGAGGTCCCGCAATCGGAGAAGACGCCCTTCCACCCGCGCAACCCATATGGGACTGCCAAGCTCTTCGCGCATTGGAGCGTCACAAACTACAGGGAAACCTTCGGGCTGCATTGCTGCAGCGGCATCCTGTTCAATCATGAGTCGCCGCTGCGGGGCATCGAGTTCCTGACGCGGAAGGTGACGCTGGGGCTGGCAAAATACTCTGTGCGGGGAGCGGGCCCTCTTCATGTCGGCAACCTGGACGCAAAGCGGGACTGGGGCCACGCAAGGGAATATGTCGACGCCATCTGGAAAATGCTGCAACTGCCTGTCCCCGCTGATTTCGTCGTCGCGACGGGCACGAGCCACACGGTGCGCAGTTTCATAGATCTGGCGGCGAAGGCCTGCGGCATCCATCTCGATTGGCTGGGAAAAGGATGCGACGAACGGGCTATCGACCGCGCCACCGGCAAGCTGGTTGTTTCGGTTGATCCGGCGTTTTACCGGCCGGCCGAGGCTGACGTTCTTGTCGGGGACGCTTCCCGGGCGCATCGCGAACTGGATTGGCGCCCCGCGATTCGGCTGGAGCAATTGGCCGAGGAAATGGTTCAGGCCGACATCAAGCGGGTATCCCGCGACCGTGGCGCGGGTATCTAAAGCTCGTCGCGCGGGCGGGTTCAGATAGACCAGGACGCGCGGCGCATGCAAGGCGCTCTCCGGGCGCGGGCTAACTGCGGCACTTCGATGCCGCCTTCTGGACGACCTTCGAAAGGCCGGCATGCGCCTGTCTTCAAGGGTGCGCGGCCTTTTCTGTTGAAGCACGTCGATGTGTGTTGAAGCGCATCGGCGGCGTCAGTATAGCGTCACGGCGAAGTTGCATGAAGGGCACGGGCATTGCCAGCAGAAGCACTCCCCGCCCACGCATCCAGGCAAGAAACATCGTCACCCCGGCCTGGCTGGCGTCGGGATGTCGCGATTGCCCTTTTGCTCGGCCTCGTCTCCTTCCTGGTCTACAACGCAAACATGCGTGCGATCACCGCGGCGGACACTTATGTCGCGCGCTACCTGCCATTCTCGATCTTGCGCCACCAGAGCCTCGTGCTTGACCCTATCGTGAATACGGTCGCGCAGGGGCGAAAGATACCGGGGTCACAAGGAGAGGACGCGGGGTTCTGGATACTGAAGGGGCCAGGAGGCCACTTCATCTCGAAATACCCCATTGTGGTCCCTCTCGTCGTCGCGCCGCTTTATCTGCCGGCCATCAAATATCTCGACGCGAACGGCTGGAATCCGCTCCTGTTCGACAAGGTCGCCAGGATCATGGAAAAACTCTGCGCGTCCCTGATCGCGGCGGCGTCGGTGATGCTCCTCTACCTGCTGCTTCGGCGTCGAAGCCCCCCCGGAACAGCCGCGCTGCTCAGCCTGGTTTATGCGTTCGGCACGACGACATGGGTCATCAGCAGCCAGGCATTGTGGATGCATGGGCTCGCCCAGCTTCTCATCGTTGCGACCATGCTGCTGCTCACCGGGCCATGCACGACGTTCCGCGCCGTCCTGGCCGGGTTGCTTTGCGCGCTGATCGCGGCCAACCGCCAGCCTGACGCGATACTGGCCGCAGGGCTTGGGCTCTATGGCCTGTGGTGGGCAGGACGCAGGATTCCGCAGTTCGTGGCGGCGAGCTTGATACCCGTCGCTCTGGTGCTGGCGTATAATCTTCATTTCGTCGGCAACATTGCCGGCGCCTATGCGCTGGTCGTTCAACCCGAAAATTTCAGCGACAGCGTGATGGGCGGCGTTGCCGGCCTGCTGTTCAGCCCGACGCGCGGCCTCTTTGTGTTCTCGCCCTTCCTGCTGTTCGTGCCGTGTTTCCTGCTGACGGTGTTTCGCGACCGGAACATGCGCGGCTTTACCGTCGCGATCGCCGGCGCGGCGATATTGCAGGTGATCTTCTACGGGTTCGTGGACTGGCGACAGGGTTTGTCCTGGGGACCGCGATGGCTCACCGATATGCTGCCGATGCTCATGTGGATGCTTCCGCCCGTGCTGGCAGGATTGTCCCTGGCCGGACGTGCGTTGTTTGGCCTGGCCTGCGGTGCGGCCATCGCCATCGAGGTGGTGGGCGCCTTCTGGTACACGGGCGTGGCCGACATGCCGCTGATCACCGGGCAGGGGCCAGACCGGATGCGGCCGGCATGGGAAATCAGCAACGCTGCCTTCATCGCGGAGCTGAAACATCCGCCGGCGCCCGCGGATATCCTTATGGACCTGCGCGGGAACCTGGACCGGATCAACGTCATCGACACGGACGACATGGGCACCCGTGTCGTCGAGGTCCTTGGATGGACGCTTGCCGACAGTGCCACTCCGGCGGACGTCGCCGCGATGGTCGACGGCGCTCCGATGGCCGGAACACGTGACTTCTTTGATCGCCCTGACGTCGTGCGCGCGCTTGGCCAGTCAAGCCCGGCCGGCTGGCGGATAGTTTTCCCGGTCGGTCAACTGACGCCGGGCGAGCATGTGGTTTCGATCCTCGTGCATGGGCAGCAGAACGCAGAGCCGCGCCTCCTGCAGGAGAGCAAGTTCACCCTGGCTCCCAATGACGAAGCGCATCGCCGCGAACGGCAGCTGACACGGGCCGCGGCCCGCGCGGCCCAGATCCTCGGCGAGCGCCAGCAGGAGCCTGGCTACTGGTTGACCTCATTTACCAGCGGGACCGCGTTCGACCAGCCGCAACAGGAAATGAACACCTATCTCAATGCGGTGCTGGTCGACATCGCCGCCCCGGTGGCGAAACAGGCTGGGATCACCGACATGCTGGAGCGGGCGCGCGCCTTCCTGTCGAAACAGATCGAGGCGGGAGGCCTGGTCCGCTACCATGGCCGGCCCGATGCGGCGACAATCGGCACACTTGGCTGCGCCATCACGCCGGACTCGGACGACACCGCCCTTGTCTGGAGGATAGCCCCGAGCGAGAACCGGGAATTGCTGTCGCAAGCGCTCGCGACGCTCGACCAGTTCCGCAGGCCCGACGGGCTTTACCGAACCTGGCTCGCCCCGGCTGAGCGCTACCAATGCCTCAACCCGGGCAAGGACCCGAACCCCGCCGATATCGGCATCCAGATGCACGTCTTCATGTTGCTCACCCAGCAGGACCCGCCAGCCGCGCGTGCGCTGTGCGAGGCGCTCACGCGCAAGCTCGCCGATGACGACATCTGGGTCTATTACGCGGGGGCGCCGCCCTTGCTCATCCTGCGGCTGGCGGACCTGCACAAGGCCGGCTGTCCGTTGCAGGTGCCGCCGTCGCGGCTCGAGAGCGCTGTGCCGGGGCAGGAGATATGGATCCGCGCGACCCAAAGGCTGCGGCAGATGGAAAGCGGCGCCGGCAGCGATGCGGACTATGCGGAAACGGCCGAGCTGCTGCGCACGCTCGCGGCAAACAATTTTTCCCTGATCATGCACAGCCCGCCGCTTTTCTATCACAATGATTTCACCGCATCGGTGCGGCGATTCTACTGGTCGCAGGAGCTTGGTTATGCGCTATGGCTGAGACTCTATTTCGAGAACGAACTCATGCGGTCAAGACTGCCATGTCACTCGGATAGCCAGGACGGGAAATGCGGTGACAAGTGACACAAGCCATGACTGAAACCGCGATCGCGCGCCGGTCTCCTCCTGCACCTTTGCTGTCCCGTCTGCTCTCCTGCATCCGTTTCGACGAAGTCTGTGCGCTTCAGGGCGCGTCCCTTATCGGCGCAAGCCTTTCGATCGGTGCCTTGACGGAGGCCAAAATCCTGGCTGTCGCGGCTTTGGTGGCCGGCAATCTCTGCCTGGTGGCGCATGTCTTCGTGTTCAACGACTGGTCGGGAATCCACGGAGACCTCAAGGACCCCAACCGCGCTCACTGCACATTCGTGGCCAAGGGCGTCAGCCGCGGCGAAGTGGGTTTCCTGGCGATGTCGCTGCTGGCGCTCAGTCTCGTGATCTTCGGACTGGCTGGCTCGACGGTCTTTGTGCTGGCCGTGGCAATCGCCAGCCTGAGCGCACTCTACTCCGCTCCCGCCCTTCACATGAAGGGAATGCCTCTCGGGAGCTCGGCCCTTCACCTCGTGGGCGGGGCTCTGCACTTTCTGCTCGGCTACGCGATGTTCGCGCCGATCGACGCGCGCGCCGTTGCCGTCAGCTGCTTCTTCGGGCTTGTCTTCACCGCCGGTCACTTCACGCATGAGGCACGCGATCGCGAGGGCGACATGCTCAACGGGA
Source organism: Mesorhizobium carmichaelinearum (assembly GCA_943370265.1). Classification (GTDB taxonomy): domain Bacteria; phylum Pseudomonadota; class Alphaproteobacteria; order Rhizobiales; family Rhizobiaceae; genus Mesorhizobium; species Mesorhizobium carmichaelinearum_A. The sequence continues at coordinate 145,897 of CALRQH020000001.1, forward strand.
TTCGCACGAATGCTGTGGCCTTCGGCGAGAGGCAGGGCTTTCTTGCCGGGCTGACCCTGTTCACCGGGGCTTACGCCTTGGTGGTCGCACTCGCGGCATTTCGCCTTGTGCCATTCGTGCTCGTTCTTGCGGCCGCGCTCTACCCATTGCACTTGCTGGCATCCTTGCGGGCGCTGCGTGCCGGGCTCACCTACGAAAGCCTCAGTCAGCTTCAAACAATCTATCGTGGGCTGTTCGCGATCATCGGGGCGGTGATGATCGTGGCGCTGTGGCTGCCCCGATAGGAAACGTCGTCATCCGACGCCCCGAAGCCGACACAGACAGGCACTGACTCCGTAATGCTTTCCGTCATCATACCGGTCTTCAACGAAATCGCGACGTTACCGCGTGTCCTGGCCGTCGTGAGCAAGGCGCTCGCGGGCGTGGAAAAGGAGGTCGTCGTCGTCGACGATGGGTCCACCGACGGAACGCGCGAGTGGCTCAAGGCGAATTTTCCGGATGGGCCTCGCTCGGGCGCAGGCGTGGAGGTGACCTTGGACGGAAGGCTGGCCTTTGCCGACGATCCGGCATCCGCACGCACCACCATCCGGCCGCTCTATCACGAGCGCAACAAGGGAAAGGGGGCCGGGGTGAGGAGCGGCCTGGCCGCGGCCAGCGGGCAGGTCGTGGTCATTCAGGACGCCGATCTTGAATATGATCCGGCGGATTGGGCGGTCATGTACGACTTGATCGCCGGGCGAAAGGTTGCCGACGTGGTCTACGGCTCGCGCTTCTACGGCCGTCCGCACCGATCACTCTATTTCCACCACTATATGGCCAACCGCTTCATCTCGCTGATGTTCAACCTGCTCTACAACCAGACGCTGACCGACATCGAGACCTGTTACAAGATGTTCACGCGCGAGGTCAAAGAGCAGCTGCGCCTCACCTGCGACGACTTTGGCTGCGAAATCCAGCTGAGCGCGCAGATCGCGCGCGCCGGCCGTTGGCGCATCTACGAGCTCGGCATCAGCTACTATGGCCGGACCTACGAGGAGGGCAAGAAAGTCGGCTGGCGCGACGGCGTCATGGCGCTCTGGTATCTGGTTCGTTTCCGGTTTTCGTCCTGACGCCGCGGGCTGGCCTGTGCGTGGCCATGCGCCTTCGACAGCAGTTCACTCGCCACCTTTCGCCGATTTCCTTGCCCCGAAGCGCAAGCCATCCATCAGCAGCGCGACCAGCCGGCGGGAGCGATCGCGCCAGTCCTTGGTGTCGGGCGACGAATAGATGCCCGACAGCGCGTGCAGCACGTCGGAACTGTCGACGTCGCCACGGATCGATCCGTCGGCGACCGCCGCGTCGACCAGTTGGCGCAGGGCCTGCGACACGCGGCCGAACGTTTCGGACAAAAAGGTCGAGTTGGTGGTGATCAGGATGCGCAGGCTGGTCGACAGGCCGCGCTTGGTGGCGATGTAGTCGACGAAGCGCTGCATCCACTGTTCCAAGGCGACGTCGGCCGGATGCTGGCGGGCGAGTTCGCCGGCCGCCGCGCAGACGGCCTCGACCTCGCGCCGGTAGACGACCTCAACCAGATGCTCGCGGGTCGGGAAATGCCGGTACAGCGTGCCGATACCGACGCCCGCGCGCCGCGCGATCTCTTCCAGCGAAGCGTCGACGCCATGTTCGGCGAAGGCCGCCGCGGCGACCACGATCAGCCTGTCGCGGTTGCGTTGGGCATCCGCGCGCAACGGCTTGTCGGCCACGGCCTTTCCATCGGATATTCCGGGGGCCTTCTCGATGAGCATGGCGGATGGCTGCGCGGCCAATTTTTCACTCCAATACGAATTTTCGTCCTGACGCCGCTTGAAACGGGGAGGGTACAGTCTACCTATATGTAAGCGGAGGCGCCTCCGTTTACATGAGCGAGCCTGTCAACAATAGCGCGCCTTCCATCAATATAGTCCGGGGATCGAGTATGTCATGTCCTTCGAGCCTGCAAGCCGCCACCGATGGCTGGCGATTGGTGAAGGCGGCCGAGCCGCCAATCTCTCTCCTCGTGGGGGAGATTGCGCTTTCATCCGCCTTCGCCTTTCCCACCCAGCCATTTGAAGCCCTTGCCCTCACTCGCCCCGACACCAGATCATTCCCCACCCGCGTCAAGCAAACTGGAGCCAGACGCCCATGACCAGCCTTCCCATCTCTCTCACCATCAACGGAGACCGCCACGAACTGGAGGTCGATCCGCGCGTAACCCTGCTCGACCTGCTGCGCGAGCGGCTCGATCTCACCGGCACCAAGAAGGGCTGCGACCGCGGCCAGTGCGGCGCCTGTACGGTGCTTGTCGACGGCAAGCGCATCAATTCCTGCCTGGCGCTGGCGGTCAGCCATGACGGCGCCGAGGTGCTGACTATCGAGGGCGTTGCCCACGGACAGGAATTGCACCCGGTGCAGGCCGCCTTCATCGCCCATGACGGTTTCCAGTGCGGCTTCTGCACGCCGGGGCAGATCATGAGCACGCTCGGGCTCATCGCCGAGGGCCAGGCGGGCGACGACCCCGAACGAATCCGCGAGGCGATGAGCGGCAATCTCTGCCGCTGCGCCGCCTATGGCGGCATCGTCGAAGCGGTGCTGGAGGCGCAGGAGAACCTCGCCCGGAAGACTTCTGAGAACACCGAGCGGAGGACCGCGGCATGAGAGACTTCGATTATATCAGGCCTACCACCATTCCCGACGCGATAGCGGCCGCGGCAGAGCCGGGTTCAGCCTATCTGGCCGGCGGCACCAATCTGCTCGATTTGATGAAGGGCGGCGTCACCAGCCCCGAACGCATCGTCGACATCACCCGGCTGCCGGAGCTCAACCGCATCGAGCGGCTGGCTGATGGCGGCCTGCGCATCGGCGCGCTGGTCCGTAATGCCGATCTTGCCCACGACGCGGCCTTCGCGAAAACCCATCCGGCGGTGGCGGAAGCGCTGCTGTCGGGCGCCTCGGCGCAGCTTCGCAATGCCGCCACCATCGGCGGCAACCTGCTGCAGCGCACCCGCTGCAGCTATTTCTACGACACCGCCAGCGCCTGCAACAGGCGCGAGCCCGGCGCCGGCTGCGACGCGCTGGGCGGCGAGAACCGGTTGCACGCCGTGCTCGGCTGGAGCGATGCCTGCATCGCCACCCATCCATCGGATTTCTGCGTGCCGCTGGTGGCGCTGGACGCCGTGGTCGAGATCGAGGGCAAGGAAGGCCGGCGCCACGTCACGCTGGAGGAATTCCACCGGCTGCCCGGCGAGACGCCGCAGCGGGAGAATGCGCTGGAACCCGGCGACCTCATCGTCGCCGTGCGCCTGTCGGCGGAAGCCGCCTCGTTTGCCGCCAATGCCCGCTACCTGAAAGTGCGCGAACGCACCTCCTATGCCTTCGCCGTCGTCTCGGCGGCTGCCGCCCTGATTGTCGACGGAGGCAGGATCCGCGCTGCCAGGCTGGCGCTGGGCGGCGTCGCGGCCAAGCCGTGGCGTGCACGTTCGGCGGAAGCCGTATTGCTGGGCGCGGAGGCGAATGAGGCAACCTTCGCCAGCGCGGCGGATGCCGCATTGGCCGATGCCAGCCCCTCCGGCGACAACGCGTTCAAGATCGAGCTTGCCCGCCGCATTGTGGTCAGGGCGCTGATGTCGGCTCGGGCGGGAACGCCCGCGCGGATGCCGGCCCTGCCTGCCTCTCCCTTTTCCTCCCTTCCCGGAGTGCGTCATGACGCTTGAACTCAGCCTCAACCAGCAGCCCGCCCATATGCGGCAAGGCTCCAGCATCGGCCAGCCGCTGACCCGCCGCGATGGCTTTCTCAAGGTCACCGGCGCCGCCCGCTATGCCGCCGACAATCATCCGCCCGGCATGCTCTACGCGGTGCTGGCGGTCAGCAGCATCGCGCGGGGCCGTGTCGCCTCGCTGGATATCGACGCGGCGAAGGCACACGCAGGCGTGGTCGAGGTGATGACACCGGCAAACCGACCGGCGCTGGCCGTCGATCCCGATGCCAAGCACCATCCGTTCATGTTCCGGATGGATCTCCTGCAGAACGAAGGGGTCCGCTACCCCAACCAGTCGATCGCCGTGGTGATCGCCGAGACGCTGGAGGCGGCGACCGAAGGGGCGGCGCTTTTGTCGCCGCGCTACGAGATGCTGCCGGCGCGCGTTGGTCTCGACGGCGCCGAAAGCTTTGTGCCTGGCGGCGTCGGCGTCGGCAATCCGGCGGTACAGGAAAAGGGCGATGTCGAGGCCGGCCTCCAGTCGGCGGCAACGCGCATCGAGGCGACCTATGAGACGCCGTCCCAGTACCACAACGCCATGGAGCCGCATGCGATCGTCGCCGCCTGGGACGGCGACAGGCTATCGATCGACACGCCGAGCCAGGGCCTTGCCATGGCGCAAGGCCGCATCGCCGGCCTGTTCGGCATCGCGCCGGAAAACATCCATATCCGCAGCCCCTTCCTGGGCGGCGGCTTTGGTTCCAAGGGCATGATCGCCGGGCCGCAGGTGCTGGGCATATTGGCGGCGCGTCTCGTCGGCCGTCCGGTCAAGCTGGTGCTGCGGCGCGAGCAGATGTACGGGCCGGTCGGCCATCGCGCGCCGACCCGCCAGACCTTGCGCATGGGCATGGACGGCGAGGGACGGCTGACGGCGATCGAGCATCACGCCAAGACCGCGTCAAGCACCTTCGACGACTTCTTCGAGCCGGCGGCGGATGCCTCGCACACGCTTTATGCCAGCCCGGCGATCACCACCTCTCATGAGGCGGTGCGGCTCGACACCGGCACGCCGCTGTTCATGCGCGCGCCCGGCGAGGCGACGGGCTCGATCGCGCTGGAGAGCGCCATCGACGAGGCGGCGCAAGCCTGCGGCATGGACCCGCTGGAGTTCCGGCTGCGCAACTATGCCGAGGTCGAGCCGATGACCGGCAAGCCATTCTCCTCCAAGGCGCTGCGCGAATGCTATGCGCAGGGCGCGGTGCATTTCGGCTGGATGGGCCGGCCGTTGGCGCCACGCCAGATGCGCGACAGGGACGGCTTCCTCACCGGCTGGGGCATGGGCACGGCGACATTCCCGGCGCTGATGTTCCAGGCCGAGGCGCGTGCGGTGCTGCGGGCCGACGGCAGCGGCCTGATGGAGACCGGCGCGCAGGACATGGGGCAGGGCGCCTGGACCGCCTTCGCCCAGATCGCGGCCGACGGGCTGGGGCTCGACATCGACGACGTCGATTTCCGGGCAGGTAGTTCCGACCTGCCCAATGCCGGCATCGCCGGTGGCTCCGGCCACACTGCGACGGCGGGCATGGCGATCCACAATGCGGGTGCTGCCGTCATCGCCAGACTTGCCGATCTCGCCACCGCCAACGAGGCCTCGCCGCTGTTCGGCGCCGGCAATGAGGGCGTCGTGGCGCGCGGCGGCCGGCTCTACCGGCGCGACGATGAAGGCCGTAGCGAAAGCTATGGCGAGATCCTCGCCCGCGCCGGACTCAAGGAGATCGAGGGCCGTGGCAAGAGCGCTTCCGACACGGCGGCGCAGGAGGCCTACGCCATGCATGCGCATGGCGCTGTCTTCGCCGAGGTGAAGGTCGATCCCGATTTCGGCCAGATCCGCGTCACCCGCCTGGTCGGCGCCTTCGCCGCCGGACGGATCGTCAATCCGCGCATGGTGCGCAGCCAGTATTTCGGCGGCATGATCTGGGGCATCTCCTTCGCGCTGCACGAGGAAGCCGTGACCGATCGGCGCTCCGGCCGGATCCAGAACGCCAACCTTGCCGAATACCACGTGCCGGTGAATGCCGACGTGCCATCGGTGGAGGCGCTGCTGATCGACGAGCACGATCCCCATGTCAACGCACTGGGCATCAAGGGCGTCGGCGAGATCGGCATCACCGGCACCGCCGGCGCGATCGCCAACGCGGTCTGGCACGCGACCGGCGTGCGTCCCCGGCGCTTTCCGATCCGCATCGAGGATGTGATGGGGTGAACGGTTCGCGGAGCGGACGGAAAGCCCTGGCTTTCCGGACGACGGACGCCCGAAGGGCCGGTGTGCCGCGCTAGAAGTGTCCTTAATCACCTTGCAATTGTGGGAAACCCGCCTTCCGAGGCGGGTTCAGACCGCTGACAAACCTCCGAGGCCAGGTGAGATGCCTCAGATTCACGGAACGTCACAGATTCAGAACGTGAACATATCGGAATCAAAACCCCTCGCTTTTGACTGCTGCCAAAAAGCGAGGGGTTTGTAATCAATCTGAACCCGCCTTCCGAGGCGGGTATTCTTTAGGTCTCAATCGGCATCACTGATGGTGCTCGTGCTTGGCCGGCTCGTAGAGATAGATGATTTGCGGAGGGTTTCCGGGCACCGGGAGTTGCCAGGCTTTTGCCTTGAGCCTGCCGCCGTCATTGCTCTCCTTGAGGTTGTGCTTCAGGGCCTTCTTGGCGGCGGCAACCGCGCTGGCGGCGTCGACCTCGATCGGCTCGCCCGATGCTCCCACGAGTGTCATTTCCTCCACGAACCATTTAGCCAAGTCAGGTCTCCAGTCACGTTGCGGGATCATCCGCACGGCAGGTAACCACCAACGTTTCCGGCCGGCAAGGTCCAGAATCGTGTGGCTGGGTCAGGCTGTCGGGCCGGGATTATTGTTCGTAAGTATATGAGGCGCACATCTCGTCATCACTCGACGGCGCGTCCTCGCCGGTGAAAACAGCGATGACCGAGCCGCTTTCTCCTGAAGCCCAGCTCGCGATGAATGTCACCGGACCCGAACCGCAAAGGCGGTTGCCGTTCTCGAGCTGTGGGTCGCGGGGCCGGCTGACGCGATAGACGGAAGCCGGGACATCCTCGCCGCCGACACTGAAATGGTCGTCGACGAGTTCGGCGAATTTGAGCGTTTCGCCGTTCGCGAATGTTATGCCGAAATCATCGAACTGGATGTCACCTGTCACGCTCATGGCCGTGCCGCTGACCGCCGTATACGAATCCTCATCGGTGTAGGCCAAGGCAACGCCGATGGGCGCGGCAGACGCGATGGCAGCCAGCAGGCCAATCCTGATAAATTTCATCTCTCCCCCAAGCGCGAAAGTGGAATCGCGCCCGCCAAGCTCTAGAACAGTTCATCGTTTCACGGAAACGCCGAACCGCCCTATCTCTTTCTTTTGACGCAATTCCTAGGGAAAGCGCTGCGCGCTTCCCGGGAAAACCGTTTCACACTTTTCCTGGAATTGCTCTGGATGCGATTGATGATGGAGACAATGACGCCGGCACCATGCCAGGGCGAGCCTTCAGCGACTGCCAGCCGCTATGCGTTACTGCCGGCCGCTCGAGAAAGACGGTTTCACAAACTTGCGGCCGCCATGGGTGTCACCGCTAACAGAAACGGGCTGTGCGGCGCCTGGGGGGACGGCACCGTTGCCGGAACCAATGCTGCTCAGCGGTTCCGGAGGGGGTTTGCCTTCCTGCTCCTTGAAATAAAGGGAAGGATCGATGGTCTGATTTTCACCGTCTCCAAAGAAGACAAAGGACGGCCATTTGCCGTCGGCCTTCGATTGGGCGCCGAACGCGGGAAAGCAGGCGCCGCAGAGTGCCGCCAGGACGAGAAGGGATTTTCGCAGGTGAGCCGTGACCTTCATGACAAGGCGACTGATAGCAGGCATTGATCGAGGATGCGTTAAACGACATCCAAGGAATTTAATGACCGGTCGCCGAAGTCGCCGGCAAATTCGCCGAGGCGGGCACCATCTATGCTGGCAATCCGGCCGGCCGTTTCCCGGCGCGAATCCTGTGAAAGAGCAAACTCACGTCGAGGATTGCTCAACCAGTTTCAACTGGTCGGGCTTGAAGCCGACATGCTGCGGTGTCCAGACGTCGCCCTCGCGGTTGAACCAATGGCATAGATACGAGCCCGACGCGGAACCGTCACTGACGGTCATGTCCGGGCCTCCCGATTTCAGCTTGACGACGTCGCCTGTCTTGAAAGTGCCGGCCATGATGGTTCCTCCCGACGGTTGACAACGACCGATGGTAATCCCCGATGGCCCTTTCGCACAAGAAGCAGCCATGCGGCCAGCCTATATATTTCGAACTGCCAAATTCCGCGCTGATCCTGCATTCGACTAGATTGAGGCGCGCATCGCATTTGCTTTTGCAATGGCGCGGCTCTTCACGGCGACGATCGGTCAATATTAGCTATCGATGGAATAATTCTAGTTGCAATCCGATGTTACGATCTTGCAGCCGTCGTCGTTGCAACCCGCCATCGCCTGATCCTCGGCGGTTTTCTGGGTCGTCGACTTACCCCAGCCGCCACCCGTCTTGCTGGCCGCATAGGCGCCGCATTGCTGGTAGGTGACGACGGTCTTGCATTCGGCGCCGCCGGCTTCCGCGCAGAATTTCTGAGCGTTGGCGGTTGCCTCGTCCTCGCTGCCGCCGCCACCGACACCGAAATAGGGTTCGGTTTCCGCCGTCTTCAAGTCGATGGAGATGGCCCCCCAGGAATCCGCGCTCGCTGACACGGAGGCAAACAACAGTCCGCCGAACGCCAGGAGGGTGAGGGCTGCCGTGGTGCGGGTTCGAGTGAACATCTGTTTTGAGTCTCGCTTGCTGCAGGGGATTTGCAGTCCTCTGCCACGGCAGGCAGAGTCCCACAAGGCGCAAACGGAGCGGGTGTCAATTCGAGGTCGGCCGGGGGCGAGGCCTCGGCCGGCCTCGGCTGCTACCTGCCCTGAATGATCTCTATGTACTCGCTGCGGTCGCCCCGCTTGGCCCATATGTCCGTGGCTTCGGCGTAGGTGAGCCGCCCATTCGCGACGGCGCGAATCATTCTTTCGCAAAAGACGCGCGGCGTTTTGTCGGGCGCGACGTTCATCACCTTCGACATGGAAACCCTGACGCTCTCGGGCTTCTTTTCAGCGGTGGCAGTGCAGTCGATGATCGCCTGGCGGCGCCAAGCGGGGCTGCCCTGCATCGTGGTCACTTCCGTGTTCCATTGGCCCTGGCTGACCGGTGCGCATCCGGCGACGATCGCCGTGCAAAGACTTATCGCGGCGTAGCGCATTGCTGATTTCATGTGTTTCCCCCAGTATAGACAGCAAGAGATCACCAACCGTGATGCAAGTCGAGACCCGTTTGCCGCCCACCGGGAGATTTGCACTGGACGTATACGTATCGAAAGCCGCGTCCAGCGCGTGGCGCAGCTTATCGAAACAGCTTGCCGAGCTTCACCGTGGCGGCGCGCAGTTCCTCATCGGTGAAACCGGAAAAGCCCAGCACGAGGCCGTGCCGCGCGGGACCATCGACGAACATCGACGAAAGGGCGCGTGCGCCGACGCCGGCTGCGATGGCGGCTTCGGCAAGGCTGGTGTCCGGTCCGGCTCGCTTCAAGGTCGCCACCAGATGCAGCCCTTGCTCGGGCACGATGACGTCGAGATCATCAGCGCAATGCGCCTCGAGGCCAGCGACCAGCACGTCGCGTGCGGCCTGCACCCGCCGGCGCACGCGGCGCAGATGCGCGGCGAAGTGGCCTTCGTTGAGGAGATCGGTGAGCGCGCCTTCGGCCAGTGTCGAGGGGAAGCGGTCGGAGCGCGCGCGCACCGCCATGACGGCATCGAGCAGCGCTTCGGGCACCACGACATAGCCGATGCGCAGGCCGGGAAAGAGGATTTTCGAGAAGGTGCCGAGATAGGCGACGCGGCCCGCGCCATCCATGCCCTGCAGCGAGGTGAGCGGCGGGCCGCCATAGCGGAACTCGCTGTCGTAGTCATCCTCGAAGATCCAGGCATCGTTACGCCGCGCCCACTCCAGCAAGGCCAGGCGACGGCGCATCGTCATGGTCACGCCGAGGGGGTATTGATGCGAGGGCGTGACATAGGCGGCGCGAGCAGTTGGGCACAGTTGCTCGCCGATGTCCGGATCGAGCCCTTCGGCGTCCACGGGCACGCCTATGATCCCTGCGCCAGTGCCAGCCAGCACGGCATGCGCCATCGGATAGCAGGGGTTTTCGATCCACACGGCGTCCTGGGGCCGGATGGCGGCGCGTGCGAGCAGGTCCAGCCCCTGCTGCGTGCCGGAGGTCAGCACGATCTGGCTGGGATCACATCGCACGCCGCGCGCGGTCCTCAGATAGGCGGCGATGGCGGTGCGCAGGCCGAGTCCGCCGCGCGGATCGCCATAGCGGAAATGCTCGGGGCCGGGACGCGCGAGATGGCGCGACAACAGGATGCGGAACAGCCGCAGCGTGCGCGCGTCCGACACGGCCACGCCGAGGCTGCAGGGCAGGGACGTCGAGACGTCGATATCATCAGCACGCTCCCGCCTCAGCGTCACCGGCAGATACGGCACGTCGGCCGCGACGAAGGTGCCGGCGCCGACCTTTGCCGTGACAAAGCCCTCGGAGACCAGCATTTCGAAACAGGCGACCGCCGCCGTGCGCGACAGGCCAAAACGTTTGGCAAGGTCACGCGTGGTCGGCAGCTTGGCGCCGGCGGCGAGCGCGCCGGTTTCGATCAGCCGCCGCAGCGCCGCGTAGAGCTCCCGGCTGCGTGGGCCTTCGCCCGGCAGAACGGGGATCAGCGCGGACCAGTCCGGCGGATTGGTTTGAATTTTGTCCATGTGATTGGTTCTTTTTCGGACCAATGTTCCGGCGCATGGTTGGCAGACCCATCAACAGGATGCAAGTGCCGTGAACGACATTCCAGCAACAGCGAGCTTTCCAACCAGCAAGCGCAATCGGGTGAAGCGCCGGCACGACCGGGGCAGCTACGACCATGACTCGGTGTTCGCGGTGCTGGATGCCGGGCTGCTGTGCCATGTCGCCTATACGTTCGACGGCCAGCCCTATTGCACGCCGACGATCCACTGGCGCGAGGACGACATGCTCTACTGGCACGGTTCGTCGGCCAGCCGCATGCTGCGCCATCTGCGCGCGGGCGCGCCGGCCTGCCTGACCGTGGCGCATCTCGACGGGCTGGTGCTGGCGCGCTCCGGTTTCAACCATTCCGCCAACTACCGCTCCGCCATGTGCTTCGGCACGGCCCGCATCATCGACGAGCCGCAGGAGAAGCTGAAGGCGTTGGCAGGCGTGGTCGACCGCTTCTACCCCGGCCGTGCCGCAACCCTGCGGCCGATTTCGGCGCAGGAAGCCAAGGCGACAACGGTCATCGGCATGCGCATCGAGGAGGCCTCGGCCAAGGTGCGCGCCAAGGGCGTCGGCGATGATGAGGAGGATTACGAGCACCCGGTCTGGGCAGGCGTCATCCCGGTCAGCATGACGATCGGTGCGGCCGAACCATGCCCGCGTTTGCTGCCCGGCATGGCGCGGCCGGACTATCTGTCAGGCTATGCCGAGGGGGCCCGGCTCGATCGGGCGCTGACGGAAGCGCAGTTGGCCTATGAGGGCGAGGACTGAGGACGACGAGGGCGACAGGGGCGACAAGGGCGACAAGGGCGACAAGGGCGACAAGGGCCAAGGTAGGCGCTGCCCCTCATCGCCCTGCCGGGCACTTCTCCCCGTATAGTGACGGGGAGAAGGGGCTTGTCACAAACCTTGGCGCTCTCTCTGCTGTATTGATTATTGGCGAAATCATTCTCGACAGCGTCTTTCTCCCCGTCACTATACGGGGAGAAATGTCCGGCAGGACAATGAGGGGCAGCGCCGACTTGGGCGGCTGAGCAACGCATGCGCCAACCCACGCCACCCAGACAAACAAGCGTCACGATGATTGCCTAACCATCGGTCAGGCAATCCACGGGGCCGCGTGCGATGAACATCCTGTTGCGTCATGTTCTTACCAGCCTGGTACGGCAAGGCAGCCTGCTGGTAACCAGCCCGAACGGCGTGACCGACCGGTTCGGGGATGGCACCGGGCAGCCGGCGCATATCCATATCAAGACCGCCAGGGCCGAGCGCGCCATCACCATCGATCCGATGCTTGCCCTGCCGGAAGCCTATATGAGCGGCGAGGTCGACCTTCCCGAGGGCGGCGTTCTCGGCCTGATGCGCATCGTCTTCCAGAACATCGGCGATGCCGCCGGCATCGATACAGCCTGGACGCGGGCCCTGGACAAGGTGCGCCACACCTTCCGGCGTTTCCAGCAGATCAACACGACGCGGCGCGCGCGACGCAATGTCGAAGTGCACTACGACCTGTCGGTCGATCTCTACCGGCTCTTTCTCGATGCGGACCTGCAATATTCCTGCGCCTATTTCCCAAGGCTGGACATGACGCTGGACGAGGCGCAGTCGGCCAAGAAGCGCCATATCGCCACCAAGCTGCGGCTGGGACCGGATCTCAAACTGCTCGACATCGGCTGCGGCTGGGGCGGGCTTGGCCTTTATCTCGCCAACACCTTCAACGTCGATGTGCTGGGCGTGACGCTGTCGGGCGAGCAGCACGCGGTGGCGACGGAACGTGCGCTTTCGGAGGGGCTTGCCGGCAGAGCCCGGTTCGAGATCAAGGATTATCGCGAACTTGGCGCGCGCTTCGACCGCATCGTCTCGGTCGGCATGTTCGAGCATGTCGGCGTCAACCACTACAAGACCTTCTTCGGCACATGCGCGAAGCTGCTGAACCGCGACGGGGTGATGCTGCTGCACACGGTCGGCCGCTCCGGCCCGCCTTCGGTGACCAGCGCCTTCGTGCGCAAGCATATCTTTCCCGGCGGCTATGTGCCGGCGCTTTCGGAAGTGCTGCCGGCGATCGAGAAGGCCGGGCTGGTCGTGACCGACGTGGAAATCCTGCGCCTGCACTATGCCGAGACGCTGAGGCACTGGGGCGAGCGCTTCGCCGCCAATCGCGACAAGGCCAGGGCGATCTACGACGAGCGCTTCTGCCGCATGTGGGAGTTTTATCTGGCCGCGTCCGAAGCCTCGTTTCGCTGGCAGGATCTGGTGGTGTTCCAGATCCAGATCACCAGGAAAAACGACATGCTGCCCATGACACGCGACTATATCGCGGACGGCGAGAAGCTGCTGGGGCTGCACGAGATGGCGCATTCGCAGCAGGCGCAGCGGGCCGCGGGCTCCTGACGGCCGCAGACCTGATCATGATGGCCGAACCCACAGCGTCGCCACGACTTGTGGATCGCGACGATCGATTTCAGCTTGAAGCCGCGTACCGCGCAGCCGCGAAATTGTCTCAGGGGGAGACGGAGGCGACCCCTGAGGCCGAACGCACTGTTGCCGGCGAGAAAACCACGAAGGCGAAAATGAGCACGGCGGCCGCGACAATCAGTGAACCAGCGGCGACGACCGGCTCAAGCGCCGAATTTCCCCGCAGCATCAGGTAGAGAGCCGGAAGCATGATCACCAGGCCGAGATTGTAGACACCGTAGTGAATCATCGCGATCCTGCGCCCGGCCTTTTGCGGGTTCAGGGCGTAGTAGCCACCAAATATCGCGCTGGTGACCCATCCCAGCAGATTGATGTGCGCATGCGCGGGAAAGGCGCCGCGATCGCCTGAGATTGCCATCTCGAGGCCCGCCGCGATCCCCAGAACAAGAAACACGATAGCGCTCTTGAAGAAGAGTTCCGAAACCCTGGGCATCTTTGTTACTCCCATTGCCGTTTTTATCGCCGGCGTCGCCGAACGTGAATCCGCTGTCGTAAAGCCGTACACAAGGCGGTCTTGTCATGCTCGCCGCGCCGGCCCTGGCTAAAAAGAGAAATACATCGCTGGCGGATACTCCGGATTGACCTTGCTGTTCGGCGCAACGATCGCGACGGACGAAGGCGTGATCGTGCCCGTGGGTTTGTTGTCGAGGATCGGGCGAGTTTTCGCGGCTGCGACCGCTTTCTTGCGATGGACAGGAATGTTCGTTTCGGCCTGTGCTTGCGTGACGGCTAGCACCGCGAGAAGTGCAGATAGCGCGAGTTTCATAACGGGTCCCCTCCGTAACCAGCGCGAACCTTAGCGCCGGTCGCGAGGTCAGACAGGGCAGACGAATGGAACAGCATGGAATTCTCTGGAATTCCTGGAAATACGTGCTTGGAAAATGTGCGATGGGAGCAAAGCGTGGCGCGTGCTATGCTTGCCTGGGGCATGAAGGCGGGCGGATGGCACGGCACATCGCACAGAAGTTACGGTTGACTTCGGCGTTGCTCGGAACTGTAGCCAGAAAGGATCTGGCGGCGGCGTTCCGGCGCGTCAACCCGGAAACGGCGTTCGATCTCGGCCGGGCCGACAAATGGCTGCAGGGCCGCGCGCAACCACGCCAGCTTAGTGTCTATGACGATTGGTCGAAGCTTCTCGACATGGGGCAATCCGGCGCGTGGATCGCCCAAAGCGACCTGCCAAGCTTCATGGCCGCGATCTGCGCCCGCCACGGCATCGACAGGACTGAATTGGAACGCCGCGTCGCCGCGCAACTCGAGGCCTCCGCGCATGAAGACCGAAGCCTCGGCGTGGCCTTGGCCGGAACATACGCATGCTATTCCCGCGCCCTTTCGCCCTATTATCGCGGTCAACTGATCCGAGGCAGCCTGTCGATAGAGACCGGGCCGGGTGTACACGGCCTGACCGCGGTGTATCGCGAGGCGTTACCAACCGGGCCGCTGCTGCTTGTCGGGCCGGTTACGCTGGCCAAACGCGGATTGTACGCGCATCTGAGAGAAGCCGGTGGAGATGCCGAGTTCTTCTTCTGCCTCTTCCCGCCTTCGCAGCCTGGAAGCGTCCTTGGCGGCTATATGTGCGGAACCACTGTCATCGATCCGGAGCCGCATCCATCCCTGGCCAGGATTCTGATGATCCGCTTGCGCGATCCGGCACCCGGTGCCGAGGAATGGGGCGGATATCTGCCATCCGACCAGTCGATCGCCGAGGATCTGGCATCGCTGGGGCTGTCCATCGAACAGCCGCAAGCGCTCGATCGGCAACTGGCGCAATTTCTCACCGGAAGTGGCGACGATGACACCAACCAGATTCCAACGGCCGAATTTCGGGCGATCCTTGAGGTATTTGATCGTCATTGGCTGCATCACTCGGACAAGGCGCATCGGCCTCTGGAAGTCGATTGAGATTGCTCCTTATGCTCAGGCGCGCGCCCGATGGCTGCGTCGGGTGACCAATCAAGACGCTGGTCAACCGTTCTTGCCTCCGTCGACACGGCGCCGTATGTGGTCCACCCGATGAGCGAGATCGTGTTCCGCCGGGCATATGCACAGGATTTGCCGGCCATCGTCGCGCTGCTCGCCGACGATGCGCTGGGCGCGGGCCGCGAGGATACGTCCACGCCGCTGGCGCAATCCTATCTCGATGCTTTCCGTGCGATCGAAGCCGATCCCAACCAGCTGCTGGTCGTGGCTGTCGATGGTCCCGAAGTGATCGGCACATTGCAGCTCACCTTCATTCCCGGCCTGTCGAGGAAGGGCGCGCTGCGCGGCCAGATCGAGGCGGTTCGCATTGCCAGCAACCGGCGTTCCGGTGGCATCGGCGGAAAGATGTTCGAATGGGCGATCGAAAAATGCCGCTCACGCGGCTGCAGCCATGTGCAGCTGACCACCGACAAGGGCCGCACGGAGGCGCATGCCTTCTATGACCGGCTTGGCTTCACCGCCAGCCATCTCGGCTACAAGATGGCGCTGTAGCAACGAAAATGGGCCAGCTTTCCGGCCGGCCCGTTTCGCTTCTGAACAGAAGTTCAGAGGTTGAACAGAAGTTCAGAGGTTCTTGTTGATCGCGGCGGCTGCCTTGTTGGTGGCGTCCTTGGTTGCGGCCTTCACATCGCCGACGGCCTTCTGGACCTTGCCCTTGGCTTCCTGCGCGGCGCCTTCGGCCTGAAGCTTTTCATTGCCGACGGCCTTGCCGACGCCCTGCTTGACGCTTCCGGCGGCCTGGTTCGCGAGGCCCGCGGCCTTGTCGCTCGTGCTTCCCATGATGCAATTCCTTCAGTGGTTGTTTGACTGATGTAGGCATTCGGGAACGTCGCGTGTGGCCGAAGGTTCCACGCCGCCGGCGTGGCCGCCACGGTTCAGGCTTCGCGCCGATGGCCAGAAATCATCGAGCCGGATCGGCAATCCCCGAGAAGTCCTTGATGGTGAATCGGAGTGAATACGCGGTCCTGGCCCGCCAGGCCGCGCCGTGGAATTCGACGTCATGGAATTCCCGGCAAGGCGATCCCATATGTTTTCCATGGAGCTCTGAGCGTGAAACTAGCGCGTGTGGCCCTACTCGCCGTGGCTCTCGTAGCCGCCGCAGCCTTTTCTCCCTCTTCCGCGACCGGGGAGGCGAGCGGGAAGGTGGCGTTGAGCGTCGAGATCAACGGCGCCATCGGCCCAGCCAGCGCCAGGCAGCTCAAGGACGCACTGGCGGTCGCGGCCGAGCGAAAGGCCGAAGTCGTCATCCTCGAGATCGATACGCCCGGCGGCCTGGTCACCAGTATGCGCGAGATGATCGCCGACATCCTGGCCTCGCCGGTTCCCGTCATCGGCTATGTCGCGCCCGCCGGCGCACATGCGGCGAGCGCCGGCACCTACATCCTCTATGCGACCCATGTGGCGGCAATGGCGCCCGGCACCAATCTGGGCGCGGCCACGCCGGTCGCGATTGGCGAGCTGCTTCCTGGTGGCCAAGACCAGGACAAGGGCGACCAGAAGAACACGACCGGTCCGCCCGCCGCCGACCCGATGATGACCAAGGTGACCAATGACGCGGTGGCCCTGATCCGTTCGCTCGCCGAACTGCGCGGGCGCAATGCCGACTGGGGCGAAAAGGCGGTGCGCGAGGCGGCCAGCCTGACCGCGAACGCGGCGCTGCAGCAACATGTCATAGACTTCATCGCCCGCGATACGACCGAGCTGCTGCAACTGGCGGATGGGCGTAGCGTGGATGTGGGCGGCACGAAACGGGTGCTGGCGACCAAGGGGTTGCCGGTGGAAGCGCTGGAGCCCGGCTGGTTCATCCAGTTGCTCGCCGTCATCACCGATCCGAACACCGCCATCATCCTGATCCTGGCCGGCGTCTACGGCCTGGTCTTCGAGGCGACCAGTCCCGGGGCGGTGGCGCCGGGCGCGATCGGCACGATCTGCCTGCTGCTGGGGCTCTACGCGCTCGATCTCCTGCCCATCAACTATGCCGGCCTTGCCCTGATGCTGCTTGGCATCGCTTTCCTCGTCATGGAGGCCTTCAATCCCACCGTGATCCTTGGGCTGGGCGGCGTGATCGCCTTTCTGCTGGGCGCGGCCATGCTGCTCAAGGTCGAGGGCCCCGGCTTCGAATTGTCGTGGCTGGTCATCGGGCCTGCCGCCTTCCTGGCGCTTGGCCTGGCGCTGCTGGCGGGTGGCTACCTGCTGGCCGCGCGCAAGCGTGCCCCGTGTGTCGGTGCGCTGGCCATGCACGGCATGCCGGCCGAGATCCTCGACTGGCAGGGTGGCGAGGGCCACGTGCTGGCCCAGGGCGAGCGCTGGCGGGCGAAGGCCGACGAACCCCTGGCATTGGGCGACAGCGTCGAGGTGGCCGAGGTCAAGGATCTCGTACTGACGATACGGCGCCGGACCGCGGGAAACATTGGAGCAAGGCAATGATGATCGGCTATGCGGCTTACCTGATACTTGCTGTTGTCGTGTTCATATTCCTGTCCGCGGCGATCCGCATCCTCAGGGAATATGAGCGCGGCGTGGTCTTCACGCTCGGCCGCTTCACCGGGGTCAAGGGCCCCGGCCTCATCCTCCTGGTTCCCTTCCTGCAGCAGATGGTGCGGGTCGACCTGCGCGTGGTGGTCCGGGATGTGCCGCCGCAGGACGTCATCTCGCGCGACAATGTCTCGGTGAAGGTGAACGCGGTGCTGTATTTCCGCATCGTCGATCCCGAGCGGGCGGTCATCCAGGTCGAGGACTTCATGGCGGCCACCAACCAGCTGGCGCAGACCACGCTGCGTTCGGTGCTCGGCAAGCACGAGCTCGATGAAATGCTGTCCGAGCGCGACAGGCTCAACAGCGACATCCAGGAAATCCTCGACCAGCGGACCGATGCCTGGGGCATCAAGGTCTCCAATGTCGAGATCAAGGATGTCGACCTCAACGAGAACATGATCCGCGCCATCGCCAAGCAGGCGGAGGCCGAACGGCTGCGGCGCGCGAAGGTGATCAATGCCGATGGCGAGCAGCAGGCGGCGGCAAAGCTCGTCGAGGCCGGCAAGATGCTGGCCCAGGAGCCGCAGGCCATGCAATTGCGCTATTTCGAGGCGCTGCATGACATCGCCGGCGAACGTTCATCGACGGTGGTGTTTCCGGTGCCGATGGACATAATCAGTCATTTCATCGGAAAGCCCGACAAAGCGAAGTGAGCACGCCGCCGTGCCTGCATCCCCGTGCTGAAGTTCAACTGGCCCGATCGCGGGCGCCGAGCTTGACGAGCTTGCGGCGGCCTTGCTCGAGATGCTGCTTCAGCAGATGCAGCGCGGCACTGCGGTCGCCTCCGCGGCACGCCTCCACGATCTGGCGATGCTCGTGCTGTGACTGCGACCGGTGGTCGAAGTTCGACATAAGGAGGCGGACATAGCGGTCTGCGGTGCGATGCATCTGTTCGATGAGCAGCAGGAGACGGCCGTTTCCGCACAGGCTGTAGAGCTCCATATGGAAATCCCTGTTCAGTTGCCCCCAGCGGCCGACCTCCTGTTCGTGGTCGATCTCCAGCAGGATGGCATCCGCCCTGTCCAGCACGGCGGCGGTGAGATGCGGGAATGACAGTTTCAGCGCCTTCCTTTCGATCAGCGCGCGGATCGCGTAGATCTCGGCGGCGTCCTTGGCGTCGATGCGGGATACGAACGCGCCGCGCGTGGGATGGATCGAGACGAGGCCCTCGGCTTCAAGCAACCTCAGCGCATCGCGCACCGGCATTCTGCTCAGCTCGAAACGCGCGGCCAGATCGTCCTGGCGCAGGATGGTCTCGGCGGGAATCTCACCCGTGACGATGGCTTCGCGCAGCAGATCAGCCACCTGGTCGGCGGCGGTCCTCGGCTTGTTCACCGCGCTCGGGCTCAATTTGCCAAGGGGGTCCATTTGTCGCCCATTTTTTCCGGCACTACCCATTCATGAACGGCTTCGTCATTGCCTGTCAATCCGTATCCCCGTATACGAAGGTATAGGCAGTTGCCTTATATTGCTTGGGGATTTGCATGACCACCGCGCCTGAAACAGTCCCGTTCTTCAGCCAGTGGGAAACGCCCGACATGACGATGGCGGTGCTGGCGGATGGGGCAAGGGTGGCGCTGAGGCGCGATCCGCTGTGGCGCAATTCGGGTGCCGCGACGCTCGATGAATATGCCGTCTGGGCCGACAATGTCTGCGGCATGGCCTGCCTGAAGATGATCCTGGCGGCGCGGGGAGAGATCGTGCCGACACTGGAACTGGCGCGGCGCTGCACGGACTATGGCGGCTATGTCGTTGATGCCGACCAGTCGATCAAAGGGCTGATCTACGCGCCCTTCGTCACCTTCGTGAAGGAAGCCTTCGGGCTGGAGGCAGAAGTGGTGACGGGGGTCGCCACCTCGGACATTCCTTCGCTGCTTGGGCGCGCGCGCTTCTTCATCGCCTCGGTCTCCGCCGGCATCCGCTGGCCGGAGCGCGAACCGCCTCGCAAGGGCGGTCATCTGGTGCTGGTCACGGCTGCTTCGCAGGAGAGGTTCTGCTTTCACAACCCGTCCGGCCATGACCGCGCCACGCAGGAAAACGCAGTTTTGCCGCCGGCGGTGTTCGACCGCTTCTTCGCCAATCGCGGCATAGCCGTGACCATTTGACATTCGGGGATTCCAACATGACCAGCAAGACCAGGGTCGCGGTGCTGTTTGGCGGCCGCTCGGCCGAGCATGACGTGTCGCGCCTTTCCGCCGCCAATGTGATGAAGGCCATCGACCGGACGCGCCATGAGGTCGTGCCGATCGCCGTCACCAGGAGCGGCAGATGGCTGCTGACCAGGGACGAGGTTCCGGAAGGGGACCTCGAAACGGCCGATGGCACCGAAGTCGCGCTGTTGCCGGGCGGCGGCGGCAGGTTGGTCGCGGTCTCCGGCGCGGATTTTGCGCCGGTCGATGTGCTCTTTCCCGTGCTGCATGGACCCTTCGGCGAGGACGGGTCGGTGCAGGGTTACGCGGAGGTGGCCGATATCGCCTATGTCGGCTGCGGCGTCTTCGCTTCGGCCGCGGCCATGGACAAGGACATGGCCAAGCGCCTGCTGCGCGAAGCCGGCATTGCCGTCGCCCGCTCGGTGACCTTGCGGCGAAACGACAGCCATTCCTTCCAGGAGATTGCCGGGGTGCTTGGCCTGCCATTCTTCGCCAAGCCGGCCCGCCAGGGGTCTTCCTTCGGGGTGAGCAAGGTGGATGACAGGGATGGTTACCAGGGCGCGGTCGACACGGCCTTGCGCTATGACGACAAGGCGCTGATCGAGGAATTCATCGAAGGGCGCGAGATCGAGTGCGCGGTGCTGGAGCGGGTCGACGGCACGATTACCGTGTCATTGCCGGGCGAGATCATTCCCGCCGACAAGCACGGCTTCTACACCTATGAAGCCAAATACATCGATGCCGACGGAGCGGTGGTGAAGGCGCCCGCCGACGTTCCGGCCGCAATCGCCGACAAGGCCAGGGAGGTGGCCCGGCAGGCTTTCCAGGCGCTGGGCTGCGAGAGCATGGCGCGGGTCGATTTCTTCCTGCGGCCCGACGGCCAGCTGTTGCTCAACGAGGTCAACACCATTCCCGGCTTCACCAATATCTCGATGTACGCCAAGGCGCTGGCGGCGGGCGGCATCAGCTATGAGGAGGTCGTCGAAACGGTGATCGCGCACGCGCTGGCGCGGCATGCGGCGCGCTGATCCCGACAGGGTCCGCAGCCGTGTTAACGCCAAGGTACCGTAGGCCTGGAACGTGAATTGCCGATGTCTCGAATAGCTTCATTTCTTTCCATCACTTCCGACGCTCTTTCCACAGTCGAGATTTCCAGGCTGCTGGCAATGGAGCCGGACCGTGCGGCTTTGAAGGGAAGCCTGCGTCATCCGCCTCGGCTAACGCCCCGCATGCATGGGTGGAATCTGCAATGCAGGTTCGAGGGCGAGGTCGATCTTGATTTCGCGGTGGCGAGCGTTCTCAAGAGGGTCGAAGGCCTTGTCCAGCCGATAAGCGCCCTCAGCGAACAAGAGGCGGTGAAGGTTTCAGTGCATCTGGCTATTGCTGATCGAAAGAGCAACTTCCCCTGTTTTTCGAAAGCGGCACCATAAGGACCATCGGTGATCTGGGTGCCACTTTTGATATCGAGTGTTTCGAATAGCGCAGCACGTTGATCGTGCAGGTGCTGACAGGAGCTGGTTCTGATCCCGCTCGGGAGCATTGGGTTTAATTTAGGCGGTCGCCTCGATCTCTGCTCCCGTACGGTGCCTAGATCCGTGGTCCTGCCCCCGATCGGTAGCATGGCGGCTTGAATTCGACCTTTGACAATGCTATGTTCCCGCTCGGGATCAAAGCCATGCCAAAGACCATATCGCCGACCGCGCCGAAGAACGCAGTCGATATTGCACGCCGCGCCGCGCGATCCGTTCCGCAGGGCACCTCCGGTGGCCTTGCCGAGCAAGGTGAGGTGTTCAGGACTGCGGCTGTCCCGGCCGGTAGCGCTTCGAATGAGCATGGGGAGAGCCTTAGCGTTACCCTCAATGGTCCTGAGCCCGTGCGGGTGTCGCTTCCGCATCGGCTCCCTTCCGTCACGAACGACGGCAGGAGCGTTGGGCGGCATCCCGGCCCGCAAGCCAGGGACGAAGCGGCCGCGGCGGAACTCACAGCCATTGCGTCGCCCGCCGATCTCGGCCGCTTGGTGCGCGCGGTTCGCGAGCGGCGGCATTTTTCGCAGCAGGAGTTCGCCGATCTTGCCGGCGTCGGCCGGCGCTTCCTCTCGGAGCTGGAGAATGGCAAGCCGACGCTTGAACTGGGCAAGGTGCTGAAGGTCGCGAATGCCGCCGGCATCGTGCTCTTCGCCAGGGAACGCTGATGGATGCGCTGGCGCTCGACGTCCGTCTCGACGGATTCTCCCAGCCGGTCGGCGTCCTTGCGCGAGACGGCAACGGCGCGGTCGCTTTTGCCTATCGGCCCGACTATGTCGCCGATCCCGAATCCGTCGCCCTGTCGCTGTCGCTGCCATTGACCGACGAACCCTATGGCGATGTGACCACCAGGCCGTTCTTCGACAATCTGCTGCAGGAGCGGGACGGCGCGCTGGCCGACATCATGGCCCGCGAAGGCCTCGCCCGTGACGACATTGCCGGCTTGCTCTACCATCTCGGCAAGGACTGCGCCGGCGCCCTCTCGGTGCTGCCGGCAGGGGCGCCGCCGGTCAAGGTTCCCGGTGACTATGGGCGCGACTATGTACCGGTCGACGTGGCGCGGATGCAGCGGATTGTCGATGCGCTGCACCGCCGCCGCCGTTTGCCGGACGGCACCGCCGATCCGTCGCCGCTGGCCGGCGTACAGAGCAAGATCGCGCTGACCATTCTGCCCAACGGCTCCTTTGCCGAGCCACGTCCGGGGTCGGGCGCACCGACCACGCATATCTTGAAGGTGCCCGACCAGGGTCATCTCCATGACGCGCCCGACGAGGCCGAGGCGCTCGCGCTGTCGCGGGCGCTTGGCCTCGAGACGACCGACGCCGAAGTCGTGTCGTTCGGCGCGGTTTCGGCGCTGCTGATCACTCGTTTCGATCGTGCACTGACCGGGGACGGCCGCGTCGTGCGCATCCATCAGGAGGATTTCGCCCAGGCGCTCGGCCTGCCGGCGGCGCTGAAATACGAGCGGCGCGGCACGCCCGGCCGACGCTTCGACGCGCCGGCCATTTGCCGCGTGCTGGAAGCGACGGCGGATCCGGCCGGAGAGAAAGACATTTTCATCAAGGCAACGCTCTTCGATCTGATGATCGGCAACACCGATGGCCATGCCAAGAATTTCGCGCTTCTTCACGAGCGAGGCGGTCACATTCGCATGGCGCCGCGCTATGATCTGCTACCGACGCGGCTCGATCCCAACCTGACCGACGAACTGGCCTTCAGGATCGGCGCTGCGGACCGGCTGGAAGCGATCACCAGCGACGATTTCTCGACATTCCTGCAGGCGCTCGGCATAGAAAGTGCGGCGGCACGCAACCGCATTCGTTCGGGCCATACAGCCGATATCGCGATGTCGCTGGCGCGGCAACTCGACGGGCTCGACATACGCAACATGAAGCGCTTCGCCGATCTCATCGCCTCGAATATCAGGGTGCTGACGGCGGCGTTCGGATTGTCCACACCAGCGGCGGCGGAGCAGCGCGATGCGTTTCTCGACCGGGCAGGCGGCTGGTTGATGACGAGCTGAAGCCGCGCCATTGCCTTCGTTCACGACAATGTGAGCGGGCACTTCCGGCCATTTGCCGGCAAAAGCTCGGATTTTAATCAACCGGTTTCAGCCACCTTCAATCTTGGCGGGTAGGCCTCTCACGTCTGAATGCACATCAGCCGTGGGACGCTCATGAAACCGATTGCTGTGATTGGCGCCGGCATTGCCGGCTTGACTGCCGCGTTGGAACTGAAGAGGCGAGGCCTGCCGACGCTGGTCTTCGAAGCCGGGAAGTCGATCGGCGGCATGGCTTCGTCGTTCAAGGACGCCGACGGGTTTTCCTATGATTTCGGGGCGCATTTCGTCAGCAACCGGCTGGCCAATGCGCTGGGCGCCGGCGGCATATGCCGCACCGTCAAGCATTATGGCGAGGCCGTGCATCTGCGCGGCAAATCCTACAGCTACCCGTTCGGCCTGATGCTGTCGCCGCGCTTCGCGCCGCCGGCCATCGCCGAACGTTACCGCGACCGCAAGGTGGTGTCCGCCGCCGACTGGTTCACCAAGAAGTATGGTGAGACGCTGGCCGAGGAAGTCGCCATCCCGTTGGCCGAAGCGTGGTCGGGCGCGGCGGCTGGGGAACTGTCGCCGGCGATCGGCCAGAAGTTCGGGCCGCGCATCCTGAAGTCGCTCTATCTCCATGCCGCGGCGATGGTGACGGGCAGGGCCGTGTGCAACGGCTATTCGCACGAGATGCCGGAGAGTGCCGACGTCTACCACGTCTATCCCGAAGGCGGCATGGCCAAGCTGCTCGAACCGATGGCCAACGAGGTTCGGGATGTGGTCCGGCTGGAATCACCGGTCGAAAAAATCCTGGTCGAGGACGAGCAGGTGAAGGCGGTGCGGGTGAATGGCGAGACGATCGAAGTGTCCGCCGCGATCAGCACGGCGCCCGTGCATATCCTGCCGAAACTGGTCAGCGGAACCAGCGCGCTCGAACCGATGTCGGCGTTCCGCTACCGGCCGATGATCTTCGTCAACCTGCGCTTCATGGGCAGGGCCCTGCTGCCGGATACAGTGCTGTGGGTGCCCGACCGCGCGCAGCCCTTCTTCCGGCTGACGGAAACCCCGATCTCGATGCCGTGGCTGGCGCCCGAGGGCAAGACGCTGATCACTTTCGACATTGGCTGCGAGGTCGGCGACAAGTATTGGACGATGAACGACGAGACGCTCGCCCAAGCCTGCCTCGACGGCATCTGTGAGATGTATCCGCAGTTGCGGCGCAGCTTCATCAGCCCCGGCGGCGTCATCCGCACGCCGATCTCCTATCCGGTGTATCTGATGAAATATGAGGGACAGCGGCAGCGCTTCGCCAACTCAACCGGCGTCCACGGCCTCTACAGCATCGGCCGCAACGGCGAGTTCGCGCACAGCTTGATGGAGGACGTCTACTGGCGCACCATCCGGCGCATGGGCGATGTCGCCGGCTATGTCGGCGGGGTGCCGGCGGACCTGCCCTTTGCGGCGGAAATCCAGCGGATGATGAAGCCTTCCGAGGAAGAACGCGTCCGCGCCGCGTAAGGCGCGGGTGTTCCTTCGTGGGATCGGCGACAAAACCAGCGACCTTTTTCGGGTCGCCGATGGCGTTGCCGGCATAGACCTTGAGCATGCCGCCCCGCTCGACCGAGATGATCCTGACGCCGGGGAGAGTAAGCTCCAGCGCCACCCGCCCACGTTGAAATTCGAGCGGTCTCAAATCTAGATCCGGCCTGCCCGATGAAGCGGATGTCCTATCGAAAAACCATCGCGGCAAGGATTGCCTGACATTTTTCACCGAGGCGGCGGGCCACGCTCGAAACCAATTGGAGAGATGTGGGTTTTGTCAGGTATGGGCACCCATCCCGACCATTGCGCGATGGTGGGCGGCCAGCAGTTCGTCGCCGGTAAAGGTTGCACGCCGGCTCAATATGCCCGATCATGGCTGACAGCAGGGGAAGCATTCAGTGGCGGCCAATCGTCGAAACGGCATGGCGTCTCCGGCTGAAGGCCTGGAGGGCATTCTTTCGGCCGCCGCGCCCCACCCGCGAACGTCATTGCCCACCGTGGCAACCATCGTCACGACGGTGGCGGCGCTCTATTTCGGGCGGGAGGTTTTCCTGCCGATCGCCATCGCGCTGCTGCTGACCTTCGCGCTGGCGCCGCTTGTCTCAGCGCTCAAACGGGTCGGCATCCCCCGGCTTCCCGCCGTCATCGTCAGCGTGCTCGGCGCTTTCGCGGCACTTGCCCTGTTCAGCTTCATCGTCGCCACACAGGTCAGCGAACTGGCGCAGAATATCCCGACCTACCAGACCAACATCCTGGCCAAGATCCGTTCGCTCAAGGAAACGGGCGTCGGGGGAGGGATCATTGTCAGATTGAGCGGCGTGGTCGAGCGTGTCGGCCAGGAGATCGACAGGCAGGACGCTTCGCTGCCGGCCGCCACCGCGGACAAACCGCCGCGTGAGCCGGTACCCGTCGAGATCGTCTCGCGCGAGAAACCGCTCGAAGTCCTGCAGAGCATAGTCGGCCCGCTGATCAGCCCGCTCGGATCGGCCGGACTGATCGTCATTGTCGTCATATTCATGCTTCTCGAGCGGGAGGATCTGCGCGATCGCTTCATCCGACTTGTCGGCTACGGTGACCTTCACCGCACCACCGAGGCGCTTCGTGATGCCGGCAAGCGGGTGGGCCGCTATCTGCTCATGCAATTGGTCGTCAACATCGTCTACGCCATACCGATCACGGTCGGCCTGTGGGTTCTCGGCATTCCGAATGCGCTGCTGTGGGGACTGCTGGCGCTGGCGTTGCGTTTCGTTCCCTATATCGGGCCTGCCATAGGCATGCTGCTGCCGTTGTTCCTGGCGCTCGCCGTGGCACCCGGCTGGTCGCTCGTCCTGTGGACGGCGGCCTTGTTCGTGGTGATGGAACTGGTCACCGGTAACGTGGTCGAACCCTGGCTCTACGGGTCGCGAACAGGGCTGTCGCCGCTGGCGATCATCGTTGCGGCCATCTTCTGGACGTGGCTCTGGGGGCCGCTCGGACTGGTCCTGTCAACGCCGCTCACCGTCTGCCTGGTGGTGCTGGGCAGGCACGTGCCGCAGTTTGAATTCCTTGACGTGCTGTTCGGCAACGAGCCGGTGCTCGAACCGCATGCGCGGCTCTACCAGCGGCTTCTGGCTGGTGATCCGGACGAAGCAACCGACCATGCCGAGGAGATGCTCGAGGAGAAATATCTGGTCGAATTCTACGACAAGGTGGCCATTCCCGCGCTTCTGCTGGGCGAACGGGATCGTGCGCGCGGCGTCATGGGCGACCTGCAAAGACGGCAGGTGGCGGCCAGTGCCCTGACGCTGGTGGCCAACCTCGACGAGAACGCACAAGAGGAGGCGGAGGAGGATGGCCCAATCGTTACCGGGGAGGCTGGCGACGACGGCGATGCCGCCGGTGAGGAAGAGGTCGACCTGCCTGATGGCGCCGGCATGTCGGTGCTTTGCGCCGGCGGGCGCGGTGAACTCGATGATGCCGCCGCCGCGATGCTGGCGCAGGTGCTGGAAGTCCAGGGCGCGACAGCGTCGAAAGCGGGCTTCGCCGATATGGAACCCGCGAGCATTCGCAGCCTTGAACTCGAAACCATCGACACTGTCGTGGTCGGGTTCCTGAACCGGGATTCCGTCAAGCACGCCCGGTTCCTGGTTCGCCGGCTCAAGCGTGCGAAGGCGGCGCTACGGGTGGGGATCGTGTTCTGGTCGGAGGCTGGCAACGAGGACAAGGAATCCGCTGCCAGGCTGGCCCAGGACCTGAACGCGGATTTCGTGGCGCATGGCATGGTGGACGCCGTGCTGGGCGCACTGTCAAAAGAGCCGCCGGTCGCCCTCAAGGTCGTCGCCAAACGCCGCATGCGCCGCAAGCGCGCCGCCCCCAAGAAGGTTCCGGCCGCAGCAGCGGGCTAGGGTGGAATCCGATCACTTGAAACGATCGAGGTCGACACAAGTGGAACCTCCCAGGTCAAAGCGACTGCACTGGAGGCCGTGGTGACGCCACGTGGACGTCCGCCACCCGAACGGAAATGGGGAATGTCCGAGTTACCTGATTGGAACCGCCTTCGGCTGTGGGTGGCGGCTAATCCGGTGGAACGACCCAAGCAGGAGAGGGCAAAGGAGCAGCGCGGCAGCGCCGAAATCGAGCGCGATGGTTGCCGTACCGGCCCAAGTTGCGAGTTTGCCGCCGATCGCCGGGGCGGCCAGCATGCCGGCATAGTAGACTGTGTAGAACACTCCCATCCCGATCGATCGCGTCCCTTGATCGAGCACGCGCGTGGGCAAGCTCATGATCGCGCCGGCCGGCAAGCCGCATACGATGCCCATGGCGATGATGAGGGGCAGCACTGGTCCGCTTCGCGACAGAAGGAGCATCAGCAATGCGAAGCCGGCACAGCCCGCGGTGAGAACCGCGCCGCCACGTTTGGTGCGATCAGCCAGCAAGCCGCCCAGGGGGACCGAAAGGGTGGCCAGCCAAAGTACGATGCTGGTCACCGATCCCGCCGCCGAGTTGGACCAACCCCGCTCGACGAGCATCGAGGGACCGAAGCTGAAGACCATTGCGAAGCCGACATTGTAGAGGCACCAGATCAGGCCGGCGGTGACGAGCGCACAGGTTGTCCCGGCCGAAATGCCGAATCGTTCTATTCTACCGGAGGGCGGCACCTCCGGGGCGCGATAGACGAAGGCCATGAGGCCGATGCCAAGGAGAACCAGCACCGAAACGGCAATGTCCACGGCGGTCATCCCGAATGTCGTCCCGATTGCCGGCAACAGCATGAGAGCGATGGCGATCCCCGCTGGCCACGAGTTGATGTAGATGGCCATGGCGGTTGCGATTTCCCGGCCGGCGAACCAGTCGGCGACCATCTTGGTCATCAGGACGTTCAGGAGAACGCCGCCGGTGCCACCGATCAGTCGGCCGCCGATTTGCAGGCCCCAGGATGTCGAGGCCGTCATCAGCATCTCACCCGCTAGCATCATCGTCAGGCCGGCGAGAACGGTCGCCTTGTCGCCATAGCGCCGGCCGATGGTCGCGCCAGGCAGGGCCAACGCGACCCCCGGCGCAAGATAGAGGCCGATCAGAATGCCGATGTCGGCCAGGCTCGCACCGAGGCTGTCGCCGACAAGGGGCGCGACGGCGGCAACGCTCTGAAATTGAAACGCCATTGCGGTGCGGGCGACAAACAAGACAGCAAGGATCGTCCAGCGGCCGCGCATGGGTTCGCCCCACGAATTCCGAATTATCCAGGCCTGATGTTCTGGTTCAATCGGAAGAAATTGGTCGGGTCGTATTGCTTCTTGATGGCGGCAAGGCGCGCGTAATTGGCGCCATAGGCATCGCGCACGCGCTCATCACCCTCATCACCGAGATTGTTGGCATAGACACCGCCAGTGGAGAATGGTCTGACCGCATTCCACAGGTCACGTGCCCAGCGCATATTTGCCTCGTCATCGGCCGGATTGTCCCAGATGGCGATCGGGAAGCAGTCGAGGGCCGCATCGCGATTGGCGTAGGCCGAGTGTGACGCGGGTACGCGGGCGATCGCTCCGCCGACCTGCTGGAAAACCAGCAGGGACGAGTGGTTGGGAGCCCTCGCGTAGCTGTCGAGCAGCGCGTCGATCGCACCGTTACTGATCTGATGCAGGAACTGCGCTTTCCAGTAATAGCGCCGCCCGCGTGGAAAAAGGCTGTCGCCCGCCGATTGAATCTGAAGATAAGGAATGGCTTGAAGGCGGCTTTCGATGGGGTTTCCGAATTTCATCAGCGGCGCGATGACAGGTTCCCCCGCTTCGGGTGACCCGACATAGCAGGCCGAGATGCTGAAGGCCCGGTCGCCCGAGGGCAGTGTGACAAACGCGGCGTCGACGCTCACCTCGTCCGGGGCGTTGTGGGAGAATTGATCGTAAAACCGCAGAGCCTCGCGCGCGTGACCGTAGGCGTGAAGCACCGAACCCACGAGAAGGGCCTGGTCGAGCGGGTGCAGGCGGTATTCGAACGCCGTCACTATGCCGAAATTGCCGCCGCCGCCTCGCAAGGCCCAGAACAGTTCGGGATGCTCGCTGGCGCTTGTCCGCAACAGCTGTCCGTCGGCCGTGACGATTTCAGCGGCGATCAAATTATCGCAGGTCAGGCCGTGCTTTCGCCCGAGCTTGCCGAACCCTCCACCGAGCGTGAGGCCGGCAATGCCGGTGTCGCTGTTGACACCCATGGTCGTCGCAAGGCCGTGGGCCTGCGTGGCTGCGTCAAACTCGCCAAGGTTCAGACCAGCCTCGGCCCTGGCGATGCGGCGCTCGGGATCGACGGCCATCTTCTTCATGCGCGATAGATCGATCACCATCCCGTCGTCGCAGACGGACAGGCCAGCGACGTTATGCCCGCCGCTGCGAACCGCCACGAGACAGCCCCGTGACCTGGCATGGTTCACGGCATGGACGACGTCGTCGGGATTGGCGCAAAAGACGATTGCAGCGGGGCGTTTGTCGATCGCCCCGTTCCAGACCCCGCGCGCCTGATCGTAGGCCGCGTCGGTCGGCGAGACGACTTCGCCCCGTAAGCCCTGCCGTAGCTTTTCGATCGCCATACTCGAGGAATGGGGTCGGCCCGACAAGGTATCGGTCTGTCGAGGAATCTCCATCGTCATCGCCCTCGGTTCCAACAGAGCTACGGTCTCACAGGGACCCAACCTTTTGCAAAAGCGAAATTCTTAGCTGCTGGATGAGCAGAATTCATCTACACTGCCGGCATGAGGAACAGCCCGCCGCTCCGCGCGTTGCACGCCTTCGAGGCCGCCGCCCGGCATGGTAGCTTCAAGGCCGCGGCGGTCGAACTTGGCGTGACGCCGACAGCGATCAGCCACCAAGTCCGATTGCTGGAAGAGATATGCGGTTGCAAGCTGTTTCAGCGCCGGCCGCGCCCGCTCAGGCTGACAAGTGCGGGGGCACGGCTGTTTCCGATCCTCCGCAACGGCTTCGATCTTCTTGCTGGTTCCCTAGCCGCGGTCGCCGAGCCGGATGTTCAAGCACCGTTGCGGGTGACGAGCCCGAACGCTTTCGCGAGCCGATGGCTGGTACCCCGGTTGCCCAAATGGCGAGAAGCCAACCCGTCCGTGCCGCTGGAGATCATCGGTACGGACGCGCTGCTCGATCTGCGTGCCGGCGCCGCGGATGTGGCGATCCGCTATACGCGTCGCCCCCCTTTGGGCTTTGCAGCGCAGGAGATATGCCGCGATTCCTTCTTTCCCGTTTGCAGTCCCCGATTGTTGGCAAGCGACGGACGAGCAATTGAGCGTGCTGCCGATCTCTTGCGTTATCCGTTGATCCATTTTGACTGGATGAACCGGGATCCGGACGCTCCAACCTGGCCTCGATGGCTAGCGACGGCCCGTTCGATAGATCCAGACCAGATCCCGGACAAAGCCTGGGATTTGAGCTTCCGTGAGGAACTGCATGCGATCGACGCGGTTGTCGCCGGGCAAGGCATTGCGATCTGTAGTGACGTTGTGGTTGGCCGTGAACTGGAGGACGGCTCGCTCGTCAAAGCGCATCCGTTGTCCTTGCCCGGCTACGGCTTCTATGTCGTCTGGCTGCATCACAGTCCGCGATCCACGATCATAGAGTCTTTCTTGGCGTGGACGAGAACCGTCCTATGAGACTGTCGGACTGAGATGAGCTGCGCCGGCTTTGTAGTCTGCCGCAGGGGAGTAGCTCCTGTCGGCCGAAGGCGCCGAGGCGTGGTCCATAGCGCTCCAGCAGGTCGCGCCAGGGAGCGCCAGATCGCAGCACCCAGAAGATGCCATTTAGCACGCGACGGTCATCGACGCGCGGCACGCCCCTCGGTTCGTTGGGCAACAGCGGCTCGATCACACGCCACTCGAAATCGGTCAGATCATATCGGCTCATGCTGACACTGAATCACGATCTGGTCAGCGACGAAAGCCGTTTACCCCTCTTGTAGAAGCGCGGCCCGCGTACTATTGCAATGCCGTCGAAAAAGGTGGACCGGACGTGGTGAGCCCCGGTCAGCTACTGTTATCGTAGCCAATTTCCAGCCCCCGGTGGGCCGCGGACCACGACAGAAGCGGACGTGTGCCGTTTGTTGTCGGATGAGTTGGAATGATCGACTATTTCCAAATGGATTGCCTGCCGAAAGGCAACCAAGCCGATACTCAAGCGAGCACGTCCTTTTCGCCGCATCTGCGGCATCGGGCAAAGGATGGCTTACCATGCAAAATCACAATCCACACAAAACGCAGGTTTTGATCGTCGGCGGCAGCCTCGTCGGTCTCTCCGCTGCACTGTTTCTTGCCCCTCGTGGGGTGAAGTCGATCGTCATCGAGAAGCACAGAGGAAGTTCCAAGCACCCACGCGCCATCGGCTTCACCGAACTGACGCTTGAGCATTATCGCGCGGTCGGGATCGCGGAACGTATTCCCCAGGCACCTGCCGATATTCGTCTGCGCCGCGCCAAGGTCGAAAGTCTTACAGGGGCGTGGTACGAAGAGACGCCATGGACGCCTGGAGAAGCGGAATCGGACAAGGGCGTGGCGTCGCCGTGCACCGGCGCTGCCATCGCGCAAGATAAGCTGGAGCCGATCCTGAGGACCGCAGCCGTCGAGCTAAGTGCAGACCTGCGGCAGGGTGTCGAAATGCTTTCATTTTTGCAGGGGCCTGATGGGGTGAGCGCCCGGGTGCGGCACCGCGACAGCGGAGACGAATACGAGATCGTGGCCGACTATCTGATCGCCGCGGACGGGGCAGACAGTCCCGTTCGCGAGCAACTGGGCATCAAGCGCAATGGGGTCGGCCTCCTCCGCACCATTCGCAGCGTCCTGTTCAACTGCGCTGAGGCCGAGCCCTATTTAGCCAAAGGCGTGCAACAATTCGAGATCGAGCAACAGGATTTCAAGGCGTTTCTGACGCATTACCCCGATGGCCGCTGGGTGCTGATGTTCTCCGACGATGAGGAGCGAACCGAGGAAGAATTGCGTTTGGCAATCCACCGGGCGCTTGGACGCGACATGGACGTGGAGATCATCACCACCGGACGGTGGGAGATGGCCGGCCGCATCGCCGAACGCTACAGCGATGGGCGGGTGTTCCTCGCAGGCGACGCTGCGCACCAGCTCCCGCCGACCCGCGGCGGCTTCGGTGCCAACACTGGTATTGACGACGTTTACAATCTCGCGTGGAAGCTACAGATGGTGCTGGCCGGTCAGGCGAAGCCGTCATTGCTCGACACCTACAGCGCCGAGCGGCAGCCGATCGGCTGGCTGCGGCACCAGCAGACCTTCTCCCGGCCTGACTATCGCCGCTGGGCGGCCGATGCATTGGCGAACGAGCCGATCTACGGTGCGGAAGCAATGGAGCTTGGGCAGCGCGTCTGCTCGGCGGCGGTGATCGGTGCGGACGCCGATCTACCGCCGGCCGCTCATCCAGACGCGTGGGCAGGACAACCGGGCACGCGCGTGCCGCATGTATGGATCGATCGGCGCGGCGAGCGGATCTCCACAATCGACCTGTTTACGGAAAAGCTCACGCTTATCAGCGCCGACGCAAGATGGATCAAGGCGGCGAAGAATGCTGCTCGAAGCGCGGGCGTGGAGATTGCGACCGTTCAGGTGGGAATCGATGTTCGATTTCCGGACGATCGCGCATTCGCAGCCGCGCTTGGCGTCGCGGAAAGCGGAGCATCGCTGGTGCGTCCCGATGCTATTGTCGCTTGGCGCTGCGAGAGCATCGGTACGGCTGCGGACCTAACGAGCACACTGAGCCAGATCCTCGCTCAGATCACCGGACTTGGCTCCGCTGAAGCCGTGAATGGTCACGACAGGCGCTGAAGCTCTGCGCGTTCCGGGAGGGCCCCCGCCCGGAATGCGCCTTGCTGAGTTCTGATGTTCGCACCAACAGCGGACAGTGAAGTGATTTCCGATTCATGGGTTCACGACCTAGTCTTGTCTCTACGACTTGCTGCATCCGATTTGATCGGGATAGGCCCCTTGTTTGGGCATCATCTTTCCCGAAAACCGGAATCCACTTTTCGGGTAACCTGCTCTGATCGTCTACCGGTCGATCGTCACCATGGTGCGCTCAGGATAGCGCGGGCCGGAGATCCTTGCCGGCGCCAGCGCTTCGTCGAGCGCTGCCATCTCGGCGGCATCGAGCTTCAGCGCGACGGCGGCGACATTCTCCTCCAGATACTTTCTTCGCTTGGTGCCGGGGATCGGCACGATATCGACCGAGAAATCCGTGCCCTTGTGCAGCAGCCATGCCAGCGCGATCTGGCCGGGCTTCGCGCCCTTGGCCGCTGCGATATCTAGCACCTTGGCGGCGGCCTCGACATTGGCGTCGTAATTGGCGCCCTGGTAGCGCGGGTCATGGCGGCGGTAGTCACCCTCGGGGTAGTCTTCCGCGCGCCTGACCTCGCCGGTCAGGAAACCGCGGCCGAGCGGCGAGAACGGCACCAGGCCGATGCCGAGTTCACTCAGCAGCGGAATGATCTCCGGCTCCAGGTTGCGCTCCCACAGCGAGTATTCGCTCTGCACCGCAGTCACAGGATGCACTGCGTGCGACCTGCGGATGTTGGCTGCTCCCGCCTCCGAGAGGCCGAAGAACCGCACCTTGCCTTCGGCGACCAGTTCGCCAACGGTTCCCGCGACGTCCTCGGCCGGAACGGCCGGGTCGACGCGGTGCTGGTAGAGGAGGTCGATATGGTCGGTGGCGAGCCGCTTCAACGAGCCTTCGACGGCGGACCTGATCGTCGCGGGCCGGCTGTCGCGTTCGGCGCCGACCTGCTTGCCGTCCAGGAGCTTGAAGCCGAATTTGGTGGCGATGGTCACCTGATCGCGCTTGCCCTTCAGCGCCCGGCCAAGCAGGGCTTCGTTGGCATAAGGGCCATAGACCTCCGCGGTGTCGAGGAAGGTGCAGCCAAGTTCGATGGCGCGGTGAAGCGCGGCGATGGATTCGGCCTCATCGGCCGGGCCATAGGACTGGCTCATGCCCATGCAGCCGAGGCCGATCATTGAAACCTGCAGCCCCTGGCTGCCGAGCTTGCGTGTCGCGAGGGTC
Source organism: Mesorhizobium carmichaelinearum (assembly GCA_943370265.1). Classification (GTDB taxonomy): domain Bacteria; phylum Pseudomonadota; class Alphaproteobacteria; order Rhizobiales; family Rhizobiaceae; genus Mesorhizobium; species Mesorhizobium carmichaelinearum_A. The sequence goes on from CALRQH020000001.1 coordinate 180,306, forward strand.
ATGGTGGGTCTCCGGGAGGGAAGGAAAGGGGATGACCAGGACTATATAGAGCGCTCGCCCAATTCCCACAGGCGCTGGGCGACGTGGCCGTCGACGAAGGCATGACGGCTTCGGATTGCGCCGGCAATTGAGGGGGCTTACGACCGGATCAGCCAGGCGCGCTTTTTCAGGCTGGATCACGATCCCGCTCCAACCAATTGTTTTTCCGCATATATGCGGGCGCCAGATGATCTTGTTCGGCTGCTGAAATCCTAAGCCGCCAGTTTCAACGGCTGCGCGAAGACCACCCTGTTGCGGCCCTGTTCCTTGGCTTCGTAAAGGCAGCGGTCGACCTGCCGCATCAGCTGGGCGCGGCCCAGGCCGGCTTGCGCCATCGCGACGCCGACGCTGACGGTCAGCCTATGCCTGCGCGAGCCATCCGGGCGAAAGTCAATCTGCTCGACGGCGGCGCGAACACGTTCGGCGATCGTCGCCGCCTCTTCGCGACTGGTGCTGGGCAGGAACACGCAAAACTCCTCGCCGCCGATACGGCCGACGAAATCCAGCTCCCTGATCGAGTCCTGGATCGTCCGCGAGATCATCACCAGCGCCTCGTCGCCGGTCAGGTGGCCAAACGTGTCGTTGATGCGCTTGAAGTGGTCGGCGTCGATCAGCAGCAGCGCTCCGGCGTCACTCTGCCGGCGGCTCTGCTTCATCTGGTCGAAAAACGCTTCCCGGCTGAGGAAACCGGTCAGGCCGTCGCGCCTGTATTTTTCATGCAGTTGCGCATGCGCCTGCGACAGTTCGGCAAGCGCGCGTTTCAACTTGCCGTTCTGCAGGAAGATGATGAAGGCGGCCGGGAAGGCGGTGACGACGGGAAGTATGGAGTTCATGACGAAGACGAACAGGGTGAAGGGCTGCCCGGCCGAGGCGCGGATCGCAAAGGACAGGATCTGGCTGACGGCGATGACGCCCAGCGTCACCAATACGGCCTTGAACGCGATCTTCCACATGTCCGGCCCCCGCATTTTCGACAGGCCGGCTGATAGCGTCCAAGTGTTAAGGGCAGCCAAAAATAATCATGCAAAGGCAGGCTAACGTAGGCTCAGCTACGTGAACAATGGCCGCCCGTTCAACTTTGTCGGGTGAAGGGCGGCGGGTTCCGCCGCCCCTTGTTTTTTCACCCGTTACGAATGGTGATGGATATGCTTTTCGGCGTCGACTTCACCAACCGTGAAGCTCTGGAAGCCCGGCATGAGCTGCCATATCGCCGCAAGGCCGATGATCACATAAGCCAAACGGGCCAGGGTGCCCCCGCCGAGAATCGTGCCGACTATATTGTAGTCCGATACACCCATGAACAGCCAGTTGAGGCCGCCAAGGATGATGAGGACAAGGGTGACGAGATTCATGGTGCGCATAAACGCCTCCTGATGTTGCCTGACAGAAAAACGCCTGTTGTTACAAACGGTTCCGTCGGTCACGGCATTGTGATCGGTCGCGGCAATCCGTGACCGGATACAGGCGACATCAGGACGCTCTACTCGACGAGGACGTGGGCCTCGCGCGCGGCATCGACGAAGGCCTCCCTGGCGATATCGGGCGACACGTCGCCGCTCATTGCGCGGCGGCATGCCCTCAACGCGGCCTGGTGTTTCAGGCTGCCGGAATCACGCCAATGCGTGGTCAGCAGATCAATGGCTTGCTGCGTATTGGACAGATTGCGGATGGAACCGGTAATGCCGACAGAGATCATCACGGGCTTGGAAAACCATGCGGTTTGCATGCGAACCTCGGGCACGTTTAACTCAACGGAAAACGCAATTCCGGGTGCCTGGTTTCATCACTGTCGTGTGAGGCCGGCAACTTAAGGGGGGACGGCAACACCCGTTCCGATGCTCATCGAAGTGGCATGTCAGGCTATAGCGGTTCTAGAGGATGTTGGTCGTTACCTCGACAACGATGGCGGCGCCGTCAAGCGAGCCATTCGGCATGTGCACGACTCGGGACACGCGCAAATCCTGGGTATTTCCGTCGATCGGGAGCGAAACGCTTTCACCGATGCGCGGAACCGCCTGGAAGACGACGTCGGTTGATTCCGGACGGTTGTCGATCGATACGCGGCAACTGACAGTCATGGATGGTCTCCGATGCTCGTGATGGCACTCGGTCGTCAACGCAGGATTGGCAAAATGGTTTCCGACTTGAGGGAGAACGGACACCCGCCCTGCGGCGCTCAAACGCAGCGTGCCTGTAGCGCCTTGAGGCGGCCCGCAGTCAGAAGAAGGAACAAGTTGGCCAGCATTCGCGTTACTCACGATTGAACCGATGGAGGTAACCGTGAGGAAGCTGCTTCTCGCATCCATGCTCGCGTTTGCTACCACAGCCACTGGCACGACATCGACGCAAGCGCAATTTCTCTTCTCGCCCTTCGGGGGGTATTATGGTGGCTACGGAGGGTTCCCGTTCCCGCACCGCCACTATTACGGTCGCTATTACTATGGCGATCCGTACTACGACCCTTATGACCCGTACTATGACCCGTACTACGAGGCGCCATATCGCCCGTACTACCTATACCACCACAGGTATTACCCCCGGTATTACTACCATTACCGACATTACCACCACTACCGGCACCACCATAACCACAGGCACCACTACCGGTACCATAGATAGCCTGCTGGGGCCGCGTTGTGGATCGGGGCAAAGGGGCGGGCTGAGCGAGGGCGCCGTACCGACGGCGGCCAGCTGGTTCCCGCTCATGGGCTCGAACCACGATTCACGCCTTCAAAGGGCGCTGTCCTACCATTAGACGAAGCGGGAAAGGCAACGTGGCGTTACCCCTAGCCGGTTCGGCAGGCGGGATCAACGCGTCCGGCGCGTTGGCGGTGCGTTTCGGCCGGCGGCAGCCGGATCAATTCGGGAAATTGACCGCCGGCTCATCGCACCGATAGAGAGGGCACCAGCCGTCTGCTGTCATGACATAGGCAGCCATCGGCACTTCCGGAAAGTCGCATTCAGTGCCGTACTGCCGGACATAGCGGTCATAGGTGTTCTGGCCGGTGGTCAGCACCGCCGCGTGTTGGCTCTGGATCAGCGCCCGGGTCTGTTCGCAGGTCATTTTCCGCGTGTCCGGCCGGGCATCGGCAAACCCTGTCGCGCCGGTCAGAATCGCCGCGGCGCACAGCGCAATCTTGCGAATGGTCATGACGGCATCCTCACAAAACATCATCAGCTAGATTCGCATTTTGCGAGGCGGTTCCGCAACAGCCTCGCTGTCACGATGCAGCGAGCGGCGGATGCCAAAATCCGGCCACACGCTTTGGCGACAACATACCCGGCAACCAAATCGCAGCTGGCGCATTGCTGGTCATGGACAGCAGAAAACCCTACGAGACGCCGAGACGGTGGACTGGAAACCAGGACCGCCAGGCGATGTGCTGCGCCCGATGCGGCAGCCGCGACCACAGCTATGAGCAGTGCCCGCAGAAGGATTTCTCGGCCGTTCCGCCTGCCCCCGACGAAGCCGGGAGCGAGCCCGGCTGAGAGCCATACCCGACCAGCCCGATGCGACCATCGATCCGAAGAGCGACGGCGGCAAAAAGCTCGACGCGGCGCTGGCCAAACAGGTGGGTGAGTTGGCCAAGGGCAGGGGATTCGCAGGCTCCCTCCAGCCGGACGAGATCGGAATCTACGGCCACTGAGGCGCCCCTGGCCCTCGGATGCGATGATCTCAAGGCCCTCGAATGCCGTGTAGCGGACAAGGCCAGCCTCCTCGGTCAACACGACGATACCTTCGCCCATCCATGACCAGGCCTCCTTCGGGTCATCCGAAGTGTATTCGTCATCGCTTATATTGCAGACAGCGACGCCGGACATGCCGTCATTGGTCTTGATCCTGTCGCCGATCCTGAACGTCATGATGGGCATTAGATATCGGCGCCGAGCCTGCTGCAATTGCTTTGCTGAATGAAACCAGACTGCCATTCTCAACTGTTGCCTGAGGATCCTGGTCTTATCGCTGTGCCACGGTTGCCTCTGTGCCGGTGATTTCCCCCAGGTTAGACAACCGGCAGTTTGAGGGGGAATTCCATGAAGACCACATTGCGCTTTGCCGCCGCACTCGTTGGCGTGTCACTGGTTGCCGGTTGCTCGACGATGACGGAAGGCGAGTTCAACACCATGCATACTGTCCTCGAAGGCAGCCCCGCCACGAAGCGCCAGGCGATCAAGGACTGTATCGCGCGGGAGAGGTCGATATCGCAGGCCGACAAGAACACCTATGCCGCGATCATGAATGTCAGTGCGGCAAGATACGAGACGGCATTTTGCAACCGTCTCATGAACGCGCTGGCAAGTGGCCGGATCACCTATGCCGACTATGTGAAGCTCAGTTCACCAGGAGCCGACAGCAGCAAGCTCATCAAGGTCATGCAGGGGCGGTAGATTTTGGGCTGCTGCCCCTGGCAGTCGCCGTTGGCGTAAGGTCGGCCCGCACAGGGAACTGCCTTGTGGCGGTATGCACCGCATGAGCAGATCGTCGAAGCGCGCGCCCCGTGCGGAATGTCGTGCGTCCGTCGCAACCAAAATGCGGTGCCGCGCATTGTTGGAAGACGGATATCTCTTGGCGCACGCGCACGCATACGGGCGGGGCAATGACGGAGTTGGCGAGCATCGACAGTCTGGCCATCACAACCGCCGGCGAAAGACTGGCGGCTATTGTCGATTCTTCCTTCGATGCCATCATCAGCAAGGATCTCAACAGCGTCATCACCAGCTGGAACGGTGCGGCGCAACGCATGTTCGGCTATACCTCCGAGGAGGCTGTGGGCCGCTCTATTCTCATGCTCATCCCCGATCATCTCAGGGACGAAGAGGCTGAAATCATCGGGCGCGTTCGCAGTGGCGAGCGCGTGGCCAGCTATGAGACCGTGCGGCGGCGCAAGGACGGCAGCTTCATAGCGGTATCGCTGACCGTCTCGCCGATCAGGAATGAAGCGGGCGAGATCGTCGGCGCTTCCAAGATCGCGCGCGATATCACCGCGACCAAGGAGAGCGAGCGCCGGATCAGGCTTCTGATGCGGGAGGTGAACCACCGAGTCAAAAACCAGTTCGCGGTGATCCTCTCGATGGTCAGGGAGACGGGCAAACGCTCGACCGATCCGCGCGAGTTCGAAGAGCTGATCCGCTCCCGCATCATGGCGCTGTCGCGGTCGCACGACCTGCTGGTGAATTCGGAATGGGCGGGAGCCAGCCTTTTCGACCTAATCCAGGAGCATCTCAAGCCGTTTGGGCATGAGGAACAGGTATCGCTGTCCGGACCGCTTCTGACCCTGCAGCCGAACGCCGTGCAGAATCTCGGCATGGCATTTCACGAACTCGGCACCAACTCGTCCAAGTACGGCGCGCTGTCGGGGGGCGCCGGGCGGCTCGAGATCACCTGGCAGATCGCCACCGGCGTTCTAGGCAAACGGGAACTTCGGCTGGTCTGGGACGAGACGTTTCCGGTCCGTGCCGGAGATGCCGAAAGCACGCGCAAAGGGTTCGGCACCATCGTGCTGCAGCGGGTCGCGCCGCAATCGCTGAACGGTTCGGCGGTTCTGGAGCGTTGTCCCGGTCATGTCACCTGGGCACTGACCGCGCCGCTGGATGCGATCGTCGTTCCGCAACTCGGCGTCGAGATCGCGCCTGCCGACGGCGTGCCGGCACTCGGCCTCTGAGGTTCAGGCTTCGGCTCCGCAATGTCATCCGCATCAGCGCCGGATGACCCGGCTCCCGTGCAGGCGGGTTTCCGGTTTTCGCTAGGGCCGGGGGAACTGGCGCCCGGCGGCCGATGATGAAACCGCTTCTCATGCTGCCGTTCGCATTGACAGGCACGTTCAGCGCAAAGAAAACACTTGGCGGCCCAAGCGGAACTTCGCTTCCTGCCGAACGTTTCTGTCACGATTGAAGAATTGAAAAGGATATGATCGTGAGAGATATTGCCAGTACCGCCACGTTTCTCGCCTCGATCGCTATCGTGATCGCCTTGATGTTGATGGCTCCCAAGAGTTTTGGATTTGATTCTTCGCATCCGGTTGTTGAGGCTGGTGCGTCGGAATAGGCCGCCGGCCCGAACAGCGTCGAAATATCGGCCGGGTCAGTTGCGATGGCCCGTGCCACAAAACGATAGTGCTATTCAGCCACCACGCCGGCGTGGTCGCACAGCGCGGCAAAAGCTTCCTGGGCCTGGGAGGCACTCCCGTTACCATTCATCGCTGCCTCGACCGTCTCGCGCGCGGCCTGATAGAACGGGCCGCGCTTGGCATGCGGCCAATCGATCAGAATCTCGCTCGCGTCCTTGAGGGTCGAGACGTCGCGGATCGTGTCCGAACCATGCGGCTTGATCCGCATCGGTGCGGCTAGGGGCAGGTCGACCATCAGGATTTCCCGCCGCTGGACAGAAGTTCTGCTTCGCGCGCGGCATCGATCATCGCCTTCATCGCCTTCTCCGGCGGTGTCCAGCCGTCGAGTGCGTCGCGGCAGCAACGCATCGCTGCCCGGTAGCGGCGGCCTTCATGTGTCGGCCAGTCGCCCAGGCATTCAAGGCCTTCCCAGGCGCTGCGTACTATGCGCTCCCGTGCCGGGCCGAATTTCAACCTGACCGGATGCGGGAAAATCTTGTCGTTCAAGATGGTTCTCCGTCGCTTGGAACGCCGGATAACGTCACGAACCGTCCGAGGTTCCTCGCCCCGAACGGTTCTAGTTCCGTGCCGCCATGTAGGAGTCGAGTTTGCGCCGCGACGGGCCGTAACGCTTGATGATGGTCTTGGCTTCGCTCTGCGGGATGCCATACTTCCGGGCGAAGGCGGCGGCTTCGTAGGGTTCTTCGCCGGCGACCGGTTTGCGATCCTGGCTGGTCTTCGATTTGACGTCTGTCATGGGAGAAATCCTCATCTGTTGCCGGGGGAGGCAGGTCGCATTCGCCTGCCTGCATTGCCACTGCGGCTTGGGGGGCGGCCCGGCTCTTCGATGGTAGAGATGGGGATTGCGGGCCCGGCATACAACTGTAAAGGCCCATCAGGGGCAAAAGCCCATCGGGGCGCTTGCCCCTGACGGACTCCGGCGCTGCCTCACCTCGACAAGCAGGCAAGCCCTGCAACTTGTACCCGTAGCGATGCGACCGGAATCCGGGTCCGCGCTTCAGGCCGGCTTCAGATGCATGGCCGACAGATACATGAGCGCGGAGGCTGCCTGCTTGCGGTCCCAGCCGGCGGCCTCGACCTTGTCGAGCAGCGCCTCGAGGTGAGGGGAGAGCACCTCCCGGCATTCCTTCTCATAGGCGGCGTGCATTGCCGGATGTTGCGGCGCACTGATGGTGAGTGCCTTGGCCATGTCCGATTTCCCCTCCGTCCGAGTCCGTGAATCTATAACACCCGCACAGGAATCGGAATCGATTTCTGCGAGTCCGGCACATGGATTCAACGGCTTAGAGGCCTTTCGGTAACCCGTTTCGTCAGCCGGCTTGCTCTACCAAATGGAGCGTGAGCCGGCTTTCACGCGGATCGTCCGCCTGTCGGCATGCGGAAGCCTCGTCGGCGCGGGATATCCGCCCGCGCAAGCGCATGGCTTTGCGGGGCCTGGGGGCTTGGCGTCCAGATAGACGATTGGCGAGTGCCGATGCGCGGAAAAACCCGGCAAGGGGCTGCCGGTCAAGCCCGCTCAGCGTTGGTCGTCGGCCAGCGTGTTCTCGATCGCGGCGATGTTGAGCTCCAGCCGTGCCACCATCTGCAACGTGCTTGCGCTCGGCATTGTCGCCATCTCGGCGGCCGCGTAGAGCAGCTGGCGTTGCTCGGCCTTCAGGCGCGCCAGCAATGACTGCAGTTTTTGTTCCATGTCCCATTCCCCCTTGGCTTGTCGTTGCGCGTCAAATGGAGGCGCAGCGTGTCCCAAGTTGTTGAATCCATGCATCGTGGGTGCCGAAAACCGGTTCTGGTCCTCGGACCGATGCAACAGCCCGCTCGCGGCCTATAGGGCAGATGGCACAACGTCTCAAGGACGATCGGAGAGCGACCGCGAACAATCCGTTCAGCCACGCGAATTCGGGCGGATTTCAGCACCTCCGCCACGTCCGGCTTTCCTGCTCGCGCGAGCAGGCGAGAAGCCGGGTAACGCAGAGTGGGACCCGCATCCGGCAAAAAAGTTTCACCAGCCTGTCGGCAGCGGCCATGGTTCGCCGTCCTTTGGGGGAAACAAACACCCCTGGAGGACCAAGTCATGTCATCGGAAACCATTCAATCGCCGCTGAAAGCGACAGCCATTCTCATCGGCCGCCTGATCTTCGCCGCCGTCTTCCTTATGGCGGTGTCGTTCAAATTCATGGGCATGGGCGCCACCGCCGGTTACATCGCGGCCGTGGGGTTTCCCTTTCCGCTATTCCTGGCCTGGTGCGCGGCGCTGCTTGAATGCGCCCTGGTCGTCTGCTTCCTGACCGGCGCCTTCTTTTCGCAGGCCGCCCTGGTCGCCGCCGTCTATGTCCTGTTCCTGGGCTTTACCTTCCACGGGCCGGGACACTGGGCCGCCAACCAGGACGAGTTCGGCTTCTTCGTCGACCATTTCACGTTCCTGGCCGGATTGCTGTTTGCCGCTGTCAACGGGCCCGGCCGCGTGCTGACGCTGAACCCGGGATGGCCGGGCAGGGCATAGCCAGGCGCGTGCTGCCGGCGCCACGAGATCGGCGCCGGCCTTGCCGACTGGTTGGCTTCGCCACCGGGCGATGTCAGGGGGCGTTGCCGAATTCACCTTCGCAGGTCCGCAATCCGAAAACAGTGCAGCGGCTGCCAGACGGCAGAAAAACTTGATCCTGTAAATGGCGGCCAAGTGCCGGGCAGTCATTTCAAGATTTCGCGCTGCCGTCTTGCAGCGCCGATTTCCGATGAATATGTGAATTACAGGTTCATGCGGGGGATTTTGCTGTGACCGAGATAGAACATTCAGGGCGTTCGCAGGAACGGCCGCCCTTTGCCACGCGCTCGATTGGATCGGCCGTTATCGGGCTTGCCGCCGTCGGCCTGGTCGTGGCGGCCGTGATGGGCTCCTGGTACACGATCGACCAGGGCGACCGGGGCGTGCTTTTGACCAATGGCGCGTTGAGCGCGGTCGTCGACCCCGGCCTGCATTTCAAACTGCCGTGGCTGCAGCGCGTCGAGAAGATCAGCCTGCGCCAGCAGGTCATCAAATGGGGCTGCGAAAGCGAGGACAATTGCGGCAACCTGCCGGCCATGCAGGCCTATTCGCGCGACCAGCAGCCCGCCAACATGCGCGTGACCGTGAATTTCCACGTTCCCGCGGCCGAGGTCAGCGACGTCTACACCAATTACGGTTCGGTCGAAGCGCTGGCCGATCGCATCATCGCCAGGAAGGCGCCGCAGGAGATCAAGACCGTGTTTGGCCAGTATGACGCGGTGTCGGTCATCCAGAACCGGGCGAAGTTCAACAAGGACGTCGCGGACGCCATCGCCAAGGTGACCGACGGGCCGGTGATGATCGACAGCGTGCAGGTGGAGAACATCGACTTTTCCCAGGCCTATGAACAGGCAGTGGAGGCCCGGATGACGGCGCAGGTCGAAGTGCAGAAGCAGGAGCAGAACCTGCAGCAGGAGAAGATCAAGGCCGACATCGCCGTGACGCAAGCCCAGGGCCGCGCCGACAGCGTCAAGGCCGAAGCCGAGGCCAGCGCCTACAAGACCAAGATCGAAGGCGAGGCGACGGCCGACGCGATCCGGGCGCGTGCGGCAGCGCTTGCCAACAATCCCCTGCTGGTCGAACTGACAAAGGCCGAGAAATGGGACGGGCAATTGCCGAAATCGATGATCCCCGGCTCGACGGTGCCGTTCCTCGAACTCAGCACGCCGGCCGCGCCGAAATAGGCTTGCACGAAGCCGTCGTCGCCTACAAGGCTTGTCGTGGCCTCAGCCGGTTGGCAAGCAGGCTCAGCGGCCAGATCAGTATGTAGGCGATGGAGGCATCGCCTGGCCGCGCGAAGGCCACCGCCACGCTGGCCAGCGCGCTGACGCCGATGATCAGCGCCGGCCGCCAGCCAGCCGATGTCGTAGCCCTCGGCCCTGCCATCCGAAAACAGCGCCGGATGAGCCCCCAAGTGCAGGTTGCGCAGCACGGCCACCAGCTGGATGGCGGTGATGTCGACGGCATAGACGACGTGCGACTGAGCCCCGGTCGCAAGACCAGGACCGGGCCGGCTTCACGACAGCTGCGCCCAGGCTTCACATCTGGTCGTTGTAGGCTTCCTTCATCTGGCCGACCATTCGCGCCAGTTTCGAAAATGACGGAATGTCGGCCTCCGGCTGGCACTGATTGGCCAGTTCCAGCAGCCTGATCGGGAAATTGACGGCGTCGCGGCTCGATGACGACATGCCTTCGGACCGTTCTTCGCTGGTCTCGCTGGCTTCGGCCTTGCGCAAGGCGATGTCGATTTCCTCGGCGGAGAGTACGCCCTTGCGGACAAGCGCGTGGTTGATGGCCGCGATGGCCATCAGCAGGCCTTCGATTTGCAGGTTGGCGACGTTCATGGCTTTGCTCCCATTGATGTTTCCAAACGCGCGAAGGCCGGTTCCGATCCGGATGACAGCGCGCGGGCTTTCAATCGAGGCCAAGGACCCGCAAGGCTCGCCGTGTGCGAACTGATTCAAGCGAAGCGCCTAAGGCATTGTTTTCATGCAGGCCTGGCCGCGCGGCGCGGGCGCGATGCCTTACGTGCGAAAAGAGACTATAATGGCGCGGTGCGAAGCAGGGAGGTCGTTTTGCTTTTACTGGGTTTGGGTTTTGCCGTGGCGATGACGGCGGCCGCGTCCGCCGGCATGACGATGAATTTCGAATGGGGGCCGACGGCCAAGTGCTTTGATCCGAAATCGCCGCCGATCACGCTGTCCGGCGTTCCCGCCGGCACGAAGACGCTGTCGTTCAACATGGTCGATCTGGATGCGCCCAGCTTCAAGCATGGCGGTGGCACGGTGGCCTTCGGCGGTCAGAAAAGTCTGCCCTATGGAGCCTTCAGCTACCGCGGGCCATGCCCGCCCAGGCCGCATACCTACGAGATCTCGGTGAGGGCGCTGGACAGCAGCGGCAAGACCATCGCCACGGCAAAGGCGCGAAAACGGTTTCCGTGACGCCATCGGCCGCGGCGAGGTGGCCTTGTCGACGGCGGCTTAACCTATTCCTCGCTCCAGCGTTCGCCATATTCGCGCCACAGCGCCTTCACCTCCAGGCTGCCGAGGCGGCGCGTCGACGGATCGCCATAGGCGATGGCGACGGCGCTGATGTCGTAGTGGAGATGGGCGGAGGCGACGAAGCGGATTGCCTCGCCCAGCGAACGCCTGCCGATAACCGGATCGGCTTGCCCCTGGCCAATGCTGCGGACGCCGGAAACCGTTGCCGGCGCATGCCGCATCCTGAAGACGGATGCCATGGCTGGTTTGTCCATGTCCTCTCCGAGTCCCCCTGGAGAGGATGATTTCACAAGCACCGACCAATATCCAGCCCATACGAAAAGCTGGTTCCAGCGCCGGCTGGAGAGGTTGCCGAACTGGCAGCTGATTGCCGGATGGGGGCAATTGTGCTATTGTTTTGGGCATGGTGCTGATTTGCGCCGTGACCTTCCAGACCCGCCGCCGAGGCGGGTTTTTTGTTTTCAGCCCACCTTGTAATCCCGCCGGCTTGTCGAAGCGGCGGAGGTCTGGCATCCTTGACCCTGATGGGAATGGAGTTCTCCCGAAACCGCCGATAATGGCTGATGACTCCTGCCGCGAAAACCGCGGTGGGAGTCTGTCGATCCCGCCGCCATGGCGGGCTTTGTGCTCGCCTCGGAGAGGATCGAGCATGTCGTTCACGAATTGTCTTCTGGTCATGGCCGGTGGTGCGCTGGGCACGCTGGCGCGCTACCTCGTTTCCACCTGGGCGCTGCCGGTGAGCAGCCAACTGCCCTGGGGCACGATCATCATCAACATCAGCGGCTCGCTGCTGATCGGTTTCTTCGGCACGCTGACCCTGGCCAACGGGCGCTATCCGGCGTCGGAAAGCCTGCGGCTGTTCGTAATGATCGGCCTGTGCGGCGGCTACACGACCTTCTCGTCGTTCAGCCTGCAGACGCTCGATCTCGTGCGCAGCGGCGGGCTGGCGCGGGCGGCGCTCAACATCGGCCTGTCGGTGGTGCTGTGCCTGGGCGCGGTAGCGGTCGGGCATGTCATCGCCGAGCGCATCAATGGGGGTGCAATGCAGATCGCGCAGAGTGTGATCGAGGAAGAGGCTTAAGAGCAGGGGGCCGAGGTACCAAGGCGAAAAATGTCATCTGATTCTCGACAGGCCGGCACCGCTAATGAGGTTCAGCAGAACGCGCTTTTGCGCTTTCCCGCTGGGCCTGTTGCAGCGCCTTCTTCTCCTCCCGTCTCTTCTGTTGAGCGAGAAATGCCGGTGTTGGTCTCTGGACCAGTCCTTTCATTGCCTGCACGTGCGCTAAGTGAAGGGCGGCGCGATCTGCGTCTAGCCATGGGGGTACATGTAACTCTGGCGGATTATGCAGTGGGGGTCGGGCTAGTTCTGACGGCTTTGGATGGGCTGGATAAATTGGCCTATCTTGAGCAATGACTGAAAGTTGAGTTTCGAAGAAATAGAGGTAGTCGAGAGCGTGAACGAAATACGCCTCCTGCGCTTCGAGTAAAGGCACATCAACCTGATACCAGTGCAGTATGAGGCCCTTTTGGTCTTCAGGGGATTCCTCTAGGTCGCAGAAAAAGAGTCCAGCCCCGGAACCGTCCGCGTCACCCCAGTTGCAATGGGCGTACTGGTTTCGGATGCGCGCGCAATACCGGATGGCGGCGAACATGTTATTGTAGTCGCCTTCGAGTTCGCCGCCAGCAAAGGTAGGATGGATAAGGGCGTCGGCAGCATCAATGCGACCGCTTGTAGATCTTAGGCTGTAGAGTGCTTTCAGGACGCGGTTTCCATTGTTGATGGCGCGCACGGCACAGGAGACTGTAAGGTATTCCAGTTCGCCGAAAGCCACGACGATGCGCCCGATTATCGCCGCCTCTTCCGAGCGCCGGTGAAGAGCAGGATTGATCCGATAAGCCATGTCAGACACCCCAAAAGACAAAGACCAGGAAAAGGGCGACGAGGTGCGCCGCCTACTGAAGACCCTCCCGATCCGAAGACCGGGAAGGAAGGGGCAAAGCCCAAAAGGGACAAGCCAGATGAGCTTCATCCGAAGAGAGATTGACCGCATTCGCGGATCTCTAGTGCCAGCGACCCGCGCTACGTGAGCTTTACGCGGCTCAGCAAGCCCTAGCGTGGGCACTGGAGCCGAGCCGCATGAAGTCTCACCTTACGCGATGATCACGGGCACTCAGGAAGGCTCAGGAGATTATCCCGCACCGTCAAATCCCGCGTCGTGCGGATATGTTTCCGCCGGCCAACAGGACTAATGACGCTAACGTTCGCTTCCGCCTGACCGACCTTGACGAAGAAATCTTCGTGATCCGGGCCAGTACGGTCGATCCGCGCTATCACGTCTTCTACGGTCAACTTCCACTGACTCGTTCCGAAGCCGCCGACGTGGGTTATATGCTCGACAGAGCTGTCGCGGTTCGGTTTGTTTATGCACTTAATTTGGAAACGTCCGGCCATATTAAAAAGTCCTTGTGTGTGGTCACAGGACGGCTTGACGTAATCACCGGTGGGTTTAGTTTGGCGAATGTCATGTGCCTAGTCGTCCTGTGGCTTGGTTGCATTAACGGCGGTGACTACGAATCACCGCCGTTTTCAACTTTAGGGCTAAATCAACCGGAGAGTCCCATCATGGGGGACTTATCCCATGCGATTTTTGTTCTTCTTTCGTTTCCTCGTATGGCAAAGAATTTCCGCCAGACCGTGAGGCCTGAGGACCTCCGAATAGCGGCAGAGAAACTTTGCGAAGCGATACCAGCGGAGCGCAAGGCGGCTTAACCCTCACGTTTCTTGTAAGGATCGCTCTTGCCGACCTTGGGTGCAACAGCTTGTAGGAATCTTTTCTTAAATCCCGTTGACCGGGTGAGGGCAGCGATGCTACATATTTGTCCATGGTGCTGATTTGCGCCGACGACCCGCCGCCGAGGCGGGTTTTTGTTTTCGGCGGTCCCACAAGACGAACCGGCCGACATTGAACGCCGGCGCTCCACGGCGCCCCCCTCTGTCCTGCCGGCCCCCACAAGGAGGGAGATTGGCTGTCATCTTGGCTTTCGCCAATCGCCAACGTTGCAAGCATGGCGGGACGTTGACGCTGCCAATCTCCCCACAACTGGGGGCCGGCAGGACAGAGGGGGGGCGCCGTAGAGCGCCATCATCTCCGTAAGGCTGCCCACCCACTCCGCAACATCCGCGAGACATCCCATGTCCATACGCTACGCCACCATCATCATCGGCGATGACGGCCGCGAGGTCGTCAGCGCCATCGGCCTGTTCGAGGGCGCGGCTCCCGACCTTCCGGCGGGGCGCGTCGAGGCGGTGGGCGCGGGCGTGCTGATCGGCATGGTCCGGGGCGGGCCGGTCGATGCGGCCGGTGGTTTCGGTTTTCCGTCGGGTTCGGCTGGGGTCAATGGCCGCGAGATCGGCCTTGCCTCGCTGGACAAGCCCCGGCCGGTGAAGCATGAGGACGAGCCGGCCGCGATAGCAAGGTCGGGCGCGCAAGCGCCGGCTGCGGCCAAGCGCAAGGCCAGGGCGAAACCCAAGCGCACGAAGCCCCGCAAGGCAAGGAAGGCAGGGCAGGGACGCGACGGTGGACCCAGGGCCGCCGAAGGCCCCGCCCATGGCTGACGCCGGCGACATCGGCGGCTCCCGCAAGCCGCCCGCGAAAGCCCGGCCGAAGCGGGGGAAGAAGACGCTGGGCGATGATTTCCTCGAGGCGGTGCGCGCCGATTTTCGCGCGCATGGCGCCGGCGTCATCGCCGAGGTGCGGGCCGACAAGCCCGACCAGTATCTGAAGATCGTGCTTTCGGTGCTGCCCAAGGATCTCAATGTCACCATCAACCAACTGGACGCGCTGAGCGATGACGAAATCCGCAGCCGCATCCGGGCGCTCGAAGCCGCCGTCCGGCCCTTCCTTCTCGGCGAGGATGGAATATCTGGCGCTGCTGGCGGAACTGGACCGCAGGCGTCGCGGTAATCTCCTGGCTGTTTACAGGCCGTATCGGCGCCAGGCTGAGTTTCACGCGGCGGGTGCGTCCAACCGCGAACGCCTGTTCATGGCCGGCAACCAGCTGGGCAAGACCAGGGCAGGCGGGGCGGAATGGGCCATGCACCTGACCGGCCGCTACCCCGACTGGTGGCAAGGCAAGGTCTTCGACGGCGCGGTGCGGCTGTGGGCCGCCGGCGTGACCGGCGAGGGCACGCGCGACAACCCGCAGCGCGTGCTGATGGGCCCGCCGCAGCAGCAGGCGGCCTGGGGCACGGGCATGATCCCCGGCGATGCCATCGTCAACACCATCATGGGGCGCGGCGCGCCGGGCGCGCTGGACAGCGTCGTGGTGCGCCATGGCGGCGGCGGCGACGTGCAGGCCGGCGAAAGCGTGCTGTCGTTCAAGAGCTATGAAAAGGGCCGCGAGAAATGGCAGGGCGAGACCTTGCACGGCGTCTGGTTCGACGAGGAGCCGCCGCTGGACATCTATTCCGAAGGCCTGACCCGCACCAACGCGACGGGCGGCATTACGATCGTGACGTTCACGCCGCTGCTCGGGATGAGCGACGTGGTGCTGCTGTTCTTGTCTGCCGGTGAGGTGGAGGGGATGGGGAAGGGCTAGCTATGGGTACTTGCTACCTGCAAGCTGTCTGGCGCGGCCCTCGGCAGTCGGCGATTTACGAGTGAGCGGGGTACAAATGACCGCCATTTGCCCTGAAATACGATCAAGATACTGCAGACAAGATTTATTGGGTGTGTCAGGGATACAAACTCTAACGTTCACAGGCACAAGCTTTCCGCCGGGGATTGCCCCGTACTCGGTATGGTTTGTGCATGTTGTTCTTGCACTCGAATAAGGCACATTCGCTTGGCTAGTGCATGCGGTTGCGCTGGCAGCGATGGCTACAATGATTGCTGTTCGGATCATGTCCCCTCCCAAGTCCTTCGCAAACTTCGCACTCATGCCCGGCGTTATCAACTCTGAAGCTTGATTGGAGCACACAAGAATGAGCCGGCACGTCACCTTCATGACCATCGACGATGCCGAGCACTATACGCCGCAGGAGCGCGCGGCGATCGTGGCCGCCTATCCCGCGCATGAGCGCGAGGCGCGGGCGGCGGGCATTCCGGTGCTGGGCTCGGGCCGCATCTTTCCGGTGGCCGAGGAGCTGATCGTCTGCGAGCCGTTCCGGCTGCCGCGCTACTGGCCCCGCATCGGGGCGCTCGACTTCGGCTGGGACCATCCGTCGGCCGCCGTCGAACTGGCATGGGATATGGAGGCCGACGTGGTCTATGTCTCAAACGGCATCTGGCTGATGTTCGACCGGGCGGGTGACAAGGGGGCGGATGGCGCGGGGGCGGGAGATTTCACGGGGCCGGCAGCTTCAGTGACGGACAATATCGTCACGTTCGCCGGCACTACGGGGAAGGTGGGTAAGGATAGTGGTGTTGCGGTGTCAAGCTTGGCGCCTAAGGTCAACGCCGTCTTTACGGGTACGTTCACGCCTCCCGATGGGTCCATCACACCGGCGAAACTCGACAATGGTGCGGCGGCAAGCATACTGGGCCGCTCGGCCAATTCGAGCGGCGCTCGCGCCGACATTGCGGCGGGTGCTGACGATACGATCCTGCGGCGCGTGGCTGGAGGGCTCGGCTTTGGGCAGATGACTGCCGGAATGGTGCCCGCCGGTCTGCTGACCTATGCCATGCTGGCTTCTGGCGCGATCGCATCCAACTCAGAATTCCAGCTTGGGACAGCATCAAGGTTGCTCACAGCGGCCGCGCTGAAATCGACAGTCGCCTACCAAGCCCTCGCCTCCGGAACCACAGTGGCGTGGGATATGTCGCTAGGCAACAATGCTTCGCTCGCGTTGGGCACCTCGGTGACGCTTAGCAATCCCACCAATGCCGTCCCGCAGTTCGGCTTTGTCGTGAAGGTGACGGCTGTGACCTCAGCCCGAACCCTCTCCTTGGGCGCTAACTTTGCGGTGGCCGCAGGCGTTGAGAGCTTCCCGATCACCATAGCGACGACCGAGGCAGTCTACGTCATTGGCTTCGTAGACACCGCAAGCAAGCTCGTCATCTCCGGCGTCATCCGCACAACGCCGTAACCCCATTCAAGGAGATATCACTTATGACCAGTATCCTAGTCCGCCTCGGCGATGATGGGAGCTACCACGAGTGGCACGACAATGTGCTGACCTCCCAGACAATCAGCACCTACACCGCTGTTTATGCGGATGGGCGTTCTGTGGAGATGCCCTGTGACCCTTACCCAGTTCCCGTCCAGATCGTGGGCGACAACATCCGGGGCTTCTACGACCAGGACATTTGGACCTTGGAGGAGATCGAAGCGTTCGGCGGCAAGATCGCCGTTCCCTTCGCGGCACCAGACGGCTTTCGCGCCACTGGTGCTCCTCTCTACACGGTAGATGAAGGTACCGGGATCGTGAGCCAGCAATACGCTATCGAAGAAATCCCGCCGCCACCCCCGGCCCCGACGCCCGCGGAGAAGGTCGCGAATATGCTGGGTGACTATGGCATCTCATTGGAGGAGCTTAAGGTAGCCCTTGAGCTCGGTTCCTAGATGCTGCCGGGATTGGCTCCGCTGGCGGTCTCGCCTCTGATTCCCAGCCGCAGCTTCATAGGTAGCCAGTGGTCCGATAGTTCGTTATCATCCTATACGTTCCCTGTTGACATCGGACCCGCCGTAAACAATCGGGTTATTGTGCTTCCGGTTGGCGGAAATAGCACCGGGACGCCGACGACTATCAGCGGGACAATCGCCGGCGTTGCGTTCACCGTTCTCAAAGACCAGTTGAACAGCACAGGCTACAGTGCGCTTGTCGCTGCGGTTGTACCTGCAAGTGCAGGCTCTGGGCTTCAGAACGTGGTTGTCAACACGGGCACCGCCTGGCAGTCTGCCGCCCTGGCGGCGTGGCGGTGCCTCAATCTAAAGAGCATCACCCCAGCAGCCACACTGGCAAGCAACGCAGACCCCGGCACCGGAACCATTAATATCCCGGCGCAAGGCCTGTTGTTTGCTACCGCTCGCTGCGGATACGTTGCCCCTACCTACACATGGACGGGGGTAGTCCAAGACTTCAGCATCACTAACCCCGCTGTAACCCGCGCTATCTCTGGCGGCAGCTACCAAGCCACGGCAGCAGAAACCGCGAGGACCGTCACGGCCACCCGCACGTCTGGCGGAAACAACTTCGTTTTAGTGGCGGCAAGTCTTCGGTAGCCACCGGTACCAGATACGCCACGCGATCACGCATAGCACGGCGAAGCACAGCCACAGGGCCAGGCGGATTTCGAACAGCGCCTTGTTCCCCGCATCCGGCAAGAAATGAATAACATCATCATCGAACGGTTCCACCTCGCTCAAATTCGATCGTTAAATTGCGGAAGTTGTCGAGGCGTGATTATGGCCGCACGCCAGTGCGATAGACTTCAATCGGCTCGCTGATGCGGAACCACCCGCGCATGCGGGACATCACAACCACGCTTGCAAATTCAGACGCTACTTCTCTTGCCTTTTCCAAGGCGTCAGTCTCGTTCGCACATTCGGTCGAGGTCATAGCTTGAAACAGTTCCCCATCGAGCCCCCACTGGTATCCCTCGATGCGGAACTCTCTAGTTTTCTTGAATAATTTCAACATGAGCGATTTTTCACTGCGGGAACGAAGGTTAAATTCCCCTTTATAACTGCAAATGGCTCTGGTCAACTATTCGCGGCCGAAGAGTGAACGCAAGCCTCGTACTGCATCCACGCTTTTCCCGGACGATCCATCCCGTCGACTATATCTCACCACTGCCCATCATGAAGGCATACCCAGACATGCAGCCTATCCGTGAAATGGCGGCGAAAAATACCTTTGCTCGAAGCCCTGTTATCCGTGATGGGGGAGGGCGTGTCCAATTCACCTAGGGAAGATCAACGCGCCACCAAGCCAGATCAGTTGCCGATGTGGCCCCTAAATCTCGCGAAGGAATATGCGGTGCCGAAAAATCACCGCAAGCTTTTTAGCTGCTTGGATTCGCAGTTGCCGTTCTGTTTCTGGATATTCGACCACCATGCAAAGTACAAATAACCAATTTCATGACCGGAACGTGCTGATAACGTTCGCGATCCCGTAAATCTATGTAAAACTTCATCTTAAGTATGCCGCATGGCAATCTGATACGCATAGCCATTGTTAAAATCTATATCGCGTTGAGGTGCGCTAAAATAGTAAACATATTGTCGATGACTATTTATTTACGGTATAGATGAAGAGCATGCCGTGGTGGTTATGTGTTTCGGTGGTTATTCCAATTCATGAGGCCATAGGCAACCGCAGTAAAGAATGCTGCTGCCAGGATCGCGCTTACCAAAACCCTGTTGGGCACCGGACGCGTGTCGCGGCGAATTCTTAGTCTTCCGCCCATGTGATCTCGCTGGTTGGTTTCGTCAGGGGCCGGAACGGCTTCTGGGCACCGGAGTTTCATCAAATTTCCCCAACGCTTGAAATCATCCGCCGGGAGAGCGCGGCAGGAGCCGTCAATCCTGATGTTGCCGGCTTCGCAACCATGAGCGCAGGCGATGAAAGCAGGGGGCGCTGTTCAGATCCCGCATGGCGGTGATCACGAACAGGATGATGAATAGAACGACCAGCGCCGCCACTGCCCCGTCCACGAATGCCATCTGAACTCCTCCTGCATCGCGTCAGGGCAACGCGCGGACCCGGGACAAAGTTTCAGGGTCAGCCGCGAATGCCGGAAAGACTGCCCAAGCGGGCCTTGTCCTGGCGGCGAGGCGCCCTGGCCTCGCCGTGCTGGGGCTACCAGAAGATCGACTTCATCAGGGCAGGGATCGGCGATTGTCCCGAGTTCCATACCAACCGCGCTTCACCACAGGGAAGTGGTCAGGCGCGACGTGCCGGCGTTCGTCTGTGGTGGAGGAACGGCCTGAGCACTACCTCTGGATTTTCGCGATCCGGGACAGTACAGACGGGACATGTCAGAATTTCCAGCCGACAAGGTCTTTGTCCGCATATGCCACGTCAAGCGCGGCTATGAGGACCGGGAGCGTCACATCACGGAAGGCTTCGCGCCGCACGGCATTCCGGTAAACTGGTTTCTGGACTGGGACATCTCCGACATTTCGGCCGAGGAAAAAGCCCGACGCGTCGGTTCCGAGAAGCTGCTGCCTGCCGAAATCTCATGTTCGATGAAGCATATCGGCGTCTGGCAGGAATTCCTGGCGAGCGGCTATCCCTATTGCCTGGTTTTCGAAGACGATGTCATTCTGTCCAGCCGCTTCTGCTGGAAATTCAATGAAGGCCTGGCCGAATTCGCGGATCCGGATCGGAATGCCGTCGTCTATCTCGGCAATGGCGGAAACTACTACACGGCGCTGTGGCAACTGAAAAAAGGCAGGCATCTGTACCCCGCGCCACACTGCCGCAACACGGATTCCTACCTGATCACGCGGCGTGTCGCGGAAGCGCGATGCGCCTGGTTTGCAGCCAACAAGATCACCTTGCCGATCGACCATCAGATCGATCGGATCGATGCCCAGAATGGCGTTGAAGTCCTTTGGTTTGAACGCCCGATCGTCGAACAAGGCACGCAGAATGGAACCTTTTCGACCTCGATCATCGGTCGAAAGTCGCGCGTGCGCTTCTACCAGCGCCTGGAATGGAACTGGAAGAAATATCGGCGCCAGCTGTTTGGCTACACTTCCAGGCCTCAAAGGTAACGGGCGGCCAGTCGCCGCCGGCGCATCATGCCATCGGTCTAAACCGGCGCCATGCTCTTTTCAGCCCGCTTTTCGGAATGTTGCGGTGCATATAGCTTTCTGACCGGTGGGTCAGGCGCTTGGCGCCGTGATTGCGCATGTACGCATCCACGCGCTTCTCGAACAGATCGTCGGCGTAATCCGGATAGCGTGCCGATGCAGGGTTGTCTTCGCCGTAGATGGGGGCTCGGAAAACCGACATCTTGGCCAGATAGCATTGGTCTGAAAAGCCGTGGCTAACGAAGAAGTCGCCCGCCTGATCGAAGCTTTCCTTCTCGGCTTGTCGATATTGGTTGTCCCAGCACAGGTTGGCGACGACCATGTCGCTCCTGCCTTCCATCAATTCGATGGCAGGCTCGATCCACCGAGACTGACGCCTTGGGTATGAGTCGCTGGCGAAGTGAAGCAGGTAGTCAGCCTTGCTGGCATTGAGGCCGACCAGTTCGCTAATCGAGTAGACGTAGCCACGACCGAAGGACGCCTTGTCGATCTGGAAGAATTCCAGGGCGGCGTCGGCGTGATCTTCCACGAACAGGTACTCGTCGAGGTCGCCTCGAGCGATCGCCGCCCTTGCCGCGGATTCAACCGGGTCGCGCCGTTTCACATTGTTGATGACCAGTCGCCGCTTGGAAAAAGGATAGGCGCAGCGGCCTGTGATGGCCCGCAGATAACCGTTGCCGAGAACAATTTCCCAATCGTTCTCATAGCATTTGGTTTCGAAATCAACTTCCATAGCGCTTCTCTCTGCTCGCCATCGTGGACCTAAAAACGGATATGTGGAAGCCAATTATCTGGCTGAGCGGTGACTCCGAAAGCGTTTCCAGGGCGATTTCGTTCTGGCCTGTGGCACAGGCGCCATTGAGTAGGCAATGGCAGGCTGACGCCGGCCCTACGGTTTCTTCTCAAAGACAACAATGCCGTCATGAATGCCGACATAGTCGGGGGCTCGGGCAAGAATCGTTGACAGGCACCTCTTCACCGGCATGCCATGCGTAAGGGATGCTTGGAGAGGCACTACTGCACCGACCACCTCCGCGAAAATTGCGTCATTCGGTCGCGTTCCATGAGTAACGCGGCAACAAATCACCATCATCGCATTGGCACAAGCGCTCACTAGGCTGCGCGAGGCGCTCTCACGCCAGTAGGGCCGTCAAGTATGGTTCGTCTTCATGGATCGCTTCTGGATTTTACTTCGTAGGCCTTGCGCAACGGTGATGTCTCGATTAGGGCCTCTGGAATAGTCTATTTGGATAGCATTCATGTTCACCATTGTCTCAAGAACTAAGCGCCTCATTCGCGAACTGCGTCAAGAAATTTCGAATGAAATACGTCTAGATGCCACCACCCAAAGCATTGTCGGCTCCATAGCCGCCATGCCGCTCGGTGGAGACGGTAATCAGCGCTTAGCTGATTTGTTTTTTGCTTTATTTTTCAAATTTCGTCCAAATATATTCTGCGATATCGGTGCAAATCGAGGAGAAATCGGTGTCCGCGCAAAAGGTTTGATGCCCGAGTGCGAAGTTCATGGGTTCGAGGCGAACCCCACAATTCACGCTGCCAATGAAGCCAACATTTTGGCCCACCATATCAAGTGGCACAACCTTGCCGTCTCATCGACGTCAGGTGACGTCGATATTTATGTGCCGCATACTCTGGCGAAAGTTTACAAGCGCGGCAGACTGGTAGATCGCCACCAAAATGAGCCGCCCGACACAGGGAAAAGCTCGCTGCTGCAGCGAGACGAGAATGCACAGTATAACGTCTTCAAAGTTCCAAGTGTCGATCTAGATAGTTTTTTCGCAAAGGAATTGAAATCAAACGACTTCTTTCTGTGGATAGACGTGGAAGGGGCGGCTTCCCTTGTTCTGGAAGGCGCTGGAGAGGTCCTAGCCAAAACAAAAGCTATCTTTGTGGAGGTCGAGGGACACAAGTTCTGGAGAGGTCAAACTGGGGCGTCTGGCGTCTTCTCGCTTCTGCTGTCTCGGGGATTTATTCCAATTTTCCGTGATAGAGAATATGCCGATGCTCAGTTTAATGCCCTATTTATTCACGCATCTCTACTTGATCATATAAGTCTCGCTGCTCTTTCCAAAGTCCCGGAGGCTGTTGCTGTCATATCCGATGTGGTATCGGCGCCAAGCAGCATAGATTACCAGATAACTGAAATTCCGGTCTTGGTTCCTTGCTTTAACAACTCGACATACTGCCAAGCCGTGCTGGCCCAACTACGGCGGGTTGGATTCCGTGACATCACATTCGTCGATAACGCGTCGTCTTCACCCAAAATGCTGGCTTGGTTGTCCCAGTCCGAGGGCTTGGCAAAAATTGAACGCTTGCAGCAAAATTTAGGGCCGCAACATAGTGTTTTTAGCCGTCAACGTCTCTCGAAACTACCGAGGCACTTTTGTGTCACCGACCCGGATATGCTGTTCAACAAATTGCTTCCACCAAATTTTCTACAAGAACTTGTCCTCCAGACCGAAACGTACGGGATGGGGAAGGCCGGGTTCGCGCTGGACATATCAAACCGTAGGTTAATGAAGCAGGATGATTTTGTACTTGGCGATAAGCCATACAAGATTTGGGAATGGGAAGAGCAATACTGGTCGCGGCTCTTGGGGTATACCTCGGGTGGTGACGCGATATTTCGCGCAGGCATAGACACAACATTCGCGCTTTACGACCAGCGGCATCTAAATCTAAAAAGATTCTTGCGTGGAATTCGTATTGCTGGGAGGTACACAGCTCAACACGCGCCATGGTTTTCCCGCAATCAGGTACCTTCGGAAGAAGCAGAAGTTTACGCGAACACGCAAAAGTACTCGAACTTTCATTCTTGACTCGTTGACGATTGGTGCCTGAGATATTGGGTTCGATGCAGGCGGTTCGAGCTTATTTTCCTACTAGATTCTTTAAGTATTTCAAAGGCGTGATGGATTTCCGCCTCATCAGGCGGTCATGGTGTTTCCTGACCGCCTTCAACTGGTCCTTGTAATGCTGCACCGCCTCCTGCGCGCCAGCCAAGAGTTTTCTCGTGTCTCCTTCTCCAGAATCCGGTGGATTTGACCCAAGCTCCAACTCCGAATTCAGGAATGCGGCGCGAACTGGTAGCAGCTCAGCGACCTGTGTAACGGTTGCGCGATAGAGATCGAACAGGGATCGATCCTCGACGAGCTGTTTGAGGTAGGGGTCATTTAGGCTTTTGGGTCCGACAAAAAGCACGCCGAGACCGTGCGAATGGGTGAACTCCAATGAAGGGAACTTCAGCTTGAGTTCGTCCCAAAGACGCCAGACACCAAAGCCGCGATCGCGTTCGGCGGTGTCGTGAAACAGGATCACCCCTTTGTCGCTCATGACCGGCAGCCAAGTTTCATAGTCGTGTTTCACCGCCTCATATGTATGCAGCCCGTCGATATGAAGCAGGTCGATCGGACGCCGTGAAAATTCCTCCTTCGCTTGATCGAATGTCGACCGAAGCAAATGGACGCCAGAGAAGAATTTCTGTGAGAACGCGAGGAGGTCGGCGTATATTTTGTCACCCTCGTAGCCACCGGCGTGAACGTCGCCTTCCCAGGTATCCACCCCCCAGATCTCTGTTTTCAAATCATGGATTTGTGCGGCGGTGGCTGCGGCAATCAAGCTGGCGCCAAGATGGACACCGAGATCGACATAACGGGCGGGTTGCAGATTCCGGAATAGCACGAACAGGAAAGGGATATGCCCCTGCCATGCCGTAACAGGCAGCTTTCGAGGCAGCGAGAAGAGAGGGGCGATGTATCTTTCTTGAACCTCGGCAGGGTCGAGTGAACGGAAATCGTTCAGCTCTTCAGGCCTGGGTTCGGATCCATTTTGCATCAAGTTAAAATCCCTTACATCCTCACGGGACGTGCTCAATTTTCTTCTATTGTCTGAAATGAGCTCTATGTCCGCCTGCTGGCAATATGAGCCGACTGTTCTCATCCCTGTCAGCATCCCATGAGGGGGGAGCGTAACCCTTCCTGGCCGTATTAACATAGCTCTGCAATTCGCCTGAACGCGGCAGATGGCCTCATAGCCGTCCATCTCTCTACGATGAAAATGGCCCTCCATTCCTGATAGTAAATCTTCGGCTGGGACAAGCCGCCCTGACGTCTCTCCCCACACATCCAAGGAACTTCCATCATGGGACCAGGCGAAATTCGTCGGCACGTCGCTTTCACAAGGTCAGGTTGATGGCGCCGGGCGGATTGTCGACGAGGGCCAGGCAACTCGACTATTCTCTCGCCATTGCCTATCGCGAAACCGCCCAGAGCACGCAGCCGATCCGCGAAAGAGGCGGTGAGAAATATCTTCGCCCGAAACCCTGTAATCCGTGGGGTGGGCGAGGGGCACCGGCGCAGTCACTCCAGGCGCCAACGCAGCAACCGACGCGTGAGCAATACGAAAGTAGTTCGTATTGAGATTCCCATCGGTCCCATCCGGCGCCGACCATAGCCAAACATCATCCGAAAGGAAACCAAATGGACCGCAGCTTCGCGAGCCAACTGGCGCAGCTTTGCCCGAAAGCGTCGAAGGCGATCATCACCGGCCTTGTCGACAACGCCCATCTGCTCAACCAGGCCGGCATCAACACGCCGATCCGCCTGCGTCACTTCTTTGCCCGCGTATGCGTCGAGACAGGCGGCCTGCGTTCTCTCGAGGAAAACCTGAACTATTCGGCAAAGCGCGCCAGCGAGGTGTGGCCCTCGCGGTTTGCGACTTCGGCCGCGGCAAAGCCTTTCGCCAACGCTCCTGAAAAGCTGGCGGAAAAAGTCTATGGCGGCCGGCTCGGGAACTTCAAGCCCGGTGACGGATGGGCCTATCGCGGCTCCGGGCTGCTGCAGAGTACCGGCCGTGAGAATTTCGAAGAGGTCGAGGCCGCGACTGGTTTGCCTGTGACGGCCAACCCTGAACTGCTGCGCACCTTCCCGGGCGCCTTGCGGGCGGCAACGATCTACTGGACGAAGCGCAACATCAACGCGCTGGCCGACAAGAACGATACGACCGGCGTCTGCAAGACCGTGAACGGCGGCATGATCGGGCTGGCCGACCAAAGGACATGGCTGGCCAAGGCCGCCAAGGTGTGGCCGGATGGTGCTGCCATATCGTTCCCGGCCGCGCCCGTGCCGCAGCCAGGCCCGCCAACACCCACTCAGCCTGCTCTACCTCGGCAGACGCCGTCGCTTGCCACGCCTTTGCCGCCCACGGCTGAGCCGGAGGTGTCGCCCCCAAGCTCACCACCCTCAACGCCAAAGTCGGTCGGCAAGCCCACAGCCGCCGTCGGGTTGCTCGCCACCCTCGGCACAGCCACCGCCATGCGCTGGCACGAAATCACCACCTGGGTTCACTCGTTCTTCTGAAAGGGCATCACCATGGCCGCTGTCATTGTTCGCATCGCGCTCCGGTATTCTGCCGGCATCCTTGTCGCTCGCGGGCTCCTGTCCGCCGACGACGGTTCCGCCTTCTCCGCCGACTCCGACCTGCAAATGGTGATCGAAACCGGTGCCGGTGTCGCCCTCGGCGCCATATCCGAGTGCTGGTACTGGCTGGCCCATCGCTTCGGGTGGGCGAAATGAAGGAGCTCTTCACCGCCTATATCAGTGCCGCATTGCCTTACGCCGTTGGCGGCAGTGTCGGGTTTGTCGCTGGCGTGATCATCGGGTGGCTGCTGTGAGCGCAATCCTTGCCTTCCTTCTCGGCAATCCAGCCATTCTCGCAATCGGCGCGGCCATCGTCGGCGGGCTCGGCTTCGGCTTTCAGCAGCGACTGGCCGGGGCCAAGGCAGAGCGGGCAAAGCAGGCGACCGCGGAAGCCGCCGCGCGCGACATTGCCGACCAGGTCCAGAACGACATAGGGGCATTGCCAGCCGACGCAGCCCGAAAGGAGCTGAGATCTTGGGCAAGCAACTGAGCGTTTTGGCAGTCATGATGTTCCTGGCGCTGGCCGGTTGCACCTCGGCCAAGGGAAGTTTTTGCGCGATCTCGAGCCCAATTCGGCTTTCTCCTTCCGTCGTCGATGCACTGTCGGACGCGGAGGTGAAAGCCATGCTCGCGCACAACCGCAAGGGGCAGGCGCTGTGCGGGTGGGCGCCATGATGCATGAGTTTCTCGATGCTCTCGGCATCAAGGCGCCAGTGCTGGTCGCCGGCCTTTCCGGTGGCATCTTGCGGGCCTTGTCGCGCCATCGCTACAAGCTGCGCGAAATGGTGGCGTCGCCGATCTGCGGCGCCCTGGCGGCGGCCTATCTGACGCTGCCCGTCGTACAGTACTTCCGCGCCACCGGCCTGCCACTCGCCGATGACGACACCACGACGCTGGCCGCGGCCTTCCTTATCGGTGTGTCGGCGATGTGGATTTCCGACATCGTGTTCGAGGTGATCGTGCGCCGGTTCAAGCCGGGAGCGGAGGAATAGGGCCTGAGCCTACTCTGCCGCGTTCGCGGGCCGCGCCCCGTCTCTCTGGCTCGGGCTTCGGCGAGCCGCAGCTTCATGCCCAAAACAAATTCCAGGGGCTGCGTTGTTTCTACTTCGTCTTCGATCGTGACGCCTTCTTTACGACAGACTTGGTCTTGGCGGCCATGCTGCCTTGCGGTTCGTGCGAATGCGAGTGTGCCAGCATCGTCTTCAATTGGCTCTTGATCCTGGCGTGCAGGCCTGGCTTGTCGACGCCCGCGGGCTGAACGCCCTTCTCGACGTCTTTAGCCATGCGCTCCAGCAGATCCGTGTCGTGTTCGTCGCGATAGGGTTTCAGGTCGAGATCAGCAGGCACCTTTGTCAGCCGTTCGTCGTCCATCGTCTTCACGTATTTCTGCATGAAGCGATCATATTCGCGCCAGGAGATGCCGGCCGCCCGCACTGCGGCTTCTTCCGCTCGCGTGGCGATCTGGTGGGCATGCAGGTAATGCAGGTCCAGTTGGTCGATCAGTGTTTTTTCGACCTCCTCGTGCAGCAGCAGGAAGCGGTCGGTGTTGATCGTGCGGCCCTTGTATTGCCATTCGCTTGGCATGTGCCGGTCGATGTAGATCGTCTTGCCGTCCTTCGAATAGCCGGCGAGATAGGGGATGTCGTGCTTGCGGTCGAGGTTCTTTACCTTGCGCGCCACAGCGTCGAGCGCCCGATCCATCATCAGGCTAGACACGTACCAGTTGGGGATGCGCAGCTTCTTGTGCGGTGCAGTCGGGTGGCAATAGTCAAACGCCATGGGGTCCTCTCCTCGTGAATTGGCTGAACGATAGTGCGCTCCTCACAGGTATCATCCAACTCGCAACTGCGTGACTTCGCCCTGGCTCCAGACAGCGCGAGGAGGCGGCGCGGTGACCGCGTTGCCCGGCTTCTTGTCTCCGCCCGCTCCTTGGGAAAATCAAAAGGCCTGTCCCGGTTCGCCGGGGCGGGCCTCTTTTGCGTTCTGGCGCTATTGCAACGGATCGGTGGCGATTTGCGCAGCCTTCTCCTGAGCCCCGCACCGAAGCTCACGTCAGAATATTCACCGCGCGTGCGGCCACAAGCGCAATCGTCAGGAGCGAGATCATCGCCTCGGCCATCATCAACAGCTTGGCGCGCGGGGAGAGCGGCATGGTGTCGGTCGGGGAAAATGCCGTCGCATTGGTGAAGGCGAGGAAGACATAGTCGACGAAGCCTGGCAGCCAGTCGCGAAGTTCGCGATCATTCAGCGCCATCTGTGGAAACAGGAAATCGGACTGGGCGCGCTTGACCAGGCCGCAGGTCGGCGGGCCGCCACGGTCGGTGCTCCAGAACCACAGCGCGAAGACGATGACGTTGGTGACCCAGATGTTGAGGGCATCGACGAGGAGGGTGGTTCCGCCACCGGCATGGCCCGCCAGCAGAGCGCGCACCAACAGGAACAGCGAACCGCAATTCATGATGCTGATGACGCCAGTCATGACCAGGGCTGCCCTGCGGATCAGCACGCGAAACTCACCGATTGAGTGCCATTGATGATCCTGCGCGGCTTTTCTGGCCTCGGCCTGTGTCCAGGCCGTCGCTACCGACAAGGGCACCAGCAGCGCCGTTTCCAGGGCCGGCGCCAGCCAGCGCGGCCCAAACGACAGATCGTTGATGACCAGAAGTTGCAGGCAGATGATCACCAGCACCGCTGCGCGCGCCAGCCAGAAGTCGAGGGCGCGATGGTGAATGACGGCATGCTGGCTCATCGCAGGATCCTGTGAATGGAAAAATCTTGATGAAGGAGAATCTCGAAGGCGGCGTGGGCCTGATATCGATCAGACGTAGGCGAAGCCTGCCGCGACGAGGCCCAATACGCCCAGAACCAGCGAGCCAATCCACGGCCAACGCTTGCCGTGCATGATGATGGACAGCGTCGCGACGGCAATGGAGATGTGCAGCACCGTTACCGCAAATGTCAGGATGTGGTGCCGCTCGGCATGGACGTCGCTGTCGCGGAGCTTCTCGTTGACCTGCTTCTCATAATCCTGTGCCTTGGCCTGTATGTCGGCGCTGTCGGTCTCGTTGCGTTTGGCGTTGGCCTGAAACTGGGCGGCGGCAGGCCCGCCCATGGCCGCCGCGATTTCATAGCTGTTCTTCTTGATGCTCTTTGCCTGGAAGAAGCTCCACTGGTCGCTCGCCTTGTTCTGCAGATAGGCGGCTTCGCTCTTGTCGTTGATCGTGTCCGCGGTTTCGAGCGATTCAAAGCTGCCGACGGTTGCCGCTATAACGGCGAGAACCGCTATGGTGACCGAGACGGTGGTCAGAAAGGGATTGCCCTCGTGCGCGGCATGTTCGGCATGCTCGGCGTTTTCGAGATGCTCCTGGGTAGCGTCTTCCATTGCCATTTTTTTTGCCCGGATTCGCGGTGAAAACCTGTGTCGCGCGGCAATCTCAGCTGCAATCTTGGTTTTGCGATGGTGGTATTATTATACATTTCCGTAAGGTTTGAGCGGCGTCTATTGCCCCGGTGGCACGTACCGTCAGGCCGGAAAGGGTGGGCTTTGTCCAACGGGCGGCGGTGCGGGACTGCTGCCCGGCTTCGATGCCGCAACGTTTGGAGGGCAGCCATCGCCCGAACGTTCGACGTTCTCCCGCTGGCTCCGGCCGCAAGTCTATGCCATAGGCACAGCCGAAAACCCGCCCCGTGTGATCCAAACGCGACATGAAATCGAAGACTCCATGAGCAAGTGGCTGCCGGCAGACGTGCCCGTTGCGCAAGACAGGCATTCCCTATCGGCCCTGTCCGTCCTCTCACGCCATCCCGCCTATGCGCTGGCGCTTCTGTGCGCGATGCAGATGGTCTTCTGGACTGCTATGCCGGCGCTAGTGGCGGTTGCGCCCCCTGGCGATGTTGTCGAGGGATTCATGTGGGGGCGCGAATGGGTGATTTTGACCTACAAGCATCCGCAGCTTCCGGGATGGCTGCTCGAGACCGCCAATCTCCTGACCGGTTCGTTCCGCTGGCCACAATATCTTCTGAGCCAGCTGGGTGTTACGTCGACCTTCATATTCGTCTATCTGCTGGCGCGTGACATTCTCGGCCGTCACCGTGCGCTGGCCGCTGTGCTGCTGATGCCGTCGATCTACTTCTTTGGCTGGCCAACGCCGCAATTCAATCACGACTATGCGCAGATGCCGTTCTGGGCGGCCATCTGCTGGCTGTTGTGGCGCAGCACCACCAGGAACGGGCCGGGCTGGTGGCTTGCGCTCGGATTGATCGCTGGCATTGGTATCTACGCCAAGTTCTCCACCGGCCTGTTGCTGGTCTTCGGCGGGCTATGGATTCTGTACGACGCGCGCGCGCGCAGCCGGCTTGCCACGCCGTGGCCGTGGCTGGCACTCGCGGTGTTCCTGGCTGTCATCGCGCCGGTCACCGTCGCGCTTTTCCGCATGGACTTCTTGCCCTTTTCCTACGTCGCCAATCGGGATTCGTGGGTCATGGCGAACCGCGCGCGCCTCTACTACATCGGCGTGCAATGTGCGGCGTTCGTCGGGTTCTTCGCCGTGCTCGCCATATCCGGCCTGTTGCGGCGAGGGACGGCTCCGGAGGCCGATGCGGTGCGCGAGCCGCCCATCGAACGTCGCGCGCTTGTCTATGTGCTGTGGATGGGGCTAGGGCCCGCGATCCTCATCATGATCGCTTCGCTGTTTTCCGGCATCGGTGAGGCCTGGGGAGCGCCGATGTACAATCTGGTCGGCGTGGTTGCCATTGCTCTTCTCGGCCACCGGCTCGGCAGCCGCGAGATGCGTGCGCTGATGATCTGCTCGACGGCCTGTATCGTCGTCATGTCCAGCGCCTATGCGGGAATCCGCTGGTCGAGCTGCAATCTGTTCGGCCACCTGCAGCCTGTCTGCTGGCCTTCGCAAGCGATTTCGGACGAGGCGGAGGCCTATTGGCACGAGAAGGTGCAGGCACCCCTCGGCATCGTCGGCGGCGAAACCGGCGCAGCCATGGTCGCCGGCCTGAAAGCCTATGACAAGCCCTCGATCTTCACCGATCTCAGCATGCAGTTCGCGCCGTGGATCACCCCGCAACGTCTGCAGGAACAGGGCATGCTGGTCGTCTGGCCGGGCGACGGCGGACCGTCGCCTCAAATCGAGGCGTGGGTGAAGAACCTTCCGGTCAAGACCGTTCTTTTCAACTGGTCGCTCAAGGCTCCACCCTTGCCGGTCAGCTTCGTGGCCATTCCACCGGGAACGCCCGACCTGCCGATTGCGGCGAGCCAGGGGAAATGACGGGTCGCCTGGTTGATGGTGCGACCACAGCTCGCGCGCTCCGACGCGGCGGCTGATTTCCAGGCAGCCTGATATTCGTCATGCGATCCAACCGGTCCGTCACCGGCAGATTTTCGCATTCTCCGTGAACCATTCCGTCTCGATGCGCGACACATCACCGTAGACGGAAACACATCATTGGAGAGTTCAGATGACTACCATCCTGCGAAACACACTTCTCGCCGCTGTCGCAATATCTTCGATGGCCGGGTCCGCCTTGGCCGGCAGCCAGGCCGTCAAGACGGAATGCGACAAGACGATCGCCAACGATTTCTGGAACGGCCGCTGTTGCGGCACGGGCAACGGGGACTGTGTTGGTGGCGAAAATCACAACCATGACAGAGGGGACAATGGCCGCAACGGCCGTGGACGAGGCTGAAATTCAACTGCCCGCTGGCGGGTCGCCGGCGGGCGTTTCTGCATGAAAAGCTGGTAGACCAGCGGTCGCCGATGATGTGTCCGGCGGATCAATGTAAATATGTAG
This sequence comes from Mesorhizobium carmichaelinearum, assembly GCA_943370265.1. Taxonomy (GTDB): domain Bacteria; phylum Pseudomonadota; class Alphaproteobacteria; order Rhizobiales; family Rhizobiaceae; genus Mesorhizobium; species Mesorhizobium carmichaelinearum_A. The sequence goes on from CALRQH020000001.1 coordinate 212,515, forward strand.
CAGAACTTGCCAGCCCTGCGGCGGCCATTATGGCTTCGTCTTCGCGGGCCGCCTTGGCTTCCGCCGGGGCGGGCTTTTTCGCATTTTTGGCGCCGGCGAGACGATAGCCTCTCGCCTCCATGCTGCCATCTCCATGTCTTGAACGACTGGACGAAGGCGGCAACAATGCCCATTTATGGGGAAATCCAAAGGAGACGTGATATGGCGACTTCTACCGAACGTGCAGTTCTTGCTGGTGGCTGTTTCTGGGGCATGCAGGATTTGATACGGCGCTATCCCGGCGTCATTTCCACTCGCGTCGGCTATAGCGGCGGTGATGTGCCCAATGCCACCTACCGCAACCACGGTACTCATGCCGAAGCCATCGAGATCATCTTCGATCCGAGCCGGATCAGCTATCGCACGCTGCTGGAATCCTTCTTCCAGATCCACGATCCGACGACGCGCAACCGCCAGGGCAACGATGTCGGAATGAGCTATCGCTCGGCGATCTACTACACCAGCGACGAGCAGAAGCGCGTTGCACAAGACACCATTGCCGATGTTAATGCCTCCGGCCTGTGGCCCGGCAAGGTCGTCACCGAAGTCGAGCCGGCCGGCGCCTTCTGGGAGGCGGAGCCGGAGCATCAGGACTATCTGGAGAAATATCCCAATGGCTATACCTGCCATTTCGCCCGGCCGGGCTGGAAGCTCCCGGTTCGGGAAAAGGCCGTCTCATAAGCTTCGTAGACCTACCGTGCTTGCATAACAATGGGGCCGTGGAGCGGATGCTCCACGGCCCTTTTTGATTCTGATCCGTCGATAACTACTTGCCGCAGTTGCTGTCGTTGATGGTCGGCGCTGCAGTCCCCGGTGATGTGCCTGATGCATCCGCCTGGTTGCCCTGCGGGCCGGTTGGGCAGTTCTGGTCGGCGTTGGAATTCATGCCGCCAGTCGTGCTGTTCGTCGCATTCGGGTCAACCTCATCCGGCACAGCCGTGTTTGGCGAGGCCGGTGTTACCGGATTGACCGTGACCGACTTGCCGCTGCCACTTCCGTCAGTGCCAGCGCCATTGGTCCCAGCATTTTGCGCCATCGCGGATGTGGCCAGACCGATCGTGAGAACTGAAGCTGCGAGGATTTTCATGAACATGGTCTTTCTCCATTTCTGTGAAGTTCGTCCCCTTGCGACTGGTAGGGAAACCTCTCGATTCGACGAAGGTTCCCCGAAAAATGCTGCCGATATTTGGGGATCTCCAGGAATTTGCTACGGCCGTATCATGGCCAGCCAGAACCGTGGATATGGCGTCAGGAGATCTAGCGGGCGGCTGGGCCGTGTTTCTGGACAAGGCGGTATTCATGCCAGATCAGCACCATGACGATCAGATCGAATACGGTGAGTACGACGAGGCCGGCCGAGTGAGTGTAGCTGAAGCGGTAGATCTGGTAGGCGATGAACAGCGACAGGATGACGAGAGACGCCGGGTACGCCCACAGTTTATTCCCGAGCAAACCCGCCACCAGCGCAATCTTCACCAGTCCGTGGCTTAGTAGATAGAACGCGTAGAAATGCTGCGTGCTGACCGTGAAATTGCTCGCCATGCTCATCAAGTGGCTAGCAATGAAATCATGGGGATCCTCGATCAGTTCTTCCTGTGTCAGCCTGTTGACCAGGGAAACGATCGTGCTCGTGCTGACGAGGGCAAGCATGAGGCCGCCGAGGCACTCGACGAGCGCATGAGCGCCCTTGAGCAGCACGCTGATCTGGAAAATCTGGTGAATACGGTGTTCGTTCATAAGGCTCCAGCCAGCGACTGATTGACCAATTTGAGGGTGCGGCTATTTCTACTGGAACGGGTGTTCATTCATCCAGTTCCTGCTGGCGCATGCGCTTTGATGCAACGTATTGCACGCCCCTCTCTGAAAAAACCACTTTCGCAATCGCTCGAATGGTGCTTTAAGGCGTCCATCCACAGGGGTGCTCCGTACGGTCGGGGCTGAGACGGGGGCGGCAAGCCCACAAACCCTAGAAGCTGATCTGGGTAATACCAGCGGAGCGAGGCGGGCTATGTTTTCGGGCGCACAGATTTCCCTATATGCCATGACCGACGATTTCGTCGGTGTCATCCTTGGCGCGCTCGGCGCTCTTGATCCCTATCGCGACAAACTCAGGATCGAGACCGACGATATCTCCACCTTGCTGGTCGGACCACCCGAGGTGCTGTTCCCTGCCATGCGCGACCTGTTCGTGGCAGCGGCGGCCAGCGGCAAGCATTGTGTGCTGTCGGCGGCGATTTCGCGCGGCTGCCCCGGTGAGCCCGACGATCCGATCTGTCGTTCCGACGCCATTGGCGGGCCGGTCGGACCACTCGGCCTGCGCAAGGATGCGGCCATCGCGGCAGTGCGGGAAGCGGATGTCACGGGCCAGTCGGTGGCGGTGCAGTTCTCGCTTTATGTGATGGGCACCGGCGACCACATGGACGAAATCTATGGCTGCATCGACTTTCTCAAGCAGTCGGGCGTCTTTGACCGTTCCAAGCATTTCTGCACCAGGTTGCGCGGCGACGCCGGTGCTGTGTTCTCGACGCTGAACGAGGCCTTCTGCAGGTTCGGACCGGGTGCCGGCCACGTAACCCTCGATGTCACGGTCTCGGCCAACAGCCCGACAGCTGTCTGACGCCGCCAGCGCATTCGTGCCGTTTCGCTAGAGGTTTCGTGCCGTGCCCGCTTTGCCAGTCGCCCGCTCGCGCGGGTTCACAGGGGTCATCACCAAGGCCCTGCCGGCCGTCATGTCGGTCGGGGCCTTGCTGGTGGCCTGGGAGCTCTACGCCCGCTTCTCCGGCATCAAGCCCACGACGCTGCCGGCACCCTCGCGTGTCTTCGAACAGGCGCTGCTGAACCGCGATGCGCTGCTTGAAAACACCATTCCCACCATCCGCGCCACGCTGCTTGGCTTTGCCTGTTCGCTGAGCACCGCTTTCGTTCTGTCGATGCTCATCGACTTCTACCGTCCGCTCAGGCGGGCGCTGTTTCCTGTCTTCATCGTCAGCCAGACCTTGCCGCTGGTCGCCATCGCGCCGCTGGTCGTGCTGTGGTTCGGCTTCGGCCTCGCGCCCAAGATCCTGCTTGTGGCGCTGGTCACCTTCTTTCCAATGCTTGTGGCGCTGGTGCAGGGCTATGAGGCGACCGAAATCGAGATCAGCCAGATGTTGCAGTCCATGGGGGCAGGGCGCTGGCGGATTTTTCTCTCGGCCCGGCTGCCCTCGGCGCTGCCCTATTTCTTCGCCGGCCTGAAAATCTCCATCACCTATGCCGTGGTCGGCGCGATCTTCGCCGAATATGCCGGCGCGGCGAAGGGGCTGGGCATCTACATGCTGTCAGCCAAGAACAATTTCCGCCCGGACCTGGTGCTGGCCGCGGTCGCGGTGAGCGCTTTGCTGACGCTGATCCTGTTCGGGCTGACGGCGCTGATCCAGCGTCTTGCCATGCCCTGGGAGCGAGTAGGCGAGGACCGCGGAAATCATGCCGGGGAGGGGGCGTCATGACCCGGCTCGAACTGCGCCACATCGGCAAGCGTTTCGGCGATCTCGATGTGCTGGCCGATGTCTCGCTCAGCGTGGCGGCTGGCGAATTCGTTTCCATCCTCGGCCCCTCTGGCGCTGGAAAATCGACGATCTTCCAGCTGCTGACCGGGGGACTGGACGGAGCGGACGGAGAACTGCTGTTCGACGGTGCGCCGCTCGATGACCATGGCCGCCACTTTGCCTTCATGCCGCAGCGCGACGCGCTGATGCCGTGGCGGCGCATCATCGACAACACGACGCTCGGCCTCGAGGTGCAAGGCGTCGGCCGCAAGGCGGCCCGCGCCCGTGTCGAGCCGCTGTTTGCCGAATTCGGGCTCGATGGTTTCGAACGGCATTATCCGGCGCAGCTTTCCGGCGGCATGCGCCAGCGCGCGGCACTGCTGCGCACTGTCGTGCAGGAGCGCGACATGCTGCTGCTCGACGAGCCCTTCGGTGCGCTCGACGCGCTCACCAGAACCAGCATGCAGCGCTGGCTGGAACAGATGTGGCGGCACCACCGCTGGACGGCGCTGCTCATCACCCATGATGTGCGCGAAGCGGTGTTTCTGTCCGATCGCATCTACGTGCTTTCGGCGCGGCCGGCCCGCATTGTCAGCGAGATCAAGGTGCCGCTGCCGCGGCCGCGCGATTTCAATGACGGCATGGCGCGCCAGGCCGGTGTGCTGGAAGCCGAAATCCTCGACATCATCCTCAACCCCAACCCGTGGCCCACCCAAAGGACATGACCATGATCGATCTTTCGCGCCGGCAAGCCTTGCTGCTGACACTCGCCGCCGGCCTTGCCGGTACCTCCCGATCCTTCGCGCAATCGTCGGCGCCGTCCGCGCAAAAGGTCACCGTTGCGCTCGACTGGACGGTCAACACCAATCACATCGGCCTGTTCATCGCCCGCGACAAAGGCTTTTACGCCGACGCCGGCCTGCAGGCGGATATCCTGCCCTACGGCGATACCGGGTCTGGCACGCTGGTCAGCAATCGCATAGCCGACTTCGGCATCAGCGGGGCGCTGGGCCTGTTCACCCAAAAGTCCGCCGGCGCCGACCTGAAAGCCGTCTATGCCGTCGTGCAGCATGAAACGGGACGGGTGGTCTTCAATGCCGCGCGCAGCGAAATCAAAAGCCCGAAGGACCTTGATGGCCTCATCTATGGCGGTTTCGGCAGCGCGTGGGAGGAAGCGCTGATCTCGACCATCATCCGCCATGATGGCGGCAAGGGTACATTCAAGACGGTGACGCTCGGCACCTCCGCCTATGAAGCGCTGGCCAACGGTTCCGTTGATTTCACACTGGAGGTGTCGACTTGGGAAGGCGTCGACGCCGAACTGAGGGGCATGAAGCAGCGCAGCTTCCGCTACGCCGATTACGGCGTACCTGACGAACACACCACCTTCATCGCCTCCAGTGACGCCTATCTGGCGGCAAACCAGAAAATCGCTTCGGCCTTCGTGCAGGCAACGCGACGCGGCTATCAGTTTGCCGTCGACCGTCCCGACGAGGCGGCTGCCCTCTTGATATCAGCCAACAAGGATGCGCTGACCAATCCGGCCCTGATCCAGGCATCGCTGAAGGCGCTCATCGATGGACACTATCTGCGCGGCGAAAGCGGCGTCATCGGCACGATCGACAAGACCAAGGTCGATGCGATGGGGGAGTACCTGTTTGCCTCCGGAATCCTGCGCGATGCCGATGGTAACGCGCTGAAGCAAAAGCCTGACTTTTCTGGCTATTTCAGCAATATTTATTTGGGGTAGGGCATGGAGGCGGGGCCGCCGACCTGGTTCCCGGCAACCTGGAAGAGCAGGGCGGTCTTCATGTGCCGCCCGGTTCGCCATTCATCGACAATGGCGTGTGCCAGCTCCGACGATCTTCTCGCAGGGATCGATGCCCCGTCGAAACGCGATCGATACCGTTGTGGCGGCCGGTATCGCGGCTGGCCCGATCCAGCCGGTTGCAGGCCTCGTCAGCCTCTATCAAAGGGCGGATATGGTCAGGAGATACGGCAGGCCCGCATGGCTGAACTTGACAATGACAAGCGCTCCGACGCCGAGAGAAAGGCCGCTGTCCGGCATTCCCTTATCGGATAGGGCGTGCTCATCGTGGGGACGGTGGTGTTCTTCGCCGTCGCCGACGCGGTGTTGATGCCCTAGCAGTTCGCCGCTTCACGGAAACGGCAAACCTCTAGCTCTTTATTTTGATGCAATTCCGGATGGAAAACCGTTTCACGCTTTCCTGGAATTGCTTTGGTCAGAATGCTTGATTGACACGTCGGCCGCGAGCGCCCGCGCAATCGCGTGGGTCGGAATGCTGCTGGATTTGCGAAGTGTTCCTTGGCGAAGGAAGCCCGCTTCGACAGGATATGTCGCCTTATTTCGATCCGGGCCCGATCGGTTAACCCGGCAGCAACGCTAACGTGCAACGGTGCCTTCGGGGGTCCACCCTGGGGGTAACCGCGTTGCTCAGTTCAAAAAATCCAGCTCTGCCGCATCTCGGGCAGAAGCGAATTCTGACAGAAGCGCGAAAGCGCGAAATCATGGCGGACGTGCGCGAAGCGCTGTTCCGCACCGCCACGCTACTCGTGGCCGGTATCTTCGTTTATCGTGGCGTCTATCATCTGGTCGTCGATCCCACCCGTCTCAACGTCCTGTTGCTGACGATTTCGGAGACGCTCACCTTCATCTGGTTGCTGTTGTCGCGCCGGCCGTCGGTTCGCGACTGGAACCCGTTCACCGTTGTCGTGACGATGGTCGCCAGCTTTGGCGCCGGCTTTGTCGTCCTTGATGCGGGCGTCCCCATTATTCCGCTTTATGTCGCTGCCCCGCTGCAGTTCCTGGCTTTGTGGATCGTCATCTGGGGAAAGATGTCGCTCGGACGGTCTTTTGCCCTGCTGCCGGCAAATCGCGGCGTGGTGACTGGCGGCGCCTATCGCTGGGTGCGGCATCCGATCTATGCCGGATACCTAACTGGCCACGTCCTGTTCCTGCTGTCGAGTTTCTCCCTATACAATCTGGCCTGCTACTCCTTGATCACTTGCATGCAGCTTCATCGCATCCTGCGCGAGGAGGCTATCCTTGCAAGGACGCCAGAGTACCAAGACTATATGCATCGTGTCCGCTACAGACTGTTCTACGGCATATACTGACAGCGCGACCAAGCCGGGCTAGCCTTCAGCATTGACCCGCGCCTGGACAAGGGCAGATCTTCGCGTTTCGGCAATGAAACAACTGTCGGACCACGGCATCGCCGCCGCCGCCGCTGCCTTCTGTGAAAACAGGATAGTCAGGCCGGCCGTTCCTGCCGCCATACCATCAGCAGAATATCAAAGAGCCGCTCCGCCGACACGCGGACAGACAGCGGTATATTTCATGGGCTCGTGCGCAGGTGAAAAACCACGGCCAGTCTCATGAAATTCCTGGCTATCCACGCAAGGCCTTCGTTATTTCCGCATGAGCTCCAGCGGACCGCCGCTGATCAGCGCGGTGACGTCGAACAGCGAACGGATGGTGTCGAGCCCTGGCGGGCAGACAAGATAATGCGGGGTCCACACCGGATCGAACTTGTCCTTGAACGCCTTCAACCCGTCAAAGCGATAGAGGTTCTGGCCGCGCCGGTAGAGAAAGGATCCGAAACGGTTCCAGCGCGAGGCAAGCCGGCTGGCGGATAGGCCGGAGAGGGGAGCGGCGCCCAGATTGAACCAGCGGTAGCCCTGCGCCTTGCCGTGAAGCAGCAACCTGGTCAGCAATGCGTCCATGACGATCTTGGGCGCATCGGGCGCATGGCGCATCAGATCGATCGTCAGTTCGCTCTTGTCGGCACTCCCCCACAGATTGGCGAAGGCGATGACGCGATCCTGCCGTCGGATGACTGCGATGTCGAATTTGCTGAGATAGTCTTCCTCGAAATAACCGAGCGAAAAGCCTTTTTCGCTTCCCGCCTTCATCCCCAGCCAGGCATTCGAGACGGCTCGCAACTCGCCAAGCAGCGGCGGGACGTCGTATGCCTTGACGACCTCGAAAACCAGTCCATCCTTTTCGGCGCGGCGATCGGCGTAGCGCAAGGGTTGGCGGCGGGCGCCGTCCAGGTTGAACGCCGCGAGATCGACGCGGGCGACCTCGCCGAGCTTCAGCGCGACCAGGCCCATATCGAGATACATGGGCAGGTGCTCGGGTTCCACGCCATAGAAGGCGGTCCGGACGGCGGAACGATCGGCAAGATCGTGAAAGGCCCAGGCGAGATCGGTGTCGCCGTCCGCCGGACCGATGGGGCCGCCGAGCGCGATAAGACTGCCGCCTGAGCGTGCGTACATAATGAAGCCGCGACCATCCGGCGACATCAGGAACTGCTTGTCGCCGAGCATCGCCAAGGCCGCGTGGGTGACATTGGAAGAGGCGACGATGGCGTTGACGGCCGGCGGGATCTCTGCGCCTTGCTTGCGATCGATGGCATTTCGATTGACGGCCGTGTGGAGTGCCGCGGCCGCCGTCGCGATCAGGATCACGATGCTGGCGCGCAGGAAGCGAGGCGCGTCACCGTCAACGGCGAACTGCCAGAACAGCTGGTGGGAATATTCGACGTTGCGATAGCTGAAGAAGCCGAGCCAGATCGAGATGGCGACGATGCTGATGACGCTGGCCAGCCAGCCCCATGACAAGGGGCCGACGCCCTCGATCGGACGGCGATAGAAAGATGTGCGGAACCCGATCAGGATTGCCGACATGGAGAGGAGAACCATGGCGTCTTCCCAGTCCAGGCCCTTGCCAATCGAGAAGACGGCTCCCAGGATGAAGAGGATGAGCGAAGCCGCCCAGGCCTGCTGAAGCCGGCGCGCGAGGCCTCGTGCCAGGATAAGCATGGCAATGCCGACGAAACTCGCTGCAAGATGCGAGACTTCTATGAAGGGAAGCGGCAACAGATCGGACAGAAGGTCCAGGCGCTCGGTGGCGCCTGGAATGGAGCTCGACAGCAAAAGCATGATGCCGCCCAGGAAGGTCGTGGCGGCGATAAGTGGTGGAACCAGCGGTTCGAGGATGCGTCCGGCGGAGCGCACGCGCTGCGATACATGGGCGTGGCTGGCGTAGATCTCGAACGCCAGGACGCCGACGATCGCGACCAGGAATGGCAAGAGCGTATAGATGATCCGGAATGCCAGCAGTGCGGCGATGGCGCCCGGGTTGCCGCCAAGCCCGAGGCCGGCGATCATCGAGGCCTCGAACGCGCCCAGCCCGCCGGGCGCATGGCTGGCGATGCCGATGATGGTCGCCATCACAAAGACCAGCGTGAATACCGCCGGGCTGGTGGTGACGGTGTCGGGCATCAGGACATAGAGCGTTCCGGCGGCGGCGCAGACATCGACCAGTCCAGCGATGATCTGCGTCAGCGCGCCGCGTGAATTGGGCAGCCGGATAGAGATATTTCCGACCGTGAGCGTACGCTTGCCCCGTGAAAGCCACACGATCAAGAGGCCGATCGCAAGGATCAGCAGGATGCCGAGCGCGAGACCGAAGCGTGGATCGAGCTGGTCGATGAACGGCGTGCGGGCCGGATCAAGCACCAGGCCAAGGGCGATCATGACGGTGAACGCGAACCAGACCGCCAGCCATGACGTACCGATGATGCGGCCGATATCGGACAGCGCAATGCCTTCGCCGGCATAGATGCGGTAGCGCAGCATGCCACCGGTCAGCAGCGAGAAGCCGAGCGCGTTGGAGATGGCGCAGCCGGCGGCGCCGACGGAGGCTGAGACAATCCTTGGAATACGACCTGGCGCGATCGTCTCGACCGCCACCACGTCATAGAAGGCGATTGCCGCAAAGCTGACCACGGTCAGCGCAAGCGCCATCATGAGGTGCTTGCCGGGAATGTTTGCCGCCGATTGCAGCACATGGTCGAGCGAAAGATCGCTGAGGAACCGCTGCAATACGATGACGGTGATGGCCGCGATCATCACGCCGGCGACGGGCATGGCAAAATGCTGATAGCGGCTCCAGAAGCCGAACATCTGGCGGCGCGCTTCGGGCCCGCGCAGCATATCGGCTTTCGGGCCCGAAGCGCTCGGGTCTGTAAGCTCGGCTTTTGAGGTCATCTTGCGAAATAGTTCCTCGGATCTTGTCGAAAATTGAGTTTGCTTAAGGCGGTCGACGGCAATTTCACTGCATTATGAGCGGAATCTAACGAACCGCCTGACGGTGGATAGCGCCACATGTGTGTCGGCGGTATGACCGAGACGCGGTTTCATTGAATTCATCGGAACGTTTGTCGCGCCTCGAAGTCACTGCGCGAGGCTAAACCCGCAGGGTTGCGGGCCAGTCCGCGCGGGCCGTGCCGGGGAGGTTTATTTCTCCCGGTCCAGCACGTCACGAAGCTTTGCAGCCAACTGGTCGATGGTGAAGGGCTTGGCCAGGAAATGCACGTCGTGGTCGAGCACGCCATTGTGCACGACAGCGTTCTTCGTGAAGCCGGTGGTGAAGATCACCTTCAGTCCAGGCATCCGAGCCGTCGCTTCTTCGGCGAGTTTGCGGCCGTTCATCGTCGGCATGACAATGTCGGTGAAAATCAGCGCGATGGCGGGGTTCTCGCTGAGCTTGCGCAGCGCCTCCTCGCCGCTGCCGGCGTGCATGACGGTGTAGCCAAGCTCGCGGATCGCATCGGTGGTCGAGGCGCGGACGCGCTCGTCGTCTTCGACCACGAGGATGGTCTCGGTCGCCGGCCGTGCAGCCGTTTCGGCAGGGCCGTCGGGCGAGGCTGCCCCTTCGGCGCCGAAGAAGCGGGGCAAGTAGATCCGCACCGTCGTGCCTTCCCCGGGTTCGGAGTATATCTTGACGTGGCCGCCGGACTGCTTGACGAAGCCGAACACCTGGCTCAGGCCAAGGCCAGTGCCCTTGTTGACGCCCTTGGTGGTGAAAAAGGGTTCGAAGGCCTTGGCCATGACTTCCGGCGACATGCCCGAGCCGGTGTCGGTGACGGCGATCATGACGTATTGGCCGGCGGTCACTTCGACATGCGTGGAGGCGTAATTATCATCCAGATGGCTGTTGGCGGTTTCTATCGTCAGCTTGCCGCCGTCGCCCATGGCGTCGCGCGCGTTGACGGCGAGGTTGAGGATGGCGTTCTCGACCTGGCTCGGGTCGGCGTGGGTCTTCCACAAGCCGCCGGCCAGAACCGTTTCGATGCGGATTGTTTCGCCCAGCGCCCGGCGCAGCAGGTCGGACATGTCGGTCAACAGGCGGTTGGCGTCGACGACCTGCGGAGCCAGCGGCTGCTGGCGTGAAAAGGCGAGCAGCCGCGCCGTCAGATTGGCGGCGCGCGTCGCGGCGTCGGTCGCCGCCTCGACGAACTTCAGGATGTCGTGCTCGCCGCGCGCCAGTTTTCGCTGGGCAAGGTTCATCGCGCTGATGATGACGGCCAGCATGTTATTGAAGTCGTGCGCGATGCCGCCGGTCAATTGGCCGACCGCCTCCATCTTCTGCATCTGGCGTATCTGTGATTCAGCCTTCTCACGCGTCTGGATTTCGCTGGTGAGCGCGATGTTCTTCCTGTGCAACTCGTCCTGCGCAACGAGCACCTCGCGGAAGCGGCGACGGGATTCCCGAATCGTGTAGACGCCGAGCAGGAAAATCGCCAGCAATGCGGTAAATGAGCCAATGCGCAGCCAGCCCTCGATCTGATCCGTGCGGGCATAGCGGACCTGCAGGGCAGCACCACCTTGGCGCCGGATCACATCGAGGTTGGCCCGGATATGATCCATCGCGGCCTTGCCCCGGCCGCTGTTCACGATGGCCATGGCCCCTACCTTGTCGCCGGCGTCATAGAGCCTGATTGTCTCGGCCAGTTCCGCGAGTTTTTGAGAGAGCGCATCCTTGATGCCGATGATCTGCTGCGCCCGCCCGCTGTCGCCGCCGGTCATTTCGTCGATGCGGGCAAGTTGGCCGGGCAGAGCGGCCAGAGCCCTCTGGTAAGGCTCCAGATAGGGCTTTTCTCCGGTCAAGAGGTAGCCGCGCTGGCCGCTCTCCGCATCTTGTGCCAGCGACAGCAGGCCCGACAGCAACTGCTGGTATTCAATCTCGTTGCGGGCGGTCAGCCGGTTATCGCTCTGGCTTTCGACCAGAATCGCACGCGAGCCGACGACCAATGCCAGTATGGCGAAACCGATGATGAGCGGGAGCGATTGCCACCGCATGGCGCGCCGGAGTCTCGCGATCATATGCCCTGAACCAAAGGAATTCCCCGAAGGAAGCATGTGGTAAGCGGCGTCGCGACAGAACGCAAGGCATGGGCGCCTTGTCATTACCGCGGGCAGATATGCCGCGGTTTCGAGCTGGCCCGTCAATGAAGAATCTGGGGGCGCAACAGAAAGCAACTGCTGATTGCTTATCTCTTCACCTTGGTTGAATGGTAGATCATTTCACAGACTTTGCCGTATCTGCGAAAGGCGCTCGCCAATATGTTCGAATATGAGAAAATACATAATAATTTATGAAAGTTATTATCATATTTTATGAACGTGATTTAATCTATGAATACCATCTCTTTCGGATGACAATTCGACTCAGAAACCAAATGCCTCCCTTTTTCGTAGTTCTTCGGTGCAACCGGCGATGTGCTGGCTGCTATGCGCAACTACTACAGGGAGAGTGTTATGACCTTTACAATCAAAACAATCGCCGCTGGGTTGGCAGGCGGTGCCGTTATCTTCATGCTTTCGATGCCCGTCAGCGCGGCAGGGTTGGGTCTTGGCGTTGGTGCGTCGGTCGGCGGTAACGGCGGCATCAATGCCGGCGTTGGTGCATCGGTTGGCGGCAGCGGTGGTATCAATGCAGGTGTAGGGGCCTCCGTTGGCGGTACCAACGGCGTCAATGCCGGAGCGGATGCATCCGTGGGCGGCAGCAATGGGGTGAATGCTGGCGTCGGGGCAAATGTCGGCGGTACGGGCGGCGTTACCGCCGGGCTGGGTGCTGATGTCGGTGGCACCGGAGGCATCGGCGTTGGCGTTGGCGTCGGAACAAATCCGGGTACTCCTGGCACCCCCGGAACGCCTGGCACTCCGGGTCGACTTACGAATGTCGTCGCCGAGATGACGGATGCCCAGGTGGCACGCATGAAAAAGCGTTGCGCCGATGTGTTGAGCGACTCCGGCGTGTATGACCGCGACTTGCGGCAACTGTGCCTGCTTATCGCGCGCCGCTAGCGCATGACCGGCGTCTTTTGCGCCCCCAGTTCGACGCGCGGCGCTGCAAGACCGGAGCGGAAGTGTTGAACCAGCCGCGAGGCTTGACCGCACCTCCGGCCAGTCGGAAAGCCCGCTTCCGCAAGGTGGCGGGCTTTTGCATTTTGAGGCCGCGATTCTCATGTGGAGCGAGGGCGCCTGGTGTAGGCGTCGGCGTTGGAACCAATCCGAGCAAATCCGACCAACCCCACTAACCTAAGCCTGCCAGGCGTCGTCGCCCAGATGTCCACCGTCCAGGTGACGCAAATGAAGAAGCGTTGCGTCGATGTCATCAGCAGTTCGGCCACCTATGACCGGGATCTGCGGCAACTCTGCCTGCTGATTGCTCGCCGCCAAGCAAAACCAAGGAAAATGCAGATAGGCCCGCCACGCAAGGTGGCGGCCTCTTTCCTGGTTTTGGCGCCGCTTTGAAGCTTCTCGAGAAAGCCGGCACTTCGATGCCGGCCTGAGCGGAACGCTAATGCGTTCAAAGCGTTCACATTTCCAGCAACACGCGAATGACCGCGATGTTGAAACTGGCGCGGGAGCGCATACAGGAGCGGGAAACCATGGGTTTAGGAACCATACTCATCATCATTCTGGTCATCGCGCTGCTCGGTGGCTTCAGCGGGCTGGGCGGCGGGCCGTTCTACGGAACCGGATACTATGGCGGCGGCGGCCTCGGCCTCGTGCTCATCATCATCATCGTGCTGGTCGTTCTCGGACGAATCTAGCAACCGGGTCACAGGACACGAATCGAAATGGCCATCGCCCCGGTCTGACAGGCCGGGGCGATTTGCGATTCAGCGGTGTCGGCACGGTCGGGCTGAAGCCATGCGTCGAGCGCAACCTCCGTTTGTTTTCTCACGGGAACGTGATGGGCGAGCGCGCAAAACGTGATGCACAGGCGCGCGACGGGAAATGTATTCAGCCGGCAAGTTCTGTAAAATGAAAGCGGTCCACAAACCCCCCTGTGGAAAAAAGAGGGCAAGGGTCCCACCTCGTGTCCTTCTCCCAAGGCCCGCTCCGGCTTCGCCGGGCGGGCTTTTGCTTTCGGCGGGATGGAACCGGGTCGCCCTCGACATCGTTGAGGTCCGGAAGGCGGCCCATGCCTCTTACACTTCGGACCACACTCTGCGAAATTCGGGACGGTCTGCGTGCCATGCGCAAGATTGTGGCGGCGCGGGGCCACATCGAGGCCATCCAGGGACTTGATGCATTGATCGGTGTTGCCGAAGCGGAGGCTATCCAGGCCATTCGGCGGATCGATTTGAAAACCTGAACGGAAGAAGGATCGCGATGAACGTCAAGGATATGACGCGTCTGGACTGTACCGCCTTGCTGAAGTCGGCTTGGCTTGGCCGGCTGGCCTGCGTCAGGGATAACCGGCCCTATGTGGTGCCTGTGCATTTTGCCTTTGGCGACAATTTAATCTTCAGCTTCTCGCTGCCTGGCAGGAAGGTCGAGTGGATGCGCGACAATCCTCGCGTCTGCCTCCAGGTCGATGACGTCGGCAGCGACCAGGGCTGGAAAAGCGTGGTCGTTGAAGGTGTATTCGAGGAACTGCCGAAAGGGCCGACCCGGGATCCGACGACTCCCGCTCGGGAGCAGGCTCCGGCGGGAGATCACGACCGTGAATTTGCATGGTCGCTGCTGGCGCAGCACGCGAACTGGTGGGAGCCAGGCGCGTTCAAGCCGGGTGCCCCGACCGTTTCGGGGAACCATCTTTTCTACCAGATCCGGATCGAGACGATCTCCGGAAGGCAGGCATCGTATGTTGCCGCATGATCCTGGCCGGAAACGTCGCCCGCTTTCCGCTACGCCGCCCGCGGTACCTTTGAGGTGAATGTCGCCCTGGTGACGGACACGATGGTGCCGGCGGTGTCGCTGATGACGTCCACCTTGGCTTCCAGTTGCTTTACCAGCGCCTCGACGATTGCCGTGCCGAGACCCGTGCTTGGCACATCGTTGGCGATTTTCCCGACGCCATTGTCCGAAACCGTCAGTTTCCAGTCGCTGCCGGCAGTCTCATAGGTCACTTGGATGCGAGCACCTGCCTTCTCCATGGGGAAGGCATATTTGATCGCATTGAGGACGAGTTCGGTGACGATCAGCCCCAGGCTGACGGCTCGTTGCGAATCCATTCGGCCGTCTTCGGCCGTCACCGTGACAGTAATCGGCTGGACTTCACCGACCATCGACGACGCCAGGCTGCTGCACAGTTTCGGAAGGTAGGATCCGACATCGATCTCGTCGACACCGTGCGAGGTGTGGAGATGGCGCTGCACTTCGGCGACTGACATCACACGCTGATGCGCATCCTTGAGATGCTGGCGGGTTTCCTCCGAAGTGACGGAGCGCGCTTTGAGCAACAGGATACTGGCGATGATCTGCAGGCTATTAGCAACGCGATGCTCCATTTCTCGAAGCAGCACATCCTTCTGGTTAAGAAGGTCCTCCGTACGGCGGAGCAGTTCTTCTTTTTCCTTCTCGATGACGCGACGGGCGGTTATGTCGTTGAAGGCGAGCAGGATGGTGATGGCCGAACTGTGGTCGTAGAGCACCTTACGGGCATTGAGCAGCATGGTGCGGCAGCCGATCCCCGGGAAATCATGCTCGACCTCGAAGCCGTCCATGGCGGTCTTCTCGGGGATGATCGTCTCCAGCAACAGGCGCAGTGCCGGGATGTCCCATTGGCCGTCGCCCAGTGCGTAAAGCAGGGAGCCGCGCGTCTGCTCGGGGTCGACCTGGAAGGTGCTGTAGAATGAGCGGCTTGCTTCGAGCACGCGGAACTTCTCGTCCAGGACCAGAAACGGTTCGGCAATCGTATTGACGATGGCCTGCGCCAGCGTCTGCGCGTCCTCGACATTCGCGATGGGGTAGAACATGGGCTTGAAGCCAATCCTGAGGAGTGGGGCCCTCTTGCCATACCGTTACAGGATCGCGGGGCCAATGTCGCTGATTGAATTTGCGGGACACGGCGAGGTGATGCAAGCCGATCCCGCGTTGCGCTGCCTGGGAAGCCGGGATTACGAACCCCAGGTGGCGAACAGTCCGATCGCGGCAATCGCCATCACCGCCGTCGCCAGCCAGCCGACGATTCTCAATCCGACATGCAGTTGAAAGTCGCCCATTGCCGCGCGCTTGCTGGACAGGTGCATCATCATGCCCATCACCGGAACTGCGACAACGCCGTTGATGACCGCGCTCCAGAACAGCGCCTTGATCGGATCAATGGGGCTGAAGTTGAGGCCGACGCCGATCAGCGTGGCCACGGCAATCGCACCATAAAAGGCCTTTGCCAGATGCGGCTTACGCGCCAGGCCGACATTCCAGCCGAAGGTTTCACCCA
This sequence comes from Mesorhizobium carmichaelinearum, assembly GCA_943370265.1. Classification (GTDB taxonomy): domain Bacteria; phylum Pseudomonadota; class Alphaproteobacteria; order Rhizobiales; family Rhizobiaceae; genus Mesorhizobium; species Mesorhizobium carmichaelinearum_A. The sequence goes on from CALRQH020000001.1 coordinate 228,628, forward strand.
GCGCATAGGCTGAAGAGCCCGCCAGCACCGGCAGCGCCAGCAGGCCGGTACCGATGATGCCGAGCGCGAAGATGAAGAAGGCGAGGGGGCCGGCAATCGGACGCAATGCCTCGGCCGCCTGGGACGATGTCTGAATATCGGTGATGCCATGGGCATTCAGCGTCGCTGCCGTGGTTATGATGATGAACAGGGCCACCGCGTTCGAGAAAGCCATGCCGAGGTAGGTGTCGATACGGATGCGGTTGAATTCGGGCTTTGCCTGCTCTGGCGCTCTCTTGAGCGGTTGCTTGTCGTCGTCTTCGCGGACCTGCTCGACCTCCTCTCCAGCCTGCCAAAAGAAAAGATAGGGGCTGATCGTCGTGCCGAGAATGGCGACCACGGCGGTGATGTAAGCGGCATCGAACCTGATGTGCGGAACGACCAGATTGTAACCGACCGTGGCCCACGGGACCTTCACCACGAAGACTATGCCGACATAGGCGAAAAGCGATAGCGTCATCCACTTCAGCACGGACACGTATCGTGAATAACGAGAGTATACCTCGAGCAGGACGGTCGCCAGGCCAAACAGCGCGACGTAAAGCAGGGCGGGCCCGCCGACGATCAGCTTCAACGCAGCGCCCATCGCGCCTAGGTCGGCGCCTATGTTGATGATGTTGGCGATAACGAGCAGCGATACGATCGAAATGCCGACGCTCGCCGGATAATGTTTTCTCAGATTGCCGGCAATTCCCTGTCCGGTGACGCGGCCGATCCGCGCGCTGATTTCCTGGATGGCGCACATCAAAGGCCAGCTGAACAGCATGACCCAACCCATGCCATAGCCGAATTGCGCGCCCACCTGAGAGTAGGTGGCGATGCCGCTGGGATCGTCGTCCGACGCGCCCGTGATCAGGCCTGGTCCAAGAACCTTCAAAAGCTTGGGGGTTTCCGGCTGTTTTACGGAGACCGATGTCCCTGCGGTTGCGGTCGGCAGCGATTGCGACATGTCTTGCTCTGTTTGCTGGGGCGCACGCCTGCCGTGCGCTTATGTGTCCCTTGGCTAAACAACCTCCCACCAGCCCTTTCGTTCCGTGACCGAGGCGGCGGTTTTTTTGCTTTCGATATGTCAAATTTGGATGACGAAGTGTGGAGCGCGGTGCGATCCAGCTAGACTGTTGCTCGTCGCGGCCGGTTTCTGGAAGCCCTCACCGGTCGCTCGAAGGGCCCGCCACCTCGGGGGGAGGTGGCGGGTCTTTTGCGTCTTGCGCCAGTTCAGAGGTCTCGACCAGCACGCCCGTCGAGAATCCCTGCGCCTGCAATTGATGTTCCGCTTCCTGCTGGGCCATGCCCACCAGCGAATCGATATCGCTCATGGTCTCGATGTGGCCGCCGTCGGCTACGTCCCGTCTGATGGTGCGCAGGCTGTGCCAGGTTCGGCGCAACGTGTCGATCAGGCCCGACCCACTGGGGGCTGGCTGGCTGGAATCCGGTGCCTTGGGCATTGGGAAAAACTCCTGTCGTTCCCAACTGTTACCGATGCTTTCGGTTCCGTCTCTCGAAGGTTTCGTGGCTCGTAGCCATGTCGTCAGCGTTCGATCGGCATGGTGAATGTCATGCGGGTTTCGTCGTCGTTGGACGCAGCTTCCAGCGTGCCGCCGTGCATCTTGGCGATCTCCGAGGCAATGTAGAGGCCAAGCCCCAGGCCTTGCTGCTCGCCGCCCTTGCCGCGCGCGAAGGGCTGGAAGAGATTGTCGATGATCTCCTGCGGGATGGGCCTGCCGGAATTGGCCACCGAAAACACGAAACGGCCCTGCGCGGTCGATGCGCTTATCCACACCGGCTGAGCGTCGACACCGTGCACGAGCGCATTGCCCAGGAGGTTGGAGAACAGCCTTGCCAACCGCAAATGGTCAACGGAGAAGGGTTGCGTCACATCGAAGTCGGTTTCGATGGTGCGGCCCGGATGAACAGAGCGCAATTCATCGACGATCTGGTCAAGCACAGGTCCGATCGACTGCAGATGGGGTTCCCGCAGGATGAGCTTCGAGCCCATCCGGCTGCGGGCGAAATCCATCACATTCTCGATCAGGCCGCTCATCCTGACGACACTGCCTTCCATCAAGGCAAGCAGATGCTCTTTCTTCGCTTCGTCCGGCGTGCGCTTCAGCATCTTGACGCCCGCGGCTATCGAGGCCAGCGGATTGCGCAGGTCGTGGCCCAGCACGGCGATGAACTGTTCGCGCAATTCCTTTTGCGAGCGCTGCTGGGTGGCCTCGGTTTCGGCCCTGTCCAGGCGCTCGGCCGAATCCAGATGCGTCGCGATCAGGTCCGCAAAGAGCCGGAACATGCTCATGGTCTCGGGGTTCTTCAGCCGCGCGGGCCTTGGGTCGATGGCGCAGAGCGTGCCGAAGAAAGAGCCGTCGCGGCGCATGATGGGTACGGATATGTAGCTCTGGAAGCCATATTTTGCCGGCGTGAGGTGGCCGCAATAGACACCGTCATCGGCAACGCAGTCGATGGCCACTGCTTCGCGGCTTTGCCGGATCTCGTTGCAGATGGTCGTCCGGACTTGCAACTCGCCGCCGGGTTGCAGGCCGAAGTCGATCTTGTCGAGCACGCTGCAGGCGACCCAGCGGTCATCGGTGACGCGGGCGACCGCCACGAAGCCCATGCCGGTCGTTCTGCAGACCACGTCCAGTATGGTGGGGATAGCATCGATGCGCGCGATCGCGTCGATGTCGGCTTGGAAGTCGTGGGGCACTCAGGCGCTTTCTGACGGCATTCTGGCGGCACGCTAGCCGAGCAACCAGGAATTGTCACTGTGCGTCAAAGACATGGTTGGCACAGAGGCCTGACGAGCCGCGGTACGTTTCAGCGCGGTTCGCGCATCATGGAGAGATAGGTCGGATCGAACTCGGCGATTTCCTGCAGCCGGTGCCAGTCCAGAATGGTCACCATGTGGTTCGACCAGCTGATCACCCCGACCTTGCGCAGCGCCCCGATGACCCGGTTCATGTGAACCACGGACAGGCCGAGGACATCGGCCAGTTCGGCTTGCGACAATGGCAGGTGGAAACTCATGCCGTTGGTGCGCTTGACGACCTGGAGCCGCACAAAGAGTTCGCAGATCAGGTGGGCAAGATGCCCGGTTTTGGACCGCCGGCCCATCGCCACGATCCACTCGCGATGGATGGCGCCATCGACCAGCGTGTCGAGCCACAGGAGCCGGGTCAAGTGAGGCGCCTCCTCGGTGATGGCGCGAAGCTTGCTGTGGTCGGCAAAGATCACATGGCATGGCGAAAGCGCGACAATGCCGTGGTCCATGGTCTTCAGCAGGAAGGCATGAAGGTCAACGAAATCGCCGGACACCTGCAGCGAGGTGAACTGGCGGCCGCCATCCTCAAGTACCTTGTAACGTGCCGCCAGCCCGTCAAGGATCAAGGTGCTGTAGGTCGGGCGCGATCCGGATACGACGATATCCTGGCCAGTCGCAAAGTGCTTTTCGGATGACATCGCGCCAGCCAACAGTGCCTTCTCCGCATCGGAAAGAGCATCGTGCTGGCCAAGATTCAGATAGAGGGATTCCAGCACCGCGATCTCCAGCAACAGGGCTTTAGAGCCGATCGCCAAGGGTTCTGTCGGAAGCAAGGGGCGGCTTGGGAACCCCTAGGCCTTCGGGCGATGACGGGCATTAACATTTGTTAGGCCGCGCTTATTTGCCGGCAAATGCCACAACCAATGGAACAACTTTTGCGGGAGGAGCTTGAGTGTCCAAGCACGCTCACAACTTCAATCCAAATAGATCGAAACCAATGCCTCGATATTATCTGGACCTCTATCACGGCGATGGCCTGACTGTTGATGAAGAGGGACAGGTCTTCGAGACGCGCGCGGGCCTGCGCCGTGAGGCGATGCGCATTCTTCCCGATGTCTTGCGCGACGAAATGTTCGACGGCGATCGGGCGCGAATAATGGTCAAGGTCAGGGACGAAAGCGGAAGCGCGGTCTTCGAGGCGTCGCTGACGTTGGATTCGGCCTGGAACGATTGAAGCCGCGAGGCTGGAAAATCCCTTGCGCCTATCATTTGATAGTGCCGCCCTGACGCGACCTTTCATAGGATTGAGGCGATTGGCGCTGAGCCCGGTCCGGAGAGGAACCGGGCCGGGCTTTCCGCGATAGCAGGCAATTCTGATCGCCTGAGTCATCGCGATCAGGCTTGCAGGTCTTGCCGATCAGGCGAAGTCACGCGGCGAAGCCGCCATAGCCGCGCGCAACGGCATGCGTGGGAAGAGCCGGTTCGACGTCCGGCCAGAGAATGCCAGCGGCTTCGGCAAAGGCAACCAAGGCGCGGCGCGCCTGTTCGATGGTGAGGTAGCCGGGGATCGCGAGACCGCAGGCTTTGACCGCGTTCTGGTAAAGCGGCCCCCGCCGCGACGTCGACCATTCGGTCAGGAAATCATGCATCTCGGTCAGCGAGGCGATCTCGCGCTTGAAGCCGAGACCGACGGTTATCGCGACGGGCGAGTGAAACAGCTTCTCGTGCATGAATGGGCTCCTGGGATTGTCGGAGAAGTCTCCGGAGATGGCGTCCGCCACTGGAATTCGGGACGCACTAGAACGCTCGGTGCGCCCGGAGGTTCCCGTGCCTTTGCCGTCGATTCATGTTGAGGCGATATCTCGTTGTTAAAGCGTGATCTTTTTTAAGGCAGGCCCGGTCCTGGGCGCGCTACTTTTTCTTGTGGGCGGCCTCTTTTTCGGCCTCATCGAGAAGCTCGATCGCGGACTGGCGGGCAGCCGCGCTCTCGCCACGGAGCTGATCGGCGACCGGAATGAGACGAAACGCCTCTTCCAGCTTCTCGCCCGTTGCCGTGGCCTTCGGGTTGATGGCTGCGGCGGCAACCCTCGCCAGTTTGCTGGCCTGCAGTTCCGTTCGAACACCGTTCTTCAGGGCCTTGCGGATATCCGACAGTTCCTTGCGCATGATGTCTCCTTGACCATCCGCGTCGCGGACGCGGGGTCTCTCAATCCAGATGCTGGCCAAGCAATCCGGGTGCCGGCCAGGTGCCGGGCCCTTGTCGTGTTACTTGCTTGTCGTCTTACGTGTCGGCGCCATTCGGCTGGCCGGCTTGGCCGCATCTTTCGAGCGTGCGGCCTTTTTCGGACTTCCCGCCGTCGCCGGGTTGGAATGCGCGCCGGAACGTTCGGCGTCTTCCTTGTTGATATCAGCTATCGCCTGTTCCCAGTGGCGCTCGTGCTGGTGAAACGGCTTTCCTTCGTCGATCCAGATCTGATGCGCGCGATTGCGAATGCGTTCATGCCGGTCCGTCGTCACTTCCTGCCTCCGTCATCCCAACGCCGCGCGATAATCGATCTGCGAAAGCCTCCAGCGGCGCATGGCGCTTCCGTCTGCACTGCTCGTTCGGGTTGCCGAGCAAATGAACGAGTTCAATCGAGAAACGTTCCTGCGCGGCGGCCTATTTCCACATGCCGCGCATGCGTGCGCCGATGTCAACACGAATCTCGGGCCGTGGCGACCTGCCTTCGGCAAGTTGAGCGATCGGCCATGTCGTCTGTTCGAAGGCACTGAGGATTGAGGCCGGGATGAAGCGGGTGCGTGAGGCGTAGACGTGGCGGTCGCCTCGCGCCGCCTGGCCGTGGACAAAGAAGCGCTGCGGCATGACCATTTGCAGACCGTCCTTGGCGCGCGTCATGGCCACGTAGAGCAGCCGACGCTCTTCGTCGATCTCGTCCTTGCTGCCGACGCCGAGGTCGATCGGGATGCAGCCGTCAACCGTGTTGAGCACGAAGACGTTCTTCCACTCCTGGCCCTTTGCCGAATGGATGGTCGACAGGATCAGATAGTCCTCGTCGAGATGCGGCGGACCCGCCTGGTCGCTGGTGGCGTCCGGAGGATCGAGCGTCAGTTCGGTGAGAAAGCGCTCGCGCGAGGCATAGCCGGAAGCGATCTGTTCGAGCTGCAGCAGGTCCGCGCGGCGTGTCGTTGCATCCTCGTGCATGCGCTCCAGATGCGGCTCATACCACAGCCGCACCTGTTCGAGGTCGGCCGGCCATTTTCCCGATCCGGCCCGAAGCTGCGAGAACATGTCGACGAAGCCCGGCCAGTCGTCGGCTGCGCGTTGCGGCGGCCGGTAGCGTGCCAGCCCCATGGTCTCGTCGAGCGCCGAGGCCATGTTCTCCACGATCGTGGTTGCCGCTGATGGACCGATGCCGGGCAGAAGCTGAAGGACACGAAAGCCGGCGACACGGTCGCGCGGGTTTTCGGCGAAGCGCAACACCGCCAGCACATCCTTGACGTGGGCGGCATCGAGGAATTTGAGGCCGCCGAACTTGACGAAGGGAATGTTGCGGCGGGTCAACTCGATCTCCAGCGGCCCGCTATGGTGGGAGGCGCGAAACAGCACCGCCTGCGACTTCAATGCCGTACCGGCCTCGCGCTCGGCCAGGATCGCCTGGCAGACATAGTTCGCCTGGTCCGCCTCGTCGCGGACGGTGACCAGTTCCGGCTTGCGCAGCGATTTGCGGTCGGACCACAGGTTCTTGGTGAAACGCTCGGAAGCTCCGTCGATCACTGCATTGGCCGCAGCCAGGATGGTCTCGGTCGACCGGTAGTTGCGCTCCAGCAGGACGATTTCGGCAGGTCTGGCGAACTGTCGGGGGAAATCGAGTATGTTGCGGACTTCGGCGGCGCGAAACGAATAGATCGACTGCGCGTCGTCGCCGACCACCGTCAGGCCGGCGCCGTCGGGCTTGAGCGCCAGCAGGATCGACGCCTGCAGGCGGTTCGTATCCTGGTATTCGTCAACCAGCACATGGTCGAAGCGTTCGCTGAGATGCCCGGCGATTTCCGGCTCGCCCGCCATCTGTGCCCAGTAGAGCAGGAGATCATCGTAATCGAGCACGTTCTGCGCCTGCTTGGCTTCGACATAGGCCGCGAAGAGCTGTTTCAACTCCTCGGCCCAGCCGGAGCACCAGGGAAACACCGAGCCCAGGACTTCATTCAGCGGCGCCTGCGCGTTGACGGCGCGCGAATAGATGGCCAGGCATGTGCCCTTGGTCGGAAAGCGCGCCTCGGTCTTCGACAAGCCAAGGTCATGGCGCGCCAGATTCATCAGGTCGGCGGAATCCTCGCGGTCATGGATGGTGAAGGCAGGGTCGAGGCCGATCTCCAGCGCATAGTCGCGCAGCAGCCTGGCGCCGATGCCGTGGAAGGTGCCGGCCCAGGTCAACGCATCGGTGATGACAGCGGCATCGCGGCCAAGCACCTCGCCGGCGATGCGCTCGACCCGCTTGGCCATTTCGGACGCGGCGCGGCGTGAAAACGTCATCAAGAGGATGCGCCGTGGGTCGGCGCCCCTGACGATCAGGTGGGCGACGCGGTGCGCCAGCGTGCTGGTCTTGCCGGATCCGGCGCCGGCGATCACCAACAACGGCCCGGCGATGCGCCCATCGCCATGCTCCACGGCCAGACGCTGCTGATCGTTCAGCTTGGCAAGATAGGCTGGCTGCAAGGTCGAATCACGCGCGGCGAGGGTCATCGCCCATCAAGCATCGTTTATGCTTTGTTCGCAATGTGCTCCGCGCCCAATGGAACCGGAAGCCAGCCGAGCTCATTGCAGGAAGGGCAGGGTTTGGGACCAAAATGGCAACTTCAGCGAAATCATCAGGCAAGCCGAGGTCGATCATCGACGACGACGCCCAGCGTCGCGCCGCACGGTCGAGGAAGAACAGCAGGATCGCACTGGCCACGGAGGAAGGCGATCGGGGCCGGGATGCCGCCTGGCCCTCGCAGATTCCGGCGCTGGGCTGGAAGGACATAGGCTGGCGGCTGTGGGAGGAGTTCAACAAGGACCGCGTGCTGCTCGTCGCGGCCGGCGCGACCTTCTATCTTCTGCTCGCGCTGTTTCCAGCGCTGGCCGCCTTTGTCTCGCTTTACGGATTCGTCGCCGACCCGAGGACCGTCGCCGATCATGTGGCGTATCTCGGAAGCCTGCTGCCGTCAGCCGGGCTCGATCTCATACGCCAGCAATTGCAGGCCCTGGCGAAGCAGAACACCGGCGCGCTGGGCACGGGATTCTTCATCGGCCTGGCCATCGCGCTGTGGAGCGCCAACAGCGGCATGAAGGCGTTGTTCGACGCGATGAACATCGCCTATGAGGAGAGGGAGAAGCGCAGCTTCCTAAAACTCAACCTGATGTCGATCACCTTCACTATCGGCACCTTGACCGCCGGCGTCCTGCTGTTCCTGACGGTGGGCGTGGTTCCGGCGCTGCTCGCTTATCTGTACCTCGATGCCTGGAAGGAGACGCTGATCACGGCTGCTCGCTGGCCCATCCTGCTGGTGGTCATCGCCACCGGCATATCGTTGCTCTATCGGTTCGGGCCCAGTCGGGAAAAGGCGAAGTGGCGCTGGTTGAGCTGGGGCGCGTTGATCGCCACCGTGGTGTGGATCGCCGCCTCCTGGATGTTTTCGTTCTATCTGCAGCATTTCGCCAATTACAATGCAACCTACGGCTCGCTTGGCGCGGTCGTCGGCCTGATGATGTGGACATGGATTTCGGTGATCATCCTGATCTCCGGCGCCGCCATCAATGCGGAAATGGAGCATCAGACGGCACTGGACTCGACGACGGGTCCACCGTTGCCGATGGGCGAACGCGGCGCGGTTGTGGCCGACACTTTGGGAAAGGCTTCGGACTGACGAGCCAATATGTGGCCGGGTTGTCAAAATGATTCCGGGCGGGAGCCTATCCTGTTGTTTTACAGGAAATTTCCGCGCTGGGCCGGCCTATGAAATCAGTGCTCGGATGGTGGCCGCGACCTTCTCGGGCGCGTAGGGCTTCGGCAGGAAGACGCCACCGTCCGGCATGGCGCCGCTATCGGGCCTACGCTTGCCGGAGGTGACAATGATCTTGACCGGCGGCCAGCGATCCCGCACCGCCGCCGAAAGGCGCAGGCCATCCATCGACCCGGGCATATCGATGTCGGTGAACAGGATGCTGATGTCCTGATGCGTCTCCAGAAGCATGATGGCCTGATCGGCGTTGCTGGCTTCAAACACGGCAAATCCCACCTCTCGCAGCTCATCGGCGATGGCAAAGAGCAGAAACGCTTCATCCTCGACGACAAGAACGGTTGCGGGGCTAGGGGGCATTGGCATGGACTCTATGTAGTCAGTGAAGCGATGTTGGCAACTGCGGTTGTGGAGCGGTCAACACACACTCGACGCCATCCGGGTGGTAGTCGATCCGAACCGACCCGCCGAAATCCGTGCCGAAGACGCGTTCGATCAGGAAGCGGCCGAACCCTTTGCGGGTTGGCGGCGTTACGGGAGGGCCGCCGGTCTCGCGCCAGCGCCAGAGCAGCCTGGAGGCGCCGTCGGCCGTCGGCTCCAGGGACCATTCGATCGTCACGGCTCCTTCGGGCGTCGACAACGCGCCGTATTTCAGCGCGTTGGTGCCCAGTTCGTTGACGGCCAGCGCCAATGTCAGCGCCATCTTCGGATTGATCGGCAAGGGAGGGCCGGAAACCGAGATCCGCGCGACCGGGAACGCGGCGATGGTGTTGTCGATGACCTGACGCATCGATGCGCTTGTCCAGCGGGTCTTGTTCAGGATGTCGTGCGCATTGGCGAGCGCGCGCAGACGTTCGTTGAAGGTCGCGCTTGCCGTGGCGATGTCGGTGTTGCGCAGGGTTTGCGAGGCAATCGCCGCGACCATGGCCAGGATGTTCTTGATCCGGTGTTCGAGCTCATGCGTGAGCAGTTCCTGCCTTGCCTGCGCTTCGCGCCGGTCGGTGATATCCTGCATGACGCCGAACATCTTGATTGGCTTGCCGGTTTCGTCATGGACGAAGTCGATGTGACGGGAGAGCCAGCGCACCTCGCCATTGTCGGGTCGCCGGATGCGGTATTCGACATTTGGTGCCGCCGAACCCTGTCTGCGGGTCTCGGCGGTGGAGCGAACATCCTTGTCCTCGGGCAGCACGATGTTTTCCAGCACGCTGATGTGGACGCTGTCGCGGGGCGACAACCCCCAGAGGTCCCAGAAACCCTCCGAACCCACCACTATGCCGGTGGCGATATCGAGCTCTAGCGCCGCGATGCCGGCCGCGTTTTGCGATAGCTGCAATCGGCGCTCGCTCTCGTGCAGCGCCTGCGCCACCTGCTTCTGATCGTCGATGTCGGTGTTGGTGCCGATCCATTGCACGATCGAACCTTTGGCGTCGCGGATCGGAACGGCGCGGGCAATGTGCCATCGGTAGGCTCCGTCATGCCGCCGCAGCCGAAATTCGGTCTCGTAGAATATTCCGGAAGAAATGGCCTCAGCCCATTTTCTGGCGGCCGAATCGATGTCGTCGGGATGCACGATGACGGCCCATGCCTGGCCATCGAGTTCGCCCGGCGTTGTGCCTGAGTATTCATAGACGCGCGGATTAAACCAACCCAGCAGGCCCTGGGGTGATGCGGTCCAGACATGGTTCGGCATCGCCTCGGCAAACGTGCGGAACTGGGCCTCGCTCTGGCGCAACGCGCGTTCGGCAATCAGTCGATCCGTGACGTCGACGCCCTGGACGAAGATGCCGATGATGTCACCGACCGGATTGCGAACAGGCTGGTAGATCAGATCGATGAAACGCTCTTCCTTTGGCGCGCCGGGGGTGCGCTGCAACTCCGCTTTCAAGGCATATCCGACGAAGGCTTCGCCGCTGGCAAAGACCTGGTCGAGCAGTTCGAAGAACCCCTGACCCGCCACTTCCGGCAGAGCTTCGCGAACCGGCATGCCGATGACATCGCGGTGGCCGACCAATTGCATGTAGGCCGCATTGGTGAGTTCAAAGACATGGTTGGGGCCTGACATCATGGCCATGAAGCCCGGCGCCTGTTCGAACATCTGGCGCTGACGGTCGCGCTCGCTCTTTTGCCAGCGTTCGGCGGCGACTTTTGCGGTCGTCTCGACCACGATCGCAATAACGCCGGCGGGCTGGCCTCGTTCGTCGAGGATGGGGGAATAGTCGAGGTTCATCCAGACCTGTTCAGGCCTTCCCGACCGGTTCAGCGTCAGTTCCTGATCGCGATAGGCGAGCGTGCCGCCGGCCAGGCAGACCTTCATGACATTGTCGTTGAAATCCGCCACCTCGGGCCAGCCTTCGCGGACCTTCGATCCGAGCAGTTGCGGGTGACGGCCGCCGGCGAACACGGAATAGGCGTCGTTGTAGATCATGACGCCGTCCTCGCCCCAAAGCATGACGATCGGCACCTGCGAGCGCAGGATCAAGGATACGGAAGTCTTGAGGCTTTGCGGCCAGGTCGAGATGGGACCTGTCGATGTCGCCGCCCAATCGAAGGTCGCCACAAGACATCCCAATTCGCCGCCGCCGTCCAGGAAAGCAAGGTCGTCGGTCTCGATTGGCTGTTTTGCTAGCATCGGGTCTCGTCTGGCCATCTGGAGAGAATTGCGGAGCTGCTGGCAAACAGGACCCAATGGATCAAGCCCGCTCCAGCGGCTCTGCTGCCTGACCGAGCGCGAAGGTGACTGAGCCTATTTAAAGTACCTGCGGAAAATGTCACGACTGCCCACCCCGATCGAACCAACACCCGGCGAGCCGTTCGGTTCCATGTCAGGCGGTTCTTTTGCGCCAGGAAACCGTCGATTGCCGGGTCGGAACGCAAAAGGCTGGCATTTTGGTTGGCATCAGATGCGTCCGGGGCCGGGGAGGCCGGTTGCTTTCGGACGCACGGCATGAGATCGCTCGATGCCAATTCTCGAAGGCAGTTTCAACTCTGCTGCTCGCTACAACGCGTCATGCAGCCGAGCGATCGGACTTGAAAACGCTAATGGGTCATGCGGCGGTCCGGCGAGGTCGCCGCGATGCCAGAGCCATCGCAACTTGTCATGTCGCCGTCGAATTCGATGGGCGCGCCGTAGAGTTGAGCGGAGTGCATCACCAGATATTCGATGTCTTCCAACGCGATGTTTTCGGCGAGGTTTCGCAACCGCACCTCTTCGGCGACAAGGCTGATGTTGACGATGCCCTTGGCATGCAGCGCGGCCTGAACCTGGGAATTGACGTCTTCGCGCAGTTGAGACGAATACTCGAATCGCATGGGAAACCTTCCTTTCCGGAACGTTTGTCCCCTCGGTATCGACAGTGCGCCGACATCTTGTTTCTTGCAAACGATTTTTCAAAAATAACAATAAAATCAATTAGTTATAATAGTGTGACGGTTGTGCAGCCGGCGGTCACTGATCATCCTTGGTGTCTTGCGTCAGCTACCCATCAGCAGGCCTTGACGTCGTTTGAGCGCCACCCTAATTTTACTCGCAGTGAGACACATACTAACTCACCGTACTTTTGGTCTTGAACGGCTGGAGGGCGCAAATGGCCGAACTGGAACGTCCCGAACGTTTGCAGATCATGCTGAATGCTGACGAACTCGCAGCGCTTGAGAATTGGCGGTTCGACAAGCGTATGCCCAGCCGCTCGGCGGCTGTCCGGGAATTGCTGCGGCGCGGTCTCGCTTCGGACGGCTTCCTGACGGCGGAGCAGGGGATCAAGTCCCAGGATTTTGGAGTTCTGCCCGGCGCGGGAAATGGCGAGGGGGCTGCCGGCGGCTCGTCGGATTAGATTCGGCTGGCGACGCCGGCACGCAACCGCTGCAGGGTTGGGTCGCCTAAAGGAAAAAGGCGGGCACAAGGCCGGCCTTTTCCTTATTCTGTTCCTGGCATGCTGCCAGAATGGAAGTGCTTAGTTGGCGCCGCCGAGCTGCTTGGTCTTGGCGCAGAAATTGTCATGCGACTTGCCGATGACGTTATCGCCGCAATCCTTCAGCACCGAGGCACGGTCTTCTTTCTTCATCGCCATCCAGGCAGCCTTGAATTCCTTGTCGGACCTCATCGTCTTCATGCCGGAATCCGTATAGAAAGGCGCCATCTTCTGGGGATCGTCGAGCGCGGCCGTATTGCCGCCGGCGGCGGCAAGTGCTGAGCCAGTCATCATTGCAAGCGCCATCGCGCCCATCGTGAGCATCTTGAAGTTCATCTGAGTATTCCTCTGTTTGGAGGTCATTGGAACAAACGACCCGAAGCACAACGGACCGAATGGGAAACAGTTCCGCGTCAGAGGTCCAGATTAGTATTTCGTTTTGATTTGACCGGGGGCCTGGATGCAGATGTCGGAACGATCCGGGTGACAATATCGTTGTGATTGTATGAGCACGGAAAGCGAACGTCAGACAATATTCCAGCGCACCGACCGGGAGGCACGGCAGGCAATTCAGCTTGAGGCTGCATCTCGCGCGGCCAAGACGGAAAGGCTACGGCAGCTGCGCCTTGCCACGGAGGCCGCGGAGCCGGAGTCCGCATTCAAGCCGAAGCGGACGCTGCGCCGGCGCACGCGCCGGGCTCCGTAGCGTCACTCCATGTCGGGAACGTCGCCGCTGACGAAGAGTGTCCTTGGCGGACCGTATTCGCCAAGTGAAGGATCGGCATCGCGGCTCCAGGCGATGACACCTGCATGTTTTGCCGCCAAGGCCCTGGCGGTGCGGATGGCGCGATCCTCGCTCTGCTGGTCGGCGGGCCCAAAGGCGGGGTATAGTTCCCCGTCGTCGCCGCGATCGAACGCGATCACGACGATCAGTTTCGGATTTTTCTGGCTATTGGACTGGCTATTGGACTCGGGCATCTTGCACCTTCCGCACGGAACCTATCACATCACCGGGAATTGAAGGCCGCGAATCGAGACGTCGACTTCGGGGAGATGGGCTGTGGTGCAAGATCAGCGTTTCGATGAGCCGGTCAAGGTGGTGCTCGGCCGATCCGGAAACACGATTTTCAATGTGGAGCGCGTGGCGCAGGCCGCCGACATCCTGATCAACCGCTGGCCCGTGGTGACCGGGCAGCGGCACATGGTGGCCCGCAAGGCCTGCCTTGCCGTGCTGGAAGGCACGCGGGAAGCCTGGGTGGCGCGGGCGGCCTTCATCAACGCGGCCATCGAGGCGGACATACTGGTCGAACCGGGCAAGATTTCGAACCGGTAACAGTCTCCAATTCTCATATTCCACCGAATTCTCTGCCTATAGTTTGCGGCAGGGCCGCCGCTGTGCCGCGTCGCGCCCTCCATTGACAGCGCTTTTTTGTCCCTTTATTGAACAGGATCATACAGGTTTACTGAACAGGTACCCATATGAAACGCGGCGCGGTTCAATTGTCTCCCGGCACGGGCAAGCCCGAGCAGATCGCCACCGTTCTGGAGCATGAGATACGCTCCGGCGTTCTTGGCTTCGGCGACCGCCTGCAAAGTGAGAACGAACTCGTCCAGCGCTTTTCCGTCAGTCGCAACACCGTCCGCAAGGGCCTGGAAGAACTGTCCAGCCGCGGACTGATCACCACCAAGGTCGGCATCGGTTCGTTCGTCACCTTCGACGGCAAGCCGGTTGACGATTCGATCGGCTGGTCGCGGGCCCTGGCCAATGCGGGCGCCAATGCCGAGACCCGGACGTTGCGACTGGAGGTGATCGAGGACACTGATCTCGCCGCATTGCTGGAGATCGAAAGCCCGTTCTTCATCGCCGTCGACCGTGTGCGAACCAATGCCAGTGATGGCCACGCGATCTCCATCGAGCGCAGCCGCCTGCCGCTGTCGCCGGAACTCGAAGACGTGCCGCTGCGCGGCCTGCGCGAGGGATCGCTGCACCAGACGCTGCGCGCGGCCGGCCTCGTGCCCGATCATGGTGAGGAATGGATCGAGATCGAGATGCTGAATGCCGAGGACGCCGCCATCCTCGGTTGCCCGCAAGGCACGCCGTTCCTGCGTGGACGCCGGTTGACCCGCGCCGCCGATGACCGGCCGATCGAATATGTCACCAGCCTGCTCAACCCCGCGCATTTCGCGCTGCATATGAGGTTCTGAGCGATGTCGGACAAAGCCGCGGATACGTTCGACCGCGCCATGGGCGCACTCATCGGCGGAGCGCTCGGCGATGCGCTGGGCATGCCGACGCAGCTTTTGTCACCGGCCAGGATTGCCGATGCCTACGGCCATGTCGAGGATTTCGTCGCGCCCTTCGCCGACCATCCGGTGTCGAAGGGACTGTCGGCCGGCACCATCACCGACGATACGGAACAGGCCTTGCTGCTTGGCCGCATCCTGGTCGAATCAGGCGAGCGCTTCGACCACACGCGCTGGGTCAATGCGTTGCTCGACTGGGAGCGCGAGGTCAAGGCGCGCGGCAGCTACGATCTTCTGGGGCCGTCGACCAAGCGCGCCATCGACGCCATCAACGATGGCATGCCGGCCGAGGAGGCCGGGCGCAGTGGTGACACCAATGGAGCGGCCATGCGCATCGCGCCAGTCGGCATCATGATGCCGCTGGAGCCGCTTGACGTGCTGGTCGCCAAGGTAGCGGAAACCTGCCGCGCCACGCACAACACGTCGATCGCGATTGCCTCGGCAAGCGCCGTTGCCGCCGCCATCAGCAGCGGCGTTGCCGGTTCGGACTGGCGCGCTGCTTGCCAGCAGGCGATCGCAGCGGCCGAACTCGGGACAAAGCTTGGCAACTGGGTCACCGGCGGCGATATCGCCGCGCGCATCGGCTGGGCGCAGGCGCTTGTGCGCGGCAAGAGCATGAAAGAGGCGATCCGCCTGATCACCGATCTGGTCGGCACCGGCGTCGCCAGCCAGGAATCGGTGCCTGCGGCCTTCGCCGTGCTCGAGGTCGCCAATGGCGACCCCTGGCAGGCGGCCGTCATCAGCGCCAATCTCGGCGGCGACACCGACACGATCGGCGCCATCGCCGCCGGCATGGCAGGCGCCTGCACCGGTTTTTCGCGGCTGCCGCAACAGCACATCGCCAGGCTTGTCGGCATCGATATTGCCGAAGTTCGCGCGCTTGCCGGCGACCTCGTCGCGGCGCGGCTGGCGAAAGCCGGTTCGGGCAAGGACGCGGCGGCATGAGCGGGCGTCTCGTCCATATCGGCAGCGCGGTGGTCGACTATGTCTACCGCATCGACGCCTTGCCGGCGCCGGGCATGGAGAAGACGGCATCGAGCTATGCCCAGGTCGCCGGTGGCGGCTTCAACATGATGGTCGCGGCCGCTCGCACCGGCATGAAGGTGGTGTTCGGCGGCCAACTCGGCAGCGGCCCGAACGGTGATTTCCTGCGCGCCGCCTTCGCCGCCGAAGGCATCGAGACGCTGACGCCGCCTTCGCCGATCATGGACAGCGGCAATTGCGTCGCCATGATCTCCAGCGACGCGGAACGCACTTTCGTCTCGTGGCCAGGTGCTGAGAGCGTGCTCAGCCTCGACATGATGGCGCCGGTATCGGTCGCGCCGGAGGATTGGGTGTTCACCTCCGGCTATACGCTGAGCTATCCGGGCAGTCGTGACGCACTCACCGACTGGATCGAGGCACTGCCGGCGCAAACGCCTTTCGTCTTCGATCCGACGCCGGTCATTTCAGACATCACGCGCCCCATCCTGTCGCGGGTGCTTGCCCGTACCACATGGCTGAGCTGCAACACGTCGGAAGCCGCCGACATTGCCGGTCCGGGCGATGTAGCGATGCTCGCGACACGGCTTCTGGCTGAACATTGCCCGATGGCTGATGGCGTCGTCATCCGCGCCGGCGCCAAGGGCTGCCATGTGCGGCTGGCCGATGGCAGCGCTCGGACCATTCCCGGTTTCAAGGTTGCGGCCGTCGATACCAATGGCGCCGGCGATACCCATATCGGCGCCTTTGTCAGCGCGCTTTCGCGCGGCGTGCAGCCTTTCGAGGCAGCTCGTTACGCCAATGCCGCCGCGGCGCTTTCGGTCACCCGCCATGGCGGCTCGTCCGCGCCGACCGACGCCGAGATCCAGACATTCCTGAGCCATGCCGCCGCGAGCGGTAGCCGGAACCAAGAGGCCCATCTTACAGCCTGACAAGCCCGGGAACCGGGCAAACCAAAGAGAGGAACGAACCATGCGCATGCCCAATCTGACTACCCTGTTGACGGCGACCGCCGTCTTCACCTCCGCACTGGCCTTTGCCGCCCAGGCCGATGAAGTGCATGTGCTCAACTGGAAAGGTTATGGCGCCGACGAGCCCTGGGCCATCGCCGCCTTCGAGAAGGCGACCGGCAACAAGGTCGTCAACGACTTCTTCAATTCCGAACAGGAAATGCTGACCAAGATCCGGACCAATCCCGGCCTCTACGATGTCGTCATGATCAACGCCGCTTTCAACGATCAGGCGATGTCTGAAAAGCTGATCCAGCCGATCGACGTTTCCAAGCTGCCGAACTATGCCAATATCAGCCCTGACAAGGCGGGGTCGCCAATGCTCGACCATGACGGCAAGGTCTATGGCGTGCCATGGGTCTGGGGCCTGACCGCACTCGCCATCAACGACAAGTCCTTCGACAAGCCGCCGACGAGCATCGCCGAGATGTGGGATCCCGCTCACAAGGGCCGTGTCGTCATCCGCGACGACGCTGTCGAGGCAGTGCAGTTCGGCGCCATCGCCACCGGCCAGAACATCAACGACATCAAGGACATGAATGCCGTCAAGGCGAAGCTGACGTCACTGATGCCGCAGATCAAGACCTTCTGGAGCTCGGAGAACGACTGGAACCAGATGGTCGCTTCCAACCAGATCGACATCGGCACCTATTGGAGCGGCTCGGCCGATCGCGCCAAGACCCATTTCAAGCTACCGGTCTCGCTGGTGATTCCGCAGGAAGGCGCCGTCGCCTGGCTCGACGCGTTCTCCATCCCGGTTGGTTCCAAGAACGTCGCCGGCGCTGAAGCCTTCATCAACTACATGATCGACCCGAAGTTCTATGTCGAATGGGTCACCAAGGTCGGAGCTCCGGTATCGGCCAACACCAAGGCGGTGGAAGCGCTGCCCGAGGATTCCTTCAACCGCAAGGTGATGGGTGACCCGGCGGTGGCCAAGCGCATCCAGTTCCAGGCGCCGGTCACCGACGCCCAGCGCGAGGCCTATCTGGCGCTCTGGCAGCAGTTGAAAGTCGACGTGAAGTAGTACGCACGTCCGGACCAGCCGGCGGCTCGCGCCGGCTGGTTCTTCAATCCTGGGGAGGAGGGTATCATGGCAGTACAGGGCGCGGTCGCGTCGCGCGGCGGGCTGAGATCGGCTCTGCCCCTGCTGGCGCCGGCCTACCTGTGGCTGACGGTGGCGATCTTCCTGCCGCTCTCGGCCATGGTCTTCTTCTCCTTCATGACCGACCTGCCGCTGTCGGGAAAGCCATGGGCGTTCACGCTCGGCAACTATGCCGCCTTCTTCTCGCAGAGCCTTTATCTGACGCTCTTGCTGGCCTCGCTGCGCCTCGGCCTCGAAGTGACGCTGTGGTGCGTCGTCCTCGGCTATCCCGCCGCTTACGTGCTGGCCAAGGTACTGAAGGGCCGCAGCCGCGAGGCGATCTTCCTGCTGGTCATCCTGCCGTTCTGGTCGAACGGTCTGGTGCGCATCTTCTCCTGGGCGATGGTGCTGCGCGAGGGCGGCATTCTCGACACAGCCCTCAACGCCGTGCTGCCGTTCAAGATCAACATCGATCTCATGTATTCCTACCCGGCCGTCATCATCGGCCTGGTGCATTCCTACGTGCCCTACATGGTACTGACCTGCTATCTCACCTTGCAGGCGATCGATGACTCGCTGATCGAAGCCGGTCGCTCGCTCGGCGCCTCTCGGCTGCAGGTGTTGAAGCGGGTGATCATCCCGCTGTCGATGCCCGGACTGGTGGCGGGCGCAGCACTCATCTTCGTGCCCGTCGTCGGCTCCTTCATGGAGCCGCGCATCCTCGGCGGTCGCACCGGTACCTTTTACGGCACGGTGATCGAGGACCAGTTCGTCGCCGTGTTCAACTGGCCGCTGGGGGCAGCACTTTCCTTCATCCTGCTGGCGGTCGTGCTGGTCATCCTGGCGATTGCCTCGCCGGTGCTGCGGAAGGCCGCGTGATGATGACGACCCGCATCCTCGAATGGCTGGGACGCCTCTATATCGGGCTGCTGCTCGCCTTCCTCTACCTGCCGATCATCATCATGGCGCTGATGTCGTTCAACGTCTCGCCCTTCTACCAGCTGCCGTTCGAATGGACGACGGAGTGGTATGCCTCGCTGTGGCAGAACGACCAGCTGATCTCGGCGACCTGGAACAGCCTCGAGATCGCCGTCATCACAACCATCATCTGCGTGGTGCTGGGCTCCGCGGCCTCGCTGGCGCTTTTTCGCTATGAGTTTCGCGGCAAGAAGGTCCTGCAGGCGCTGCTGTTTCCGCCGATCGCCATTCCATGGCTGATCACCGGCACCGCGATGCTGATTTTCTTCTTCGGCGTCGGCATCGGACGCGGCTTGTTCGCCATCCTGCTCGGCCATGTCGCGCTGGCGCTGCCCTATGTCATCGTCGTCGTCTCGGCCCGGCTGCAGACCTTCGCGCCGGAACTGGAGGAGGCGGCGCGCTCGCTCGGCGCCAACCAGTGGCAGGTCACCATGCGGGTGACGCTGCCGTGGATCATGCCGGGCGTCATCGCCGGCGGGCTGTTTGCGTTTGCCGTCTCGTTCGACCAGTTCGTCGTCTCCTACTTCCTGTCGACGCCAGGCCAGACGACATTGCCGGTCGAAATCTACGCCGCGATCCGCAAGGGCTTCACGCCCGAGATCAATGCGGTCTCGACGATCATCATTGTCGTGTCGATGGCGCTGATGCTGCTCACGGCGCGGTTCTTCAAATTCGGCGGAGAGAAATAATGGCCGGCGTGCAGGTATCGAACGTCTCGCGCAGCTTTGGCGCGCACAAGGCACTGGATGACGTCTCCATCGATTTCGCCGATGGCGGCTTCTATGCGCTGCTCGGTCCATCCGGCAGCGGCAAGACCACGCTGCTTCGACAGATCGCCGGGTTCGACTTCCCTGACAGTGGCCGTATCGCCATTGGCGGCGAGAGCGTCGAGCGGGTGCCGGTCGAAAAGCGGCGCATCGGCATGGTGTTCCAGAACTACGCGCTGTTTCCCAATATGAGCGTTGCCGACAATGTCGCCTTCGGCCTGTCGGTGCGCGGGGAGGCAAAGGCGACCATTGCGACCGAGGTGCAGCGCGCGCTCGATCTCGTGCAACTCGGCAAGCTTGGCGGGCGCCGGCCGCACCAGCTGTCGGGTGGTCAGCGCCAACGGGTGGCGCTCGCCCGTGCCATCGTCACCAAGCCGCGCGTGCTGCTGCTCGACGAGCCGCTTGGCGCGTTGGACAAGGCGCTGCGCGTCGACATGCAGATCGAATTGAAGCGCATCCAGCGCGAGATCGGCATCACCACCATCTTCGTCACCCACGACCAGGAAGAGGCACTGACGATGAGCGACCGCATCGGCATCCTGCGCGATGGCAGACTGGTGCAGGAGGGACCGCCGGAAGAAATCTACGACCGGCCGAAAAGCGAATTCGCCGCCACTTTCCTCGGCGACGCCAACATTTTTCGCGGCGACTCGACCGGCAACGGCATCCGGCTGCCGGACGGTACAGCGATCGCCGCAGGTGCGGGCGCAACGCTTGCCGCCGGCGCCAAGGCCAGCTGCGCCGTGCGGCCTGAACGTATTCGGATTGCCACCGACGCCGGGGCTTCGGACGGCAACGCCAACACGCTGAAGGGCCAGGTCTCCAAGCGCATCTTCGCCGGCAACAACAGTACTTATTTCGTCGAGCGTGCCGGCCAGACGCTGAAGGTCATCGTGCAGAACACCGGTGCTGATCGGCTGTCGGAAGGACAGGACGTCGTGCTGCGTTGGTCGCCGGAAAGCACGGTGTTGATTGCGGCGGGCTGAATAGAACCATGGATTATGTGGGCGGTCGCGTTCCTTCGCGCCCCTCTCCGTCCTGCCGGACATCTCCCCCACGTGGGGGAGATTGGCTGTCATCACCGGTTTCGCAAATCTCCTGCGTTGCAAGAATGAGCGCCAGGGCCGAAGCTGCCGATCTCCCCCCATGTGGAGGAGATGTCCGGCAGGACAGAGGGGGCGCTGTCCCGCCATAAGGTCGAGTAAGGCCCGGAGTTACGATGACGCTTGAACTGAGTGCGCATGACCTATCCATGCTCGACGGCGAGCAAGGCCCGTCCGCGGCCACCGCCATGAAGATCCTCGTCGCGTTCTCCAACGCGGTTGGCGCTGGCAGCCTGCTCGACATTGCCGGCGCTCATATCGACGGCTGCCTCTACCACGGCAAGGCGGGGCTCGATTTCGTTGAGCGACTGGTCGAGGGCGGTGGCCGCGTCCGGGTGCCGACCACTCTGAACGTCGGCTCGTTCGACCTCATCCATCCCGGCATGGTGAGGATGCCGGCGGCGGAAGAGGTGCCGGCACGGCGGCTGATGAAGGCGCACATGGAGCTCGGCTGCCAGGCCACGTTCACTTGCGCGCCTTATCAGACGCGCTTCCGGCCGGTCCTCGGGCAACAGATCGCCTGGGGGGAATCCAACGCAATCGTCTTTGCCAATTCCGTCATTGGCGCGCGCACCAACCGCTACGGCGATTTCATCGACCTGTGCTGCGCCATGACCGGACGCGCGCCGGCCTGGGGCCTGCATCTGGGCAAGAACCGGCGCGGCCGCATCCTGTTCGAGCTTGCCGTTGCCGACCCGGAACCGAGCGACAGCCTGTTTGTCGGCGTCGGGCTGATCATCGGGCAAGCCAGCGGCGACCGCATTCCGGTGATTGCAGCGCTGCCGCAGCCGCGCGACGAGGACCAGTTGAAGGCGCTGGGCGCGGCGGCTGCGACGACCGGCGCAGTGGCGCTGTTTCATGCGGTCGGGATCACACCGGAGGCTAGGACCCTCGACGAAGCGTTTCAAAGCATTGCACCCGAGGAGACGATCCGTATCAGCCGCGCCGACATCGACCATGCTCTGGCCAGGCTGTCGAGCGTGCCCGACGGCGCACCGCTCTCGGCCGTGTCGCTGGGCACGCCGCATTTCTCGCGTGAGGAATGGATGCGTTTGTTGCCGCTGCTGCGTGAAATCGCGCCGGGCAGGGGCATCCCGATCTATGTCAACACCGGTCGGGCGACGCTGACGCGATTGCAGGAGGAGGGCGCGCTGGCCGGCATGGAGGCTTTCGGCCTCATCCCGGTCACTGATACCTGCACCTATGTCACCTCGATCCTTGAGCGGCTCGACGGCGTGGTGATGACCAATTCCGGCAAATGGGCGCATTACGCGCCGGGCAATATCGGCGTGACCGTCGCCTTCGCCGACATGAAGGATTGCATCCGCTCCGCCGCGGTCGGGCATGTCGTGCGGAGCGGCTCATGACGCGAATGCTGGAGGCCTTCGAAAGAACCGGGACCTTCCAACTGGCAGGGGAGGCTGAAGGAAAGGCGCTGGTTTTCTCGCAACCGCTCAGCTTCTGGGGCGGCATCGACGCCGAAACCGGGGAGATCATCGACCATTCGCATCCGGGTCTTGGCCAGAATGTCGCCGGCAGGATCCTGGTCATGCCGAGCGGACGCGGCTCATCATCCTCATCCTCGGTGTTGGCCGAAGCGATCCGTCGGGGCACGGCGCCGGCCGGCATTCTCATGGAACGGCCGGACCCGATCCTGGCGGTAGGGGCCATCGTCGCCGAATTTCTCTACGGGATCAGCATGCCGCTGGTGGTGTGTGATATTGGCGGGATTGTTTCTGGTGACCGGATCGCGATCGGTATCGCCGAGAATGGTGGGGCGATTGTTCGTAGGGATTGAGGAAAATCGTTCCACATCAAAGTTGACGCTGACTTTCTTCTTGGTCATTGAAGCTGGCATACTGCACCAAGACCTCGAGCCGCATTAATCCCGCAACTCCGCGTCGCCAGTAAACGGCGGCGATCGTCACGACCCGGGCACACAGGGCTACGCCTGCCACGTCCCGTCGGCGAGAGCGGTATTGAGCATGTCCGCGTCGATGCCGAGCGGCCTATCCTCCTTCAGCGGCTGGATCAGCGCGCGCACCGCGCCATGAATAGCGGCCGTGGCCGGCGCCAGCGTCAGTCCGCCCCGCAGGTCGACCGCCTGGGCGGCGGCCATCAGTTCGAACGCGATCAGTCGCCGCCACAGCACGATCATCTCGGCGCATTTCGAAACGGCGAGCGGCGTTTGCGTGGCGTGGTCCTCGACGCCTTCCGAAACCGGAAGAAAATCGAGCATCACCGGATTGGCCTTGTGGCGGATGGCGCCGAGAATGGCGGTTGCCGTCTTCTGCAGAGGCACGAAGCCGGCGGACGCACCGCCCACCGGCGACAGATATTTTGGCAGGCCGTTGCGACCCGAACCGGTGAGCTGGATGAAGCGGGCCGCACAGGCTGCCGCGGTTTGCGCAATGGCGAGGCCGAGCATCTCGAAAGCCAGCGACAGCGAGGCGGTGTGGAAATTGCCGGTCGACATCACGACGCCGTCTTCGCCCAGCACCAGCGGATTGTCGGCGGCGGCGTTGAGCTCGATCTCGACGGCTTGCCTCGCCCGGTCGATCGCCTCGATCAGCGCGCCATGGATCGACGGCATGCAGCGGATCGACAGCGGATCCTGCAAAGTCGTCGGCGCCGGCGCCTCCTCGCGCGCCAGCAGGCGGTTCAACTCCTTGGCGGCTTCCTGCTGGCCGGCGGCCGGCCTGGCCATGTGCAGGCGCGGATCGAGGATGGTGCGGTTGGCGCCGATGCCTTCCATGGTCAGTGCGCCGGCCTGCTGCTGCTGGACGAAAGCGGACAACGCATCGGCGATTGCCAGTGCGCCGCCGCCGGTCGAAGCCGCCGAAGCGTTGATCAGCGACAGGCCGTCCTTGGGCGCGAGGCTGGCCGGGGCGAGGCGGGCCATCATGAGCGCCTTGGCCGCCGGCATGCGCCGGCCCTGATAGTCCGCTTCGCCTTCGCCGATCAGCATGCGTGCAATGGCTGTCATCATCACAAGGTCGCCGGCGCCGATCGAGCCGAGCGACGGCATCACCGGATGGATGCCGGCATTGAGTGCGTCGACGAGTGCGGCGTAAACGGCGGGCGACAGGCCGGAGCCGCCGGCCGACAGCATGGCGATGCGGGCAAGCATGGTCGCGCGAACGGCTGCCTCGGGCAGGACATCGCCGACCGCGCCGCTGCGTCCCTCCAGCAACTGGCGCTGGAAGGCTGACGCGTCGCCTTCGACCGATGTGCCGAGATTGGCGCCAAGCCCTGTGTTCAGGCCGTAGATCTGCTGGCCCGAAGCGGCGGCCTCGTCGAGCACTTTTCGTGCCCTCTCCAGCCTGCCGACGACATCGGGTCCGATTTCCACCTTGCGCGCTTGCCGGGCGACGGATGCGACATCGCCGACGCTGACGCCGGAGCCGGTGAGGACGAGCGCGCTCATGCGAAGCGCAGCCTCTGGCCGATGCCTTTTTCTCCTGCCTTGGCCAGCATCGCCTTGCCGAGCGCGATATCGGACAGCGACAGGCCGCGATGCCAGAACAGGATCGTCTCGTCATCGCTCTGGCGTCCCGGCTTGAGGCCGGCGGCGATCTGGCCGAGCTCGGCATGCAGCGTGTTTTCGCTCAGCCGCCCGGTCTCGACATGGGCGCGCAGCGAGCCGAACTTGCCGCCCTTGCACTGGCCCCAGTCATCGACGACCATCTTCTGCATGATGTCGGTCAGCGACAACTCCACCGCGCTCATCGTGCCATAGGGCACCACGAGCGCACCGGGCTTGATCCATTCCGTCTTCAGGAGCGGCTGCGGCTCGGGCAGGCGCGACGCCTCGACGACGATGTCGGCACCCCTAACGCAGCTTTCCCAATCGGCGACCGAGATGACGGGTTTGCCGAGATCGGCCGACAGTTTCGCGGCAAAGCCGTCGCGGCTTTCCGGGCGGCGCGAATGCACGCGGATCTCGTCGAAATCGAAGAGATGATCGAGCAGGCGCACATTCCAGTAGGCGGTGCCGCGCGCGCCGATATGAGCGAGCACCTTCGAGTTCTTGCGCGCCAGATGCCTGGCTCCGATGGCGGTGACGGCGCCCGTGCGCATGTCGGTGATGACGGTGGCGTCGAGAATGGCACGCGGCGTGCCGGTGCGTGGATCGAACAGGTTGAGGATGCCGAATTCCGACGGGAGGCCGTGCAGATAGTTGTCGACGTAGTCGCCGACGATCTTCACGCCGGCCGCATCGAGCGGCGCCACATAGCCGCGCAGCACGTTGAAATGGCCGTGGAAGGATGGATCGGGCTCCAGATGGACGCGAGGCTCGATCACCGTCTGGCCCTTGCCCTGCGCCACCAGTCCCGCCTCGACCGCGTCGATGATCTCGCCGTCGGTCATCGCAAGTGCCTCGATGTCGAGGGCGTTCAGATAGTCGATGTAGATGGGTTTCATGCGCAAGGTCCTGCCCGGAGGGAGCGAAACGAGATCGCTGGTGTCATCAGCCAGTTCGGCGGCGAGGCTGTATTCATTACACAACAGGGCGCGCCACAACAGGAAGGATGCGACACGAAAGTTTGTTGACCCATTGTCTGGACGACCCCCGCCGAATGCTGTTCAAACCGATCCGCCGTCGAGCAAGCTGCCAGTTTTGCGCGGTCGCCGATGACATCGAACTTTCCCCGGACTATCCAGCCCATGAACGTCACTCCCCAGAAGGAAGCCTTTTCGAAGCCTGACGCGGCGAATGCGCGGCGGGTGGCGCTGATCGTTGCCATTGCCTTCTTCATGCAGTTCCTGGATTCGACGATCATCTCCACTTCGCTGCCGCAGATGGGGCAGTCCTTCGGCGTGCCGGCGGTGGCGATGAGCATCGGCATCACCGTCTACATGCTGACCATGGCGGTGTTCGTGCCGCTATCGGGCTGGCTCGCGGACCGCTACGGCGCGCGCAACATCTTTCTCCTGGCTATCGCCATGTTCACGCTGGCCTCGCTCGCCTGCGGCTTCTCGCAGAACCTGACCGAGTTCGTGGCGGCACGCGCGGTGCAGGGTTTTGGCAGCGCGCTGATGACGCCGGTCGGGCGTATCCTGGTATTGCGCAATGCGTCGAAGTCCGAGCTGCTCACCGCCACCGCGCTGATCACCTGGCCGGCGCTGTTCGCGCCGGTGATCGGGCCGGTGCTGGGCGGCTTCATCACCACCTATCTGTCGTGGCACTGGAATTTCTTCATCAACATTCCGCTTGGGCTGGCCGGACTGGCGCTGGTCGCGCGCTTCATCCCCGGTGACCGCGAGGCCGACCCCAAGCCGCTTGACTGGCCGGGGTTCTTTCTCACGTCTCTGGGCCTCGCCTTGCTGCTCTACGGCCTCGAACGCATCGCGCATCCGGAGGACGGCATCCTGCCGACGCTGCTGCTGATCGCCGCCGGCATCGTCATCGGCTGGCTGGCGGTTAGGCATCTGGCCGTTGTCCGGCATCCGCTGCTCGACCTCTCTCCGTTCAAGGTGCTGACCTTCGCCATCTCGACGTTGGCCGCCGGCACCATCTTCCGGGTGGCGATCAACGCCACGCCTTTCCTGCTGCCGCTGCTGTTCCAGGTCGGCTTCGGCCTGAGTCCTGTCGATGCCGGCATGATGATACTCGCCTATTTCCTCGGCAATCTCGGCATGAAGGTGGTGACGACGCCGACGTTGCGCCGCTTCGGCTTTCGCTCGGTGATGGTCGTCAACGGCGTCATCGCTTCCGCGTCGATCATGGCCTGCGGTGCGATCTCGCCGCAGACGCCGCAGCCGCTGGTGTTGGCGCTGCTGCTGATCGCCGGCCTGTCGCGCTCCATGCAGTTCACCGCGCTCAACACGCTGGCCTTCGCCGACATTGCCGTTGAGCAGCGCAGTTCGGCGGCGACACTGTCCTCGATGCTGCAGCAGGTGGCGATGCTGTTCGGCGTCGCGGTGGCGGCGGCGATCCTCAATTTGTCGCAGATCGCCAGGGCGCAGCCGGCGCTCGATCTCGTCGATTTCCGAATCGCCTTCGTGGTCATCGGCGCCATTGGCCTCATCACATCGTTTCGTTTTCTGGTATTGCCACGGCACGCCGGCGCCGAGGTTTCCGGCCACAGCCCAAGGAATTGAAATCGGCTTTTTGCTGAGAATGCGGAGACAAATTCCATGGCTCGCCCTGGCCATGGAGCGAAGCTTTCGCGAAGCATCCGATCCGCGCAACCAATTGCCAAAAGTGCAGGATTTTCCGGGCATTGCGCCAGTTCCGGCAATCAATCCGGCCACCCGCGGAATATGGCCGCAAGCAGCGCTTGTTGAACGCGGATTCATTTGACGAACCGGCGTTGCGCCGATTAGCTTTCATCCGGGATGGCAGCGCTGCCATCGGGGTGAAAGACATCAGCAATGAAGACGACCGGCTGGCCGAGTTGGAGGCGCCTGAACCAGGAAGGCATTGTCTTTGCCATCGCCGTCGTCCTGTTCGTTGCCGCTGCCATAGGCCTGCCCGGCTTCATCGATCCCAACAATCTTGTCGCCATCGTGCGCTCGGTCTCGGTGCTGGGCATATTGGCGCTCGGCATGGCCGTCGTCATCATCGGGCGGGGCATCGACCTGTCGGCCGTGGCGATCATGGCGATGTCGGTGGCATGGTACCTGCAGCTCCTGAATACGGGGACGCCTGACGGGCTGGCCTTCGCCTATGTGCTGGCCGGCGTGCTCGCCATCGGGCTGCTCAACGGCTTTCTGGTCGCCTATGCCGATGTTCCCGCGATCTTCGTGACGCTGGCCACCGGCTCCTTCGTCTTCGGCTATGTGCGCTCGCAACTGATCACACAGGATGCCGTGCCGGTTCCCGAAGGGCATTGGGTTGAGCTTCTGGGCGGCCTTCGCTTCCTCGACATCCCCATCGAAGTCTTCGTCTTCGCGGGGCTGGCCTTCGTCTTCTTCCTGTTCCTGCGCTACACGAAATGGGGGCGCTACATCTATTTCGCCGGCGACAATCCGGTGGCGGCGCGCAACATCGGCATTCCCGTGCGACCGATGCTGGTGCTGCGCTATGTGGTTTCTGCCGTAGTATCACTGGTCGCGGGCCTGCTAACGGCGGCCAGCCTGCATTCGATCAACACGCGCGTCGTCAATTCCACGCTGCTCTACGACATCGTGCTGGTGGCGGTGATCGGCGGCATCGGGCTTTCGGGCGGGCGGGGCGGGGTGCGCAACGTGCTGGTGGGCGCGGCGCTGATCGGCATCCTGCTCAATGCCATGACCATCATCGATATTCCGCTGCTTTATCAAAACCTGATCAAGGCGGCGATCCTGCTCGGCGCCATCATCGTCGACGGCATCATCAATCCACGCGACGAGCAGACTGCCCAGCAGGGCGACATTTAGGGGGTACCCGGTCCGGTCCATCCCGGTCGGTCGGCAATGAACACTTGAAACGAGAGGATCTGACATGAAATGCATCAGGACATTGATGGCAGCGGCCACGGCGCTTGCCGTGACCGCCTTCGTGGCGCCAACCTTTGCCGCCGACGATCCGGGCCCGGCGGCCTACGCGCAGGCGCTCAAGGGCAAGCGCGTCATGCTGGTGCCGCTGGCAATGGGCTTCGACCTCGCGCAGGGCTGGGCGCATTACCTGAAGAAGGAAGTCGAGGCCTGGGGTGGCGTGTTCGAGACGCGCGACCCGAACTGGGTGGTGGATGCCGGCGCGCAGGCGATCACCGACGCCATCTCTTCGGACACAAGGCCTGACGTGCTGATCATCCACGCGCCCGACCTCAACTCCTATTCCAAGCTTATGAAGAAGGCGCAGGCCGCCGGCACCTATGTCATGCTGGTCGACAATCCCGCCAACTTCCCGGCCGACGCCTTTGTCGGCAGCGACTGGGACCGGCTCGGCCAGCTGGAGGCCGAAGCGGCGATCAAGGGCTGCGGCCCGAATTCGTCGAAGAAGATCGGACTGGTGCAGGGTGACCAGGCGAACTCTTCCAGCCTCTACCAGTATGCCGGCATCATGAAGGTGCTGGACAAGAACCCCGACTTCAAGGTCGTGGCCAAGCCCGACTCCAACTGGGATGCAACGACGTCGCGCAACGTGACGACGACGATGCTGCAGCAGAACCCGGACATCTGCGCCATCATCGATTTCTGGGACGGTGACGCGACGGGGGCTTCCGCGGCGATCCGCGACGCCAAGCTCGACGGCAAGGTGTTCCTGGTCACCACCGGCGGCGGCGAAAAGGCAGCCGACTGCGATAAGCTCGCTGATGGCACCTATGGCGCGGTCGTCATGACTGACCTAGCGCGCCAGTCGGGCGACATGAACGCCATCATCAAGTTCCTGCTGCAGAGCGGCCAGCCGGCCGGCACGTCGCACACCTACATCTACACGCTGGAGAAGGCGACGACGAAGGCCGACCTCAAGCCCGACAGCTGCTGGGATTTGAAGGCATTGCAGGCCGAAGCGGCGGCGAAGTAAGCCCGGCTTTCCTGAACCTGGCGCTGCCCCTCATCCGCCTGCCGGCACGTTCTCCCCGTATAGTGACGGGGAGAAGGGACGTGCTCAAACGCTGGCGACCCCCTCTCTCCGTCTCTATACGGGGAGAGGGTAAGGGTGAGGGGCAGCGCAAACCTGTTGCGATTGTCCCGTGACAGCTCGGCCCCTTTCTCTCTTTTCTCTCGGATAGCAGCAGCCGATGTCCTTTCGCGAACGCCTCCAGTCCTGGCGCTACAATCTCGTGCCCGACCATGTCGTCGGCGAGATCCTGACCAAGCGCTGGACCGACAATGCCATCCCGTTCCTGGCGCTGGTGGCGACGCTCGGCGTGTTCGGCTCGATCATTCCCGGCTTCTTCAAGCTTGGCTCGCTGCAGGAATCGACGCGCCAGCTTGGCGAATTCTCGATGGTCGTCACCGGTATGACGGTGGTGATGCTGGGCGGCGGCATCGATCTCTCGGTCGGGTCGATCTTCGCGCTGTCCTGCTTTTCCGCCGTATATGTCTTCTTCATCCTCGAACAGTCGATCTGGCTGGCGCTGGCGGCTTCGCTCGTCACCGGGCTCGTCTTCGGCGCCATCAACGGCTATCTCGTCGGCTATCTCAGGCTGCGCGCCTTCCTCACCACGCTGGTCACCTTCATTTTTGGCCGGGCGCTGTTCGATATCCTCGTCACCACCTACGCCGCCGACGTGCAGCTTTCGACCGCGACGTCCAAAGTGCTCGACTTCATCGGCGACAGCACCTTCTGGGGGCTCTCGGTCTCGGTATGGCTGGCGATTATCCTGGCCATCGTCACCCATATCGCGCTGACGCGCTCGCGGCCCGGCTGGCATGTGCTGGCGGTGGGTGGTTCCCGACGCTCTGCCCACAATGCCGGCATCCGCGTGCGCCGCACCGTCTTCATGACCTATGTCTTCTCCGGCTTCTGCGCCTCGATCGGTGGCTTCCTCATCGCTTGCCGGCTGAGCGGGGCAGGTCCGGGCACCGGCCTCAACCTCGAGATCATGGCGCTGACGGCCGCTGTGGTCGGCGGCGTCAGCCTCGGCGGAGGGCGCGGCTCGGTGATCAAGGGACTGATGGGCGCGATCATCGTCTTGACCATGACCAACGGGCTGATCCGGCTGGGCTACGGCACCGGCACCAACCAGATGGTGCTGGGCATCATGCTGGCGGTCGCGGTGACCATCGACATCCGCTGGCTGAAGAACCGTCACAAGGTGCTGAACGAGGTCTATGTCGCGCCGGTCTATCTCAAGATGGGCGAAACGCAGTCGGCCGCGCCCGGCTCCGGCACGCCCTACGAACTCGATAATCGATTGTCAGAAGCGGACCATATCGGGCTTGGCGAATTGGAAGGGCCGGAAGACGTCATCCTCGATCGCGACGATCATCTCTATTGCGGCACGCGCCATGGCGAGATCGTCCGCTTCTTCGCGCCGGACTATGTTAAATCGGAAGTCTTCGCCCATATCGGCGGCTTTCCGCTGGGCCTGGCCTTCGACAAATCAGGCAATCTGATCAGCTGCGTCGGCGCCATGGGACTCTATTCCGTCTCGCCGGATCGGGAAGTGAAGCGCCTGTCGGCCGAGACGTCGCGCTCGTGGACCTCGATCGTCGACGATGCGCGGCTGCGCGATCCCAACGACTGCGACCTCGCGCCAGATGGCCGCATCTATTTCACGGATTCAACGAAGCGCTACGACGCCCATGACTGGGCGCTGGACTCGATCGAGAACCGCGCCACCGGCCGACTGCTGGTCTACGATCCGAAGGATGGTTCAACGAAGACACTGCTCGACGGTTACCGCTACACCAATGGCGTTTGCATGGCGCATGACGGCAAGTCTCTGTTCTTCGCCGAAAGCTGGGCCTGCCGCGTGCATCGCTACTGGCTAGAGGGGCCGAAAGCCGGCACCGCCGAATGCGTGATCCGCGACATGCCCGGCTATCCCGACAACATCAACCGCGCCTCCGACGGCAATTACTGGATGGCGTGGCTGGGCATGCGCACGCCGAGCTTCGACCTGTCGCTGCGCCATCCCGACATGCGCAAGCGCATGACGCGCCGGCTGCCGCAGGACGAATGGTTGTTCCCCAACATCAACACCGGCGGCGTGGTGAAGTTCAACGAGACCGGCGGCATCGTCGAGGCGATGGGCGACCTTTCGGGCGGCGCGCATCCGATGGTCACCTCGATGCGCGAGCACAAAGGTTTCCTGTTCGTCGGCGGCATCCTCAACAACCGCATCGGCCGCTACAAGATTTCGGGCGCCGATCCGAACTGGACCAGCCCCGCTTCCTATTGGGGAGCGAAATCATGATCCTCGATCCGATCCTGGATATTTTTCGCGGCAAGGCGGTGACCATCCCGCCGCTCGACGGCGCCTTTCGCCCCAACACGCGGCTGGACGATGCGTCGGCTCTCACCAGCCTGGCCGAGCCTGACAATCTGCTGGTTGCCGATGGCCGGCTGCTCGCCTCCAGCGGTCATATCATCTACGCGATCAACGCGGGCGCCGAGCCGGCCGTGGTCGAGACCTTTTCGGCTCCGGTCACGGCGCTGGCCCTGTCGCCATCGGGCGAACTGGTGGTCGGGCTCGAAAGCGGCCAGCTGCTGATCGCCGGCAAGGAGGTTTCGCTGCCGGCCGGGATCGGCTGCATCACCGCACTTGCCCATGGCGATGACGGGGCGTTGTGGCTGGCCAATGGCTCGGCTGAGCATGCACCGTCGCAATGGGCCGCCGACCTGATGAAGAAGGGCGCGTCCGGATCGCTGTGGAGGTGCG
The DNA here is from genome assembly GCA_943370265.1 of Mesorhizobium carmichaelinearum. Taxonomy (GTDB): domain Bacteria; phylum Pseudomonadota; class Alphaproteobacteria; order Rhizobiales; family Rhizobiaceae; genus Mesorhizobium; species Mesorhizobium carmichaelinearum_A. The sequence goes on from CALRQH020000001.1 coordinate 260,818, forward strand.
GACTAGCCGAGATCCGCTTCCAGAAGGTCGCCGGCGACATTGCGTTTCCATACGGTCTTCACCCCATGGGGCGGGATATGCTGGTCAGCGAAAGCTGGCGTCATCAGCTCATCCGCTTCGATGGCGCGACCGGCAATCGCTCGACGGTGCTGACGCATCTGCCCGGCTATCCGGCGCGACTGTCGCCGTCAGCCGACGGCGGAGCATGGCTGACGCTGTTCGCGCCGCGCAACCGGCTGATCGAATTCGTGCTGCAGGAAACGCACTACCGGCAGGACATGATCGACCAGGTGCCGCCGGCCTACTGGATCGCGCCGGCGCTGGCATCGAACCGCAGCTTCCTCGAACCGCTGCAATGCGGCGGCATCCGCACCATGGGCATCCACAAGCCGTGGTCGCCAAGCCGCTCCTATGGGCTGGTGGCGAAGCTCGACCAAAAGATGCAGCCGCAATTCAGCCTGCACAGCCGCGCCAACGGCACGCGCCATGGCATCTGCAGCGTGGCGGAGAAGGACGGCCAACTGTTTATTGCCTCCAAGGGTGGCGACCGCGTTCTGGCTGTCGACCTGGCACCGGGAGGTATGTGATGGAGCCGATCGTTCGCCTGGAGAATGTCACCAAGAACTATCGCGGGGTGCCCGCAGTGAAGGATGTCACCTTTGCACTACGCAAGGGTGAGATCCACGCGCTGCTTGGCGAGAACGGCGCCGGCAAATCGACGCTGACCAAGATCATCGCCGGGGTGGTCGACGCCACCTCGGGCAAGATGTTCCACAAGGGCCGGGAGATCACCTACGCCTCGCCGCATGCCGCACTTGAAGCCGGCATCGCCATGGTGTTCCAGGAGACCAGCCTGGTGCCGTCGATGACGGTGGCGCAGAACCTCTATCTCGGTACTGAAAAATTCCTCAACCGACTGCGCGGCACGTATATTTCAGCACAGCAGTTCCTGCAGTCGCTCAACTTTCCTGTCGACCCGAATGCCATGGTGGCGACGCTGGGCGCCGCCAAGCGGCAGATGGTCGAGATCGCGCGCGCTGTGCATCACAATGCCGAGATCATCATCTTCGACGAGCCGACGGCGACGCTGACGCCGGAAGAAAAACGCCACTTCTTCGCGCTGATCCGCCGGCTGAAGGCGAGCGGCGTGTCGATCGTCTTCATCAGCCATGCTCTCGAAGAGGCGCTTGATATCGCCGACCGCATCACCATCCTGCGCGACGGCGAACTGGTGATTACCGACGACACCTCGGCCTTCGACCGCGACCGGATCGTCGCCGCCATGGTCGGGCGGACGCTGTCGGGGCAGCTTTACCAGCAGCGCGATGAGGCGAAGCTGCGCAAGGCCGGCAAAAAGGTACTGTCGGTGCAGGACATCTCGATGAGCAATGTCGTGCGCAACACGTCCTTCTCGATCTTCGAGGGCCAGATCACCGGCGTGTTCGGGCTGATCGGTTCCGGCCGCACCGAGACCTTCAAGATCATCTCCGGCATCTACAAGCGCGATTTCCTGCGTGGCGGCGCCATCGAACTGGATGACAGACCGGTGCGCTATCTCGTGCCCAGCGAGGCGGTGGCCGATGGCATCGTCTATGTCACCGAGGATCGCAAGAGCGAGGGCATTTTCGAGACGATGGGCATCGCCGAGAACCTGTTCGGCGGGTTGCTGGCGGCGGGCCGTGAACAAGCCTGGGTGATCAACCAGCAGGAGATGCGGCAGCTATCGGCCGATTGGACGAAGACGCTGAACATCAAGGCGATCAACGACAATGCGCGCGTCGTCGAGCTTTCCGGCGGCAACCAGCAGAAGGTGGTGATCGGCAAGGGGCTGGTGCAGCAGCCGCGCATCGTCATCTTCGACGAGCCGACGCGCGGCGTCGATGTCGGCGCCATCGCCGAGATCCACCAGATCATCAACCGGCTGGCCGACGAGGGCCTCGCCGTCGTCGTCATCTCGTCCTACCTGCCGGAGATCATGAACCTGTCGGACCGGATTCTCGTCTGCCGGCAAGGCCGCATCGTCGAGGAATTTTCGCCGGCTGAGGCAACGGAGGAGAAGATCATGTACGCGGCGGTGCATTAGATTCAGTGAGGCCGGCCCCTTTTTCGAGGTTGCAGAAAGAGGCGGTAAGGTTGCGGCCGGTCCCCTTCTCCCCGTCACTATACGGGGAGAAGGTGCCGGCAGGCGGATGAGGGGCAGGGCTGAGCTTGGCGATTGGGTATCTCGCGCGAAGCCCGAGTCTATGGCGGGCGGGTGACGCTCGGCAAGCCTAGCTGTTCGAAACGTCGGCGCTGCCCCTCACCGGCCTGCCGGCATCCTCTCCCCGTATAGTGACGGGGAGAGGGGGGCTTGTCGCCTCGGGTTTCGCCAATTGTCGGCGTCGCAGGATGGGCGCCAAGGTTGCGGATGGGGCAATTTTGTCTGCATCGCAAATGATTTAACGAGATTTTCTCACACCGCGATCCAAACGAAAAGGAAACTCCATGGCCACCACAAAACTTCTCAGCGATGCCGAGGTCGAGAAAATTCCCGCCGTGCAGGCGGTGTTCGACGACATCCGCGCGACGCGCAAATCGGATTTCGTCAACAATTTCTGGCGCGGGCTGGCCAATGACCCGGCTTCGCTGAAGCGGACCTGGGAGCAGTTGAAAGCGGTGATGGTCGCGGATAACGCCATCGATCCGCTGACCAAGGAGATGATCTACATCGCGGTCTCCACCGCCAATGGTTGCTCCTACTGCGTCCATTCGCACACGGCCGCCGCGCGGGCCAAGGGCATGACCGACGCGCAGCATGGCGAGCTCGTGTCGATCATCGGTCTGGCCGGCCAGACCAACCATATGGTCACGGCGCTGCAGATTCCGGTCGACCCGCAGTTCGAGGTGAAGTAGGCGCGCTACGCCGGCCGGTAAACCCGGGCCGCAGTATTCCAGAAAATATCCGCCTCAGCCGCCGCACCATGTTTGCCCACCGCCTCGCGGTGGGCCTTCATCAGTTCGGCGTGGCTGGTCCACAGCTTCTCGATCGGGAAGTTCGAGCCGAACATCAGATGGTCCGAGCCCAGAATGGCTATCGCATTGTCGACTATGTAGGCGATCAGCGCGGGGTCGTTGCGGTGAACGAAAGTGCCCAGCCCTGACAGCTTGGCGTAGAGATTAGGTGCCGCCGCAAGCGTGCGCAGGCCTTCCTTCCAGGCTTCCGTGGTTCCCGGCTCCATGCCGGTCAGCATGCCGGCATGGGTGAGGATGAAATTGGTTTCGGGGTTCTCGCCGACCAGTGTCACCCCGTCCTTCAGCTGGGCTGGGAAAAGCTGCAGGTCGAAGGACAGGGCGTAATCCTTCAACCGGGCGACATTGGCGCAGACCTTCGGGTCGATGACCTGATCGGCGGAGCCGGCAAAGCGGAAGGCTGGCGTTTCGTGCCAGTGCAGTTGCATGCGTACGCCGCGCAGCAGTTTGTATTTCATCAGCCGGTCGATTTGTGGCCTGACATCGTCCACCGTCATATCGGCATAGCCGACGATCGCATGCGGCCAGCCGGCCTCGTCGGCGGTCTCCTGCAGGAAGGCGACTTCTTTCTCGAAGTCTTCCTTGGCCCAGTTGGTCTGGACATAGACGGCCTTCTCGACGCCGGAGCCTTTCTGGTCTTCGAGGAATTCCTCGATCGGATAGTCGCGGCGGATCGGCTCGTAGGGGCCGAAGATGCGCGGCACCATCGGTCCGACCAGCCAGGGCTGGTCCTGCTGGCGCCAGATATGGAAATGCGCGTCGATGGCTTTCTGCATCAGGAAACCCTTTTCCAGATTGTCGCCGCCGCCGGGGCAATGCGGGCAAGCGACAGGATGAACTCGGTGAGGCCGGCGAGCGAAGAGCCGTCTATGAGATCGTCCAGCACCGGCAGGATGGCGCTGAGCGCTGCCGTCACCGGGCGGAAGCGCGGATCACCTGCCAATGGGGTGGCCAGCGACAACCTGAAGGCGCGGGCGCTCAGCCGGCGCATCGCCGTCTCCAACTCGGCATGGCCGCCACGCTCCAACGCATCGGAGAGGATGAGCACTGCCGCTCCCCGGGCGAAGGCGGAAAAGCGTGGCACGGAGAGGAAGGCAAGCAGCGCAGGCCCCATGCGGGTGCCGCCGTCCCAGTCATCGACCTGGGCGGCCGCGCGCGCCAGTGCCTGGTCGCGGTCGCGAATGCGCAATGCCGTGGTGACGCGGGTCAATCGCGTGCCGAAAGTGAAGACCTCGGCTCGGCCTGCGCTTTGCACGACGGCATGCGCCAGCTTGAGATAGTCCGCCGTGTGCAGCTTCATCGAGCCGGAGACATCGATCAGCAGCAGCAGCTTGCGCGGCACGGTCTGGCGGCGGCGCAGCAGCGGAGAGGGCACGTCGCCATCGGCACGGACAATCTCTCTGAGCGAACGGCGCAGGTCGAGCTTGCCGCGCGAATGGGTGCGCACCGTGCGGAAGGAACGGCGGGCGGGCAGGGCGCCGGAGAGCTTTCGGCGAAAGGCGGTCAGCCCATCGTCGTCGCGCTGGAAATCGCGCGTGCTCAACTGCTCCAGGGCCGAGGACAGTTCGCCGCCTTCTTGCCTCTGTTCGGCTTCGATCCGTTCGTCGTCGGTGCCGCCATCATCCTTGATCCGGGTTTCCTCATCGGCGTCGCCTTCGACCACGGCTGACGTGTTGCCGTAGAAATGGCTCTGGAAATGCGCTTCGAATTCGTCGCGGCGGTCGGGCGGTGGCGCGAGCGTGGCAAGGGCTGCCTCGCGGATGCCGGCCATCGAGCGCGGCCCGAGCAGGGTCACCGCCTGCATGAAGCAGGTGACCTGCTCGGGCGCAACGGCGAAGCCGTAGCGGCGCAGCAGGCGGCCAAAGCCGAGGAAAGGAGCGGCGGCGCGGGGCAGGCTTTCTTCTCCCCGTTCACGGGGAGAGGATGCCGGCAGGCAGATGAGGGGCAGCGCCGACGCCCGAGGCTCGCGCTGCCCCTCATCCGCCCCTTCGGGGCACCTTCTCCCCGTAAACGGGGAGAAGGGATTGTAGAGGTCGCGGCTCACGCCAGCGCCTCCTCGACGATGCGGCCAAGCTCGGGCGCGATGTAGGACAGGTCTTCCTCGTCCTTGATCAGAACGCCGATGGCACGGCGGAAGGCTTCGGGCCACGGGCTGCCGCCCTTTTCGAGGATGGTCGCGGCATTGGCCCATTCGACGGCCTCGGCGATGCCCGGCGGCTTGGCCAGTGGCCTGGCGCGAATGGTCTGCACGGCAGCAGCGACCGCACGCGCTGTGCTTTCAGCGACATCGCCGGCACGCAGCATGATGATATCGGCTTCGCGCTCGGCATCGGGATAGCCGATCCAGTGGTAGACGCAGCGGCGGCGCAGCGCTTCGGCGAGTTCGCGCGTGCGGTTCGAGGTCAGGATGACGATCGGCTGTGCGGTGGCGCGGATGGTGCCGCGCTCGGGAATGCTGATCTGGAAATCGGAGAGGAATTCCAGCAGCAGTGCCTCGAATTCATGATCGGAACGGTCGATCTCGTCGACCAGCAGCACGCGCTGCTCCGGTGCCCGCAGCACCTGCAGCAGCGGTCGGGCGATCAGGAAACGGTCGTCATAGATGTCGATCTCATGCTCGCCGGCATGGCGGATGGCGAGCAACTGGCGCTGGTAGTTCCATTCGTACAGCGCGTGCGCGGCATCAATGCCTTCGTAGCATTGCAGCCGCACCAGATCGCGGCCGAGCAGTTCGGCAATCGCCTTCGCCGCTTCCGTCTTGCCGACGCCCGGCGCGCCTTCGAGCAACAGCGGTTTGCCCAACCGGATCGCCAGGAAGATCGCAGTGGCCAGGCTTTCATCGGCCAGATAACGAGAAGCGGCAAGATGCTCCGCCACCGCCTCCGGCGATGGCGCTGTTGTTTCGGCATTCACTCCAGACATCTCGTCAGTTCGCAGCTTGCGCCTTGAGCGCGCGCAGGATGCGCTCCGGCGTGATCGGCAGCGTGTCGATGCGCACGCCGACGGCGTCGAAGACGGCATTGGCGACCGCCGGAATCTGTGGATTGGCGCACATTTCTCCCGGTCCCTTGGCGCCATAGGGGCCGTCGGCGGAAGGGCGCTCCAGCACGATGATCTCGGTCTCGGCGAGATCGCCGGGCCCCGGCATCAGATACTGGTTGAAGTCGGTGCCGCCATGGTCGCGGTTGGGATAGTAGGGCTCGGTCGTCTCGTAGAGCGCGTGGCTGATGCCCATCCAGGAGCCGCCGACCAGCTGCTGCTCAATCATCTTCGGGTTCAGCGCGCGGCCGATCTCGAAGACGTTCTTCACCGCCAGCACGGTGACTTCGCCGGTCTCGTCGTCGACCTCGACCTCCGCCACCGTGCAGGCATGCGCATAGCAGGTCGACGGCTTCATCGCGCCGGTCTCTTTCTCGGGATAGGAGCGCGGTATCAGGAACATGCCGCGGCCGGAGATCGAGCGGCCTCGCTTGAAATGCGCGGACAGTGCGACGTCGAAGATCGATATCGACTTCTGCGGCGCGCCCTTGACCAGTATATTGCCCTGGCCGTCGGTTTCGAGGTCGGAAGCATTCACTTCCAGTTCGTCGGCGGCCACTTCCAGCATCACCTGGCGGGCTTCCTTGGCGGCCTGGATGACGGCATTGCCGGCGCGGTGCGTGCCGCGCGAGGCGAACGTGCCCATGCAGTGCGGGCCGGTGTCGGTGTCGGCGGTGTCGACGACGACGCGGTCGGTCGGCACGCCGATCGTCTCGGCGCAGATCTGTGCCATGATCTGCTTCATGCCCTGGCCGAGATCGACCGAGGAAAGCGTCACCATGAAATTGCCGGTGGGCGTCGAATGCACCAGCGCCTGGGTCGGGTCGCCGCCGAGGTTCATCCCCGTCGGATAGTTGATCGCGGCGACGCCGCGTCCGCGCCGGATCGCCATCTCAAGCTCCCTTCATGTAGGACGACATCGACAGGTATTTTTCCGCCACCGGCCAGTTGGCGGCGCGCGAGGCTTCCTGCATGCATTCGATCAAGGCTGCACCTTCGGTCGGCTGGCGATGTGCCTTCATGTCACCGTCGCGATAGGCGTTGATGAAGCGGAATTCGAGCGGGTCCATGCCGATCAGCCGCGCCAGCTTGTCCATCTGCACCTCCAGCGCGAAGTCGCCGATGGTGACGCCGAAGCCGCGCATGGCCGACGATGGCGTTCGGTTGGTGTAGACGCAGTAGGTGTCGATCCAGACATTGGGGATGGTGTAGGGGCCAGGATAATGGCCCGCACCCTTCTGCGCGCCATAGGGCGAGTGACGCGAATAGGCGCCGGCATCCGTGTAGCCGGTGACCTTTCGGGCGATGATGCGGCCGTCCTTCATCACGCCGTCCTTGATGACGACCTTTTCGGCCGCGCGGGGCGAGGAGATCTGCATCTCCTCCTCTCGGCTGTAGATGAACGAGACCGGGCGGCCGGTGAGCTTGGCACCGAGGATGGCAATCGGCTCGACGATGACGTCGACCTTGCCGCCAAAGCCGCCGCCGACAGTGCCGCCGACGAAATGCAGCTTGCTGCCCGGCATCTGCAGGATGATCGAGGTGTTGTCGAGGGTGAAGAACATCGCCTGCGTGTTGGTGTAGCAGGTGAAGCGGTCATTGCCCTCGGGCGCCACCACGCAGCCGGTGGTCTCGGTCGGCGCGTGCTCGATCGGCGAGGACTGGTAGCTCTGTTCCAGCACGTGGTCGGCCTGGGCAAAGCCCGCCTCGACATCGCCGAAGCGCACCTTGCGGCACGCGCCGCTGTCATAGGAATAATAGTTTTGGCCGTGATATTCGTTGACCAGCGGCGCGCCGGGTTTCAGCGCTTCCTCCATGTCGAAAACGGCGGGTAGCACCTCGTAGTCGACCTTGACCTTGGCGGCGGCCTCTTGTGCCGCGCGTTCGGTCTCGGCCAGCACCGCCACCACGGCCTCGCCCTTCCAGCGCACCTTGCCGTCGGCCAGAACGGTCTCATCCTCGGGCCCGACCTGGATCAGGATCAGGATGGTGTAGACGTTGTGCGGCACGTCCCTGGCGGTCAGCACCTTGACCACGCCCGGATGCTTTTTCGCCTCCGAAGTATCGATCGACAGGATGCGGGCATGGTGGTGCGGGCTGCGTACCATCTTCAGGTGCAGCATGCCGGGGAAATTGCGGTCGGCGAAATAGGCGGTCTTGCCGGTGACGTGGCCGGGCGAGTCCGAGCGTGGCCGGGGCTGGCCGATCTCGTGCAGATCGTCCTTGCGGACATCAGCGAAGTAGTTCTTGCGCAGTTCCATGCTTTTGGTCCCTCAGGCCGCGTTCTGCGAATTGGCGCGGGCCGCGAGCAGCACCGCCTGGATGATCGGCTCGTAGCCGGTACAGCGGCAAATGTTGCCGGAGAGGGCCTCGACAACGTCCTCGCGGCTCGGATTGGGCACGCGGTCGAGCAGAACCTTGGCGGCCATGATCATGCCCGGCGTGCAGAAGCCGCATTGCGTGGCGAACGTATCGAGGAACGTACGCTGCAGGGGATGCAGCACGCCACCCTCGGCAAGGCCTGAGAGCGTCCTGATGTCGGTACCGTTGCAGGTCTCGGCCAACGTCAGGCAGGACAGCCTGAGTTCGCCATCGATGATGACCGAACAGGCGCCGCAGGTGCCCTGATGGCAACCGCCCTTCGGCGAGGTGTCGCCGATCTTGTCGCGCAAGGCGTTGAGCAGCGTCGTGCCGCTATCGACGAACTCGGCCTTTTCAGAACCGTTGAGCGTGAACTGGACGGGAACCTTTGCCATTTTTCCTCCTTGCGCGCCTGCCCGAGCGATCGGACAGGCGCGCGCCCCCCGATGGGTATTTTCAGTCAAGCAGCAGCCGGCCGAGATGAACCGGCAGGACTTCCGCGCGATACCAGGCGCTGGCGATCGGATCGGTAATGGGCGAGGTGCCTTCGCCCACGGAGGCCAGCGCTGGCGCAATGCCGTCCTGGTCGAGCCTCCTGCCCAGCAGCGCCTTTTCTGCCGCCTTGGCGCGCATCGGCCGGTCGGCCATGCAGCCAAGCGCGATCCGCGCTGAGGAGACGGTGCCATCGGCGGCCTGTTCGAGCACTGCGGCGATGCTGAGCACCGAGACACCCTTGGGTCTGATCCGCGACACTTTCAGGAAGCGAAAGCCGTCGGCCTTTGGAAGCGTGAAACTGACCGAGGTGACGATGGCGCGGCTGTCGTCCCGCTTTGCCAGAAAGCTCTCGATCGGTGTCTCGCCGTCGTCCGTGCCGACCGTGGCGCCGAGCGCCAGCAGGGCTACGGCGAAATCGCCATAGGGTGCCGGCGCGAACAGATTGCCGCCGACGGTCGCCATGTTGCGGATCGCCGGGCCGCCCACGGCGCGCGCGGCCTTGGCGAGCGTGCCGAGGTCCGGGTGGCCAGCGATCGACGCCATGGTCAGCGAAGCGCCGATGCGGACCTTGCCGGCGGCGACCTCGATGGCCGATAGGGCCGGGTCGGTCGAGCGGACGAGGCCGGAGACCGAGATATCGCCCTCATTGGCGGCGCGCACCACCAGCGTGCCGCCGCCGAGATAGCGCGTGCCTTGCGCTTTCAGCGCCGCCTCGGCGTCCTTCACCGATGCGAAAGTCTGCAGTGCCAGCGCCATGGCTCAGCTCTGGCCGGCGAAATGGTTCTTCAGGGCGTTGAAGCCGCCTTGGAAGACGTTGGCGCCCATGCCCTCGGCCAGCTTGTCGGCTTCCTCGGGCGCGGCGTCGAAACTGGCGGTCCATTCTGCGTAGGTGCGGTCGCCGTCGCTCACTCGCCGCAACTGCAGGGTCGCCTTGTGGTTTGTCAGAGGCTGCGGCGTCTCCAGGATGGAGTAGCTGACAAGGAAATTGTCGTCGGAGAAATCGAGCAGCTTTTCGCGGATGCGCGCCCCGCTGGCGAGTTCGAAATTGCGCACGCAACCGATCGTGGTTGCATCCTTGCCGTCCTCGATATGGCTTTCCACCATGCGCGGATGCCAGCCGGGCAGGCCGTTGAAGTCGCGTATGCGCGCCCAGACCTTTTCGACCGGCGCGTCAATGACGCTGGAGATGGTGACTTTGGCCATGCCGATGTTCCCTTGCGAATGATCGTTGCGGCAAGGGTAGGGCGGCGGTCCGAGTTGCGCTTATCAATGCGTCTTGCTTGCGTATCAACCAGTCTGAAAAAGCGGACCCGGCAGGCCGGATCAGGAGATCGCCCGCGCGGCCTCGCGATAGAGCGTCGGCGGCACGCCGACATGGTCGCGGAAGAAGCGGGAGAAATTGCCCTGCGTGGTGAAGCCGAGATTGCAGGCGACCGAGATCAGCGGCTCCCGCGACCACTGCAACTGCCGCACGGCTTCCTCCATGCGCAGCGTGTTCCAGTAGACGTTGGGCGTCAGGTTCGTCTGTTCCTTGAACAGCGCGAAGAAATGCGGCCGCGATAGGCCGACGCTGCGCGCCACGTCGTCGAACGAGATGCGCTCGCAGACATTGGCCTTCATCAGCTGGATCGCCTTGCGGACGCGGAAATCCTGTATGGTGCTGATGCGGATGCGCGCCTTCTGTGGTGCCGAGGCGTCGGCGGCATCGAGCACCGAGTCGATGAGGCGTTCGATCTCGTAATTGGCGACATCGTCGACGCTTTCATTGTCGCTCAGATGGTCGAGCAGGCTGGCGGCGGCCTGATGCAGCCATGGCTCCAGCGTGATTGCCGCCTGTGAAAACAGCGGCGCGGAGGAGGGCAGGTCGCGGCGGCGCCTCGCCCAATCCGGATCAATGTAGAAGGCAAGGAACAGGCCCGGTTTGCCCTGCGACAGGACGTGGCTGTGCGGCTGTAGCGAGTTGATGCCGGCGGCGATGCCGGGGCCAAGCTGGACGGTCTCGCGGCCGATGGTCATCTCGCCGGCGGTGCCTTCCAGCCAGATGATGAGATGCGCCTCGACATGGGCATGGGTGACAAAGTCGCTTGCGACATTCAGGACAGAAACATGTCCGAACCGGCCCCAGTAGAGCCTGATCGCTTCCGTCATGGGCATATCCTCCCGCAAGCGACTGGCCTCCCTTCGCCTGCAGGGGGATTGTGTGGCTGAGATCAGGTGCGCGTCAAGGCGCGGGGCGAGGTGGGCGGGTCTTACGGCGCCGCGAGAGCGGATTTTCAGACTGAGCGATAGTTGCAGCACAAGCCTTCGACCAAAGAAATGCTGCTACCTCAAACCGAAGCCGTCATGCCGCCATCGACATAGAGCGTATGCCCGTTGACGAAGGACGATGCATCCGAGGCCAGGAATACGGCGGCGCCGATCAGTTCGTCGACATGGCCCCAGCGTCCGGCCGGCGTGCGTTTTTCCAGCCAGGCGGAAAACTCGGGATTGTCGACCAGCGCCTGGTTCATCTCGGTGCGGAAATAGCCGGGCGCTATCGCATTGATCTGCAGTCCGTGCCTAGCCCAGTCGGCGCACATGCTCCTGGTCAGGTTGCGGATCGCGCCTTTGGTCGCGGTGTAAGGCGCGATGTTCGGCCGGGCGAGTTCGCTCTGCACCGAGCCGATGTTGATGATCTTGCCCTTGCCGCGCGCGATCATGTGGCGCGCGACCGCCTTGCCGGCGTGGAAGGCACCGGAGACATTGGTCTTGAACAGGCGTTCCCACTGTTCCTCGGGGAAATCCTCGAGCGGCGCGCGGAATTGCACGCCGGCATTGTTGACGAGGATATCGATGGCGCCGATCTCGGCCTCGATGCGGGCGACGTCGGCGTTCACGGCCTGAAAATCGGTTACGTCGAACACCGAGGCATGCGCCTTGAAGCCCGCGTCGCGCAGCCTCGCCACGGCCTCTTCGATCTTGGCCGGATCGCGGCCGTTGAGCACCAGGCTCGCGCCGTGTTCAGCAAGACCGCGCGCCATCGCAAAGCCAATGCCCTGGCCGGAGCCCGTAACCAACGCCAGCCGCCCATCGAGGCTGAACAGGGAACTTGTCATTTGTGCATCCTGTGTTGTGGTTCCGGTCGCGATCAAAGCCAAGGTTGGCGCTGCCCCTCATCGCCCTGCCGGGCGTTCGTCGTTCGAAAAGCCAAGCAGTTGGCTTTTCGTCCGCTACGCGGACCATTCCTCAACTCCCCGTATAGCGACGGGGAGAAGGACGCCATCATTGATGGTGTCGCCAATCGCCAACGTTGCAAAACGGGTGCCTGGGTTGCCACTAGACCCTTCTCCCCGTCACTATACGGGGAGAAGGTGGCGGCAGCCGGATGAGGGGCAGAGCCGAAGCTGCTCGTTTTTCCCCACGCCAGCTTCAATCGTTGCGCCTGAAATTGCGGATACGGTCGAACAGCACCGCGAGCAGAATCGCGCCGCCGATGAACACGCCCTGCCAGAAGGCGTTGATGCCGAGCAGGCCGAGGCTGTTGCGGATCACCTCGATGAGGGCAGCACCGACGATGGCACCGAAGGCGGTGCCGACGCCGCCGGCGAGGTTGGCGCCGCCGATGACGGTGGCGGCGATCACCTGAAGCTCCATGCCGGTGCCGATGTTGGTGGTGACGGCGCCCAGCCAACCGGTCTCGATGATGCCGGCGATGCCCGCCGAGAGCGCGGAGATCATGTAGACGGCGACCTTGATCTGGCGCACGGGCACACCGGTCAGCGTCGCCGCGTGCTCGTTGCCGCCGATGGCGAAGATGTGCCGGCCGAACTTGGTCCAGCGCAAGGTGAAGCCGGTGATCAACGCCAGCACGATGGTGTAGAGCACGGGGTTGGCGATGCCGAACACCCAGGCGCCGCCGCCCAGCGCCAGAAGCTTGGCGTGATCCGGCCCGAACTGGAAGACGACCGTGTTGTTGGAGGCGACCATGGCCAGGCTGCGGGCGATCGACAACATGCCCAGCGTCACCACGAAGGGCGGAAAGCCCAGATAGGCAATCAGTATGCCGTTGAAGGCGCCGATGGCGAGCGCGGTGGCGATCGAGGCGAGAATGCCGATCTCGATCGAGTAGCCGGCATGCATGGTGACGGCCAGCACCATCGACGACAGGCACAGCACCGAGCCGACCGACAGGTCGATGCCACCGGTTATGATGACAAAGGTCATGCCCAGCGCGATGATGGCGACGAAGGTGACGTTGCGGGTGATGTTGTAGAGGTTCTTCGAGGTGGCGAAGGCGTCGGTGGCAAACGACAGGAACAGGCAGGCCAGGATGACGGCGACCACCACCCAGAATGTCTGGCTGGCGAACAGCCTGATCAGCAACGATTGCTGCTTGTGTTCGATCGGCTGGTCAAGTGTGAATGCCATCGTCGACCCTTACCTGCTGCAAATGTTTGGAACGCCTGTCATCATACCTGTTCGATCGCGCCGGTGATCAGCCCGGTGACCTCCTCGGGCGAACTCGATGCGATCGTCTTGTCCGCCACCTTGCGGCCGCGCCGCATGACGATGACGCGGTCGGCGACGGTGAAGACGTCGGGCATGCGGTGGCTGATCAGCACGACGGCGATGCCCTGGTCACGCAGATGGCGGATCAGGTTGAGCACCTCCGCGACCTGTCGCACCGAGATGGCCGCCGTCGGCTCGTCCATCAGCACGATCTTGGCCTGCGACAGCATGGTGCGGGCGATCGCCACCGCCTGGCGCTGGCCGCCGGACATCTGCTTGACGAGGTCGCGTGGGCGGGTCTCGGATTTCAGCTCGGCGAAGATCTGGCCGGCGCGCCTGTACATCGAGGCATAGTCGAGGATGCGGAACGGGCCGACGCCGCGGCGCAGCTCGCGACCAAGATAGACATTGGCGGCCGCCGTCAAATTGTTGCAGAGCGCCAGATCCTGATGGACGATCTCGATGCCGTGCTGGCGAGCCTCCACCGGCTTGTGCAGGATCAGCTCCCTGCCGTCCATGTGCATGGTGCCATGACTGGGGCGGAAATTGCCGGCGATCATCTTGACCAGCGTCGACTTGCCGGCGCCGTTGTCACCCATCAGGCCGACCACCTGTCCGGCCTCGATCGACAGCGAAACGTCGTTGACGGCCTGGATGGCGCCGAAATGTTTCGAGATGTTGGTGAGTTCGAGAACCGCCACCAGCCTTCTTGCCTCCCCGTGATGCAGCCTGCCGCTGTTCCCGCCGTCAATGCGGGTTAAGCCTTGGCCTTCGCTCTCCCCAGCTCCTCCCGGAAACAGCGATGACTTCATTTACGCAAATGCCCGCGCGTGCGTCAATTGTCAGACGAATAAGATATGGCAATTGTCGGATGAATAGGATTTGACGGTTTTGAAAAATCCGTTTTGTAGGACAAATAGCATTGACGTCGACGGCGCGCCGTTATTAGCTGAGGCCGGAGGAGTAATATGCCGATCCCCATGCCGGTCCGCCGGGCGGGATCACATCCATGCCGGCTCTGGTTGGAGCCGACATGACAGCATCTGAAAATGCTTATCGATCTGGCTTGGCGACACGAGCGCTCGCGTAACGATCCTCTGTCATCTCGTATCCGGGTCGGTCTGTGTGGCGGGCACGCCGTGTCCGTCTTGTTTCAAGGGAGGACTGACATGAGGAAATCACTTCTGCTCGCCGCCGCCATGTTGGCGCTGGGCGCCGGGCCGGCTTTGGCCAAGAAACAGCTCGTCATCGTGGTGAAAGGGCTCGATAATCCGTTCTTCGAAGCCATCCACCAGGGCTGCGAGAAATGGAACAAGGAGAACGCCAGCTCTGAATATGAATGCTTCTACACCGGTCCGGCGTCGACCTCGGACGAGGCCGGCGAGGCGCAGATCCTCCAGGATGTGCTGAGCAAGCCGGATACGGCGGCGGTGGCGATTTCGCCGTCCAACGCGCCGCTGATCGCGCAGACGATTAAGACCGCCAATCCGACAATCCCGATCATGACTGTTGACGCCGACCTGGCCAAGGCGGACGCGGCGCTGCGCAAGACCTATCTCGGCACCGACAACTACCTGATGGGCAAGAAGATCGGCGAATACATCAAGAAGGCCAAGCCGAAGGGCGGCACGATCTGCACCATCGAGGGCAATCCGGCGGCCGACAACATCCTGCGCCGCGCGCAGGGCATGCGCGACGCGCTGACGGGCAAGGAAGGCCTTGCGGCACTTGCCGGCGAAGGCGGCTGGACCGAAGTCGCGGGCTGCCCGGTGTTCACCAATGACGATGGCGCCAAGGGCGTGCAGGCGATGACCGATATCCTCGCCGCCAATCCCAAGCTCGACGCGTTCGGCATCATGGGCGGCTGGCCGCTGTTCGGGGCGCCGCAGCCCTATCGCGACCTGATCGGGCCGCTGAAGGCCAAGCTGGCCAGCAACGACTTCGTCATCGGCGCCGCCGACACGATCGGCGACGAAGTGGCGATCGCCAAGGATGGTCTCGTCACCGCACTGGTCGGCCAGCGTCCGTTCGAAATGGGCTACAAGGCCCCCTCGGTGATGATCGATCTGATCAAGGGCACCAAGGTCGCCGACCCGGTCTTCACCGGTCTCGACGAATGCACCAAGGATACGGTCGACACCTGTATCCAGAAGTAGGTTGCGATTTCGGGGCGTCCGCTCGACGGGCGCCCCGTCCATCGGTTCACAACAAGGCGGCATTGTTCGGGGCGACAGGCTCCCGATTTGGCGTGCCCGTCGTTCAGGGCAGACGGCCGACGCATTGGAACGTGGATGCCGGACGATAGATCAAACAAGCGAACTGAGGCGGCCATGGTGCAAGCCAGCCAGCCGGTCGCTCTTCGCCGGGCCGATGCGACGAGGTTCGCCGGCTCAAGCGTGCATGCGTCGCTCGCCAGCGAGATTGGCTTGAGGATCGTGCGCGGCGATTATCCGCCGGGCACCATCCTGCCTAATGAAACGAGATGGGCCGAAACCTTCAATGTCAGCCGCTCGGCGGTGCGTGAAGCCATGAAGATGCTGATGGCCAAGAGCCTTCTGGCATCACGTCCCAAGATCGGCAGCTGGGTCGAGCCCAGGGAGCGCTGGAACCTGCTCGATCGCGATGTGCTGGCCTGGTACGCGAGCGCGCCGGATCGCGAGACCTTCCTGCGCACCGTGCAGGAGTTCCGCCACATCATCGAGCCGGAGGCATCGGCCTTTGCCGCGATGCGGCGCACCGAAGAGCAGATGGCCGAGATCAGTCGGGCATGTCGAGAGATGGGCGAGGCGGCGAGCCTGCAGGATCGCACGCGCGCCGACACGCGCTTCCACCTCGCCATCCTGCGGGCGGCCGGCAACGATCTGCTGGTGCCGCTCGGTGTGCTGATCGAATCCGCGCTCGACCATCTGTTTGCGTTCACGACCGTTCAGGTCAACGACCATGATCATGCCCAGAAGCTGCATGAAGCGATCGAGAAGAACATCCGCCTGCGGCGTCCGGCAGCCGCGCGCAACGCCGTGCACAAGCTGCTTGAAAATACCGATGAAGGGATCGGTCGGTGGCGGCGATAGGTTTATCCATAAGGGCTGCGCCTTTCTTGCAACGACGATGATTGGCGAAACCATCGGCTAGAGCTTCTTTCTCCCCGTCACTATACGGGGAGAAATGTCCGGCAGGACAATGAGGGGCGGCGCCGACGAGCGCTCATGATGCGGGACCATTGCACCGACCCGTGCTCTTACCCATCTATCCGGTTCGTGAGCGGGGCGCTGGACCGATTGAACAGGCCATGCCTGCTCAATCACCTCTTAACGCCGGAGCTGCCCCTCATCGCCCTGCCGGGCACTTCTCCCCGTATAGTGACGGGGAGAGGGGCCGGGCGCGATGCTGGCATCCATCTTGCAACGTTGCCAATTGACGAAACCATTGGTGGGAGCGTCTCAAATCGTCTGCTTCTTCCCATCCCTCATCGGCATTAGGTCCACGCCATTGACCTTGCCGATATGCGTCGCCAGCATCGGCACGAACTGCTCCTCGGGGCCGACCGCGAACGCACCCGCGAAGGAGTTCTTGGTGGCGTTGCCGAGCGGGTTGGCGATGCCGGCCGCGCCGGCCATGGATTCCAGATAGGTGAGGTCCTTGAAGGCGTTGGCGATGGAGAATTTGTGGGCGTCGCGGTCGCCCTCCAGCGTCCAGCGCATGAAGGTCTGGTAGAAGGGGCAGTCCATGCGGCCGTTGCGGATGACGCTGTCGAAGCGCGGCGGCGAGATGCCGACTTTCTGCGCCAGCGCCAGCGCCTCGGAATAGATGGCGGCGTAGCCCAGCGAAATGAAGTTGTTGAGCAGCTTCATGCGGTGGCCGTCGCCGGTGTCACCGATATGGACGATACGGCCGGCCCAGGTGTCGATCACCGGTTTCACCCTGGCAAATACGGCGTCGGGCGCGCCGACCATGGCGTCGAGCGTGCCTTCCCAGGCTTCCTTCGGCGTGCGGCTCAGCGGTGCGTCGACATAGTCGACGCCAAGGCCCTTGAGTTCCGCTGCGAGTGCCATCGTCGAGACCGGATCGGAGGTCGAGCAATCGACGACAATCGAGCCCTTCTTCAAACCTTCCTTGAGGCCGTCGGGACCGCGAATGATGGCTTCCACCTCGCGCGAGCCGGTGACGCAGATGAAGACGATGTCGGATGCCTGCGCCACCTCGCGCGCGGTTGCCGCTTCCTTGGCACCACGACCAAGCATGTCTTCCGCCGGCTTGCGGTTCTTGCGGCCAAGGAAGGTCAGGCTGTAGCCTTTGTCGACGATATTCTTCGCGATGCCATGCCCCATCAGGCCAAGGCCAATGAAGCCGATCTTTTCGTTCGCGGCAGTCGTGCTCATGTCTTCAAGTCCTGTTGCGGTGATTGATATTCAGCGCTGCCATTTTGCAGGCGAGGGTGGTTGCGGAATGCCATATTGTCTGACAATACACATAAATCCAGAGGATTGGAGAGCAAAATGACGAAGCGGATCATGTTCACCGGTGGCAGCGGAAAGGCCGGACGCCATGTCGTTCAATACCTTGTCGAGCAGGGCTGCCAGGTGCTCAACATCGACACCAAGCCGCTCGACAATCCCAAGGTGCGCACGCTGATCACCGACATCACCGACAGCGGGCAGGTGTTCAACGCGCTGTCGAGCTATATGGGATTGCACGAGTTCGACCCGTCGCTGCGCCCCCAGCCGGTAGATGCCGTCGTGCACTTCGCCGCGATCCCGCGCATCATGATCACGCCCGACAACGAAGTGTTCCGCATCAATGCGATGGGCACCTACAATGTCATCGAGGCGGCGGTGAAGCTCGGCATTCGCAAGGTGGTGATCGCGTCCAGCGAGACGACCTACGGTCTCGTCTTCGCCAACGAGCCGCGCAATCCCCAGTATTTCCCGCTCGACGAGGAATACGATGTCGATCCAATGGACAGCTATGCACTGTCCAAGATCGTCAACGAGAAGACCGCGCGGGCGTTTGCTCTGCGTGCCGGCATCGATATCTACGCCTTGCGCATCGGCAACGTCATCGAGCCGCATGAATATTCGCTGTTCCCGAAATGGTTCGCCGACCCCGGTTTTCGCAAGCGCATCGCCTGGAGCTATGTCGATGCGCGCGATCTCGGCCAGATCACGCTGCGCGCGATCGAGAAGGATGGGCTCGGTTTTCAGGTGTTCAACGCCGCCAATGACGATACCTCATCCGACCTGCCCACGGCCGAGTTGCTCAAGCGGTTCTATCCCGGAGTGCCGGTCAAGAGCGAGCTCGGCGAGTTCGAGACGCTGCTGTCGAACCGCAAGGCCAGGGACATGCTGGGATTCCGCCCAGAGCATAGCTGGCGCAGATACGTGAAGTAGGGCCGGTGGGAATAGTATAATGGCCTGATCTGTGCACAGCGGCCCCCTTTGGGGGTGAACCCGCTGGCCGCGCTTGACAGCTTGCTGAAACCGGACTTTCTGGAGCCCATGCGGGACGCAAAGCCGAACAAGGAAAAATCGCCGAAGAAAACGGCCGCCGAGCGCCCGGCTGGAGTTCGACGCCCCGACGCGGCGCGCATTCCAGGCGCCAGCGTGCACACATCGCTGGCGAGCGAGATCGGGCTCAGGATCGTGCGCGGCGACTATCCGCCCGGAACCATCCTGCCCAATGAAGCCAAATGGTCGGAAACCTTCAGCGTCAGCCGTTCGGCGGTGCGCGAAGCCATCAAGATGCTGATGGCCAAGAGCCTTCTGGCATCGCGTCCCAAGATCGGCAGCTGGGTCGAGCCCAAGGAGCGCTGGAACCTGCTCGATCGCGATGTGCTGGCCTGGTACGCGACCTCGCCGGACCGCGAGGTGTTCCTGAAGACCGTGCAGGAATTCCGCCACATCATCGAGCCGGAGGCGACCGCCTTTGCCGCCATGCGGCGCACCGACGAGCAGATGGCCGAGATCAGTCGGGCATGTCGAGAGATGGGGGAGGCGACCAACCTGCAGGAGCGCACGCGCGCTGATACGCGGTTCCATCTCGCCATACTGCGCGCCTCCGGCAATGATCTGCTGGTGCCGCTCGGCGTGCTGATCGAATCCGCGTTCGACCATCTCTTCGCCTTCACCACGCGAGCCGTTGACGATCTCAACCATGCGCAGAAGCTGCATGAGGCGATCGAGAAGAACATCCGCCTGCAACGGCCGGACGCGGCGCGCAACGCCGTGCGCAAGCTGCTTGCCAATACCGATAGCGTCATCAAAAGCCGGTAGGTCCGGCTTTCGACGGATTTTGCATCGAACGGGCGCCGATGGAGCCCGTATTCAAATCCCTGGAGCCACGGATTTGCCCGCTGTGGCGCTGCTCGGCGTCGCGAATACGCCGATAGTGGCTGAAACGGTGGCCGATTTGCCGAGCCGCCGACAGGAAACGCCTTGACCCGAACCGCTTCCAGCCAGGCCAGTCCAGGCATCGACAGTGCCTATGCCTGGATGCGGCTGGGCATTTCGATGGTGTTGGCGACCATCGGTGCCGTCGGCATGTGGGCCGTCGTCGTGGTGCTGCCCGCCGTGCAGGCTGAATTCGGCGTTGACCGCGCGGCGGCGTCGATGCCCTACACCGCGACCATGGTGGGCTTTGCCTTCGGCAACGTGCTGGTTGGCCGCGCCATCGACCGCATGGGCTACTGGATTCCGGCACTGATCTCCTCGGTCGCGCTCGCCGCCGGCCTCATACTTGCGGCGTTGTCGACGTCGATCCTGCAATTCAGTCTTGCCCAGGGGGTGCTGATCGGTGTCGGCACGTCGGTGATCTTCGGACCGCTGATCGCTGATATCTCGCACTGGTTCAACCGCCGGCGGGGCGTCGCGGTCACGGCGGCGGCTGCCGGCAACTATCTTGCCGGAGCGATCTGGCCAACCATCATGCCGACGCTGATCAAGGCGGAAGGCTGGCGCTTCACCTATGCGGCGATCGGCGTTTTTTGCCTGGTCACCATGGTGCCGCTGGTTCTGATGCTACGGCGCGGCGCCCCGGAGGCGGCCGCGGCCGGCTCGCCCGGAAGCCGCCCGGTGCAGCCGATTTCGCTGTCGCCGGCGGCGCTGCAGGCATTGCTGGTCGTCGCCGGCCTTGGCTGCTGCGTGGCGATGTCGATGCCTCAGGTCCATATCGTCGCCTATTGCATGGATCTCGGCTACGGCATGGCGCATGGTGCCGACATGCTGTCGATCATGATGGCGGCGGGCGTCGTCAGCCGGCTTGCCTCGGGCTTTGTCGCCGACCGCATCGGCGGCGTGAAGACCCTGCTGATCGGCTCCGTGCTGCAATGCCTGTCACTGCTGTTCTACATTCCCTTCGACGGGCTTGCCTCGCTTTATGTCGTTTCATTGGTGTTCGGCCTGTCGCAGGGAGGCATCGTGCCGTGCTATGCCATCATCGTGCGCGAATACCTGCCCGCCAAGGAGGCGGGACAGCGCATCGGCATCGTCATGATGGCGACCATCTTCGGCATGGCGATCGGCGGCTGGATGTCAGGCTGGATCTACGACCTGACGGGTTCGTACGCAGCCGCGTTCCTCAACGGCATTGCCTGGAATTTGCTGAACATACTGGCGATCGGCATGTTCATGTGGAAAGCGAGAAGCAACGCCGCAGCGATGGCCTGAACACCTCCCTGCTGTCGCAAGGTGATCGCTCGGCTTGACAACCACCCAACGCTGCGCGACGCCAGAAGGCGAGTGGGTGTGGCAACAGGCCGGTGGCGTGGTTACAAGGGCAAGGACGCTGAACATGATTTCGCGAGCGCGCGGCGGCGCGCGCCTTTTGTATGGGGCGTGCCCGTGATCAAGCCGCGTCCGCGCCGTGGCGGTGGCCGCCCGACCATTGCCGATGTCGCCGAGAAGGCCGGCGTCGGCGCCATCACCGTGTCGCGAGCGCTACGCGAGCCCGGCCGTGTCTCCGAAGAGCTGCGCCGCCAGATCCAGGCCGCCGTCGACGAACTTGGTTATGTGCCGGACCCCAATGCGCGGGCGCTGGCATCGGCGCGCGCCGAGGTGTTTGGCGTGCTGGTGCCGTCACTCACCAACAACGTCTTCGCCGAAGTGGTGCGCGGCATCTACGACAGCCTGTCGGACGGCCCGTTCCGTATCCAACTCGGCAACACCCATTATTCCGGCCTCGAGGAGGAACGGTTGCTGCAGGTGTTCGGTTCGCAGCGGCCCGCGGCGCTGATCGTGGCCGGCATCGACCAGACGCCATCATCGCGAAAGCTGCTGGAGACGGCGGGCTGCCCAGTGGTGCAGGTGATGGAAACCGGGCCCGACCCGGTCGACATGATGGTCGGCTTCTCGCATTTCGACGGCGGCAGGGCGGCGACGGAGCATCTGATCGAGGCCGGCTATCGCCGCATCGGCTTCATCGGAGCGCGCATGGACCCGCGCTCGCAGCGGCGCCTGGCCGGTTATCGCGCGGCGATGGAGAAAGCCGGCCTGTTCGACCCGCGCCTGGTCACCACCACGCCCGTGCCGTCCAGCGTGACGCTCGGTCGTGAACTGTTCCGCGATGCACTGGCCAAGATGCCGACGCTGGATGGCGTGTTCTGCAACAATGACGATATCGCGCTCGGCGTGCTGTTCGAGTGCCATCGTGCCTCGATCGCCGTGCCGAAGACGATCGGCATCGTCGGCTTCAACGATCTCGACATGATGCAGGTGGCGTTTCCGTCGATCACCAGCATCCGCACCCACCGCTATGAGATCGGCCGCCGCGCGGTGGCCATGGCGCTGGCCGCGATTGCCGGCAACAGGCCGGAGCAGCGTGTCGTCGATCTCGGTTTCGACCTCATGCGCCGCGAGAGCACGGCGCGCTGAACACGCTTTCGAGACCTCTGGCAAATGCCGCTTTACACTACGTCATGGTAGCGCTACCATTTTGCTCGAGCAGGTGCTGGGACAAGAGGCCAGAGTCTGTTTATTATATGTAAGAAACATCTCACGCTTGTTTATTATATATAATATGATAATTTTCCTCGAAGGGGCGAGGCGACAAAGGGGGGATCAGGGTGGCGGTTTGCCAGCCTGAAAAGGTGTGACCGGGCAGGCGGGAGGGTGCCAGCCGGAGGCGCCAGATTTCACAGCGTGAAACGACAATTCAGAATCGCAAATGGGAGGAATATCGATGATCAAGTCACTTGTTGGTGGCATCGTTGCCGCCAGTGCATTCGTGATGCTCAACTCCGCCGCCATGGCCGCCGGCCCCGAGATCGTACCAGGCCCCGCCGCTCAGGCGGATTGCTTCGCGCCATGGTCCGCCGACACCAAATTCTTCAAATACCCCAAGAAGACCGGCCCGTTCCGCATCGCCTTCGCCAATGGCTACATCGCCAACACCTGGCGCATCCAGATGGTGCAGACCGCCAAGGCTTATGCGGCGCAACCCGACGTCAAGGCAAAGATCAAGGAATTCAAGGTCGTATCGACCGGCGAGGATGTGCCGGCGCAGATCTCGGCGATCAACAATTTCATCGATTCCGGCTATGACGCCATCGTCACCGACGCGCAGAACCCGACCGCTTTCGGCCCGGTCATCAAGCGCGCCAAGGAAGCCGGCATCGTGCTGGTCGCGTTCGACAACATTCTCGACACCAAGGACGCCATCAACGTCAATGTCGACCAGAAGGGCCTTGGCGAACTGTGGGCCAAGTGGCTGGTCGAAAAGGTGCCGAACGGCGGCAAGATCCTGGAAGTGCGTGGCGTTGCCGGCACCTCGGTCGATACCGACCGCCATAACGGCATCCACGAGGTGTTCGCCGCTTCCGGCAAGAAGTGGGATGTCACCGAAGTTGCCGGCAAGTGGGATGACGGCGTGGCGCAGAAGGTCACCGCCGATGCGATCGCCACCAACGGTCCGTTCGACGGCATCACCGGCCAGGGCGGCGACACCGGCATCGTGCAGGCGATGATCGATGCCAAGCATCCGTTCGTGCCGTTTGGCGGCGAGACCGAGAACGGCTTCCGCAAGTTCTGCGCGGCGCATTCGGCCGACGGCCTGAAATGCACTTCCGCCGGCTCCGGCCCGGCCCAGGTAGCCGTTGCCATCAAGACCGCGATTGCAGCACTTGAAGGCGAGGTGGTGCCGCAAGAAGTGAAGCTGCCGCTGGCTGTCGCAACGGATCCGAACATGAAGGAAGGCACCGATTACTTCCCGAAGGAGTCCGACAATTTCTTCGTCGGCAATTCCTTCCCGACCTGTGGCATCAACTTCAGCGCCCAGGAGATCATGGGCCAGTCCAAGGAAAACCAGTAACCCGCCCCTGAATATCGCAGGGCGTCGCGGCTCACCCCGCGGCGCCCTATCGTGAATGAATACGCCTTGGGAGGGTTGATGGACGGTGCGGCTCCACTCTTTCGCATGGAAGGCATTTCCAAGCGCTATGGCGGCGTGCGGGCGCTGGAAAAGGCCGAGCTTGTCGTCGAGGCCGGCAGCATCCACGCCATCCTCGGCGAGAACGGCGCCGGCAAGTCGACGCTGATCAAGATCATGGCGGGCGTGGTCGCGCCCGATGAAGGCCGCATGACGCTGGACGGCCGCGAGGTGACGTTCGCTTCGCCCGGCGCGGCCAACAAAGCCGGCATCGTCTGTATCTTCCAGGAGCTGTCGCTGGTTCCCGAACTCAGCGTCGCCGACAACATCGTGATTTCCGATCCGCCGACGCGTTTCGGCATGATCGACCGCAAGGCGCAGCGCCGTATCGCCGAGGAGGCGCTGGCGCGCGCGGGCGCCGAAGACATCCACCCGCTGGCGCTGGTCAAGGACCTGCCACTGTCGCGCCGGCAGATGGTCGAGATCGCCAAGGCATTGGCGCGCAAGCCGCGCATCCTGATCCTGGACGAGGCGACCTCAGCGCTGACGGCGGCGGATGTCTCCAAGATTTTTGGCGTGCTGAAGCGGCTGCGTTCGGAAGGACTGGCGTTGCTCTACATCTCGCACCGGATGAACGAGATCGCCGAGCTTGCCGACCAGTGCACGGTGTTCCGCAACGGCCGCAATGTCGCCAGCTACAAGGCCGGCTCCAAGAGTGACAATGAGGTGGTCGAGCTGATGATCGGCCGTGAATACAGCCATATCTTTCCACCCAAGCCGGCAGCGGTACCCGCGACCGCTGCCCCCGTACTCGAAGCCCGCAAGCTCAGCTGGACCGACCGTCTCGACAACATTTCGCTGAGCGTCAGGGCCGGCGAGGTCGTCGGCCTTGGCGGTCTCGACGGCCAGGGCCAGCGCGAGTTGCTGCTTGCCTTCTTCGGAGTGCTGCGTGGCCTCACCGGAGAGGTGCTGATCGACGGCAAGCCGGTCAAGATCAGCAGTCCCGCCGCCGCTCGCGAGGACGGCATCGGCATGGCTCTGATCCCCGAGGACCGCAAGACCGAAGGCCTGATGCTGCCGATGACGGTGCGTGAAAACCTGTCCTTCGCCGCACTCGACCACCTGGCCAAGGGCGGCATCATCGACCGCGTCGCCGAACAACGGCTGATCGACGACATGGTCGGGCTGCTGGCGATCAAGACCGCCGGCCTCGACATACCCGTTGGTGCGCTGTCGGGCGGCAACCAGCAGAAGGTGGTCATCGCCAAATGGCTGATGCGCCAGCCGCGCATAATCCTGCTCAACGATCCGACGCGCGGCATCGATGTCGGCACCAAGCAGGAGCTCTATCAGCTGATGCGCAAGCTTGCGGACGCGGGTGCCGCGATCCTGTTCTATTCGACCGACTATGACGAGCTGATCGGCTGCTGCGACCGGGTGCTGGTGCTCTATGACGGCGCGGTCAAGCGCGAGCTGGTCGGCGCCGAGATCACTGAACGCGCGCTGATCGCCAGCGCGCTCAACATCCACGGCGAGGGAACCTCGATGGGCCAGGGAGCGGACGCGTGAAAGATTGGCGCTACTGGCTTGCCGAACAGCGCGGAACGCTGCTGGCGCTCGGCATCTTCATCGTCATGTTCATCATCTACACCTCGAACCATCCGGCAGGCTTCACCGCCAATGTCGTGCAGACTGCGGCCAACAAGGGCGTGCTGCTGGCCTTCGTCGCCGTGGCGCAGACGCTGGTGGTGATCACCGCCGGCATCGACCTGTCCGTTGGCATGATTTTCCTGCTCACCAACTGCCTGGCCTCCTGGCTGGTGGTGGGCACGCCGTTGCAGACAGCGCTCGGCGTCATCGCCGTACTGGCGGTAGGCTTGTTGTGTGGTGCGATCAACGGCGCCATTGTCATCTATGGGCGGCTGCAGCCCATCGTCGCCACCATTGCCACCGGCGCCGTCTATTACGGCATCGGCCTGCTGCTGCGGCCCTTTCCCGGCGGTTCGGTCAATGAGGATCTTGCCGATGCGCTGACCGGCCGCGTGTTCGATGTGGTGCCGGCGAGCCTCGTCGTGCTGCTGGCCGTCGTGCTGGTGGTGTGGGTGCCGTTCAGCCGTTCGGTGCTGGGGCGCGCGGCTTACGCCGCCGGATCGTCGGAGACGGCGGCGTATATGTCGGGCGTGCCGATCCGCCGGGGCAAGTTCGCCGCCTACACGCTGGCCGGGCTGCTGGCCGCCATCGGCGGGCTGTTCCTGACCTTCTTCACCTATACGGGCGAGGCGGCCTATGCGAGCGGCAACTCCTACACGCTGTTTTCCATCGCTGCCGTGGTGCTTGGCGGCGTCTCGCTGTTCGGCGGCAAGGGCAGCGCCATCGGCGCGATCTTCGGCGCGCTTGCCTTCCGCACCATCGGCGACCTGCTGTTCGTGTTCGACTTCGATCCGCTCTGGCAGCCGCTGTTCCAGGGCGTTATCCTGCTGGTCGCCGTCAGCCTCGGCGCCTTCGCCTTGTTTCGGGTCCGCAACCGGCTGGAGTGGTTCTTGTGAGCGAGACGACATTGGGCGGCATCGCCGGACATATGCCAAAATTCCTGCGTCGCGCCGATCCGGCGGTGCTGACCGCATTCGCCTGCATCGTGCTGCTGCTGTTCCTGGGCAGCCTCTATTCGCGCAGCTTTCTTTCCCCTGAATATCTGCTGCAGCAGCTCAAGGTGGCCTCGTTCCTCGGCGTCATCGCCACGGGCATGATGCTGGTCATCCTGCTCGGCCAGATCGACCTGTCGGTGCCGTGGGCGGTGGCGGCGGGTGCGATGATGGCCTGCGCGGCGGCGGCCTATGGTCCGGTCGGGGTGGCGCTGGCCATTCCCTTTGGCATCTTCTGCGGTGTGCTGATCGGCGTCGTCAACGGCATCGGCGTCGCCTATCTGCGCATCCCCTCGATGATCATCACGCTGGCCACCAACGCGGTAGCGCAGGGGCTCATGGTCGTCTATACGGGTGGCTTCTCGCCACAGGATTCGGCCACGACAGCCATGCGATACCTCGCGACAGGCTTCACCATTCCCGGCGTCCCCAATGCCGTCATCATCTGGGCGATCATCGGCGCGGCGATGGTCTTCGTGCTGACACGCACCAGCTTCGGCCGCACCGTCTACGGCATCGGCAACCGCGAGCGCGCGGCCTATCTGTCGGGCATCGATACGCGCCGCGTGGTGATGATCGCCTTTGCCGTATCCGGCGGGCTCTCGGCCTTTGGCGGCGTGCTTCTAGCCGGCTATGCCTCCAAGGCGGCGCAATCGATGGGGGATGCCTATCTGCTGCCGTCGATCGCTGCCGTTGTGCTTGGCGGCACTTCGATCCTCGGCGGACGTGGCTCCTATCTCGGCACCGTTGCCGGCGTCATCCTGATCACGCTCCTACAGTCCATCCTGTCGGTCATGCAGATGCCGGAGGCGGGGCGACAGATCATCTATGGCGTGGTCATCGTCGCCATGCTCCTGCTCTACGGCCGTGCGCCGGCAAGCCGCTGATACGCATCGTGGGTGAGGGGCTAGCGCAATCGCCGACGGGGCCTCCTGGCTTGCCGCTGGCCATCGTCGTGATGGGCGTCGCCGGTTGCGGCAAGTCGATCGTCGGCAAGGGGCTGGCCGCCACGCTCGGCGCCACCTTCATCGAGGGAGACAGGCTGCATCCGCCCGAGAACGTCGCGCGCATGGCTGGCGGCGAGCCGCTCACCGACGCGTTGCGCGCCGGTTGGCTCGATGCCATCGGCCGGCAGGTTGCAGAATCCGGGAGCAGGGGACAGAGCGTGGTCGCAACCTGTTCGGCGTTGAAGCGCGGCTATCGCGACCGCCTGCGCGGCTTTTGCCCGGACATCGTTTTCCTCTATCTGGAAATCGACCCCGCCACCGCACGGCGGCGTGTCGCCAACCGTAGGGGGCATTTCATGCCGGCAAGTCTCGTCGACAGCCAGTTTGCCATTCTCGAGGCACCGGCGGTGGATGAGGCGGCATTGACGCTCGATGCGAAGCGCCCGGTCGCCGACATCGTTGCCGAGGCTGCGGGCCTGTTGCTGAAATCATAAGTCGGCATCATCGCCGGGCGCTGCGCTGTTCTGTCTCTCGGTAAGCCTCTCATGGCCGGACCATGACATCATCTGCTCGGGATGCACCTTCAGCGCCTCAAGCAGGCAATCGCGCTTGAGTAGGATAAACTCGGCCTGCAATGCCATGTTCTTGGCAGCCGTCGCCTGTGTTTCGGTGGAGGATGCCGGTCTCGCCGCCGGCGTCAGTTCGGGGCTGATGACGGCGCGATATTCGCGAAACGGGATCGTCTCGAAGGTCGACATGGCAAACAGCGGCGTCCCGGCCCTGGCGGCGAAATTCGCCGGCGCCGAGGCCATGTGGGTCCAACCGCTTTCCCCCATTGCTGCTTCCGCGAAGGTGGAACCGGCCTGGATGGTGTTGGTCATCAGGACAATGGCGTTGTCCTTCAGGATCTTCTGGACATTGGCGGTGGCCCGATAGGCGTCGTTACGATCGAAGACGATGCGGCTTTTCAGGAAGCGGTTTTCGACCTCCACCAGTGGCGGGTTCAGGAAGTGCTGGCCGAATATCGTGTTGGAGATGCCGTGAAAGTTGATGCTCACCTGATGCACATCGATGCCGGCTTCACGCAACGCCCGCTTGCCTATGATGGTCTGGGCGGTGAACTGATCGCACCAGAGGATGGCGCCCCGACCACGCAGCAGCGCTGCCTGCAAACCTTGCGCACCCTCCAACCGGATCCGCGGTGACCAGCAGCGCGTTCGGCACAGATGCGCGGCAAGCGTCAGGCGGCGGCGATGGTTGGCGGCCAACAGGCCCATGAACAGTGTTTCCGGATCGGCACCGCCGCCGAGCACCGCGCGCGTTGTCGCGGCGTAGCGCGCAAAATCCTTACGCATATGGCGCTTCAGTCGGAGCCTGGACACCTTGTCGCAGATGGGCGACCACCAACTGACAGGCAGCAAGGTCGCCACGCCGAGATAGAAGCTGAACAACAGGCTTTCGCGCAAATCCCTGTTCGAGAACCTGCGCAGTCTTGCCGGGCAAACGAGTTTTCGGCTGAAGAACCGGACGGACTCTTCATGCCCCGGAACCGGGACGTCGGCGATGATCCCGGCATGATAGATGTCGGCGGACGATGGCTTTCGATGGGCTTTCCGGGATGGGAACCACGGCAACCTCATCCGCTCTTGGCCTAGATCTGCGACGTCAACTCGACCGGGAAATCGTCATTGTCGGCATCTCGCATGGCGGCGAGGCTGCGGTTGTCCAGCACCTCGGCGATTGCCTGGCGCACCTCCAGCATCATGTGCCGAACCTGGCAGGTTGCCTCGTCGCAGTCCTCGCAACGCTGGTACTGCGTGCGACTGGCGCAGGGAATTGGCGCCAGCGGCCCGTCGAGCACGCGCACGACATGGCCGATCTTGATCTCGGAGGCCGGACGGGCGAGGCGATAGCCGCCTTCCTTGCCCTTGCGGCTCTGGACGAAGCCGGCATTGCGCAATTCGCCCAGGATGGCATCGAGGAATTTCTTCGGGATGTTGTTGGCTACGGCGATGTCGTTGACGAAGGCCAATTGGCCAACCGGCAGGCCGGATAGATGCACCAGGGCCTTGAGGCCGTATTTGCCTTTTTTTGTCAGCATGCCCAGATCAACCCATAAAGCCCCAACCACTCGCATCTGGCGACTGTTTGTGTGCAAATAATGACGTTTTGATCACGCGATGATGTTTCGCGAAAACAAGGCCGCCCCAGCTGCAGGTTAGGCACAAACGCGTTGATTCTTTGTAACGTTTTTCACAGATGAGGTCGCAATTGAGCGGGAAACCGGGTTGCCGGCGCATGAAATGAAAAAGCCGGCAAAGCGCCGGCTTCTCATTCATCGCGCATGTCGCTGAAGTCAGCGGCTGCCGTAGGCCTGGTCGAGCAGGCCACCCGCGGCGAAATGCTCCTTCTGCACCTTGTCCCAGCCACCGAAGACGTCCTCGACCGTCAGCAGCCGGACATCAGGGAACTGGTCCTTGTACTTGGCGGCGACGGCGGCGTCGCGAACGCGGTTGCCATTCTCCGCCAGGATGTCCTGTCCCTGCGGCGAGTAGAGGAAGTCGAGATAGGTCTTGGCCAGATCACGCGTGCCATGCTCGTTGGCGACCTTGTCGACGATTGCCACCGGGAATTCGGCGAGCAGGCTGACCGAGGGCGTGACCTGCTCGAACTTGTCGTCGCCATACTCCTTGCGGATGCCGCGCGTCTCGGATTCGAAGGTGATCAGCACATCGCCGATCTCGCGCTGCACGAAGGTGGTGGTCGCGGCGCGCCCGCCGGTGTCGAAGATCGGCACGTTGTTGAACAGCTTGGTGATGAACTCCTTCACCTTGGCGTCGTCGCCCTTGAAGGCCTCCTTGGCGTAGGCGGTGGCCGCCAGATAGGTGTAGCGCGCATTGCCCGATGTTTTCGGGTTGGGGAAGATCACCTGCACGTCGTCGCGCACGAGATCGTTCCAGTCCTTGATGTGCTTGGGATTGCCGGCGCGCACGAGGAAGGACGGCAGCGAGTAGAAGGGCGAGGCGTTGTCGGGAAAGTCCTTCTGCCAGTCAGCGGAGACAAGGCCTTTCTTGACCAGGAAATCGACATCGGTGACCTGGTTGAAGGTGACGACATCGGCGGCGAGGCCCTCGGCTATGGCGCGCGCCTGTGCCGAGGTTCCGGCATGCGACTGGTCGACGGTGACGCCGGGATGTTCCGCCACGAAAGCCTTGTTGACCTGCACGAACAGTTCGCGGCCGACGTCGTAGGATGCGTTGAGCAGCTTGTCGGCCGACCACGCTTGGGAGGATGCCAGGACCAGGCCGGCAAGGGCGGCTGTGGCCAGGAAAAATCGCTTCATGAAATTGGGTCTCCAGTGCAATGCGTTTTATCGCGCGAACATAGCTGTGGCGCATTGTGCACGACGAGGCATGGGTGAGGGTCGTGTAACCCTTCGGCGAGAAGAGTTATTGCCGCAACAGCCGGTTATTAGGATTTTCTTCCAAGCAGAGTCACTTTGTACCCCCAATGGTCGCGCTGAAGGTGTCTGGCGGCACAATCGTTCTACAGCCGGCCGACGTGAAGTAGCCGATTGCATAATGGCTGGTCGGCATATACATTTGGCATATGCAAAGGAGATGCCGCCATGCCCCAGCACCGCCACTCACCATCGCCACCGAAGGAGGCGAGGCTCTTCCGCAACAACCGCAGCCAAGCGGTGCGCATTCCGGTCGAGTTCGAGTTCCCCGGCGAGAAGGTCCTGATCAGCCGCGACGGTGACCGCCTGATCATCGAGCCGGTGCGCAAGGCTGGTCTCGCCGCGTTGCTCGCACAATGGGCGAATGAGCCGCCGCTCGGTCCTGAAGACGATTTCCCCGAGATCGACGATAAGCCCGTCGAGCCCAAGGATATCTTCTAAATGCGTTTCATGCTGGACACGAACATTATCAGCGACATGATCCGAAATCCGACCGGCAAAGCCGTCAGTGCCATGTTGCGCGAGGGGGAGGACTCCGTGTGCACCAGCATCGTGGTCGCCTCCGAACTTCGATATGGCTGCGTTAAGAAAGGATCGGCCAAGCTACTCAAGAAGGTCGAGGAACTGCTAGCCGAGATTCCCGTGTTACCGCTCGATGTGCCGGTGGATGTCCAGTACGGCGCATTGCGCGCCGAACTGGAAGGCATGGGCCAGACCATCGGCCATAACGATCTTTTCATCGCCGCCCACGCCTGTACCCTGAATACCACTCTGGTGACGGCTAACATTGGAGAGTTCAGCCGGATCAAGGGCCTGAGGGTCGAGAACTGGTTGAAGTAGACCCTATCAAAGATCAGGCGGCCGGAAACAATTTCCAGCGGCCGGGGCGGAACGCGACGCGGCTCTTCTGCGCCGCCGGATGATCGACCGGTAACTCGATCTCGACGCGCTGGCGATCGCCGCCGATTTCGAGTTCGACCCGTCTTGTGCCTGCGACCCGTCGGCTTGCGGCAACCGTGCCGGCGATGCAGCCGCTGCAACCGTCCAACAATTCGACATCGTGCGGGCGGAAGAACAGCGTCGCATCGCCCGAGGGCTCGTTCGGCGCGGAGAGGCCGATCGGACGGTCGGCGAGCCAGATCTCGCCATTCTCGACCTTGACGGGAAGCGAGCTCGATTCGCCGATGAAGCCGTAGACGAAGGGCGAGTTCGGAGTGTCGTAGATGTCGTCGGCGGTGCCGACCTGCTCGATGCGGCCCTGGCTCATCACCACGACGCGGTCGGCAAGCTCCAGCGCCTCTTCCTGGTCGTGGGTGACGAAGACGGTGGTGTGGCCGGTGGCGTCGTGGATCTCGCGCAGCCAGCGGCGCAATTCCCGGCGCACCTGCGCGTCAAGCGCGCCGAACGGCTCGTCGAGCAACAGCACCTTGGGCTCGATGGCCATGGCGCGCGCCAGCGCCACGCGCTGGCGCTGGCCACCGGAGAGCTGCGCCGGATAGCGCTTTTCGAGGCCGGAAAGCTGGACGAGATCGAGAAGTTCCGAGGCGCGGCGGCGGATTTCCGCAACGGGCGGCCGTGTCGGTCCATGGCGGACCTTCAGGCCGAAGCCGATATTGTCGGCGACGGTCATGTGCCGGAAGAGCGCATAATGCTGGAAGACGAAGCCGACATTGCGCTCCTGGATCGACTTCTGCGAGGCGTCCTCGTCACCGAAGAAGATCTTGCCGCGCGTCGGCCGCTCCAGACCGGCGATCAACCGGAGCAGCGTCGTCTTGCCGGAGCCGGACGGCCCCAGCAGAGCGATCAGTTCGCCCGACTTGATGTCGAGCGACACGTCGTGGAGCGCGGGAAACCGCTCGAACTCCTTGCGCACGTTGGCAACGCGAACTTCCATAATATTCCCTTTTGTGTTCATGCATGTCGTTGTCCCAAAACCGGTTCCCACTTTTGGGCGATATGCATTTAGTGTCCGCGCGTCGCGGCGAGTTCGGCGCCGTAGCGCATCTCGAGAAGTGTTTTCAAGACCAGGGTGACCAGCGCCAAGCCCGCGAGCAATGAGGCGACGGCGAAGGCGCCGACCGCGTTGTACTCATTGTAGAGGATTTCGACATGCAGCGGCATGGTGTTGGTGAGGCCGCGTATATGGCCCGACACCACCGACACCGCGCCGAATTCGCCCATGGCACGCGCGTTGCATAGCAGCACGCCGTAGAGCAGCCCCCATTTGACGTTGGGCAGCGTCACATACCAGAAGGTCTGCCAGCCATTGGCGCCAAGCGATAGGGCGGCCTCCTCATCACCATTGCCCTGTTCCTGCATCAGCGGGATCAGCTCACGCGCGACGAAGGGGAAGGTCACGAAGACGGTGGCCAGCACGATGCCGGGCACCGCGAACAGGATGACGATGCCATGCGCCTTCAGCCAGGCGCCGAGCAAGCCTTGAGCGCCGAACAGCAGCACATAGACAAGGCCCGAAATGACGGGGGAGACCGAGAAGGGTAGGTCGATCAGCGTGGTGAGGAAAGCCTTGCCCTTGAACTCGAACTTGGCGATCGCCCAGGCGGCGGAAATGCCGAAGACGACATTGAGCGGCACCGAGATCGCTGCCACGAGAAGCGTCAGGCGGATGGCCGAGCGCGTATCGGCATCGCCCAGCGACTGCAAATAGGCGCCGACGCCCTTCGCCAGCGCTTCGTGGAAGACGATGATCAGAGGCAGCAGCAGAAAGATACCAAGGAAGGCAAAGACAATGACCATCAGGACGGCTTGCGCCGTCCGGCTTTCGGTCACCGCCGCCGAGCGGCTTTCATGATGTGGTTCCCAGGATTTGATTTCGGGGTCAGCCATAGCGCTTGCGGCTCCATGTCTGTGCCAGATTGACGACGAGCAGCATCACGAACGACAGAGCGAGCATGATCGCCGCGATCGCGGTCGCCGCCGGATAATTGTATTCTTCCAGCCGGATGACGATCAGAAGCGGCGCGATCTCGGATTTGTAAGGCAAATTGCCGGCGATGAATATGACCGAGCCGTATTCGCCGACGCCGCGCGCGAAGGCCAGCGAAAAGCCTGTGATGATGGCCGGCGCCAGGCCTGGAAACAGGATGCGGGTGATGATCTGGAAGCGGCTGGCGCCGAGTGTGGCCGCGGCTTCCTCTACTTCCTTGTCGATCTCCTCCATGATCGGCTGCACGGTGCGCACGACGAAGGGAAGGCCGATGAACACCAGCGCGATGACGATGCCGAGCGGCGTGTAGGCAACCTTGATGCCCAGCGGGGCCAGAAGGTGGCCGATCCAGCCGTTCGGCGCGTAGAGCGTGGTCAGCGCGATGCCGGCCACGGCTGTCGGCAAGGCAAAGGGCAGGTCGACCATGGCATCCACGACGCGGCGGCCAGGAAAGCGGTAGCGCACCAGCACCCAGGCGACGAGCGTGCCGAAGACGACATTGACCAGGGCGGCGATAAAGGCGGTGCCGAAGCTGATCCGTAGCGCATTGAGGGTGCGACGGTCGGTTGCGATGGCCCAGAATTCAGGCCAGCCAAGGGCGGCCGAGCGCCAGATCAGCCCGGATAGCGGAATGAGGATGATAAGGGTGAGGTAGGCAAGCGAGAAGCCGAGCGTCAATCCGAAACCCGGAATGACGCTCGGCTGCTTGAACCGCCACCCCGCCTGCGCGGGTGCTGTAGTCATGGAATTCTGGATCGTCCCTTGTTAATCAACCAGACTGCCTGACCATGGTTCCTGGAGCCATGATCCGAAGGTTCGTCGAGAAGAAGCCTGCGCGGGCTTCTTCTCCAGCCACTTACTGGACCGGCTTGTAGATCTGGTCGAATATACCACCGTCGCCGAAATGATAAGGCTGCGCTTTCTTCCAGCCGCCGAAGAGCGGATCGTCGATGGAGATAAGCTTGATCGCAGGTGTCTTGGGAAGATCCTCGGCCGCCACAAGCTCTGGCTTGGCCGGACGATAGTGGTTCTTGGCGATGATCGTCTGCCCTTCCTTGGAATAGAGCCAGCCCAGATAGGCTTCGGCGACCTTGCGCGTACCCTTGGCGTCGACATTGGCATCGACAATCGCCACCGGCGGTTCGGCCAGGATCGACGTCGGCGGGTAGACGAGCTCGAAATTGTCGGCTCCGAATTCGTCCAGTGCCAGATAGGCATCGTTTTCCCAGGCGATCAGCACGTCGCCGAGGCCTTTTTGCGCGAATGTCACGGTCGAGCCGCGCGCGCCGGTGTCGAGCACAGGGGCATTGGCATAGAGCTTGCCGACGAATTCCTTGGTCTTTGCTTCGTCGCCGCCATCATTGGCGTTGGCGTAGGCCCATGCGGCGAGATAGTTCCAGCGCGCGCCGCCGGAGGTCTTGGGGTTCGGTGTGATCACCTGGACGCCGTCCTTGACCAGGTCGTTCCAGTCATGAATGCCCTTTGGATTGCCCTTGCGGACGAGGAAGATGATGGTCGACGTGTAGGGGGCCGAATTGTTCTCGAACTTGGTCCGCCAATCGGGATTGATCTTCTTCGACTTCGAGACGATGGCGTTGATGTCGCCTTCGAGCGCCAGCGTCACCACATCGGCGTCGAGGCCGTCGATCACGGCGCGGGCCTGGGCGCCCGATCCGCCATGCGACTGCTGGATGGTGACGGTCTCGCCGGTCTCGGCCTTCCAATGCGCGGCGAAGGCTTCGTCATAGGCCTTGTAGAGCTCGCGCGTCGGGTCATAGGACACGTTGAGGATGGTGGTGTCGGCAAACGCGAAACCGAGCGTGCCGAACTGGACAGATGAGGCGACCAGTGCGCCGAGCAATTTCCTGAAATAAGGTTTGGTCATTCCCGCCTCCGTTGAACCGAGGCGAACTCTACCGAATTGATAGAATTTAGATGCATTCAATGTTGCCTTTTTTGCCCCTCCGAAGCAAATTTTCGCCGCCTGTTGGCTGCATGGAGAAATTTCTTCCTCATGCTGGTGAGGCGGGGAGTCCGATCGCGGATCCCCGCAACGTCGACAATTGGCGAAATCGACGGTGACAGCCGTTCTCCCCCCTCGTGGGGGAGATGCCCGGCAGGGCAGAGGGGGGCGCCGTGGAGTGCCGGTCTGTCGCCAATAGCACAGGGCGCTGGTTCGCGGTGGATAGCAGGTTAAGCAAGGCCGCGATCCTTCGCGCCCCCTCTGTCCTGCCGGACATCTCCCCCACGAGGGGGGAGATTGGCAGTTCCCGCCGTCGCGCAAAAGACCGATGCGGCGAGTCCCCTTGCCGGATTCTATTCGACAAACACCTTCACGCTGGTTGCGCGACCAGCCGCGTCGATCACGGTCAGCGTTGAATAGCCGGTGCCATCGGGGAGCCAGGTCGCGGTGCGCCGTCGATCGATGCCGACCAGCGGCTTGCCGTTGGCCAGCCAGCGGAAGGGCGCGCGGCCGCCCTGCAGTTTCAGCACCAGCGGGGTGGCGTCGGCCGAGTTGGTGGCGAGATCGACGCGGGCGCCGTCGGGCGGGAAGATGATGGTCGGCGCCGGCTCCGTCGGTGTCGCCTGTACCAGTCCGTCGGAGCCCGAGCCGAAGCGGGTCAGCGTCACCGGCAACTCGTCGCGCTTCGGGTTCTGGACACCGGGCGGCCGGCCCGGGAGTGGGACGGCTGCGAGGCCCGAGCGGACGAAGCCCTCGAACAGGATGGGGGCGGCCGAGACATAACCGGACAGGCCGGGGACCGCACCGGCATCGGGACGCCCGACCCAGACACCCAGAACGTAGCGCCCGTCAAAGCCGACAGACCAGGCGTCGCGGTAGCCGTAGGAGGTGCCGGTCTTGTAGGCGATGCCGCGCTGGATGGCGCCTTCGGGCGGCTTGACGCCCGACAGGATGTCGATGATCTGCCAGTTCGCCTGGTCGTCCAGGATTGTGGCAGTCGAGCCTTGGGCATTGGCCGGCTCGCTGCCGTCGTGCAGCGCGTGCGTCTTGCCGCCGTTGGCGAGCCCCGTATAGAGCTGGACGAGATCGCGCAGCGTCACGCCAACGCCGCCGAGGCCGATGGCGAGGCCGGGTGCCTCGTTCGCCGGCAGCACCGGCGTGACGCCCGCCTGTCGGAAGCGCGCCATCAACCGCGCCGGGCCGACCGCGTCGAGCACGCGGATCGCCGGCACGTTGAGCGACAGCTGCAATGCCTGCCTGATGCTGACGTCGCCCTGGTAGCCCATGTCGAAGTTCTTCGGCCGATAGCCGCCGAAATCGGCGGGGCTGTCCTCGATCAGCGTTTCCTGCGCCACCAGCCCCTGTTCGAAGGCAAGCCCGTAGATGAAGGGTTTCAGCGTCGAACCGGGCGAGCGGATGGTCTTGGTCATGTCGATCCAGCCGGAGCGGCTGGCATCGAAGAAATTGGCCGAGCCGACTTCGCCGAGGATATCGCCGGTGCGCGCGTCGGCCATCACCATGGCGACGGACAGGCGAGGGCCGAGCTTGGTCGCGGCGTCCCGCGCCACCTGTTCGAGCCCGGCCTGGACGCTCCTGCGGATCGTCAGCTTCAGCGGCTGGCCGGGGATTGCCTTGGGCAGCATTGCGTAGGCGGCGTGCGCGGCGAGCGCCGGAAGCCTACGCCGCAACCCCGCGACATCGTCGAGCGCGGCGCGCGCCGCCTCGCGATCACCAATGAGGCCGGCCGAAACCATGCGCGTCAGCACCCGGTCACGGGCGGCATGCGCAATCCGGAGGTTGCGGTCGGGCCGCCGTCGTTCCGGCAATTGCGGCAAGGCGACGAGCAGAGCGGCTTCCGAAACCGTGAGCCGTTTTGGCTCCTTGCCGAAATAGGCCAGCGATGCGGCGCGCACGCCCTCCAGATTGCCGCCATAGGGCGCCAGCGTCAGGTAGCGTTCGAGGATCTCGCGCTTGGACAGCCGCCGTTCGATCTGGATGGCGCGCAGCATCTGCTTGATCTTGGAGCCGAGGCTGCGGCTTTCGCGCGGCTCGATCAGCCGCGCCAGCTGCATCGACAGCGTCGAGCCGCCGGAGACGATGTGGCCGCTGGCGGCGAGCTGGCCGGCGGCGCGGGCCAGCGCCAGGACATCGACGCCCTCATGCTCCCAGAAGCGCTTGTCCTCATAGGCGACGAGCATGTCGACGAACTGCTTGTCGACCTGATCGAGCCGGGTTTCGAGCCGCCAGTAGCCGTCCGGCGTGGCGAAGGCTCGCAGCAGCAGGCCGTCGCGATCCTGGACTTCGGTGGAGACTGTGAGCTTTGCCGGCAGCGGGGGCGGGAAGGCGCGGTCGAGTTCCCAGAGGGCGGCGGCGGAGATGACTGCAAAGCCGGCTAAGGAAATGCCGGTGATGGCTGTGCGGCGAAGGAGTTTGGAGAGCATGGCGCTGCCCCTCATCCGCCTGCTGGCGCGACGGCCCTTCGGGCGTTCATCGTTCGAAAAGCCAAGCAATTGGCTTTTCGTCCACTGCGCGGACCACGCTTCACCTCCCCGTATAGTGACGGGGAGAAGGAAGTTGTCGCGGCCGTCGGCACAAGCCTCTTTCTCCCCGTCTCTATACGGGGAGAAATGCCCGGCAGGGCAATGAGGGGCAGCGCAAGCCTCGCGATCATATCCAGCAACACCTTACGGCGCCTTCACCTCCATCATGCCGGTGGCGGTGCGGGCCGAATATTGCGGCCGGTACATGTCTTCCACCGTCGCCGCCGGATGCGCATAGGTGCCCGGCGTCACGGCGCGCACGACATAGGCGAGCGTCAGATTGTGGTCGTGGTCGCCGTCGGCCGGGTTGAATGCCGCGACGAAACGGTCGTTGCGGAATTCGAGATGGGCGGCGTCGGTCTGCGTCAGCCAGGAGAAGTTCGACAATTGCGCGCTGGACACCAGCCCTGGATTGTCGATCTCGAAGCCGGCCGGCAGCAGGTCGGTGATCAGCAGCCGGGACGGCCAGCTGTTCTGCTCGGTGACCTTGAGCACGACGACATAGCGTTCGTTCTGCTTGACCTCCGTCACATTCGCCTCGGTGCCATCGAGCTTGTAATAGGTGCGCTGGATGGTGAAGCCGTCACCGCCCGCCGGCAGCGGCTCGACGGGTGCCGCCACCGTGGTGACGACCGCCTGCAGCGGCTGCTTGCCGGTGTTGGCGATGGTCAGCGGGCTGTCGGAAAGGTCGGTGCCGGCCATCTGCTCCGAATAGCCGCCGGCATGGGCAGCACCGTTGACGGTCAGCGCGATCGAGTCGTTGCCCTCCTTCAGCGCGCGGGCCGCCAGCAGCATCCAGGATTCGTCCTGGGTGCTGGTCCAGTCGGCCTGCGCGCGCTCCCTGGTCACCAGCTTGATCAGTTCCGGCACGATCGACGATACCGGCTTCGATTCCGCCGCAAGCGCCAGCATCGCCGCGCCGTCACGCAGCGGCGAGCCATAGTCCGACCGGTAGTAATCGTACTCCGTGGTCGACTTGGCGAGTTGCAAAGCTGTCTTGAAGGTGGCTTCGGAACGTTGGGTGTCGCCATAGAGCGCAAGGCTCGCCGCCAACTGGGCAACGGCCATCGGGCTCGAGAAGGATTCGAGCTGCGTGTCGGCGTAGTAGCGGAGGTCGCCGATCGAAGCCTTCTTGTTGCGGGCGAGCACATAGAGCGCGTAGGCGATCTCGCTGCCGCGGTCCTGAACGCTCTGGTCGTAGCCGATCGCGCTCTGCAGATTGTTCAGCGCCTGGCTCATCGCCAGGCTCGGCACGTCGTATTTCTGCTCGCGCGCCCGGGTCAGGAAGTCGGTGACATAGGCGTCGAGCCACAGGTCGCCCGAGCCTGGACCCCACAGGCCGAAGCTGCCGGCCGAGGCCTGGTAGCTCAGAACCTTGTAGATGGCATCCTGGATGCGACCGTGCAGATCCGGATCGCTGGCCATGCCGATGCTTGAGGCCATGTCGTTGACATAGAGCAGCGGCATGGCGCGGCTGGTGGTCTGCTCGGCGCAGCCATAGGGGTAACGGTCGAGCGTCATCAGCAGCGAGGGCACGTCAAAGGCGGCGGCCTGCGAAACGCCGACGCTGACGGACGCGCCGTCGAGCAGGCTTGCCGCCAGCAGCTCCTTGTCGACGCGCAGCGAACCGCCATTGCCCTTGAGATCGACGACCATGCGCGTGGTGACCGGCAATTGCGCCGGGCGCACCGGCACATACAGCGTCTGCTCGACATTGGTGCCGTCGGCATGGGCAAGCTTTATGGTGATCGAAGCGTTGCCGGGCGTCTGTGCGATCAGCGGCACGGTCAGCGTCTGCCGCTTGCCTTGCGCCAGGGTCAGCTTCTCGGGCAGGGGCTTGTCGCCGGTCGAGAGGTCGCCGGTGGTGTCGATGGACAGTTTGTAGTCGCCGGCGGGACCATCGGTGTCGGCGACGTCGAGGCGCATGACGGCGGCGTCGCCCGGCGCCAGGAAGCGCGGCAGGCCGGCGGTGATCACTATGGGATCGCGCACGATGACGTCGGTCTGGGCGTGGCCGACGGCTTCCTTGGTCCAGGCGACGGCCATGACGCGCACGGTGCCGTTGAACTGAGGGATATCGAAGTCGATCCGCGCCTTGCCGTCGGCATCGAGCTGAACCGGACCGGAGAAGAACGCGACCAGCTTTTCGGTCGGCGGACTGCCCTGCGACTGCATGTTGGCGCCGTCGCCGCCGGTCCTGAGTTTGCCGGTGGTGCCCAGCGAGCCGTCGATTAGGCGGCCGTAGAGGTCACGCACCTCGAGGCCGAGCATGCGCTGGCCGAAGAACCAGTTTTCCGGGTCCGGCGCCTTGTAGTTGGTCAGGTTGAGGATGCCGACATCGACGGCGGCAACCATGACATAGGCATTGCTGCCCGGCTGCACGCCAGCCACCGCGACCGGGATCGACAGCTGCTGGCGCGGCACGGTCTTGTCCGGCGGCGTCAGGGTGACCGCGAGCTTCTTCGAGCCCGGATCGACCTTCAGCCATTTCACGCCGATGGCGCGGGCCGGCATGCGAGATTCCCGCGCGTCGCCCGGCCTGAACAGGGTTGCCGTGACATAGGCGCCGGCACCCCAGTCATTGCCAACCGGGATGTCGACAGTGCTGCCGCCGGCCGGCACGCTGGCCGTGACGGTCTTCACCAGCTTGTCGGCACCGATGGTGACCAGAAGCTCGCCGGCAAAGTGCGGCGAGACCTTGAGCTTGGCGACTTCGCCCGCCGCATAGGTGTCCTTGTCGAGGGCGATCTCCAGCCCGTCCGGCGTTTCCGTGGTGGTGGAGCTTACATACCAGCCGGCGTCGAACTCGTAGCTGGTCGCCGGTCCCTCGGGATCGGCTGTCACGAGTTCGAGCCGATACTGGCCCCAGTCCACCGGCACGGAAACCGTGGCTTCGCCATCGGCGGTCAGGTCGACCTGACCGTTGGCGACCGACTTGGTGAAGGTGACGGGCTCATAGTTCCAGGAATTGTTGGAGCGATACCATTGATAGTTGCGCTCGACCTTGACCAGCGACCACTGCGCGCCTTTCAGCGCCTCGCGCTTGCCGTCGGGATCGACCGCGATCAGGCTGAACTTGGCCACGCCGCCTTGCGGCACCTCGCCACCGTCGAAATCCGGGCGGATGCCGACCATATGGCCCTGCGGGCGAATGCCGATGTTGAGCGAGCGCTCGACGGCGCGGCCGCCGGTTTCGCGCATGCGCACCGTGACCTTGGCGTTGACCAGCTTGGTGGTCGAAGGCATCTGGTCGACGGAGACCGGGAAGGTCGCCTTGCCGTTGTCGCCGACGACCGGCAGGTCGGTGAACGGGGTGACCGACGGTTGTGCCGACTGTTCGTCGGCAAGGCCGAAGACATAGCCCTTGAAGCGGTTCCAGTCACGGGCCGTCGACAGCGTCAGCTCGCCTTCGAGTGCAAGTCCGGCGGCCGGTGCGCCATAGAGGAAGCGGCCGTCGACGGTAACATTGGCGGTTTCGCCGCGTGCGATCTCCTGCTTGTCGGCGGCGAGGTCGAACTCGATGCGATCCGGTACGAAATCCTCGACCAGGAACATCTGGCTGGCGACGGCCGGCTGCTTGGGATCGGTATGGATGGCCACCGTCCAGGTGCCGCGCATGGCATTGGGCTGCAGCGCGAGGTCGACGGCGTGGCCACCGGCCGATGTGCCGTCGCTGACGATCCGGCGGTCCTCGACGCCGTCCGGGCGCGAGAAGATGAAGGTCAGCGGCAGGTTCTCTACTGCCTTGGCGGACCCGTCGCGGGCCAGGGCCGCGACATGCACCTCTTCGCCGGCGCGGTAGATGCCGCGTTCGGTCCATGCATAGACATCGAGCGCGCCGGGCGCCGGACGTCCGGTGACGCCGCGGTCGGACAGGTCGAAGCCGGCGCGGCCCATGTCGAGGAAGACGAAGTCGTTGTCGCCCTGCTTGGCCATCAGCACGGCCGGCACCATGCCGCCTTCGCCGCGCGTCAGGCCGGGGTTGAAGATGGCGTGGCCTTCGGCGTCCGACGTCGCCGTGCCGAGGATTTCATTATTCTTGGCCAGCAGCGTCAGTTCGGCGCCGGCAATCGGCTTGGCCGAACCCAGCGAGCGGGCAAAGACGTTGAGTCCGTCCTGGCCGGTGTAGGTCGACAGGCCGATATCGGAGACGACGAACCATTGCGTGGCGATCGAATTGCTGTCGTCGCCATGGCCGTCGACGGCCTGCGCGGTCAGCACATAGACGCCGGGCTTGCGTTGCGGCAGCGCCTGGTCGACCGGGAAGGATGTCGTGACTTCCTTGTTGAGGTCGCTGGCGATGTCGAGCTGACCCTGCCAGACCGGCGAACCCATCTGGCCGGAAATGTTGGAGACGTCGTAGCTGTCGAGCTGGCGCAGGAACTGGTAGCCCGAAAGAAGCTGGGCCAGCGAACGGTCGCCGATGCGGTAGAGCTTCATCTGGGCGACGTTCATGTTGACGGTGACGAGCGGGATGCCGCGCCGCGCGCCAGCGGGCAGCACGAAGCTGTCGCCGGTGAAGCGCGCCGACGGCGCGCGATCCTGCACGTAGATCGACAATACAACGGGAGCGGCGGTGACCTCGCCGATCGCCGCCGGCAGGCCGGCGCGGAAGGTCACGTCATAATGCTGGCCGTGTTCAAGCCCTTCGACGCAGATCTGCTTGCCCTTGGCCTCGACGCCCTTGGGCGGCGCGTTGTCGACAGTGACGAACTGGGCGTAGTCGACGCCGGTCTTGACCAGATCCTCGGAAAACTGGGCGCAGATGCGCGGCGCGCTGGTGTCGGCATCGACGGAGTGGTCGATGACACGGAAGCCTTTTCGTGCCTTCAGATCCTCGTAGTCGGCCTTGACGGCAGCAGAGTTGACCAGCGCTAGGCTCGCCTCGTAGGCCTGCAGCGCCGGCCGGAAAAGTTCGCGCCTGTCGAGGCCGGAACCAAGCAGGGCCAACACTTCGGCACGGACATTGGTCGTGCGGGACAGCTTGTAGGCGTTGAAGGCGGCGGAGGTGGCGTTGGCGGGCAGGG
The DNA here is from genome assembly GCA_943370265.1 of Mesorhizobium carmichaelinearum. Classification (GTDB taxonomy): domain Bacteria; phylum Pseudomonadota; class Alphaproteobacteria; order Rhizobiales; family Rhizobiaceae; genus Mesorhizobium; species Mesorhizobium carmichaelinearum_A. The sequence goes on from CALRQH020000001.1 coordinate 304,092, forward strand.
TGGACGCCTCGGAGGTGTTGGCGGCGGGCTGCACGGCCAGCGTTTCGCGCGCCAGTTCCAGCCAGAGCTTGCCGTCATCTGGCATGACCGACACCGCGCCTTCGTATCTCAACATCGCCGAACGATGGTCGCCGGTGCGAGCCGATTGTTCGGCCGCGGTCGTCAGCGCCGTCAGCCCATCCGTGGGCTTGATGTAGCCGGGGCCCAGCAGCTTGTTGCGGTATTGCTGCGCCTGATCGGCCATCCAGTCCGGAAAGAAGGCGATGGCGGGCGGGGCGCCGATATCGGGATCGCCGTCGACATTTACGACCTTGCCGGCGACGGCGCCGGTGAACGGCTTCAGGGAATTATAGTCGGATTTGAGAAAGCACCATTTGGCCTTGGTGTTGTAGGTGAAGGCGCGGCAGGCGGGGTCGCCCAGGCATGTCGTCTTGCATTGGTCGAGCGTGACATTCTGATCGGACCGAAGATCGAATCCAAAATAGTCGGAATTGTCGGTGGTTGCGATTCGCCGGGCCTCAGCCGCTTGCGCTATGCCTCCCCAGGCGAAGAACAGAAGGATCAGGATCGACAGGCCACGAGCCGCGCGCATTGCCATAATACCCTCCCAGACACTGCTTTCGCATCAGTGCGAAGATCGGAATCGATCTCCGAAAAATACGATGCGATGGTTCAAAGTCCCAAGCCGTACTTTGTACGTCCCAATGGACGCATGCCGCTCCAACGTCCAGCCATGATCAAGCTTCAGTCAGGCTTGTCAACACGAGGACGCGGCAGGTTCCGCCTGCCAACGGTTCCCTTTCCGGCGAATGACCGGTAGTACCTCCACAGGATTGGGCGGATCACGCTTTCTTGCGGAGATGCAAAAGGTGTGAATTCCAAGCCCTGCCTATTTCAGACAATTGGATTGTGGCCCCTTTACGAGCACTTCAGAACTTCATTCCAATTTTAGATTTCGGACTTAGGTTGGACTCATAATGCCGGCGCATGAAACGCAGATGTCAGGAGGTACCGCGCCAGGGCGCGTGCTTCCGCGCGCCCTGCTTTTCGCGTTCATGTGCTCGACCGTGCTGGTCAGCCAATCGAGGCATGCGGCCGCTTTCGAGATTTTCGGCATCAAGCTGTGGGGGGCGTCCAAGGAGGACACCGACATCGTCGATCCGTTGCGCTATGCCGTGACGATCGAGGCGCCGGATGCCGACAAGGCACTTCTCAAGAAACTCCAGAATGCCTCTGCGCTGAAGAGCGACGAGGACCATCCGGTGTCCGGCTCGCTCGGGCTGATGGCCAAGGCGCGCAGCGACCGCGAGCAGCTGGTCGCCGCCCTTTTTGCCGATGCCCGCTATGAGGGCGTCGTCACCATCACCATCGACGGCAAGCCGATCGACGACCTGCCGCCCGACGCTGAATTCAAGGGGCCGCAGCCGATCCCGGTGGCGGTCAACATCGCGGTCGGTCCGAGATTCACCCTTGGCAACATCCGCCTCGAGGGCGACGCGGCCGGCCTGATGGGGGCGGACTACGGCCTGATCGCCGGCGGCGATGCCGGTTCCGGCGCGGTTCTGAAGGCCGAGGCGCTGATCGTGCGGACGCTGAAGGAGCAGGGTAGGCCGCTGGCCAAGGTGACGGATCGCCAGATCGTGGCCGATCACAGCACATCGACGCTCGACGTGACGCTGACCGTCGCCGCCGGCCCGGTGGCCGGCTATGGCGAGACGACGGTTTCGGGCACGGAAAAGGTCGACCGCGATTTCACCGAGTACATGACCGGGCTGAAACGCGGGCGGCAATATTCGCCGCAGGAGATCAGCGATGCGCGCGACCGGCTGCTGGCGCTCGAAGTCTTCAACAGCGTCACGCTGAAGGAAGCCGACAAGCTCGATGCCGATGGCAACATTCCGATCGGCGTCCAGGTCAGCGAGCGCAAACCCCGCTATTTCGGCCTCGGCGGCAGTTTCTCCAACATCGAAGGGCTCGGCCTGGAAGGCTATTGGGGGCACCGGAACCTGTTCGGCCAGGCGGAGAAACTGCGCATCGACGGGGCGATCAGCGGCATCGGCAGCAACGACCTCTCCAAGCTCAACTACAATGCCGGTATCATGTTCGAAAAGCCGGGGGTGATCGGGCCGACGTCGAAATTCTTCGCCAACGTCAAGACCGTGTTTGAGCATCCGGACGCCTACGATCATTTCTCGGTCAAGGGCGAGACGGGCATCTCCTATGATCTCGACAAGAAGCAGACGGTTTCGGCGGCAGTCGCACTCGACTATTCGAGGATCCGCGATGCCTTCGGCAAGCACACCTATCTGATCGCCAGCATTCCCTTGCAGTATGTCTATGACAACCGCGACAGCCGGCTCAATCCGACCAGGGGATTCAGGGTGCTGGCCTATGCCGAGCCCAGCTACGATATATTGAGTGGCGCCGCGTTCCTCAAACTGAAGGGCGAGGGATCGGCCTACCAGTCGCTCGATACGGCGTCGAAATTCGTGCTCGCCGAACGCGTTGCCGTCGGCTCGATCGTCGGCGCGGGGCTGGAGAACATTCCGGCCGACCGGCGCTTCTATTCCGGCGGTGGCGGCTCGGTACGCGGTTATTCCTATCAGGGCATCGGTCCCAAGGACATCAATGGCCAGCCGACCGGAGGCCTTTCCTTCTTCGAGACCTCGGTCGAGATGCGTATTGCGATCACCGACACGATCGGCATCGTCCCGTTCATCGATGCCGGCACCGTGTCGACCACTTCTGCGCCGAATTTTTCCGAGGTGAAGGTCGGCGCTGGTGTTGGCTTGCGTTACATGACGCCCTTCGGTCCCCTGCGCATCGATGCGGCCGTCCCCCTCAATCGCGATCCGAGCGATCCGCACTTCGGCATCTATGCCGGTATTGGCCAGGCGTTCTGATGAAGTCGTTCAAACGCATCCTTCGCATTGTCATCTACACGCTGCTGGTCGTGGTGGCCGCCGCTGCCGGCGCACTGCTCGTGCTGACCAAGACCGAACGCGGCCGCGACAATCTCGCCGGCCTTGTTTCAAGCCTGGCTTCGAACGCGGACCGCAAGGTGACGGTCAGCGGCATCGACGGCATCTGGTCGGGGGCGCTGACCGTCGATCATGTCGTGCTGGAAGATCGCGAAGGCGCCTGGCTGGTGGCCCGCAAGGTGGCCGTCGACTGGTCGCCGCTGGCACTGCTGTCGAAGAATTTCAGCGCCGACCGCATTGCCGCCGACCGCATCGAATTGGCGCGGCTGCCGGTGACGAATTCCCAGCCGAGCCAAAGCGGGTCGACCAGTCTCCCGGTTTCGATCGATGTAAAGCAGATCGATCTTCCCGACATCGCGCTCGGACAGGCCCTGGCCGGCAGCGGCATCGCCGAACTGACGGCCAGGGGGGCGGTCAAGGTCGATGCAGCGCCGCTTGCGGTGCAGACGAACCTCAACGTCACCCGCCGCGACGGCAAGCAGGGCAATGTCGACGCCAAGGTCCATTTCGCCCCTGCCGACGACAAGCTGGACCTCGACCTCAAGGCGTCGGAGCCGGCGGGCGGCATCATCGCCAATCTGCTCAACCTGCCGGATGCGCCGCCGGTCGACATCGTCGTTTCGGGCACCGGGCCACTGGCCAACTGGAGCGGCGTCGGCACCTTCCTCGTCGACCACCAGATCGTCACCCAACTGACCGGTCGCCACCAGATCACAGACAAGGGCAACCGCGTCGAAGCCAAGGGCGACGGCGATTTCGAGCGCTTCCTGCCGGAGAACCTGAAGCCGCTGTTTGCCGGCAAGACCAGTTTCGACCTTGCCGGCACCGCGACGACCGCAGGCGGCATCGACATCGAGCGCGCCAACATCGACAGCGACGCGGTGCACGGCACCGCCGCCGGCATCGTCGACCCGAAGGGCGCCAGCGATCTTTCGGTGCAGCTTGCCGCCAAGGGGCCGCCGGTCGTGGTCAGCCTCGGCAGCAAGGCGCAGCCGATCACCGTGGCTATCAAGGGCGCCACGGCGCGCGCCTTCGGCGACGGCAAGGCGCCGATCGTCGACATCGGCGCATCCTTCGTCTCGATCGTGGCGGGCGGAACACGGCTCGACGACCTGTCGACGCAGATCCATTCCGATGGCTTCGACATCCAGAATCGCGCGGGTCCAGTGACCATCAAGATCGAGGCCGGCGGCCTCAACACGGATCTGGCGACGCTGGCGCCGCTGATCACCGGCAAGGTCGCTGTCGATCTCGCCGGTTCGGTGAGCAAGGACACGATCGTCATCGACAAGGGCACGCTGATCAGCGACGCGCTCAATGCTTCCCTGACGGCCACGGTGGCGCTGGCGGACATGTCGATGCAGCTCAAGATGAATGCCGATGCGGTGTCGACGGCATTGCCGCCGCAGATCGCCTCGGTGCTTGGCCCGCGGGTGAAATTCTCGGCGACTGCGGCGCGCGATCCACAGGGCTCGTTCGCGGCCAACTCGATCGAACTCACCTCCGGCTCGCTCAGCGCCAGCGGCACGGCCAGCATGCAAGGCACCGACATCCAGGCCGATGTGAAGGGCAAGCTTGGCGATGTTTCTGTGCTGTCGCCCATGGTCGGCGTGCCAGTCGCAGGCGGTGTCGACTTCGCGCTCAGTGCGAAAGGCGCCAGCACGGCACCGGATTTCTCGGTGTCGGCCAGCAGCGACAGCCTGACGGCCTCGGGCCACACGGTGAAGAACATCAAGCTCAACGCGACCGGCAAGGCAGACATCGCCAACCCCGCTGCAAATGTCACGCTGACCGGTTCAGCCAACGACCAGCCGCTCGACCTCAAGGCGGAGCTGGTGACGAATGACGGCAAGCGCTCGATCAACGGATTTTCCGTTTCGCTGGGCGACAACAAAGTGTCCGGCGACCTCGCGCTCGACGACAAGTTCCTGCCGCTGGGCGTGCTGACGCTGCAGGCTCCGGATATCGCGGCACTTGCCGCACTGGCGGGGCAGGCGATCACCGGCGATATCAACGGCACGATCAGCTTTGCCAAGGACGGCGACACGCCGTCGGTCGCGATCGATGCCAAGAGCACGTCGGTCTCGCGCGGCGACGTGGCGGCCAAGGCCATCGCGGTTGACGCCACCGTTGCCAACTATCTCAAGGCGCCGGCGATCTCCGGCACGATCAAGGCCGATACGGTCACTTCGGGCACCACGGAAATCAGCGGCATCAATGTCGATCTGAAACGCGACGGTGACTGGACCGGCTTTACCGGCGGCGCCACCGTCGCCGGCATTCCGGCCACCGCCGCTGGGCGTGTGAGGATTGCTGGTGGCACGACGAGCGTCGAGATCGCCTCGGGCGAGGCGACCGTTCGCGGCATCAAGGCGGCGATCGCCGAAGCCTCGACGCTGAGCATCGCCAACGGCACGACCAGCATAGAGAAGCTGGCGCTCGATGTCGGCGGCGGAGCGGTGACCGTGTCCGGCACCGTTGGGCAGGTGCTCGATCTCAAGGCTGAATTCTCCGCGCTGCCGGCAGCGCTTGCCAATGATTTTTCGCCAGGCCTCGATGCCGTGGGGACGCTGGGCGGCACGGCTAGTGTTACCGGGTCGCCATCCGCTCCCGATGTTCGCTTCAATGCGCAACTGGCTGGCGTCGAGACCAGCCAGACGCGCCAGGCAGGTCTCGGAACATTGGCCGTCGACGCGGCAGGCAGTTTCACCACGGCCGGCGGCGTTGTCGTCGATCATGCAACGCTTTCCGGCGACAAGATCTCCGGCAAGGCGGCCGGCACGCTCAACCCGAATGGCGCCAGCGATTTCGCTCTCGACCTCGCATCCACCGGTCCGAGCCTGCCGCTGACGCTTGGCAGCACGGAGAGCCCGATCAAGCTCGAATTGCAGACGCTGTCGGTCAAGGCAGCGGGCGAGGGCTCACAGGCCCGGCTCGATATTTCCGGCATGTTGCCCTCGGTTGCCACCAAACTCGCCAAGGTCGAAGGTGTCGCGGTCGCCTTGCACTCGGATGCTTTCGATCTGAAAGGACGCACCGGACCGATTTCCGGAACGGTATCGGCGGACAAGATCGGGCTGGATAATCCGACCATCGCGCCGCTGATCGCCGGCAAGGTCACGGCCAAGGTTGCCGGCAGTCTCGCCACGGACGCCATCACCATCGACAGCGGCTCGGTGACCAGCGACGCGCTGGACAGTGCTTTCAACGGCCGGGTCTCGCTGGCCGACGGCGCCATCGACCTCAACCTCAAGGCGGATGCCGCCTCGGCGGCGCTGCCGGCGGCGGCGCGTGGCGTGCTGGCCGAGCGCACGCAGCTCAGCGCGGTGCTAAAGCGTGACGCCGGCGGCAATGTCAGCGTTGACGCGGTCAATCTGGCGTCCGGGGCGCTGACCGCCCAGGGGCAGGCCAGCCTTGCCGACAACAAGCTGACCGCCGACATCAAGGGCGGGCTCTCAGACATTTCCTTGCTGTCGAAGGATGCCAAGGGCGCCATCGCCTTCGCGCTCAACGCGCAAGGGCCGGCGACCGCGCCGGACCTGTCACTGACTGTCAATAGCGACCAGCTGTCCGTGGCTGACCGCGCAATCACTGGGCTGAAGCTCACCGCCACCGGCAAGGCCGACGCCGCCAATCCGGCGGCCAATGTGCAGTTGACGGGCAATGTCGCTGGACAGCCCTTGCAAGGCAGCGCGGTGCTGGCAACGTCGGATGGCAAGAGCGCCATAAACGGGCTTCTGCTGTCGCTGGGCAAGAACAGGATTTCCGGCGATCTGGCGCTCGACGAGAAGTTCGTGCCCGTCGGCACCGTGTCGCTCGACCTGCCGGATATCGGACCCCTGGCCGCACTGGCACTGGAAAAGGCCGAAGGCGATGTGCGCGGCACGATCGCCTTCTCGAAGAACGGCAGTGCGCCGCAAGTCGCCATCAAGGCGAATACGGCGTCGCTGACGCGCGGCGATCTGTCGGCGAAGACCGTATCGATCGATGCGTTGATCGCCAATTATCTGGCGGCCCCCGTCATCTCCGGTACCGTGCGCGCCGACACCGTCACCTCCGGCACCACCGTCATTCGCGGTATCGATGTCGACCTGACGCGCGATGGCGACTGGACCGGCTTTTCCGGCGGCGCCACCGTCAAGGACATTCCGGCAAAGGCCACCGGACGGGTGAAGGTCGCCAACGGCACGACGACCATCGAGCTTGCCTCGGGACAGGCGACCGTCCAGGGCATCAAGGCTGCCATCTCACAGGCGTCGACGGTCACCATCGCCAATGGGACGACCGCCATTAACAAGCTGGTGCTCGATCTTGGTGGCGGTACCGCGACCGTTTCGGGCAAGGTCGGGCAGACGCTCGATCTCAACGCGACGCTGGCGCGGGTGCCGGCATCGCTTGCCAACAGTTTTTCGCCAGGGCTCGATGCCGCCGGCCTGATCTCGGGCACGGTCAAGGTGGCGGGCGCCGCCGCCAGTCCCGCCGTGACCTTCAACATCGACGCCGCAGGCGTGCAGACCTCGCAGACGCGTGGCGCCGGGCTCGGTGGGGTGAATATCTCGTCCTCGGGCACGTTTGGCGGCAACAAGCTGACTTTCGACGCCAATCTCAGCGATGGGGCCGGCCTCGGCCTCAAGGGCGGCGGCACGGTGACGACCGCCGGCACGCCGGCGCTCGCGCTCGATTTCTCCGGCAAGGTGCCGTTCGCCTTCCTCGACCAGAAACTCGCCGCGCAGGGCCTTTCACTGAACGGCGCCGCCACCGTCAATGTACAGGTTCGCGGTCCGGCGACGTCGCCGATGATCGGCGGCACGGTGAGTGCGTCCGGAGCCCGGCTGGTGGATGCCACCTCGGGACTGGCGGTCAACGACATCGCGCTCGACGTCTCGGTCGGCAATGGCGTCGCGAGGATCAACCGCCTGACCGGCACGCTGTCGACGCGCGGCAGCCTGTCTGCCAGCGGCACGGTTGGCATAAATCCGGCGCAGGGGTTCCCGGCCGACCTGTCGATCAAGCTCGTCGACGGCCGCTATACGGATGGCCGCGTGGTGACAGCCAATCTCGGAGGCGACCTGACGATCAAGGGGCCACTGACATCGGCGCCGGTGATTGCCGGCACCGTCAATCTGGCCAAGACGGTCATCACCGTCCCTGACAAGCTGCCGGGATCGCTGGCGGCTCTCGACGTCAAGCACAAGAACGCTCCGGCCGCTGTTCGTGCGCAGGACAAGGCGTTGCGCCCGGCGACGACGTCAGGCAAGAGCGGCGGCAGCGGGCTCAACCTCGATGTCACGGTCAACGCGCCGAACCAGATCTTCATCCAGGGCAGGGGCGTCGATGCCGAGCTTGGTGGCTCGCTCAAGCTGACCGGCCCGGCGTCATCACCGCAGGCGGTTGGCACCTTCACGCTGCAACGCGGGCGGTTGTCCATCCTCGGCAAGCGGCTGACCTTCACCGACGGCACGATCGGCTTCTCGGGCTCGCTGGTTCCCTATCTCAACCTGACCGCGACAACGACGACGGCCAGCGCCACCGTCACCATCGTGGTGTCGGGCGAGGCGACCAATCCGAAATTCACCTTCTCCTCGGTTCCGGCACTGCCGGAGGACGAGGTCCTGGCGCAGCTGATCTTCGGCCGCTCGATGTCGAATCTTTCGCCGCTGCAGATCGCGCAGCTCGCCGAAGCCGCAGCGCAATTGGCGGGCGTCGGCGGTTCGACCTCACTGCTCGAGAACCTGCGCAGCGCGATCGGCGTCGACGATCTCGACGTGAACACGGACAGTGGAGGCGGCACCTCGGTCTCGGCCGGCAAGTACCTGAACGACCGCACTTATGTGACGATCCAGAAGGGCGACAAGCCGGGCTCGGGCAAGGCGACCATCGACCTCAATGTCGGTCGCGGCGTCAAGCTGCGCGGCGAAGCCAATGACCTCGGCGAAGCCAAGGGCGGCATCTTCTACGAAAAGGAATATTGAGCCGCAAACCGTTCTGGCCCCACGGCGGGTGCATGCTGGCGCTGTCCTAACTCCCTCGAATGTCTCAATTTAATAGCAGCCGGAGATTCAAAAAGAATTCTGCGACGCAATAGCAATTTTGCGTCAAGACTGTCGTTATCGCGCGAACCGGCTTGCTTCCAAAGTTGCACATTCCCTAACATGTTCCCAATCCTGTCTGTCTTTGACATGATGGCCCGGATGCGGAATGTTAAAAGGCAGAAAGCCAACAATGGGAGTTAGTCATGACGATCTACAAGAGTAACGGCGACAGCGTTCCGGATCACATCCTGGCGATGGCCGAGGAGGCCAAGGCAAACAAGGTGGACCGGCGCGAATTCCTGGCGCTCGCCAGCATCTTCGGCGCCTCGACGGCCATGGCCTACGGCCTGCTCGGCCTCGCTGTCCCGACCCCGGCCAAGGCCGATGAAGTGCAGGGCAAGAAGGGCGGCGTGCTCAAGGTCGCGATGTCCGTCAAGGATCCCAAGGATCCGCGCACGGCCGACTGGTCGGAGATTGCCAATGCCGAACGCCAGTCGCTCGAGCCGCTGGTGAAATACACGCACCAGTACACGTTCGCGCCCTATCTCCTGTCGGGCTGGGACATCAATGACGACGCCACCGAATACACGCTGCATGTGCGGCCGGGCGTCGAGTGGAACAATGGCGACAAGTTCACCGCCGACGACGTGATCTACAATTTCACCCGCTGGGCCGACAAGAACGCGGCCGGCAATTCCATGCCGGGTCGCCTTGGCAGTCTCGTTGACGAAAAGACCAAGAAGTTGAGCGAAGGCTCCATCGTCAAGGTCGACGACATGACGGTCAAGCTGAAGCTCACCAAGCCGGACATCGCGCTCATCGCCAACCTGACCGACTATCCGGCGCTGGTCGTGCACAAGACATTCGACGCGAAGGGCGCCAACTTCAAGAGCTGCCCGATCGGCACCGGTCCGTTCGAGCTCGTGTCCTACGACGTCGGCCAGAAGGTGGTCTACAAGCGCCGCGAGACCGGCAAGTGGTGGCAGGGGGATGTCTTCCTGGATGGTGTCCAGTTCATCGACTATGGCACCGATCCGGCCGCGACTGTTTCGGCCTTTGAATCGGGCGAGGTGCAGACCAACCACGAAACGACCGCCGACTACGTCAAGATCATCGAGGGCGTCGGCGCTCCGGTTTCGGAAGTGGTGACCGCGGCCACGGTGGTGTCGCGCTTCAACGTCAACGCCAAGCCTTATGGCGACAAGAAGGTGCGTCAGGCGATGTGCCTGGCCGTCGACAATTCGGTGGTGCTGCAGCTCGGCTACGGCAATGCCGGCTCGCCGGCCGAAAACCACCATGTCGCGCCGATTCACCCGGAATATGTCGCGCTGCCGAAGATCGCCCGCGACATCGCCAAGGCCAAGCAGATGCTGACGGAAGCCGGCGTGATCGATTTCGAACACGAGCTGATCAGCAACGACGAGGATTACCACAAGAACACCACCGACGCGATCGCGGCCCAGCTGCGCGAAGCCGGCATCAAGGTGAAGCGCACCGTGCTGCCGAGCTCTACGTTCTGGAATGACTGGACCAAGTATCCGTTCTCGGAAACCAACTGGAACATGCGTCCGCTGGGCATCCAGGTCATCGCTATCGCCTACCGCTCGGGCGAAGCCTGGAACGAGACGGCCTATGCCAATCCGGACTTCGACAAGAAGGTCAACGAGGCCCTCGGTATAGCCGATGCGGAGAAGCGCAAGGTGGTGATGAAGGATATCGAGCAGATCCTGCAGGATTCCGGCATCATCATCCAGCCTTACTGGCGCAAGCTCTACATCAACATCAAGCCCGAGGTGAAGAACCACTCGATGCACCCCACCTACGAGCACGATTTCGGCAAGGTCTGGCTCGATCAGGCGTGACATATCGCTCGATGCAAGCGAAGGGCGGCAGCCCGCCCTTCGCTTCGTCGGCATCGTCGTTGCTGCATGCCTTGCAGCGACGGTGTGACGTCATAAGGTTTTCGAAACAGGGTTGACCATATCTGACCCCAACCCGGCCGGCAGGGGGGCACAATGTTCTCATTCATCGCCAGACGCATCGGCACGATTCTGCTTACGATGCTGTGCCTGACGCTGGTCGTCTTCTTCCTCGTCAATCTCGAACCCAACCTGAAGAAGCTGGCGATCAGCCAGACGGAAATGCACACCTCGGCCGAGCAGCTCGAAAGCTGGCTGGTCAAGAACGGCTACCGCCAGAACTTCTTCGTACGCTACGGCCAGTGGCTGGGCATCGTGCCCAAGCAACCGGTGACCGATCCGGCGACGGGCAAGACGGCGCAGCGCTTCTCCTTCTGCAACGACCCGGTCGAACCGACATTCTCCGGCGTCCTCCAGGGTGACTTCGGTTGCTCCACCAAGTTCAAGACCACGGTGGCGGCAAAGCTGTTTCCGGCGCTCGGCGCCACCGGCATCCTGATGCTCTGCGTGTTGGGGGTGATGGTGCCGGTATCGCTGCTGATTGGCATCCTGGCGGGCATGCGGGAGGGGTCGCGCACCGACCGCGTGCTGTCGGTGGCCTCGATCGCCTCCACGGCGACGCCCGAATATGTGTCCGGCGTCATCTTCACCGTCGTCTTCGCTTCGTGGCTCGGCTGGCTGAACGGCTCGGCCGCATCGGCGAGCCAGGGCATCACATTCTACAATTTCACACTGCCGGTGATCACTCTGGCGATCTACGGCATCGGCTATATCGCGCGCATGACACGCGCCTCGATGGTCGAGGTGATGACGCAGCAATATATCCGCACCGCCCGGCTGAAGGGCCTCAGCTTCGGCAACGTGGTGGTGAAGCATGCGCTGCGCAACGCGCTGATCGCTCCCTTCACCGTCATCATGCTGCAGTTTCCCTGGCTGCTGACCGGCGTCGTCATCGTCGAGGTGATGTTCCGCTATCAGGGGTTCGGCTACACGCTGGTCGAGGCCGCCGGCAACAACGACATCGACCTGCTACTCGGCTGTTCGCTGGTTTCGGTGTTCATCGTCTTGATCACTCAGCTCATTTCCGACGTCGGCTACGCGTTCCTCAATCCGCGTATCAGGGTTCAGTAGGGGAGAAGGCGCATGCAAGTCCAATATATCGGCGCCTTCACCATTGTGCTTGAAGTGCTCTCGCGCTTCTGGCCGGTCTGGGTCGCGCTCGTCATCGTCATGGGGGCGAGCTTCGCCTACAAGAAGAAGCTGGCGCTCTACGGCCAGCTGTTCGACAGCGGCGTTGGCATCGTCGGCGTCGCCATCTGCCTGTTCTGGCTGTTCACGGCGATCTTCGCCGCGACCATCTCGCCTTTCGATCCGCTTGGGCAGCTTCCCGTGATGAAGGACGTGTTGCCGGGCGCCGTCGAGCCGCAATCGGGACTGGTCTACCTGTTCGGCGGCGACAAGCTGGCCCGCGACGTCTTTTCGCGCATGGTCTATGGCAGCCAGATCGTGCTGATCATCGCGCCGGCGGCGACCGGTTTCGCGCTGATGGTCGGCATCACGCTCGGCCTGCCCGCGGGCTATTATGGCGGCAAGATCGACACCGTGCTGTCGTTCCTGGCCAACCTGGTGCTCGCCTTCCCGGTCATCCTGCTGTTCTACCTGCTGGTGACGCCGGGCATCATGGATACGCCGATCCCCTATGCGCTGGCCGGCGTGTTTTTCCTGTTTCCGATCATCTTCTTCAGCGTGCTGTTCTGGACGCGCTACAAGAACCGGCCCGACCGGATCTATATCCTGCTTGGCCTGACCCTGGTGATCGGTGGCTGGATCTACCTCGGCCTGGTGTTCGACAAGGACCCGCTGCATATCGTCCATATCGATCCCAACCAGCTCAACATCTTCGTGGCGGTGGTGTTCGCCTCCAGTCCCGGTGTGTTCCGCATCGTGCGCGGCCTGGTGATGGACATCAAGACGCGCGACTATGTGGCGGCGGCGCAGACGCGCGGTGAATCGCCGTGGTACATCATGCTGTGGGAGATCCTGCCCAATGCGCGCGGCCCGCTGATCGTCGATGCTTGCCTGCGCATCGGCTACACCACCATCCTGCTCGGCACGCTCGGTTATTTCGGCCTGGGCCTGGCGCCGGAAAGCCCGGACTGGGGCACCGCGATCAAGGACGCCAGCCGCTTGCTGCGCTCCTTCATCCATCCGGCGCTGCCGCCGACGATCGCGCTGATGTCGTTCGTGCTGGGGCTCAACCTGCTCGCCGACTCGCTGCGTGAACAATCGATGAAAGACTGATTGACGGGCCCTGGCACGCGTCTGGTAAAATTTGGATTGGAGCGACCCATGAACGAGGCAGTTCGAAATCCCGCAGAGCCGATCATCGAGATCGAGAACCTTTCGATCTCCTTCTTTACCCGCAAGGGCGAGATACCGGCCGTCATGGATTTTTCCTGCACCGTCATGCCGGGCGAGGCGATGGGCATTGTCGGTGAATCCGGCTGCGGCAAGTCGACCGTGTCGCTCGGCATCATGCGCGACCTCTCCAACATCGGGAAGATCGTCGGCGGCAAGATCAAGTTCCAGGGCAAGGACATGGGCGAGCTCTCCGACGAGGAGTTGCGCTCCATTCGCGGCAACAAGATCGCGATGATCTACCAGGAGCCGATGGCGAGCCTGAACCCGGCGATGAAGGTCGGCCAGCAACTGATGGAAGTGCCGCTGATCCACGACAAGGTGTCGAAGGAAGAGGCTTACAAGAGAGCGCTGGAAATGGTGCGCTCGGTGAAGCTGCCCGACCCCGAGCGCATGATGCGCTCCTATCCGCACCAGCTCTCCGGCGGCCAGCAGCAGCGCATCGTCATTGCCATGGCGCTGCTGTCGAAGCCGGCGCTGCTTCTTCTCGACGAGCCGACGACCGCGCTCGACGTGACGGTCGAGGCGGGCATCGTCGACCTGGTCAAAGGTCTCGGCGAGAAGTTCGGCACCTCGATGATCTTCGTGTCGCACAATCTCGGCCTGATCCTCGAAACCTGCGACCGCATCACCGTGATGTATTCGGGCGAGGCGGTGGAGACCGGCAAGATCAAGGATGTGTTCGACCGCATGCGCCACCCCTATACGCAGGGGCTGTTCCGCTCGATCCCGCTGCCGGGCGCCGACAAGAACTCGCGGCCGTTGATCTCCATACCCGGACAATTGCCGCTGCCGCACGAGCGGCCGAAAGGCTGCAATTTCGGCCCGCGCTGCCACCATTTCGTCGAGGGCGTCTGCAACGCCGCCGAAATCCCGATGGTCGAGGTCGCCGGGCACGAGGGCCATTTCTCGCGCTGCGTCCGTTTCAACGAGATCGACTGGGAAGCTCTGCCGCCCGGCGCCAAGAAGGTCAATGAACGCGTCGTGCCTGGCGCGCCGGTGCTCAAGATCGAGGATCTGAGAAAATACTACAGGGTCGGGGGCAGCGAGGTCTTCGGCTCGAGCGAGGGTCGCGTCGTCAAGGCCAACGAGACGATCTCCTTCGTGGCGCGCGAATCCGAGACCGTTGCCATCGTCGGCGAATCCGGCTGCGGAAAGTCGACGCTGGCCAAGGTGCTGCTAGGATTGGAGACGGCAAGCGCCGGCACGGTGACGCTGGGCAACAAGCAGATCCAGTCGACGGGAATCGAGAAGCGCAGCGTCGACACGGTGTCGTCGATCCAGATGGTGTTCCAGAACCCGTTCGATACGCTCAATCCCAGCCATTCGGTCGGTTCCCAGATCATCCGCACGCTGGAGAAGTTCAAAGTCGGCAAGACGGTTGCCGATCGCCGCAAGCGCATGCTGGAGCTGCTCGACCTGGTGAAGCTGCCGCGGGCCTTCGAGACCCGCAAGCCGCGCCAGTTGTCAGGCGGCCAGAAGCAGCGCATCGGCGTGGCCCGGGCCTTTGCCGGCGATGCCAAGGTGGTGGTGGCCGACGAGCCGGTCTCGGCACTCGATGTCTCCGTGCAGGCGGCGGTGACCGAGCTCTTGATGGATATCCAGCGCAAGAACAAGACGACGATGCTGTTCATCAGCCACGATCTGTCGGTCGTGCGCTACATAGCCGACCGCGTCGTCGTCATGTATCTCGGCTATATCGTCGAGCAGGGCACGACGGACCAGATCTTCGCGCCGCCCTACCACCCCTATACCGAGGCGTTGCTGTCGGCGATCCCGATCGCCGACACCAGCGTGGTCAAGAAGCACATCGTGCTGGAAGGCGACATTCCATCGGCGATGAACCCGCCGAGCGGCTGTCCGTTCCAGACACGCTGCGGCTACAAGAAACTTGTGCCGGACAATCTGTGCGAGACCAAGGTGCCTCCGGTGAAGAACCTCGGCGGCGGCCATATGAGCCTGTGCTGGCTCTCCGACGATGTGCTGGCCAAGATGGAGCCGGTGATCAAGTTCAGCAAGGAGCACGCGGACCATGAAGGCGTGCCGGACGATGCGCACGGCGCCGGGCCGGGTTTGGCCGGGGCAGAGCCCAACCGGCCGCATGGCAAAACGGGCAGCGCGGCAGCCGACCAGATCGGGGACGCTGTGGAGCAGGGCGAGGCTGGGATGCGAGCCCGTCGCCACGAAGTGCGCGACGACGTTTCGGAAACCGGTGTGCCAAAGCCGAAGGATACGACAAGGCGGCACTGACCCAGGCAGCTATCAGGAGCCGCACTGCTTCAACTGCTCGGCGTAGTCGCGGGCCATCTTCTCAGTGGCGCGGGCATAGTTCTGCACGCCGGCGTCACCGCGATTACCGCGGCCATAGGCGGTCCAGCCGAGATAGTAGGCCAGATAGAGATTGTAAGTGTCGTTGCGGGCGACGCCGTAGGTGTCGGCAGTCTTGGAATGATACCAGCCGACGAAATCGACGGCATCGGCGAATTTTGTCCGCCGCGCCGCCCAGTTTCCGGTTTCGCTCTGATATTGCGACCAGGTGCCGTCCAGCGCCTGCGAGAAGCCGGTGGCCGAGGAAACATGCTTCCAGGGAATGAAGCCGAGAAGCTTGGTGCGCGGCGGCCGGGCATTGCTCTTGAAGCCCGACTCCTTGCGCACCGTCGCCATCAGCACGGGAACCGGCACGCCGTATTTCTGCTGGGTGCGTTCGGCCGCCGACTGCCAGTTGTCGAACCAGCCGTCATTCTGGTCGAAGACGGCGCAGACATTGTTGATGTGACTTGGCGCCGTCGCGCAAGCCGACAGCGCCAGCAGTACGGAAACCGCGACAATTTTACTAAAACTCGACCTACGCATTGGACGAGCTTTAGGCTGAAAACATAAAAGGAATCTTTCCGCGTCCGTTAATGCGCGCCGGCCCCTTCCGGCCGGTCAGCATCGATGTTGAATATTTCGACGTTGGATGTCGCTATTATTATAGGCTGTCTGACAATATGCCGCCTGGGGTAAAATCGCGCCCGGAAATGACGAATTTCTGACAGCCTGATCATCCTGCCGGGGCTTTGATGCCCGGCATGAACGAGCCAAGACGCAAGCGCGGCGCCGAGCGCACCAGCAACAGGGGGCCATCGGCCATCCCGCAACTGCCGCCGAGGCAGGTGAGAAATCCCTATCCGCCCATGGCGATGCTCTCAGTCGACCAGATCGAAGCCATCCACCAGGCCTCGATGCACATATTGGAGAATTTCGGCATCGAGGTGATGAGCCCGCGCGCGCTCTCCCTGTTCGAGAAAGCGGGCGCTACGGTCGATCATGCGACGGCGAATGTGCGCATCGATCGCGGCCAGGTCACTGAAGCGCTGAAGACCACGCGGTCCAGCTACACGCTGACACCGCGCAATCCAGCCAACACCGTTCATCTCGGCGGCAACACTATCAACTTCACGCTCGTTGCCGGGCCGCCCAACGTGCACGACATGGAGCGCGGCCGCCGTGCCGGCAATTTGCGCGACTATTCGGACCTGACGCGTCTGGCGCAGCATTTCCACTGCATCCACATGCTCGGCAACCAGGTCTGCGCGCCGGTGGAACTGCCGGCGAATTCGCGCCATCTGGACACCTATTTCACCAATCTGACGCTGACCGACAAGAGTTTCCACGTCTCGGCGATCGGCCGGGGCAGGGCGCTGGACGGCATCGAGATGATGGCGATTTCACGCGGCCTGACGCTGGACCAGATGGCTGATGATCCCGGCGTCACCACCATCATCTCGGTCAACTCGCCGCGCCGCTTCGACGAGATGATGGCCGAGGGGTTGATGACAATGGCCGAGTTCGGCCAATCGGTCGCGGTGACACCCTTCACGCTGATGGGGGCGATGAGCCCGGTGACGCTGGCTGGCGCGCTGGCGCAGCAGAATGCCGAGGCGCTGTTCGGTGTCGTGCTGACGCAACTTGTGCGGCCGGGCGCGCCGGTCATGTACGGCGCCTTCACCTCCAATGTCGACATGAAGTCGGGCGCGCCGGCCTTCGGCACGCCGGAGAACACCAAGGCCAACATAGCCTCCGGACAATTGGCGCGGCGCTATGGGTTGCCCTATCGCACGACGCCCGGCTCCGCCTCCAACGCGGCGGACGCGCAGGGCGCCTATGAAACGCTGATGGCGCTGTGGGGCGCGGTGCTCGGCCACGGCAATCTCGTCTACCACGCCGCCGGCTGGCAGGAGGGCGGGCTGACGGCGTCGTTCGAGAAATTCATCATCGATGTCGAATTGATCCAGCACATGATGGAGTTCCTGCGCCCGATCGAGGTCAACGAGGCCGAACTGGCAGTCGAGGCGCTGGGCGCGGTGCCGACCGGCGGGCATTTCTTTGGTGAGCCGCACACGCTGGAGCGCTATGCCACCGCCTTCTACCAACCGATGCTGTCCAATTGGCAGAACTATGAGGCCTGGCAGGAAGCCGGCAGCCTCGACGCCACGGCACGGGCAACGCGGCTGTGGAAGAAGGCGCTGGAGGAGTATGTCGAGCCGGTGATGGATGTCGCCGTGCGCGAGGCGCTGGAGGCGTATGTTGCCAAGCGCAAGGAAGCGATCGGGCAGGGCGAGCCATAATGGTCTTCGAAGGCCGGCGCCGCCCCTCACCCTTACCCACTCCCCGTGAAGAACGGGGAGTGGGGCTCGCCAGCGTTGGAGCGCTTCCCTTCTCCCCGTCACTATACGGGGAGAAGGTGCCGGCAGGCGGATGAGGGGCAGCGCCGACCTTCGACGACTGTGAATCGAAATCCTCCCATCCTGAATCATTTTCCCCATCCAACTCACTGAAATAAAGAGAAAAACCCATGAAGTCGCATGCAAAGGTCGTGGTCATCGGCGGCGGTGTCGTCGGATGCTCCGTGCTGTTCCATCTCGCCCGCCACGGCTGGACCGACGTGGTGCTGCTGGAGCGCGATGAGCTGACTTCCGGCTCGACCTGGCACGCGGCCGGCGGCATGCACACGATCAATGGCGATCCCAACGTCGCCAAGCTGCAGAAATACACGATCTCGCTCTACAAGGAGATTGAGGAACTGTCGGGACAGGCGACCGGCGTGCACCTGACCGGTGGCGTGTTGCTTGCCGCGACCGAGGCACGGCTCGACTGGCTGCGCGGCGTCGTTGCCAAGGGCCGCTATCTCGGCATTGATCTCGAAGAAATATCGCCTAGGGAGGCGGCGGAACTGATGCCGCTGCTTGATCCCAAGCAGTTCGTCGGCGCTGTCAGGAACACCGAGGACGGCCATCTCGATCCGTCCGGCGTCACCCATGCCTACGCCAAGGCCGCGCGCAAGCTGGGCGCCGAGGTCGAGCGCTTCACCAAGGTTGAGGATATTGTGCGCCGCCCCGACGGCCTGTGGCGGGTCATCACCAACAAGGGCGAGGTGGTGGCCGAGCATGTCGTCAATGCAGGCGGCCTGTGGGCGCGCGAGGTTGGCCGCATGGTCGGGCTTGAACTGCCGGTGCTGGCCATGGAGCACATGTACCTGATCACCGAGGACATGCCGGAGGTCGCCGCCTGGAACCAGAAAACCGGCACCGAGATCATGCATGCCGTCGATTTCGACGGCGAGCTCTACCTGCGCCAGGAGCGCGGCGGCATGCTGATGGGCACCTATGAGAAGGCCAACAAGCCGTGGTCGGAATTCTCCACGCCTTGGAATTTCGGCCATGAATTGCTGGCGCCGGATATCGATCGCATCGCGCCGTCGCTGGAGGTCGGTTTCCGCCATTTCCCGGCCTTCCAGAACACCGGCATCAAGCAGATCATCAATGGGCCCTTCACCTTCGCGCCGGACGGCAATCCGCTGGTCGGGCCGGTGCGCGGCCTGCCCGGTTTCTGGGTGGCCTGCGGCGTCATGGCAGGTTTCAGCCAGGGCGGCGGCGTCGGGCTGGCGCTGTCGAACTGGATGATCGAGGGCGATCCCGGCGCCGACATCTGGGCCATGGACGTGGCGCGCTATGGCGACTGGGCGACGATGGCCTACACCAACGCCAAGGTGCGCGAGAATTATTCCAGGCGCTTTTCCATCCGGTTCCCCAACGAGGAACTGCCGGCAGGGCGGCCGTTGAAGACGACGCCCATCTACGATCTGTTGTTGGCCAAGGGCGCGCAGTTCGGCGTCGCCTATGGGCTTGAGGTGCCGCTGTGGTATGCGCCCGAAGGCGTCAAGGATGAGTTCTCCTGGCGTCGTTCGAGTGATTTCGCCCATGTCGCGAAGGAAGTGAAGACGGTTCGCGACGGCGTCGGCCTGTCGGAGATTTCGAGCTTCGCCAAATACAAGGTAACGGGCGAAGGGGCAGCCAACTGGCTCGATCGGATGCTTGCCTGCAAACTGCCGAAGCCCGGCCGCATGACTCTGGCGCCGATGCTGAAGGAGGACGGCAGACTGATCGGCGATTTCACGCTGGCCAATCTGGGCAGTGAAGGCTGGTTCCTCGCCGGTTCCGGTATTGCCGAGCAGTATCATATGCGCTGGTTCGAACAGCATTTGCCTGGGGATGGCTCGGTTCGCATCGAGGCGCTGGGAGCCAAGCTTACGGGCTTGTCGATTGCCGGGCCGAAGGCACGCGATGTGCTGGCAAAGGCCACGCGGACGGATGTGTCCAATGCAGCCTTTCCGTTCATGGCCATCGGCAGGATGGATATCGGCATGGCGCCGTGCCTGGTCGGTCGTGTCAGCTACACCGGTGATCTCGGCTACGAGATCTGGGTGGCGCCGGAATATCAGCGCGCCGCCTATCAGGCGCTGACGGCGGCAGGGGCGCAGTTCAGCATCGGGCTGTTCGGTTCACGTGCGCTCAACGCGCTGAGGCTGGAGAAGAATTATGGCTCATGGGGACGCGAATACCGGCCGATCTACGGGCCGCTCGAAGCCGGGCTCGACCGCTTCGTCGCCTATGGCAAGGAGGCGGATTTCATCGGCAAGGCGGCGGCACTCGCCGAGCGCAAGCAAGACGGCAAACTGCGGCTGCGCACCTTCATCCTCGATAGTGAGGATGCCGATGTCATCGGCGACGAGCCGATCTGGTTCGGCGGCGCGGTGCGTGGCTGGGTAACGTCGGGCGGCTACGCGCATAACTCGAAGAAGTCCGTCGCCGTCGGCTATGTGCCGAAGGAGATCGCGGACGAGACGCATGGCTTCGAAATCGAGCTTCTGGGCAAACGTCATGCAGCGCGCATGCAGGCCGCGCCACTGTTCGATGCGAATTTCGAACGGATGAGAGGGTGAAGTTTCAGCCTCTCAACTCGCATTATCCGTTGCTGCGGTTGTCCAGCGCGAAGGCGCCGGCGCCGGCGAACATCAGGTAAAGGAAGATGAAGCAGAAGGAGATCGCCGCATCGCCGCTGTTGTTGACGGGGAAGAAGTCGCGCGGCATGTGCGCCATGAAATAGGCGATCGCCATTTCGCCGGCCAGGAGGAACGCGACCGGGCGCGTGAACCAGCCCAGTGCCAGCAGGATGCCGCCGGCGAATTCGAGGATGCCCGCGGTCAGCGACAGACTGCTCAGGGCATAGGGTTGAGCGCTTATCGGGAAATTGAACAGCTTCTGGCTGCCATGTTCGATGAATTGCAGCGCGGTCATGATGCGCAGCACGCCAAGCGCCTGCGGCTGATATCTGGCGAGGCTTTCGAAAAGCTTCATCTAAAACTCCATTTACGCCTCCCGCATCGGCCATAGATTATCGCCCGGCAATGGACCATTCACTTCCCCTGGAGTGCCTTCAAAAATCGGTGATTGGAAATGTCACCGGTCGGATATGAATTCTCTCAAAGGTTGCAATATTGTCGCTATGGTTGTATGGATGTTTGGACGTTAAAAACCATACGGAC
The DNA here is from genome assembly GCA_943370265.1 of Mesorhizobium carmichaelinearum. GTDB lineage: Bacteria > Pseudomonadota > Alphaproteobacteria > Rhizobiales > Rhizobiaceae > Mesorhizobium > Mesorhizobium carmichaelinearum_A. Next base: position 325,309 of record CALRQH020000001.1, read on the forward strand.
CTCCTTTGTCATGAAAAAAGTCGTCGTCAGCTTGTTCGCACTCCTTGCAGGCACCAGCTTGGCCAATGCGGCCGATGCCGGCTGCGCTGCCTTCAAATGGCCGGTAACACGCGAGCAGGCACTCTTTGCCGCCGCGCCAGCCGCGCAGCCTGGCGTCTCGCTGGCGGTCGGCGAGGCCGCCGATGTGACATTGCTTCCGGTCGACACCATCAGCTTCACCGTTCCGCCACAGCGCGCGCCGGCAAACGGCACGTTCGGTGCGACAGCAAACGTAGCAGTGCCGCCGGAAGGAGAACTGCAGATAAGCCTCTCCGGTGACGCCTGGATCGATGTCGTCCAAGACGACCACGCGACGAAGTCGGTGGGGTACAGCGCGGCAAGAACCTGTGCCGGCATTCGCAAGAGCATTCGTTTCAAGCTGTCGGCCGGTCCGGCCACCATTCAACTCAGTGGCGCGAAGGACCGGAGCATCAAGGTCGCGGTTCTGGCGCCGGAATGAACCCCCGACGGCCCTCTTGTCGCGCCGGGCGGTGCGATAAGAGGGCTCAGGCTAGGGGCAATTCAGCGCACCGGTGCCAGAAGCGCGAAATGCGCGCCTTGCGGGTCCTGGCACTGGACGATCCACTGGTTGCTGGGAACCGCCATCGGGCCCATCAGCACCTTGCCGCCATTGTCGGTCACCCGCTTGGCCGCAGCATCGATACCCTCGACATTGAAATAGAATTGCCAGACGGGAACGGGGATCTGCGCAGGCTTGTTCATCATGCCGCCGCCGGATTCGGGACCAGCCGTGAAGGTCATGTAGATGCCCATCTCGCCCATGTCGAATTCGCCGGCCTTGGCCCAGCCATACTCGCTCGAATAGAAATCGAAGGCGGCCTTCCAGTCGCTGGTATAGAGCTCATGCCAGCCGATATGGCCGGGGGTGGTTGCCGGCACGACCGGCTGGTCCGGACCGTTGGGCTGCAGGAACATGAAGGTCGCGCCTTGCGGATCGGCCACCACGGCGAACCGGCCGACGCCGGGGATGTCGTCGGGCGCGCGATGCACGGCGCCGCCGGCCTTCTTCAGCGACGCGGTAGAGGCCTCGATGTCCTTGGTGTGGATGTAGCCGAGCCAGGCCGGCGGCATGCCCATCTTGGTGGCATCTTCCGGCATGGTCATCAGCCCGCCGACGCCGCGATCGCCGGCATTCACCACGATGTAACGGGGCATGCCGGGCGCCTTGTCGAAGGCTTCAGCCCTCCAGCCGACGACGGTTGTATAGAACGCCTCGGCCGCATCGAGATCGGTGGTCATCAGCTCATACCAGAAGAAGGGCATCGGGGACTTTGTCATTGTCGGGCTCCTTGCGTTTCCAGTTGTCGATCGGGGTTCGATCCATCCTAGGACGATCTTCGCGACGGAAATCCGACAAGCGACAGAGAAAGTATTACGTTGGGGCAGGTGCCATGGCTTAGGTCAGATCGATCTCTAATAACATGAGTAGAACATTCATGTTATTATCCGGGTATTTCAATGGCTTAGGTCGAAAATTGACCAATTGATAAAAAAATAAAACGTGCTAGCCTTCCTCAAAACAAAACATGGGGAACTGAGAATGCCAGAAGGCCAGTTCAAGGATGGCATCGCCGGCGGACGGCTTTCGCCGGACCAGTATGCCGACAATTTTTCCGACCTGCATCCGCCGCTCGACCATCACGAGGCGCTGGTCGAATCCGACCGCTGCTATTTCTGCTACGACGCGCCGTGCATGAATGCATGCCCGACCTCGATCGACATTCCCCTGTTCATCCGCCAGATCTCGACCGGCAATCCCTTGGGTTCGGCCAAGACGATCTTCGACCAGAACATCCTTGGCGGCATGTGCGCTCGCGTCTGCCCGACTGAGACGCTGTGCGAGGAGGTCTGCGTGCGCGAGGTGGCCGAGGGCAAGCCGGTGCAGATCGGCCGCCTGCAGCGCTATGCCACCGATATCGCGATGGCCGAGAACAAGCAGTTCTACAAGCGCGCTGAATCCACCGGCAAGACAGTTGCCGTGGTCGGCGCCGGGCCGGCCGGCCTTGCCGCCGCGCACCGGCTCGCGCGCCACGGCCATGACGTCACTATTCTGGAAGCGCGGCCAAAGGCCGGCGGCCTCAACGAATATGGCATAGCCGCCTACAAGAGCGTCGACAATTTCGCCCAGGCGGAGGTGGACTACGTGACCGCTATTGGCGGCATCGACATCCAGAACGGCAAGGCGCTCGGCCGCGACTATCAGCTCTCCGACCTGATCCGCAACTACGACGCGGTGTTTCTCGGCATGGGCCTTGGTGGCGTCAATGCGTTGCGCGCCGATGGCGAGGACGCCGACGGCGTCACCAATGCGGTGGAGTTCATCGCCGAACTGCGCCAGGCCAGCGATCTGTCGGGCCTGCCGGTTGGCCGCCGCGTCGTCGTCATCGGCGGCGGCATGACGGCGATCGACGCCGCCGTGCAGTCGAAGCTGCTCGGCGCCGAGGAGGTCACGATCTGCTACCGGCGCGGCCAGGAGCATATGAACGCCTCCGGGTTCGAGCAGGACCTGGCCGCCGCCAACGGCGTCACCATCCGCCACTGGCTGCAGCCGAAGCGCGTGGTTGCTGACGGCGGCAAGGTGTCCGCCATCGAACTCGAATATACCGCGCTGACCGGCGACAGGCTGGCCGGTACCGGCGAGACGCTGACGCTCATTGCCGACCAGGTGTTCAAGGCGATCGGCCAGAGCTTTGTCCCGACCGCGCTCAACGGCAGCGGCGCGTCGATCGACCTCGAAGCCGGCCGCATCAAGGTCGATGCGGAAGGGCGGACGTCGCTGGCCAAGGTCTGGGCCGGCGGCGATTGCATCTTCGGTGGTGACGACCTCACTGTCTCGGCGGTAGCTCAGGGCCGCGACGCGGCGGAGAGTATCCACAGGAGTCTGACGCAAGGATAAGGATCATGGCTACGGTGGAACCGGGCATTGTCCGGCACTACGACGTATCGGGTCTGGAACAGCGGATGATTGCCGCGCTCGCCGATATGGGCGTGGACGTCGCCCATCTGCGCGCCAGCGATCTCGAAGCCGTCGACGAGTTCCATATTGGCGGTATCGCCGCAACCCGGGAACTCATCGATCAGATGGGGCTGAAGCCTGGTGCCATGCTTCTCGATATCGGATCGGGCGTCGGCGGTCCGGCTCGCTTTGCCGCGAACAATGTCGGCGCCAACGTTACCGGCATCGACCTGACGCAGAGCTATGTCGATATCGCGACCAGCCTCTCGAAGCGGGTGGGAATGGCCGACAAGACCCGGTTCGTGCAAGGCAGCGCGCTGGACATGCCATTCGGCAACGCAAGCTTCGATGCGGCAATGATCCTGCATGTCGGCATGAACCTGCCCGACAAGGCGAAGCTGATGAGCGAGGCTGCGCGCGTGCTGCGTCCTGGTGGCATCTTCGCCGTCTATGATGTGATGCGCCTGAAAGCAGGTGCGCTGTCTTTTCCATTGCCGTGGGCATCGACCGAGGCGATATCCTTCGTCGCTGCGCCTGATGACTATCGCTCTGCCGCTGCGGCTTCGGGATTTTCGGTGATCGCCGAGCGCCCGCGCGGCGCCTTCGCCATCGAGTTCTTTGCGACGATGCGCGCGCGCATGGCCGCAGCACTGGCGGAAGGCAGGAAGACGCCTCCCGGCGTCGGCCTCATCATGGGCGATGAGGCCCGCACCAAGATCGCCAATCTCACCGCCGCGCTTGAAGGCGGCATTCTTGCACCCGTCGAATTGCTCCTTCGTCTCGGCTGAAAGGGACCTGTCATGGCTGACATCCGCAACAATTTCGTCGGCATCAAATCGCCAAACCCGTTCTGGCTGGCTTCGGCGCCGCCGACCGACAAGGCCTACAACGTCGTCCGCGCCTTCAAGGCAGGGTGGGGCGGTGTCGTCTGGAAGACGCTGGGCGAGGAAGGCCCGCCGGTGGTCAATGTCAACGGCCCGCGCTACGGCGCGATCTGGGGGGCGGACCGGAGGCTGCTTGGTCTCAACAATATCGAGCTGATCACCGATCGCGACCTGCAGACCAATCTGCGCGAGATGAAGCAGGTCAAGATGGATTGGCCCGATCGCGCGCTCATCGCCTCGATCATGGTGCCTTGCGAAGAGGAGAGCTGGAAAGCCATCCTTCCGCTGGTTGAGGAGACCGGCGCTGACGGCATCGAGCTCAATTTCGGCTGCCCGCACGGCATGTCGGAGCGCGGCATGGGTGCGGCCGTCGGCCAGGTGCCGGAATATATCGAAATGGTGGTGCGCTGGTGCAAGCAGTATACGCGCATGCCCGTCATCACCAAGCTGACGCCCAACATCACCGACATCCGCAAGCCGGCGCGGGCGGCGCACGCCGGCGGCACCGACGCGGTGTCGTTGATCAACACCATCAATTCGATCACCGGCGTCGACCTTGACAGCTTCGCGCCGATGCCGACCATCGACGGCAAGGGTTCGCATGGCGGCTATTGCGGCCCGGCGGTGAAGCCGATCGCCATGAACATGGTGGCCGAGATCGCGCGCGATCCGGAAACACGCGGCCTGCCGATCTCCGGCATTGGCGGCATTACCACCTGGCGCGACGCGGCCGAATTCATGGCACTTGGCGCCGGCAATGTGCAGGTCTGCACGGCGGCGATGACCTATGGCTTCAAGATCGTGCAGGAGATGATCGCCGGCCTGGAAAACTGGATGGACGAGAAGGGCCATGCAACGCTGGACGACATCATCGGCCGCGCCACGCCCAACGTCACCGACTGGCAGTATCTCAACCTCAACTATATCGCCAAGGCGCATATCGACCAGGATGCCTGCATCAAGTGCGGCCGCTGCCACATTGCCTGCGAGGACACCTCGCACCAGGCAATCACCAGCATGGTCGACGGCGTCAGGCATTTCGAGGTGATCGAGGCCGAATGCGTCGGCTGCAATCTCTGTGTCAATGTCTGCCCGGTCGAGAATTGCATCACCATGGAGCCGCTGGCGGTCGGCGCGATGGATGAGCGTACCGGCAAGCCGGTGTCGCCGATCTACGCCAACTGGACGACGCACCCGAACAACCCGATGGCCAAGGTGGCGGCGGAGTAGGTTTCGTCGATGAAAAAGCGGCGCCTTCGGGCGCCGTTTTTCATTTTCGTATTGAGGATAAGAAATATCCACGATAAGAGATATCCATGAATAGGAGGTCGACACAATGAAGCTGGGCGAGGGCGTTGAAGCGGCCATCCACTGCGCCGCCATGCTGGCCGGCGTGGATGGCAACGCGACCATGCCGGCCGCGGCCATGGCAGAGTCCTTTGGCCTGTCGCCGAGCTATCTCCTGAAACATCTCAACATGCTGAGCGCGGTGGGCATCCTGGAATCGGTGCCGGGACCAGCGGGCGGCTACCGGCTGGCGCAGCCGGCAGGGCGCATTACTCTGCTTGATATCGTTCTGGCCGTCGAAGGGCGCCAGCCCGCCTTTCGGTGTGGCGAGATCCGCCGCAACGGTCCGGTCAAGCTCGATGTATCGGCCTATGTCAAGCCTTGCGGCATCAACGCCGCGATGCTGAAGGCCGAGCGGGCCTACCGCGCGGCGCTGGCCGAGACCAAGCTGTCCGACATCGTGGCCAATTTTACGGCGGAGGGCGATCCGAGATCGGTTGCCGCCAGCTGTGCCTTCGTGGCGCGCCACCAGCGGCCGCAGAAATCCAGTTCAACCAAGCAAGCGTAAAGGACAAGACGATGAAACAGAGGATGCAATTTTTCGCCAAGGCGCCCGAAATCATGAAGGCGGTCACGGCGCTCAACAGGGCGGTCGACGAATGCGGGTTGGAGGTGAGTCTGCTGCACCTGATCAAGCTCAGGGCATCGCAGATCAATGGCTGCTCCTATTGCGTCGAGATGCACAGCCGCGAGGCGAGGCGTGATGGCGAGACCGAGCAGCGGCTCTATCTGGTCTCGGCCTGGAAGGAATCGCCGCTGTTTTCCGAACGCGAGCGTGCCGCCTTCGCCTGGACGGATGCCGTGACCCTGATCGCCAACAATGGTGTGTCGGACGCTCTCTATGCCAGCACGCTCGAGCATTTCTCGGAAGAGGAACTGGTCAAGCTGTCGGTGGCGCTGGGCATGATCAACACCTGGAACCGGTTGTGCATCCCGTTCCATGCCATCCACCCAATGCCGGCGGCCAAGGCTGCCTGATTATCCAGTCATGTTTGGGAGCGCCGTCGAGGAAGCGGCGCTCCCGCTGTTTTCAAAGGGAGAGTTTGATGCCTGCTGATTTGCCTTCGACCTTGTTGTTTGTCGGCCGCCTGTTGCTCGGCGGTGCCTTTGCTCTTGCTGGCCTGCGTAACATCCAGAACGCGGCCTTCCTGACCCAGCTGATGAATGCGCGCGGCGTGCCGCAGGCCCGGCTTGCGCTATGGGTTGGCATTGTGCTCCAGATCATCGCCGGCGTCGCGTTGATGGCTGGCCTGTGGACGGCGATCGCCTGCGCGGTGCTGGTGCTGTTCCTCATCGTCGCCACGCCGATGTTCCACAATTTCTGGGACCATCAAGGCCCGGACCGCGCCGCTCGCATCAACGGTTTCGTAGGCAATGTCGCATTGGGCGGTGGTTTCCTGACGCTGATCGCGCAGGCGCTCTGAAGGTGAAGTCACGCCACGAACCGCAGGCCACCATCGCAGGTCAGCACCTGACCGGTCATAAAGCCGTTGGAGACGAGGAAGGCTATTGCCGACGCGACGTCTTCAGCGCGGCCGATGCGGCCCACCGGCGTCTTGCCGGCATAGTCGGCAAAGATCGCCTGCCGTTGTTCTTCCGGCAGAAAGTCCCACCAGGGCGTGTCGATGACGCCGGGCGCCACGACGTTGACGCGCAACGGTTTCAGTTCGACTGCAAGGATCGGCACCACGGTCAACAACATGCCGTTGATGGCGGCGATGCCGGCGACACCCGGCATCGAGACCTGGGCGGATACAGCCGAGATGAAGGTGACCGATCCCGACCTGTTCAACGTCGGAAGGGCTGCCTGCAGGCAAGACAATTGCGGCCGTACCTTTTCGTCGACGCCGCTGCCGATGTCAGCAAGGTCGAGGGTCGCGAACGGGCCAAGCCCCTTGCCACCGCTGGCGGCCAGGACGAGGTGATCGAACGGGCCGAGATCGCCGAAGAACCGGCAGACCTCCTCCGGCTTTGAAGCATCGAAGGCCGCCTTCTCGGCAGCGCCGCCAAGGCTTTTCCATGCGCCCTTCAGCTTCTCTTCGTTGCGCCCGGTGATGGTCACCTTCATGCCTGGGCCAAGCAGCTTTCGCGCTGTTGCCAGGCCAATGCCGGACGAGCCGCCGATGATGACGGTGTGCTGGGTTTTCTCGGTCATGACTGGTGTTCCCTGGATGTTGGAGATGCAAGCCCGACAAGGTCGAGGCTCAATGTTCGCAATCGTTGTCTTGCCCTGGCATCATAGGCCTGGGCATCGGCGCGAGATTCCCGCAGGCCGTCGAAATAGAGGCCGCTGCGCCCTTCGAGCGCGGGCGAGGTGGCGAGGTTGAGGATGGCGTCGGCGCCGGTCTCGACCGAGTTCCACGGCGTGACGCCGGCCTGCCGGACCATGGTGGTGTTCATGTAGCTGGCCGGGTGCAAGCCGTTGACGGTGACGCCGCTGCCTTTCAGCTGCTCCGCGAGGTCGACGGTGAACAGGATCTGCGCCAGCTTGCTCTGGCAGTAGGCGCGCACGCCGTCATAGGAGCGGGTCAGCATGACGTCGCTGATGTCGATCGCCTGCTGGCCGGCCGAGGCGACATTGACGATGCGCACCGGCGAACTCGCCTTGAGCAGCGGCAGAAGCTCGGAGGTCAGCAGGAAGCCGGCGAGATAGTTGACGGCAAAGCGCAGTTCGTAGCCATCGGCGCTGACCTGCCTCCTGGCGCCGGCGGTGCCGATGCCGGCATTGTTGATGAGAATGTCGAGTCGGCTGGTTCTGGCGCGCACGGCCTCGGCGAGGCGGCGCACCTCCGCCAGGGACGCGAGGTCGGCGAGGAGCAGTTCGGCCTTGCCGCCGGCGGCTTCGATTTCGGTGACGGTCGCCTTGCCGCGCGACGCATCGCGGCCGTGCACCAGCACACGGGCGCCGGCGGCGCCCAGCCTTTGCGCGACCACGCGGCCGACGCCGTCGGTCGAGCCGGTGATGAGGATTGTCTTGTCTTTCAGTTGCATGTTCAGAGCCTCCATCTTTGTGCTCTGAACGGAAGATGGGACGCCGGGCGTCCCCCAAACAGTTCAAACTTTATCCTGGTATCAATACTGCTATAATAGACGAATGGACGCTCCCTCACATTCCGCTGAAGACAGCCGACGGCGCGAACTCGGCGCCTTTCTGCGTTCGCGCCGCGAAAGGCTGGCGCCTTCGGCGACGGGCATCTCGGCTGGTCTCAGGCGGCGCACGCCCGGGCTCCGGCGCGAGGAGGTGGCGATGATCGCCGGCGTCGGCACGACCTGGTACACCTGGCTGGAGCAGGGCAGGGAGGTGCGGCCTTCCGTCGAAGTGCTGACCGCGCTCAGCCAGGCGCTGCGCCTGGACCCGGCGGAGAAGCGGCATCTGTTCACGCTCGCCGGCCGCCAGCAGCCCGAGCGGCGACGCATCACGCCGGGCAAGGTCGAAGGGCCCTTGCTGCACATGCTGCAGAGCCTTGTGCTGCAACCCGCCTATGTCGTCGGGCCGCGCTGGGACGTGCTGGCCTGGAATGATGCGGCGGTGGCCATCTTCGGCGATTACGGCCTGCTGGAAGGCGACGCCCGCAACATCATTCATGGCGTCTTCACCGATCCGCACCGGCGGCATCTGCTGGTCGACTGGGAAGAGCTGGCGCGCGCATCCCTTGCCGCGTTCCGCGCCGAGAGCGCGAAATATATTGGCGATCCGGATTTCGAGCGGCTGATCGCGCTCATGATGCGCTCAAGCCCCGAGTTCCGCGAATGGTGGCCGCAGCGCGATGTGGTGCACCGCCTGTCCGGCGTCAAGCATGTCAGGCACCCGAGCGCCGGCGCCATGGCGTTCGAGCATATGAGCCTCTCGATCGATGACGGCTCCGACATGAGGCTGATCGTCTACACGCCGCTTGCGGAACAGAACTCGATCGCCAAGCTACGGAAACTACTCGACGACCTTCCGGCCGAGCGGCGCAGTGCCTGATCTGCCGAGACGTCAGCTTTTCGGCTTCAGCCCGTCGATGAACAGTTGCTCCAGGAACCTTGCAGCGTCCTCGAAGCGGCCATCGCCGCCGCGATCGGCGCCGAGCACGGCGCGGACCTGGACGTCGAAATCGGCATAGTGCTGCGTCGTCGCCCAGATCGAGAAGATCAGGTGCCAGGGGTCGGTCTTGGCGATCTTGCCGGCACGCATCCAACCCTTGATGACGGTAGCCTTCTCGTCGACCAGCGTCTTCAGCTCGCCGGCCAGCAGCGGCATGATACGCGGCGCGCCTTGCAGGATCTCGTTGGCGAACAGCCGACTCTCGCGCGGGAAATCCCGCGCCATTTCAAGTTTGCGCCTGATGTAGCTGCGCAGCTCCGTCAGCGGATCGCCGATGTCATCGAGTTCGCGCAGCGGCGCCAGCCAGGTGTCGAGCAGCCGCTGCATCAGCGTTTCGTGGATGTCTTCCTTGCGGCGGAAATAATAGAGCAGGTTCGGTTTCGACATGCCGGCGGCTTCGGCGATCTGGTCGATGGTCGAGCCGCGAAAGCCATTGGTGGAGAAAACCTCGAGTGCCGCCTCGAGAATGAGCTCGCGCTTTTCCATCTGGATGCGGGTGCGGCGAGGAGCTTCCGTACTGGTCGTCACCGTTGCATGCCCTCGCTTTGACTGTCATCTGGACCAATTCTCTGGACCAGTTTTTCTCCGGCCTGTGGAGCGCGCTTCCAATGCCGCATTTCCGCTAGTAATCCCTTGACCGCCGACATGGCGGTGCTAACGTTTGTCCAACCGGTCAAAATTTGCGTAGCACGAAAACGTCGCGAAGACCAAGCGTTGGGAAGACCAAGCGTTAGCCGCACCGAAACAGGTTACAAGGGGAAGTCTTGGTCATGTCCAACCGGCTGAAAGTCACGCCGAACGATCTTAGTGCATTCTGGATGCCGTTCACGGCAAACCGGCAATTCAAGCAGGCGCCGCGCATGTTCGTGTCCGCCAAGGACATGCACTATACGACGAGCGACGGCCGTAAGGTTCTCGACGGCACCGCCGGCCTGTGGTGCGTCAATGCCGGCCACTGCCGGCCGAAGATCACCGAGGCGATCCAGCACCAGGCCGCCGAACTTGATTATGCGCCGGCCTTCCAGATGGGCCATCCAATCGTGTTCGAACTGGCCAACCGCCTGGTCGACCTCGCACCGAAAGGCATGGATCACGTCTTCTTTACCAATTCCGGTTCGGAATCGGTGGAAACCGCGCTGAAGATGGCAATCGCCTATCATCGCGTGAAGGGCGAGGGCGCGCGCACCCGCCTCATCGGCCGCGAGCGTGGCTATCACGGTGTCAATTTCGGCGGCATCTCGGTCGGCGGCATCGTCAGCAACCGCAAGATGTTCGGCACGCTGCTCGGCGGCGTCGACCACATGCCGCACACGCATCTGCCGGAAAAGAACGCCTTCACCAAGGGCGTGCCTGAATATGGCGCGGAACTCGCCAATGAGCTGGAGCGCATCGTCACCCTGCATGACGCCTCGACCATCGCGGCGGTGATCGTCGAACCGGTCGCCGGCTCAACGGGCGTCATCCTGCCGCCGAAGGGTTATCTGCAGAAGCTGCGCGAAATCTGCACCAAGCACGGCATCCTGCTGATCTTCGACGAGGTCATCACCGGTTTCGGCCGCCTCGGCACGCCGTTCGCCGCCGACTATTTCGGCGTCACGCCCGACATCATGACCACCGCCAAGGGCGTCTCCAACGGCGTCATCCCGATGGGCGCGGTGTTCGTGAAGAAGGAAATCCACGACGCCTTCATGACCGGCCCCGAGCACATGATCGAGTTCTTCCACGGCTACACCTATTCGGGCAACCCGATCGCCTGCGCCGCGGCGCTCGGCACGCTCGACACCTACAAGGAGGAGGGCCTGCTGACCCGCGGCGAGGAGCTGGGCCCCTATTGGGAAGACGCGCTGCATTCGCTGAAGGGCGAGCCGCATGTCATCGATATCCGCAACATCGGCCTGATCGGCGCGATCGAGCTGGCACCGATCGCCGGCGAACCGACCAAGCGGGCCTTCTCGGCCTTCGTCAAGGCGTTCGAACGCGGCGCGCTGATCCGCACCACCGGCGACATCATCGCGCTGTCGCCGCCGCTGATCATCACCAAGGGCCAGATCAACGAACTGATCGACCACGTGCGGGATGTGCTGAGGTCGATCGACTAAGCCTGCAGCGAAAGACGCTGAGGTATTTTTGATTTTGCATGACCCCGAAAATCGTTCCGATCTTCGGGGTCATGCGCTAGACAGCCGCACAGGACAGCGACGGGAACCGCCGCCTGTACGGAGTGAATAAAATGAGAGGACTTTGAATGGCCGCACCCGGCGAGAATCTGCGAATCAATTCAGATCGTTTGTGGGATTCGCTGATGGAAATGGCGAAGATCGGCCCCGGCATTGCCGGCGGCAACAATCGCCAGACCGTGACCGACGAGGACGGCGAGGGCCGGCATCTGTTCAAGCGCTGGTGCGAGGCGGCCGGGCTTGAAATGGGCCTCGACGAGATGGGCACCATGTTTGCCCGCCGTGAAGGCACCGATCCCAGCCTGCCGCCGGTGTATGTCGGCAGCCATCTCGACACCCAGCCTACCGGTGGCAAGTATGACGGGGTGCTCGGTGTGCTCGGCGGACTTGAGGTCGTGCGCTCGCTCAACGATCTCGGCATCAAGACCAGGCATCCGATCGTCGTCACCAACTGGACCAACGAGGAAGGCTCGCGTTTCGCGCCGGCGATGATGGCGTCGGGCGTTTTCGCCGGCGTGCTCGACCAGGCCGACGTCTACCAGCACGTCGACAAGGCGGGCAAGAAATTCGGCGAGGAACTGGAGCGCATCGGCTGGAAGGGCACCGAGAAGGTCGGCGACCGCAAGATCCATGCCTTCTTCGAACTGCATATCGAGCAGGGGCCGATCCTTGAGGATGAGGGCATCGACATCGGCGTCGTCACCCACGGCCAGGGCCTGAAATGGCTGCAGGTGACACTGACCGGCAAGGAAGCGCATACCGGCTCGACGCCAATGCCCAAGCGCCGCAATGCCGGGCTCGGCATGGCCCGCGTGATCGAACTGGTGCACGAGATCGCCATGGACTACCAGCCCGACGCCGTCGGCGCGGTCGGCCACATGGAAGTCTATCCCAACTCGCGCAACATCATCGCCGGCCGCACGGTCTTCACCATCGACATCCGTTCGCCGGAGAAGGAAGTGCTGGACGCGATGGACGGCCGCATCCGCGAAGGCATCGACACGATCTGCGATGCGCTCGACATCAAATATGCGATCGAGCAGGTAGGCCATTTCGATCCGGTGACTTTCGACAAGGGCTGCGTCAAGGCGATCCGCGATGCCGCCGACCGGCTCGGCTATTCGCACCGCAACATCGTCTCCGGCGCCGGCCATGACGCCTGCTGGATCAACCGCGTGGCGCCAACCGCAATGGTGATGTGCCCCTGCGTCGACGGGTTGTCACACAACGAGGCCGAGGAGATCACCAAGGAATGGGCCTCGGCCGGTGCCGACGTGCTGTTCCATGCCGTGGTGGAGACGGCGGGGATCGTGGAGTGAGGATCGTCTGCCAAAGCACCGGGCAAATGGCTGTGCCGGTTGACGGCCTCTACCAATGCTTCCCAAAGAGCGAAAACAATCGCGGCAAAGCCGTTCGATTTGCCACCATTGAGAAGGCCGCGGCGTTTCTTTGTGAGAACGTTGATTGGGGAATCTACATGAACCCGGGCGGCGCCCTGGTTTATCGAGACATAGTGATCGAGCGGGACCAATAATCGGGAGATAGCAATGTCGAAAGTCATCAAGAACGGCACCGTCGTTACTGCTGACCGTACGTGGAAGGCCGACGTGCTGGTCAAGCATGGCAAGATCATCGCCATCGGACCCGACCTGCATGGCGACCATGAGTTCGACGCCACCGGCTGCTACGTGATGCCCGGCGGCATCGATCCGCACACCCATCTCGAAATGCCATTCATGGGCACCTATTCGGCCGATGATTTCGAATCCGGCACCCGCGCGGCCCTTGCCGGCGGCACGACGATGGTGGTCGATTTCTGCCTGCCGGCGCCGCAACAGTCGCTGCTTGAAGCCCTGCAGATGTGGGACAACAAGACCTCGAAGGCTGCCTGCGACTATTCCTTCCACATGGCGATCACCTGGTGGGGCAAGCAGGTGTTCGACGAGATGGCCACTGTCGTTGACAAGGGCATCACCTCGTTCAAGCATTTCATGGCCTACAAGGGCGCGCTGATGGTGGATGACGACGAGATGTATGCGTCGTTCCAGCGCTGCGCCGACCTTGGCGCGCTGCCGCTGGTGCATGCCGAGAATGGCGATGTGGTTGCGGCCCTGTCGCAGAAGCTCCTTGCCGCCGGCAACAATGGTCCGGAAGGGCACGCCTATTCGCGCCCCCCGGAAGTGGAGGGCGAGGCCACAAATCGCGCGATCATGATCGCCGACATGGCCGGCGTTCCGCTCTATGTCGTGCATGTCTCCTGCGAGCAGAGCCACGAGGCCATCCGCCGGGCGCGGCAGAAGGGCATGCGCGTGTTCGGCGAGCCGCTGATCCAGCATCTGACGCTGGATGAGAGCGAATACTTCGACAAGGATTGGGATCATGCCGCGCGCCGCGTCATGAGCCCGCCCTTCCGCAACAAGCTGCACCAGGATTCGCTGTGGGCAGGCCTGCAGGCAGGATCGCTGCAAGTGGTGGCGACCGACCACTGCGCCTTCACCACCAAGCAGAAGCGCACCGGCGTCGGCGATTTCACCAAGATCCCCAACGGCACCGGCGGGCTCGAGGACCGCATGCCGGTTCTGTGGACCAAGGGCGTCAACACGGGGCGGCTGACGATGAACGAGTTCGTCGCGGTGACCTCGACAAACATCGCCAAGATACTCAACATGTATCCGAAGAAAGGCGCCATCGTCGAAGGCGCGGATGCCGACATCGTCGTGTGGGATCCAAAGCGCAAGAAGACGATTTCGGCTGGCAAGCAGCAATCGGTTATCGACTACAACGTCTTCGAGGGGGTCGAGGTGACCGGCCTGCCGCGCTTCGTCTTCTCGCGCGGCGAATTGTCGATCCAGGAGGCCGAGGTCAAGGCCAAGCCCGGCCATGGCGAGTTCGTCGGCCGCGAGCCGAACGCGGCGGTCAACCGCGCGCTGTCGACCTGGAAGGAGATCACCGCGCCGCGCAAGGTGGAGCGGACGGGCATTCCGGCGACGGGAGTTTGAGGGTGCGGGCTCTCCGTCTTGCCGTCGCGGCGGCCGCGATGCTGACCGCCGGGCAGGCCTTGGCCGCCGGTATCGACCTGTCCAAGCCCTTTGGCAACAAGTCCGGCTGCGTCAACAAGAACGGCCAGGAAGTCTATGCCGAGGACATGCTGCTGTTGACCGACAAGGAGTTGATCACAGCGGCGAGCGCCTGCGCCTTTGGCGACAAGAACGCGCAGGCCGACGGTTCGCTGGTGGTGAAAGCTGAATGCCAGGCTGAAGGCGAGGATGGCCAGCAGGCCACCCAGTTCACAATCAAGCAAAGCGCCAAGGGGCTCGTGATCGTCGACGAGGACGGCAATGTTATGGGCGAAGTCTCCCTGTGCCGATGATTGCCGAAGTCGGCGCCGCCCCTCATCGCCCTGCCGGGCACTTCTCCCCGTATAGTGACGGGGAGAAGGACGCCATCGCCGATGATTTCGCCAATCTCCAGCGTTGCAAGAGAGATCGCCGAGGTTGCGCTAAGATCCCTTCTCCCCGTCACGATACGGGGAGAAGGTGCCGGCAGGCGGGTGAGGGGCGGCACAAACCTGAAGCGATTGGACTACCTGCATGTCTTATGCCGATCGTCCGACCATCCCCGCAAGCTTCACGCGACCAGGGCATCGAGCTCCGGCAGCAGGACGACGCTTTCCTGTTCGTTGGGGTCCGTGCGGGCAATGACCGCCGAAGACGGAGCGCCGCTCAGATTGGCCGGCAGGTGCGGCACGCCGGCGGGGATGTAGAAGAGGTCGCCGGCCCTGACGACGATGTGATGCTCGAGCCGGTCGCCATACCAGGTGTGGACTTCGCCGGAGAGGACGTAGATCGCGGTCTCATGGCTCTCATGCATGTGGGCCTTGGCGCGGGCGCCGGGCGGCATGGTGAGCACATGCATGCAGATGCCGGAAGAGCCGACCGATTCAGTGGCGATGCCGGCGAAATAGGTCAAACCCTGCTTGCCTTCATAAGTGCTTTCAGGGCGGATAAGATGACAAGTCGGTTTAGGCGACATCGGGGAAACTCCGGGCGTCGATCGAGTGGAACAAGGTTCGTGGGACTGGTGCCAATGGGACGGGGCGAGTGGAAAACAACATCGCGATAAAAGCAATCGGATTCCGGCCGGCGCCGCAGTGGCGGGAACAGGCAGGCTGCGGCCGATGACAGGGACCTCGCCAGCCGTCGTTGCGGCAAGCAAACTTGGCCTCACCTTCCAGACCAATGACGGCCCCGTGCAGGCGCTGTCCAATGTCGACCTGACGATCGGCAAGGGTGAGTTCGTCTCCTTCATCGGTCCGTCAGGCTGCGGCAAGACCACGCTGCTGCGCGTTATCGCCGATCTGGAGAAGCCGACCTCCGGCACGATTTCGGTCAACGGCATGACGCCTGAGCAGGCGCGCGAGAAACGTGCCTACGGCTATGTCTTCCAGGCCGCCGCGCTGTTTCCATGGCGCACGATCGAGCGCAATGTCGGGCTGCCGCTGGAGATCATGGGCCTGTCCAGGGCGGAGCAGGCGGAGCGCATCAAGCGGACGCTCGACCTCGTCAACCTCTCGGGCTTCGAGAAGAAATATCCCTGGCAACTGTCGGGCGGCATGCAGCAGCGCGCCTCGATCGCGCGTGCGCTGGCCTTCGATGCCGACCTTCTGTTGATGGACGAGCCGTTCGGCGCGCTGGACGAGATCGTGCGCGACCATCTCAACGAACAACTGCTGGAGCTGTGGGGGCGGACAAACAAGACCATCTGTTTCGTCACCCATTCCATTCCCGAAGCCGTGTACTTGTCGACGCGCATCGTCGTCATGTCGCCGCGCCCGGGCCGTGTCAGCGACATCATCGAGTCCACGCTGCCCAAGGAGCGGCCACTCGATATCCGCGAAACGCCGGAGTTCCTGGCGATCGCGGCGCGCGTGCGCGATGGGCTGCGGGCAGGGCACAGCTATGACTAGGATATTTTTGATCTGGCTGGGACTGTTTGTGGCGTTGCCGAGCTTGGCGTTTGCCCAGGAGGCAGCCAAGCCTTGGTCTAATATCGCTGACGGCGATTTGAAACTCGCGGTCCTGGTTACCGACAATGCCGATTATGAGAAGCTTTGGTACAGCATGCCGCGCGAGGCAACTCCGCACTTCAGCACCGTTAAGAAAATAGACCTTGGGCAAACCGCTTTTGTCCTGGCTCTTTTCTCTGGGGCCGAGGTCAAGGACGGCAAATTTCAAATTGTCTGTGAAGCCACGATCAAGAAGCCGAATGGGGAAGTGGTGGAAGTTCCTCCGACGCCCTGCTTTGACAAGCCGGGACAGGGGCCCCTCACCGATATTCGCTTGGTTGATTTTTCGCTGGCTATTAAAGCCGAGTCGCAAGACCCCTCCGGACTATGGCGCATCGAATATCGGATGCGTGATCCAATTACATCGTCCTCATGCAAGGTCGAAGTGTCCGTGGAGGTCGACGTGCCGGATAAAAAGACATGAAGCAGTCTGCTCTTCCTGTTACGATAATTCTTCTGGCACTCGTCGTGCTCTGGTACGTTTTCGCGGTCATCCTCAACACGCCGTTCCAGCGCGATCTTGACCGTCGGGCCAACGAAACGCCGGGCATGACGGAATTCATCGGCAAGACGCTGTCGCAGCCGAAGCCGACGCTGCCGGCGCCGCATCAGGTGGCGGTGAACTTCTTCGAAAACACATTCCTGCGGCCGATCAATTCAAACCGCAGCCTCGTCTACAATGCCTGGGTGACGCTGTCGTCGACGCTGCTCGGCTTTGCCTTCGGCACCGCGCTCGGCATCGTCATCGCCGTGGGCATCGTGCATGTGGCGACGCTCGACCGCAGCCTGATGCCGTGGATCATCGCCTCGCAGACCATTCCGATCCTGGCGGTGGCGCCGATGATCATCGTCGTGCTGGCGGCGGTCGGCATCACCGGCCTGATCCCGAAGGCGATGATCTCGACCTACCTGTCGTTCTTCCCGGTCACCGTCGGCATGGTGAAGGGGCTGCGCTCGCCCGAGATCATGCATCTCGACCTGATGCACACCTACAATGCCAGCCGCGCGCAAACCTTCTGGAAGTTGCGCGTACCGGCCTCTGTGCCGTTCCTGTTCACCTCTATGAAGGTGGCGGTGGCGGCAAGCCTCGTCGGCGCCATTGTCGGCGAACTGCCGACCGGCGCTGTCGCCGGCATCGGCGCCAAGTTGCTCGCCGGCGCCTATTACAGCCAGTCCATCGACATCTGGTCGGCGCTGGTCGCTGGTTCGATCGTGGCGGCATTGCTGGTCATGGTGGTCGGCATTGCCGGCCGCATCGTCGATCGCGCCATGGGCGGGAGGCCGGCATGACGCGAGTGAAACCATCCTGGCAAGCGGTTCTGGCTGTCGTGATCTGCCTGATCGCGCTGGCGCTCGGCGCGATCGCCGCGCCGAAAGTGGATCCTCTGGCGCAGCCCGCGGGCACGTTGATATATCCCTATGCGACGACGACCTGGCTGATCTTTGGCGTGCTGCTTGTCGCTGCCTTGATCTCGATGACCCGAATACCGCCCATAGCCGAAGCTGTCGTGCTGTTCATCGGCGCGCATCTGGTGGCCTGGCTGTTGATTGCCGGCATCGCCGGCTTCGAAGGTCTGGCGCGGGCACCTTATTTCCTGCTGCTCACGGCAGCCTGGCTGCTCGGTTGGCGTTGCGTCGCCGTTCTTTCGGGGCTTCGCCCGATGGCTGGCTGGGAACGCACCACCCTGCGCCTCGTCATTCCCGCTATTTTCGGTGCCTGGATACTGATCATCTGGGAGGCGGTGACGCGGGGCGCCGGCATTCCCTTCATCCTCTTGCCCCCACCGAGCGCCATCGCCGCTCGCATCGCAAGCTCGCTGCCTATCCTCGGCGCCGATGTCCGGCAGACCGTCTTCAAGGCGGTGATCTTCGGCTATGTGGTGGGCAGCGGCGCCGGCTTCATCACCGCTGTACTCGCCGACCGCGTGCCTTTCCTGCGGCGCGGGCTCTTGCCGATCGGCAACATGGTCTCGGCGCTGCCGATCATTGGCGTCGCGCCCATCATGGTCATGTGGTTCGGCTTCGACTGGCAGTCCAAAGCGGCCGTGGTCATCATCATGACCTTCTTCCCGATGCTGGTGAACACGGTCGCGGGTCTCTCCGCTTCCGGGCACATGGAGCGCGACCTGATGCGCACCTATGCGTCGAACTACTGGCAGACGCTGCTGAAGCTGCGGCTGCCGGCGGCGGCGCCTTTCATCTTCAACGCGCTGAAGATCAATTCGACGCTGGCGCTGATCGGCGCCATCGTCGCGGAGTTCTTCGGCACGCCGGTCGTCGGCATGGGCTTCCGCATCTCGACCGAGGTCGGGCGGATGAACATCGACATGGTCTGGGCCGAAATCGCGGTTGCAGCACTTGCGGGTTCGGTCTTTTATGGCGTGGTCGCTCTTGCCGAAAGAGCCGTCACGTTTTGGCATCCCTCTGTCCGTGGTGGATAGGGGCGGTGGGTTCAGGGTGCTAACTTCAGAGGGTAAAAAATGAAAAAGCTGATTATTCCGATTGTGGCCGGCGCAATGTCGCTTGCCGCGTTCCAGGCAATGGCCGCCGACAAGGTGACGTTGCAGCTGAAATGGGTCACGCAGGCACAGTTTGCCGGCTACTATGTCGCCAAGGCCAAGGGTTTCTATGATGCCGAGGGCCTCGACGTCGACATCAAGCCGGGCGGCCCGGACATCGCGCCGGAGCAGGTGATCGCCGGCGGCGGCGCCGATGTCATCGTCGACTGGATGGGCGGCGCGCTGGCAGCGCGCGAAAAGGGCGTGCCGCTGGTCAACATCGCACAGCCGTTCAAGAAGGCCGGCATGGAACTGGTCTGCCCGAAGGACGGCCCGATCAAGACCGAAGCCGACTTCAAGGGCCACACGCTGGGTGTCTGGTTCTTCGGCAACGAATATCCGTTCTACGCCTGGATGAACAAGCTTGGCCTCAAGACCGATGGCGGCAAGGACGGCGTGACCGTGCTGAAGCAGAGCTTTGACGTGCAGCCGCTGATCCAGAAGCAGGCGGATTGCATCTCGGTCATGACCTACAACGAGTATTGGCAGCTCATCGACGCTGGCTACAAGCCGGAACAGCTGACCGTGTTCAACTACTCGGCCATGGGCAATGACCTGCTCGAGGACGGCCTCTATGCGTCACAGGACAAGCTCAAGGATCCGGCCTTCGAGGACAAGATGGTGCGTTTCGTGCGCGCTTCGATGAAGGGCTGGAAATATGCCGTCGACCATAATGACGAGGCGGCAAGCATCGTCATGGACGGCGGCGGCCAGGACGAGAACCACCAGAAGCGCATGATGAGCGAAGTCGCCAAGCTGATCGACAATGCCGACGGCAAGCTCGATCCGGCGACCTACGAGCGCACCGCAAAGGCGCTGCTGGACCAGAAGATCATCACCAAGGAGCCAAGCGGCGCCTACACGACCGCCATCACCGACAAGGCGATCAAGTAAACCCAACCCGCAACTTCCTGATTTCGATCGCGGCGCCTCCGACCAAGGGTCAGAGGCGCCGTTCCTTTATGGTGTTCATGACGAAGCTGGTCTCGATCGAAGCGACGCATTTCAGCCGCGCGATCTTTTCCTTGATGAAGCGCTCATACTGGTCGAGGCCGCCTGTCACCACCTTCAGCACATAGTCACGCGAACCGGTGACAAGGTGGCATTCCAGCACTTCGTCCCAGCCGCGGATCGCGTCCTCGAACATGACGATCTCGTCCTCGTTCTGGCGGCTGAGCCGGATGGTGGCGATGGCAACCATGGTCCAGCCGAAGACGGTGGGGTCGACCAGCGTGGTGTAGCCCCTGATAATTCCGGTTTCCTCCAGCCGCCGCACGCGCCTGAGACAAGGTGATGGCGACAGGCCGATCCGCTCGGCAAGTTCGTTGTTGGTGATGCGCGCGTCGGCTCGCAATTCATGCAGGATCTTTCGGTCAAAATCATCGGCTATCTTCTGCTGCACTTTTGGTCCTTCCAGGCATTTCGTTGCGACAATGCAGCCATGAGGGTCCAAAAATAGCAAGGACTGCGGCGTGGGGATCGCATAAATTGCTGTCCATACGTCTCAACAAGACACTCCTCAAAAAAGCAGGGAACACCATGACCGCGCCGCGTCCTTCGAAAACCCATATCGGCAACCACAAGCTCCATCCGGAGACGCTGATGCTGAGCTATGGCTTCGATCCGCAACTGTCGGAGGGCGCCGTCAAGCCGCCGGTCTTCCTCACCTCGACCTTCGTATTCAAATCGGCGGAGGAGGGGCGTGATTTCTTCGACTACACGTCCGGCCGCAAGGAGCCGCCGAGCGGCACGGCCTCCGGCCTGGTCTATTCGCGCTTCAACCATCCCAACAGCGAGATCGTCGAGGACCGGCTGGCCATCTATGAGGGGACGGACGCCTGCATCCTGTTTTCGTCCGGCATGTCGGCGATCGCCACGACACTGCTTGCCTATGCTCGCCCCGGCGACGTCATCCTGCACTCGCAGCCGCTCTATGGCGGCACGGAGACGCTTTTGACCCGCACGCTTGCCGGCTTCGGCATCGGCGCTGTCGGCTTCGCCGATGGCGTCGACGAGACGGCGGTGCGTGCGGCGGCCGATGCGGCGACCGCGAAGGGCCGTGTGTCGGTCATCCTGATCGAGACGCCGTCGAACCCGACCAACAGCCTTGTCGATATCGCGCTGATGCGCAAGATCGCCGATGAGATCGGCGCGAGCCAAGGGATCACGCCGATCATCGCCTGCGACAACACGCTGCTCGGCCCGGTCTTCCAGAGGCCTATCGAACATGGCGCCGATATCTCCGTCTATTCGCTGACCAAATATGTCGGCGGCCATTCCGACCTGATCGCGGGTGCCGTCATGGGCAGCAAGGCGGTCACCAAGCCGATCAAGGCGCTGCGCGGCGCGATCGGCACGCAGCTCGATCCGCATTCCTGCTGGATGCTCGGCCGCTCTCTGGAGACACTGTCGATCCGCATGGAGCGCGCCAACGACAATGCACGCCTGGTCGCCGAATTCCTGCGTGACCATGCCAAGGTGGAGAAGGTGCATTACCTGCCGTTCCTGGCCGAGGATACGCAGGCAGGCCGGGTCTATCGACGGCAGTGCAGTGGCGCCGGCTCGACATTCTCCTTCGACATCAGGGGTGGCCAGAAGGCGGCTTTCGCCTTTCTCAATGGGCTGCAGATCTTCAAGCTTGCGGTAAGCCTCGGCGGAACGGAATCGCTGGCCAGCCATCCGGCGGCCATGACCCATTCGGGCATCCCCTTCGACGTGCGCCAGCGCATCGGCGTGCTGGAGACGACGGTGAGGCTGTCGATCGGTGTCGAGCATCCCGACGATCTGATCGCCGACCTGACACAGGCGCTGGCGGCCGTCTGATCGCTGCCTTTCGCGGAGCAGCCGCAACGCGGGTCGGCAGGGGTGGCTGCTTCGTCGGCGTTCAGGAACGACCGGGAAAGGGGCGGCTGACCGCCCTTTTTTCATGCGGCATCAAAAAAACGTGCCTACAGGGATACTTTGGGCCATCCGACCGTTGTGCTGGTGCATCCATGCGCCGGGGAGCCGCAAGGAGCATCGTCACAACGGAGGTCCAAAAATGCGCATGCAATCCTTATCGCCGATGGTTTCGGCATTTGCCGTCTCCGCTTCCATCTTCCTTGCTTCGCCTGCTTTGGCCGACATGGTGAAGTACAAGGCGACGCTCGATGGCAGCCAGCAGAGCCCGCCCGTCACCACCAAAGGCAAAGGAACCGCTACTTTCACATTCGACACCGCCAACAAGAAACTCAGCTGGGACGTCAAATATTCCGGCTTGAGCGGTCCGGCGACCGCCGCGCACATTCATGGGCCAGCCGCGGTCGGTGAAAACGCCAAGCCCGTGATTCCGTTCAAGACGCTCAAGAGCCCGATCAAGGGATCCGCGACGCTTACCGATGCGCAGGCGGCTGACCTGGAGGCGGGCAAATACTACGTGAACGTCCACACCGCCGCCAACAAGGACGGTGAGATTCGCGGCCAGATCGAGAAAGCGATGTAGGCGGATCTGCGTCGAACGAAAAAAGGGGCGAGCGATCGCCCCTTTTCTTGTGTCAGGCCTTTTCCTTGATCTGCGTCAGCGTCCGGGTCGGCGTGATCGCCTCCGGGTCCAGCTTGATCTCGACGATCGCCGGCTTGCCGCTGGCGCGGGCGCGTTCGAAGGCGGGCGCGAAGTCGGCGGTCTTCTCAACCGTCTCGCCATGACCGCCATAGGCTCGGGCAAGAGCCGCAAAGTCCGGATTGTTGAGATCGGTGCCAACGACGCGGCCGGGATATTCGCGCTCCTGGTGCATGCGGATGGTGCCGTAGATGCCGTTGTTGACGACGATGACGATGATCGGCAGCCCATATTGCACGGCAGTGGCGAATTCCTGCCCGTTCATCAGGAAGCAGCCGTCGCCGGCAAAGGCGATCACGGTGCGATCCGGATAAAGCGCCTTGGCGGCGACCGCGGCAGGCGTGCCGTAGCCCATCGAGCCGGAGGTCGGCGCCGCCTGCGTGCCGAAGCGGCGGAAACGGTGGAAGCGATGCACCCAGGTGGCGTAGTTGCCGGCGCCATTGGCGAAAATGGTGTCTTCCGGCAGCGTTTTCTCCAGATAGTTCATGATTGGGCCCATCTGGACGGAACCAGGCCCGGTTTCCGGCGGCGTCGACCAGTCCAGATAGGCTGCGTGAAGTTTCGGCGTCTCCGCCGCCCAGGCCGGTGTGCTCGCCGGCTTGCGCTTTGCGAAGGCTTCGACGAAGGCCGAAGGCGAGGCGTTGATGGCCAGTGTCGGGCGATATACGCGGCCGAGTTCGCCGGCATCGGCGTGGACATGTACCAGGGTCTGGTCGGGATAAGGGCTCTTCAGCAGCGTGTAGTCGGAGGAGGGCATCTCACCCATGCGGCCGCCGATCAGCAGCACGAGGTCGGCCTGCTTGATCGCCGTCGCCAGCTTCGGATTGATGCCGATGCCGACATCGCCGGCATAGTTCGGATGCAGATGATCGAACAGCATCTGGCGGCGGAAGGAGCAGCCGACCGGCAGTGACCATGCCTCCGCGATCGTACGCATTCTGGCCACGGCGTTGGCATCCCAGCGCGTGCCGCCAAGGATGACGAAGGGCCGTTTCGCCTTGGCCAGCAAGCCCTCCAGCGCGTCGAGTTCGGCTTCGCCCGGCCGGGTTTCGACCGGTGTGTAGGGCACAGCGACCGGCGCCTCGACCACGCTGGTCAGCATATCCTCCGGCAGCGAGATGACCACCGGGCCGGGACGGCCCGACGTCGCCACGGCGAAGGCGCGGGTGACGAATTCGGGGATGCGCGACGCGTCGTCGATCTCCACCACCCATTTGGCGATGTCGCCGAAAAACCTCTTGTAGTCGACCTCCTGGAACGCTTCGCGCTCCTTGGCATGGCTGGCAACCTGGCCGATGAACAGGATGAGCGGAATGGAATCCTGCATGGCGATGTGGATGCCGGCCGACGAATTGGTGGCGCCGGGGCCGCGGGTTACAAAGCAGATGCCGGGCTTTCCGGTCAATCGCCCCTGGCAGTCGGCCATCATCGCGGCCCCGCCTTCCTGGCGGCAGACGATGGTGCGGATCGTTGAATCATGCAGCGCGTCGAGCACCGCGAGATAGGATTCACCGGGAACGCAAAAGATGCGGTCGGTGCCGTTGGCTTCGAGCGCGTCGACGATCAGTTGTCCGCCGGTCTTCATTGTCCTGACCTCTCCAGCTCAGCAAGAATTTCTTCGGTGTGTTCGCCAAGACGCGGCGAGGGCCGCTCATAGACCAGCGGCGTACCCGACATCACCATCGGCGCGCGCACCGAGGGCAAGAGATTGCCGTGGCCGTCGTCGAGATCGAGCCGCATGCCGCGCGCGATGGTCTGTGGATCGGCGAACGTCTGGCCGATGTTGTTGATGGGGCTGGCCGGCACGCTTGCCGCTTCCAGCTTGGCCAGCAGCGGATCGCGATCGAGAGGCTTCAGCGCGTCGATGATGAGCTCGCGCAGCTTCACGCGGTTGGCGACGCGAGCGGGATTGGTGGCAAAGTCGGGGTTTTTCGGCAAATCGTCCAATCCGACGGCCGCACAGAACTTGGCGAACTGGCCGTCATTGCCGACGGCCAGGATGATGTGGCCATCCCTGACCGGCAGCACCTCGTAAGGCGCGATGTTCATATGCGCATTGCCCATCTGCACCGGCGGCTTGCCGGAGACGAGATAGTTGAGGTTCTGGTTGCCGAGCGCCGAGATCTGCGTGTCGAACAGCGCCATGTCGATCTGCTGCCCTTCGCCGGTCTGCTCGGCATGGCGCAGTGCTGCCTGGATTGCGATGACCGAATAGAGGCCGGTGAAGATGTCGGAGATGGCAACGCCGGCCTTTTGCGGCTCGCGGCCCGCCTCGCCGGTGATCGACATCATGCCGGCCATGCCCTGGATGATGAAATCATAGCCAGCACGTGGCGCGTATGGGCCGGTCTGGCCGAAGCCGGTGATCGAGCAATAGATCAGCTTCGGATTGATCTTGCGCAGGCTCTCGTAGTCCAGCCCGTATTTCTTCAGCCCGCCGAGCTTGAAGTTCTCGATCAGCACATCGGCGGTCGCAACCAACCGGCGTACCGTTTCCGCGCCTTCGGGCGTTGAGAAATCGATGGCGATGGAGCGCTTGCCGCGATTGCAGGAATGAAAATAGGCGGCCGACAGGTTCTCGCCGTCATGGCCCATGACGAAGGGCGGACCCCATTTGCGGGTATCGTCGCCACCTTCGGGGCTTTCGACCTTGATGACGTCGGCGCCGAGATCGGCAAGCAGTTGACCGGCCCATGGCCCGGCAAGGATGCGGGCGAGTTCGACGACGCGGACGCCTTTCAGCGGGGGTTCACTCATGGATCACCGTGGTTGGTCGAAAGCTCAGGCTCTATCAAGACCGGCCGTGGCTGTCACGGCCCTTGCGGTGGGCCAAGGCATCGGCTCACAGAAAGGGTTGATCGGTCAGTGTTTCAGCACGTCATCGGCCCAGGCCGCGAAGTCTTCCATGACGATATCCCTGTTCACCTCGTTCAGGCTTTCGTGGCGGGTCTGCGCGTAAATCTTTGAAACGAGATTCGAAAAGCCCATTGCGCGCATGCGCCCGGCGAGGTTGCTGATCGCCTTGCCACCATCCGTGGCGGGGTCTTTTTCTCCGCCGACCAGGAGGATAGGCAGCGCCTTGCCGACCCCGGCAAGATTGGCGTTGTCGGCGCCCCGGAAGATGAAGCCGAAAACATCGCGCCACATCGACACCGAGGCATCCCAGCCGCACAGCGGATCGGCGATGTATTTGTCGACCTCGGCCGCGTCACGCGACAGCCAGTCAAAGAGGGTGCGGTGGTCGGGCACGGCCTTGCCCCAGGCCTGGAAGGTGAGCTTCGGCAGCATGCGGGACGGCACGTCGGAGCCCAGCCGGAATGTTTCCCAGGCAAGCACGGCCTGCGCCGCGCGGCCAAGAAGCCCGGCGGAAAAATTGGCGTTCCAAATGGCCGCGGCTTGAACCCGCGCCGAATGATCGGACATGAAATTCAACGCGATGAGGCCGCCCATTGAATGACCGAAGACGATGACGGGAAGGCCTGGATATTCGCCGGCGATGAGGTCATGCACGGCGCTGACATCGGCGATGACCTTGGCGCCGCCGTCAATGTCGCCGAACCTGCCCAAAGGGGCGTCGGGCGCCCTGGTGGCGCCGTGGCCTCGATGGTCATGGGCGTAGACATGATAGCCTCGCCCAGCCAGGAAATCGGCAAAGCGCGCATAGCGCTGGGCATGTTCGGCCAGCCCGTGATTGATCTGGACGACCGCGCGGGCAGGGCCGTCAGCCAGTTTCACATAAAGATTGAGATCGGCACCGGTTGGCGAGCGGAGCGTGCGCTGCTGGCTGAATGACATCGCGGCTTCATCTCCAACATGCATGGCTTCCCACGTGTCCGAAAAAGACGCGTCGCGCCAAAGGCTTTGTTTGCGCCGACGGCGGTTTTGCGTCAATCGCGCGCATCAGCTTTGTTCTTGCTTCGGCGCGCGCTCTATCGCAATTCTGACACGGAGACAGCGGCACTGTGTTGCGGCAATTGTTCAGCCAGGGGTGGTTAAATGCGGACGGGTCTTGTCTGGGGTTTGGGAATTCTGGCCGCGTCGCTGGCTGGTGCCGCGCAGGCAGATGTGAAGATGAGCGGCTCTTTCGTGGCCGACGCTTCCTGTCCGGCGACGCAGGCGATCAAGAGCGGCAAGAACCCCGGTAATCTGTCGACCGATGCCGGGAAGAGCTACGAGCTCCTGGCGGGCAACAAGGACACGCCGACGCATTACCTGATCCTCGTGCCGGGCGCCGATCCGGAGCGCCGCTGGGTGAAGGTGAGCTGTGGCCATGTTTCCGGCGGCAGCGCGTCGAACGTGCCAGCGGCGCCGGTTGGCCAAGGCAAACAGGCCGCTTCGGGCAAGCCGGAATATATCTTCGCGCTGAGCTGGCAGCCGGCGTTTTGCGAGACCAAGCCGAACAAGACCGAATGCAGGACCCAGAACGCCGGGGATTTCGACGCGACCCATTTCACCTTGCACGGGCTGTGGCCGCAGCCGAACGGAAATTTCTATTGCCAGGCGACGGCAAGCGACAAGGCCAATGACAATCCGGGCCACTGGAAGGATTTGCCGCCGGTCAATCTGGATGCCAAGACGCGAACCGAACTCGATCAGGTGATGCCGGGCACCGCTTCCAATCTGGAGCGGCATGAGTGGATCAAGCACGGTACCTGCTACCGCAAGAGCCAGCAGGAGTATTTTTCCGACGCGCTCAACCTGATGCGCGCGGTGAACACGTCGCCGGTGCGCGACCTGTTCGCCAGGAACATCGGCCAGAAGCTGACGGCGGACCAGATCCGCGGCGCCTTCGACAGTGCCTTTGGCGCCGGCGCGGGCGACCGGGTCCGGGTCTCCTGCGTCATCGATCCTTCGAACGGCAGGCGGCTGATCGGTGAGTTGACGCTCGGCCTGGCCGGCCGGATCGGTCCGGACAGCTCGCTCAAGGATCTCCTGATGGCATCGGTGCCGACCAACAAGGCCGGCTGTCCCACGGGCACGGTCGATCCCATCGGATTCCAGTAAGCGGGCAGCGGGGAAGGCGGATCGCTCGCCGGCCGCCGCACAACAACCACGCTCTAACAAGCGGAAGGGAACGGTCTCTACAGGCCCGTGCTGTGTCCCGGTGCGGTCCGGGCCGCGCCATGGTTTTCGCTGCCGGCGGGTTCGCCGACGACACGGTCGCGTCCGGTGAGCTTGGCCTTGTAGAGCCGCTGGTCGGCCAGCGCGAAGAGGTCGGCCAGTCTTCGGGTGCTGTCGCTGACGGTCGAGACGCCGGCGCTGACGGTGAGGTCGAATTGGCTGGCGATCGCGGATGCCTTCACGGCATGGCGGATGCTTTCGCCAAACAGCCTTGCGACCGAATGCGGGCGCGAGCACAGGACGGCGAATTCCTCGCCGCCGATCCTGAATGCCTGATCGTCCTCGCCAATGGCTTCGGTCAGAACGGCGGCGATGGATTTCAGCACCTTGTCGCCCTCGGCGTGCCCGAAGCGGTCGTTGATAGACTTGAAGTGATCGACGTCGATGATCAGCAAGCTGAGCGGCTTGGTTGTCCGCAGGCTGGCGGTTACCGCGGCCTCGCCATCGGTCTCAAAACTGCCGCGATGCAAAAGCCCGGTCAGGCCGTCGCGGCCGACATGCTTGACCAGGGCCTCGTAACGCTCGCGATAGGTCAGCGTGTCGAAGATGTCGGAAAGTCCACGCGGCACCACGATCTGGCGCGCCTCGAACCAGCGCAGATAGGCGACAAGCATGGTGCTGAAGATCAGCGCGGCGATCATCTTGGCAAACCAGCCGCCGAAGAAGACCGTGAACGGCGCGTCGGCGAAGATATGAAGTGCCGCGAAAAATCCCGCCTGGTCGAAGGTCAGCACGCAGGCGACCGAGACCAGGACGCGCGCGAAAGGCGACTTGCGCATATATCTGCCGAGCTTTTCGTAGAGCAGGATGATCAGTATGGCGTCGACAACGAGCAGTGTCGTACCCCACACCATCAGCCAGCCCATCTCGTCGATGAAGCCGATGTCAGGCACCCTGCCATCGGGAAGCGTGGCGATGGCGTGCAGGCGAAGCAGCAGCACGAGCCCGATCATCAGCCCATTGCCGAGCAGCAGGCCATAGATCGGTTGGCGGACAGTGGCGGCGTCTTCCTTGATGTAGAGCAGCAGGAGCATCACCAGCTTGCCGGAAAACAGCACGGCGGACCCTGGCGAAACCAGGCCGAACGGCAAGGCGACATAGAAAACGCTGGCGAGATAGGTTTCCAGAAAATGCATGACGCCGAGCGCGCAGACGAATACGCCGAGGCCGATGCGGCTCCTGAACCGGAAAAGGGTGACCATGACGCCGAAGTAGAGAAGCGCTTCGGCAAGGAGCAGGAAACTGTTCAGCAATGCCGTCGATCCGATCCCTGTTCCGAAATCGCGGCGTGCCAGCGATTCCACGCCTGTATTGTTTTGACGTGGAAGGGTTAACCGGACCTTTCTCGCGCGCTCGCGGCCAGCGAAAACTTCGATGGTGCGACGAATGTGCGTGGTTCTCGGCCGGCGTGCCGTGCCAAAAGCGATTGCCGTTCGGCACGGCATCGCCTACATAGCGCGCAACTTCCATTCATTCGGATCAGGGAAAAGCGCGCGTGGCACGCCAGTTCATCTATCACATGGCCGGCCTCAACAAGGCCTATGGCACCAAGAAGGTGCTCGAGAACGTCCATCTCTCCTTCTACCCAGATGCCAAGATCGGCATCCTCGGCCCCAACGGCGCGGGCAAGTCGACGATCCTCAAGATCATGGCCGGCATCGACAAGGACTGGAACGGCGAGGCCTGGCTGGCCGAGGGAGCCACTGTCGGCTACCTGGCGCAGGAGCCGGCGCTCGACCCGGACAAGACGGTGTTCGAGAACGTCATGGAAGGCGTCGCCGCCAAGACCGCCATCATCGAGCGCTACAACGAATTGATGATGAACTATTCCGACGAGACGGCCGACGAGTCGGCCAAGCTCCAGGACGAGATGGACCGGCTGAACCTGTGGGATCTCGAACAGCAGGTCGAAATGGCGATGGAAGCGCTGGGCTGCCCGCCCAAGGATGCCAACGTCACCAAGCTGTCGGGCGGTGAGCGCCGCCGCGTCGCGCTCTGCCAGCTGCTGCTGCGCCAGCCCGACCTCCTGCTTCTCGACGAACCGACCAACCATCTCGATGCCGAGACGACGGCGTGGCTGGAAAAGCATCTGCGCGCCTATCCGGGCGCGGTGATGATCATCACCCACGATCGCTACTTCCTCGACAATGTCACCGGCTGGATTCTCGAACTCGATCGCGGCCGCGGCATTCCCTATGAGGGCAACTACACCAAGTATCTCGAAGCCAAGGCCAAGCGCCTCAAGCAGGAAGGCCGCGAGGACGACGCCCGCCAACGCGCCATCGGCCGCGAGCGCGAGTGGATCCAGTCCAGCCCGAAAGCCCGCCAGACCAAGTCCAAGGCGCGTATCCAGGCGTTCCAGGACCTGCTGGATGCCGCCGACAGGCGCCGGCCGACAGATACGCAGATCGTCATTCCGCATGGCGAGCGGCTCGGCAATGTGGTCATCGAGGTCGAGGGCCTGTCGAAGGGCTTTGGCGACACGCTGCTGATCGAAGGCCTGGAATTCAAGCTGCCGCCCGGCGGCATCGTCGGCGTCATCGGCCCGAACGGCGCCGGCAAGACGACGCTGTTCCGCATGATCACCGGCCAGGAAAAGCCGGATGCCGGCTCTGTGCGCGTCGGTGAAACCGTGAAGCTCGGCTATGTCGACCAGAGCCGCGACGCGCTCGATCCGTCAAAGACCGTGTGGGAAGAAATCTCGGGCGGCGCCGAAGTGGTCAAGCTCGGCAAGTTCGAAGCCAACACCCGTGCCTATTGCGCATCGTTCAACTTCCGTGGCGGCGACCAGCAGCAGAAGGTCGGCAATCTGTCCGGCGGCCAGCGCAACCGCGTCCATCTGGCAAAGATGCTGAAAACCGGCGGCAATGTGCTGCTGCTCGACGAACCGACCAACGATCTCGACACGGAAACGCTGGCGGCACTTGAAGACGCGCTTGAAAATTTCGGCGGCTGCGCGGTCATCATCTCCCACGATCGCATGTTCCTCGATCGCCTGGCGACGCACATCCTCGCCTTCGAGGGCGACAGCCATGTCGAATGGTTCGAGGGCAATTTCGAGGACTACGAGCAGGACAAGATCCGCCGGCTCGGGCCGGATGCCGTCAACCCGCATCGCATGACCTACAAGAGGCTGACGCGGTAAGGGGTTTACTCTCAAGCGGTAAGTGTATTGGGGCGGCGAATTTCTCAACCGATGCGAGGAGAGCTCAAATGGCTGATTGGTCCGCCGCCCAATATCTGAAATTCGAGGACGAGCGCACGCGACCCGCGCGCGATCTCGTCGCCCAGGTGCCGGTGGACTTTCCGCGCCGGGTCGTCGACATCGGCTGTGGCCCCGGCAACTCGACTGAACTTCTGGTCGAGCGCTGGCCGGACGCCGCGGTGAGCGGCTTCGACACATCTCCCGACATGATCGAGAAGGCGAGGGCGCGCCTGCCGGGCGTTACCTTTGACCTTGCGGACGCCTCCTCATGGCGGCCGGCCGAGCCGGTCAACGTCATCTTCGCCAATGCGGTGTTCCAGTGGCTGCCCGAGCATCCCGCGGTGTTCCAGCGGCTGATGGGGTTTCTGGCCCCCGGCGGCGCGCTGGCCATCCAGATGCCCGACAATATGGGCGAGGACTCGCATCGCCTGATGCGGGAGACCGCTGCTGAAATGCCGTTCGCGGCGAAGATGAAGGGCGCGGCGCGCGCGCCGCTGCCGGCGGTGTCGTTCTATTACGACCTGCTATCGCCACTGAGCGATCGGCTGGATATCTGGCATACGATCTACAACCACCCGCTCGCGGATGCGCAGGCCATCGTTGAATGGGTGAAGTCGACGGGCTTGAAGCCTTTTGTCGATCCGCTGGATGCCGACGAGAAAGCCCTGTTCCTCGACAGCTACACGGCAAAGATCGCCAAGGCCTATCCGAAGACGGCCAATGGCAATGTGCTGTTGCGCTTCCCGCGTATCTTCATTGTCGCCAAGCGAGCCGGTTAAGATCGGTTAGCCACACCGTACAACCGGGGGCCGCATGCGCTTGACCCGATTTGGCTGTCGTGCGCATTTCATCGCCGCATGATCCTGATCGTCAGGCCGTGTGGCAGGAGTGGACAATGACACTGAAAAGGGTGGCTTTCAGCGCCGGCGTGTGCGCGGCGGCACTTCTGGCCCTGTCGATGTCGGCCGAGGCCAAGCGGGCGCGCTGCTTCACCACGGACGACGGCTATTTTCCTTGCAACTACAGGGCCGTGGACGATGCAGGCAGTTTCCGCATTTCGGCGCCAGGTTATCCCACATACGTCCTGGAGATCGATGGGCCGGGCTTTGCCTATGGCTATGTCAATCTAGGCCGTCGCAATGTGCCGCTGCCCGGCCAGTTCGTGCGCAGCCGTGACGATGGCGCGTGCTGGAACAACCCGCAGACCAATAGCAAGTTGTGTGCCTGGTGAAATCGGGTCAATGCTTCTGCTTAAGCCGGCGTAAACCGCCACAATGAGAAAAGCCTGAGCCCCGGTCTTTCGGCGCTCACATGAAGCCGCAATGCTTGCGGATGGACGGACTGGACATGCATCGCGTCATCATCAGCGGCATCGGCGTTGAAATCCCGCAATCCAAGATCACCAACGAAGAACTGGTCGCCAGCTTCAATGGCTGGGTCGACACGGAGAATGCGCGCCGCGAAACCACCGGCGAGACACTGCTGCAGAAATCGGACAGCGCCTTCATCGTCCATGCCTCGGGCGTCCAGACGCGCCATGTGATCGAGCGGGAGGGTATTCTCGACCCGACCCGCATGGCGCCGCGCATTCCGGCGCGGCCGGACGACGCTCTGTCGCTGCAGGCCGAGTTCGGCGTTGCTTCGGCCAGGAAGGCGATCGCTCACGCCGGCATCGAGCCGTCGGACATCGATCTGGTGATCTGCTCGTCCTCGCATCAGCAGCGGCCGTATCCGGCCATCGCCATCGAAATGCAGGAGGCGTTGGGCACCAAGGGCGCTGGCTTCGACATGGGGCTTGGCTGCTCGTCGGCGGCGGCCGCGTTGCATATGGCCGTCAACCTGGTGCGCTCGGGCGCGCACAAGCGCGTGCTGGTGACGACGCCCGAGATCATCACCGGGCACCTGAATTTCCGTGACCGCCAGACGCATTTCATCTTTGGCGACGCGTCGGTGTCGATGGTGGTCGAAGGCCTCAACCAGGGCGAAAGGCGGCCTGGGCGGTTCGAGGTGCTGGACACCCGCCTTTGGACGCAGATGTCCAACAACATCCGCACCAATCTCGGCTATCACACCCGCACCGCCCAGGATGATCCCTACATGATCAACCTCGAAGGCAACCTG
Organism: Mesorhizobium carmichaelinearum; assembly: GCA_943370265.1. GTDB lineage: Bacteria > Pseudomonadota > Alphaproteobacteria > Rhizobiales > Rhizobiaceae > Mesorhizobium > Mesorhizobium carmichaelinearum_A. The sequence continues at coordinate 358,488 of CALRQH020000001.1, forward strand.
ATCAAGCAGGTCGGCAACAAGGTGTTCAAGGAAGTCACCGTCGCCGGGCACAAGTTCATCGTCGAGTTCCTGGCCGAACACGGGCTCACGCCGGAAGCGATCCGCCGCTTCTGGCTGCACCAGGCCAATGCCCGCATGAACGCCATGATCCTGAAACTGTCGTTCGGCCATGAGGTCGACCATGACCGCGCGCCGATGGTGCTGGAGCGCCTGGGCAACACCGCCGGTGCGGGCGCCATCATCGCGCTTTCGGAAAATCACGCCGACATGAAGCCCGGCGATTTCGGCCTGCTCTGCGCTTTCGGCGCGGGCTATTCGATCGGCGGTGCTCTGCTGCGCATGCTTTGAGCCACAGCCCGAGCCTTCAGGCCGGCGCGAAGGGCACCAGCATCGGAATGCGGCCGGCGTAGTCGTCATAGGCCTTGCCGAGTTCGCTGCGCAGGAAGCGTTCTTCCAGCCTCGCTTTCATGACGACACCGATGGTGAGAAGGATGGCGCCGGCGATGCCCCAGACGGTGCCTTTGGCTGCCATCGTGGCAATGATCGCCAGCAGCAGCCCGGTATAGATCGGGTGGCGGACGAGGCCATAGGGACCGGTGTCGACGACGTGGTGCTCTGCCTTGGCCGTCACCGTACCTGACCAGAGCCGTCCGAGATGCAGGCGTGCCCACCAACTGAACACGAGGCCGGCCGCGATCAGCGCCACGCAGATCCATGCCTCGATCCTGTCGGGTATCCACAACCGCAGGCGTCCGGCATAGCCATGCGCCGGGATCAAGAACAGCATCGCACCGAACAGCAGCACTGCCCGGTAGGGCATTTCGGCCTGGAAGCCGGCGCGCCGCTTGACCGGGTCGGCCCAGAATGCCGCGGCTCCCCACGAAACGGCCCAGATCAGCCAGAGCAACGTGATTGCCGTAACCGGACGCATGATGCCACTCCCATAGCCCGTACCCGCTCACCAAAGCGGCGCGGCGCGGCGGCAATGCGGCGCGGCGCTGAGACATGCCTCGTTTCAGGTAAGAAGATCGTGATCGGACGCCCCGGCATTCTGTGCGACCCGGCCGCCCGCTCGCCTATCCCCAGATGAGGATTATAGGGGACGCCAGGACAAGGATGAGGGCAAGGATAAAGCGGCGCTTGCCATATGTTTGCATTTCGGAGAGCGGCAGCCACCAACGCACCAGCGCATAGCCGATCGCGATCCCTATGCTGTAAACCACGGCCCACAGGAATATGTGCCATCCGCCGCCAAACAAGCCGATGGCCAGGCCGAAGCCGGTCAGGGCACCCAGGATGCCATAGCCAACATCGAACATCAGTGTCGTGGTCATGGAGAGCGGTCGCCAGATCATCGGAAATGCAATCGCTACGGCAGCTGTCAGAAGCCATATGCTTATGATCGCCTGAAGCGTGGAGGAACTCGCTATCGAGGTGGCAACGCCAGTGAGGTGCCCCGGTGTCGACAGGCGCACAACCTGGGCAATCCGATCGAAGACGGCGGCCCAGATCCACAACAGGAACGCGCAAGCCATGAAAATGGCGAAGTTCCCGGCCGACCGCCGCACCAGTTCACTTTGTTCCATGACCGCCTCCTGCTGTCTCGAAGCTAGCATCGAAACCGACGCACTGGAACTTGAATGACTGGATGGAACGGGCCTTGCAACATCAGCCGCCAGAACAGCTGAACATCCACTGCACGCCAAAGGCGTCGACGATCATGCCGAAACTGGAGCCCCAGTGCTGCCGCGCCAGGGCCACGGTGATCCGGCCGCCCGCCACCATGCGGTCGAAAAGCGCCTGCATGGCCAGAGGATCGTCGAACTCCAGCATCAATGCCGAGCCTTTCATCGGTTCGGCATCGTCATTGTCGGAGGCATGAAACAGGACGGCTGGGCCTTCGAACCGGGCATGCAGCACCTTTCCACGCATCGCTTCGGTTCGCACCGGCATGTTGTTGTCGCCCCAGCGCAGCAGGACCGTTCCCCGCCCAAGCCCGCATTGTTCGTAGAAGGCCAGTGCCGGTTCGCAGTTGGTGGTGAAGAACAGCGAGGGGGAGAGCCGCATCGGTTCGCTTCATCCCAGATCAGTGCGCTGCGGCGGCGGCGGCGACAAGCTGGTCGCCTGTATATTGCTGGCCGCCGATACCCCAGCCGCCATCGGGCGCGTTGACGATATTGATCCAGGTGTTTTCAGGCTGGTGGGCGGGCGCGCAGAGCTCGGCGACAATGCCTGCGGCAGCGGTGATGAAGGCATTTCGGGCTTCGAGCGAGCCAAGGCCGATGTTCGGCAATTTCAACTCGACCATGACAACCGGCCGATTGGCGCCGCCGGCAAAAATGTCCTGGGACGGCAGGATATGGACGGTACCGCCGACGATCGACGTGAAGAACGCATTGCCGGTAGCGCCGGACGCTTCGATGAGTGCCGCGCTGAGGCGGGGCAGGATTTCGCGCTCTCCCGACGGCGTCAGTACACCCCTGGGCGCGGTCACGGTGATTGGCATTTGGCTCTCCTTTGGCCGGGTTTGCTTGGCTGTTTCGGAAGGGGTTTCTTCCGGCTTGCGATGTTTCGTATCAATTGTTACGTTACGCGAAAAGGGTGAGTCAATAGGTTTCGTATCGATCGTTATGGATGATTTGGAAAAGCAGCGCGGCGGGCGACCACGCGCATTCGATCCCGACCGGGCGCTGGATGCCGCCATGCATCTGTTCTGGCAGCATGGCTATGAGGCGACGTCGCTGGCCATGCTGCGCGAGGCGATGGGGCTGACGCCGCCGCAGATCTACAACACCTTCACCGACAAGGAGACTTTGTTCCGCAAGGCGTTGAACCGCTATCACGAGACCGAGATCGGGTTTGCACTGGATGCGCTTAGCGCTCAGGTGCCGACGGGGGAGGCGATCCGGCGGTTGCTGCTCGGCGCGGCGGAGGCCTATTCCAGGCCTGGCAAACCGGGCGGCTGCCTGTTCGTCAGCGGCGCGCTGGCAGCCTCGCCACAGGCGCAAGCCGTTGCCGATGAACTCAGGACCTATCGCAAGGCAAGTGAGGCGGCGATCGCGGAGCGTCTGGCCAGGGGACGTGCGATGGGAGATCTGCCCGAAGGCCTCTCCGTGGAGGGCTTGGCCAAATACCTGGCCGGCGTCATGAACGGCATGTCGATCCAGGCGCGGGACGGCGCCTCGGCCGAAGAGTTGCGCGCTTTGGCCCAAACCGCTCTTGCGGCCCTGCCGGCCGAAGGGCAAAACCAGGGAGCATGAACCAAGGAAAGAACGCCATGCTGGACCTTTTCCCAGAAGCCGAGAAGCCGGTCGAGATCATGCCGGCGCGCAAGCTCACGGCCAAGGCCGCGGCACTCTATGTGGCGCCATCGGATCATTTCGAGACGCGTCCGGTGGAGGAATTACGACTGGGCTTCGACGGCATCGAGGGTGATTTCCATGCCGGCGTCACGCGTCGTTCGGGCGGCCGTGAGCCCTGGTATCCGCGCGGCACCGAGATGCGTAATGAGCGGCAATTGTCGATCGTTGCGGCGGACGAACTGGCTGTTGTCGCCGAACGGATGGGGCTGGCCGAGATCAGGCCGGAATGGATCGGCGCGAACATGCTCATCGAAGGCGTGCCGCATCTGTCAATGCTGCCGGCCGGTTCGATGCTGTTCTTCAAGGGCGGCGTAACCATCAAGGTCGATGCGCAAAACGGGCCGTGCCGGCTCTCCGGGCGTTCGATCGCCGAAAATGCCGGCATGGCCGACGTCGAGGCTGGCGCGCTACTGTTCCCGAAGGCAGCCAAGCGTTTGCGTGGCCTGGTCGCCTGGGTCGAGAAGCCCGGCACGATCAAGGCCGGCGAAGAGATGTCGGTGCGGGTGCCCGAGCAGTGGATTTACCGCGCCTGAGGGCAGGAGCCGCGCCACCGAGACGGGACGCGACCCTATCCTCCTGGCTCAGGTCTTGCGGTTCTTGTTGGCGCCCTGCGCCATGTCGGAGACGTGATCCCACTTTTCCCACAGCGCGATGCGGTTGGCGTATTCCTGTTTGATCATGGGCAGGCCGCCGTCGCCGAAGAACACGCGCAATGGTGGCTCCGCGGCATCGACGATGGCGAGCATCGCCGGGCCGGTTGCCTCGGGATCGCCAGCCACCGAGCGCTTGCGGCGTTCGGCCATGGCGGCGCGGGCCGGCTCATAGGCGGCAATGGCCTTCGAGACCTTGGCCGAGGGACCGGACCAGTCGGTGGAGAAGCCGCCAGGCTCGACCAGCGTGACATGGATGCCGAATTCCGCGACTTCGAGGCTGAGCGCCTGGCTGAGGCCTTCCAGTGCCCATTTCGAGGCATGGTAGAGGCCGAGCGAAGGGAAGGCGTTGACGCCCCCGATCGACGAGACCTGGATGATGTGGCCGGAGCGCTGCGCCCGCATGATGGGCAGCGCGGCCTGGGTCACCCAGAGCGCACCGAACAGATTGGTTTCGATCTGATCGCGGGCTTCCTGTTCGCTGACCTCCTCGACGGCGCCGAAATGGCCGTAGCCGGCATTGTTGATGACGACGTCGATCCGGCCGAAACGCTTGTGTGCCTCGGCAATGGCCGCGTCGACGGATTTCTTGTCAGTGACGTCGAGCTTTATCGCTGCGACATTGTCGCCGTATCTTTCGACGAGATCGGAAAGCGTGCGGGCATCGCGGGCTGTCGCCGCGACCCGGTCGCCACGGGCCAGCGCGGCCTCGGCCCAGACGCGGCCAAAACCCTTCGACGATCCGGTAATGAACCAAACCTTGTTTGTCATGATGTGGAGTCCTTGCCCAGAAGGGCGCGATTTTGCGAAAGCGGAGGCTTCTCCGCTTTTGGCATATACGGCGCACCCCGCATTTTTCCAGACAAGGGGAGAGAATTATTTGGCTGGGCTTGCAATCCGTCAGGCGTAGCGGACCGGACTGGACCAGGCCGGATCGTCGTGTCTTTCCCAATAAAGCGTCATCAACCGGCTGGTGACCGGCCCGACCTTGGCGTCGGCGATGGGGCTTCCGTCGATCTCCGTCACTGGCATGATGCCGCCTGCCGTGGAGGTGATGAACACTTCATCGGCCGCATGCAGTTCGGCGACGCTGATGTCGGCTGACGCGGCGACAAGACCTTCCTCGACGCAGAGATCGAAGACAGTGCGCCTTGTGATGCCGGGCAGCACGCCGATGGCCGGCGTCGACAGTTTTCCGGCCTTGACGCAGAAGACGTTGAAGCCCGGACCCTCGGCGACATTGCCGTTGAAATCGAGGATCAGGGCGGTCTCGGCGCCGCGATCGTAGGCGTCGTAGAGACCGCGCACCAGGTCTAGCCAGTGATAGTTCTTGATCGCCGGATCGATCGAGGCCGGCGGGATACGCACCTTGTCGCTGATGGCGATGCGCAGGCCCCGCTTTAACTGCTCGGCATTGGCGACAGAGCCAAACGGCACGGCAAAGGCCATGAAGCGGTTGATCGACTGGCGCGGGTCGCGGCTGAAGGTCGGGGAAGCACCGCGTGTGCACAGCATTTCGACATAGGCAGCGCGGTGGCCTGACAGGGCCACGCAATTGTTCAGTATCCCGGCCACGCCTTCGCGGTCGAAGGGGATGGTCATGCGCAGCTTTTCCAGACCGCCGAAGAAGCGCTCAAGATGCAGGTCGAGGCGAAAGAAGCGGCCGTTCCAGACATGAACCGTGTCGTAGGTGGCGTCCGAATGCAGGAAGCCCCAGTCCAGCACCGAGACCTTGGCTTGCGACATCGGCAGGTACTGACCGTCCAGGAATGCAATGCCATCGGGATAGGCGTGCGGGTCGATGTGGCTGGGGGAAACGCAAGGCAATGTTCTCCGCGGGTCAACCAGGTCGCTCATCTTGCCTCCTCGGGCGGCTCTAGGCCAAAGCGACCGTTAAAGCCGCGACGCAGGCGTCACAAGGCACAGACCAGGGCTACCGGATAAGCCATCGACGGCCTCTGATGCGTCATTCGTCCTCCTCGTCGGCGTCGAGCAGGCGCGTCGCGCGCCAGCGCGTGAGCATGGCGTTGGTCTGCTCGATGACGAAGAAACGGGCGGAGTCGCGGTCATAGCCCTCGGTCAGCAGCTTTTCGTAGTCGGTATGGACATGGCGGACATGGGCGATCGTCGCCAGCCACACGGCGATCGTTGGCGGCAGGGCCTTCATGTGGACGGAGCCGGCGTCAGTGCGGATCTTTTCCATGTCGGCATAGGGCGCCAGCGGCAGCAGCGCGGTCAGTGCCTTGGCGATGGCGCGGCGGCGGCCGGTCGGCGCGCTCATCGCTCATCCCTGCCGGCCACAATTGCCTCGGGAACAGCGTCGACGGAGGCGAAGTACGGCTTGATGTCGATGACCGGCGTGCCGTCGAGGGCGTCGATGGCATTGAGGTCGATGCGCCCGCTGCCGATGTCGACAGCGACAAGCCTGGCGACATGCAGCCCGATCGGGTTGGGGCGGGCAGGAGAACGCAACCCGAATACGCCTTTCGCGTCAGCGGCATGGCGGGGTTTCTGCACAATCAGATTCCGCGGCGCGTGGTACAGCCAGGACAGGATGATGACATGGCTGGCGCGCTCCAGCCCGGCCAGGCCTTCGCGGTAGGGCGCGTCGATCGTCAGGGTCGCCCGCTGCCCGGTCTCGGCGGCCGTCCGCATGTTCTTCGGGCAGTCCTCCCGCGTCGTCCATGGCGATGTGATGCGGCCGATGAAGACGATGTGGCCGTCGGGTGGCAACGTTGCCGGGTCGGCTCCCAGAAGCTTTTCGCCACCGCGCATTTCGAACATGGTCTTCGCCCCTGGTCCTGTCTTGCGTGGTTCAGTCCGGGGACCGGTCCCGTCCGCGGGAATCACGCATGCGTCATTTTCTTGTCCGGCAGCGACATAGGTCTTGCATGGTCGTCAAAATCGACATAAACATATGTTTATATCTTTTCAAAGAGAATACGCTCATGCATGTCGCGCTCGACACAATGGTAGATACATTGAAGGCGGCGGCCGAATCCAGCCGGCTGCGCATTTTGGCGCTGCTGTCGCGCGGCGACCTCACCGTTTCCGATCTTACCGAAATCCTCGGCCAGTCGCAGCCACGCGTGTCGCGGCACTTGAAGCTGTTGCTCGAGGCTGGCCTGATCGGCCGCTACCAGGAGGGGTCATGGGCGTTCTTCCGGCTCTCGGATTCGGATGCGGCGCGGGATTTCGTCCTCAGGCTGATCTCGGGCATCCGTGGCGCCGACCCGCAGGTCGAGCGCGATCTCGAGCGCCTGACCTCGGTCAAGCGCAAGCGGCAGGATCGCGCCGCCACCTACTTCTCCCAGAACGCGGCGAGTTGGGATCACATCCGCTCGCTGCATGTGCCGGACCGCGCCGTGGAGGCCGCTCTCCTGAAGCTTATCGGCAAGCGGCCGTTCCAGTCGATGCTCGATCTCGGCACCGGCACAGGGCGTCTGCTGGAGATATTCTCGCCGCTCTACCGGCGCGGCGTTGGCATCGACATGTCGCGCGAGATGCTGACGGTGGCGCGCGCCAATCTCGACAAGGCCGGCGTTTCGAATGCTCAGGTTCGGCAGGGCGATATCTTCGCGCCGCCCGTCGAGCGCGACGCCTTCGATCTCGTTACCATTCATCAGGTGCTGCACTATCTCGACGATCCCTCACGCGCCATCCATGAGGCGGCGCGGCTGTTGCGCCCGTCCGGCCGGCTGGTGATCGTCGATTTCGCGCCGCATGCGCTGGAATTCCTGCGCGACGAACACGCGCATATGCGGCTCGGCTTTTCCGACCGGCAGATCGCCGACTGGTTCGCGGAGGCTGGGCTCGATCTCGAGGATGCCCAGGAATTCGAACCGCGCGGCGGCAGCGAAGCCAAGCTCACCGTCAAGCTGTGGCTTGGCCGCGATCGTCGCCTGCTGATTGCCGACCCCTCCAACGATACCCAACAGGTAAGGGAAATCGCCTGATGAACCAGTTCCGCTTTTCCCGCCGTCCCGATATCGGCGACAAGATCAGGGTCTCGTTCGAATTCTTCCCGCCGAAGAATGACGAGATGGAAGCCAGGCTGTGGGACACCGTCACCCGGCTGGAGCCACTGCAGCCGAAATTCGTCTCGGTGACCTATGGCGCCGGCGGTTCGACCCGAGAGCGCACGGCCCGCACTGTCAAGCGCATCCTCAATGAAACGACGCTGACACCGGCGGCGCACATGACCTGCGTCGACGCCTCCCGCCACGAGGTCGATGCGGTGATCCAGGAATTCGCCGGCATGGGCGTTACCCGTTTCGTCGCCTTGCGCGGCGATCCGGCGGAGGGCGTGGGGGCAGCCTACCGGCCGCATCCCGGCGGCTATGCCAATGGCGCCGAACTGGTGGGCGCGCTGAAAGGGGCGGGCGATTTCGACATCTCTGTCTCCGCCTATCCCGAAAAGCATCCGGAAAGCCCGGATTTCGCCACCGACATCGACATGCTGAAGCGCAAGGTCGACAATGGCGCGACACGGGCGATCACCCAGTTCTTCTTCGATAATGATCTCTACGAGCGCTATGTCGAGCGGGCGCGGCGCGCCGGCATCTACATACCGATCGTGCCGGGTATTTTGCCCGTGCATAATTTCACCCAGGTCGCCAATTTCTCGGCGCGTTGCGGCGCGCTGGTGCCGGCGTGGCTGGCCGAGCGCTTCGACGGGTTGCAGAAGGATCCGCAGACCCATGCGCTGGTCGCGTCCGCCGTGGCGGCCGAGCAGGTGGTGGACCTGGTGGAGCGCGGTGTCGGTGATTTCCATTTCTATACGATGAACCGGGCCGACCTCGTCTTCGCCATCTGTCACATGATCGGCATCCGTTCGCACGAGGTCGAGACAGCGGGGTCCGCGGCCGCCTGAGTGGATGAACCTTCGGGCAGTTTGGCCAGCATCCCCGGATGCCGAGTAAAACTGCCACTCCTAATGAAAAAAGGCCGGGCAAGACCCGGCCTTTAAATCGTTTGGACTATTCAGTTCCGCGGCACCCCCGCTTGTGCGGTCTTACGGAAGAAAGCCCATGATGAGGGCTCCGATGAATGCGAACGCGGCACATATCATCAATGCGTTGATTGGCCTCGTAAGTCCCATGACATAGCCTCCTCTTAAAGAGCTATGGGCGGAGTCTAGGGTCATTTGTGCCACAGGCAAGTCAAAAATATGCCGCAATGCGGTCAAAATGCGGGCGCGGCGACCTGAACTTTGCCGTTACGCATTGAAACTCCTAATCAAAAGCGAGCTTCACGCCTGTGAATAAATTGTGACGGGGCTCGATGATGGTACCGCTACCATAAGGTCGGATTCGACTTTCGAAAAGCACGATGCAGCGATTCAATGCAATGGCCGGAGAGCCTTTGCGAGTCCAATTTGGACGCGAGGCCGCAGCTTTTTCATGCATCTCGCTATCCCGAAACCGCCGGCATCAGCGCTGGCCGAGGACGCGGCCGTCGATGGTGACCAGACCGAGCGCGATCAGCGCCATGCCGCCCATTTCGAACAATGCGAGCCGCTCTCCAAGGAACAAGAAGCCGAGCAGGATGGCGCTGGCCGGCACGATGAGCGTGACCAATGAGGCATTGGTGGCGCCGGCCGAGGCGACGAGATTGAAATAGAGGATGTAGGCGAAGGCGGTGGACACGAGCGCCAGCGCCAGTACCGCCGCCCAGACCGGCGGCGAGACTGAAAACAGTCCAGCCGGACCATAGGCGATCAGCACGACCGGGATCATGATGATGGTCGAGGCGGTCATCTGCCCGGTGGCGACGACCGGCGACGGGATGCCCTTGAAGCGACGCGCGACCATCAAGGCGACGGCATAGGACAATGAGGCGCCAATCAGCGCGAATTTGGCCCAGACAGGGCCACCCAGTCCGGCGACAAGGCCGGGACCAATCATCACCGCCGTGCCGGCGATGCCGAGCGCGATGCCGGCGAGCTTGTTCCAGCAGAGCTTTTCGTCCGACGTCAGCGAATTGGCGAGGATCAGCGTCCAGAACGGCGTCGTCGCATTGAGCACCGAAGCGACGCCGGCGCCGAGTTGTGTCTGGCCGGCGAAGATCAGCGAGAAGGGAACGACATTGTTGGTGAGCGCCAGCAGGAAAAACAGGCCGGCATGCGGAAGGGCGAGTCGAAAGGACGGTCCGCGAATGGCGAGGTAAAGCTGAAGCGCCAGTGCCGCGATGCCGACGCGAAACAGGACCAGCACCAGCGGGTGCAGTTCCGCCACCGCGATGCGGGCAAAGAAGAAAGAGCCGCCCCAGATGGCGCCGAGCAGCAGAAGCTGTGCCCAGTCCTTGAGCACCATTGGTCCGCGTGCCCCGACAGTGGCGGCTGAACTAGCCATGTGATCGTCCTTCCCGACGGCCTGCTTATCCGTCATGGCACAAGCCATAGCGGGTTCGGCGACATGGGCCACCCGAAACCTGACCGATGGCCTCGCCCTCCTGCCAAAAGGCGTAACGCCTTGCCGCAAGAAGCACGAGACACAGAATTGTTTTCATTAGCCGCTAGCTTGGATTAATTGTGTGCCAAGAGGATTCGTCCATGCAGCGATTCGAGAATGCCCGCGAGGCGGCACTGGCGCTTCGCCCGGACGATCCGGTCTACTGCTTCCGCCCGCAGGTGCTGAAGGCGGATGCCAGGCAGTTCATGGGCATGTTCCCCGGCAAGACCGCCTATGCGGTGAAGACCAATGGCGAGCAGATCGTGCTGAAGACCCTGGTCGAAGCCGGCGTCACCGCCTTCGACGTGGCGTCGCCCGGCGAATTCGCCGCCGTGCGGGCCGTCTCGCCCGATGCCGAGATGCTCTACATGCACCCGGTCAAGGCTCAGTCGGACATCAAGCTGGCGCTGGAGAAATACGCCATCCGGGTCATCTCGCTCGACCATGAGGACGAGATCACCAAGCTGACGCGGGTGGTGCGGGCGCTCGACATCGACCCGGGCTCGATCAGCGTTTTCGTGCGGGTGCAGACCAAGGGCCATGCGGCTTACGAGCTGTCGAAGAAGTTCGGCGCCGGGCCGGCCTATGCCGTGGAACTGGCGGAGCGGCTGAACCGCACCGGCTACAAGGTCGGCCTGTGTTTTCATGTCGGCAGCCAGATCGAGGATCCCGACACCTATGAGCGCGCGCTGGCCTCGGCCGACTGGGTGCGCAACCGGCTGACCTTCGATATTGCCGGGCTCGATGTCGGCGGCGGCTTTCCGGCCGAATATGGACATGACCCCAACCGCAAGCAGATCGAGATGCCGTCGCTCGGCCAGATCATGTCGCGGCTGTCGAGCGACCTCAAGGAATACCAGTTCGACCAGATGCCGCTGGTGGCGGAGCCGGGCAGGGTGATCGTGGCGCGCTGCCTGTCGCTGATCGTGCGCGTGCTGCTGCGCAAGGGCAAGCGGCTCTATATCAATGACGGCATCTGGGCATCGCTGTCGGATTCATGGACCGGCAAGATCACGCTGCCGGCGCGCTTCATTCCCGATCCGGCGATCCGCACGCGCAATGGCGCTGAAAAGAACATCGTGCCGTTCAAGGTGTGCGGGGCGACCTGCGATTCCGTCGACATCCTGTCCAGGCCATTCTGGTTGCCGGAAACCGTCGACACAGGCGACTGGATCGAGATCGGCCATATCGGCGCCTACTCGCTGTCGCTGAGAACCCGCTTCAACGGCTTCTACCCCGACACATTCGTCGAGGTGACGACGCCTTTCGACGAAGGCGATGCCCCGCAGGGGTTTGCGAGCCTGGAGACGATGGCGGACTAGGGACTAGGGTTGCAAGTTCCTGCTCTCGCGGCAATTTTTTCACTGCCTACTGCCTACTGCCTACTGCCTACTGCCTACTGCCTACTGCCTACTGCCTACTGCCTACTGCCTACTGCCTACTGCCTACTGCCTACTGCCTACAACTTCCCCAGCAGGTCCGGCGTCGGCCAGCCGTCCACGGCCAGGCCGAGGCGCGTCTGCTCCTTGCGGATGGCTTCGCGCGTGTTGGTGCCCAGGATGCCGTCGACCGTGCCGACGTCATAGCCCTTGGCTTCAAGTTTGGTCTGCAGCGCCTTCATCTGGTCGCTGTTGAGGCCGGTTTCGGGGGTGCGCGGATCGAACTGCGGTGCCCCGGCCAGCCTTGCGGCGAGGTTGGCCGCCGTCAGCGCGTAGGTGAAAGACTGGTTCCACTCCAGATAGACGTCGAAATTATCATAGGTGAGGAATGCCGGCCCCTTGCGCCCCATCGGCATTGCCAGGCCCGCCTTCAGGCCATTGTCGACAAGCGGCGTGCCGTTCGGATTGGTAACGCCCCATTGCGCCCATTGCGAAATCGGCAGCTTGTTGGTGCGCCCGGTCTGGTCCCACGGCATCTCGTCGGGCACGCGGACTTCCTCGATCCAGGGCTGGTCACGCTTCCAGCCGCGCGACAGCACCTTGTTGGCCGTGGTCATGATCACGTCGGGCACGCTGTTGCGCAGGTCGACCTTGCCGTCACCATCGCCATCAACGCCACGCGCCAGATAGTCGGAAGGCAGGATCTGCGTCTGGCCGATCTCGCCGGCCCAGGCGCCCTTGACGTCGGCCGGCAGCACGCCGCGATCGATCAGCTCCAGCAGCGGCACGAGTTGTGGACGGAAGAGCTGCGGGCGGCGGCAGTCATGCGACAGCGTCACCAGCGCGCTGAGCGTGTGGAAGTCGCCCTGCACGGCGCCAAAATCCGTTTCCAGCGCCCAGAACGCGGTGATCACGGGTGCCTGGACCCCGAACTGCTGGTCGGCACGGGCGAAGACATCGGCGTATTTCTTCATATTCACCGCACCTTGCTTCAGCCGGTAGGCCGAGATCATGCGGTTGGAGAATTGGATGAATGTCTGGGTGAAGACGCCCTGGGCGCGGTCGCGGGCCAGCACCTTGTCGTCGATGGTGGCGTCTTCAAGCGCGTCAAGGCCGACCGCGCCGACGCCGGCCGCCTTGGCTTCCGCCGCCACGCCCTGTTTCCAGGCTTCGAAGTCACCGCCGCATTCCTGCGCCATCGCCGGCAGCGCCGTGGCGCACAAAAACAGCACCGCGAGGGCTTTGGAACGCAACAGCATGGACTTCCTTCCGACATTGAAACGCCAGAGCGCCCCCTAAACGTCCACTTGGACACTGGGCTCTGGATTACCAGCGGTTGCAGATATTACCGCTGGCTGTGTCGAAAAGCAGGCGAAACGCCCGGTGTCAACGGGTGTTCTGCCGCAGCCACTTGTTCCAGGCGGCTTCCGTGCCGTTGAAAACGTTGATGTCGGACTTGCCGGTCATGCCCGGAACGATGCCGGTTCCGGTGTACTGCCAGAAGGTGAAGGGGTGGCTGCCGTATTTCTCGCGGGGATGACCCGCCACCGAACGCAGCCAGTAGGGATAGCCGCGGTAGGTCGACAGGTTGTTGTCTTCGAAGAAATCGACGGAGGTGTAGATGATCGGCTTCTTGCCGTAGTGCTTCTCGATCATCTCGAGGAAGACGGTCATCTCCGAGCGCACAGTGGCCGGATCGGGGCGCAGCTTGCAGGTCGGCGACTGCGGGTTCCATTCCATGTCGAGCACTGGCGGCATGGATGAACGGTCGGCGGGCACATTCTGGATGAACCAGCGCGCCTGTACGGCGGCGGGGGTGCAGAAATAGTAGAAATGATAGGCCGCGCGCGGGATTCCGTTGGCTTTCGTGTGGCTCCAATGCTCGTTGAAATATTCGTCGAAGCGGTCGCCGCCCTCGGTCGCCTTGATGAAGGCGAAGGAAATGCCGCTGGCCTTGGCGGCCGGCCAGTCGACCGATGTCTGGTATTTGGAGACGTCCGTGCCATGTACGGCATAGTTCCACGGCGCGCCGCTGTCCCATTCATGCGGCTTGGAGTCGGCGAAACGCGGCGCGCGCACCACGACCGTCTTGGTGCTCGACGACACCGGCGCCAGATCGTCGACGGTCGAGCACGCACCCAGCAGCGACAGCATGATGAGGGCCGCGAAACGGCGCATTGCTTCTCCTGAACCGGTTTCAGCCGGCCGCTGATGGGTTTGTTGGCCTGGGCCCCTGATCGTCCCCCGGACGATCACCCCACAGGATCGCCCGGCATCTTAGGTGATCGCCGATCATGGTTGATATTCGGTTGACGGCGCTCGACAAGAGCCATGATTTGCGGAAGCAATGGCGGCAAATCGATGACGTGGGGAGACTACCCCGGTCGAACCGAGGGTGGAAAGATGCGGATCCTCTTGAAGATCATCAAATGGCTGTTGGGGCTGGTCGTGCTGGGGGTCGTGGGACTCGTTGCCTGGCTTTACCTCGCGCCACCCGAACTGATCCGCGTCGGTTCCGGCTATTCGGCCAAGATCGTCTGTTCGAATGTCTTCCTCGCCGGGCGCGATGCCAGGCAAGTGCTGGCTGTCGACGTGCAGGCTCCTGGCCATCCGCTGCTCAGGCTGATGCAGGTTTCCGTGGACAGGAACAGGGGCACGGTTTCGGCGGGCCTGCTTGGCGTGCTCGGCAAGAGCGTGGCCATTGCGCGCGACGGGGTCGGTTGTGCTTCGGTTCCGGATGGCAACCTCAGCAAGGCCCGGCAGACGAAGCTTCGTGCTGGGTCCGTCGCGTCGCCACAGGATGTGTCGGTGGATGCATTGTGGCCGGATGGCGAGCGGGTCGATGCTTCACAGAATCCAGTAATTTCGAAGCTGCTGGACGATGCGTCGCTGACCGGCGCCGGCATGCGCGCGGTGGTCGTCGTCAAGAATGGCCGCATCGTCGCCGAGCGATATGGCGACGGCTTTTCGCAAAAGACGCCGCTGCTCGGCTGGTCGATGACCAAGACTGTGAATGCGGCGATCATCGGCACGCTGGTCAAAGACGGCAAGATGGCGGTGACCAACCAGGGCCTGTTCGGGCCATGGAAGGCCGACGGCCGCGCCGCCATCAGCCTTGCCGACATGATGGCGATGTCGAGCGGCCTGCAGTTCAACGAGGACTATGGCGACGTCGCCGATGTGACGCGCATGCTCTATCTCGAACCCGACATGGCCGGCTTTGCCGCGTCCAAGCCGCTGGCCGGCGAGGTCGGGAAAGTGTTCTCTTATTCGAGCGGCACGGCGGTGATGCTGTCCAGGCTCTGGCAGAATGCGATCGGCGACAAGGACAAGGCGCTGGCATGGCCGAGGACGGCGCTGTTCGAGCCGCTGGGCATGCACAGCGCCGTGCTGGAGACGGACGAACAGGGCACGTTCGTCGGTTCGTCCTATCTTTATGCCTCCGCGCGCGATTGGGCGCGGTTCGGCCAGTTCCTTCTGCAGGGCGGCGTATGGAACGGCAATGCCATCCTGCCGGCCGGCTTCGTGGACTGGATGCGCGAGCCGGCGCCGGCTTCGAAAGTCTACGGCAAGGGCCAGTTGTGGATCGAGGGGCCGGGTGACGAGGAGAAGCCCGGCGCCGGCGTTGCCGCCGGTTTGCCCAAGGACACCTACTGGATGGAAGGGCATGACGGGCAGACGGTGACCATCATTCCGTCCGAGCAGTTGGTGGTGGTGCGGCTCGGGCTGACGCCTGCCAAGATCGGCTATCGCCCGCAGGCGATGGTGGGGGCGTTGGTGAAGGCGCTACATTAAGCGCGGTGCGACCCGAGCACGGCCAGCCAGGCATAGCCGCGATAAAGCGTGCGGAAACGAAAGGTTGCGCCGGTTCGCTCCGATTCCGAATCCAGGACTTCGCGCAGATTGGCGCGCGGTTCGACATGGAATTTCCGCAGCCAGCCGCGCAGCATAGTCCGGAACCAGCGCGGCAGGCCTTCCTGCTGGCCGAAGTCGACGATGTGCAGAGACCCTTCGGGAGAAAGGGCAGCAAGGGCGGCGCAAACGGTCTTTTCCCAGCCGGGGATCATCGACAGCGAGTATGAGACGAATATGCGATCGAAGGACGCCAGGCCGAACAGTGTTCCGGCGTCGAAGTCCGTGGCGTCGCCCTTTGCCAGCCTGACGCGCGCCGACAGGCCTTCGCGGGTGATGGCGGCACCGGCCGTCTCCAGCATCTCGGATGAGATATCGAGACCGAAGAAACGCGCATCCGGATAGCGGCGGGCGGCGAGTATGATGTTGCGGCCGGTGCCGCAACCGAGTTCCAGCACTGCGCCGCCGGCCGGTACGTCGAGCCCGTCGATCAGCCTGTCGCGGCCGAGCAGATAGTATTTGCGGGTCAGGTCATAGATGTGGCGCTGCCAGCGGTAGACGCCGTCCATCAGTTCGGCATGGCCGGCGGGCAGCTCGGTGGTGCTCATGGTCAGCGCTTCACATAGAGGTGGAAGCCGCCATAGATGGCCGAGCGGTCGCGGGCGGAGAACTCGCGCGAGGCCTCGGTCTCATAGTTCCACTGGTCGAGCAGCGAGGTAGAGACGCGGCCGGGCAACAGGCTGGGCTCGGCGGCGGTGCGGAAGATGACCCGGGCGCCGGCCGATGCAGTGCGGGTGATCTCGGCCCACAGCGCGTTGAGCTGGTCGTCGGTCATCCAGTCCTGCGCGTCGAGCAGCACGAAGCGGTCGACGCTGCCGGCATCCTTGGCGGCGAGGAATTCGATCAGGTTGGCATGATGGATGGCGACGCGATCGATATTCTTGTGGATCGTCGCGTAGTTGCTCTTCTCCAGATAGGCGGGCAGGGCGGCCTCACCCGGATTCGGATAGCGCCGGGCAAAGGCCTGCCAGGCGAAATAGTTGTTCTTCAGAGGAAAATCGCAGGCGAGCTTTTCAAGCCGGGCTTTCAGGACGCTGGCCATGGTGCCGTCGCCCGAGGTGATCAGCGAATCGTACTGGGCAGGCGGGATGCCGAGGCCGAACAGCGAGGCCTTGCGCGATGTCGCCCATTTCAGCAGCGGCTTTTCGAACACCGGCGCCAGCTCCTCATTGAAGAAGCGGCGCTGGTCGGCAATGCTCTTCGACGCCATGATGCCGGCGGGATCGACGCCGAAGAATTTCGCCGTGCGGTGGCCCATGGCGATGAACAGGCCGAGCAGGCCGGTCTGGTAGAAATTGCGGTCGAAAACGGCGATGCGCCGGCGGCCGCGCCAGTTGCGGCGTTCCCAGTAGTGACGGCTGACCGGATCGAGATGCGGCGCGATGAAGCGGTCATAGGCTTCCGAATTGTGACTTGTGTCGGCCGCGCCGAAGAAGCGGAACAGATCGCCTTGCGACGGCAGATGACGCACTGCCTGCAGCTTCATGCGGTTCAGCGCGACGTGAGCCGTGTTCAGATCGACAGCGTCGACCTTTGCCGGCGAGCGGGTGAGATAGGCGAGGATATTGCAGCCGCCCGAGGCGATGGTGACGATGCGATGTCCCTGGCCGAGCTGCATGGCTTCCATGTCGACATCGGGGTCTTCCCAGATCTGCGGGTAGACGAGACCAGAGAAGAGGAACGCGAACAGCCGCTCGGAAATGCCGGCCTTCGACAGCGGGCGATTCTGGTAGACGGCTTTTCCAACTTCCTTGCCGCGGCGGAAAACCAATTCTCCCGAAACGTCCGTCATAGCCAGGTGATTCCCCATTTGCTTTGGCGCAAGCGGGTATCGCAGCGTCATGACAGGCCGGTGACAGCCTGTTGACGCGGGCTCAGGCCTTGCCAAAGCCCCCCGGCGTCGGCGTGGTCACAATGACTGCCTCGCCGGCCTGCAACACGGTCTGGTCACAGGCCTTCAGCAGCTCGACAGCGCCATCCTTGCGGCGCACCTTGGTCGAGCCAACCTCGCCGTCGCCGCCGCCGTCCAATCCTTGTGGCGGGCGGTTGCGATGCGACGACAGGATCGCGCATTCCATCTTCTCGAGGAAGCGGATGGTGCGTTTGGTGCCGTCGCCTGCGTCCCATCTGCCCTTCCCGCCGGATCCCTGGCGAATGTGGAAATCCTCGAGCACGACGGGGAAGCGCAGCTCCAGCACTTCCGGGTCGGTGAGGCGCGAATTGGTCATATGGGTATGGACGCCGGATGTGCCGGCAAAGCCACGGCCGGAGTTCATGTGACCCGCCGGCGAGCCCGAGCAGATTGTCTCGTAATACTGGTACTGCTTGTTGCCGAAGGTCAGGTTGTTCATGGTCCCTTGAGCGTTGGCCATGGCGCCCATGGCTCCGAACAGCGCGTTGGTGACATGCTGCGAGGTCTCGACATTGCCGGCGACGACAGCAGCGGGATAAACGGGTTTCAACATCGAGCCGTCGGGGATGATGATGTTGATGGGGCGCAGGCACCCGGCATTCATCGGGATCATGTCCTCGACCATGACGCGGAAGACATAGAGAACCGCGGCGCGGGCGACGGGCTCCGGCGCGTTGAAATTGTTCTTCATCACCGGCGACGTGCCGGTGAACTCGACGGTCGCCTCGCGCTTCTTGCGGTCGACAGTGATCTTCACCTTGATCACCTGGCCGGTATCCGTCGGATATTCATATTGCGAACTGTCGGGCAGTCGTTCCAGCACCCGGCGCACGCTTTCCGCCGCATTGTCCTGGACATGGCCCATATAGGCCTCGACGACATCGAGGCCGAAATGGGCGACCATCTTGCGCAGTTCGGCGACGCCCTTCTCGTTGGCGGCGATCTGCGCCTTGAGGTCGGCGATGTTCTGGTGCGGGTTGCGGGCCGGGTAGGGGTGGTCGGTCAGCAGCGTGTGCAGTTCCGCCTCACGGAACCTGCCGCGATCGACGATGCGGAAATTGTCGAAGAGCACGCCTTCCTCGTCGACCGTGGTGGCGAGTGGGGTCATGGAGCCGGGGGCGGTGCCGCCTATATCCGCGTGGTGGCCCCGCGAGGCTGTGTAGAAAAGGATCTCCTTGCGAGCATCGTCGAACACCGGCGTCACCACGGTGATATCCGGCAGATGCGTGCCGCCATTGTAAGGCGCGTTGAGCGCAAAGACGTCGCCGGGATGAATGTCGCCGGCGTTCAGCCGGATGATGGTCTCGACCGAGCGGTCCATGGAGCCGAGATGCACGGGCATGTGCGGTGCGTTGGCGACCAGCGCGCCGGTGCGGTCGAAGACGGCGCAGGAAAAGTCCAGCCTTTCCTTGATGTTGACGGAGTAGGCGGTGTTCTGCAGCGTCACGCCCATCTGCTCGGCGATCGACATGAACAGGTTGTTGAAGACCTCCAGCATCACCGGATCGGCCTCGGTGCCGAGGGCGGCGGCGCGCGCCTTCTTCTCCGTGCGGCGAATCACGACGTGGTCGACGTCAGTGATTTCCGCCCGCCAGCCCGGCTCGACGACAATGGTCTGGTTCGGTTCGATGATCAGGGCAGGGCCGGCGACCAGATGGGACGGGCGCAGGTCTTCGCGACGGTAGACGCCGGCCTCGTGCCAACGGCCTTCGGTGTAGACACGTCGGTTCTCCAAAGGCTTGGCTTCGACCCTCGCCGGTCCTGCCGGCGCGCAGGTTTCGGCATTTTGTTGGTTGCCGGTCTCCGTGCCTTCGATACCGACGGTTTCGACGATCATCGGCTTGTCGTCATAGATGAAGCCGAACTGCGCCTTGTGGGCGGTTTCGAAGTCGTTTCTGGCTTGGGCAATCGAGCCGTGCTCGAAATTCACCGGCAGCGCCGTGTCCGTGCCATCGTAACGGATCTGCAGCACCGGCTTCGTGGCAACAGCGCCTTCGGCGATATTCTGCGCCGCGAGTTCCCCGACCACGGCCATGCGGAGAACCGCGATGAGATCGTTGATCGCCGGCTTGGAGTCTTCAGCCAACGGCTTCAGCAGCGCTTGCTGGCGCGAGGCAAAGACCGAGGAGAGGCCGATGCCATAGGCCGAAAGCAGGCCGGAGAAAGGGTGGATCAGCACCGCTTCCATGCCAAGCGCATCGGCAACCAGGCAGGCATGCTGGCCGCCGGCGCCACCAAAGCAGTTCAGCAGATATTCGGTGACGTCGTAGCCGCGCTGCACTGAGATCTTCTTGATGGCGTTGGCCATGTTCTCGACGGCGATGGTCACGAAACCCTCGGCAACTGCCTCGGGCGGGCGGCCATCGCCGATGTCGGCGGCCAACGCAGTGAATTTCTTGCGCACTGTTTCCACGTCGAGCGACTGGTCCTGGCCGGGCCCAAAGATGGCGGGGAAAAAATCCGGCTGCAGCTTGCCCAGCATGACATTGGCGTCGGTGACGGCGAGCGGCCCGCCGCGTCGGTAGGCGGCCGGACCGGGATTGGCGCCGGCGGAATCCGGTCCGGCACGAAAACGCCCGGCTTCGTAGTGCAGGATCGAGCCGCCGCCGGCCGCGACAGTGTGGATGCGCATCATGGGCGCGCGGATGCGCACGCCTGCAACCTCGGTATCGAAGGCGCGCTCATACTCGCCGTCATAGTGCGCGACATCGGTGGAGGTGCCCCCCATGTCGAAGCCGATGACCTTTTCGAAGCCGGCGAGCTTTGCCGTCTCGACCATGCCGACGACGCCGCCGGCCGGGCCGGACAAAAGCGCGTCCTTGCCCTGGAACATGTCGGCGGCGGTAAGGCCGCCCGAGGACATCATGAACATGAGGTGGGGGTGGCGCTGCCCCTCTCCCTTACCCTCTCCCTGTGAAGGATGGGGAGCGGGGGGCGCCAGCGTCGGAGCGCTTTCCTTCTCCCCGTCACTATACGGGGAGAAGGTGCCGGCAGGCGGATGAGGGGCAGCGCCGGCGCTGCCTGCTCCCAACTCCCCGGCGACCCTTTGCACATATCTCGACAGGATCGGCGACAGGTAGGCGTCAACAACGGTGGTGTCGCCGCGCCCGACCAGCTTGATAAGCGGCGACACTTCGTGGCTGACCGAGACCTGGCCAAAGCCGAGCTTCCGGCAGACCTTGGCGACGGCCTTTTCATGGTCGGGATATTTCCAGGCGTGCATGAAAACGATGGCGACGGCGTCGATGCCGTCAGCCTTCGCCTGCTCGATTGCGGGGCGGCAGGCGGAAATGTCGAGCAGGCGTTCGACGCAGCCGTCGGCGCGCACGCGTTCGTCGATCTCGATGACGCGCTCGTAGAGTTGTTCCGGCAGGATGATCTCCTTGGCGAAGATATCCGGCCGCGCCTGATAGGCGATCCGCAACGCGTCGCGAAAACCCTTGGTGATGATCAGCAGCACGCGATCACCCTTGCGCTCCAGCAGCGCGTTGGTGGCAACGGTGGTGCCCATCTTGATGTCGCCGATCCGGCCGGTGGGAATGGCTGCGCCCGGTTTCAGCCCGAGAAGATCGCGAATGCCCTGGATCGCGGCGTCAGCATAGGCTTCGGGATTCTCCGAGAGCAGCTTGCGCGGATGCAGTCCGCCATCTGGGGCCCGGCCGATGACATCGGTGAACGTGCCGCCACGATCGATCCAGAAATCCCATTTGGTGGTCATGGCGGCATTCTCTCCAGCGGGCAGGTACGACTTGTTAGAATGCAAACGTCCTACCGGCAACGCTCAGATGCTGGTGCGGTTGGTGTTACAAGCCGATACGCAACGTGACGCAACCAGTTGTGGGCACCGCGCATTTCCTTGTCGACCGTTCACTGGAACGTGAACGTGCGTTGAAGGAGAGATGTCCATGAAAAAGCTCATTCTTGCTTCTGTTTCCGCCCTGGCACTGTTTGGCGTCGCGGCATGCAGCGACAGCGGCACCGACAAGACCACCACCCAGAGCACCAATCCGCCGGCCGCCGACCAGACGATGAAGCCGGCGTCACCCGATGCGACGAAGCCCGCCCAACCGGCTCCGGCAACACCAGCTCCCGCGGCACCCGCGCAGTAGCACCAGCACCCGTATGATGCCTATGAGAGGGCCGGCGATGCCGGCCTTCTTGCTACTGGATGTCCCTGCGGCGCTGTCTTGGCTTGATAGGGGCGGCCGGTTGGTTCTATGAAGCGCCCATGTCGATTTGGGACCGCCTCGGCGACTTCATCACACGCGTTTCGTCTTCTGCGTCGTCGGGCGTCGCCGACGTGGTAGAAGCCGTGCGCACGGTTTTCTCCGGCGACGCGGATTTGCGCCGGCGCGTTGCCTTCTCTGTTGCCATGATCGCGCTGTCGGCCAAGATGGCCAAGGCCGATGGCATCGTCACGCAGGACGAGGTACGCGCCTTCCAGGAAATATTCGAGGTGCCGCCTTCGGAGACCCGCAATGTGGCGCGGCTCTACAATCTGGCGCAGCAGGATGTCGCCGGGTTCGAGATCTATGCCGAACGGATGGCGCAGCTTTGCGGTTCGGGCCATTCGAACTGCGTGATGCTGGAAGACATACTCGACGGCCTGTTCCACATTGCCAAGGCCGATGGACTGATCCACGAGCGCGAGGGCCTGTTCCTGCATCGTATCGCGCAAATCTTCCGCATCGACGAGGCGCATTACGAGAGCATCCTGGCGCGCCACGTCAATCTTGGCGCGGCCGATCCCTATGTCGTGCTCGGCATCGAGCGCGGCAAGTCGTTCGAGGAAGTCAGGAAGCGCTATCGCAAGCTGGTCTCGGACAATCACCCGGACCGGCTGATTGCGCGTGGCCTGCCGCAAGAGTTCATCAAGATCGCAACGACAAGAGTTGCCGCAATCAATGCGGCCTACGAGATGATCGAGCGGGGCCTGCGACACGCATGAGCGGCTTCCTGCCCGACGAGCCGAACGCCGAGGTCAGGGTATCGCCGAATTTCGGCCCGCGGCGCGACACGCTCAAGCCCGACATGATCGTGTTGCACTATACGGGCATGGGCACCGGGGCTGGTGCCGAGGCCTGGCTGTGCGACCCGGCCAGCGAGGTTTCGTCTCACTATCTCGTCCATGAGGACGGCCGCATCGTCCAGATGGTCAGGGAAAGCGACCGCGCCTGGCATGCCGGCAAGAGCTCGTGGTTTGGACGCACGGACATAAACTCCTGCTCGGTCGGCATCGAGATCGTCAATCCAGGCCATTCGCTCGGCTATCCCCACTTCCCGAAACGGCAGATCAAAGCGGTGATCGAATTGTGCCAGGGGATCACCCGCCGCCATTCCATTCCGGCGCAGCGCGTGCTCGCACATTCCGACGTGGCGCCAGGACGCAAGGTCGATCCGGGTGAGAAATTCCCGTGGAAAGCCTTGTTCGAGGCCGGGGTGGGCCATCTTGTCCCGGCCGCGCCGATCCGGCGGGGCCCTGCGCTGAAGTCCGGCGATGCGGGAACCGACGTCGAGGCGCTGCAGTCCATGCTGTCGCTCTACGGCTATGGCGTGGAGATCACTGGAGGTTTCGACCGCCAGACCGAAATCGTCGTCGAGGCGTTTCAGCGGCATTTCCGGCCGCGTAGGGTGGATGGCCTGGCCGATTCATCGACGCTCCGCACCCTGCAGAGGTTGCTCGCTTCCGTGACGGTAATCGCCGCCAAGTAATCTTTTCCAGGCGTTTAAGTTACAGACTGTCACTCAAAGTGACTTGCCCCGCCTTCATTGGCGCCAATTCGGCCTTCAAACGACGCTCCGTAAAAATTGTCGGACCTCCGCCCCGGGATGCTCCGATGTAGATTGAGCGTTGCCGCGTGATGTCTTCACGCGGTTCAGACAGAACAGGATCAAATGCAGAAATTGACCGTTGTAACGGCAGCTCTTGCTGCCGGCGTAATGACTTTTGCCTTCAGCACGGCCAATGCCGCTTCGTTGAGCCCTCGGGCCGACCAGAGTCTTCTTCCTGCTTCCGCCACAAGTGCCAAGGCAACAACCAGCAAGGCGTCGGCGAGCCGCAGCCTGAAAAGGGCGAAGAAAGCCAAGGTGGAAAGGATTGCCTCTGCAAGCGCGAAGAAGCCGATCGCAAGGCGTTACGCCAAGCGCAACAGGACAAACATCGACATGACGACAACGGCGTCGATTGGCCCGCGCAATGCGGCGGCATCTGTGGCGGCGGCAGGTGGCGGGCAGTATTCAGCGATCGTCGCACGGTATGCGGCGAGCTACGGCGTGCCGGTATCGCTGGCCAACGCCGTCATCAAGATCGAAAGCAACTACAGGCCGAACATGGTCGGCGGCGCCGGCGAGATCGGCCTGATGCAGATCAAGCCGGCGACGGCGCGGATGATGGGCTACAACGGCTCGACCAAGGGCCTCTTCGATCCCGAAACCAACATCAAATATGGCATGAAGTACCTGGCAATGGCCAAGGATCTGGGCGGCGGCACAACCTGCGGCACGATCCTCAAATACAATGCCGGCCATGGCGCCACGCGGATGAACCCGATCTCGGCGGCCTATTGCAGCAAGGTCAAGGTGCAACTGGCCGCACTTGGCGCCCCCGCATAAGCAGGAAGCACTGCCAAGACGGCAGGTGATAAGCTGCTTTTTTCGTTTGCGTTTTGCGGCATGAACCCCTTTATACGCCTTGCCAGCTGGCTGGGCGGCCGCACCCGCGAGAGCCGAAAGGCTGCGGGTGAGGAAAGTCCGGGCTCCATGGAGACACGGTGCCGGTTAATGGCCGGCGGGGGCGACCCCAGGGAAAGTGCCACAGAAAGCAAACCGCCACGATCTCGTGGTAAGGGTGAAAGGGTGGGGTAAGAGCCCACCGCGCGACTGGCAACAGGAGCGGCACGGTAAACCCCACCGGGAGCAAAACCGAATAGGGGCGGTGCGAGGGGAAACCCTCGAGGGCTGTTTCCGGCTCACCGTCCGGGTAGGTTGCGTGAGGCGCATGGCAACATGCGCCCAAGATGAATGGCCGCCACGTTCTCGCGCCGCAAGGGGCGAGGGCCATACAGAACCCGGCTTACAGGCCAGCTGGCAATTTACCCAGATATCGCTGGGAGGTTCCCTGATATCAGCAGGTTGCGCCTTCGGGCGCACCTCTTGATTCATGGGCTGCCGACTGGTTGCACCAGGCATGCAAGGCTGGAGGCTTTTCTTGAAACCGGTGCGATTAAATCGTACCTTGGTTGAGGGAAGCATCAGGAGCTTGTCATGGGCCAGGTCGACAAACGCAGCATAACCCTCTCACCCGAATTGGCGGCGGCGGTGGACGACGTGGTCGCCGCCGGAGAATACGCGTCGGCCAGTGAAGTGATCCGCGACGCGCTGCGGCAGTGGAAGGACCGGCGCGAGTTGCACGGCTACACGCTGGAGGAACTGCGCAAGCTGGTGCAGGAGGGGATCGACAGCGGGCCGGCATTGGACGGTCCGCCGCTAATGGAGCGATTGCGCGCCAAATACAAGAGGATGGCCGAGGCCAAGGGCTTCGAAGAGTGAAGTACCGCTTGCTTCCTGAGGCCTTTACGGACATCGAAAGTATCGGCGACTACATTGCAAGAGACAACCCAAATGCGGCCGTCCGCTTGTTGGATGCTCTGGAACGACGCTGGGATTTACTGACGCTGCATCCTTTCTCAGGCGCGCGGCGCGAGGACATCGCTCCCGGCGTCCGTCATCTCCTGGTCGGAGAATATCTCACCTTGTATCGCGTGCATGACGACGCGATCGAAATCGTTCGCGTCCTGCATGGAAGGCGCAAGATCGAGGCCGATGACATAAGCGGCTGACCGACCAGTTCAGCCGTCAACCTTGTCCAGCGATGCTTCAATAGCCTTCCAGAGTTCCTCCACCGGTTCGCAGCCGACCGACAGGCGTACGAAACCGGGCGGAACCGCATCGCCCCGCTTTGATCGTCTCTCGGCTGCCGTGTGAACGCCGCCGAATGAGGTCGCGGCCTGCATCAGCGTGCAATTGTTGATGAAATCCTCGGCCTTTTCCTCCGATGCGAGTTCGAAGGAGACGAGAAAGCCGAAACGCTCCATCTGAATGCGGGCAAGGTTGTGTGACGGGTCGGTTTCGAGGCCGGGATAACGCAGGCCGCTGACGGCACGGTGGCCCTGGAGCCGCCGTGCGATGATTTCGGCGGAAGAGCACATGCGGTCGAAGCGCACGTCGAGTGTTTCGAGGCCGCGATGCACCAGCCAAGCCTCGAATGGTCCGGGAATGCCGCCCGCGGTTTCGCGCCAGTCGGTCACGGCGGCGATGACTTTCGCGTCGCGGCTGGCGACGTGGCCGAACAGCACATCGGAGTGGCCATTGGGAGCCTTGGTGTCGGCGGCGACCACGATATCGGCGCCATGGTCGAGCGGACGCTGGCCGAGAGGCGTCATGGTCGTGTTGTCGACCACCAGCAGCGCGCCGGCCTTGTGAACGGCTTCGGCGACCGCCGTGATATCGCAGATGTCGAGCCTCGGATTGGACGGAGTTTCGACGAAGGCGAGGCGATATCCGGCGAAACCTCCATCGAGGAATGTCGATGTCGGCCGCACATCATAGGCGATGCCGAACGGCTTCAGGAAGCGCTCAGCCAGTGCCCTTGTCGTATGATAGCCGTCCGATGGCAGCAGGACGCGGTCGCCGGCCTTGAGCAGGGCGAAGAACACGGCCGAGATGGCACCCATGCCGGACGGAAAGCCGACGCAGGGCGCACCTTCCAGATGGGCCAGCATATGCTCCACCGCCGCCCAGGTCGGGTTGCTGAAGCGGCCATACTGGTCGAAACCGGTGGCATCGCCTGGCGTGTGATAGATCGATGCCATGGTCAGGGGCAGGGGGATCGGGTCGCCCTTGGCAAGCCCGCTGTTACGCAAATGGGGAAGTTCGGCGGCGCGTGTGCTCGCGATATCAGCCATCGTCTCTCTTATTCCTGTTCTCGACCGAAGAATTTGGCGCGACGCTATGCCGGGCCAGGGCTCGCGGCAACTGCGTCCGGTTGGGCCACGCGGCTCTAAACGGTTCGTTAGGCTTAATAGACCATAAAGACGAGACGTGCCGTCAAGGCTGCTCTCATTGGTCATGGCGCGCGTGTTTGTGAAGCCTGTTCCCGTTGACGCCCATAGTGCCCCATGATATCCCATTTCGATACTCAAGCCTTCGTTCAGCGTCAGGGTGAAGCGTACGCCAATCGGGCAGCCGCGGCGGCTGCGCCTTTGCCGGTTTTCGCCCCTGCGAAAGTGCTTGATTCTGGACGGGGAACGCGCCGTGGCGGCGCGAACAGCAGGTTGGAGAGGGGTGCGGCGGCGCAGGCGGCTGTAACTGAAGATGGACCGGTTTCTCTCAAATACGGTGAGCAGGATCGATGCGAAGGGACGGGTTTCCGTCCCGGCGCATTTCCGCGCTGTCGTACAGAAACGCGGCTATTCGGAACTGTACGCGCTGCGCTGCCTGGACCTGCCGGCGATGGATGTCGGCGGGCTGGACCTGCTCGATCGCTACGAGCAACGCATCGCGCAGGAGGATCCTTTCCTGCAGACGGCGGACGACATGTCTTTCTTCTGCCATGGCGATGGAGCTTTCCTGAAGCTCGATCAGGACGGCCGCATCACGATGACCGATTTCATTCGCGAGCACACCGGCATTTCAGCGGAAGCGGCCTTTGTCGGTCGCGGCAATTTCTTTCAGATCTGGGAGCCGGGACGGCTTGCGGCCTATGGCGCGCAAGCCCGCGCCCGGCTGTTGCAGCTTCGGCAGGGGACGAAGCCAGGGGAGCGACCGGAATGACGGCTGGCCACGGCGATGACCCTCACGCCGTTGGCGGACCGGCCCGCCACATTCCGGTCCTCCTTGCCGAAGTGCTCGAAGCGCTTTCGCCGGCGGCCGGTGATGTGATCGTCGACGGCACGTTCGGCGCCGGGGGATATACCAGGGCCATCCTGGCGGCCGGCGCCTCGGTCGTGGCCATCGACCGCGATCCGGATGCGATCGCCGCCGGCCGTGCGCTGGAAGCGCAGTCGGCTGGCCGGCTGACGCTCGTCCAGGCGCCGTTCTCGACGCTGGATGAGCACGTCGAAAGCGCTGACGGCGTCGTGCTCGACATCGGCATCTCCTCCATGCAGATCGACCAGCCGGAGCGGGGTTTTTCGTTTCGCGCCGACGGGCCGCTCGACATGCGCATGGCGCAGGCGGGCCAGAGCGCCGCCGATGTCGTCAACTCCTTCAAGATGGGCGACCTTGCCCGCATCTTCGGATTCCTCGGCGAGGAGCGCCATGCCGGCCGCATCGCCCGCATGATCGAGAGCCGTCGCGAAAAGCGTCCGTTCGAACGCACGCTCGATCTGGCCGACGCCATCGAGACGCATATCGGCCGCGCGCCCAAGGACAAGATCCATCCGGCCACCCGTGTCTTCCAGGCGCTGCGCATCTTCGTCAATGACGAGCTTGGCGAGCTGGCCAAGGCGCTGTTCGCCGCTGAGCGTGCTTTGAAGCCCGGTGGACGGCTGGCCGTGGTGACCTTTCATTCGCTGGAAGACCGGATCGTCAAGCGCTTCATTGCTGACCGCGCCGACGCCATGACAGGCTCGCGGCATCTGCCCGAGGCACAGGCGCGCACCGCCACCTTCCGCAAGGTGGGCGGCGGCGTAACGCCAGGGGATGCCGAGATTTCAGCCAATCCGCGATCGCGCTCCGCCAGGCTGCGCGCGGCAATTCGCACGGAAGCGCCAGCGCGCGCCGGCGACTTTTCGATTTTCGGCCTGCCCAAACTTCCCGGCCCAAAACTTCCCGGCACCGATCGGCCGGGAGAGAGGTGAGCACGTGTTTCGTACCAGCGACATAGTCCTGATCGCCGTCATGGTCGCCGCAGCGGCCTTGACCTACAAGACCAAGCGCGAGGCCGAGGAACAATTGGCCTCGGTGCAGAAGATCCAGGTGCAGATCCGCTACGAGGAGGAAACGATCGACCTGCTCAAGGCCGACTGGAGCCTGCTCACCCAGCCGTCGCGACTGCAGAAACTGACCGAACTCTACAAGTCGCAGCTCGCACTCGAGCCGGTCAGCGCGCGCCAGATCGTTGGCTTGAGCGACTTGCCGACCAAGGTCCTCGACATTCAGGACATCCTGAAGGGACGCCAGGACGGCATGGCTGACAATTCCAGCAAGGCGCCTTTGGGCGGCCAGGACCCCGTCGTGACCGGAGGCATCGCCCAATGATCGGCAAACTGCTGAAGCGCCGCGCCAGGACAGGTGAAGACGGATCGATCGTCGTCGAGGGCGCCCGCAAGGCCACAGGCGGCAAGGGCAAGGCGCGCATCGTGATGACGATGGCGGTGTTCTTCGGCATTTTCTCGACAATTTCCGGGCGGCTGGTCTATCTCGGCTTCCAGTCCCCCGACATGTCGGGCGGCCCGCAGAGCCGGGTGACCGCCTCGCGGCCCGACATTGTCGACCGCAATGGCGAGGTGCTGGCGACGGACATCAAGACGGCGTCGCTGTTTGCCGAGCCCCGCCGCATCGTCGACGCCGACGAGGCGATCGAGAAACTGTCGACCGTGCTGCCCGAAATCGACTACGAGCAGACGTATCACAAGCTCAAGAGCGGCGCCGGATTTGTCTGGCTGCAGCGGCAGCTGACGCCCAAGCAGCAGTCCGACATCATGCAACTCGGCATTCCCGGCTTCGGCTTTCGCACGGAAAAGCGCCGTTTCTATCCGAGCGGCGAAACCTCGTCCTACATTGTCGGTCTGACCAACATCGACAATCAGGGCATCTCCGGCATGGAGAAATACATCGATGAGCAGGGCCTGAGCGACCTGCAGGCATCGGGCCTTGCGATCGCCAAGGATCTCAAGCCGGTAAAGCTTTCGATCGATCTGCGCGTCCAGCATGTGGTGCGCGACGAGATCGCCGCCGGCCTGGAGCGCTATCGCGCCCTGGGCGCTGGCGCCGTTGTGCTCAACGTCAAGACCGGCGAAGTGGTCGCCATGGCCTCGGTGCCGGATTTCGATCCGAACAATCCTTACAACGCACAGGAAAAGGACCGGCTGAATCGGATGTCGGCGGGGCTCTATGAGATGGGCTCGACCTTCAAGAGCTTCACCTCGGCCATGGCGCTCGATTCCGGCAAGGCGACGATGGCGAGCCGCTTCGACGCGTCGCATCCAATCCGGGTCGGCCATCAGGCCATTCACGACTTCCACGGCAAGAACCGTGTGCTGTCGTTGCCGGAGGTGTTCCTCTATTCGTCCAACATCGGGTCGGCCAGGGAGGCTGAACTGGTCGGCATCGAGGGGCACCGCGAATTCCTCCATCGCCTTGGAATTCTGGACAAGATGCAGACCGAACTGCCGGAAGTCGCCCGCCCGACCGAGCCGAGGGTATGGAAACAGGTCAATTCGTTCACCATCGCCTTCGGCCACGGCGTGTCGACGACGCCGCTGCAAGCGGCTGTCGGCTGCGCGGCGCTGATGAATGGCGGCTATCTGATGAACCCGACCTTCCTGGTGCGCACGCAGCAGGAGGCAATGGCGCTGGCCAAGAAAGTGGTCACCGATAAAACCGTCGAGGGCATGCGCTACCTCTATTCGCTCAACGCCGAGAAGGGCTCGGCCAGAAACGCCAGAGTCCCCGGCTACCGCGTTGGCGGCAAGACCGGAACAGCCGAGAAAGTCATCAATGGCCGCTATTCGAAGGAATTGAATTTCAATACCTTCGTCGCGGCCTTCCCGATAGACGATCCGCAATACCTCGTGTTTACGATTGCCGACGCCCCGCACCCGGAAAAGCCTGGGATGACAGACGTCGCGGCCGCGAATGCGGGGGTTATGGCGGGCAATATCATCAGACGCTCTGCCGCCATGCTTGGCGTGAAGCCAGATTTCAGCCATGAAAATGGTGCAACGCTGGTTTCCTATCAGTGATTCTTAGGGCGCGCCGGCAACTGCGCGCTATTTTGTTGCGGTGAACGGATTTCGATGAAGCTGAAAGATCTAGCCGGTATCCTGCCTGTCGAGGGAACAGCTTCCGTCGATGCGGAGGTTACTGGGATATCGTCGGATTCACGCCAGGTGAAACCGGGCGTTGTCTTTTTTGCGCTCGCCGGGACCAAAGCGGATGGCGCAGTCTATGCCGCCGACGCAGCCGCGCGCGGTGCCGCCGCCATCGTGACGGGCAAGGGCAGCAACGTTGCCGGGCTGTCGGTTCCAGTCCTGAGCGTCGACGATCCCCGGCTGGCGCTCGCCTTGAGCGCCGCCCGTTACTTCGGCGGGCAGCCGCAAACCATGGTCGCGGTGACCGGCACCAGCGGCAAGACCTCGGTCGCCGCCTTCACCCGGCAGATCTGGGAACAGGCTGGCTATGCCGCAGCCTCGATCGGCACCACCGGCGTCGTGGCGCCTGGCCGCAACGAATATGGCTCGCTGACGACGCCTGATCCGGTCGCGCTGCACCAGTTGCTCAGGGAATTGGCCGATGCCGGCGTCACCCACGCTTCGATGGAAGCGTCCAGCCATGGGCTCGACCAGCGCCGGCTCGACGGCGTGAGGCTGGCAGCTGGCGGCTTCACCAATCTCGGCCGCGACCACATGGATTATCATCCGACGATCGAGGATTATCACCGCGCAAAGCTGCGCCTGTTCGACACGCTGCTGCCCAAGGGTGCGCCGGCCGTCATCTTCGCTGACGATCCGTGGTCGGCGCCAACGGTTCATGCGGCGCGGGCGGCAGGGCTTGAAGTGCTCAGCGTTGGCCGGCATGGCGATTTCCTCAAGCTCAAGCGGGTCGAGCACGAGCGTCATCGCCAGCGCGCCGAGGTCGAGGCCGACGGCGTTCTCTACGAAATCGACCTGCCGCTGGCCGGGGATTTCCAGATATCGAATGCGCTGGTCTCAGCCGGTCTTGCCATTTCCACGGGAACGCCCGTCGCCAAGGCATTGATCGCCCTGGAGAAATTGAAGGGCGCGCCGGGCAGGCTGGATCTGGTCGGCACCACGACGAACGGTGCTCCAGTCTATGTCGATTATGCCCACAAGCCGGATGCGCTGGAGAACGTGCTGGCCTCGGTCCGCCCGTTCACCACCGGCCGCGTCATCGTCGTGTTCGGCTGCGGCGGCGATCGCGACCGGGGCAAGCGGCCGATCATGGGCGAGATCGCCACGCGGCTCGCCGATGTCGTCATCGTCACCGACGACAATCCGCGTTCGGAAGTGCCCGCGACGATCCGCGCCGCTATCCTGGCCGCGGCCCCTGGCGCGATCGAGATCGGCGACCGGCGCCAGGCCATACACGAGGCGGTGGCCATGCTCCATGCCGGGGATACGCTGATCGTGGCCGGCAAGGGCCATGAGGAAGGCCAGACCATCGGCACCGAGACGCTGCACTTCTCCGACCACGAGGAAGTCCGCTCGGCGCTGCGCGAGCGCGCCGCATGAGCCTGCTCTGGACCTCCGATGCGCTGGTTGCCGCCATGGACGGGCGGCCTATTGGTCCGATGCCGGAAGGCATCACCGGCATTTCCATCGACAGCCGCAGCCTGCAGCCGGGAGATGCGTTCTTCGCCATCAAGGGCGAGGCGATGGACGGGCATGATTTCGCCACCGCCGCGATCAAGGCCGGCGCCGGCGTGCTGGTGGTGGCAGAGGGCAAGTTGCCGTCGCTTGGCCGCCTGACCGCGCCGATGATCGTCGTCGACGACGTGCTGGTGGCGCTGGAGAAGCTCGGCATCGCGGCGCGCGCCAGGTCCAACGCAAAAATCATTGCCGTGACCGGTTCGGCGGGCAAGACCACGACCAAGGAAGCGCTGCGTCATGTCCTGTCGCCGGTTGGCAAGGTGCATGCATCGGCGCAGTCGTTCAACAATCACTGGGGCGTGCCGCTGACGCTGGCGCGCATGCCGGATGATTGCGACTACGCCATCTTCGAGATCGGGATGAACCATCCCGACGAGATCCGGCCACTGGTCAAGATGGTCCGCCCGCACGTCGTCATCATCACCATGATCGCGGCGGCGCATCTCGGCTTCTTTCGCAATCTTGATGAGATCGCCAAGGCCAAGGCCGAGATTTTCGAAGGATTGGAGCCCGATGGCGCGGCGGTCCTCAACCGCGACGATTCGCGCTGGAAGCTCCTCGACAAGATGGCGCATGGCGCGGGCATCGAACATGTCTACGGTTTTGGTGAAAACGCGCGCTCGACCTTCAAGCTGCTCAACTGCGAACTGTATGCCGATCATTCCATGATCACCGCCCGGATCGGCGGGCAGGATATCTCCGCGCGGGTCGGCGCGCCGGGGCGCCACATGGTGCAGAATGTGCTGGCGGTGCTGGGAGCCGCGCATCTTGTCGGCGCCGACATGACCAAGGTGGCAGGGGCGCTGGCCGATCTGTCGGCCGAACGCGGGCGTGGCAAGCGCCATGTGCTCATGCACCCGCAAGGGCCGATCACGCTGATCGACGAGAGCTACAATGCCAATCCTGCGTCGATGGCCGCCGCCATGGCGCTGCTCAACGCGACGCCTGTTTCGGGCGAGGGGCGCCGCATCGCCGTGCTCGGCGACATGCTCGAGCTCGGCGAGCATTCGGCGAAGCTGCATGCAGCGCTTGCAGATCTCATCGTCGGCACCGAAACGCGCACGGTGTTTCTCGGCGGTCCGGAAATGCGGGCCCTGGCGGAGATCCTGCCCGCCGAGATCCAGACGGAATATCGTGCTGGTGCCGAGGATTTGAAGCCGGTGCTTCTGTCGGCGCTGAAGCCCGGCGACGTGGTCATGGTCAAGTCGTCCAAGGGTATCGGTTTCGCAAAACTGGTCGATGCGCTGCTTGGGAAATTTCCGGCGCAATCGACAACCAACAAACAGACCTAGGTCGGTCCGGGGGACGAAAGTCGCATGTTCACACTGCTCGTCGATTTTGCGGACAAGATCTCGGTCTTCAATGTCTTCCGCTACATCACCTTCCGCACCGGCGGGGCGCTGATCACCTCGGCGCTGATCGTCTTCATTTTCGGGCCGACCATCATCAATTCGCTGCGGCTCAGGCAAGGCAAGGGCCAGCCGATCCGCGCCGACGGGCCGCAGACGCATTTCAAGAAGGCGGGCACGCCAACCATGGGCGGGCTGATGATCCTGTCAGGCATCATCGGCTCGTCGCTGCTGTGGGCGAACCTTTCGAGCATCTATGTCTGGGTGGTGCTGCTGGTCACCATCGGTTTCGGCTCGATCGGCTTCTACGACGATTATCTGAAAGTGACCAAGCAGTCGCATCTCGGTTTCTCCGGCAAGGCACGGCTCGGCCTCGAATTCGTCATTGCCGGCATCGCCGCATGGGTGATCATGCACAATGGCCAGGCGCCGTTCTCGTCGTCGCTGACCTTCCCCTTCGCCAAGGAATTCCTGATCAATCTCGGCTGGTTCTTCATTCCGTTCTCGTGCTTCGTCATCGTCGGCGCCGGCAATGCGGTGAACCTGACCGACGGTCTCGACGGGCTGGCGATCGTGCCGATCATGATCGCGGCAGCATCATTCGGCGTCATCGCCTATCTCTCCGGCAACGCGGTCTTCGCCGAATATCTGCAGATTCACTTCGTGCCCGGCACCGGTGAACTGGCCGTCGTGCTTGGCGCGGTGATCGGCGCCGGCCTCGGCTTCCTGTGGTTCAACGCGCCTCCGGCGGCGATCTTCATGGGCGACACCGGTTCGCTTGCCATGGGTGGCCTGATCGGAACCGTCGCGGTCGCCACCAAGCATGAGATCGTGCTGGTCATCGTTGGTGGCCTGTTCGTGGTCGAGATCCTCTCGGTCATCATCCAGGTCGGTTACTTCAAGATGACCGGCAAGCGCGTGTTCCTGATGGCGCCGATCCATCATCATTTCGAAAAACTCGGCTGGACCGAAAGCCAGGTGGTGATCCGTTTCTGGATCATCGCCGTCATCCTGGCCCTGGTCGGCCTGTCCACCCTCAAGCTCAGATAGGCAATCGTTTGATCCCCGCGGCATCCTTTTCTGGCAAGCGTGTTTCGCTCTTCGGGCTTGGCGGCTCGGGGATCGCCACCGCACGCGCGCTGATCGCGGGCGGGGCGGATGTCTTGGCCTGGGACGACAATCCCGACAGCGTCGCCAAGGCCGGCGCCGTGGGCATACCGACCGGCGACCTGCGCGGCGCCGATTGGGCCAAGTTCTCAGCGTTCGTGCTGTCGCCCGGCGTGCCGCTGACGCATCCGAAACCACACTGGACGGTGGAACTGGCCAAGGGCGCCGGCGTCGAAGTGATCGGCGACATCGAGCTTTTCTGCCGCGAGCGGACCTTGCAGGCGCCAACGGCACCTTTCATCGCCATCACCGGCACCAACGGCAAGTCGACGACCACGGCGCTGACCGCGCATATCCTGAAAGCCGCGGGGCGCGACACGCAGATGGGCGGCAATATCGGACGCGCGGTGATGACGCTCGATCCGCCGGAGCCTTCGCGGCACTATGTCGTCGAATGCTCTTCCTACCAGATTGATCTCGCGCCTTCGATCAACCCGACGGCGGGCATCCTGCTCAACCTGACGCCGGACCATCTCGACCGCCACGGCACCATGCAGCACTACGCCTCGATCAAGGAGCGGCTGGTGGCCGGCAGCGAGACGGCCATCATCGGCATCGACGATTCCTGGTGCGCCCAGATCGCCGACCGGCTGGAGCGGGCGGGCCGCCACGTCATCCGCATTTCCAAGCGCCTGCCGCTGACCGATGGCTATTTCGCTGATGGCAGCGATCTGATGGAGGCGGTCGATGGCCGCTACAGCCGCGTCGCCTTCCTCGAAGGCATCGGCTCGCTGCGTGGCCAGCACAATGCGCAAAACGCCCTGGCCGCCGTCGCTGCCTGTCTCAAGGTCGGGCTGGACCTGGGCGAAATACAGTCCGGGCTGGAAAGCTTCCCTGGGCTGGCGCATCGCATGGAGCAGGTCGGTCGCAAGGACCACGTGCTGTTCGTCAACGATTCCAAGGCAACCAATGCCGATGCTGCGGCACCCGCGCTGTCGAGCTTCCCGCGCATCTACTGGATTGCCGGCGGCCTGCCCAAGGAAGGCGGCATCGAGCCGCTGCGCGGCTTCTTCCCGCGCATCGCCAAGGCCTACCTGATCGGCGAGGCAGCACCCGCCTTTTCGGCGACGCTGGGCGAGACGGTGCCCTACGAGATATCGGGCACGCTGGCCGCCGCTGTCGCGCATGCGGCGGACGATGCGGCCAGGGACGGCAACGGCGAAGCGGTGGTTCTGTTGTCGCCGGCCTGCGCCAGTTTCGACCAGTTCAAGAATTTCGAGGTGCGCGGCGAAGCCTTCAGGCAAGCCGCGAACGCTATCGAGGGTGTGAAACCCATCGGAGGGGCACGATAATGCAGAGCCGTCTCGACAAAAGTCCGGTTGCGACCTGGTGGTGGACGATCGATCGCTGGTTCCTGGCAGCATTCCTCTCGCTGATGGGGCTCGGCATCGTACTCTCCTTTGCCGCCAGTCCGGCGGTGGCCGAACGCATCGGCCTCGACAGTTTCCACTTCGCCACAAGGCAGATCATCTTCACCGTTCCAGCGCTTGGCGTGATGCTGGCTGTGTCCTTCCTCGATTCACGGCAGATCCGGCGCATGTCGCTGATCATGCTGTGCATCATGCTGGTTCTGATGGTGGCGGTGCTCTACGTCGGCGTCGAGGTCAAGGGTGCGCGGCGCTGGGTCTCGCTTGCCGGCCTTTCGATCCAGCCGTCGGAGTTCCTGAAGCCGGCCTTCGTCGTCATGTGTGCCTGGCTGTTCGCCGAGCACAAACGCCAGCCCGATATTCCGGGCAATCTGTTCGCAATGCTGCTGCTGGTGCTGGTCGTGTCGCTGCTTGTCGCGCAACCGGACCTCGGCCAGACCATGCTGACAACCGGTACCTGGGGTATCATGTTCTTCATGGCCGGGCTGCCATGGATTTGGATCACCTTGCTTGGCGGCCTGGGCGTCGGCGGTGTGTTCGCCGCCTACACGGTGTTCCCGCATGTCGCCTTGCGTATCGACAAGTTCCTCACCGGGGAGGGCGACACGTTTCAGGTCGACATGGGCCGCGAGGCACTGATCAATGGCAACTGGTTCGGTGTCGGCCCGGGGGAAGGAACCGTCAAGCGCATTGTT
The DNA here is from genome assembly GCA_943370265.1 of Mesorhizobium carmichaelinearum. Lineage (GTDB taxonomy): Bacteria > Pseudomonadota > Alphaproteobacteria > Rhizobiales > Rhizobiaceae > Mesorhizobium > Mesorhizobium carmichaelinearum_A. The sequence continues at coordinate 395,345 of CALRQH020000001.1, forward strand.
CCGGATGCTCATACCGACTTCGTCTTCTCGGTCGCCGGTGAGGAATTCGGGCTCATCATGTGCTTCTTCATCATGTCCCTCTTCGCCTTCATCGTGCTGCGTGGCCTCAACGCGGCGCTGAAGGAACATGACGACTTCACCCGCTACGCCGTGGGCGGGCTGGTCACCGTGTTCGGGCTGCAAGCCGTCATCAACATGTGCGTCAACCTTCAATTGATGCCCGCCAAGGGCATGACGCTGCCGTTCATCTCCTATGGCGGCTCCTCGCAGATCGCGATCGCGATCTCGATGGGGATGGTGCTGGCGCTGACGCGCAAGCGGCCTGAAAAGCGCAAGCAGATGGGCTTTGCCCTGTCGCAGCGCGCCATGCCGGCGGAGTGACATGGCACGGGGGACGATCCTTCTGGCGGCAGGTGGTACGGGCGGGCATCTCTTCCCGGCCGAGGCGCTGGCGCATGAGCTGAACGCGCGCGGCTGGACAGTGCATCTGGCAACCGATGACCGTGCCGAGCGCTTCGCCGGCCATTTTCCGGCTGCGGCCATTCATCCGATCCAGTCGGCCACCATGGGGTCGAAGAACCCCGTGGCGGTGCTTGGCGCCTTCTGGAAGATATGGCGCGGCGTGCGCCAGGCGTCCGCCATCATCGGCAGGATCAGGCCGGACGCGGTGGTCGGCTTCGGCGGCTATCCGACCCTGCCGCCGCTCTACGCGGCGACGCGGCGCAAGGTACCGACGCTCATCCACGAACAGAACGCGGTGATGGGGCGCGCCAACCGGGCGCTGGCCGGGCGCGTCGATGCCATTGCCGGCGGTTTCCTGCCGCAGGATTCGAGTGCGGCTGGCGTAAAGACCGTGACGACCGGCAATCCAGTCCGGCCCGCCGTTCTGGAGGCGGCGAAGACGCCTTACGCGGCATCGACCGGAGAGCAGCCGTTCAGGCTTCTGGTGTTCGGCGGCAGCCAGGGCGCGCAGTTCTTCTCTGACGCGGTGCCGGCGGCGGTCGCCATGCTCTCCGAGGCGCAGCGCAGGCGGCTGATGATCACGCAACAGGCGCGTGCCGACGACGTGGCGCGGGTGAAGGCTGCCTATGCCGCGCTCGGTGTCGACGTGCAGGTGTCGCCCTTCTTCACCGACATGGCGGCGCGCATGGGCGCCGCGCATCTGGTGGTGTCGCGCTCAGGCGCCTCGACCGTGTCGGAAATCGCTGTCATTGGCCGGCCGGCGCTGCTGGTGCCTTATCCGTATGCGCTCGACCATGACCAGGCGGCCAATGCGGCCGCCCTTGCCGCGGCCGGCGGGGCCGAGGTGCATCCGCAATCCACGCTCTCGCCCGAGCGCATCGCAGCACTTGTTGGCGGGTTGATGGACAACCCTGGGCGCCTGGCGACAATGGCGGCAGCGGCAAAGTCGGCCGGAAAGCCCGACGCTGCACGGTTGCTCGCTGATCTGACAGAGGCTATTGCGTCCAGGAAATCTGTTTCGGAATTCAGGAAGGGGACGCAAGCATGAAGATGCCGCGGACTATCGGCCTTGTGCATTTCATCGGCATTGGCGGCATCGGCATGAGCGGCATCGCCGAGGTGCTGCACAATCTCGGCTACAAGGTGCAGGGCTCGGACCAGTCCGACAGCGCCAATGTGCAGCGGCTGCGCGACAAGGGCATCGAATGCTTCGTCGGCCACCACGCCGACAATCTCGGCGATGCCGAGGTGGTGGTCGTCTCCACCGCGATCAAGAAATCCAATCCCGAGCTGAAGGCCGCGCGCGAGAAGCTTTTGCCGATCGTGCGCCGCGCCGAGATGCTGGCCGAGCTGATGCGCTTCCGCCAGGCGGTGGCGATCGGCGGCACGCATGGCAAGACGACGACCACTTCGATGGTGGCGACGCTGCTCGAAGCCGGTGGGCTCGACCCTACGGTCATCAATGGCGGCATCATCAACGCCTATGGCACCAATGCCCGCATGGGGGATGGCGAGTGGATGGTGGTCGAGGCCGACGAGAGCGACGGCACGTTCCTGAAGCTGCCGGCCGACATTGCCGTGGTCACCAACATCGATCCCGAACATCTCGATCACTATGGCAGTTTCGACAAGGTGCGCGAGGCGTTCCGCCAATTCGTCGAGAACGTGCCGTTCTACGGCTTTGGCGTGATGTGCACCGATCACCCGGAGGTGCAGGCGCTGGTTGGGCGCATCGAGGACCGGCGCGTCATCACCTATGGCGAGAACGCGCAGGCCGATGTGCGCTTCACCAACCACCGCATGGATGGCCCGGCGTCGGAATTCGACGTGGTGATCCGCGACCGCAAGACACGCGGCGAGACCACGATCTCCGGCCTGCGATTGCCGATGCCCGGCCGCCACAACGTCTCCAATGCCACGGCGGCAATCGCGGTCGCGCATGAGCTTGGCCTTTCCGCCGAGGCGATCAAGAGGGGTCTGTCGTCCTTCGCCGGCGTCAAGCGCCGCTTTACCCATACGGGCTCATGGAACGGCGTCGACGTGTTCGACGATTACGGTCACCACCCGGTCGAGATCACGGCGGTGCTGAAGGCCGCGCGCAGCGCCACCAAGGGCCGCGTCATCGCCATCGCCCAGCCGCATCGCTTCACGCGCCTGCACGATCTGTTCGATGAGTTTTCCGTGTGCTTCAACGATGCCGACACCGTCATGGTGGCGCCGGTCTACGCGGCCGGCGAGGAGCCGATCGAGGGCGTGACCTCGGACGCGCTGGTGTCGCGCATCCGCGCCGGCGGCCATCGTGACGCACGCTACATCGAAAGCCCCGCCGCTATCGCCCCGATCATCCGCGATATCGCCAAGCCCGGCGATTTCGTCGTCTTCCTCGGCGCCGGCAACATCACCCAATGGGCCTATGCGCTGCCCAAGGAACTCGGCGGTACCGCTTCATGATGCACGGCCAGGCGTTGATTGACAGGCTTGGCGACCGGCTTGCCGGCCTGCGCGGCCGTATCACGCCCAATGCCGAGATGGACAAGATCACCTGGTTCCGCGCCGGCGGGCTGGCCGAGGCGCTGTTCCAGCCGGCGGACGAGGACGACCTCGCTGCGTTCCTGAGAGCGGTTCCCGAGGAGATACCGCTGACCATCGTCGGTATCGGTTCGAATCTGCTGGTCCGTGACGGCGGCATTCCAGGTTTTGTCATCCGGCTGTCGGCGAAGGGCTTTGGCGAAGCCGAGGTCATTGGGTCGACCACGATCAAGGCGGGAGCCGCCACGCCCGACAAGCGCGTTGCCGCTGTGGCCTGTGAGGCGGGCATTGGCGGCTTTCATTTCTACCATGGCATTCCCGGCGCCATCGGCGGCGCGCTGAGGATGAATGCCGGCGCCAATGGCGTCGAGACGCGCGAGCGCGTTGTCCAGGTCAGGGCGCTGGATCGCAAGGGCAATGTCCATACGCTGAGCAACGCCGATATGGGCTATGCCTACCGCCATTCGGCGGCGCCCGCCGGGCTGATCTTCACCTCGGCCGTGTTCGAAGGCTTTGCCGAGGACAAGGCCGCCATAAAGGCGGCGATGGACGCCGTACAGAACCATCGCGAGACCGTGCAGCCGATCCGTGAAAAGACCGGGGGATCGACCTTCAAGAATCCCGAGGGCACCTCGGCCTGGAAGGAAATCGACAAGGCGGGTTGCCGTGGCCTGCTGATCGGCGGCGCGCAGATGTCGCCGATGCACTGCAACTTCATGATCAACACCGGCACCGCGACTGGCTACGATCTCGAATATCTGGGTGAAACGGTGCGCACACGGGTGCTGGAAAATTCGGGCATCCGGCTGCAGTGGGAGATCAAGCGCATTGGCAATTTCCGGCCGGACCATGCCGTGCAGGAGTTTCTCGGACAGCTCCTCTAGGAGGCATGTTGAAGTTCATGTGATGCATGAACTTCAAGATGGCCAAAACCGTCTTGCAACGTTGCAGTAATGACTCAACGACACGGTTTTCGCATCCATTTTCCCAGAAAGTGAATCTCTCGGAATCGTAAGCACTTGCCAGTGAATCAACTCTCTGATTCTCTGCTGAAAAGCGTTTCCTGATTTGAGTCGTTCGACGCGTTACCCGCGTTTTCCGTCTGGGGGGGGCAACCTGCCGGGAGACTCGGACTCAATGTTGCGGAAAAACTTGGTTTTTGGTCCGCCGTGAGAGGGGATGACGGGGAATGAAAAACAAGCATGTGGCCGTCCTGCTGGGTGGTTTTTCGTCCGAGCGGCCCGTGTCCTTGTCCTCGGGAAAGGCTTGTGCCGATGCGCTCGAGCAGGAAGGCTACCAAGTTACGCGCGTCGATGTCGGGCGCGATGTCGGCTCGGTGCTTGCCGAGCTCAAGCCGGATGTCGTCTTCAATGCGTTGCATGGGCCCTTTGGCGAGGATGGTACCATCCAGGGCATCCTCGAGTATCTCGGTATTCCCTATACCCATTCGGGCGTGCTCGCCTCGGCTCTGGCGATGAACAAGGAGCAGGCCAAGAGGATTGCCAGGACCGTCGGCATTCCGGTTGCCGAATCAAAGGTCGCCAATCGCTTCGCCATCCAGAACAAGCATCCGATGAAGCCGCCCTATGTGGTGAAGCCGGTCAGTGAGGGGTCGAGCTTCGGCGTCGTCATCGTGCATGAGGGGCAGTCGCATCCGCCTCAGGTCATCGGCTCATCCGAGTGGAAGTACGGCGATACCGTCATGGTCGAGCGCTATGTGCACGGGCGGGAGCTGACCTGCGCGGTGATGGGCGATGTGGCGCTCGGCGTCTGCGAGATCATTCCGACGGGCCATTCCTTCTACGACTATGATTCAAAATATGTGGCTGGCGGCTCAAAGCACGAATGCCCCGCAAAAGTTTCACCGAATATTTACCAAAAAATACAAACACTGGCGCTCAAGGCTCACCAAGCTATCGGCTGTCGAGGCGTTTCGCGGTCGGACTTCCGTTACGACGATCGTCACTCCGAGAACGGCGAGGTTGTCTGGCTCGAGGTCAACACCCAGCCGGGCATGACGCCGACGTCCTTGGTGCCGGAAATAGCCGCGCAAGCGGGGCACTCGTTTGGTGAGTTGTTGAGTTGGATGGTGGAGGACGCTTCGTGTCTGCGTTGAAATGGGGACAGGGTCAGAGGAAGGGCGCGGCTGGGCCGACGCTGTTCGGTCTGCCGTTGTCTTTCGACCATTTCGTGCTGCCGCGCATGCTTCGCCGGCCGGTGCGCGTTCTGGCGCGCCTGGGTGAGGGGGAGTTCAAGGCTCCGCCCTTCTCTGCGACGATACTCTCGGTCGTGCTGTTGGGATCGAGCGCCACCTATGGCGCCTATCTTGGCGGAGACGTCGATGGTGTCGTCCAGAACATCACCGCCCGTACCGGCTTTGCCGTCGATCAGGTGAAGGTGGTTGGGAATCAGCAGACGTCGGAAATCGACATCCTGGACAGGCTGCAGCTCGACGGCTGGACATCGCTGATCGGCTTCAATGCCGAGGCCGCCCGAGAGCGTATCGCCACGCTGCCCTGGGTCGAGGTCGCGGCCGTGCGCAAGGTCTATCCGCATACGCTGGAAGTTCGTGTCGAGGAGCGTCAGCCCTTCGCGCTCTGGCAGCAAGGCAATGACCTCTCCGTCATCGAACGCTCCGGCGCGGTGATCGCGCCGTTCTCCGGCGGCAAGCAGGTGTTGTTGCCGCTGCTCGTCGGGGCCGGCGCGCCGGCGCAGGCCCCTGATTTCCTGGTCAAGGTCAAAAAATATCCGGAGCTCGCGGCGCGTATCAAGGGCTACATCCGCGTCGGCGACCGGCGCTGGGACCTCAAGCTGGACAATGGCGTCACGGTCAAGCTGCCCGAGGACGGCGAGGACGCAGCGCTCGCCGAGCTCGTCAAGCTGGACAAGGATGACGGATTGTTGTCGCGCGACATCGCCGCTGTCGACATGCGCCTTTCCGATCGCCTCGTGGTCCAGTTGTCGCCGGAAGCGGCGACTCAGCGCGAGGCCGCGCTCAACGAGAAGCCCAAGACCCTGAAGCGCAAGCCGGAGACGAAGATATGAGCTGGCTTGGCGGTCAAGGCGATTCCTCGTCGCGCCGGTCCGGCATCCTCACGGTGCTGGATGTCGGTTCAAGCAAGGTCTGCTGCATGGTGGCCAAGCTCAAGCCAAACGATGACGGCAAGCTTTTGCGCGGACGCTCGCATCGCATTCAGGTGATCGGCATTGGTCACCAGAAATCACAGGGCGTGAAATCGGGCGTTGTCGTCGATCTCGATCGCGCTGAGCACGCCATTCGTCTTGCCGTCGACGCGGCCGAACGCATGGCGGGGCTGACCGTCGATTCGCTGATCGTCAACATGACGGCCGGACGGCTGAAGAGCGAAACCTTCTCGGCCACCATCAACCTTGGCGGCCACGAGGCCGACGAAGCCGACGTCAAGCGCGTGCTTGCCGCCGGCGCCAAGCAGGCGCTGAAGAGCGAGCGCGAGGTGATCCATTCGCTGCCCGTCGGCTTTTCGCTGGATGCCGAGCGTGGCGTGCGCGATCCGCGCGGCATGGTCGGCGACCAGCTCGGCGTCGACATGCATGTGCTGACGGGCGACGCGGCACCCGTGCGCAATCTGGAGCTCTGCATCAACCGCTCGCACCTGTCGGTCGAGCGCATGGTGGCGACACCCTATGCCAGCGGGCTTGCGGCCCTTGTCGACGATGAGCTCGAAATGGGCGCCGCCTGCATCGACATGGGCGGCGGCACGACGACGATCTCGGTGTTCTCGGAAGGCAAGTTCGTGCATGCCGACGCCATCGCGATCGGCGGCAATCACGTGACGCTGGACATGGCCAAGGGGCTTTCGACGTCGCTCGATGCCGCCGAGAGGCTGAAGGTGATGCATGGTTCGGCGCTGCCGGGCAGTGCTGACGATCGCGATCTGGTCTCGATCCAGCCGATCGGCGAGGAAGGCGATGTTCCCTTGCAGATACCGCGCTCGGTGATGACGCGCATCGTCCGCGCGCGCATCGACGAGACTCTGGAGCTGCTGCGCGACCGGCTCAACAAGTCCGGCTACGGCAACGCGGTGGGCAAGCGCGTCGTTTTGACCGGTGGCGCCAGCCAGCTTGCGGGCCTGCCGGAGGCGGCGCGCCGCATCCTCGGTCGCAATGTACGCATCGGCCGCCCGCTCGGCGTGGCGGGCCTGCCCGAAGCCGCCAAGGGGCCGGCCTTCTCGGCGCCGGTCGGGCTTCTGATCTATCCGCAGATGGCGAGCTTCGAGAGCCATCCTGCGAAGGGAATTTCTGGTCTCAGAATGACTGGAACGGGCGGAAAACTGCATCGCATGAGTCAGTGGTTGAGAGACAGTTTTTGAATTGACGGGGACAGCCCCATAGGCGGCCGCGGCGGCGAAGCGGCGTGAAAGGCAAAGGACGGAGACAATGACCATCAATCTGCAGAAGCCGGATATCACCGAGCTGAAGCCGCGCATCACCGTGTTTGGTGTTGGCGGCGGCGGCGGCAATGCCGTCAACAACATGATCACCGCCGGCTTGCGCGGCGTCGAGTTCGTCGTGGCCAACACCGACGCGCAGGCGCTGACCATGTCGAAGGCCGAGCGGCTGATCCAGCTTGGTGCGCATGTCACCGAGGGCCTCGGCGCGGGATCGCAGCCGGAAGTCGGCCGCGCGGCCGCTGAAGAATGCATCGACGAGATCCTCGACCATCTCACCAACACGCATATGTGCTTCGTCACCGCCGGCATGGGCGGCGGCACTGGCACGGGTGCCGCGCCAGTCGTCGCACGCGCTGCCCGGGAAAAGGGCATCCTGACGGTTGGCGTCGTCACCAAGCCGTTCCACTTCGAAGGCCAGCGCCGCATGAAGACGGCGGACATGGGCATCGAGGAATTGCAGAAATGCGTCGATACGCTGATCGTCATCCCCAACCAGAACCTGTTCCGGCTGGCCAATGACAAGACCACCTTCGCCGACGCCTTCGCCATGGCCGACCAGGTGCTTTACTCCGGCGTTGCCTGCATCACCGACCTGATGGTCAAGGAAGGCCTGATCAACCTCGACTTCGCCGACGTGCGTTCGGTGATGCGCGAGATGGGCAAGGCGATGATGGGCACGGGCGAAGCTTCCGGCGAAGGCCGCGCGATGGCCGCCGCCGAAGCGGCGATCGCCAACCCGTTGCTCGACGAGACCTCGATGAAGGGCGCCAAGGGCCTGCTGATCTCGATCACCGGTGGTCGCGACCTGACCCTGTTCGAAGTCGACGAGGCGGCAACCCGCATCCGCGAAGAGGTCGACCAGGACGCCAACATCATCCTGGGCGCGACCTTCGACGAGGAACTCGAAGGCGTCATCCGCGTCTCGGTGGTCGCCACTGGCATCGACAAGACGGCGGCCGAAATCGCCGCCGCGCCGATCTCGATCCGTACGGCTCCGCAGAAGCCGGCTGGTCGTCCGGCCGTTGCCCAGGAAAGCCGCCCGACACCTGTTCAGCAGGCGATGTATGAGCCGCGCGCCATCGATCCGGTTGCCGAAGCGATCCAGCTTGCCGAGGCGAATGCCGCGGCCATGGCGCAGGCGCGCCCGGTGCCAGCTGCCCATGCGGATGATTTCCGCCCGCAGAGCAAGATCTTCCAGGCTCCGCCGGCCCAGCCGCAGCCGATGGTTCAGCCCGTCGCGCAGCAGATGATGCAGCCGGCGCCACAGCCGCGTGAGATGCCGCAGCAGCGTGAAGTCCAGCAGCCGGTTGCCATGGCGCCGCAACGCATGCCGCGCGTCGAGGATTTTCCCCCGCAGGTGAAGGCCGAGGTGGAGTCCAAGAGCCGGCCGGCCGACCACCATGAAAACAGCGGGCCGATGGGTCTTCTCAAGCGCCTGACCAACGGCCTGACACGCCGCGAGGAGGAGCCAGCGCGGCTTCAGCCAGCGCAGCCGCGCGAGCCGAAGCTGCGCCAGGCGGCACCGGAAGTGCGTCGCCTTTCCAGCCAGGACGCACAACTCTACGCACCGCGCCGTGGCCAACTGGACGATCAGGGCCGGCTGTCGCCGCAGCCCAGGGCGACTCAGGAAGACGATCAGCTGGAGATTCCGGCGTTCCTGCGCCGCCAGGCCAACTGATCTGTTGACAGCGTGTAACAAACGTTAACGGGCAAGCAAGGAATTGCTTGCCCGTTAACGTTTAAATTGCTTTGAAATCAATCTGTTATGATGCCGTACATGTTCCAGATAGCGGTTACAGAGAGTAAGAAACCGTGATTTGGAGTCTCTTCGCCGGACCACTATCTTCGCCACCGACAAAAGTCGGTTTGCTGGGAGTTCCGGGGAAGTGGCCCTGCCTGCCGATTGATTCGAGAGCCGCACCTTTGGGGTTGGAGACGCGGCCCTTAGGCGATATGGGCTTATGGGGATTGTCTTGCACGACTATCAGACGACACTAAAATCGCGTGCGACGCTGACTGGCACCGGCGTTCACAGCGGCAACCCCGTTACCGTACATTTTCTGCCGGCCGATGCTGATACCGGCGTCATCTTCCACCTCTCGAATGGAAACGAGCAGGGTCGCGAGTTCCGCGCGCTTGTCTCCGAGGTTGGCGCGACCGATCTCTGCACCATGCTTGGCGATCCCGCGGGCGAGCATATCGCCACGGTCGAGCATCTCATGGCCACGATTTTCGGCCTTGGCATCGACAACGTCGTTATCGAGATCGATGGCAACGAGGTTCCGATCCTGGATGGCAGTTCCATCATGTTCGTGGAGGCCATCGACCAGGCGGGCATCGACACGTTGCCGGTCAAGCGCCGCTACATTCGCGTGCTCAAGCCGGTTCGAATCGAGAACGGCGCTTCGTGGGCGGAGTTCAGGCCCTATGGCGGCACGCGCTTCGAGATCGAGATCGACTTTGAAAGCCCGGCGATCGGTCGCCAACTGTTTGCATCCGACATCAATGCCGACATTTTTCGCCGCGACATCGCGCGCGCCCGCACCTTTGGTTTCATGAAGGATGTGGAGCGGCTGTGGGCCGCCGGTTACGCGCTCGGCTCCTCGCTTGAGAACTCGCTGGTGATCGGTGATGACAACCGGGTCATCAACATGGGCGGCCTGCGCTATCCCAACGAGTTCGCGCGCCACAAGACGCTGGACGCGATGGGCGATCTGGCGCTGGCGGGTGCCCGGTTCATCGGCTGCTTCCGGTCCTATCGTGGCGGCCACAGGCTGAACGCGGCGGCGCTGCGCCGGCTTTTGTCGGACCGTTCGGCTTTCGAGATCGTCGAGACGACCCGCAATGAGCGTGGCCGCACCGCGGAGATGAGCGCTGTCAACGCGCCCGTCTACGCGCCCTGGATGATCTGATTCCGGCGCACGTACGGAAACGCAGCACGTTGCGGTTGTTGCTTGAGACCAGGCATCGTTCTGATGCGCTCAGCCTGGATTTCCCAAAGCATGCCATTCGCGTCGCGGGCCAGCTATCATACGGCCTTTTAACGTTTTTCAGGCTCTATGAGCACTGACTTATGTTGCAGGAATGCATCAGTGGCCAGCTAAATCGCATGTGCGTGGAAGCAGCCCAGATGCGCCACAAAAATGTGCGATTGGCCATCGATAGCGTTGCCGGGTAAGGCGGTTATGGTTTATGGCTGCTGCCGATGGCTGAAATGACGCCGAAAGGGCGGAATATAATCATGTTCTTCAAGCGAGTTGGTCTATCGAAAGCGCCGCAACAGGCCGTTTTCCTGGCGCTTTCGGTGGTTGTTCCATCGCTTCTGTTGTCAGCCTGCATGTCTGACAGCAAGAAGGATCTCGACCTCTCGACTTATGTCGACCAGACCGAACCAGCCGACGTTCTCTACAATCAGGCTCTTGCCAATCTGAATGCCGGGCGCCTGCAGGAGGCGAGCCGTAAGTTTGACGCTGTCGATCGCCAGCATCCCTATTCGGAATGGGCCCGCAAATCGATGGTGATGGGCGCCTTCGCCGACTACCGCCAGGGCAACTATACGGACGCGATCGGCGCGGCCAAGCGCTACCTCACGCTCTATCCGTCGACCGATGACGCAGCCTATGCCCAGTACATTATCGGCCTCAGCTATTACCGGCAGATCAAGGACGTAACGCAGGACCAGAAGGAAGCGCGCCAGACCTTGCAGACGATGCAGGACCTGGTGACCCGCTGGCCGAATTCCGAGTATGCCGACGATGCCAAGGTAAAGATCCGCTTCGCCAACGACCAGCTCGCCGGCAAGGAAATGCAGATCGGGCGCTATTATCTCGAACGTCGCGAATACATCGCCGCCGTCAAGCGGTTCCGCGTGGTGGTGGAGAACTATTCGAACACCCGCCATGTCGAGGAGGCGCTCGCGCGCCTGACCGAAAGCTACTACGCGATGGGGCTGACCTCCGAAGCGCAGACGGCCGCGGCCGTGCTCGGCACCAACTATCCCGACAGCCAGTGGTACAAGGATTCCTACAAGCTCCTGCAGAGCAACGGGCTTCAGCCGCGCGAGAATGCCGGGTCGTGGATATCCAAGGCCGGCAAGCTGATCACCGGGGCCTGAGGCATCCAGAGCATCGGCCCGAGGCGTGCGCGGCGGTTTTCGGATTGATCCGAGGCTCAAACAAAAAGATAGTGCGGCGCAGCGACTCCCGCGGGGTCGCGTGCCGTCCTAAGGCGCGTCGCGCTTTAGGTCTTTTGTTTTTGCGCATGTCGTTGTCCCAAAACCGGATCCACTTTTGGGCGACATGCAATAGGTCCGGGTTCTGATGCTTTCCAGACTGTCGATCCGCGATATCGTCCTGATCGAGAAGCTGGATATCGACTTCCAGCCCGGTCTTTCCGTGCTGACCGGCGAGACCGGAGCCGGTAAATCCATCCTGCTCGATGCGCTGTCGCTGGCGCTTGGTTCGCGCGGTGACGCTTCGCTGGTGCGCCACGGTGCCACGCAAGGCCAGGTGATCGCCGTGTTCGACGTGCCGCGCAACCATCCGGCCCGCACGCTGCTTGCCGACAATGCCATAGACGATGACGGCGATATCATCCTGCGCCGCGTGCAGACAGCGGATGGCCGTACCCGCGTCTTCGTCAACGACCAGCCGTCCAGCGTCACGCTGATGCGCGATGTCGGCCACGCGCTGGTCGAGATCCATGGCCAGCACGACGAGCGGGCCCTGGTCGATCCAGGCGCGCATCGCGAGGTGCTCGACGCCTTCGGCGGCCATCTCGGCGCTGCGCGGGCAACCGGTGAGGCGTGGCGGCACTGGCGCGCCTGCGAGCAGGAGTTTTCACGGCACCGCGCCAAGGTCGAAGCAGCCGCGCGCGAGGCGGACTATCTGCGCGCGGCAGTTGCCGAACTGGCCAAGCTCGATCCGCAGCCCGGTGAGGAGACCCAGCTTGCCGAAGTGCGGGCCTCCATGATGCGGGCGGAGAAGATCGCGTCGGAAATCCATGATGCGCAAGACGTGCTGTCCGGCCCGTCCTCGCCCTTGCCGCAATTGGCGAGCCTTTTGCGGCGGTTGCAGCGCAAGGTGACGGAAGCGCCCGGCCTGCTTGACGACGTCGTCAAGTCGCTGGACGAGGCGATGCTTTCGCTGGACGCGGCGCAATCGGGTGTCGAGGCGGCACTTCGCGCCACCGAATATGATCCGCAGCGGCTGGAGAAGGCGGAAGAGCGGCTGTTCTCGCTGCGCGCTGCCTCGCGCAAGCACAGCGTCGCCGTCGATGACCTGGCGCAGCTACGCGACACGATGGCTGCCGACCTTGCCGATCTCGATGCCGGCGAGGGGCGTTTGCACGGGTTGGAAAAGCAGGCTGCCGCCGCGCGCGAGACCTATGACATTTCCGCCGCACAACTTTCGTCGCTGCGCCATGCGGCAGCCATCGGGCTGACCAAGGCCGTGATGGCCGAACTGCCGGCGCTGAAACTCGAACGGGCCGAATTCATCGTCGAAATGTCGAGCGACGGCGAAAACCGGATGGAAGAAGGTATCGACCAGATCGAATTCTGGGTGCGCACCAACCCCGGCACGCGCCCCGGCCCGATGATGAAGGTCGCTTCGGGCGGCGAGCTCTCGCGTTTCCTGCTGGCGCTGAAGGTGGCGCTGGCCGATCGCGGTTCGGCGCCGACACTGGTCTTCGACGAGATCGACACCGGCGTTGGCGGTGCGGTGGCGGATGCCATCGGCCAGCGGCTGGCGCGGCTGTCGAAGCGGGTCCAGGTGCTGTCGGTCACGCATGCGCCGCAGGTGGCGGCGCGCGCTGCGACGCATTTCCTGATCTCCAAATCCGGCAGCACCGACCGGGTTGCCACAGGCATCGCCGAGATGGATCGGCCGGCGCGGCAGGAAGAGATCGCCCGCATGCTTGCCGGCGCCACCATCACCGACGAGGCGCGCGCCGCGGCGGAGAGGCTGCTGCGCGAAAACACCGCTGTTTCATAGGCTTTAACGACCGTCGCAATCAGCCTTCGGGCAGAGTCAGCATATGGCTCCATCCCGCTGTTTCGGCGTGGTTTTGTCAGAATTCGGCTCCCTTCGATCCCAATCCTGATCTATTGTCGCGCGCCGATAGGGCGGATCGTCGTTTCACGGAAACGTAGACCCGCTCTATCTCTTTGTTTTGACGCAATTCCGGGCAGAAAACCGCCTCACACTTTTCCTGGAATTGCTCCAGCAGTCGGGTTCAAAGCCATGTCCGAAAAACCAGTCGACGCCCTTACCGAAAGCGAGGCCGAGGCCGAGCTTCAGCGCCTGGCGGAAGAGATCGCAGATCACGACCGGCGCTACCATGCCGAGGACGCGCCGACGATCACCGACGCGGAATATGATGCGCTTAGGCGTCGTAACCTTGCCATCGAGGAGCGCTTTCCCGCTTTCGTACGCGAGGACTCGCCGTCGCGCAGGGTGGGGGCGCCGCCTGCGGAAGGCTTTGCCAAGGTGCGCCATGTGGTGCCGATGCTCAGCCTCGCCAAGGCCTATACCGACGAGGACGTCGCCGATTTCATCGAACGTGGCAGGCGCTTCTTCGACCGCGACAAGGACCTCGACATCGCCTTCACGGCGGAGCCGAAGATCGACGGCCTGTCGGCCTCGCTGCGCTACGAGAACGGCGTGTTCGTGCAGGGCGCAACGCGTGGCGATGGTGCGGTCGGAGAAGACATCACCGCCAATCTGAGGACCATCGCCGACATCCCCGCACGGCTGAAGGGCTCGGGCTGGCCGGAGGTCATCGAGATACGCGGCGAGGTCTACATGACCTATGCGGAATTCGAGGCGCTGAAGCAGCGCTCGGCGGCGGCTGGCGGCCAGGACTACGTCAATCCGCGCAACACGGCGGCTGGGTCGCTGCGCCAGAAGGATGCCTCGGTCACCGCAAGCCGAAACCTCAAATTCTTCGCCTATGCCTGGGGCTACACCACGGAAGATCCCGCGCCGACCCAGTATGATTCTGTGCGAAAATTCGCGGAGTGGGGGTTCAAGATCACCCCGTTGATGGTGCGGGCCAGGTCGGCCGACGAACTGATCGCGCATTATCACCGGATCGAGGAGCAGCGCTCTTCGCTGGGCTACGACATTGACGGCGTCGTCTACAAGGTCGACCAGCTGGAACTGCAGCGCAGATGGGGTTTCGTCACCGGCGAACCGCGCTGGGCCGTGGCTCACAAATTTCCGGCCGAACAGGCCATGACGACCGTTCAGAGGATCGACATCCAGGTCGGTCGCACCGGCACGCTGGCGCCGGTCGCGCGGCTGGCACCGGTCACGGTTGGCGGCGTCGTGGTCGAAAACGTCACGCTTCACAATGAAGATTACATCAAGGGTTTTGACAGCAACGGCCTGCCGATCCGTGACGGTATCGACGTACGCATCGGTGACACGGTGGTGATCCAGCGGGCAGGCGATGTCATTCCGCAGATCGTCAGCGTCGTCATCGACAAGCGCCCGGCCGATGCCGTGCCTTATGCGTTTCCGCACACCTGTCCAGTTTGTGGTTCGCCCGCGACTCGCGAGATCAATGAGAAGACCGGCAAGGAAGATTCCCGCCGGCGCTGCACCGGCGAGTTGATCTGCGCCGCGCAGGCCGTGGAACGATTGCGCCATTTCGTGTCACGCGGTGCCCTGGATATCGAGGGCCTCGGCGCGGAAAACATAGACACGTTCTTCAATGCCGGACTGATCAAGACAGCGGCCGATATCTTCACGCTCAAGGATCGCCGTCCCGCTGTCACCAGGGCGCTGGCCGAACGACGCGAGGAGCAGGCCAGGCAGCGCGAGGCCGCATCAGGCAAGACGCGCAAGAATGTGCGCAGCGTCGAGGATCGCAACTATGAGGGCCTCGACAAGCTGTTCGCGGCCATCGATTCGCGCCGCGAACCCGAACTCGACCGCTTCATCTTCGCGCTGGGGATTCGTCACATCGGCGAAACGACGGCCGCCGTGCTTGCGCGCACGTTCTCCACCATCGAGGAGTTGATCCGCGTGGGCAAGGAGACGGCGGCGGCTGAAGATCCGCACACCGTTTTCCCGTCGGTCAACGGCATCGGCGACACGGTGATCGGTGCGCTGCGTGATTTCTTCGGCAATGAACGCAACGACGACGTGCTGGACGCGCTGCTCCAGCAGGTCCGCCCGAAGCCGTATATCGTCAACGTCTCGGCCGACAGCGAGGTCGCCGGCAAGACGGTCGTGTTCACCGGCTCGCTGGAGAAGATGACACGCTCCGAAGCCAAGGCGATGGCCGAACGCCTCGGCGCCAAGGTGGCCGGCTCCGTCTCGGCGAAGACCGATCTTGTCGTGGCAGGACCGGGCGCCGGCTCGAAACTCAGGCTTGCCAGCGAACTCGGCATCGAGGTGATCGACGAGGATGCCTGGCTCGCGCGGATCGGCAAGGCGTGATGGAAGGGACATTCAAAGGCTTCGGCCCAAAGGCCATCCCGTTCCTGAAGGCGCTGGATTTCCATCAGAACCGCGAGTGGTTCCTCGAAAACCGCGACCTGTTCGAACAGGAATTGCGCGATCCGATGGGCGATCTCGTAGAAACGCTGACCGAACGGTTCTCGGCGGCGGGGCTGGGCTTGCGCGGCGATCGCAAGAAATCGCTGTTCCGGATCAACCGCGATGTGCGCTTCGCCAAGGACAAGCGCCCTTATAACCGGCATGTGTCGGCGATCCTGTCGCCTGATGGCAGCAAGGCGGTCCATGGCGTGTTCTACGTCCATGTCGGGCTGGAGGGTTGCTTTGCCGGCGTCGCCTGGTGGCAGCCGGAAGCCGCGCTGCTGCTGGCGATTCGAAGGTCGATCGCGGCACAGCCGGACAGGTTTCGCGCCATGGCGGCGGCGCTGAAGAAAAAGGGCCTCGAACTCGACACCGAAGGTTGCATGAAGCGCACGCCGCGCGGCTTCGAACACGTCGATGATGCCGATCTCGTGGCGGCGATCCGCAACCGGCATTTTGTCGTCCGCCACAAGATCGATCCGGCGGGAATCCACGGTCCGGAACTGGTCGACGAACTCGTGGATTTCACGTTGCGGGCCAAGCCGCTGCTGGACTGGGGCAGGGCGATCGAGGCAGCACATGCCTGACCTTTCGCCGAGCAACGATCATTTCCGCTGATCGTTTGGCTCAAGCGAATTCGTGTGACAGGGCAGGCAGCGCTCCCTAAATCACATGCTTTCCCAGGGAGTGGTCCATGGCGGCGGAAGCAATCTCGGAAAGCCGTGCGGGAAGCGATTTCTGGAACGGCGTGCGGCTTTCGATGCCCGTCGTCGTGGCCTCGGCGCCGTTCGCACTGCTCTTCGGGGCGATTGCCGTCGACAATGGATTCTCCGTGTTCGAGGCGTTCCTGATGAGCGCGCTGATCTTCGGCGGCGCCAGCCAGATGGTCGGCATCGAACTGTTCGGCCAGCATGTACAGCCGTGGCTGGTCGTGCTGTCGATCTTCGCGGTCAATTTCCGCCATGTGCTTTACTCAGCCGGCATCGGCCGGCGTATCGCACACTGGCCGGTCACCCAGCAGGCGCTCGGCTATTTCATCCTCACCGATCCGCAGTTCGCAGTGGCCGAGGCACGGGCAGTGTCGGGCAAGACGGTCGGCTTCGCCTGGTATCTGGGGCTCGGCCTGCCGGTCTATGTGTTCTGGGTGGTCGAGAGCACGCTCGGTGCGATATTCGGCAAGCTCATTCCCGACACGCATGCGCTGGGCATCGATTTCCTGCTGCCGATCTATTTCCTGGGACTCGTGCTGGGCTTCCGCAAGCGACCGCTGTGGCTGCCGGTGGTCATTGCCAGTGCCGCTGCCTCCATCATCGCCTACAAGACGGTGGGCTCGCCCTGGCATGTCTCGATCGGCGCCATCGCCGGAGTGCTGCTGGCGGTCATCTTGCCTCCCCATCACAGCGGCGTGGAGGCAAGGCGATGAGCACGACCTTCTGGATCATCATTGCGGGTGCCATCGCAACCTATCTCACGCGCGTCGGCGGGCATCTGGTCATCTCGCGTTTTGACAATATCCATCCGCGTGTCGAGGCCGGGCTGAACGCCGTGCCGGCGGCGGTGCTGACGACGCTGGTGGCGCCCGCGGCGCTGAGTGCCGGACCGGCGGAATGGGCGGCGCTGATCGTCACAGCTGTTGTGTCGTTGCGCGGCGGGCTGATGTCTATGTTTCTGGCGGGCGCGGCGGTATTGATCGTGGCGCGGCAGTTCGTCGGGTAGAGTTCGACGCGCGATCGTTTCGAACGTTGGCGCCGCCTCATTGCCCTGCCAGGCATTTCTCTCCGTAGAACGGGGAGAAAGAGGCTGTCACCGATGGTTTCGCCAATTGCCAGCGTTGGCGCGCTTCCCTTCCCCCCGTCGCTGTACGGAGAGAAGGTGCCGGCAGGCGGATGAGGGGCCGCGCCGGCTTTTCAAGCTACAGGCCTGCACTCAGATCTTCGCGTCATGCGGCAGTGGCGCTGTCGCCTTCTCCAGCCAGGCCAGCGTTTCTCCGTCCACCATCGGCCCGATCTCGGCCAGCACCCGGGCATGGTAAGTGTCCAGCCAATGCAGTTCGTCGCGGTTCAACAGGTCGGTGCGCACCAGCCTGATGTCGATCGGCGCCAGCGTCAGCGTCTCGAAGCCATGTACGGCAAGATCGCCGCCGTCGATCTGGGCGGCTGGGGTCACCAGAATGAGGTTCTCGATGCGGATGCCGTAGGAGCCTTCCTTGTAATAGCCGGGCTCGTTGGACAGCATCATGCCCTCCAGCAGCTTTTCGGTGCCGGTCCGGGCGATGCGCTGCGGGCCTTCATGCACTGCGAGGTACGAGCCGACGCCATGGCCGGTGCCATGGGCGAAATCACAGCCGTGCTTCCACAGGGCCATACGCGCCACCGCGTCGATTTCGGAACCGCGCGTGCCCTGCGGGAAGCGCAGGGTGGAAATGCCGATCATGCCCTTCAGCACCAGGGTGAAGCGTTCGCGCATTTCCTCGGTCGGCGTGCCGATCGGCACGGTGCGGGTGATGTCGGTGGTGCCGTCCTGGTACTGTCCGCCGGAATCGAGCAGGAACAACTCGCCGTCGCGGAGCTTGCGGTTGGTGGCGCGCGAGACGCGGTAATGCATGATGGCGCCGTTGGGGCCTGCGCCCGAAATGGTGTCGAACGATACGTCGCGCAGCGGCATCTGCGTTTCTTCGCCCGTCTGCCGGCGGGTCTGCTCGAGCTTGGTTACGACGTCGATCTCGTCGAGCGAGCCGGGTTTCTGCCGATCCAGCCAGCACAGCAATTTGGCGATCGCCGCGCCGTCGCGGCGGTGGGCGGCGCGGCTGCCATTGATCTCGGCCTGATTCTTGGTTGCGCGCGGGATACGGGCAGGATCCGCGGCCGCGATGACGCTGCCGCCATTGCCCTCGACCAGCATGCGCAACTTGTCCGCCGCCAGCACCGGATCGAGCGCGATTTTCGCGCCGCCCTTGGCAAGGGCCACGATCGCGCCTTCGAATTCATCGGGCTCACGCAGGTCAGCAAGCTGGGTGAGATAGGCCGCGACCTGGCGCGAAAACTTACGCTTATCCATGAACAGCTGGTGCGATCCATCGGCGGCGAGCACCGCAAAGCCGAGCGCCAACGGAGTGTGCGGCACGTCGCCGCCACGGATGTTGAAGGCCCAGGCTATGGAGGAGGGGTCGGTCAGCACCGCATGGGTGGCGCCGTCCTTGCCGATGGCCGCCGCCAGCCGCGCCAGCTTGTCCTTGGCCAGTTCACCGGCAAAGGCGATCGGATGAAGCTCGACCGGCGCCGCCGGCGCCTGGGGCTGGTCCTTCCAGATGGCATCGATCGGGTTCCTGTCGAGCGGCACCAGGATCGTGCCGGTCTTCTCCGCCGAGGCCTGCAGCGCCTTGACCTCGCTGATCGTGTGCAGCCATGGATCGAAGCCGAGCCGCGCACCCTTGCCGAGATTGTCCCTGATCCAGGCGGCGGGCGGATTGTCGACGAGGCTTTCGACCGAAAAAATGTCGAGATCGACTTCGTGGCGAACCTGCAGCGTGTAACGGCCGTCGACAAAGATAAAGGCACGGTCGCGCAACACGATGGCAACGCCGGCCGAGCCGCTGAAGCCGGTCAGCCACTTCAGCCGCGCCGAGCGGTCGGCGACATATTCGCCCTGGTGTTCGTCGGCACGGGGCACGATGAAGCCGTCGAGCCCATTGGCCGCCAGCCATTGGCGCAGCAGCGCCACGCGCGGCTTGCCGACAGCCGGATCACCGGCGGAATCAAAGGTCTGGAACATGGTGGCCTCTCCTGCGATGCGTGCCTTGACCGTAGCGCATGGCCCCGAAAACCGGAATCGATTTCGGAAATGACGCGCGCCCAACCACTAGCGACAGCGGCCAAGGCCTGACAACTAGCCGGCTTTGGTCCAGGCTCGCCAGATGTCGCCGCCATCGCCGCGTAAATGGAGAGTGTTGCGGAACTGCACTACCACCAAGAATTGCAGAATACACCCAGTTTTGGTCAGCGACGCCGCCACGTCAGCTGATCTATCGTGCCCGGGTTCTTAACTGGCAATGTCGACGGGACGGGCGGGGTGCCTTCCGATCAGCGTCGGAATGGGGAGCGTCGGTGAGTGCGGGGTTCGGTCGCGCGGGAGCGGTTGTCTCCAAGCCGTGTCTGAAACATATCCGCACGATAGAAATCTGAACGGCTGATCGCGGGCGCCTGTCGGGCAGGCCAGCGGCAACCTTCTCTTCAACCATATGGATCGTGACAACCAGATCGCCTGGCGGGTCTGAACTGGAAATGTGAGAGCATGGGGCAGGGCATGAGCAACTCAACGGGGCCGAGCGACAGCGAGAACCGCTTTCCGCTGCAGGCGCGACGAACGCTGGTCAAGCAGCCGGCCATGACCCGACGCGCCCGGCGGCGTGGTCTGCTGATTGGCACGGCCCTGGCCGGCATTGCCTTCGCGACATCCGCGGGCGCGCAGGAATGGACGGGGCAGACGAGTTCCGACTACCTGGATGGAGCCAATTGGAGTGGGGGAACGGTGCCGAACTCTCCTTCGGCGCCAGCGGTCTTCGGTGCGGGTACAACGAATACTGTCGTCAATCTAAGCACACCCAATCCTGTTGGCTACGTCACGGTCGACACCGTGACGTTCAACGGTCCCGCCACCGCCTATACCGTGAATGTTTCCAACGGGGCCTATCTCAACATCAATGGTGGCGTGAACAACACGTCCGGCGTGACGCAGAATTTCACGGTCGCAGGCTCTTGGAGCGCGGCCAGCTATATCAACATCCGGAACGCCGACGCTGGCAGCAATGTCGTCTATACGGTGAATGCCTATGGCGGCGTGGCCTTCTACTCCTCCGATGCGTCGCCGGCCTCGGGCGCGAACGCCAAGTTCGTCCTCAACGGCGGTTCGGTCTCATTGGGAGGCTCCGGCACGGTTGCCCTGGGTTCCGTCGAGGGGAGCGGTGTCCTTTCCTATTATGGGGATCCGAACGGCTCCAACGGCAATTTCGAGATTGGCGGCCTTAACACCAGCACAACGCTCAACGCTCAGATCCAGGAGCAGACCGGCACACTGTCGATCACGAAGGTGGGGACCGGCACGCTGACGCTGATGGGCGCCAGCAGCTATACAGGCGGGACCAATCTCTACAACGGCGCACTCAGCCTTGGCAACAACGACGCCCTTGGCAGCGGTTCGGTTTCGGCGAGCGGCGGCACGACGATCGACATTCAGGACGGCATCACCATCACCAACGACCTGCTGATGTACAATAGCATCACGATGAATGTCGGTTCGGGGACGGGTGCCTATGCCGGAACGATCACAGAATTCGGCGATCCCGCCTCGATCTTGAAGACCGGCGCGGGCACGCTCGTCCTGGGCTCCAGCACGAGTTCCAGCAGCTTCACCGGTGGCGCAACGATCAGCGAAGGCACACTCCGGATAATGTCCAACGATGCGCTCGGAGCGGCCGGATCCGGGCAACTCACGCTGGATGGCGGTACATTGCAGGCCGGTGCTGACAATCTCGTTGTGTCCAACGGCCTCATGGTTTTTGGCGCGAGCGGCGGCGCTATCGATACGCAGGGTTTCAACCTGAGCACCAGCTCAAACATGATCGATGGCGAGGTTCAGCACGGAACGTTCACGAAGCTCGGCACGGGCACGCTGACGATCACCGGCTTCGCCGACAACAACACCTACGCCACGGCAACCAATGTTGCCGAGGGCACGCTCGAGGCGGGCGACGAAAACATCTTCAGCAAGAACAGCGCCTATACGGTCGCGAGTGGTGCGACGCTATCGCTCGGCAATCTCAACCAAGTCATCGGCTCGCTCGCCGGCGCCGGTTCGGCCGACGCCGGCACGGCAACGCTGACGACCGGCGGCGACAACACGTCGACGGTTTTTTCCGGCGGCATCACAGGAACCGGCGGGCTGATCAAGGCCGGCAGCGGAACCTTCGAGCTCTCAGGCAACAGCAGCAGTTTTTCCGGTGCGGCCGAGGTTCAGGCCGGCACTTTGCTGGTTACCAACAAGCTGGGGTCCGTCGTCACCGTCGACAGTGGCGGGATACTCGGCGGCAACGGCACGATCGGCGGACTGGTGGCCAAGGGCACGGTCGAACCCGGCAAGAATGCCATAGGCACGCTCACGGTCACCGGCAATGCAAGTTTCGCTTCCGGTTCGACCTATGCGGTGGAACTGAATGGCGCTGGCTCCGACCTGATCGATGTGAAGGGCACTGCCACGATCACCGCGGGGGCCGGCCTGGCCGTCACCAAGCTCGACGCCGGCGCCTATGTGCCGGGCGCGCAGTACACGGTACTTTCGGCAACCGGTGGCGTCAGCGGGCAGTTTACGCTCGAATCAGATGCGCAGGTTTCCAATTTCCTCAGCCTTGCCCTCAGTCAGGACGCCAAAAACGTTTATGTCGGTGTCACCAAGAGCAAGAGCTTCGGCTCGGTCGGCGTGACGCCGAACCAGATCGCGACCGGCAACGGTCTGGACAGTGCCGCCGGCAGCGCCCTGGTCAACGCGTTCCTCGCCTTGCCAAGTGATGCCGCCGCGCAAGCCGCCTTGGACCAGTTGTCCGGCGAGATTCACGCATCCGCCAAGGGTGCCCTCGTGCAGGACAGCCACTTCCTGCAGGACGCGGTGACGGCACGCCTGCGTGGCGCCTTCGGCGACAGCGGCAAGACCGCCTCGCTGCCGGTCATGGCCTATGGCGAGGACGGTCTCCGGCCGGCAGCCGCCGACACCGATCGGTTCGCGGTCTGGACCCAGGGCTTTGGCGCATGGGGCGGCACGGATAGCGACGGCAATGCCGCGGCCCTCCACCGCTCGACCGGAGGCGTCCTGATGGGCGCCGACGGCATGGCCGGCAATTGGCGGATCGGCCTGCTCGGCGGCTACAGCCGCACCAGCTTCAATGCCGACGACCACAATTCCCCTGGCGACAGCGACAATTATCATCTCGGCCTCTATGGCGGGACCGAGTGGGGCGCGATCGCCTTCCGCACGGGGGCTGCCTATACCTGGCACCGGATCTCAACGTCGCGTTCGGTTGCCTTCGACGGCTTCTCCGATAATTTGTCGGCTAATTATGATGCCGCCACCGCTCAGGCTTTCGGTGAACTTGCCTACAAGACCGGTGGGCCGTTAGCCTTCGAGCCCTTCGCCAACCTCGCTTATGTCAATCTGCATACCGATGGCTTTACCGAGACGGGCGGTACGGCGGCTCTGACGAGCGGCAGTTCGACGACCGACGCGACCTTCACCACGCTGGGCGTCAGGGCTTCCACGGACGTCACGATCGGCGGCGTGTCGGCCACCGCGCGCGGCATGTTCGGCTGGCGCCATGCCTTCGGCGACGTGACGCCGCTGTCGAGCGTCGCCTTTGCCGGCGGCAGCGACTTCACCATCGCCGGCGTGCCTATCGCCAGGGACGCCATGCTGGTCGAAGCCGGATTCGACGTGCAATTGGCACGGAATACAACGCTTGGCGTGTCCTATGCCGGGCAGTTCGGCCCGAATGCTTTCGACAACGGGTTCAAGGCCAATCTTGGCGTGAAATTCTAAGCTGTATTGAGATTCGGGTGATGCCGGCCTGCAAACGCTCGGCCTGACCTGGATCTCAACACACCTTGGAGCATGATCCCGCAAGGTCGGCACTGCTCAAACGAACTCAACCCGTCCGTGACCAACAGCGTTTGCCGGTCTCAGCGCTTGAGATGGATTGTCACCCAGCCCTCGCGGTGCAAGGTGCGCACGTGGCGGAACTGCTGGCCGACATAGGCTGCAACAACCGCATCGCGCTGGCGGTCGAGAATGCCTGACAGGACGATCGAGCCGCCCCAGGCGACATGAGCAGCCATTTGCGGGGCCAGCCGCATCAGCGGCCGCGCCAATATGTTGGCGACGATGAGGTCGAAGGGTGCGCGCCTGGCGAAGATCGGGTGGTGAAAGCCCGGCGCGGTCACCGTTTCCACCAGCGCCTTGACATGGTTGAGCCGCGCATTGTCGGCGGCGACCTTGACGGCTATGGGATCGATGTCGGTCGCCAGCACTCGAATATGGGCGAGCTTGGCCACCGCGATGGCCAGCACGGCGCTGCCGGTGCCGAGGTCGAGCGCATTGCGCGGGTGCTCGCGGCGCACGACCTGCTCCAGCATTTCCAGGCAGCCGGCGGTGGTGCCGTGATGACCGGTGCCGAAGGCAAGGCCGGCCTCGATCTCGATGGCCAGTTCGCCGCTGTGGCGTTTCCTGCGGTCATGCGCGCCGTGGACGAAGAACCGGCCGGCGCGCACCGGCTTCAATCCCTCCAGCGAGCGCG
The DNA here is from genome assembly GCA_943370265.1 of Mesorhizobium carmichaelinearum. Lineage (GTDB taxonomy): Bacteria > Pseudomonadota > Alphaproteobacteria > Rhizobiales > Rhizobiaceae > Mesorhizobium > Mesorhizobium carmichaelinearum_A. Next base: position 419,647 of record CALRQH020000001.1, read on the forward strand.
CCACCCAGTCGATGTCGGGCAGGGTTTCGCGCTCGATCGGCTTTGACAGGGCAAGGCTGGCGAGAACGTCCTTCATCCGCGCCTCGACGGCGTCCTCGTCGCCATCGGTGTAGACAGACACCTCGTGGATGTCCTTGTCCTCATCGACCTCCAGCACCGCGATTGGCAGGCCCTCATCCTCGAATGCGGCCTCGAGGGCGGCAAACATGCTGATGGACTCTATCTTGCCGGCGATGAAATGAAGGCGCGTCTGGGTCATGGATCGTGTTTCTTGTTGGAGCAGGATCTCGGCCGAAACCCGTTTGGCGGCTTTCGCCCCACGGATATTCAGTTGAAGATCATGTCTGGCCGTTCGCCGCCAGCCGCTTCAACTTGGCGATGGCGGCGTCGGCGCTCTCGCCATAGGCGATGGTGCCGGCAAAGTCACCCTTGGCGTTGAGCAGCAGCACCGAGGCGGTGTGGTCCATCGTATAGTCGCCGTCGCCTGTATCGACCTTCTTCCAGTAGATGCCGAAGGACTTGGCCATGGCGTGGACCTTGTCGGGATCGCCGGTGATGCCAACGATGCGATCGGAGAAATTGCCGACATAGGCCTTCATGACATCGGGCGTGTCGCGCTCCGGGTCGACCGAGACGAAATAGGCGCGCAGGTTCTTGCCGTCATCCCCCAGCGTCTTCAGCCAGCCGGCGAGCTCGAACAGCGTGGTCGGGCAAACTTCGGGGCAGTGGGTGAAGCCGAAGAAGACGATGCTGGGCTGGCCCCGGAACGCGGCTTCGGTGATTGGCGCACCCTTCTGGTCGGTCAGGGTGAAGGACCCGCCGTATGGCTCGCCGCCATAGTGCCCGCGATACCAGTCGAAGGTGAGCCAGCCGATGCCCGCCGCCATCAGGACGAGTATGCCGACCAGGATTGAACGCATCATCAGTGCAGGTCCGTTTCGTGAATTCATTGTTGGCCGCAACGGCGCCGTGTGCCGGTTCGACGCACAATCCTAGCGGTTTGACAGGGGGCACGCAAAGATGCCTCGTTGCCGCAACCGTCAATGCGTTGCACGCGACCTGCTTGCAAATCCTGGCCGACCGTCCCACCTGACATCAGCAAACTCGAACCGCTGGAGGCTGTCTTGCAAGGACTGATTGGGCGAAAACTGGTTGGTGGCGCGCTGGCCGCATGTGTTGTCTTCGGCAGCGGAGCTGCCTTCGCCCAGGAAGTGGGCAAGGTTGGCGTCGACTGGCTCGGCAACGACATCATCGTCGAGGCGATCAAGGACCCGAAGGTGGATGGCGTGACCTGCCATGTTTCCTATTTCGATCGCGGCATCATCGATCGCCTGCACAAGGGCAACTGGTTCGAGGACCCCAGTGATTCCTCGATCTCCTGCCGCCAGACCGGTCCGATCACAATCGGCGCCATCGACATGAGCGAGAGCGGCGAGGAGGTGTTCAAGCAAGGCCTCAGCCTGATCTGGAAGAAGCAGGTCGTAAACCGCATCTACGACAAGAAGAACGAAACGCTGATCTATCTGTCGCATTCGCGCCAGGTGCAGAACGGCTCGGCGAAGATGTCCGTCACCACGGTGCCGCTCTATGGTCAGAACGTGGTGTGGACCAGCGGCAAGCCGAAGTAACCCCGCAATCGGCCGAAGCGGCTGGTCCCGGCTTGCGGGACCAATCGGGCGGGCGTAAAGCGCCCGCATGGACCGTTCCGAAAATCTTGTCCTGAAGGATTCCGAGCCGCGCATCCATCCGACCGCGGAACTGAAGGCGTGCAAGCTCGGGCGCTATGCCTCGATCGGCGAGCGCGTCGTGCTGCGCGAAGTGACGGTCGGTGACTTCACCTATTTCGAGCGGCATTCCGAAGCCATCTATACGACCATCGGCAAATTCTGTTCGATCGCGTCCAACAGCCGCATCAATGCGCTGGAGCACCCGATCGAGCGGTTGACCCAGCACAAGGTCAGTTACCGGCCGAACGAGTATTTTCGCTGGCTGGGCGTCGACACCGCGTTTCGGGAACGGCGTCGGTCCAAGGCGGTGACCATCGGCCATGATGTCTGGATCGGCCATGGCGCGGTGATCATGCCGGGCGTGGCCATCGGTAATGGCGCGGTGGTGGGGGCCAATGCGGTGGTGACGCACGACGTGCCGCCCTACACCATCGTCACCGGCGTGCCGGCCAGACCGCTGCGGCAGCGTTTTGCCGATGATGTCGCCGAGCGGATCGAACGTCTCGCCTGGTGGGACTGGCCGGCCGAAAAGCTCGCCAGGGCAGTCCCGGACATGCAGTCCATGCCGATCGAGACCTTCCTCGATAGCTGGGAAAACAGCGCCTCCTGAAGTCCGGCAGGATGACCTCGAGCAGGCCGGTTTCGGATGGGCAGGCCCGGCGAAAGCACGCCGCTGGTGGAGCAGTCCATGCAGGGCCGAGCGGTGTTTTCAGGAAGCTCCGCGCACTCCGGACTTAAACCCCTCCCGCCATGCGGGGGTGGCGCGGCGGGAGGGGCGGAGGTAAACCGCCGTGAAGCGGAAGGAACAGGCTCTCTTGCCTGCTAGACCAGTATCGCAACAAACCGATAAGGTGTGTTTTCCGGTCAATACACCTGTCGCGTGTGTTCAATTGCACCCGCTCGCGCGAACGCTGGGGTAGAGATCACGCTCCGCGCTCCATGAACACCGTAAAAGCCTGTTTGTGATCGGGATGCCAGCGCGACAAAGCAGGACGGTTTTCGATGATGTCGCCGATCGCCCAGGCCATGCGTTTCTCGTCCATGGGGCGGGCCGCTTCATTGTCAGGGCACAGGATGTAGAAGTCGCCGCGAACCAGCGAATCCAGCATGAAGTCAACGACCTGTTCGCCGGTCCAGGCGCCCGCCGGCTTTTCCGTCGCGCCCTCGGTCAGGCCCGTGTAGGTGAAGCCGGGGATGAGCAGATGCGCGGCCAGTTTCGCGCCGGGTTCGTTGCGCAGCGCATGCGCCAGGCCTTCGGTGAAGGTTTTCACACCGGCCTTCGACACGTTGTAGGCGAGGTTGCCGGGTGGCGTGGTGATGCCCTGCTTGGAGCCGGTGTTGATGATCAGCCCCGGGGCGCCGGCAGCCAGCATGCGCGGCGTGAACGCTTCGACGCCATGGACGACACCCCAGAAGTTGATGTCCAGCAACTGCCTCCAGGCATCGCGGTTCTCCCACGGCTTGCCGGGATTGTTGCCGACGCCGGCATTGTTCATCAGCAGCGACACGCCGCCGAAGGCGCCGAATGCCCGGTCCGCCAGGCGGTCGACCTCGTCGGCCCTGGAGACGTCGGTTGCGACGGCGAGCGTGGCATCGTCGCCGGCAATCGCGGCGATGACGCGGGCGGCCTCGTCGAGGCGGGCGCCGCCAATATCGGCGACAACGATCTTCATGCCCATGAATGCCAGCCGTTTGGCCGCGGCAAGGCCGATGCCGCTGGCGCCGCCGGTGATGACGGCGGTATTGCCGTGGGCGAGCGCGGGCAGGGCGGTCTGGATGTCGGCGTCGTCAGTCATGAGCGGATTTTCCTTCTCGAGATTGCCGCGAACTTAGCGCGGCAAGAGCCTCATGCAAGGTCGTATCGACCACTTCGGGTTGACCGCGCTGGCCGGCGCTGTACATGCTGCACTCTCAAGAGGAGTGCCGCGGATTGACGGACTGGGTCGAAATCCTGAAAGAGCAGACCGCCACCGGCGACCAGATGGGTCGCGAAGTGCCACAGATGCTTGCCAATCCCGACATCAGCGAGGCGCAGGTGAGAACGCTGTTTTCCGCGCTCGAAAAACAGGCGGAGTTCGTCGAGAAGTTGCGCATGGCGCTGGAGAAATTCGGCCACGATTTCTCGATCATCAAGGCGGCCGAGCGGCTGGAGGAGCGATACGCCGATCTTGCCGCCGCAGTGGCGGAAAAGCTTAAGGCGATGCGAAAGCCAAGGTAGGGCAACCTACTTTTCGATCACCCGCGCGAAACGCCTGTCCGGCACAAGCCAGACCAGGGCGACCAGAACAAAGATCGCGACACCGATCCACTGGTTGACGAAAGCCAGCGGGATGGCGACGACATAGGCGACCAACGAAGCCCTCCCTTTGAAGTCCCGGCCCACAGCCTTGGCGAATGCTGTGTCCGCGCCGTGCAGCCGGTGCAGCGCGGTGACGAGAATGGTGTAGGCGGCGGCGCACAGAGCGAGGTCGAGACCGTAGACGGCGACCGGGACCCTGGCAAAATGGTTCTCGCCCATGAAGGCGGTGGTCACCGGCATCAGCGACAGCCAGAACAGAAGATGCAGGTTTGCCCACAGTACACCACCGTCGACGCGCTGCACCGTGTGGAACATGTTGTGCAGATTGTTCCAGTAGATGCCGACGTTGATGAAGGAGAGCACGTAGCACAGGAAGATCGGCCACTGTGGAACCAGAGCGGAAAAGTCCTCGCCCTCCGGCACCTTCAGGTCCAGCACCATGATGGTGATGATGATGGCCACGACACCATCGGTGAAAGCTTCGACCCGTCCCTTGCCCATGAACTCACCTTCCCCTGGAGCAGCCATCAGGAAACCGCTCTATCCCGCTGTCGCGCAACGGATTTGACCGTCTGCGTCGCGGCGCGTCTGGCCCGCGAATGGTGAAGAAAGTCTGGCGGATAATTCGCGTCAAAGCGAGCACAATCAGCCGATATGGCGACCTCTGGCAGCGTTCGCAAAACGGGCTACGCAAATCAAGCTCATGTCCCGGCCGTGATCGAAAAGATAGTAAACGGCAGCCAGCGATCGGCGGGTCGCGAACAGCGCTTCAAGCAATTCCTCAACTATAATGCGGGAAATCAAAGTGCAGGCGTCGCGGTTCGGGTTGCCGGTACCGGTCATTTCTTGACTTTCTTTCCGCGCGCCTGTTCCCTGCCAGCAGGCGCATCAGGCCGGGCAAAGTAATGGCTTGGGTTTGCCGCGTTACCGTCCGGCTGTCAGCCGCAACGGAGCGCTGAAACATCTGGCATTTTGCCGGTTGTGACGGAATGGAGGGACTGATGAGATTTCGATTGTTGCTTTGTATCGCGACCATCCTGGCCGCCGTCTTTGGAACGTCCGCGGCGGCCTTCGCCTATGGCGCCCACACGACTACAGACCTCAATGTGCGTACGGGACCAGGAGCCGGCTACCATAAAGTCGCGACCTTGCCGGCCGGCGCCCGTGTCAATGTGCTCGGCTGCCAGCCAGGCTGGTGCAACATCCATCATGGCGGCGTGCGTGGCTGGGTCAGTTCCGGGTATCTGCAGCGCGCTCATGTCGTGCATCCGCCGGTCATTATCGTGCGTCCGCCGCATCATCGGCCGCCGCATTGGCACCACCGGCCGCCGCATCATAGGCCTCCGCACCATCGGCCCCCGCACAAGCCGCGTCCCGGCAAATGCAAGATCGCGCCAGGCTTTGCGTGCAAATAGCGCCCATTGTGCCGGTTCGGCGCCATGCAGGATCGCATGAAGGAAAGGGGCCGCAACCACCTGCGGCCCCTTTCCATAACCGATACTCGGTAATCTGAGGCCTTTCAGCCGTTCGGCGTTTCCGGTGACAGATGCGCGCGTTGGCGCGGCACGCCGAGGCCGGTGTCCGGCGGCTCACCGGCGGCCGGCCTGTTCTCGATCATGTGCATGATGCGCCAACGGCCGAAGCGGTAGTAGCCCACAGCCAGCACCAGCGAGGTGATCGAACCGGCCGGAAAGCTCCACCATAGCGCTTCCTCGCCGATGAAGCTGCGGAAGAAGTAGGCAAAGCCGGTGCGCACGATCAGCACCGAGATCACCAGGATGATCAGCGGCGGCATCACGGCGCCCGTGGCGCGCACGGTTGCGAACAGCACGATGGTGATGCCGAACAGGATGAACGACCACGACGCGACATTGTTGATATGGGCGGCGATGTCGATCGCGGCGCTATCGCTGATGAGGAACAGGCTGAGCACCGAACGGTCGAAAAACCAGAGCAGGGCCACCAAGGCGCCGGTCAGAACCAGGTTGAAGCCGATGCCGGAGGCGGCGATGCGGCCGATGCGGTCCCAGCGTCCTGCCCCGACATTCTGCGCCGCCATCGAGGAGACTGCGGCGCCGATGGCGAGCGCCGGCATCTGGATGTAGGTCCAGAGCTGCGCGGCGATGCCGTAGGCGGCAGCGACCTGGGAGCCGTAGGAGTTGACGATGCCCATCACCGTCAGCGCGGCGACGGAAATGACGATCATCTGCAAGCCCATCGGCACGCCCTTGAAGACGATGATGCGCAACAGGGTCGGGTCCGGCCGCAACAAAGCGAGGTTGGCGCCTGCCAACCGCAGCGGGTGCTTGCGCGCATAGAGGACGATCAGGATGGCTGTAACGCTCACCGTCTGTCCGATCAGCGTCGATGTGGCCGAGCCGGCAATGCCGAGTTCCGGGAACGGGCCGATGCCGCGAATGAGCAGGGGGTTGAGCACGACGTCGAGCACGACGGCGATTGCCATGAACAGGAAGGGCGTTCGTGAATCGCCGGCGCCGCGCAGCACCGTCATCACGAAGGACAGAAGGTTCATCATCGGCACGGCGACGAAGATGATGCGCAGGTAGGACCGCGCCAGCGGCAACGCGTCGGCCGGTGTTCCCAGCGTCTTGAGGATCGCGTCGACCCAGATCCAGCCGCAAACCGCGAACACCACCGAAACCAGGAAGAAGAAGGTGGCGCTGGTGCCGACGATACGCCGAGCCTCGGGCAGGTCGCGGGCGCCGACCGATTGCGCCACCAGGATGGTCGCCGCCATGCCGATGCCGAACACGGTGCCGAGGATGAGGAACAGCACCAGATTGGCGTTGGAGGTGGCGGTCAGCGCCGATTCACCGAGGAAACGGCCGACCCAGACGGCGTTGATCGAACCATTGAGCGACTGCAGCACATTGGACCCGAGCACCGGCAGGGCAAACAGCAGCAGCGTGCGGGGGATCGGTCCGCTGGTCAGGTCGCCGGTGCGCCGGCGCGTGGGCATCTTCTCGTCCATGGCGGGCAACTCGGCAAAGGTTGATCTTTGAGTCCGGCCTGCGACGATATCGCAGGCCGGATCGAGATGCATCCTTGCCGAATGGACCGGTGGCCGAAAGGCCGGCCATTCGATCGTGCCAGCAGCCGTTACTTCTTGTTCAGGCCGGGAAGCGTGACCTGATAGACCAGGAACATGGTGTCGACGTCGGCGCCGTCCTCGGCCTTGTAGGGCGCGCCGACCTGGAAACCGTCCTGCGTCAGGAAGTCGTTGTCATTGGCGACGAACAGGAAGTAATCGTCGGGCAGTTTCGGATCGAGCACGCTGGCGAGCGACATTGCCTCCCACTTCTCGGAGAGATTGTTGTGGTCGTTCGGCGCGCCATTGTGCAAGCCGAAGCGGCCAAGCTCGGCATTGTCGTTGACGTCTATGAACGGCGTCAGCCTGGCCGGCGTCACCGAAGCGTCGACGACGCCCTTGGGGGCGACCGGCTTGTCCTTGTCGAAATCGGTGCCGGCAATGTCGGTGGCGCCGGAGAGATCGACGATGTTGATCTGGCGATAGAGCGACGTGTCGCCTTTCAACCCCTGGCCATTGTTGCTGTCGCGCGCGATCATCAGGAAGGTCTGGTCTGACAGCGCCACGATCTCGCTCTGCGCGGCGACCTTGGTCTTGCCCTTGGCGTCGGTGAATATCGGCAGCGGCACGACATATTCATGCGCCAGCTTCAGGTGGTCGAGGTCGGACGCATCATAGACGAGCGCCCGCGTGTTCTGGCGTGTGGCCGCCGAATCGCCGCCATCCTGCCTTGTGGCCGACTGCAGCACCGCGATCAGGAACTTGCCGTCCGGCGTCATTGCCATGCCTTCGAGGCCCTGGTTGTTCTGGCGGCCGGTGTCGGGATCCTTCGGATCGGGCTCGGCGGCACCTGGGCCGGGATTGTTCGAGGCAAAATTCGGCACGCCCTTGCGCATCGGCACCAGCGCCGCCGGCGGTTGGGTCGCGGAAAGGAGATGACCGTCGGCGGAGAAACGGTAGATGTTGGGGCCATATTCGTCCGAGATGAACATCGAGCCGTCGGGCAGTCGCACGATCGCTTCGTTGTCGAGCGAGAGCTTGCCATTGTCGGCTTGCGGCAGCATCGGCATGTTGGCGGTGGCCGGGCGCACGCCGTTGAGCGGATCGAGGCCGGTGGCGTCAGCGCCCTTATCGTCGGTGAGCAGCATGGTGTCGGCGAGCTTGGCCGCGACGCCGGACTGTTCCTTGCCCGCAGCGGGTGCCGCGCCCGGTGCTGTCGGTGCGAATTCGATGGCGATCGTGTTGAGGCGCGGGCGATAGTCGGTGGTGCCGGCAACGTTGTAGCCGCGATCCGGCAGCAGCCAGAGCGAGCCCTTGTAGCCGTCCGCGTCTCGCGTCCAGCCGGCCGTGTCGACAGCCATGCCGGAGCCGGAGCCGAAGGTCTCGCCGAACTTGTCGCGCTGGCTGGCCGGAATGCGGCCGACGCCGACCAGGCCCTTGTTGACGAAACTGTAGCTGCCGATGGTGACGGTGGTGTCGGCTGCCATCGCGGGCAGCGAAATGGCTGACGTGGCCAGCGTGGCGGCGAGCAATCGCAGCGAGAATGAGCGCAGGTGTTTCATGGAAATATCCCTTTGATGACAAACGTGCCGATGGATCGGCGAAATTGAAGCTGTTGTCTTGAATGGCGGGTGGGGGCTCCCGCCTCGGAGGGCAGCAATGCTCTTCCGCAAAGCGATCTAGGGCGCAAACATGATAGCTGCGTGACAAGGTTGCGCCTTCTTGCCTGTCTCTTTCCAAGGCACCCTACGCAGGGCGCCAGGGCCGGGTGAGGCGCGGATCGCCTTGAGCCGGAACTATCCCCATTCCTGTTCGTTGGAGCGTCGCCACCAGCCGTCGTGGACGGGAATGGTGGCCGTCATCATGCGAGAGGGAGAACTAGATGGGCTTCGACCAATATCACGAACCACCGGAGGAATTGCCGCAGAAGGTGCGGACCTTTGCCCGCATGATCGCTTCGCTTATCGAAGAGGCGGAAGCGATCGGCTGGTACGAGCAGCGTATATCGGTGGAGAAGGACGCCCAGGCGCGGGCTATCATGAAGGACGCGCAGGCCGAGGAGTTCAAGCATTTCGGCATGGACCTCGAATTCCTGCTGCGTCAGAAGAAGGACTGGCGGGCCGAGCTCAAGGAAATCCTGTTCACCACCGGTGACATCGTCAAGCGCGGCGAGGCTGGCGAGAAGAAGGTGGACTGACCGGCTTCGAAAGCCTCAAGCGCTACGCCAAGTCCGAACGGAGAGTCGGGACCGCAGGGATCATCCCGCGGCCGTGTGAGCGGCGACACCGACAATCGCTTCGTAGGAGGCGGGATCGGTCGCGGTCTCGGTGTTGACGAGGAGCACACGGCTTTGCGGGCCGAGACCGAGGGCCTCGCGCTGGGCCGTATCGCGGGTCGCGGCGATCAGGCCAGCGAGGCCGGCCGCGCCGCTTTCGCCGGCAATCACAATGGGATCGTGCCCACGCGGCCGCGCCAGGACGCGCATCGCCTCCATCGCGGCTTCATCGGGAACGCTCTGGAATTGGTCCGCACAGTTCTGCAGGATTCGCCAGGCGACCAGTGAAGGCTTATAGCATTCAAGCCCAGCCATGATCGTCGGTTCGCTCTGGGCAAGCCGCACGATCTCGCCGCGCCGGAAGCTTTCAAGCAGGCAGGACGCCCTGTCGGGTTCGACGATGACGAATTTCGGCCGCGCCGGTGCCAGCCTCTCGGCCAAGAAACAGGCGATGGCACCTGCAAAACCGCCGACGCCGGCCTGCAGGAAAACATGGGTCGGGCTGTCCTCGCCAAAGCCGGCGATCTGCTGCAACGCCTCTTCGGCGAGGATCGTATAGCCCTGGGCGACAAGACCCGGCGTTGCCTCGTAACCCGGCCATGACGTGTCGGAAACGACCAACCATCCGCGCTCGGTGCAGACGCGCAGCGCCTCGTCGACGGAATCGTCATAGGTGCCGGCGACGCGCACGACCTCGTCGGCGTAGGAGCGGATGGCGTCGGTGCGCGCGGCGCTGACGCCGGCATGGACGAAGATGATGGAACGGCAGCCCATCAGCCGGGCGCCGGCGGCAACGGATCGCCCGTGATTGCCGTCTGTGGCGCAGCCGATCGTCAGCTCGGCGGCAATCTCGCGGGCCTGTGGCCTCAACAATTCCTCGATCGCGACGCTCCGGCCCAGCCGCTGCTCGACATGGCCATGCACCAGCCGCATCACCGCATAGGCGCCGCCAAGGGCCTTGAAGCTGCCGAGGCCGAGTCGCGTTCCCTCATCCTTGATGAACAGCGAGCCGAGGCCGAGCTTGCCTGCAAGGTTCGGCATGCGAAAGGTTGGCGTGACCTGGAATTCGGGCCACAGGGACAAATAGGGCCGCACCTGCCGCGGGGCGGTCTTGCCTAGTACGGCACGGTCGCCGTCTGCCAGGGGCGGCCGGTCGCCGATTGCGAGGTTGTTCAAGAATGCCATGGTCTTTGTCCCGATCTTGCGAGAAAACTATTATGCTTGCCTCGGGAAAGGCTCTCTGATTTCAGGCATCTCTCGCAAATATTTCTCGCAAGGCAGGCTCGATGCGCAAAACAGTCTCTGTTTCACTCGATGAGTTCGACCGCAAGATCCTCGACGCCGTCCAGGACGATAATCTCAGTCCGTTGCGCCTGATCGCCGACAAGGTCGGATTGTCGGTGCCGGCGGTCGCCAGGCGGCTGCAGCGTCTGCGCGAGACCGGCGTGATCGAGAAAGACATCAGTGTCGTTGACCAGGATCTCGTTGGGCGGCCGCTGACGCTGATCGTGGAAGTGACCTCGGAGAGCGAGCGGCTGGAACTGCTCGACGCCATGCGCGAGCGCTTCCGGGCCTGCCCGCAGATCCAGCAATGCTACTACGTGACCGGGCAGGTGGACTTCATGCTGGTCTTCAATGTCCGCGACATGGAGGAGTATACGGCGCTGACCCGGGAGATTTTCTTCGAAGGCGGCAATGTCGAGAGTTTTCGCACCTTCGTCGTCATGGACCGTGTCAAGACCGGCATGCGAACGGTGGTTGGCTAGGGACCCGATCCGCCGCCGCGGAATGCGTCGGCGGATCGGATTGGAGTCATGCTACGTCGGGTTGTCGAGCGTGAAGAGGTCGCTCTCCTCGTCATAGGCGAAGTACTCGGCGTAGCGGGCCCAACTGATCACCGCGCGCACCGTCTGGTTCGCGTATTCCTCGGACATGTGGTCCTCCAGCTCGTCGCGGAAGCGGCGGGCCGGGGCCTTGTGGCCGGCGCGTTCATCCAGCACGCGGCGGATATGGCCGGCGAGCGGCACATAGGTCGCGAGTTGCTGCGCGAACAGCTGCTTGCGCACATCGACCTCGCTTTCGGCGAAGCGCTTGCCGGCCGGGGTCAGCTGGATGTCGCCTTCCGCGAGTTCGGCGAAGCGCAGAAGCTGCAGTGTTTCGGCGATCGGGAACAGATCGTCGATCTCCAACTGCAGGCTAGCGGCAAGCGGCGGCAGGTCGGCATGCCCGTTATAGGGCGGCGCGGCGACGGCCTCCATCAGACCGGCGAGCAGGTTGGTCGAGACGCGCGGCAGGATCATGGCGATGCCGGTGCCGGGAAAGACACCGTCGCGGGCAGGGCCGCCCGGTCCCTTCCTGGCCGTCATGCGCGAATAGATGTCTTCGACCAGCGCGCGGAACGCGGGGTCCAGCCGGTTGCGCGGCTGCGGCAGCTCGATGCGCAGTTCGGCGACGACGCGGCCGGGATTGGACGAGAAGATCAGCACGCGGTCGCACATCAGCACCGCTTCCTCGATGTTGTGCGTCACCATCAGGATCGCCTCGATCGGCATGCGGCCTTCCGACCAGAGGTCGAGCAGGTCGGTGCGCAGCGTCTCGGCGGTCAGCACGTCGAGCGCCGAGAAGGGCTCGTCCATCAGCAGCACTTTCGGATGCACCACCAGGGCGCGGGCAAGCCCGACGCGCTGGCGCATGCCGCCCGAAAGCTCCTTCGGATAGGCGCTTTCGAAGCCGTCGAGGCCGATCAGGTCGATGGCCGAAAGGGCACGCTTGCGGCGCTCGGCCGGCGAGACACCCTGCGCTTCGAGCCCCAACTCGACATTCTCCAGCACGGTCAGCCAGGGAAACAGCGCAAAGCTCTGGAACACCATGGCAATGCCGTCCGGCGTGCCGGTGACGGCCTTGCCCTCGAAGGTGACCGAGCCTTCGCTCGGGCGGATGAGGCCGGCAATCGAGCGCAGCAGAGTGGACTTGCCCGACCCCGAACGGCCGAGCAGGCCAACGATTTCGCCGCATTCCAGCGAAAGCCCGACATTGTCGAGGACGATCAGTTTGCCCGCGCTTCCCTTGTCGTAGGTCTGGCAGACGCCGCGCACTTCGACGAGCGAGGGGTTCTTGGTGATGATGGCTTCGTTCATGATCAGTCTCCTGAAAAGTCGGGTCAGTCGAGCCGCATGCGGCGTTCGGCGAAGACGTAGAGGGGGCGCCAGAGGGTGCGGTTGAAGAGCGTCACCATCAGCGACATGACGGCGATGCCGAGGACGACGCGCGGGAAATCCCCGGCATCGGTCGCCTTGGCGATGTATGAGCCGAGCCCGAAGGCCTCGAGCTTGGTGTTGCCCCAGCTTGCCACCTCGGCGACGATGGAGGCATTCCAAGAACCGCCCGAAGCGGTCAGAGCGCCGGTGATGTAATAGGGGAAAATCCCCGGCAGCATGACGTTCTTCCACCACGACCAGGACCGTATCTTGAAGACGCCGGCCGCCTCCTTGAGATCGGAAGGGAAGGCACTGGCGCCCGCGATGACGTTGAACAGGATGTACCACTGCGTGCCCAGCACCATCAGCGGCGACAGCCAGATGGTGGGATTGGCCCCGGTGGCGACGATCGCGACGACGGCGAAGGGAAACAGCACGTTGGCAGGGAACGCGGCCAGAAACTGCGCCAGCGGCTGGACGCGCTCGGCAACCGCTGGCCGCAACCCGATCCACACGCCGATCGGCACCCAGATCAGGCTTGCGATGGCGATCAGGATGATGACCCGCAGCAGGGTGACGAGACCGCCGCTGAAAGCCTCCACGACATCGTTCCAGCCGAGCGTCTCGCTGATGTAGAATACCACCTGGATAGCGCCCCAGATGGCGACGACGATCACCAGCGCCAGCCACAGATAGTCGATGATCCGCGAGATACGCTGATTGGCGGCCGTTGGCTTCGACACCGAGCGGGCGCCCCGGCTCAGCCGCAGCATCATGGTCTGCCGCCAGACCCAGGAGAAGGGCAGCATGACGATCCTGACCAGATGGGCCCGGCGCAGGATGTCGTAGACCCAGGAGCGGGGCTTTTCCTGGCTGGCGGTCTGTTCGAAGCGGAACTTGTCGGCCCAGGCGACGACCGGGCGGAACAGCAGCTGGTCATAGAGCAGGATGAGGATGGCCATGGCCAGCACCGCCCAGGCGACGGCCTTGAAATCCTGCTTGTCGATGGCTAGCGCCAGCCACGACCCAATGCCGGGCAGTTGTACCGTGGTGTTGCCAACGGTGATGGCTTCGGACGCGACGACGAAGAACCAGCCACCGGACATCGACATCATCGTGTTCCAGATGAGGCCGGGGGCGGCGAACGGCGCCTCGAGCCGCCAGAAGCGCTGCCAGGCCGACAGGCCGAAGCCGCGGCTGACCTCGTCGAGGTCGTGCGGCACGGTGCGCAGCGACTGGTAGAACGAGAACGCCATGTTCCAGGCCTGTGCGGTGAAGATGGCGAAGATCGACGCGCATTCGGCGCCGAGCTGGCTGCCGGGGAACAGGCCGAGGAAGAACGTCACTGTAAAGGTCAGGAAGCCCAGCACCGGCACCGACTGGAGGATATCGAGCGCGGGGATGATGACCATTTCGGCGCGACGGCTCTTGGCCGCCAGCGTCGCTACCGTGAAGGTGAAGATGAGCGAGACGACGATGGCCGCGAACATGCGCAGCGTGGTGCGCAGCGCGTATTCCGGCAAATTGGCGATGTCGAGCGTCACCGGCGAGGTCGAAAGGAGCTCGCTGGGCGCACGCATGTCGGCAGCGCCACGCGCCAGCAGCACGATCAATGCCGCCAGGATCGCGAATGCGATGAGATCATAGACATTGGGCGCGATGCGGCGCCGGGCGAGCGCTGCGGCGTCGCTGCGCGAGGAGCTGTTGTGTGGCTGGAAGATCATGATGAGCCCCAAAATCCGGACAATGGATTATCTGCATGTTGGTCTGATGTCGGCAGTCGCCGTCGGCACGAGATCGGCGAACGACTTCCGGAACTGTGCCGGGCGGGAATGCTGAGATCTGGGGGCGGGCGCGGCCGGCGTAGGGCTTCCATCTTCGGCGCGGAGCTTCGTCCCGCGCCGACGAAACCGTCAGGCCGCGAGCCGCTGGCAAGCGGTCCCGCGACTGACGCCCTCTTCGGAAAGAGGCCTTTGTTCCTGCGTCCAGCGGCATTCCAGCCGGCCGCTCACGGACCCACGGCGCCAGACGCAGATGAGCCGGGTGGGCGGCATGGTGAAGCCGGCTTTCCCTGCCAGACCTCGCGTGGTTCCAACGGGTGGCCGTGCGGTCGAAGCGGAGCGCGTGACTGGGCGCGCGCGAAAGGGGATGACGTTGGTGTTCATGGCTCACCTCTTGCGGTCCGGCACGGACGGCGAGGCGAGCCGGCAGATCGGTTATGCCCTGCCCAGGCTCGACCGGCGCCACGTGCCGGAGACGATAGTTGTTGACGGGGCCAATGTCCGGACCGTGCCTGGGGCCGTATCCGGACAGCGACTAGAGTAGCTGTCCATAACCTGTTCGATCTGTGTTGATGCTTCGATCAGCCGAAGCCTCGCCGCCATACGCCCGTCATTCCGCGACTGTCAATATGGGCGCCGGAATCTTAAGTATATGGCTGTCAAGCCAAAGCATAGGGCTGTTCGACCGATATTACGCCGGCAAAATTTACTGTCGCACCGACCCGAAAAACGGCTATCGGGGAGGCGTCCTAAAGTCCCAACTGGGCGGCCATCCGGATCAGCTCGGCGAGCGAACTTGCCTGCATCTTGCGCATCGCCTGGGCGCGCCGGACCTTGACCGTTATTTCGCTCACGCCAAGCTCGCCGGCGATCTGCTTGTTCAAAAGTCCATGCACCACCCGGGCCACGACATTGCGTTCGCCTTCATTGAGCGTCGCCAGGCGGTCGCGCAGGATTGTCAGCTCGGCCGTCTGCTTGCGCGTCAGGCGGTCTTTCTCCAGCGCGGCCTCGATGGCATCCAGCAGGTCCTGCTCGCGGAACGGCTTTGCCAGGAAATCGATGGCGCCGGTCTTCATCGCCTGCACCGACATCGGGATATCGCCATGGCCGGTCATCATGATCACGGGGAGCGCGGCTTCGGACTGGGCGAGCTCCTTGTGGAAATCCATGCCGCTCTTGCCCGGCAAGCGGACATCCAGCACCAGGCAGGACGGGACGTCCGGCCTCGGAGCGCCGATGAAATCCTTGACGGAGCCGAAGCAGCGCACATCCAGGCCAACCGACCGCAACAGGCTGTCGAGCGCCTCGCGGATTGCCGGATCGTCGTCGACAACAAAAACGATCTGTCTGGGCTCGGTCATCTCATCACCGGTTTGGTTTGCGCGAGCTTGATAGCATCACATTGCCCTTTTTGCCTGCAGGCAACGAGAAGGAGAATGTCGCACCGCTGGGCATGCCGGGCTCGGCCCATATCCGTCCGCCATGGCTCTCGACGATGGAGCGGCTGATCGCAAGCCCCATGCCCAGGCCTTCCGGCTTGGTGGTGTAGAAGGCATCGAAGATCTGGTCCAGCGGGACGCTGTTCAAGCCGCGGCCGGAATCGCTGACGGTAACAATGACCTCATTGGATTTGCCGAGGCCGGTGGCAACAACCACTTCCCGGGCCTGCGCATCGGGACCGCTCACAGCCTCCAGCGCATTGACGATCAGGTTGAGGATGACCTGCTGAATCTGGACGGGATCGACCTGGACTTGCGGCAGATCGCTCGCGAGCTCCGTGCGCAATGAAACATGGTTTCTGCTGGTCTCGCTTTGCACAAGGCTCAGCGTGTCCTCGACCGTCTGGTTGACATCCAGCCACACGGATTTCGCGGCCGCGCGTTTGGTCAACGTCCTGAGCCGCGCGATCAGGGTGCTGGCGCGGTTGGCATCCCTGACGATGCGTTCGGCGGCTTTCCCGGCCTCGTCGAGATTGGCGGGCTGGCCTGCCAGCCAGCGCAGGGCGGCGTTGCCGTTGATGACGATGGCGGCCAGCGGTTGGTTGAGCTCATGGGCGATGGACGCCGTCAGTTCACCCAGCACCGTCACGCGCGTGATATGGGCAAGCTGCGTCTGCGCTTCGCGCGCCATTGCCTCGGCCGCAGCAGTCCGCAGTGCGAGGTAGGCGGTGCCGCCGATCGCCGCCAGGCTGATGGCGCAGTTGACCAGGCCTGCCGACATGGATCCCCCCCGCGTCAGGAAGAAGCTCAGCACGGTCAGCGCCATGCATCCCGACGCCACCATCACCACCCGGCTTCGGTCGAGGTAGCGGACGGAAATCAGGACGATGGCGACATAGAAGACCGCTACGGCGATCTCCAGATTGGTGACGGTGTCGGCAAGAAAGATCACCGCCGCCAGAAGGACAAGCGAGACAGTCAGCAGCGTGGAGTTGCCAGGACGGGGCAAGCGTAACCTTCCGGACATGGATCGCCGACCCTCCTTGCTGATCACGCCGCTATACGTGAGGAAGCGGGACATTACCGCGCGGCCTTTTTGCTGGGCAAGGAGCGGGAGGGTTTCCGGCATTTCCGATTGGACCTGCCATACCGAGCGGTCGGATCACACCGCCGCGACGAACCCGTCCAGCACGCGTTTCTGGCCGGCCTTGTCGAAGTCGATGGTCAGCTTGTTGCCTTCGATGGCCGAGATGTTGCCGTTGCCGAATTTCTGATGGAACACGCGGTCGCCGACACTGAAGGCGGAGGGCTTGTCGGCGACGGATTTCGCGACGAGTTCGCCATCGATGGTGCGGCCTTTGACTGATGTGCGGCCGGCGCCATAGCCTGAATCGGTTTCGCCATAGCCGATGCGCTCGACCTGGTGGCCGGAGCGCGAGCCCCAGTTGCGATCGGTCGCTTCGGTGCGGTTCGCTTGCGCGCGCTGCCAGCCCGGCGTCGCATAGGTGCTGGAGAAGGCGCCGGATTTCTCGTTGCTTGCGCCGACATTGTCGAAGCGCGAGGCGCCATAGGGGTTTTGCCGTCCTGCCCCCTGGCCGCCGCGTCCCGATGCGAAGGAGCCGCCGCCATAGGAATTGCCGTAGCCGCCATAGGAACTGCCGCTTTCGGCGATTTCGACATGGGCTTCCGGCAATTCTTCGAGAAAGCGCGACGGGATGGTCGACTGCCACAGGCCGTGGATGCGGCGGTTGGAGACGAACCACAGATGCAGGTTCTTCTTGGCGCGGGTCAGGCCGACATAGGCGAGGCGCCGCTCTTCCTCCAGCCCGGAGCGGCCGCCCTCATCCAGCGCGCGCTGGTGCGGGAACAGGCCTTCCTCCCAACCGGGGAGGAAAACGGTTTCGAATTCGAGGCCTTTGGCCGAATGCAACGTCATGATGTTGACGGCGTCGAGTTCGGCATTCTGCTCGGCGTCCATCACCAGGGCGACATGCTCGAGGAAGGAGCGCAGCGATTCATACTCTTCCATGGAGCGGATCAGCTCCTTGAGGTTCTCCAGCCGCCCCGGCGCCTCGACCGAGCGGTCGTTCTTCCACATGTCGGTGTAGCCGCTCTCCTCGAGAATGGTCTCGGCGAGTTCGGTGTGCGGCGTGTTCTCCAGCGCCTTCTGCCAGCGCTCGAAATTGGCTGAGACTTCGCGCAGGGCCGCGCGCGGTTTCGGCTTCAGCTCGTCGCTCTCGGCCAGTTTCGCGGCAGCCTCCAGCATGGGAATGCGCAGCGCGCGCGCCGTGTCGTGGATCTGGCGGATGGTGGCTTCGCCCAACCCGCGCTTGGGCACATTGACGATGCGCTCGAAGGCGAGATCATCGGCGCCTTGCGCGACGACGCGGAAAAAGGCCAGCGCGTCGCGGATTTCCAGGCGCTCGTAGAAGCGCGGGCCGCCGATGACACGGTAGTTGAGGCCGAGCGTGACGAAACGGTCCTCGAATTCGCGCATCTGGAAGGAGGCGCGGACGAGAATCGCCATGTCGTTGAGATTGTGCTTCTGGCGCTGGTAATTCTCGATGGTCTCGCCGACGGCGCGGGCTTCCTCCTCGGAATCCCAGGCGGCGTGGACATGCACCTTGCCGTCTTCGGGCTCGTCGCGGTCGGTGAACAGCGTCTTGCCGAAGCGGCCCTCATTGTGGGCAATGAGGTGGGAGGCCGCGCCCAAGATGTGTGCGGTCGAGCGGTAGTTGCGCTCAAGCCTTATGATGGTGGCGCCGGGAAAATCCTTGTCGAAGCGCAGGATGTTGTCGACCTCGGCCCCGCGCCAGCCATAGATGGATTGGTCGTCGTCGCCTACGCAGCAGATATTGACTTTGTTGTCGCTCACGGGCTGTTCCGCGCCGGCAGGCGCGGGCCCTCCGCGGGGGCCTCGCAACGGCTCGGACGCCCGGTCGGGCTGGCGGCCTCCGGCCGTTCGCAGATTTGTTGAGGTTGATGCGCGGTTTGCTTCCGGCCGCTGCGCCAGAAGGCGCAGCCACATGTACTGGGCGGTGTTGGTGTCCTGGTACTCGTCGACGAGGATGTATTTGAAGCGCTTGTGGTAGTCCTTCAGCACATCCGGGTTGGCGCGGAAGATGCGGATCGGGTGGCACAGAAGGTCGCCGAAGTCGCAGGCGTTCAGCGTCTTCAGGCGTTCCTGATAGGCCTTGTAGAGTTCGCGACCCTTGCCGTTGGCGAAGGCGCGGGCGTCGCCCTCGGCGATGTCGGCCGGACCTTGCCCCTTGTTCTTCCAGCCGTCGATCATCTGGGCAAACTGCTTGGCGGGCCAGCGCTTGTCGTCGAGACCCTCGGCCTGGATCAGCTGCTTGATAAGCCGCACGACGTCATCGGTGTCGAGAATGGTGAAATCCGACCGCAGGCCGGCGAGCTCGGCGTGCCTGCGCAGCAGCTTCACACCGATCGAGTGGAAAGTGCCGAGCCAGGGCATGCCCTCGACCGCTTCGCCGACGAGCAGGCCGATGCGCTGCTTCATCTCGCGCGCGGCTTTGTTGGTGAAGGTGACGGCGAGGATCTGCGAGGGGAACGCCTTGCCCGTGGCGAGGATATGGGCGATGCGGGTGGTCAGCACACGCGTCTTGCCGGTGCCGGCGCCGGCCAGCACCAGAACCGGGCCTTCGGTGGTTTCCACCGCCAGCCGCTGCTCGGGGTTGAGGCCTTTCAGATAGTCGGGCGCATTGTTGTGGCCGCTGCGGGCAGCCATGGCGCGCGCGGCTATGCCCGAAGGGGCCGAGGGGCGCGCATTCGGTTCGTCAAAAAAGGGCATGTCTTCCGAAAAGCCGGACATCGTCCCCGAATGTAGTGATTCGGCAGCGAAAGGCCAGAAGTGTCTACGTTTTGTTCTGGTAAAGTGGCGGATATGGCCGTTCAAGCCTTGTGCGACAAGACTTAGGCCCCCAAGCCCGGACTGCTATCTTGGCGTGGGTCCGCGCTTGCCGGGCGCGACCGACGCCGGTGCATTCGTCAAATGCTGGCGCTGCCGCTCATCTGCCTGCCGCCGTTCGTCATTCGAAAAGCCAAGCAGTTGGCTTTCGTCCGCTGCGCGGACCACTCATCAACGCCCCGTATAGCGACGGGGAGAGGGAGCTGTCGCGATCCTCAGTGCACTTTCTGCAACGCTGGAGATTGGCGAAATCCGAGGCGAGAGCCTTCTTCTCCAGTCACTATACGGAGAGGAGCGCCGGCAAGGCGATGAGGGCAGCGCGAACCTTAGCCGGATAATATTGTGTCGACCTAGCCGAGCCCGAGCTGGCTCTTGAGGCCGGGCACGGAGCCAAGCACCTGATTGGTCAGGCCCGGGCCGGCGGCCGCCTCTGCCTGCTGAACCAGGGCGGAGCCGGCTTGCTGGATTTGTGACATGTCGAGGCCTGTGCCCTTGAGCGCGGCGAGGCCGTTGACCAACGCGCCGGCCTTTTCGCCGAGGACGCCGCCTAGCGCGCCTTGCAGCGACGACAGGAAGCCGCCACCGCCGGCAGGCGCCGCCGCCATGACGTCATACTGGTGGGCGAGGTCATCTGCGCCGGGGATCTTGGCGAAGAAACCGGAAATGGTCGTACCATCAGCCTCATGCTCCATCACCGACAAGATGGTGCCGACAACCTTTTCGGTCGTTGCCTGGTCGAGGCCGGCTTTCTGCGAGACGGTGTTCACAATGTCCTGGACGTTCATGACTTCACCTCAACCTTGGGTTTTCGTGTTTACGGGGCGGCGCTGATTGCTGCGCACCCTGACCATGGATTGCCGGCTCGCATTGGCAATCGCCGAGCGCAAAGCCAGAAGGGCGGTCGCGGCGAGCACGAATGCGCTGGCAAAGATCGGGAAGGTCATCTGTATTGCTCCTTCTGGTCAGGTGATTGCGCCGGAAGAAGGTACAACCAACCGAGGTAGTCTCCCTATATATTGTGGCGGTAGCATCAAGATTTTCCGCCGATGACCAAAATGTGATGATGGCGCTGCGCAATCGCCTCACGGCGAGGGGCCGGCGACTGCTTGCGGTGTCGCTCAACCGTGGCTGGACGATGTCAACCTCGCTCCTATCTTGCCGGAGTCGACGGAATCTCCACAATCGAGGAATGCGCCATGACAAAATCCGACGCCACGACGCCCGCCATCACCCAGGCGATGATCGATGCGTATGACGAATACACGCATCTGACGCTCGACCGGCGCCGCTTCATGGATCATCTGACCAGGCTGGCCGGATCGGGCGTAGCCGCCGCCGCCATCGTACCGCTGCTGGCGGCAAATTCCGCACAGGCGGCGATCGTCGCCGAGAACGATCCGCGTGTGAAGGGCGAGGACATCACCTATCCCGGCAGCGGCGGCGAGATGAAGGGCTATCTGGTCCGGCCGGCGAACCAGGCCGGCAAGCTCGGCACGGTCATCGTGGTGCATGAGAACAGGGGTCTCAACCCGCATATACGCGACGTGGCGCGGCGCGTGGCGCTGGACGGGTTCGTGGCGCTGGCGCCCGACTTCATGTCGCCGCTTGGCGGCACGCCCGATGACGAGGACAAGGTGCGCGACCTGTTCTCGACGCTCGACCCGGCACAGGTGGCCGCCAATGCCGTGGCAACGGTCGCCTACCTGAAAGGCGACAAGGACGGCAATGGCAAGGTGGGTGCCGTCGGCTTCTGCTGGGGCGGCGGCATCGTGAACATGCTGGCCGTCAATTCACCCCACCTGGTGGCAGCCGTGGCCTATTACGGCATGCAACCGAAGGCCGAGGACGTGCCGAAGATCAAGGCCGCGTTGTTGCTGCACTACGCCGGCCTGGACACGCGCACCAATGCCGGCATCGATGCCTTCAAGAAGGAACTTGACGCCGCGCATGTCGAATACACCATCTATGTCTATGAAGGCGCCAACCACGCCTTCAACAACGACACGTCGGCGGCCCGCTACGACAAGGCGGCGGCCGACCTCGCATGGGGCCGCACGATCGCCTTCCTCAAGCAGAAGCTCGCGTGAAGGTTCAGGCGACCGCCGGAGCCCAGACGACCTCGAATGCCGGCGACAGGGTGAAACCCGCCGGCAGGACGGATACGGGCGGCGGGCGGCGCACGCCCTCCTGCAGGTAGCGCAGCGCCGAGGTCAGCCCGTTCATCGTGTAGGGCTTGGCGATGACGCCGATCGCGCCGGCGAAATGATCGGGAATGCGCTTGGGGTTGGCGGTCATGAACACGACCATCGAGCGTTTTCTTTCGCCAATATATTCCGCCACATCGACGCCGGTCGGGCCATCGGTCAGATGGATGTCGACAAAGGCGATGTCGGCATCGGTGGAGTCCACCATGCTTCGGGCTTCATCCGACGAGGTCGCCCAGCCGACGACGCTGTGGCCGGCTTCCTCTATGAGGCTTTCGAGTTCCATTGCCAGCAGCGCTTCGTCCTCGACGATCAGGACCTTCAGCGGTTCAGTCATGACACATTCCCTTTCTGCTGCGGCTCGTTCGGCATGCTGATGACCACCTTTGTGCCCGGACTGGCATCTTGCCACTCGATGTCGGCGCGCAATTGCCGGGCAAGCGACTTGATCAGCCGCATGCCGAAGGAGGCATCGCCCGTTGCGTCGGCCATGCCGACACCGTCATCGGACACCTCGATTTTGAAATGACCATCGGGCTGGCTCATTTTGATGCCGATGCTGCCGGCGGTTGTTCCATCGGGCTTTTCCTTGAAGGCGTGCTTCAGCGCGTTGGTGACCAGTTCGTTGACCATCAGCGCCACGGGCGTCGCTTTTTCCGCCGGTATGACGACCGGTTGAAGCTCAAGATTCGACTTGATCTCCGAGCGCCCCGACGCGGTGAGAAGATCCGATATGAGGTCGCGGGCGAAATCCGAGACATCGAACTTGCTGACGTCCTTCGACTGGTAGAGTCGGCGATGCACCGTGCTCAAGGCCTCGATGCGTTCCAGCATCGTGTTCATCGACTGACGGATGCCGTCATCCTTGATCGTTCGGCTCTGCATGATGATCAGCGAGGAGATCATCTGCAGATTGTTCTTCACGCGGTGGTCGACCTCATGCAGCAGCGTGGTCTGCGCTTCGAGCGCCGCTTCCAGTTCCCTGGTGCGCTCCTTGACCGCTTTCTCGAACCGGTCCTTGTCAGCGGTGATGCGGTGTTCCGAGCTCTTGCGGTCGCTGACATCGAGTTGCGAGGCGAAGAAGAACTGCAGTTCGCCGCGATCGTTGGAGACCGGGCTGATGTAGAGCGCGTTCCAGAAGGTCGAACCGTCCTTGCGGTAATTCAGCAGGTCGACGCTGATGTCGGTTCCGCCGGCGATCGCATCCCGTACCTTGTCGATCACCGACTTGTCGGTCTTCGGACCCTGCAGGAAGCGGCAGTTGCGACCCATCACCTCCTGGCGTTCATAGCCGGTCAGACGCAGGAAGGCGTCATTGGCAAAGACGATCGGGTTGTCCGGGCGTCGCGGATCGGTGATGATCATCGACATGCGGGTGGCGCGAATGGCTGCGGCGAACGGATCGCCCTTGCCGTGTTCGGCATGCAAATCGTCCGTCATGTGCCATGCGTCGGCCGGTTCCCTGGTCTGTTTCCAGTCCATTCTTTCACTCCAAGCCGTTTTCGTGGAAGGCCAACGGCTCGGCGGCGAGATGGTTCACTCTTGAGCCATCTTGTCGCAGCTGGACCGAAACGCGGAACCGCAACGGGATTCGCACAAGTGTTTGAAAAATATCGTGTTTATGGCTCGATTTTCGTGGCCGCCGGCCTGTGGAATGCGACGCCGGCGACCACCAGCGCGATGCCGAGCACATCGGTCACGCTCGGGATTTGACGCAGCACGAGGATGCCGATCAGCGTCGCGGTGACCGGCAGCAGCGACAGCATGAGCGCGAAGCTGGCGCGCGGCAGCCGTGACATGGCGAGCTGGTCACAGATGTAGGGAATGACCGACGAGCAGATGCCAACACCGATGGCCGCGAGCAGCAGGGACGGCGAGAGGAAGGCCGGCAGCGCATCGGCGAAGCCGATCGGCAGCACGACGAGGAAAGCGACGGCCATGGCGGCGCCGAGGCCGGTGATGCCGTCGCCCGCGCCCGAGCGGGCGACACGGTGCCCGAGCACGATGTAGCCGATGAACAACGCGCCGTTGAGAAAGGCCCAGAACAGGCCGATGGGATCGCTCGACCACTTCACATCGATCAAAAGCAAGGTGCCGGCGACGGCGACGGCGAGCGCTGTGAGATTGCGCGGGCTTCTGAGCCCGATCAGCGCGATGCCGATCGTGCCGACGAATTCGATCGCCGCGACCAGCGAGATCGGCAAGCGGTCGAGCGCCAGATAGAACGAACAGTTCATCACCGCCAGACAGGCGCCGAAGGCCAGGAGCAAGAGCCGCGTCGAGCGGTCGGCATTCGCGAAGGTCCTCCAGGGACGGGTCATCGGCGCGAAGATCAGGGCGGCGGCGGCAATGCGCAGCCAGGCCATGCCGAGCACGCCGACATGCGGGAAAAGCAGTACGGCGAAGGCCGGCCCGAGATAGTGGAAAATAGCGCTGACGCCGAACCAGACATGCGGTGGCAGCGAGGCAGCCAGACCGGTAACGGCTGGCATGGCGAGGGCGGGGACTGCGGCTGGCGCTTGCGTTCGGTCTTCCATGCGATCAGTATCGCAGGCAATATCAGCGATTTAAATGGATGATGATCGGCTGATCCGGCCATTATCTTTCCAGATGCAAGGAGTTTTCGTTGAAACGCCTTCGAATCGAAAACACCGTGGATGCGGCGGACCTGAAAATCCTGCGCCTGCTGGAAAAGGATGCCCGTATCAGCACGGCCGAACTGGCGCGTGCCGTCGGCCTGTCGGCGCCAAGCGTGGCAGAGCGCATCAGGCGGCTGCAGGAGAACGAGGTGATCGAGGCCTATACGGTGCGGATCAATCCGGCCGCGCTCGGCATGACGCTGTCGGCATGGCTGCGCATCAGGCCGGTGCCCGGGCAACTGTCTGTCGTGGCCGAGATCATCCGTGAGTTGCCGGAGATCGCGCAATGCGACCGGGTGACTGGCGAGGACTGTTTCATCGCGCTGGCGCATGTCGGCTCGGTGGCCGAGCTCGAGCGGGTGATCGACCGGATCATCCCCTATGCGATGACCAATACCGCGATCATCCAGTCATCGCCGGTGGCGGCGCGCTCACCGCTGGGTGCGCTCAAGCGCCCTGTTTGACGCTTGAAGAGACCGCCTCTAGAAATGCCCACGCTTCATGCGGGCGCGCTTCAGGATGGCGCGCCAGCGGATCATGTCGAAGGGGATCGGCTCGTTGCTGTTGGCGATGTGGAAGATTTCATTGTTGACGTTCTTGAGCGAGCGCCAGAAATCATAGTCGGTAATGCGTGGATCGGCGGCCAGCCTGTCCACCTCGACCTTGATGTCGGTTTTCATGCACGTCCCTCGAACCGGCTCCGCCCCGTCACCCATATCCCAACTCATGCGGAGCGTTTTCGGCCGCTCCACTGAGTCGTTCAACGGCTCAATCGGCTTGTTCCCGTTAAAACCTTGGTAAGGTTAACGCGGCCGGCCGGAGGCTTCAAGCGGTCTTGCGGCGGATCCCGATCGACCGGCCGGCGCGCTCCGGCATCGGCAACGTGGCATGGGCGGCCCGCATCGCCTCGACCTTGGCCAGCACATCCGCGGGGAAGGGCGCGACCTTGGGGCCGGACATGTCGACATGCAGCGCCAACTGCTCCGATGTCGCGGCGAGCCAGCCGTCGACATGGCGGATCTCCTGGTAGATCCTCAGCCGCTTCTCGTCATTGTCGATGAGTTGGAGGGAGACAGTGACCTTGTGTTCAAGGTGCAACTCCTGGACGTAGCAGACATGGACTTCCGCCGTGTAGATGGTCAAGCGGCGCTCCTTTACGTAGTCCGGCCCCATTCCCATTGCCTCGAAGGCCTCGTCGGAACAGCGGTCGAAGATGACGTTGTAGTAGGCCATGTTGAGATGGCCGTTATAGTCGATCCAGTCCTTCTCGATGCCCATGGCTTTGGAGACGAAGGGGGCGGGGATGGTCATTCAGGAACTTCCTTATCGTGGAACTGGACAGAGCGTGGCAGGGCAGACTACGCATCCATGCATGTATAACAAGCGTGGGCGCTGGCCCATTCGCATAGCTGCATGGCAAGCATGGACGCTAGTCCATTCGCGGAGGAATTCATGGCTCTGAGCGACCTCAACCCTGTCGAACGCAATGAAGAGGGGATCGCCGCCGTGCTCGGTATCCTCAAGCAGCGGTTCGGCGAGCGTTTTCAGACCGGCCAGGCGATCCGTTCGCAGCACGCGCACACCACCACCTATATTCCGACGCAGGCGCCGGATGGCGTCGCCTTTCCGGAATCGACGGCTGAAGTGCAGGAGATCGTGCGTGCCTGCGCCGAGCACCGCGTGCCGGTGATCGCCTTCGGTGTCGGGTCATCGCTCGAAGGCCATACCAATGCGCCGGGCGGTGGCATCTCGCTCGACACCTCGCGCATGAACCGCATCCTCTCGGTCAATCCGCAGGATCTCGACTGCACGGTCGAGCCCGGGGTGACACGCGAGGATCTCAACCGGCATCTGCGCGACACCGGCCTGTTCTTCCCGATCGACCCCGGCGCCAATGCCTCGCTGGGCGGCATGGCGGCGACGCGGGCGTCGGGCACCAACGCCGTGCGTTACGGCACGATGCGCGAGAATGTGTTGTCGCTGACGGCGGTCATGGCTGATGGCGAGACGGTGACGACGGGCAAGCGCGCGAAGAAGAGTTCCGCGGGGTACGATCTCACGCGACTGCTGGTTGGTTCGGAAGGTACGCTCGGCATCATCACTTCGCTGACCTTGAAGCTGCAAGGCATTCCGCAAGCGATTTCCGGCGGCGTCTGCCCGTTTCCCAGCGTCGAGGCGGCCTGCAACGCGGTCATCGCCACCATCCAGATGGGCATTCCGGTGGCGCGAATCGAACTGGTCAACGGGCTGCAGATGCGGGCGATGAAGAATTATTCGAAGCTCGACTATCCGGAAAGCCCGTGCCTGTTCGTCGAGTTCCATGGCAGCGATGCCGGCGTTGACGAACAGGCCGAAACCTTCGGCATGATCGCGGAAGAAAATGGCGGCGGGCCGTTCCTGTGGACCAGCGTCGCGGAGGAGCGGACCAAACTGTGGAAGGCCAGGCACGATGCCTACTGGTCATCACTGACGCTGCGGCCGGGCGCCAAGGGGCTGTCGACCGATGTATGCGTGCCGATCTCGCGCTTTGCCGAATGCGTCACGGAAACCGAGGCCGATATCGCCGAGATGGGGTTGATCGCGCCGATCGTCGGCCATGCTGGCGACGGCAATTTCCATGTGCTGGTGCTGATGGACGTCGACGATCCCAGGGAGATCGCACTGTCGGAGAAGTTCGTCGCGCGGCTCAACATGCGGGCGATCGCCATGGACGGA
Source organism: Mesorhizobium carmichaelinearum (assembly GCA_943370265.1). GTDB lineage: Bacteria > Pseudomonadota > Alphaproteobacteria > Rhizobiales > Rhizobiaceae > Mesorhizobium > Mesorhizobium carmichaelinearum_A. Next base: position 446,900 of record CALRQH020000001.1, read on the forward strand.
ACCTGCACCGGCGAGCACGGCATCGGCCAGGGCAAGGTCGGGTTCCTGCGCCATGAACTCGGCCACGGCGTCGACATCATGCGCACCATCAAGCAGGCGCTTGATCCGCTGAACATCATGAACCCGGGCAAGATATTGCCGGCTGGGGGTTAGAGCGGCGCAAAATCCCTTGCCTTGACCGCGTCGCCTTTCGGGCCGAGACTTTCGGTGCGGAATGGCCTGAAGTTAGACAGGCGTGTCAGCGGAGGAACGATGTCATGGCGATTTCACGCAAGGACGAGGCCCGGGCGCTGAGTGCGGACGAACACGCGCTGGTGGAGAAGTCGCACCATCCGGCGGTGCAGGAACTGTCCGACGCCGACCTTGCAGGGCTGGTTAGGTTGTTGCGGGAACGGCGCGACAAGGCTCAGGCCGAGGCGCATCGTCGCCGCCGTGAGATACGCGGCAAGGGCGCGCCGAAGGGTGCCAAGCCTTCGAAGGCCGATGGCGGTTCGCAACTGAAGCTCGCGGTGCTGGCCATGGCCATGCGCAGGCTGAACGGCGAGGCCGAGCGCCGGCGCCTGTTGGCGGCCAGCGTCTCGCTGGTCGAGAATGCGCGGCACGCGCTGGCCATGAAGCAGAAGGCGACGGCCGCCGGGCCCGAATTCAACACGCGCACGGCGCATAAGGGCATGCGCGCGATTGCCAACCAGAGGGCGCAGAGCCTGGTTCGTCCGATGGAACTCGGGAGGCAGCGGCAGGCGGCCAAGGTGGCGCAGGCAAAGCGCGACGCGCGTTGAGTTTTTTGCCCGCGACCGATCGAACGAAGATTGTGCTCGCGGGCGTCTGCGAAGGGAAATTGCCTCTTTATCGACACGCGGATGCGGATAGAGTGCGGCTGAATTTCAATCAACCGCTTCGGAGCTTATGCTCGCTCGCCTGTTCGTGATCTTCGGTGGCCTTTTTGTGCTGGTGCTGTGTGCGGCGCTGGTGGTGCCGTACTTTGTCGACTGGACAGGCTACCGCGCCGAGTTCGAACGCGAGGCGAGCGCCATTCTTGGCCGCAAGGTCACCGTGCAGGGCGATGCCACGGCGAGGCTGCTGCCGTTTCCGTCCGTGACCTTCTCGAATGTCGCCGTGGCCGGCGGCCCTGGCGGCCAGCCGGCGATGACCGTCGAGACCTTTTCGATGGATGCCGAGCTCGCGCCCTTCCTGCGCGGCGAAGTGCTGATCTTCGACATGCGACTGGTGCATCCGAAGGCGACGATCGACATTGCCGCTGACGGCACTGTCGACTGGGCGATGCGGCCGTCCTCGCCCTTCGACCTCAATCAGATATCGATCGAGAAGCTGACGGTGACGGAAGGGCAAATCGAACTGCGCCATGCCGCCGGCGGGCGCAGCCATCTCATTTCCGAGATCAATTCGACCATATCGGCCAAATCGCTGGCCGGGCCGTGGCGGATGGATGGTTCGCTGCGGCTGGACGGCTTGCGCAGTACGATCGCCGCTTCCACCGGCAAGGCCGAAGGTTCGGGCCAGATGCGGGTCAGGCTCAAACTCGATCCCGACGCCTATCCGCTGATCATCGAGACCGACGGCAATGCCGGCATCGTCAATGGTGCTGCCGCCTATTCGGGCCGGTTCAAGATCTCGGGCGCCGACAAGAATGCGGCGCAGTTGCGCGGCACGGATGGCGACGTGATCAAGGTCAGCACGGGCAAGCCGGATCCCGGCTTCAGGCTGAACGGCAAGTTCGCGCTCGACCACCAGAAGCTCGGCATCGATGAGTTCCGCTTCGAAACCGGGCCGCTGGATAATCCCTATACCGCCGACGGCAAGGCCTCGGTCGATCTTGGGCTGAAGCCAAGGTTCTCCATCGAAGCAAGCGGCGCCCAGGTGCAGTTCGACGAAGCCGTGGGTGCGGCCGGCGGCGCCGGGCTGACGCTGGCGCAGCGTGTCGCGGCCTTCGAACAAGCCCTGCTCAGCCTGCCGAAGCCGACCATTCCAGGCACCCTCGAAGTGAAGCTGCCGGCGGTGGTGGCCGGCGATACCACCGTTCGCAACGTGCAACTCTCCGCCGAGCCTACCGATGGCGGCTGGTCGGTGAAGTCGCTGGCCGCGACGTTGCCGGGACGGACGACGCTTGAAGCCAGTGGGCTGCTCAGCGTGCAGGACCATTTCGGCTTCACCGGCTCGCTGCTTCTGGCCGTGGCGCAGCCTTCGGGTTTTGCCGCATGGTTGTCGAAGGATGTCGATGAAGCGATCCGCCGGTTGCCTGCCGCGGGCTTCAAGGCCAAGGTCGACCTCACAGACAAGCTCCAGTCGTTCAGCGATCTCGAATTGATCCTTGGCAAGGCCAGGTTTTCCGGCCGCATCGATTCCAGCCAGCCCGACGACGCCAAGCCCTCCGTGCTGATGCGGCTGGAAGGCGGCGACCTCGATGTCGACGGGCTGGCGGCCTTCGCCTCGATCTTCGTCAGCGACAAGGGAGCCAACCGCTTTTCGGATCGCGATCTCGATTTCCAGATCAAGGCCGGACCAGTCAGCGCCGGCGGCCTGACCGCCGACACCGTGGATACGGCGCTGAGACTGCGCGACGGGCTGCTCGAAATCGACAAACTGTCGATCGGTGGACTGGCCGGCGCTTCGATCAGCGCCACCGGGCGGATCAAGGACTTTCCCGTGAACACGACAGGCAAACTCGATGCCTCGGTGGTCGCTGTCGACCTGAAGCCGCTGATCGATACGGCGGCACAACATTATCCGGACAATGTCGTGCTCAAGGGGCTTTCGGCGCGCGCGGCCGCCTATCCCGACCTGTTCCAGGACGCGCGCGTCGATCTGATCGCAAGTGCCGCCGACAATGGCGACGGGACGACCGGGCTCGCGGTCAGCGGGCAGGGGAAAGCCGGCGGCTCGGCCTTTTCGGCATCGCTGTCCGGCAAGGGAAGGATCGGTGCGCTTGCCGATGCACCGGTGACGTTCACCTTCAACGCCAAGAACACCGACGCCACCGCGCTGCTGGCACTCTATGGCCTGCCGGCGCTGCCGCTCGGCATGCTTGGCGAAGCCAGCACCGAAATCCAGGCCAAGGGCACGCTGGGCGGCGGTCTGGCGACGAGCTTCAACCTGCATGGCAATGACTTCAAGGCCGGCTTTGACGGCACCGTTGCCGATACGGCGCAGGGTCCGAGCGCCAAGGGTAAAATCAATCTTGAAGCCGCCGATATCGAGCCATGGCTGATGACGACCGGCATCGGCCTGCCCGGCATGGGCGCGGGCATGCCTACGTCGCTCGCTGCCGACGCCGACTATGGCAACGGCCTGCTCGTGCTGGACGGTCTCAGTGGCGCCATCAACGAGGCGGCGGTTTCCGGCGACGTGAACATCGATGTGAAGAACGGGCTGCCGCATCTGTCGGGCGCACTGATGCTGGACGAACTGGATCTCGACCCGATGGCGGTGTCGCTGTTCGGCGACCAGGCTTTTCTTGCCAGCAATGGCGGCTGGCCGACGACGCCTTTCAGCCAGAAATCCAGCCTGCCGTTCACGGCGGACCTCGACCTGACCGCCGCATCCCTTGCAGCCGGTCCGTTCGCCACGGCCTATGACGCAAAGCTCTCGCTGAAGCTCGACCGGGAAGGCATCCGCGTTTCCGATCTCAAGGCAAAGTTTCTCGGTGGTGCGCTGACTGGCCTGTTCGAGCTGAAGAACAATGACGGCACCGGCCTTCTTTCCGCTCAGATGAAGCTTGCCGGTGCTGACCTGGCCGCCATGCTGCCGGAGGCCGGCATCAGTGGACGCAGCGATGTCTCGACGTCGCTTTCGACCAGTGGCAAATCGGTCGATGCCATCGTCGCGGCACTTTCCGGCTCGGGTACGGCAGCGCTGAAGGGCCTGACCATCAGCGGCTTCAATCCCGATGCCTTTGGTGCCCTCATTGCCAAGGCCGATACGATCGGACGTGACATTGATGCCGCCAAGACCGCCGGCTTCGCGCCGCAGCTTGCCGCGGATGGAAGCTTTTCGGCGGGGGATGCCGACATTGCCTTCACCGTGGCCGGCGGCACGCTGAGGGCGCCACCGCTCAGCTTCGAGAATCCGGAGGCGACCTTGTCGGCGGATATCACGGCGGATCTCAACGCCAGCAAGGTGATCGCCAAGGGCGCAATCACCTACAAACCCGGCGACGAGGCGCTTGTAGGCTCCGATCCCAGCGTGAATTTCAATGTCGAGGGGCCGTTCGGCGCTGCCCAGAAGACTTTCGACAGCGAGCCGCTGGCGCAGTTCCTGACCCAGCGCGCGCTGGAAAAGGAGCAGCAGCGGGTCGAGGCGATGCAGGCAGCGCTGCTTGAAAAGCAGCGGCTGCGGCGCGAGGTGCGCTACTACGCGGCGCTGCAGACCGAGCGCGACAAGGCCGCCGAGGAGTTACGCAAGCAAGAAGAGGAAGCGGCGCGGCAGAAAGCCGAGGCCGAGGCCAAGGCGAAAGCTGAAGCCGAGGCAAAGGCCCAGGCCGAAGCCGATGCAAAGGCGCAGGCGGAGGCTGATGCCAAGGCAAAGGCGGATGCCGACGCCAAGGCGAAAGCCGATGCCGATGCGGCCGCCAAGGCCGAGCAGCAGGCCGCCGACGAAGCCGCCAAGGCACAACAGATTCAGGAGCAGGAGCGCCAGAAGGCCGAGGAGGCCACGCGGATCGCCGCGCAGGAAAAGGCCAAGCGCGACGCTGAACGCAAGGCCGCGCAGCAGGCGCCGCAGATCGAGCGGGCGCCGCTGCCGGCACCGACCCAGTCGGCGCCAAAGCTCGCGCCGTCGTCGATCGACAATCTGCTGAAATCGCTGGATGGCGGCTGACGGGGCAGGGTGCCGCTATTCCAGCGGCGGCTCCTGGAACGCGGACATTTCAGCGCCGTCGGCGGCGTAGCGGGCGTGGCGAAAATCGCGGATGGCCTGAAGCCTGCCGGCCTGCCACGCCAGCAGGATGAAATAGGATGGCGGCGCCGCCGGATCATCCCGATCGCGGACAAGGATCGCCGGCCGCCTTTCGACGAAGCCGGGGATGAAGCGCCAATCCTGCCTGGTGGAATAATTGTAGAAGTAGGTGCTCACTTCCTTGCGCCCGTTCAGCCGGATCTTCGCCACCAGTTCCAGCCGCACTTCATCCACCAGCATGTCGCGGACGGCATCGAAATCATGGGCGTTGAAGCGATCGATATAGGCGTCGAGCAATGCACGTTCGGCGGCGCTCAAGACTGGTGACGGGCGGTCTTCAGGTTCATCGGCGAATTCGCGCAGGCGGCCGCGGCCGCGATGCAGGGCGGCCTTGATGGCGGGTATGCTGGTGTCGAGAACGGTGCTGATCTGCCGCAGCGAATAGCCGAGCACGTCCATCATGATGACGCTGCTTCGCTGAGCAACCGGAAGGCGCATGAATATACGCAGGCCGGCCGCCGCGGCCTCCCGGTCGATGGTGGGGTTCGCCGGATCGACGATCATGTCCGGGTCCTCATCGGAAAAGGTCTTCTCACGGGCGCGGCGGCGCAGAAAGTCGAGCGCCGCATTGTGAGCGATGCGAAACAGCCAGCCCTCCGGGTTGGCGATCGGACCGGCGTCCGGCAAGGCTTCGACCGCCTTGGCCAGCGCTTCCTGCAGCACATCCTCCCCGTCGATGACCGAGCCGGTCATGCGGGCGCAATAGCGGTGCAGCTTGGGGCGCAGCTCGCTGAAGAGACGGTCGAAGGGCTCGGCCTTGCCGGAAATGGTGATGTTCATGCCGCCTGTCGTCCCGTGACATTGCGTCGGCTGCTATTCGTCCAGCATCCTGTAATTTCCCACGACGGTCATCATGTCGCGATGCGGAAACTCGATGCAGCGATCCCGGATGCCATTCTGAAAGACGTGGAATGCCTCCAGCCCGGGAATGACATTCGCGTGCTCCTCGGTTTCGATCTCGACCAGATGCACAAAGGTACCGTCAGGGGCCCTCCAAGTCATGTAGCGAACGCCTTCAGGCGATTTGCCACGCAATTCCTGGAACACGGCTTTGACCAGCCGCTCGTTCTCGTCGGCCATTTCAGGTTTCGTCTTGTAGCGTATCAGGTGGTGTTTCATTTCGTATGCTCCTTTGGCAGCCTGCGTCCGGCACGCCGCTCATGTCAGAGACGTTGCGGGAGGCCAAAGGATTCGGTTTCGGGAAAATAATCCCTTCGTCCATCATGCCCCAAGCCGATGGAGCGTGGCGTCACCCGCCATCCCGAACAAGCAGGCGTTTCAGCATCGGCTCGATCCGCGAGAGTTCGTCGAGATGAGCTGCCGACAGTTCGGCGAGGCAGTCGTCGGCGCGCTCGGTCAGCCGCAGCAGGACGCGACGCTGGTCGTCCTTGTCCTGATCCCTCGCGACCAGTCCCGCCTCGCAGAGACGATTGACCAACTCGACGGCGCTGTGGTGGCGAATGCGCAGACGTTCCGCCAGATCGCCGATCGTCACCGGACCGCCACCCGGAAAGCCCTTGATCGCCAGTAACGCCTGGTGCTGGCGCGGGGTCAGGCCGGCATCCTCTGCCTGCACCTGGCTGAATTCGAGGAAACGGCGGATCAGGTAACGGAACTCGGACAGGCGCTGGTAGTCGGCCTGTTTGATGGCGGGGCGGGGTTTCCTAGGCTGCGTCATATCCGACCTTTGTTCCATTCCGGCAAAAGCTCAAACGGTTTTCGTACAGAACCAGCTTGAATACTTATATCGTGTTACGATACATGCAGGCTGACAAAGCGGGCCGGCTGTCTCGGCCGTGCCGAACCAGGGCCTGCCGCCAGGAAGCAAAGCTGCCATGAAGACCAAGCATCCCAATCCCGGTCACCTCAGGGATTTCACCACCGATGCAAGGGTGCTGCTCATTGCCGCCATAGCGGTGGTTGTGGCGACCGCGGGGCTGTTTGCGGGTATCGCTTTGTTGAGGTTGATCCGGCTTGCCACCAACATCGCCTATTTCGGGCAGTTTTCGCTTGCCGACCTGAAACTGCAGGACACGCCGCTTGGGCTTGCCGCCGTCGTCGTTCCGGTCATCGGCGCGCTGATCATCGGCCTGATGGCGCGCTTCGGCAGCGAGAAGATCCGTGGCCACGGCATTCCCGAGGCCATCGAGGCGATCCTGCTTGGCCGCTCGCGGCTGGATGCCAAGGTTGCGATCCTGAAGCCGCTGTCATCGGCGATCTCGATCGGCTCCGGCGGACCATTCGGCGCCGAGGGCCCGATCATCATGACCGGCGGCGCGATCGGCTCCCTGATCGCGCAGATGCTGCCGGTCAGCGACAATGAACGCAAGACCCTGCTGGTGGCAGGAGCGGCCGCAGGCATGACCACCGTGTTCGGAACGCCGATCGCCGCGATCATGCTGGCGGTCGAGCTGCTGCTTTTCGAATGGACGCCGCGCAGCTTCATTCCCGTGGCGGTCGCGGCCATCATCGCCGAGGTGGAACGCACCATGCTGCATTTGCCCGGGCCGATCTTTCCATTCCAGGGCGGCATGGAGATTTCCTTTGTCGGCCTGGGCGGCTGGGTTGCGATCGGCATTTGTGCAGGGCTGTTGTCGGGGTTGCTGACGCAGATGGTCTATGCCTGCGAAGACGGTTTTCAGAAACTGCCCATTCACTGGATGTGGTGGCCGATGATTGGCGGTCTGGTGGTTGGCATCGGCGGGCTGATCGAACCTCGGGCGCTCGGCGTCGGCTACGACAACATCGCCGATATGCTGGATGGCCGTACGGTCGCCACGGCAGCACTCATCCTGCTGGTAGTAAAAGCCATCATCTGGTCGGTGGCGCTCGGTTCGGGAACGTCCGGAGGCGTTCTGGCGCCGCTTCTGATCATGGGCGGAGCGATGGGGGCAGTGCTCGCCGGCATTCTGCCAACGGCGGATCCGGGCTTCTGGGCGCTGCTGGCAATGGCGGCGACCATGGGCGGCACGATGCGGGCGCCGTTGACGGCCACTTTCTTTGCCGTGGAGCTGACCGGGAATACGCACATGCTGGTGCCGCTGATCGCGGCCTGTGCGGCGGCGCACGCGGTCACCGTGCTGCTGATGAAGCGTTCGATTCTGACCGAGAAAATTGCCAGAAGGGGACACCACCTGGTTCGCGAATATCGCGTCGATCCCTTCGCTTTGACCAGGGTGCGCGAAGTGATGACCTCGAAGGTCGAGAGCGTGCCGGCAACGATGACGTTGCATGGCGCGGCGACGTTCCTGACCGCTCCGGACACGCGGCATCCGAGTTTCCCCGTGGTCAATGAGGACGGGCATGTTCTCGGTCTCATCGATCCGCCGGCGATCCTGCGCTGGAGACGCGCCGGCACGCACCGCACCACGACGCTCGGCGAACTGCTGGCCGGAAGCAAGGTGACGCTGGCCTATCCGGATGAATATCTCGAAGGCCTCTCCGACAAGCTGCTGACGGCGAATGTTTCCCATCTGCCCGTGGTTGCGCGCGAGGACGCACGGCTGATCGGCTATGTCGGCTGGAAGGACCTGATGCGCGTGCGGTCCAGGAAGCAGGCCGAGGAGCGTGATCGTTCGACCTTGCTCGGCTTCGGCACCAGACGAAAGGAAAAGGAAGACGTGGTCGAAAGCCTTTAGGAAACCGCGCCGCGCTTCGCCCACTCCAGGACATGGAGCCGGAGCGCCGAGGACAGGTTGGTGTCGCGGGGGCGCGTCTCGTCGACTTGCGCGACAAGAGCGGCGAGCGTCAGCTTGCTGGCGGCCGCGATCGCAATAAGGTCGTCATAGAAGGGTTTTTCGAGAGAATAGCTGGTGCGGTGACCACGAATGGTCACCGAGCGTTTTACGACCGCGCTCACGGGCGGCGTCTCATTCTGCTAGGCATCGGGTTCGTCCGAAAGTCGCTGTGAACTCTTCGGCCCGATGCCTCGGCAGTCCTTGTCGCCGGCGGGTTCGCGACGATGGCCGGCGACGAATTTTTCGGCCTTGTCGGCGATCAGCCGGTCGCGCTGTTTCTCCGCCTTGGAACGGCCGTGCAAGGCCCGGTTCTGTTCGGCAACGCTCAGCTTCTCGTCCCGCGCCTTCTGCTTTCGAGCCTGGCGGAGATTGACGATGTCGCCCATCGGCCGGTTCGTCGAATTACTTCTTGCGGAAGGCGTCGAGGGAGACGACCTCCGCGCCCTTGGCCGCAGCATCCGTCGCCGCAGGCTTCTTTTCGGCCTCGACCGCGGCCTTCTTCTCGGCCTTCGGCTTCTTCTCGGAGACGATTGTCAGTGGCTCGGGAGCCGGCTGGGCAACCGGTTCGTCGGCTACCGCGTCATCCGTCTTGACGTCGAACTCGAGTTCGAAATTGACGGACGGATCATAGAAGCCGCGCACCGCCGAGAACGGGATTTCCAGCTTCTCGGGAACGTCGGAGAAGGACAGGCCAACCTCGAAGCCGGTTTCCGTCACTTTCAGGTCCCAATACTGGAACTGGATGACGATGGTCATCTGTTCGGGATAGCGCTCGCGCAGCCTCGAAGACACGCGCACGCCCGGCGCGCCGGTCAGGAAGGTGATGAAGAAATGATGGTTGCCGGGCAGGCCGGTGCGTGCGACTTCGGCCAGAACCTTGCGCATGACGCCGCGCAATGCCTCCTGGGCCAGAATGTCGTAGCGGATGTGGTCGTCGGCCATGTGACGGTCAGGTTCCGTTGAATCGTCCGCATAGCTGTAATCAAGCTTGAGCGCGGCGTAAACCGGCATATAGATCGAGCCGATGTCGAAGCTAGGCCTGTTGCCGTCTATTTTGATAGGTTTGGCGACATTTCAACAAAGCTGGCGCATGATCTAGGCGCTGGCGAGCGCGCCGAGCTTTTCGCTATTGGCCGCGGACTTTCGTTTGCCGAAGGCGCGCAGGAAGGTGCGCACGCCATTGGTTGCCGACTGCAGCACCTCATCATCCCTTGGCGTGCCGCCGAGCATGAAAATTGTCTGCAGTTCGGCGTTGACGAGGCCCAGGAACTGCCGCGCCGCCACATCGGGATCGTCGATCGCCAGGTAACCGCCATAGGCGAGGCGGGCAAAGCGGGCGGCAAGCGCCGGCCATGTCCTGCCTGGTCCCTGTTCGCGCCATTCGGCAAACAGCTCGGGATAGCGCTCGCCCTCGGTCTGGATCAGCTTGCGCAGGAATTTTCCGTCGCGGTTGCAGATGCAGTTCTGGTTCATGCGCACGGCAAAGCCGATCAGATCGGCTTCGAGATCCTTGGGCTGGTCGGGAAAGGTGGAAATGGTGGCGAAGATGCCGGCGTTGCAACGCTCGGTGAGGTCGCGGACCACCGCGACGAACAATTTCTCCTTGTCGCCATGATGGTTGTAGACGGTCTGGCGCGAGACGCCGGCCTCGACCGCGATCAGGTCGATATTGGCGCCGGCGAAGCCCTCGCGGCAGAAAACGGACGCCGCGGAGTCGACAATGGACACGCGCTTGGCCTCGTGGCCGCGTGGCGGGAAAGTGTCAGGAGAAACGCCTGGTCTCATGAAAATCTATATAGAGGTGATTGACGATTTAGACAAGGCTGTCTAAATTTGTGGACACGATATGAAGAGGTTTCGCTCCGGAGAAGTGTCGGAACCTCATGGGATGGAACGTCCTAGGGTTAGACGTCGCCTGGCGGCGGCAACCAGATTCGAAAGAAACCAATATCATGAGTCCCAAATTCCTCCGCATCGCGGTCGTGCTCGGTCTGTTGTCCGCCATCGGCCCTTTCGCCATCGACATGTATCTGCCCGCACTGCCGTCGATCGGCGCGGATCTGCACGCCGGCACTGCCGCCGTGCAGATGAGCCTGTTGATCTTCTTCCTTTCCATGGGCTTCGGCCAGATCGTCGTCGGGCCGATCTCCGACATGGTCGGCCGCAAGCTGCCGCTTTATGGCGGCTTGGTGCTGTTCATGATCGGCGGCGTCGGTTCGGCGATGGCGCCGACCATCGAATGGCTGATCGCGTTCCGTTTCCTGCAGGGTCTTGGCGCCAGCGCCGGCATGGCGGTGCCGCGCGCGATCGTGCGCGACCTGCACACCGGCACCGAGGCCGCCAAGCTGATGTCCTTGTTGATGCTGGTGTTTTCGGTATCGCCGATCCTGGCGCCGCTGACCGGCAGCGTGATCATCGAAAGCTTCGGCTGGCGTGCCGTGTTCTGGACGGTGACAGGCGCGGCGGCACTCGCCACCATCCTGCTGGCGACCTCGCTCAAGGAGACGCGGCCGTTGGAGGACCGCGCCGGCTCCTCCTTCGGCACGGCGCTTGCCGGCTATCGCTTCCTGATGGGCGACCGTAACTTCCTCGGCCTGACGGCGATCGCCGGCTTCGGCATTGCCAGCTTCTTCGTCTATCTGTCGAGTTCGTCCTTCATCCTGATCGACCATTACGGGCTGTCGCCCTCGGTCTACAGCGTGTTCTTCTCGATCAATGCCGTGGCTTTCATCGGCATGTCGCAGATGACGGGATTGCTGGCGGAGCGGTTCGGACTGAGGCGCGTCGTGCGCGTCGCGGTCACGGGCTACGCAACAACGATGGTGGTGCTGTTCGCGGTGATGGCGACAGGTATCGACCGGCTCGACGTGATGGCGGCGTTGCTGTTCGTCGGCTACGGCTTCCTCGGCCTGGTCATTCCGACGACCTCGGTGCTGGCCATGGAAGAGCATGGCGAGATCGCCGGCACGGCCTCGGCGCTGATGGGCACGCTGCATTTCGCCATCGGCGCGCTCGCCATGGGCGTTGCCGGCGTGTTCTTCGACGGCACGCCGTTGCCTATGGTGGCGGGCATCGCGCTGTGCGCGGTGATCTCCTTCACGCTGGCCAAGGTGACGCGTGGCCGTGGGCGTGAAGCCGTCGAAGCGCCGGCGGAGTAAGGCGTCGCCAACAAGCCACGAAAGGCCGGGTTCGATCCCGGCCTTTTTCATGTTGGATCAGACAAGTCCTGTTTCGGCCAGCACGAATTCCAGGCGTTTCCCGATCGGTGCCAGCGGCAGCGGAACCAGCTCATAACCCAGTTCCGTGTAGACGCCGGCCAGCGCATGATAGGTGCGCTCGGCCTCTTCGAGCGTCTGCTTGCGCTCCTCATCCTGCGCGAAGATGTCCGGCCATGGCGGGGCAATGAAGACGCGCGGGTTGTAACGGAAGCGGTCTGCCGCGACCTTGGCGTGCCCGGGTACCGGCAGGCCGCCCAGCTCGAGGTAGCCGAGCGTGTCGGGCACGCCGCGATCGAAGAAGACAGGGCCCTTGTGATCAAGGGCGGATTGATACGAGCGCAGTTCCCACGACAGCATCAGTTCGGCGAAGAGTGCCGGGTCATGCCAAGGCAGGGCGGGACCGCCTATCGCCGACTGGTCGCGGATGATGCCGCGCCCTGCCTCGACGGAGATGGCGAAGCCGGCGGACCGCAAGGCTTCGATCAAGGTGGTCTTGCCGGAGCCCGGACCGCCGGTCAGCACAAAGAATCGATCGGAATCGGTTTGCATGTCTTGTCCTTGGGTGAGGGGGGTGGACACGGCGGCAAAGCGACATTGCGGCGCGCACGACCACGTGTGGAAGCCCGTCAACGAGGCCTGCCGTCCATGGATGTCGGAAGAGGGGAGAAGTGGAGGTTTCTGTTGCCAGGTACCTCCGAACCCCGCCTAGAAGTGCGAACCCCTAGGGCTTGATTTGAAGCTATCGCACTGCATTAAGCAGCGAGACGTGCTTCCGCATAGTTGTCGTTTGCAACTACTAGTTTAGCCCGATGACGGTGGTACCATGCCGGGCAAAAGTACGATCTTTACACCTTCGTCGATCCTATTTCGCCCCCAGCAAAAGCCGCTCTCTCACAAGAGCGGTTTTTGGTGGAGGCGCCGGGTACCGCCCCCGGGTCCGAACGGCTTATTTCATCGCCCATTTATCGCCATAGTCGGTCAAGCCGACAAAACGAATATAGGGGCCGATCGTGGAAAATGAAAGGCCGCAATGACGGTTTGTCCCCGCTTCAAATTGCAACGCAAAGGGTTGACTCGAATGCGGTCTCAACCCAAGCTTTGGGACGGTGAGGCGTTACCGATCTAGCGCACAAGTTGCGGCAATGCGCCACAGCCCTCATCGACCGGATCCGTGGCGCCGACGAGGGGAAGTTCGATGGCCGATTATCTCGCAGACGTGAAGAAATACGACGCCGCGGCGAACGCCGATGTGGTCGAGAAGATCGTGAAGCACCTGGGCATTGCGCTGCGCAATCGCGATTCCTCGCTGGTGTCGTGCACGGACCCGAAGGAACTCGAGCGCGTCAAGGCGGGCTGGGTCTCGAAGAAGCTCGGCATCACCGACGACAAGAAGGCCGACGCGGCGATCCAAAAGGTCTGCCAGACGATGCACGCCGACCACAGCAAGCACCGGGTGACGTTCTATTATCTGGTTGCCAAGGACCTGGGCAAGCTGGGCTCGCTTTGAGATCGCGCGGCTATCTGTGAAGGCTGGCGTGGCCGGGCAATCGCTTCAGATCTAAATTGCACCTCCTCGAGCGTCGGCGCTGCCCCTCATTGCCCTGTCGGGCATTTCTCCCCGTATAGTGACGGGGAGAAAGTGGCTGGCCGCAACGCCGGCGCCTTTTCTGCAAAGCTGACAATTGGCGTAGTCATCGGCGACAGCGCCCCTCTCGCCGCCACTATACGGGGAGAGGGTGCCGGCAGGCAGGTGAGGGGCAGCGCAAGCGCCTGCAAAGACGATGGGACAAGCAACGCCTGGGCCTCCTTTGCTGTGTTCGGACGCCGCTCTGGCGGCTATAATGCCTGCACAACCGAATCGAGCCGGAACCGATGCGCTGTTATCTCGACCTTCTGAAGCATGTGCTGGAAAACGGCGCCGATCGTGGCGATCGCACCGGCACCGGAACCCGTTCGGTGTTCGGTCACCAGATGCGCTTCGACCTTGCCGACGGCTTTCCCGTCACCACCACCAAGAAGCTGCATCTGAAGTCGATCATCCACGAACTCCTGTGGTTCCTGGCGGGCGACACCAACATCAAATATCTCACCGATCACGGCGTCTCCATCTGGGACGAGTGGGCCGACGAGAATGGCGACCTCGGCCCGGTCTATGGCAAGCAATGGCGCTCGTGGCCGGATGGCCATGGCGGCTCGATCGACCAGATCGCCGGACTTCTGAAGGAGATACGCAGGAATCCTCAATCTCGGCGGCTGATCGTTTCAGCATGGAACCCGGCCGAGGTGGAGGCCATGGCGCTGCCGCCCTGCCACTGCCTGTTCCAGTTCTACGTTTCCGAGGGCCGGCTTTCCTGCCAACTTTACCAGCGTTCGGCCGACATTTTTCTCGGCGTGCCCTTCAACATCGCCTCCTATGCGCTGCTGACCTTGATGGTTGCACAGGTGACCGGGCTGAAGCCGGGTGATTTCGTCCACACGCTTGGCGATGCGCATCTCTACTCCAACCATTTCGAGCAGGCGCGCGAACAGCTGCGGCGCACGCCGAGGGCGCTCCCGACAATGTGGATCAATCCGGACGTGAAAGACCTCTTTGCATTCCGCTTCGAGGATTTCCGGCTGGAAAACTACGTCGCCGACGCCAGCATCAAGGCACCCATTGCGGTTTGAGCCGGAGGCTAGGGATTGTCAGCCGACCTCGAAGTCACCCGGCTGCGGCGGCGCGATCGGCTTGAACAGCGTCCGGTCCGGCTTGATGTCGAGCAGGGGCGTTCCATCTAAGCAATCCATGCCGCGCACCAGCAATGTCGAGCCTTCGACCCCGGCAAGTGTCACGATCGACGTGCCGATCGGATTGGGCCGGACGGGCGAGCGTAGCGCAAAAGTGCCGCACGAGGTGCCGTCGCTGGCCGGGCTCTGCCTGACGAGGTCTCGCCGCGACAGATGCAGCCAATAGAGCACTTCAAGCCGTTCGAATGCCTCGACGCCCTGCAGCGCCTCCCGCCACGGATCGAAGATTTCGATCCGGCAGATAGGGCCGTCCGTCCGGCCCTGGCGTGGCGTGAGCAGACGTGACGCCCAGGGCGTGTGGACCATGCCGATGAACACCAGGCCGGCGTCGGTCGCCGGTGGCGGGTCAACCACCACCTCGCCCGGCCTGATCTCGTTCTCACGAACCATTCGAGGAAACGGCTTCACTCGATGCCGACCATGACATCGGAGGCCTTGATGACGGCATAGGCCTGCTTGCCTTTTTCCAGCTTGAGATCGGCGACGGCTTCGTTGGTGATAGAGGCAGTGACGACCGCGCCGCCGCCAATGTCGATGCGGACATGCGAGGTGGTCGCTCCCTTGATGATCTCGACGACCGTTCCCTTCAGGATGTTGCGGGCGCTGATTTTCATGGGCCGTCTCCTTCAATCAGTCCTTATAGCCAAGCCAACCCATCGTAGGTCGTGAATGTATCCGGGCACAATACCGAAGCGGCCTGGCTTGGGCGAAAACCCTTCCCTTGTTATGTTCATGCGGATATATCGATCGACAGGATCGTGGCCGAACGGATTTCAACTCAGGGAGAGTTTCATGACGCGCAGGGGTTTTGAAATGAAGGCGATTGCTGTTGGTGGTTTCGCGGCAATGCTGATGGCGGCAATGCCAGCTCATGCCGAAGACAAGGTCGTGGTGTTTGCTGCGGCCAGCCTCAAGGACGCGCTCGATGCCGTCAACAAGTCGTGCGAGGCATATGTCGGCGAGGTGGCCACCATTTCCTACGCGGCAAGCTCGGCGCTGGCCAAGCAGATCGAGGGCGGCGCGCCGGCCGATGTGTTCATCTCGGCCGACCTCGACTGGATGAAATATCTCTCCGACAAGAAACTGACGAAGCCTGATACCGAAGTGAAGCTGCTCGGCAACGAGATCGTGCTGGTGGCGCCAAAAGATTCCAAGGTTGAAGCCAAGATCGAGAAGGGCTTCGACCTCGCCAAGCTGGTTGGCGACGGCAAGCTCGCCATGGGCGATTTCAAGGCGGTGCCGGCCGGCAAGTACGGCAAGGCGGCGCTGGAATCGCTGGGCGTCTGGTCTTCGGTCGAAGGCAAGGTGGCGCAGGCCGAGAACGTGCGCGCCGCGCTGAAGCTGGTTTCGACCGGCGAGGCAGCGCTCGGCATCGTCTATGCCACGGACGCGCATGCGGAAAAGGGCGTCAAGGTGGTCGGTACGTTCCCGGAGGATTCGCATCCGCCGATCATCTACCCGGTTGCCCAGACCGCGGATTCGAAGGACAAGGATACGCTGGCATTCCTGAAATGCCTGCAGTCCGCAAAGGCGGGCGAACTCTTCAAGGAACAGGGCTTTACGGTCCTCGCGTCCACCAACTAAGGCAGCACTCTGACGCATGAACTGGCTGCTGGACCTCACTCCCGACGAATGGAATGCGGTCCGGCTGTCCATCAAGGTGGCTACCGTGGCCATGCTCGCCAGCCTGCCGCCGGGCATACTGATCGCGCTGTTGCTTGCCCGAGGTCAGTTCTGGGGCAAGACGCTGCTTAACGGGCTGGTCCATCTGCCGCTGATCCTGCCGCCAGTGGTAACCGGCTATCTGCTGCTGCTCACCTTCGGCAAACGCGGCCCGGCCGGCGCTTTCCTCGCCGAGCATTTCGGCATCGTCTTTTCATTTCGCTGGACGGGTGCCGCTTTGGCCTGCGGCGTCATGGGTTTCCCCTTGATGGTGCGGGCGATCCGGCTGTCGATCGAGGCGGTCGACCGCAAGATGGAAGCGGCGGCCGGGACGCTCGGCGCGAACCCGCTCTGGGTGTTCGGAACGATCACGCTGCCGCTGATCCTGCCCGGGCTGATCGCCGGCGCCATCCTGTCCTTCGCCAAGGCGATGGGTGAGTTCGGCGCCACGATCACCTTCGTTTCCAACATTCCAAACGAGACGCAGACGCTGCCCTCGGCGATCTATACGTTCACGCAGGTGCCGGGCGGCGACGAAGGTGCGCTCCGGCTGACGCTGATTTCCATCGTCATCTCGATGGCGGCGCTCGTCGCCTCGGAAGTGCTGGCGCGGCGCGTCGGGCGGCGGATGGACATCGAATGACGGTCCTCGTCAACATCCGCCGTCAGCTCGAGAGTTTTGAGCTCGATGTTCGCTTCGAGAGCGCCGGGCGGTTGACTGCGTTGTTCGGTCCCTCCGGCTCGGGCAAGACGACGCTGATCAACATGATCGCCGGGCTGATCCGGCCCGACAAGGGGCGCATCGCGGTCGACGGCCGCGTGCTGGTCGATACCGATGCCGGCATATTCGTGCCGAGGCACAAGCGGCGCATCGGCATGGTGTTCCAGGACGCGCGGCTGTTTCCGCATATGAGCGTGGCCGGCAATCTGCGCTACGGCCGCTGGTTCACGCCGGCGGCGCAACGCTACGCCGATATGAGCGCGGTGGTTGACCTGCTCGGCATCGGCGCGCTGCTGGACCGGCGGCCGGCAAAGCTTTCCGGCGGCGAAAAGCAGCGGGTGGCGATCGGCCGGGCACTGCTGGCCAGTCCGAAACTTCTGCTCATGGACGAGCCGCTGGCGTCGCTCGACGAGGCGCGCAAGGCCGAAATACTGCCCTATATCGAGCGGCTGCGCGACGAGATGAAGATCCCGATCGTCTATGTCAGCCATTCGGTCGCCGAAGTCGCCCGGCTGTCGAGCGATGTGGTGGTGCTGGCGCAGGGCAAGGTCGCCGCTTTCGGTCCGACTGGAACGATCATGCAGCGGCTGGACCTTTTGCCGGCGGAAGAGCGCGCCGAAGGTGGCGCCGTGCTCGATACTAGGGTGATCAGCCACGATGAGGCGTTCGGCATGACCATGCTCGGTTCGCCGGCGGGCGAGATCCGCGTGCCCCGGCTGGCAATCGCGGTCGGGGCGCCGGTGCGTATCCGCATTCGCGCCCGCGACGTGATGATCGCCACCGAGCGACCGGCCGGTCTCAGCGCGCTCAACACCCTGCCGGGCACGATCATGGCGATAAAGCCGGGCGAAGGGCCTGCCGTCGAAGTCGACATCGACTGCAACGGCGTGACCGTGATTGCCCGGATCACCGAGCAATCACGGCATGCGCTGGGGCTTCGGCTTGGCCGAAAGGTTTTCGCGGTGATCAAGACCGTGAGTTTCGATCAGGCGAACACTGGCGCCGGCCTGCCCGTCGAGGCGCATCTATGACGCGAACGGTCATCGCTATGTTATTTTGGAATAGCGGTCTCGTTGGAGAGCTTCTAGTATGAATGTGGGCGTGACTGCGGAGGACACGAAATGCCATCGCTGAGCTTGCGGATAAATCTCGACCCCGACGGGCGCATCGGGCCGGGCAAGGTCGAACTCCTGGAGCAGATCGCTTCCTTCGGCTCGATCTCGGCCGCCGCGCGCGGCATGGAGATGTCCTACAAGCACGCCTGGGACCTTGTCGAGGACATGAACCGGGTGTTCGGCAAGCCGCTGGTGGCCGCGCAGACCGGTGGCCGCAAGGGCGGCGGAGCGCAATTGACATCGGTGGGGCTTGCCGTGGTCAGTCGTTTTCGTGCCATCGAGCGTGCGGCGGCGGCAGCGGCCGCGACGCATATGGAAGCGCTGCAGGCGGAGATCGATGCGGGGTAGGCAGTAGGCAGTAGGCAGTAGGCAGTAGGCTAGGAAGGGGTAGGCATTCTCATGCTATCTTCCGTCGCGAAATTCTGGTCATCTACTGCCTACTGCCTAATTCCTACTGCCTAGTTTAGTCATCTGGCTTGCGCAGCAGGTAGGTGTCCATGATCCAGCCCTTTTTCTTGCGGGCTTCTTCACGGGTTAACTCGATCTCCGCGCCGACGTCGCCGAGGCTGCCGGAGATGAGGATTTCGTCGGGTGTGCCGAGATAGGCACCCCAATGTATGATGAGGTCCTTGTCGGCCAATGTGTTGAACGCACATTTGCCGTCCAGCATGACGACGGCGCTGCCGGCATTGTCCGGCATGCCTTCCTCGGTGAGGCGGCGGCCGGTGGTGACCAGGAAGGAATCGCCGATGCGGTTCAACGCCATCTTGTGGCCCGCGGCGAGTGCCTGCACGGCGGTGATGCCGGGCATCACTTCCAGTTCGAAGTTGACATTCGCCCTCAGCCGCACACGCTCCAGGATGCGCAGCGCGCTGTCATAGAGCGAGGGGTCGCCCCAGATCAGGAAAGCGCCGCAGCCATCTTCCGGCAGTTCGTCGCGGATCAGCGCTTCATAGATGGCGGCGATCGCCTCATGCCAGTCATCGACGGTCGAGCGGTAGGAGGATGTCGGCTCGGCACGCACCGGCACATCGAACTCGACCCTGCGCGATTGGGGGTTGGTGACGAAACGGTCGCAGATCTGGCGGCGCAGTTCGGCCAGATCATTCTTCTTCGCGCCCTTGTCGGGAATGAACAGCACATCGGCCCGGTTCAGGCCTGATATTGCCTGCACGGTCATGTGCTCCGGATTGCCGGCGCCGATGCCGATGACGAGAACCTTGCGCATGGCCGAACTCCTGCCCGATCGAGGCTTGCCTGTCCAGACCGCCATTGTGTGCGTGCAGGCAGTTTGTACCGGCATGGAGGGGCTTTGAACGCAGGGCTGAAACAAGTAGGGTCGCGCCATTGATTGTCCACGCATGTCGTTCCCCAATTCGCCGTGCACCTTCGGGTCAGGCCCGACGGCATGCCTTGGGGAGATATGTGATGGTTTGTGGGAGGGGAGCTGTGATGTTGCGAACTGTCTTGGCTGCAGGATTGACGCTCTGCGCAGCGCCCGCGCTGGCAAATGATTCGACCGCGGAGCTTGGCACTGGTGGCCTGATCCTGTCGCGCAGCGACGCGGTGGCGATGCAGAGCGAGGACCTTTACATCTCGCCGGACAAGGTGACGGTCGACTATGTCTTCCACAACAACACGGACAAGGACGTCGATGCGATCGTCGCCTTTCCGATGCCGGACATCGAGGGCAATCCCGAGGAAATGCCGGCCATCCCCAACGACCCCAGTGACAATTTTCTCGGCTTCGAAGTGACGATCGACGGCGCCGCGGTAAAGCCGCAGCTCGAGCAGAAGGTGTTCGCGCTGGGCGTCGACATCAGCGCCGAACTGAAGGCGCAGAACGTGCCGTTCTATCCGTTCGGCGACGCGGCACGGGCAGCACTCGCAAAGCTGCCGCAGGCAGTCGCCGATGACTGGGTCAACCGCGGCATCATCATAGAGGACAGTTCGGACGACGGGTCGGGCATGAAGACCGTCTACTCGCCATTCTGGCAATTGCGCTCGACCTATTGGTGGCGCTCGAATTTTCCCGCCAACGCGGACGTCCGTGTCTCGCACCGCTACAAGCCCAGCGTCGGCGGAACGTCGTCGGTCAGTTTCTTTTCCGATGGCAAGTTCCAGGGCCCGTATGCCGCCTACAAGGTCCGCTACTGCATGGACGGCACGTTCGAGAACGCCATCCGCAAGGCGGCCAAGGATGATCCCGACGGCTATCCGAAATATTACGAGAGCCGCATCGCTTATATCCTGACCACCGGCGGCAACTGGGCGACGGGCACGATCGGCAAATTCAAGCTGACCGTCGACAAGGGCAATGCGAAAAACCTGGTCTCGTTCTGCGGTGACAATGTCAGGAAGGTCGGGCCAACGACCTTCGAGATGACGGCCAATGATTTCTATCCCGAGCACGACATCGATATCCTCATGCTCAACCCTGCCGACAGCAATGGCGGGAGCGCCAACTGATGGATGTCGCCGTTTATGTCGCCATCGCCGAGAACGGCGTGATCGGGCGTGACGGTGGTTTGCCCTGGCGGCTTTCCACTGACCTCAAGCGTTTCAAGGCCGATACGATGGGCAAGCCCATCATCATGGGCCGCAAGACCTATGAGGGCATCGGCCGGCCGCTGCCGGGCAGGCTGAACATCGTGATCACCCGCGACAAGGACTGGCGCGCCGAGGGCATCGAAGTCGTGCATTCGCTGGATGATGCCATCCAACTGGCGAAAGCGCGCGCGGCTGGCGCCGACGAGGTCTGCATCATTGGCGGCGGCCAGATCTATGCGCAGGCGCTGCCGCTGGCTGATCGTCTGCATGTCACCCACATCCTGGCTGATGTCGACGGTGACGCGCATTTCCCGCCGATCGACCCCAAGCTGTGGCGCATTGTGCGGGCGCAAGACATTCCGTCTGGCGAAAAGGACAGTCATGCGACGCGCTATACGATTTACGAGCGCCGCCGCGAGATGCTTTGAAAGACAGAAAGGGCATTGTGGGACGACAAAGGGTCGCGACCATCCAAAACAGGTGCTGTCGACGGCGGATCGCGTTGAAAGCACGTCGTGGCGTCCCTATAGAAGGACAACACTGGATTTTGCGCCGTAACACCGGCGCTTGAGGGAATTCCAAGCGAAAGGACATTCATGCCCTGGAACGATAAGAGTGGCGGAGGCGGCGGCCCATGGGGCGGCGGCGGAAATAGTGGCGGACCCTGGGGGCAGGGACCAAAGGGACCGACTGGCCCGCAGGGCTCGCCCCCTGATCTCGAAGACATCATCCGGCGCGGCCAGGACCGGCTGCGGCGCGCTTTGCCGGGCGGCGGTGGCGCAAGCCCAGCGGTGTTCGGACTGATCGCGCTGGCACTTGTCGCTCTGTGGGCGTTCAAGGCCGTCTATACCGTGCAGCCTGACGAGGTCGCGGTCGAACTGCGCTTTGGCAAGCCGAAGCCGGAACTCTCGCAGCCCGGGCTGCATTTCCATTGGTGGCCGCTTGAAACCGTCGAGACGGCCAAGATTTCCGAACAGCTCGTCGACATTGGCGGTGGCAACACCAGCGGCAACGGCCTGATGCTTTCGGGGGACCAGAACATCGTCAACGTGCAGTTTTCGGTGGCCTATCAGGTCTCCGATCCCCGGGCTTACCTGTTCGACGTTTCCGATCCTGACGGAATGCTGCGGCAGGTTGCCGAAAGCGCCATGCGCGAAGCGGTCGGCCGCCGGCCAGCGCAGGACATCTTCCGCGACGACCGCCAGGGCATAGCGGCCTCGGTACGCGAGATCATCCAGACGACGCTGGACGGCTACAAGGCCGGTCTCAACGTCAACGCCGTTTCGATCGAGGATGCGGCACCGCCACGCGAGGTGGCCGATGCCTTCGACGAGGTGCAGCGCGCCGAACAGGACGAAGACAAGTTCGTCGAGCAGGCCAACCAGTATTCCAACCAGAAGCTCGGTCAGGCACGCGGCGAGGCGGCACAGGTCCGCGAAGACGCGGCCGCCTACAAGAACCGGGTCGTGCAGGAAGCCGAAGGCGAGGCGCAGCGCTTCATCTCGGTCTACGACGAATATGCCAAGGCGCCCGACGTGACGCGCAAGCGCCTGTATCTCGAAACGATGGAGAAGGTCCTGAAGGACTCCAACAAGGTCATTGTCGAGCAAGGCAACGGGCAGGGTGTTGTGCCCTACCTGCCACTGCCGGCACTGCAGCAGAAGGCGCCGACGCCCACCCCCCTTGGTGCGACCACGGGAGGTAACCAGTAATGGCCAACCGTCTTCCCATCATCGTCGTCATCCTGGCGGTCATCCTGTTCCTCATCTATTCATCGGTTTTCGTGGTGAATGCGCGCCAGCAGGCGCTCGTGCTCCGGTTCGGTGAGATCGTCGACGTCAAGAGCGAGCCCGGCATCTACTTCAAGGCGCCGTTCTCGTTCTTCGACGCCGATACAGTGCAACTGATCGAGAACCGGGTGCTGCGCTTCGACCTCGACAACATCCGTGTCCAGGTGTCGGGCGGCAAGTTCTATGAGGTCGACGCCTTCATCGCCTATCGCATCTCGGATCCGCGCGTCTTCCGTGCTGCCGTGTCAGGTCAGATCGAACTGGCCGAAGCGCGGCTGCGGACGCGTCTCGACGCTGCCTTGCGCCGCGTTTACGGTCTGCGCGATTTCGAGGCCGCTCTCTCCGAAGAGCGTGCCGTGATGATGCGCGAAGTCCGCGACCAGCTCAGGCCCGATGCCACGTCGCTCGGCCTGCAGATCGAGGATGTCCGTATCCGCCGGACCGATCTTACGGCCGAGGTTTCACAGCAGACCTACGATCGCATGAAGGCTGAACGCCTGGCGGAGGCCGCACGGCTGAGGGCTCGCGGCAACGAAGCGGCGCAGCGCATCACGGCACGTGCCGATCGTGAAGTGGTCGAGATCGTTGCGGAAGCGCGAAAGGAGTCCGAGATTCTGCGAGGCGAGGGCGAAGCCCAGCGCAGTGCCACCTTCGCCGATGCCTACAAGCGCGATCCGGCATTCTTCGACTTCTACCGCTCGATGAATGCCTATGGCACCGCATTGGACGGCACCGGAACGACGATGGTCCTGTCGCCGGGTTCGGAGTTCTTCCGTTTCTTCCGCGATCCCGACGGCAAGGAAGCGGGGGCGAAGCCTTTGGGGCCGCAACCCGCACCTGCTGCCCCGGCAGCAAGCGCCGCTCCGGCGGCGGCACCTGCCGCGCCGGCCGCTCAACCTGCGGCCGGCCAGTAAAGGCCGGTGCAGGATTTCTTCGCCGCCATCGGCCTGGTCCTCGTTGTCGAGGGGCTGGTCTATGGCGGCTTTCCGGGGTTCGCCAAGAAACTGGCGGGCGAGGTTCTGTCGATGCCGGAGAATGTGTTGCGGATCGCCGGGCTGGCGGCGATCGCTGTCGGTGTCGGCATCGTCTGGCTGGTGAGGGGCGGGTGATTTCGATATGCTTGCGGCCTGGGAATAAAACGGGATTTAAGCTCTGCTTGTAGCCATAGCCGCAAACGTGCCGTATTTCTTGCCAACATGACGCGACGCGGCGTTTTCGCCGAAGCGCTTTTTCAGAAAATACCGGGAGGCTTCTCGATGACACCCAACACCCTTTTGCGCGCGGCACGACGGACGTTCATCGCGGGCGCCGCGGCACTGCTCGTCGGCGTGGTTGCCGTTCCGTCCTTTGTCACGCCTGTGTTCGCCAATGACGGGCCGCCCTCGGTCGCCGACCTCGCCGACAAGCTGATCGGCGCGGTGGTCAACATATCGACCTCGCAGACGGTCAAGGGCACGGAAGGCCCGAGCGCGGTTCCGATGCCGCAGCTTCCGGAGGGATCTCCCTTCCAGGATTTTTTCGATGACTTCTTCAAGAACCGTGGTGGCGACAAGGGCAGCGGCGCGCAGAAAGTGCAGTCGTTGGGTTCCGGATTCGTCGTCGACGCGGACCAGGGCATCGTGGTGACCAACAACCATGTTATTGCCGACGCCGACGACATCGAAGTCAATTTCTCAGACGGCATCACGCTGAAGGCGACGCTTGTGGGCACCGACCCCAAGACCGATGTCGCCGTGCTGAAGGTCGATCCGAAGGGACACAAGCTGACCTCGGTGAAATTCGGCGACTCCACCAAGATGCGCGTCGGCGACTGGGTGATGGCGATCGGCAATCCGTTCGGCCTCGGCGGCACGGTGACGGTCGGCATCGTCTCGGCGCGCAACCGCGACATCAATTCGGGTCCCTATGACGACTTTATCCAGACCGATGCCGCGATCAACCGCGGCAATTCCGGCGGGCCGCTGTTCAACAGTGCCGGCGAAGTCATCGGCATCAACACGGCGATCATTTCGCCGTCCGGCGGCTCGATCGGCATCGGCTTCTCGATTCCCGCGCAGCTCGCCTCGGGCGTCGTCGACCAGCTTCGCCAGTTCGGCGAGACGCGCCGCGGCTGGCTCGGCGTGCGCATCCAGCCCGTGACCGCCGACATCGCCGAAAGCCTGGGAATGGCGACCGCCAAGGGCGCGCTTGTCGCCGGCGTCATCAAGGGCGGGCCTGTGGACAACGGAACCATCCAGGCCGGCGACGTGATCATCAAGTTCGACGGTACTGATATCCATGAGATGCGCGACCTGCCGCGCGTCGTGGCCGAGAGCCCTGTCGGCAAGGCGGTCGACGTGGTCATCGTGCGCAAGGGCGTCGAGCAGACCGTGAAGGTGACGCTCGGCCGGCTTGAGGATGGCGAGAAAGCAGCTAGCGCCCAAGACAACGGCGCCGATCAGGGCAAGGCCGACAAGGCGCCGCCCGTTTCGACAGCGTCCGTGCTCGGCATGACCATCGGCGAGCTCAATGACGACACGCGCAAGAAGTTCAGCATTGCCGCCGACGTTTCCGGCGTGGTCATCACCGACGTCGCCAAGGACTCGGCAGCGGCCGAACGCGGGATCCAGCCCGGCGAGGTGATCACCGAAATCGCGCAGGAATCGGTTGCCACGCCCAAGGACGTCATGGACCGGATCGGCGCGTTGAAGGAGCAGGGGCGCAAGAACGCGCTGCTGATGCTGGCTTCGAAGACCGGCGAACTGCGGTTCGTGACCCTAAGAATGGATTGAGTCCGGAAGTTCCGGCACCACTCTGATCCCTGAAAAGGAAAAGGGCGGCTAGCGAGCCGCCCTTTTCCTTGCGCTCGATTCGGCGCGGGACAATCTGTAGAACACATGCCGCTTGAGCGCGGGATGGCTGTCGGGAATACCCGGATGGTCGAAATCGGCGGATGGATCGGCGGTCATGCCGATGCGTTCCATGACAGCGGTGGAGCGGTGGTTGCCCTCGACGGCAAAGGACACGATTTCATCGAGCCCAAGCGTTTCGAACCCGTAGGCCAGCCAGGCCTCCGCGGCCTCCCGGACATAGCCCTTGCCCCAGAATTCGGGCGCCAGTCGCCAGCCGATCTCGACAGTGCCGGCTGGCAGGAACGGCAGATGGCCGGTTCCGGTGATGCCGACAAAGCCGATGCATTCGCCGGTGGCAGCTATCTCGGCCGCGGCGAAGCCGTAGCCGTCGCGCTCGATGACAGCGCGCAGCTCGTCCAGCTTGGCGTCGGCCTGCGCGCGGTCGCGCCGGAACGGAAAGAACTCCATCACGCGTTCGTCGGAATTGATCCGGTGGAAGAGTTCGCGGTCGCGGTCTTCCCAGTTGCGCAGGATCAGGCGTTCGGTGCGGATCGGCTTCATTCGACAAATTCTTCGCGTCGATAGCCCTGAAGATAGAGCAGGGCGGTCAGGTCGCCATGATCGATGCGCACCTTTGCCTGCGCTGCCACGGCCGGCTTGGCATGAAGTGCCACGCCAGTGCCGGCGAGGCGGATCATGTCGAGGTCGTTGGCGCCGTCGCCAACCGCGATGGCATCGGCGGGCGCCAGGCCGAGGCGGGCTGAAATTTCCATAAGCGCATCGGCCTTGGCGGCACGGCCAAGGATCGGTTCTGCGACGAAGCCGGTGAAGTGGCCGCCCTGTTCGATCAGGCGGTTGGCGCGGTTTTCATGAAAACCAAGCATGGCCGCGATGCGCGTGGTGAACACCTCGAAGCCGCCGGAGACCAGCGCCGTCCAGGCGCCGTTGGCCCGCATGGTCTGGACAAGCGCGCGGCCGCCGGAAGCCAGCGTCAGGCGCTTGGCGATGATGCGATCGACCACGGCGGCATCGAGACCATTCAACAGCGCCACGCGCTCGCGCAGCGCGGGCTCGAAGGCGATCTCGCCGTTCATCGATCGCGCGGTAATGGCGGCAACGTGATCCTTGACGCCGATTTCGTCGGCGAGTTCGTCGATGCATTCCTGGTCGATCATAGTCGAATCCATGTCGGCGATGAGCATGCTCTTGCGTCTTCCCTCGGCCGGCTGGACGATCACGTCGACCGGCTCCGAAGCCAGCGCGGCGCGCAGGCTGGCGGCCGCCTCAACGGCTTCGACCGCCTCGGGCAGGACGAGGTCGCAGGCGATCCCTTCAGCCAGCCAATGAACAGCGCTTGCGCCAACCGACCTTGAGGCCATATTCGCAAGCGACGGCAAAAGGATGTGGTTGGCGGGATGGGACACGAGCGTGGCGACAAGCGGCATTGAAAATTCCGGCGGAAAGGCGGGCGAAGGCCGCGTGAAGAACGCGATCCTGATAGCCGGGCCGACCGCCAGCGGCAAGTCGGCCCTTGCGCTCGATCTCGCCGAGCGCAAGGGCGGCGTCATCGTCAACACCGATTCCATGCAGGGCTATTCGGTGCTCGACGTGCTGACGGCACGACCGAGTGCCGCCGACGTCGCCCGCGTCCCGCATTATCTGTATGGGCATGTTCATCCTTCCACAGCCTATTCCACCGGCGCCTGGCTGCGTGACGTGATGAAGCTTGTCGACGACGGCGTGCTCTCGGGGCGACCGGTGATCTTCGTCGGCGGCACCGGCCTCTATTTCCGGGCGCTTGCCGAGGGCATTTCGGAAATGCCGGATATTCCCCAGCGGATACGCGACCGCTGGCGCTACGAATTGAAGGAACGAGGCGCGGTCAAATTGCACCAGATCCTGATGCATGAGGATTCAAGGGTCGCCATGACGTTGAAGCCGACCGACAGCCAACGCATAGTGCGGGCGCTGGAGGTGCTGGACGCGTCTGGCCGTTCGATCCTTGAGTGGCAGGCGGCGCGCGGCCAGCCGCTGATCGACAGGAATGGTGCGCACTTCATTGTGATCGAACCGGATCGCGAGGCTCTGGTCGCCCGGATCGAAGCGCGGTTCGACCAGATGCTGGACAAGGGTGCGCTGGATGAGGTTCGCCGGCTCGCGGCACTCGATCTCGACCCCGATTTGCCGGCAATGAAAGCGATCGGTGTCCGTGAACTGCAGGCGGCGATGGCTGGAAACATGGGTTTTCCCGAGGCAATCGAGCGCGCCAAGATCGCGACCAGGCAATATGCCAAGCGTCAGGCGACTTGGTTCAGGCACCAATTGGGCTCCGAATGGCGGAGGCTGTCTCCCAATGGCGAAACGGAAACCATGATCTGACAGTCCGTTTTGGATGCAACCTGACAAGTTGACGCAGAAGGAAAGATTCTCGTTGTGGTTGTCCAAATTAACCCTCCGTAAGGTCGCGCGTGCGATATGATCGCGGGGTGTTCTTGAAACGGGGAGCAGATGCGTTTCCACAAGGCGGAATCGGCATTTTTCGTCTTTATCTTCGTGATCCTGGCCGCGGGCCTGGTGACGCTGCATGCCTATGGACTTCTGCAATCGCTTGCCGCCGAGATCCGTACGTCTTCCGGAATCGATCAGATCACCTATCTCAACAAGCTGTTGTTCGCGACCGGCGTGCTCCTGGCGACGGCGCTGTTCTTCGGCGTTTTCTTCATCTATCCGCTGATCCGCAAGCAGGCGACGGAAGAGGGCAAGCTGCGCGCCATGACGGTTTCGCTCAGCGCGCGCTCGGAAACACTGGAACATGCGGCGCTGACCGACGGTCTGACCGGCATGCAGAACCGGCGCTATTTCGATGATGCGCTGAAGGAATATCTGGAAGAGTTCCGCCGCATTGAGAAGCCCGTCGGGCTGATGATCCTCGATCTCGACCATTTCAAGCAGGTCAACGACACCCATGGCCATGATGTCGGCGACGAAGTGCTTCGCGCCGTCGCGAGCTGCCTCAAGGACATGACGCGTTATCACGACGTGGCGGCGCGACTGGGCGGCGAGGAATTCGCCGTGGTCACACCGAATATGGATGCCGAGCTCCTGGCCAAGTTCGCCGAGCGCATCCGCAGGGCGATCGCCAATATGTCGATCCTCTCGGGCAATGTGCGCCTGAAGATCACCACCAGCGTCGGGCTGGCCGTCTGGGATCGCAAGGAAACGGCCGAAGAGTTCTACCGCCGCGCCGATCGCCAGCTCTATGAGGCGAAGAGGCAAGGCCGCAACCGCGTCTGCGCCTAAAATCCCGAAGAAGAATTCATGAGGCCGGTTGCCTGACGCGGCTTTCTCGACTTCCGGTGCTCACGGACTGAATGTCCGCTCCGCTCCGGCTTCTCGAAACCCGCGCCATTCAATCCGGCCTGATGAATTCCCTTTCGGGATTTACCCAGGCTGGCCAACGCGCAGATGGACGCCACGCCGGTTCAGTCGTTCTGCGGGCGCAGGCCGAAGGTTGCGGGCTTGAGGCCGTAGCGCATGTCGAAATCGTCGTCGGGCTGGGCGCGTGGAGCCGGAGGCTTGCGGTATTCGGGGTCGCCGGCCTGCCGGCCTGAATCCACGGCCTGGGCGAAGGCCATTGCCTGCTGCGGTTTCGGCACGTTGCGCAACCGCTCGACGATTGCCGCCAGATCGACATCGTCGCCGATCTCGGACGGCACGGCCTGTTCACGCCTGGACGTGCCGGGGATCAGTTCCTCGGACAGTTTCTCGAATTTCAGCCGCATTGTCGTAGCCACGCCTTCGCCGAAGGCTATGGCTTCGCGCTGGCCCATGGATGAGAGGAAGGCGAGCGTCGAAGCCGAGGAGTCGGCAATCGCCGAGCGGATGATCGCCTGATCCTGCTCGTTGGCGAGGCGCATGGCAAAAAAGGTCGAGCACTGCGACAGGATGGTGGGATCGAGTTCGCCCGGGCGCTGGGTGACGACGCCGAGATAGCAGCCATATTTGCGGCCTTCCTTGGCGATGCGCGACAGCGCGTGCCTGGTGGGCGCGAAGCCGAGCCTTGTGTCGGCGGGCATGTAGCGGTGTGCTTCCTCGCACAGCAAAAGCAGGCGAAGCTTGCCTTCGCTCCACAGAGCGAGGTCGAACGCCAGACGCGCCAGCACCGAGCAGACGGAGTTGACGACTTCCGAAGGCATGCCGGCCATCTCGAAGCAGGTCACGGGGCGACCATGGTGCGGCACGCGGAAAATGTTGCCGATCGTCTCGTGGATCGTGTCCTCGATCAGGCGCGAATTGAACATGAAGCGGTAGCGTGGATCGGCGGCCGCGGATTCGATGCGCGTCTTCAGCGACCTGAGGATTGGGCGATCGTTCTTGCTTTCGAGCAAGCCCATGCGCTCGTCGATCTGCTTGATGAGATCGACCATGCGGTAAGGCACGGGCGTGTCGGCGGTCAGCGCATCGCTGCCGCGCCGGACATAGGCGCCGGAATTCGGATTGCGATAGAGGTTCTTGGCGGCGGGAATGAGGTCGCGCAGGACATCGACTTCCTCTGGGACAGTCTCGCGCCCGCGAAACAGCACTTCGGCGAATTCCTCGAGCCTGAACATCCAGAAAGGCAGGTCCAGCGTCGTCGAATCGACCCTGACGCAATATTCAGGCAGCGACGCCGCGAACTCGTTGTGCGGGTCGAGGATGAGGATGCGCAGGTCCGGCCGGGCAGCGATCGACTTGCGCAGGAGCAGCGAGACGGCCGTCGACTTGCCGACGCCCGTCGTGCCGACAACGGCGAAGTGCCGGGCCAGCGTGTCGTCGATGGCGATGTTGGCGTCGATCGCCTCGTCCTGCGACAGCGTGCCGATGGTGATCGAATGACGCCCCGCAAGATCGTAGACCGCCTGCAGGTCGCTGCTGCGGATGCGGTGGGCAATCGCGCCGATATGCGGATAGGTGGTGATGCCACGATCGAAGACCGGTTTGGCGCCCGGCTCGGCGCCATCGCGGACTTCGCCGATCAGCTCGATCTTGACCTCGATCGGGTTCTGACCCTCGCTGCTCCAGGCGCGATCCGACTTGCCGATCTCATAGACCAGGCCGACGGTTCGCGCCGAGCCCAGGTTGATGGAAATCATCTTGCCGACCGTCCACAGACCGGTAATCACGCCTTCAACGTCGTCGGCATAGGCGCTGATCATGGCGCGCGCACCATCGCACTGCACGACATTGCCGAGAACCCGCTTGTCATTCTGCTCCGCGTTGCGGCGCTCCTGCGATGTCGACTCTCCGACTGCGGCTTCGCGTTCAACAAACATGGATTGGCACTTCCCCATTTCCCCGAGCGGACCGACCCTACAGGAACGGGGTTAAGGTGGGGTGAGGCTTGATGGTTCAAGAGGCCTTAAGGCATTTCCGACAATTCGATCGGACCTCTCTTTTCTCGACGACAATAATTCGGTATATAAGATTTATGGATGATATAGCGAACGACATTTCCTCGACCATCGGCAAGCGAATACATGCCGAAAGAAGCATGCGTGACTGGTCGCTGGCCGAACTCGCCGATCGTTCCGGCGTGTCGAAGGCCATGCTCAGCACCATCGAACGGGGCAAGACAAGTCCGACGGCAGCGCTTCTGGTGCGCATCGCCTCGGCCTTCGGCATGACGCTGTCGACGCTGATCGCGCGAGCCGAACTGCAAGGCGGCGGGCTGCTTCGCGATGGCGATCAGCCGATATGGCGCGATCCCGCCACCGGCTATGTCCGGCGGCACCTTTCGCCGGCCTCGGACATGCCGCTCGAACTGATCCGGGTTCAGCTGCCGGCGGGAGCCAAGGTCAATTTTCCCGCGGCATCATACGCTTTCATCAAGCAGCAGATCTGGCTGATCTCCGGCCAACTCGACTTCGCCGAAGGCGATATCGTGCACCGGCTCCAGCCGGGCGATTGCCTGGCACTCGGCGCGCCGTCGGATTGCAGCTTCCATGCGCCCGGGCCTGGCGTCGCCGATTATCTGGTCGCGCTGGTCAGGGGCTAAGCAGATGGCACGAAGCCCGAAACGCTCCCACAATGGTGGGCCGCCGCTCGACGATTACAAGGGGCCGCCATGGGGCAAGGGAGACCCGTATGTCTTCCTTGCCTGGCAAGCCGCGCATGCCAAGGCGTGGAAGCCGCCGAGCCACGAGGTCATGCTGCTGCGGATGGGAAAGGCCGAGCGACTGGGTCTGACCTATGAGGAGTACACGCTCGAGATCCTGGAGCGCGGGCTGCATCTGCAGCCAAAGGACGCGGATCGCATCGCCGCGATCAAGGCAGCACGAAAGCGAAGGCGGGTCAGCCGTCTGGATTGAAGGCTGCGGGCCAAGCGCGTGATCACGACAACCATTTCAATCAAGGGACATCGTTGATGGGGTCCATCGAAATCAAGGCTCTGACCGGCGCGGCGCGTGCGCGAGACATGCTGGCCGACATTCTGATCGAGACGGTTGCCGCCGGCGGATCGGTCAGCTTCATGCATCCGCTGGCGCGCGAGGCCGCCGAGGCGTTCTGGGAAAAATCCCTCCAGGCGGCGGCGAGAGGTGAAAGAGTGGTGCTGGGCGCATGGGACGGCGACGCCTTGATCGGCACGGTGACATTGCTGCTCGATTTTGCGCCCAACCAGCCGCACCGGGCCGAGATCGCCAAGCTGATGACGTCCGTCGATCAGCGGGGCAAGGGCGTGGCGACCAGCCTGATGCGGGCCGCCGAGCATCTCGCCGTCGAGAAGGGCCGTACCCTGCTGGTGCTGGACACAGCGGCCGAGGAGGGCGCCTCCGGCCTCTACGAAAAACTGGGCTTCACACTGACGGGCGAAATCCCCGACTATGCGCTGAAGCCGCATGGTGGGTTGACCGGCACGCTGATCTACTGGAAGCGCATCGGCCTTGCCTGATTGATCTATGTCCTCACCGCACTTGGGTGACGCGACAAAAGCCACTGACGAAAATCCTGTTCGGCGCGCGACAGTGGTGCTGCCGAAGGCTGGGTCAGGAAATGTCCGGAACTGCTGGAGAGTTCGAAGTCGGAAAGCGGCACCAGCGCCTTGCCGGAGAGTGCCGCGTCGATCAGCGGCCGGGAGCCCAGCAGGATGCCGGCCCCGGCCCTTGCCGCCTCCATGGCGGCGACAAAACTGTCGAAGCGGTGGGACCGCCTGGCATGTCCGGCCATTCCGGCGGCAGCGAACCATTCCGCCCACATTTCACGTGCGCCGGCGACCAGAAGCAGGGGCAAGGAGGTCCAGTCGGCATCGTCAGCCAGGGCGGGAGCCGCGACCGGCACGAGCCGCTCGACGGTCAGCCTGTCGGCTTCTCGCCCGGGAAAAGAGCCGCTACCGAAACGGATGTCCAGCACCGAGCCCGGCTGGTCGTAGTCGGTTGGTCGGTGGATCGTCACCACATCGAGCTGGATCTGGGGCAGCGCCTTCGCGAGATCGGGCAGGGCGGGAACCAGCGCAAGCAAGGCAAAGGAGATCGGCATCCGGATGGTGACGGTCTGAACGGCGCGCGGTTCGAACAATTCGGTGGTGCTGTTGCCGATGGTGGCGAAGGCCGATTGGATGTGCGGGAGATAGGCCGCACCTTCCGGAGAAAGTGCCACGCCGCGCGCCAGACGCGAAAACAGGCGGGTTTTCAGCCGCTCCTCGAGAAACCGGATGTGCTGGCTGACGGCCGACTGCGTCAGGCCGAGTTCGCCCGCGGCGGCGGTGAAGTTGGACAGCCGCGCCGCGGCCTCGAAACTGCGCAGCCAGTCGAGCGGAGGCAATGTATTGAGGGTTTGATGAGCCATTAGAATTTCCAGCCCATTGGCCAAAAAATGATAATTTGAGTTATGCCTTGGGAGGCCTCAACATGCAATCGAAACCCATGGAGCGGACCATGGGTGCAAGGCACAGGACCTCATCCATGTTGACCCACGCGCTTATTGGCGATGAAGGAAGAACGATCGAACTTGGCTGGCAGGATGGGGCACGCGCCCGTTTCCATGCCATGTGGCTGCGCGACAATGCGCTGGACGACAAGACGCGCAGCGCCGGCAATGGCCAGCGGCTGATCACGATCCTCGATATTCCCGCCGATACATGCATTGGCGCTGCTTCGATCAAGGGCGGTGCGCTGGAGGTCAGCTTCGTGCCGGAAGGCAAGACGGTCAGCTTTCCCGCGCAATGGCTGAGCGCCAACGCCTATGATCGCGACGCGGCCCGCCAACCCGGCTGGACCGGCGACGAGATCGAGCGCTGGACCAAGGCGACGATGCAGGATTCCGTGCCGCGCGCCGGTTATGCCGCCGCCAGCCGCGACCGCAACGTCCTGCGCGGATGGCTGTCGGCGGTGCGGGCCTATGGCTTTGCCGTGATGGACGGCCTGCCCACGGAATCTGGTTCACTGTGCAAGGTGTCCGACCTTTTCGGTTACATCAGGGAGACCAATTACGGCCGCTGGTTCGAAGTGCGCGCCGAGGTCAATCCGAGCAATCTCGCCTACACCAATCTCGGCCTCCAGGCGCACACGGACAATCCGTACCGCGATCCGGTGCCGACGCTGCAGATCTTGTCCTGCATCGAGAATACGGTCGATGGCGGCGAGTCCAGCGTGGTCGATGGTTTTGCCGTCGCGGCGGCTTTGCAGGCGGAGAACCCGGAAGGTTTCAGGTTGCTGAGTTCGTGCCCGGCGCGCTTCGAATATGCCGGCTCGTCCGGCGTTCGGCTGCAGTCCAAGCGCCCAATGATCGAACTCGGGCCGGATGGCGAGCTGATCTGCATCCGCTTCAACAACCGCTCGCTGGCGCCCACGGTGGATGTGCCCTTCGTCGACATGGATGCCTACTACAAGGCCTATCGCCGGTTTGCCGAACTCATCGAGGATCCGTCCTTCGAAGTGACGTTCAAGCTTGAGCCTGGCCAGGCCTTCATCGTCGACAACACCCGCGTCATGCATGCCCGCAAGGCGTTTTCCGGCACCGGCAAGCGCTGGCTGCAGGGCTGCTACGCCGACAAGGACGGCCTGCTTTCGACGCTTGCCGCGATCGAACACGGTTTCGAGGAGGCGGCGGAATGAGCGGCCAGGATCTGAACGCGGGCAATATCGTCGAGTTCATCGCCGATATCTTCGAGAGGCGTGGTGCGGAATCCTATCTCGGCGAGCCCGTCACCATGTCCGAGCACATGCTGCAGGGCGCATGGCTGGCCGAGCAGGACGGTGCGCCGGAAGAGCTGGTGGCGGCGGCGCTGCTGCACGACATCGGCCACTACACCAGCGAGTTCGGCACCTATTCGCCTGATGATGTCGAGGACAAGCACCATGACGAAGCGGGTGGCGAAGTGCTGGCGCCATTCTTTCCGCCTGTCATCGTCGAATGCGTCAGGCTGCATGTCTCGGCCAAGCGCTATCTCTGCGCCACCGATCCGACCTATTTCGGCAAGCTGTCGCAGGCGTCGGTGCACACGCTGTCGCTGCAGGGCGGCCCGATGAATGCCGAGGAGGTGGCAGAGTTCCGCGGGAACCCGTTCCATGATGAAGCCGTGCGGGTCCGCATCTGGGACGAGGGCGGCAAGATCGCCGACATGAAGACGCGTACGTTTCGGGACTACGTGCCGCTGCTGGAACGCGTGGTGGCGCGCTTCGCCGCCGACAAGGCGGCCTAGTCACCAGCGATCCGACACCGGAGGAGATGGCTGTGTGTTTCTGCCTTGACGGCGAAAGTGCGCTGGTTGCCTTCCGGCCCGATGATTGCGGCGAGCGTTCGCCCGCCGCAATCGCTTCCGTTTCGCGGCGCAATGCAACCGGCCGCGAGCCAGTTCCCCCGACGTCATCGGCTCGTTCGGACACGGCGCTCCCGAATGCGAGCCGTATGGCGCCGACGGCTTGAGCCATGCAGTCGCGCAAAGCCTTGTTGATCGAAAAGGGGAGGCGCGGCATAGGCCGCGCCTCCTTTTTTGCTGCTGCGGGTATCGCGCTATCCCTTGTGGTGAACCTGCTGCAATCCATAGACCGGCGTGGGCAAACCGACCTGCCTGGCCTTGAGCTGCAGCGACAGATACTGCGAATAATGCCGCGACTGGTGGAGATTGCCGCCGTGGAACCACAGCGCATCCTGCTGTGTCGGCTTCCACATGTTGCGCTGCTCGCCTTCCCAGGGGCCGGGATCCTTGGTGGTGTTCGAGCCAAGGCCCCAGACCTTGCCGACCTTGTCCGCCACTTCCTGCGAGATGAGGTCGGCGGCCCATCCGTTCATCGAGCCGTAGCCGGTGGCGTAGATCACCAGATCGGCCGGCAGTTCCGTGCCGTCAACGAACTTGACGCCGGTCGGGGTCAATTCCTGGACCGCCGCACCCGGACCGCTCTTGAGCTTGATCGAGCCATCAATGACGAGATCGCAAGCCCCGACATCGATGTAGTAGCCGGAACCCCGGCGCAGATACTTCATGAAAAGGCCGGAGCCGTCATCGCCCCAGTCGAGCAGGAAGCCGGCCTTTTCCAGGTCCTCGTAGAACTTCGCGTCGCGGTCCTTCATCTGCTGGTAAAGCGGGATCTGGAATTCATGCAGGATGCGGTAGGGCAGGGACGCGAAGATCAGGTCGGCCTTGCGCGTCGTCATGCCGTTCTCCACCGCCTGCTCGGAATAGAGCCCGCCCAGGCCGATATCCATCAACGTATCGGACTTGACGATATGGGTAGAGGAGCGCTGCACCATGGTGACGTCGGCGCCGCCTTCCCACAACGCAGCGCAGATATCGTGAGCGGAGTTGTTGGAGCCGATGACGACGACTTTCTTGCCACGGTATCTGTCGGGACCAGGGTGGGTCGAGGAATGCTGCTGCTCGCCCTTGAAGATGTCCTGGCCCTTGTATTTCGGCCAGTTCGCCTTGCCAGACATGCCGGTGGCCAGCACCAGCTGCTTGGGCTTTAGGGTGATCTCCTTGCCGTCGCGCTCAACGACGACTGTCCACTCCCTTGTCTTCTCGTCGTATTTCGCGGATTTGGCTGTCGTGGAGGACCAGTAATTCAGCTCCATCACCTTGGTGTACATCTCCAGCCAATCGCCGATCTTGTCCTTCGGGGCGAAGACCGGCCAGTTCTTGGGGAAGTCGATGTACGGCAGATGGTCGTACCAGACCGGATCGTGCAGGCAGAGCGACTTGTAGCGCTTGCGCCAGGAATCGCCGGGCCGTTCGTTCTTCTCGATGATGATCGTCGGCACACCCAGCTGTTTCAGCCGCGCGCCAAGCGCGATGCCGCCCTGGCCACCGCCGATGATCACGACATAAGGCTGCCTGGTGTGACCGAGTTCGGCGATCTCGTCGTCGCGTTCCTCCCGCCATGTCTTGCGGTCCTTGCCGTGGCCATGCTTGGCGCCGAGCGGACGCGTGAAGCCGGCCTTCTCCTCGTGACCCTTCAACTCGGCCATCGTGGTCAGCAAGGTCCAGATCAGGTCGCCCTTGAAGCGCACCAGGCCGAAACCCCGCGCCACCTTGGTCTCGAAGGTGATCCAGGCGGTGATGACGCCGTCTGCTTCGGTCGCTTCCTCGCCTTCGGCCACCTTCCACTCGCTTGGCCTGGTCTCGGCGAGGGTTGCCTTCAACATATCGCGAACCTGGTCCTGGCCCTCCATCGTCTTCAGGTTCCAGGTAAACGTCACGAGGTCGCGCCAATAGCAATCCGCCTCGAAGCAGTTGACCGCGGTGTCTATGTCGCCGGCATCCAACGCCTTGCCGAACTTGTCGAGCAGCGCTTGCGCCTTGGTGGTGGGTGTTCTCTCAAGCATGGTTTCTCCTCCGGTTGTCCGTTTTCATGGGGTGCTCCTCCAGGCTCCAGATGGGTACGCGGAGCAAGGAGCAAGCAGCATGCCAACCATGGCGCCGTAGCAGAGATCGCAATGTAATCAGTATGATATGGCGATTTCTGCTGTTGTTCCCTGTGGCGGCGGTGTTGCGCGCCACAGTGGGCGCAACACTAGTTCGGAGCCTCCAGCCGCAGCCGCTTCATGCGGCGATGCACCGTCGTGCGATCGACGCCCAGACGCCGCGCAGCCTCCGTGATATTCCAGCCCGAAGTCACCAAGGCATCCAGCAGCGCCGCGCGGTCTTCCTCGGGGGACGGAGCCCGCAACGCAACCGGGCGGGTCGGCGGAGCCTGCGGCGCCGTGTGTGGCAACGCGAAATCCGGCAGATCGGCGGGTTGGATCATCTCGCCATCGCAAAGCGTTACCGCCAGATCGATAGCGTTGGCGAGTTCACGGATGTTACCCGGCCAGCGGTGACGGATGAGCGCCAGGCGTGCCGCCGGCGATAGCCTTGCCGTGCGGCCGGCCAGGCGTGCACGCTGGTCCAGCAGCCGGTCCAGAAGCCATTCGAAGTCGGCGCGTTCTCGCATCGCCGGCAAGGTCAGCGAAGCGGCGTTCAGCCGGTAGAACAAATCCTCGCGGAAACGCCCTTCGGCCACGAGCTTGCGCAGATCATGGTGCGAGGCGGAAATGATCTTGATGTCGACCTGTCGAGGCTGCGTGCCGCCGACCGGGATCAGTTCGCGCTCGGCGATCACCCTGAGCAGCCGGGATTGCAGCGCGTACGGCATGTCTCCGATCTCGTCGAGGAAGAGCGTGCCGCCGTTGGCGCCCTCGATCAGTCCCTTGCGCCCCCTGGCGGCGGCTCCGGTGAAAGCACCGGCGGTGTGGCCGAAGAGCTCGCTCTCGATCAGGTGCTCGGGAATGGCCGCGCAGTTGATGGCGACAAACGGGCCTCCACGCTGCGAGCAGTCATGGATCGCGCGGGCGAGATATTCCTTGCCGGAACCGGTCTCGCCGTGGATCAGGATCGGAATGGTGGTGCGCGCCAGCTTGGCGGCACGCACTTGCATGGCCGCCATCGCCGGATCGCCGCCCGACAGGTCGCTGATCGGCTTCGGCACCGCTTCGACGAGGGCGCGGCTTCCCATTGTGGGCTGCGGCTCGATGGCATGCGCGAACAAGGCGCTGCCGCTGCGGCCGAACACCAGCCGCTCCTCGGTCGGCCGGCCGCGCGTCAGGCTCGGCAGATCATCGATGCTCATATCAAGATAGCGCGAGATTGGCTGGCCGACCGGCGACGGCGATAGCCTCCAATCAACCCCTCCGGCTTGCGTCAGCAGCAGCGCCCCGCCGCGCGTCGTGCCGAGGATACGGCCCGACGCGTCGAGGGCGATGGCGGCCTCGGGGTCGACGTCCAGAAACTCCGGCGAACGGGAAAAGCGCAGCACCCATTCGGAGTGCATCTGCGCCATCAGATTGGCGAGCTCGATGCGTCGCGCGGAAGCTGTCACCAGATGCAGCGCCAGGTTCTGGCTGACCTTGGGTTGCGGTGAACGCAGCAGGGAAATGTCCAGCACGGCAGCCAATTCGCCATTGGTGTCGAAGATCGGCGCGGCCGTGCAGGAAAGCGGCGTATGGGTGGTGTCGAAATGATCGGTCTGGTGGATCGTCATCGCTTCGCCGGTGACGATGCAGGAGCCCACGCCGCAGGTTCCTGTGCGGCTCTCCGACCATTCGGAGCCGAGATAGAGGCCCGCCGTGCGCAACTGGTCCATGGACAGCGGATCGCCAAGGAAGTCGACGGTCACGCCCTTGGCGTTTGCCAGCAGCAGCACGTAGTTCTGCCCCGTCACCTGCCTGAAAAGCGTTTCCAGGCCACTGCGGGCAATGGCGATCAGCCGCTCGGACTGCTCGCGGTGCTCACGCAGCTGAGTATCCGGCACGATGTAAGCTTCGGTGGGCCGCGTCGGGTCGAGCCGATGCGTGTCGACACAACGCAACCAGGACTGGACCACGACATGGTCGCGGGCTGATTGTCCACCGCACAGCACTTGCTCTATCTCGCGGATATGCTCCCGTTCGCCAGCCACGCGTCCTCCTCGCAGGCATGTCCTTATCCGGCATAGTGGTGCTTCGGCGGCGCGGGCTCAACTGTACTATGGTAGCGCGTAACGGAGCCGATTTCGCGGGCGAGCGAATTCGTAGAGAACCCCCATTGACGAGTTCGCGATTTCACCCTTATTGTCCGCGACCATGAAAAAGGCACTCATTCTCGTAGGAAGGCGCGTGGGCAAGGCGGTGTAACCGCCGGGCGAAAACCCCCCATGCGCAACACACAGGCTCCCTCGGGGGCCTTTTTTATTGCCCAAAACACGACTAAACGACCAGCAACGCCAAGATGGCGACAGTACGGGACCAGACCGATGAGCAACGGACAGAACGAGCGGCGCGAGATGACAGGCGCCGAAATGGTGGTGCAGGCGCTGAAGGACAACGGCGTCAAGCATGTCTTCGGCTATCCCGGCGGCGCCGTGCTTCCGATATACGACGAGATCTTTCAGCAGGACGAGGTCGAGCACATCCTGGTCCGCCACGAGCAGGGTGCGGGCCACGCGGCGGAAGGTTACGCGCGTTCGACCGGCAAGGCCGGTGTCATGCTGGTGACCTCGGGCCCGGGGGCCACCAATGCGGTGACGCCGCTGCAGGATGCTTTGATGGATTCGATCCCGCTGGTCTGCCTGACCGGCCAGGTGCCGACCTCGCTGATCGGTTCCGACGCATTCCAGGAATGCGACACGGTTGGCATCACGCGCCCCTGCACCAAGCACAACTGGCTGGTGAAGGACGTCAATGAACTCGCCGCGACCATCCACGAGGCTTTCCATGTCGCGACGACCGGCCGTCCCGGTCCGGTCGTGGTCGACATTCCGAAGGACGTGCAGTTCGCCAAGGGGTTCTATGTTCCGCCGCAGATCGCGCCGCGCACCAGCTACCAGCCGAAGGTGCAGGGCGACCTCGAGAAGGTGAAGGCCGCGGTTGAGCTGATGGCGACGGCCAGGAAGCCGATCATCTATAGCGGGGGCGGCGTCATCAATTCCGGGCCGGAAGCCAGTCACCTGCTGCGCGAACTGGTCGATC
Source organism: Mesorhizobium carmichaelinearum (assembly GCA_943370265.1). Taxonomy (GTDB): domain Bacteria; phylum Pseudomonadota; class Alphaproteobacteria; order Rhizobiales; family Rhizobiaceae; genus Mesorhizobium; species Mesorhizobium carmichaelinearum_A. The sequence continues at coordinate 487,237 of CALRQH020000001.1, forward strand.
TCACCGGTTTCCCGATCACCTCGACGCTGATGGGACTGGGCGCGTATCCGGCATCGGGCAAGAACTGGCTGGGCATGCTCGGCATGCACGGCACCTACGAAGCCAACATGGCAATGCATGATTGCGACGTGATGATCTGCATCGGCGCGCGCTTCGACGACCGCATCACCGGCCGGCTCAACGCCTTCTCGCCGAACTCGAAGAAGATCCACATCGACATCGATCCGTCGTCGATCAACAAGAATGTCCATACCGAAGTGCCGATCATCGGCGATGTCGGCCGGGTGCTGGAGGATATGGTGCGGCTGTGGCGGGCGAGCGCCAAGGCCGACAAGAAGGCGCTCTACCCATGGTGGGAGCAGATCGCCAAGTGGCGCGCACGGGATTCGCTCGCCTTCAAGATGAACAACGACGTGATCATGCCGCAATATGCCATCCAGCGGCTCTACGAACTGACCAAGGACAAGGACACCTACATCACCACCGAGGTCGGCCAGCACCAGATGTGGGCGGCGCAGCACTATCATTTCGAAAAGCCGAACCGCTGGATGACGTCCGGCGGGCTGGGCACGATGGGCTATGGCCTGCCAGCGGCGCTTGGCGTGCAGATCGCGCATCCCGACGCGCTGGTCATCGACATTGCCGGCGACGCCTCGGTGCAGATGACGATGCAGGAGATGAGTGCCGCGGTGCAGTACCAGGCACCCATCAAGATCTTCATCCTCAACAACCAGTATATGGGCATGGTCAGGCAGTGGCAGCAGCTGCTGCACGGCAACCGGCTGTCGCATTCCTACACCGAGGCGATGCCGGACTTCGTCAAGCTGGCGGAAGCCTATGGCGGCCATGGCATTCGTTGCGAAAAGCCGGACGAGCTGGACGACGCCATCAAGGAGATGATCTCGGTCAAGAAGCCGGTGCTGTTCGACTGCCGCGTGGCGAACCTTGCCAACTGCTTCCCGATGATCCCGTCAGGCAAGGCGCATAATGAAATGCTCTTGCCGGACGAGGCGACCGACGAGGCCGTGGCCAACGCCATCGACGCCAAGGGCAGGGAACTGGTGTAGCCGACCAAGCCAGGGCAGGGCTTGTCGGAAGAAGCCGTGCGCAAACAGATAATTAGATCAAGAGTTTGAAATCGAGATTCATGTCATGAACGCACAGCTACAACCGACCGGCTCCGCCTATTTCATCGCCAAGGAAACAGAGAAGCCGGAGAACCACACGCTGTCCGTGCTGGTCGACAACGAGCCGGGCGTGCTTGCCCGGGTCATCGGCCTGTTTTCCGGGCGCGGCTACAACATCGAGAGCCTGACGGTTTCCGAGACCGAGCATGAGAAGCACCTGTCGCGCATCACCATCGTGACGCGCGGCACGCCGCATGTTCTCGAGCAGATCAAGCACCAGCTCGAGCGCATCGTGCCGGTGCACCGCGTTGTCGATCTGACCGTGCGTTCGCACGAATTCGGCCAGGAGCGGCCGCTGGAGCGGGAATTGGCGCTGGTGAAGGTTGCCGGCACCGGCGAGGCCCGTGTCGAGGCGCTGCGGCTGGCCGATGCCTTCCGCGCCAGCGTCATCGACGCCAACACCGAGCACTTCATCTTCGAGATCACCGGCAAGGGCTCCAAGCTCGACCAGTTCATAGCCATCATGAAGCCGCTCGGCCTTGTCGAAATCTGCCGAACCGGCGTGGCAGCGATGAACCGTGGCCCGCAGGGGATGTAGTCATGAGGCGCGCGGCGGTACTTCTGGCCGGCGCCGGTGCAATTGTGATCGCCGTCACAATGTCGGCAGCCAGCCAGGAGCCGCCGTTCGACAAGTCTGTTCTGCCGAAATTGTTTGAGGAGATCGACCGGAGGAGCACGCCGAACGAGTATTTCCAACAATGCCCTGCGGACATATGGCGCAAGGCGGTGTCGGTTGGTGACCAGTTCTTCTCGATGCCGTCGATAGATTACGCAAGCTGTGCGAAAGATGTATTGGCCTGTACCAAGCTCTGCTTCGACTCACGCAGCAGCGATGCCTGTTTTGAGACTGCCAGGATAATCCAGCAGAGCGCTCCGAAAGACGAGCAATCGAAAGCGGAAGCGATGTTCGCCCAGGCCTGCGCTGCTGGCAGTGCTGGTGGCTGCACAAATCGGGGTGCGGGCATCCTCCAAGATCAACCGCCGGACAAGCTGCGCAGGGACAGCGACGGCAGGAAGCTTTGCACATATCGCACATTCAAACTGAGTTGCGATACGAGTGATGCTTGGGGCTGCACCATGTATGGTATGGCCCTTCAATATGGCGAAGGTATTCCCGCAAACGAAGCCGACGCTATGGCCGCATACAAAAAGTCTTGCGAGATCGATGGAGACTTTGACGCCTGCCGGTACGCCAAGGCACTTATGAATACTTTGGAAAATCGCTAGAGATTGCCACGATCGCCCGAAGTGGGTTCCTTGGGCGGTCTGGTCTCGGCTAGCTCTTTACTTTCCTTCTTGATTGGCCGTGCTACCGGGCAGACATCCTGAACGAAGCCGTTCAGGGTGTTCACCAGATTGTTCTCGACCAGCGAGTAATGGATGAATTGTCCCTGCCGCTCCCTAGCGATGAGCCCTGCCGTCTCCAGAATGCTCAAATGCTGCGAGATCGAGGGTTTCGACATGTCGAAACGCGCCGCGATCTCGCCTGCGGTCAGGGACGAGTGCGCGAGATAGGCGAGGATCTTGCGGCGGGGCGCTGACGACAGCGCCTCGAACACGCGCTGTATCGCGCCGCTGGCGCCCGCGGATGCTTCGGCATCCGGTATCTGATCCGCGTCTTCGACCACTGCCTGTTTCCTCGTGACGTAAAGGCGCAAACGACGCGCCCCTGTGCGTTCCTGACAAGTATTTAGACTATTGCCTAAATGCCTAAGTCGGAATAGTAGATGATTAGCTTATTGCCTAAATAACGGCCGGCGCCCCTGAAGGCAAGGCCGTGGTTCGGAAATGTTCACACAGGGAGGGCTGCGGATGAAAACGATCTCCACGGGCAGAATGATATCCCAGCCGGACAGCGACGCTAGGGATGGCGACGTGGTCTGGGTGCCGGCAAAGTCGATCTGGGTCGGCGCGATGACCATCGCCGCCCTCGTGCTCGGGCCGATGACATTCAGCTGGAGCGCCCTTGCGCTGTTCGTGGTGACGACGGCGGTGACGATCTGCGCGGGGCATTCGGTCGGCATGCACCGCCTACTTATCCACCGGTCGTTCAAGGTTCATATCTGGATCGAGCATGCACTGGTCTACCTTGGCGTGCTCGTCGGCATGGCCGGCCCTTTCGGTATGATCCATGCGCACGATATCCGCGACTGGGCACAGCGCCAGACGGCATGCCACGACCTGCATGCCCACCGCCGGTCCTTCTTCATCGATGCTTTCTGGCAGATGCATTGCGCTGTTGCATTGCGCAACCCGCCCGTCTTCGTCATTGAGCCGTCGATTAGGAATGACCGGTTCTACAAGTTCCTGGAGCGCACATGGATGCTGCAGCAACTGCCATGGGCCATCCTGTTCCTGGTTCTGGGAGGCTGGAGCTGGGTTGTCTGGGGCGTTGCGGTGCGTGTTTGCGTGTCCCTGACGGGGCATTGGCTGGTCGGGCATTTCGCGCATCGGGGAGGGGAACAGGGATGGTGCGTCGATGGCGTTGCCGTGCAGGGCTACAACCTGCCGCGTTTCGGCCTGGTGACATTCGGTGAGAGCTTTCATGGCAATCACCATGCCTTCCCTGAATCCGCCAGGCTGGGCCTGGAACGCGGACAGATTGACCTCGGCTGGGGCTTCATCCGCATTCTTGCCGTTTTGGGTCTCGCGCACGGTGTAAGACTTCCGGAGAACACCGCGAGACGAAAGGGATTGCGGCGTGTGCGCAACCAGCAGGAGACAAGGACTGTTTCCAGTAAACGGTTGGCGGCGCAGCCTCATGTGAGATGATAGTGGTTGTCGTCGGCCGAGGTCATGGTGAAATTGCAACGGCAATTTAAGCTGGACTAACGGATCGGCGTTGCGCCATGCGCTTTGCGCATTTAAGTCAGTAGTGCTGACCTTGTGATCTCCTCATGTCCCTCGATGTCTTTCTAGCCCTGCTGGTTTACGCCTTCGTGACATCGATCACGCCGGGGCCGAACAATTTCATGCTTCTGGCTTCAGGCGTGAATTTCGGTTTTGTCCGGACAATCCCGCATATGCTGGGCATCGGCATCGGGTTCCTCGTGCTGCTGCTGGCTGTCGGCTTCGGGCTCGGCGCGGTGCTGACGGCGTTCCCGGTGCTGCATACGGGGCTCAAGATCGCCGGCGGCGTCTACCTGCTCTATCTCGCCTGGAAGATCGCCATGTCGCGATCAATGGGAGGCAAAGGCGAGGCCAAGGCGCAGCCGATGCGATTCATCGATGCGGCCGCTTTCCAGTGGTCAATCCCAAGGCCTGGGTGATGGCGATCACCGCCATGGCTGTCTCGATCGCGTTTGCCGTCGTCAACCTGCCGAGCGTTTCGACCTGGGCCGGGTTCGGCACGGCATTGCGCGGTTTCCTGTCGGACCCGTTGCGGCTGAAATGGTTCAACATCGCCATGGGCGTGCTCTTGGCGGCGACGCTGTGGCCGATGCTGCGCTGATCGTCGTCCAACCCGTAGCGGCCCGAAAGATCCGATCCGGGTTTATCCTATTGTTAAAATGCTATTTTTTCGGAGGGTGGCTGCCGTTTTCGATCAAGGGCACGCCTTCGTTCAGCAATTGCGGACTGATGCACAATCATTGTGCAGTCATTGTGCGTCGCACATTAAATCTTCGTAATGCCGGGTTTTGGCCCTTTTTCGCCTTCGGCCTGCGCTATCTATCAGGCCAAATCGCGGCAGAAGTTGCGATTTCGGCGATGGTGGACCACCGGAGAACGGCGTGTCGGACGAGAGGGCATTTTGACGATGCGTGGAAAAGTCGTGCTTGGGGTGATTGCAGTCGCCTGCGTTGCAGCAGGCGTTCTGTATTTTTCACCGACGACAATGAGCAGCCTCCAGCAGATGCTGCCAAAGCAGCTGCAATCGCAGCAGGCGGCGACCCCGGCCGCGCCAGCCGCGGCTGCGAACGCCGCCCATTCAACCTCGATCGTCTCCGCCACGGCGTCCACCGCGGACTTCCCCATCCGGCGCTATGCCATCGGTTTCGTCTCCTCTCCCGCTGTTGTCGCCATCAATCCGCGGGTGTCCAGCCAGGTCGTTTCGATCGCGGTCAAGGACGGCCAGATGGTCAAGACCGGCGACATTCTGTTCACGCTCGACGATCGCGCGCTGAAGGCACAGCTCGCCAAGGACCAGGCGACACTTGCCAAGGACCAGGCGCTTCTCGCCAGCTCGAATTCCGATCTTCAGCGCGCCAAGGATCTGGTAGCCAAGCAGGCGGGCACGCAGCAGACCTACGATCAGGCCGTCGCGGCGCAGAAGGCGGCAGCGGCCACCGTCGATGCCGACAAGGCGACGATCGACGCCGACAATGTCCAACTCGGCTTTGCAACCATCTCCGCGCCGATCTCTGGCAAGCTCGGAGCGGTCAACATCTCGATCGGCGACCTCGTCAACACCAGCAACGGCAACAGCAGCACATCGACGCCGCTCGTCACCATCACTCAGATGGATCCGCTGCAGGTCAATTTCAATTTGCCCGAGAGTGACCTTGCCCTGCTGCACAAGGCGCTGGCGCAGCCGCAGGAAGGTGCGGTGACGCTGTCCAAGGATGGCGACCCGACGCCCATCGGCAAGGGAACGCTCGATTTCGTGAACTCCAGCGTCGATACCGCCTCCGGCACGATCGCGACGCGGGCAAGCCTGCCAAACCCGAACCTTTCGCTCTGGCCTGGCCAGTATGTGAACGTGACCGTCAACGCCGGCACCATGCCCCAGATGACATCCATCCCCACGGTCGCCGTGCAGCCAAGCCAGAAGGGCCCCTTTGTCTACGTCGTCAAGGCCGACAATACGGTTGAGATGCGCCCCATCCAGGTGGCGTTGACCGCGGGTGACAACAGCGCCGTCAGCCAGGGGCTGAAGAGCGGCGAGCGTGTCGTCGTCGAAGGCCAGACGAAGCTGAAGAATGGTGCGGCGGTTCACGAAGGCAACGCAACCGCCGCTGCCGGCGGCCAGGCCGCCCCAAAGGTCGCAGAGGCCGACAAGCCGGGCGAGGCAAAGCAATGATCTCCGAATTCTGCATACGCAGGCCCGTCGCCACACTGCTGATGTCGTTCGCCCTCATTCTGGGCGGGCTTTTTGCCTACAAGTTCCTGCCGGTGGCCGCACTTCCGAGCGCGGAATTCCCGGTGGTCAACGTTTCGGCTTCGCTGCCGGGAGCGTCGCCGGAAACCATGGCAACCTCGGTAGCGACGCCGCTGATCAAGCAGTTCGCCACCATCGCCGGCATCGATTCGATCTCGACCACCAACTCGCTCGGCACGACCTCCATCGCCATCCAGTTCGTGCTCAACCGGAATATCGATGCCGCAGCCGCCGACGTGCAGGCGGCGATCGCGCGAACGCAAGGTTCGCTGCCGCCGCAGATGACGTCCCCGCCGAGCTATCGCAAGGTCAATCCGGCGGATGCGCCAATCCTGCTGATGTCACTGGTCAGCGACTCGGTTCCGCTGACCGACCTCGACGCCTTCGCCGAAAACGTCATTTCACCGTCGCTGTCGACGATCGATGGCGTGGCCCAGGTCTCGATCTACGGCCAGCAGAAATACGCAGTGCGCATCCAGATCGATCCGACCGCGCTTGCCGCGCGCGGCATCTCGATCGACCAGCTGCAAGCGGCCGTCGCCGCCGCCAACAGCAACACGCCGCTTGGCGTGCTGCAGAACAACAAGCAGCAGCTGACGATCACCGCCAACACGCAACTGATGAATGCGGCCGCCTTCTCCAACATCATCATCGCCACCAAGAACGGCCATCCCGTGCGTCTGGGCGAGGTGACCCGCGTTGTCGATTCGGTCCAGACCACGACGACGGCGAGCTGGTATGACGGCACACGCGCCATCATCCTGGCCGTTCAGCGCCAGCCCGACGCCAACACGGTCGACGTGGTCGACCGCGTCAAGGCGATGCTGCCGTCCTTTCAGGATCAGATGCCGGCAGCGGCCAGCATCAAGCTGCTCAACGACCGTTCGACCTCGATCCGTTCCGCCGTCAGCGACGTGCAGTTCACACTGCTGCTCACCATCGCTCTGGTGATCATGGTGATTTTCCTGTTCCTGCGCCGCGTTACGGCGACCATCATCCCGGCGGTGGCGGTGCCGATCTCGCTTATCGCCACGCTCGGCATCATGTTCCTGTTCGGCTTTTCCATCGACAACATCTCGTTGATGGGGCTGACGCTGGCCGTCGGCCTGGTCGTCGACGACGCGATCGTCATGCTGGAGAATATCTTCCGGCACATGGAGGAGGATGGGCTCTCAGCCATGGAGGCTTCCCTCAAGGGTGCGCGCGAAATCGGCTTCACCATCATCTCGATCTCGATCTCGCTGGTGGCGGTGTTCATTCCCGTGCTGCTGATGGGCGGGGTGATCGGGCGCATCTTCAACGAATTCGCGGTGGTGGTGACGGTCGCCATCCTGGCGTCGATGTTCGTGTCGCTCACGCTGACGCCAATGCTGTGCTCGCGGCTCCTCTCGGTGTCGGCGGCCGAACGGAAGGCGGCGCATGACCATGCGCAGAAGCAGAATTTCTTCGTTCGTGGCTATGACTGGCTGCTGAGCTTCTGCCTGCGCCATACTTTCCTGATTTTCCTGGTCTTCATCGGAACGGCGGCCGGGTCGGTCTGGCTCATACAGGTGTCGCCCAAGGGCTTCTTCCCACAGGAGGATATCGGTCAGGTGTCGGTGACCACGATCGCGCGCCAGGATATCTCCTTCGCTGCGATGTCGAAGCTGCAGGGTGAGGTGGCAAATGTCTTCTCGCATTCGCCCTATGTCGACCATGTGGCATGGTCGGCGGGCAGTTCGAACAACGCCCTCAACCAAGGCCAGCTCTTCGTGCAGTTGAAGGCCAAGGACCAGCGGCCCAACATCGAGAAGGTGCTTTCGGATCTGCGAAGCCAGCTTGCCACGGTGCCAGGCATCGAGACCTACATGCAGCCGGTCCAGAACCTACGCCTCGGCTCGAGGTCTTCGGCAAGCGCCTATCAGCTGGTCGTACAGGGCCTCGATACCGGCCAGACCGACATCTGGGCGCAGAAGCTCTCCGACGCCATGGCTGCCGACCACACCAAGTTCACCGACGTGACCAACGATCTGCAGAACAATGCCCTGCAGGCATCGCTGGTGATCGACCGGGACAAGGCGGCAAACCTTGGCATCAGCACCGATACGCTGCGCTCCGCCCTTTATGGCGGCTTCGGCACCGAGCAGGTGTCAACCATCTTCGGCTCCGCCGACAGCTATGAAGTGGTCATGGAGCTCGATCCGAAGATCGCATGGTCGCCCGAAAGGATGCTTGCCATCCAGGTGCGGACGGCCAGTGGCAGCCTCGTGCCGCTCGGCGCCTTTGCCCGCGTCGACCGTACCGCCGGCGCCTTGACCGTCAACCAGCTCGGCCAGCTTCCCGCGGTTACGATCTCCTACAATCTGCCGCAGGGCGTCGCGCTGGGTGACAGCGTGACGGCAATCAATGCACTGAAGGACAAGATCGGATTGCCCAAGGCGATCTCGACGACCTTTGCTGGTACGGCCAAGACGTTCCAGGATTCACTGGCCAACCAGGGCGTGCTGATCGGCGGCGCGGTCCTGACCATCTACATCGTGCTGGGTATTCTGTATGAAAGTTTCATCCACCCGCTCACCATCCTGAGCGGCCTGCCGTCGGCGGTGCTGGGGGCGCTCATTGCACTGCGGCTTGCGGGAATGGATGTCTCGGTCATCGCGATCATCGGCATCCTGATGCTGATCGGCATCGTCAAGAAGAATGGCATCATGATGATCGACGTCGCGCTCGAATTGCGACGAGAAGGCATGTCGGCCAAGGAGTCCATCCACAAGGCCTGTCTGATGCGTTTCCGGCCGATCATGATGACGACGCTGGCGGCGCTGATGGGGACGTTCCCGATCGCGCTCGGCACCGGCGCCAGCGCCGAGCTGCGCCAGCCGCTCGGCGTGGCGGTGGTTGGCGGTCTGCTCGTTTCGCAGGCGCTGACCCTGTTCGTCACGCCGGTCATCTACGTCTACATGGAGAATTTCTCCGGTTGGCTTCTCGGACTTTTGCCGAAGCGCAAGAGCGAATTGCATCTGGTTAAAGGCGACGCGCAGGGCTCGCTATTCGACGACGGAATGCAGGAGCAGAAGGCGGCCGCGGAATAACGGCAGCAAAGGCAAAGTGGCATTGCTGGCCCAAGGCGTCATCCTTGCGGCCAGCAATAGTCGGTCGTAATTTGCAGCCATGTCCCATGATCACGACCACGACAATGAGCTCGACCCTTTTGCCGCACGGGTGCGCGCGCTGGAGACGATCCTCACCCGCAAGGGACTGATCGATCCGGCAGCGATCGACGTGATCGTCGATACCTATGAGACAAGGATCGGTCCCCGCAACGGCGCCAGGGTGGTGGCGAAGGCCTGGACCGACCCGGAATTCGCGGCATGGCTGAAGCGCGACGCGACGGCGGCGATCGGTTCGCTCGGCTATACCGGCCGTCAGGGCGAGCACATGCAGGCTGTGTTCAATACAGCCGACACGCACAACCTCGTCGTCTGCACGCTCTGCTCCTGTTATCCGTGGTCGGTGCTTGGCCTTCCGCCGGTCTGGTACAAGGCGCCGCCCTATCGTTCGCGCGCGGTGATCGATCCACGCGGCGTGCTGGAAGAATTCGGACTGGTGTTGCCGACAACCAAGAAGATCCGCGTATGGGATTCGACCGCCGAGCTGCGTTATCTCGTCGTGCCGATGCGGCCCGACAGCACCGAAGGCTGGAGCGAGGAGCGGCTGGCCGAGTTGGTGAGCCGTGACGCGATGATCGGCACTGGACTGGCGAGAGAGGCGGCATGAACGGGCCACATGATCTTGGCGGGCAGATGGGATTCGGGCCGGTAGCGCCTGAAAAGGATGAGCCGTATTTCCATGCCGCTTGGGAAAAGCGGGCGCTGGGCGTCACGCTGTGCTCCGGCGCGATGGGTGCATGGAACATCGACGAGAGCCGCCACGCCCGGGAATCGCTGCGCCCCGCCGACTATTACGCGTCGAGCTACTACGAGATCTGGATCAAGGCGCTTGAGGTGTTGCTCAGGCGGCATGGTTTCGTCAGCGAGCGCGACCTCGCGGCAGGCACGGCTATCGATCCTGCGGCGACGCCCAAAAGGGTCCTGAACGCGGAAAACGTGCCGGCGGTGCTTGCCAAGGGCGCGCCCTGCGATCGTCCGGTTGCCACGCCCGCACGCTTCAAGGCCGGCGACCGCGTGCGGACAAAGAACTTCAATCCGACCGGGCATACAAGGTTGCCGCGCTATGCGCGCGGCAGGCAGGGAGTGATCGAGGCCGTGCGCGAGGGCTTCGTGTTTCCTGACAGCAATGCGCATTGGCAGGGCGAAAACCCGCAATGGGTCTATACGGTGGTTTTCGATGGGGCGGAGATCTGGGGCGAGGGCGCCGACCCGACACTGTCGGTCTCGATCGATGCCTGGGAGAGCTACCTTGAGCCGGCTTGAGGTGAGCGGGGGCGTTGCCCAATTGCCGCCGGGCGTCGATGCGCCGGTTTTCGCGGAGCCCTGGCAGGCCGAGGCCTTTGCCATGACAGTGGCGCTGCACGACAAGGGCCTGTTTTCCTGGGCTGAGTGGGCACAGGCCCTGTCGACCGAAGTGAAGAAGCCGGGTGCCGCGACAGATGGCCACGACTACTACGAGCATTGGCTGGCGGCGCTGGAAAAGCTGCTTGCGTCGAAGGGTTTGGCTGCCAGGTCGGATGTCGATGCGATTGCCGAGGCCTGGGAGCGGGCGGCACATGCCACCCCACACGGCAAGCCGATCCTGCTGGAGAACGATCCGGAGTTTCGGCCCGACGCTTGAGGAGCGTGCCCTTGCGCCACCCCAATCCCTCGCAAGCGCCCGCTCGCACACCTCCGACATCGCTCAGAGACCTGAATGTACCTGGCAGAGATTCTTTCGATCGGCGCGGCCTTGTGCATAGCGACCAGCGGAATGTTCGCGGGTGAGCTGGTCGGCCGCGTCGACGCCTTGACCCTGACCCGTTGGCAGACATTCGCCGTGACCCTGGCGACAGCTCTTGGCGCCACGGCTCTCGGCGGTTGGGCCGGGCTTGTGCCGTGGCAGGTGGCCTATCTTGCCACCTCCGGCGTGTTCGGGATTTTCATAGCGTCCACCGCCTATATCTCCTCCATATTCACGCTCGGCCCGCGTCTGGCGCTGCTGGTGTTCTCGCTGACGTCGCCCTTCGCGCTTGTCATGGGTTATGTGTTCCTGGGGGAAACGGTCGGTTCCACCAAGCTGGCAGGCGTGGCCCTGGTCATCGCCGGCATTGTGCTCGCCATTCTGTTCGGGCGCCCTGCCAAGGCGCAACCTGAAGGCATCTTTCCGACCCCTCCGATCGAAAAGCCGGTCTTGCCGGTCAGGCAGATGACGATGCCGGTCGGTCTTGGCTTTGGCCTGATAGCGGCGCTCGGGCAGGCTGCCGGCGCGCTGGTGGCGCGCCCGGTCATGGCGTCGGGCGTCAATCCGTTCGCGGCGATGGCGATCCGGACCGGCGTGTCGACAGTCTTGTTCCTGCTGCTGGTTTTTGTCCCGCTGCCGGGCAACGGCAGGCGTCAAAAGCCCTCGGCGCGGACGCTGGCGATCGGTATTTCCGGCGCGCTGATCGGAACGGGCATGGGCATGTCGCTGCTGATGGCGGCGCTGGCGGGCGGACAGGTCGGCATCGTTTCGACACTGTCTTCGCTGTCGCCGGTGCTGGTCTTGCCGATGGTATGGCTGCGCACCGGCTACAGTCCGTCGGCGCCGGCGTGGGCCGGGGCGCTGCTCGCCTTCGCGGGCACGTCGCTCATTGCCGTCGGCTGACAGCAGAGATCAAGCGAACGCTTGCCTTCCCGCCGCGAATCCGCTCACACGATCCGATGGAATTTTCACCGCAGCAGGACGACGCGCTCAAGGCGGTCGCCGAGTGGCTCAGGACCGGGAGGCCGCAGGTCTTCCGGCTGTTCGGCTATGCCGGCACCGGCAAGACGACGCTGGCGCGCTATTTCGCCGAGCATGTCGACGGCCAGGTGCAGTTCGCCGCCTTCACCGGCAAGGCAGCGCAGGTGCTGCGCTCCAAGGGCGCGACCAACGCCCGCACCATCCATTCGCTGATCTACAGACCCAAGGGCGAGGAATCCGTGTCCGACGAGGTGACCGGCAAGACGTCGATGTCGCCGACCTTTTCGCTCAACCGTCAGAGCCCGATCTCCAAGGCCAAGCTTGTCATCATCGACGAATGCTCGATGGTCGACGAGCAACTGGGCCGCGACCTCCAGAGTTTCGGCACGCCGATCCTCGTCCTCGGCGACCCCGGCCAGTTGCCGCCGATCTCGGGCGGCGGCTACTTTACCGATCACGAGCCGGACTTCCTGCTCACCGAAATCCACCGCCAGGCGCGCGACAACCCGATCCTGCGCCTGGCGCTGGATGTCCGCGAAGGCCGCGAATTCATGCGCGGCGACTATGGCACCGCGCAGGTGATCGGCAAGGAAGACGTCACCCAGGACCTGGTGCTGAAGGCGGACCAGGTGCTGGTCGGCACCAACCGGACCCGGCGCCGCTACAATCAGCGCCTGCGCGAGCTCAAGGGCTTCAATGCCGACTATCCGCAAGCCGGCGACAAGCTGGTCTGCCTGCGCAACGACCCCGCGAAGGGCCTGCTCAATGGTTCGCTGTGGAAGGTGATGACCTCGTCACGCGAAACGGTGAAGCCCGGCATCAACCTGCTGGTGTCGCCGGAAGAAGACGATCCGGATCGCGGCGTGGCCAAGATCAAGCTGCTCAAGGCCGCGTTCGAGGATCCGGACGCCGACATCCCCTGGCAGCAGAAGAAACGCTTCGACGATTTCGATTATGGCTACGCGCTGACCGTGCACAAGGCGCAGGGCTCGCAGTGGAACGAGATCGTGCTTTTCGACGAAAGCTGGGCGTTCAAGGAAACACGCCAGCGCTGGCTCTACACCGCCATCACCCGGGCGGCCGAACGGCTGACGATCGTCAGGTAGCCAGTCTCATACTGGCGCTTCGATAGGTGTGGCGCCCACCCATTGCCAGGCCGCCGCCTCGTCCTCGGCCTTGAAATGCCTGAGTTCTATCGGCAATGGCGCGGTAAACCAACCTTGGACATCCGGTATCCAGTTGGGTTCGCCGACCGACGCGCATCGGGCGATGTGCTGCCTTGCTTCGGCCTCGCCCTGCTTCAACGTCTCGTCCGAGATATCGGCCCAGTCAACGCCGTCATGGTCGATCAGGCGCACGAGCACATCGATCCTCGGGTGCAGCGCATAGGCTGCCTCCAGCAGGCCGAACAGGTTTTCGGCATCGGCGGATGAAACGTGACCGACGACATCGATGGCGAAAAGGTCGTCACGGCTGGTCTCGATACGACGGATCGCCGGGACTGAGTCGAGAAAATTCACAGGCGCTTCCTTCCGCTGAATGCTGCTCTCCTTCTGGAACACCCAAAACCCCCTGTCTGTTCCCGACAAAGGCGTTATAGATGCCGCCGACCATGCAGCAGGATGCCCCGACCATGCCCGCAAAGCTCTCCGTCAATCTCAACGCCGTCGCCATGCTGCGCAACCGGCGCGACCTGCCGTGGCCGAGCGTAACGGGGATAGGCCGTATCGCGCTCGCTGCGGGCGCGCATGGCCTCACCGTGCATCCGCGGCCCGATGAGCGGCACACGCGCAATTCCGACCTGCCCGAGATCAGGGCATTGATCGACGACGAGTTCCCCAAGGCGGAATTCAACATCGAAGGGTATCCCACCGAGGAATTTCTCGCGCTTGTGGAAAAGCATCAGCCGGAACAGGTGACGCTGGTACCGGATGATCCGGCCCAGGCGACCTCGGACCATGGCTGGGACTTTTCCTCGCGGGCCGCTTTCCTGACACCGATCGTCAAGCGTTTGAAGAAGGGGGGCTTTCGCGTTTCGCTGTTCTCCGATCCGGACCCCGACGGCATTTCGGCCGCGCGGGACACCGGCGCCGACAGGATCGAACTCTATACCGGCCCCTATGGCGGTTATCATTCAGATTCAGCCAGGGCGGCGAAGGAACTGGAAAGACTGGGAAAAACCGCCGATGCTGCCTTTGCCGCCGGACTGCAGGTCAATGCCGGGCACGATCTGGTGGTCAATAATCTGCCGGCGCTGGTAAAGCGAATTCCGGCATTGGCCGAAGTGTCGATCGGACATGGGTTGACAGCCGATGCGTTGGAGTATGGCATGGCCGGCACTGTGGGGCGCTTTCTGAAGGCCTGCGGGTGGTAGAGGCGAGAGCGTCGCGTTGGTGGCATGGCAGCCATTACGCTGGGGCACTTGATATTGCATCGCAGCAAGCGTAGAGCACCGCGCGCTTATCGGAGTGTCGTCCATGGCCCTTGCCAACAGTGGTAGTGAGGCAGAACAAGTCGAACAATCCAGCCATTCTGAGGTCCAACAGCACAGCACCAAGGTTCTGATGCTGGGCGCGCTCGGCGTGGTCTATGGCGATATCGGCACCAGCCCGATCTACGCGTTCCGCGAGGCGCTGGTGGCGTCGTCGCACGGCACCGTCGCGGATCGCGGCGATATCCTGGGCGTGCTGTCGCTGATCATCTGGTCGCTCACCATCACGGTCACGATAAAATACATCATGTTCGTGCTGCGCGCCGACAACCGCGGCGAGGGCGGCGTGCTGTCGCTGATGGCGCTGGCGCGCGGTAGTTTTCCGAAGCGGTCGGCGGTGATTCTCGGCATCGGCATCGTCGGCGCCTCGCTGTTTTTCGGCGACGCCGTCATCACGCCGGCGATTTCTGTGCTTTCGGCGGTCGAAGGCATGAATGTCGTCACGCCGGCCTTTCAACCCTATGTGGTGCCGCTGACCCTGGTCATCCTCGCCATGGTGTTCGCAGTGCAGCGCTTTGGCACGGGCGGGGTGGGACTGGTCTTCGGTCCGGTGACAGCGGTGTGGTTCCTGGCCATCGGCCTTTCCGGCCTGAATCATATCATCAGCGATCCGGAAATCCTGCTGGCGGTCAGCCCGCACTATATCGTCGCCTTCCTGATCCATTCGCCCGACGTAGCCTTCGTGACGGTCGGCGCCGTGTTCCTCGCCGTTACTGGCGCCGAAGCGCTCTATGCCGATCTCGGCCATTTCGGCCGCAAGCCGATTGTGCTGGCCTGGCTGGCGATCGTATTCCCCTGCCTCCTGCTCAACTATGCCGGGCAGGGCGCTTTCGTTTTGGCGCAAAATGGCGTGGTCGGCCACCCGTTCTTCGAGATGAACGAAGGTTGGGCGCTGATCCCGATGGTGGTGCTGGCAACGGCCGCGACGGTGATCGCCAGCCAGGCGGTAATTTCCGGTGCCTTCTCGCTGACCAGGCAGGCGGTGCAGCTCAACATGCTGCCGCGTCTCGAAATCCTGCACACGTCTGAAAGACAGTCGGGCCAGATCTACATGCCGCGCGTCAACCTGCTGCTGGCGCTGGTGGTGATGCTGCTGGTCGTCGGCTTCGGCGAATCCAGCAAGCTCGCCTCCGCCTACGGTATCTCTGTGACCGGCAATATGCTGGTGACGACGGTGCTGCTCTTTGTGATCATGACCCGCATCTGGAAATGGAAGCTGTGGAAGGCCATCGCGCTAACCGCGTTGTTCGCCTTCATCGATGTCGGCTTCTTTGCGTCCAACATTGTCAAGGTGTTCGAAGGTGGCTGGGCCTCGCTGGCCGTGGCCTTCACCATTGTGCTGGCCATGTGGACCTGGGTGCGCGGCAGCCGCTATCTGTTCGAAAAGACCCGCCGCAACGAAATCCCGCTCGATTTCCTCGCCGCCAATCTCTTGAAGAAGAAGCCACAGCTGGTGTCGGGCACCGCCGTATTCCTGACCAGCGATCCCTTGAGCGCGCCGACCGCGCTGATGCACAGCCTGAAGCACTACAAGGTGCTGCATGAGCAGAACGTCATCCTTTCCGTGGTGACGGCACCGCAGCCGGTGGTGCCCGACAGCGATCGGGTGAAAATGGAAACGGTCAACGAGCTGTTCATGCGGGTGACGCTGACCTTCGGCTACATGGAGCAGCCCAACATTCCGCGTGCACTGGCCATATGCCGAAAGCAGGGCTGGAAGTTCGACATCATGACGACATCCTTCTTCCTGTCACGGCGCTCGCTCAAGGCGTCGCCCAACTCCGGCATGCCGGTGTGGCAGGACCGCCTGTTCATCGGTCTGGCGCGGACCGCGGCCGACGCAACGGAATATTTCCAGATTCCGACCGGGCGCGTGGTGGAAATCGGCACGCAGGTCGCCATCTGAGGTGTTGAACGCATAGGCCGAGGAGGCGGGTATGAGCGGCGAATTGGTTGTCGTTACCGGCGGATCCGGCTTCCTCGGCGCTCATTGCATCCTGGAACTCCTGAAAGCAGGCTATCGCGTGCGCACGACGGTGCGCTCCGCCTCGCGCAAGACCGACGTTCTCGCCATGCTCAAGGTGGGCGGGGTCGAGCCGGGCGATGCGCTGTCTTTCGCCATTGCCGATCTCATGGCCGATGCGGGCTGGACGGAAGCGATGGATGGCTGTGGCCATGTCCTGCATGTCGCCTCGCCGTTTCCGGCCGGCGCGCCGAAACATGAGGATGATCTGATCGTTCCCGCCCGAGAAGGCGCGCTGCGCGTGCTGCGAGCGGCGCGCGATGCCGGCGTCAAGCGTGTCGTGCTGACCTCGTCCTTCGCGGCAGTTGGCTATGGCAAGCCGCAGCCTGCCGGCGTTCCCTTTACCGAAGAGAACTGGACCGATCCCACGGCCCGCGTCAGCGCCTATGTGAAATCAAAAACCCTGGCTGAGCGTGCGGCCTGGGATTTCATCGCTACCGAGGGCGGCACATTGGAACTGGCCACCGTCAATCCCGTCGGGATATTTGGACCGGTTCTTGGTGCGGATCATTCGACCTCGACCCTGTTCGTCCAGCGGTTGATGGATGGCGTGCTGCCCGGGCTGCCGCGCATGTCCTTCGGTGTCGTGGATGTGCGCGATGTGGCGGATCTGCACCTGCGCGCCATGATCAGGCCGGAGGCGCGTGGCCAGCGCTTCCTGGCTGTCGCCGGCGATTTCATGACGCTGCAGGCGATCGCGCAAACCCTGAAGGCGCGGCTGGGCAAGGCGGCGGCGCGCGTCTCGACAAGAACGCTCCCCGACTGGCTGGTGCGGATCGTCGGACTTTTCAGCGCGGAAGCAGCCCAGGTCGTTCCTGAACTCGGCAAGATCAAGAATGCCACAAGCGAGAAGGCTATCCGCATTCTCGGCTGGACGCCCCGGTCGAGGGAGGATGCGCTCGTCGCGACGGGGGAGAGCCTGATCCGGCTCAAGCTGCTCAAGACATCGAAATAGCGCGGCGGCAAGCAGGGATACGACCTCCCGCCGCGCGAATTTTCAGCCTGCCAACTTGGCCTTGTTGGCCTCCAGGAACTGCTTCAGCGAGACGGACTTGCGGCCGGATAGTTTCTCGACGGAATCGGTCACCATGCCAAGGCCGCCGACACGCGTGGCGGCATCGAAGGACACGAGCAGCCGGGCGATCGGTTCGGGCAGGCCGGCTGCCTTCATCCCGTCGGTCAACGCATCATCGGAGAGCTGTATGACCTGGATCGGCTTGCCGGTGACTTCCGTGACCAGCGCGGCCACTTCGGCGACGGTATAGGCTTTCGGGCCGGTCAGCGTGTAGGTCGTGCTTTCCTTGGCGCCGGACGCCAGCGCGCCAGCGATTGCCGCCGCCATGTCGTCGCGCGCGCAGTAGGAGATGCGGCCATCGCCCGCCGATGTATACCAGTGTCCCGACGCCAGGGTCTGGGGCAGCGACATGAACAGGTTCTCGTCATACCAGCTGTTGCGCAGGATCGTGTAGGGAATGCCTGTGGCTTTGATCGCCTGTTCGGTGTCGTAATGGTCGGGCGCGAAGATGATCGGCGAACCTGGCTCGGGATTGGGCAGCGAGGTGTAGAGCAGATGGGCGACGCCGGCCTGTTTGGCCGCAGCGACCGCGGCGAGCTGCTGTTCACGCCGCTTCCCCTGGATCGCAAGTTCGTTGGTGGAGATCACGAGCGCCCGGTCGGCACCCTTGAAGGCCTTGGCAAGAGATGCCTGATCGTCGAAATCAGCTTCCCGGACATCGACGCCACGCGCGGCCAGATCGGCAAGGTTTGCGGGCGTGCGGGTGGTGGCGATGATCCGCGCCGCCGGAACCTTGAAGGTGTCCAGCAGGTGGTTGATGACGCTGCGGCCGAGCTGGCCGGAGGCGCCGGTGACGAGAAGGGTATCGGTCATGGAGGATCCTGACGTTGTGCCGGAATGGCGGGTGCCTATATAGGTCTCAAAAAGAGACCAGCACTAAAATAGGAATTGACTGACCGCCGTAAAGAAGGCAGTTTTTCGGGAGGTAGGCACAGGCAGGGAACCAGCCGTGGACAGCAAGGTTGTCGATCTGAAAATGAAACTCGAGATTTATCGGGCGGAGAGCGGCGGTGGAAATCTGGCTGACTGCCCGGTACGCGATGTCATCCAGGGCATCAGCGGCAAGTGGAACACGCTGCTGATGTCGGCGCTGGCCGAGAAGCCCTATCGCTTCGGCGAATTGCGGCGCCTTGTGCCTGATATTTCCCAGCGCATGCTCACCCAGACGCTGCATGACCTGCAACGCGACGGCTATGTGCATCGCGAAGTGTTTCCGACAAAGCCGCCGAGCGTCGAATACAGCCTTACCGATCTTGGCCGATCGATGTTTGATCCTCTGCATCAGTTGCTGCTTTGGGCCGAGCTCAATCACGCTGCGGTCCGCAGCGCGCGCGCTGCTTTCGACGCCGCCGAAGCCTGAACCAGCCGGCGATGCCGGCGGCTTGATTTGGCTCAGCCTTTGAAGGATTGTCCCGGCCAATTCGGCTTTGGGGGATTGGCATTTCTTACGACATTGCAATTGCCGGCGCCGGCCCGGCGGGGCTTGCCGCCGCGCTCTATCTGAAGCGCGCGGGGCATCGGGTCACCATCTTCGAGCGCTTCGACGAACCGAAGCCCGTTGGCTCCGGGTTGATCCTGCAGCCGACAGGACTGACCGTGCTTGCCGATCTCGGCCTGCTCGACGACATCCTTGCGCTGGGCAGCCGCATCGATCGCCTGCACGGCGCCGATGCCACGACCGGCCGCACGGTGCTCGATGTGCGCTATGATGTCCGGCGCGGCGGTCGTTTCGGCCTCGCGGTGCACCGGGCTGCCTTGTTCGGCGTGCTGTTCCGAGCAGCGCAGCGTGAGGCGATCCCCATCGAGACAGGTGTCGAGATCGAGGCGGTGGACGTTGGCGAACAAGCGGAGCTGATCTGTGGCAATGGCCGGCGGGCGGGGCCTTTCGATCTGGTCATGGATGCCAGCGGTTCGCGCTCGAGGCTGCGGCAAAGCGGGAACAACCCAAGCCAACCCGGGCCGCTCACCTATGGCGCGTTCTGGGCGTCGCTCGCCTGGCGTGGCGAAGCTTTCGACGAGCACGCGCTGCTGCAGCGCTACGACAGGGCCAGCGTCATGATCGGTGTGCTGCCGATCGGCCGGCCCGAGCCGGGTGCGGAAAAGATGGCGGCTTTCTTCTGGAGCCTGAAACCGGCGGATGCCGAGCAGGTGTGGGCGGCGGGTCTCGATGCCTGGAAGGAGAGGGTGGTCGGGCTGTGGCCGCAGTGCGAGGCTTTCACCAGCCAGATCGACAGCTTCGACCAGCTTTCTCTGGCGCGCTACGGTCATCACACGATGAGGGTGCCGGCTGGCAGGCGACTGGCCTTTATTGGTGACGCCGCGCATTCGACCAGCCCGCAGCTCGGGCAAGGGGCCAACATGGCGTTGCTGGACGCTGCGGCGCTCAGCCATGCGTTGGAGCGGACGGGCAGTGTCGAGGCAGCACTTGAAGCCTATGCAAAGGCGCGGCGCTGGCATGTCCGCGTCTTTCAGGCGCTGTCTCTGGCCTTCACGCCGTTCTACCAGTCGGATTCCGTGGCTTTGCCCTTCATCCGTGACAGGCTGGTGGCGACGATTGCCAGGATCCCGCCGGCTCCGCAGTTTCTTGCCTCGATGGTGGCGGGAACCGTGATCGACCCGTTCAGGCCGATCGGGCTGAACGAGGCCGACTGGCCTGATCGCCCGGCAAGATGAAGGTCGAGATAAGCGAAGCTTTGGCTTTCAGGAAAGCATGCAGGCGTTGCGGGTAGTCCGGCGCCGCCGCGCCCCTGATCGATGGTCGTTCCCTTAAAGCCTGGCGCCAGGCGTGGACGAGCGGCTTGCCATCCAGAACGCCGAAATCGGCAATGCTGTCGAAGACGTCGAAATACCTGAAGACTGGACCGTAGACGGCATCGACGAGTGAAAAATATTCGCCGGCAAACCATGGCCCGGTCCGGCCGGTTTCATTGCGCAGTTCGGCTTCAAGACGATCGAACATGGTCGACAGCGTGCCGGATTCGGTAAGGAAGCCGGCCTCGGTCGATGCTGAATAGAAGCGGCCGATGGCGTTGAGGACCGCCGAGCCGAATTCGATCCAGGCGCGATGCCTGGCGCGGGCATAGGGATCGCCGGGGTGGAGAGGATTGGCTTGTGTCTCCTCGAGGAATTCGAGGATGACAGCGGATTCGAAGATCACCGTTTCCTCGCCATCTCGCTGCACTCGCAGCAGCGGCACCTTGCCGAGCGGCGAGATCGCCCTGAGCCAGTCCGGCTTGCGGGCAAGGTCGATGTCGACACGCTCGAACGGCACGCCCTTTTCGGTCAGCGAAATCACCGCGCGCTGCACATAGGGGCAGAGATGATGGCTGACGAGAATGAGCTTGTCGGCCATCTCACTCTCCCCAGACATAGTTCACCGCGCCGTCCTCGACCCGCGTCGACAGGAACATAAGGCGGGAATCCTGTCGTGCCGGGCCGTCGAGGCGATCGCCACTTGCCATGTCGAATGAGGCACCATGCCACTGGCAAATCAGCTTGCCATCCTTGCAGTCGAGCGGCCCGCCGAAATGCAGACAGACATTTGCGGCGGCGCGGATGCGGTCGCCGCTGCGGTAGACATGGACTTCGCGACCGAAGAAGGGCGCGATCAGGCTGCCCGTCTGCGGAATGTCGGCGACCTTGCAGATTTCATGTTTCACGGAATTTGCCTTTCACGATTGATGCAACTGCATCGATGTAGATGCAGTTGCATTGATTGTCAAGCTTGATGCACATGCATCTATCGCCTAGGGTGTGGCCATGATCGAGAAAGCCCCCCCATCATCAGCAGCTATCAAGGCCTGGGCCCGCCTAATGCGGGTGTCGCGTCAACTGGTGCAAAGCGTTGAGGAGGCTTTGAATTCCGGTGGCCTGCCGCCGCTTGCCTGGTACGATGTGCTGCATGAACTCGCCGAGGCGGGCGAGGGCGGCTTGCGGCCGTTTCAACTCGTCGAGCGCACTCTGTTTGCGCAGTACAACATCTCGCGGCTGCTGGTCCGGCTCGAGGCTGATGGGCTGGTCGAAAAGCTGCCGGTGGCCGACGACGGTCGCGGCCAGACCATCCGTATCACGGCCAAGGGCCGCGAGACGCGCCGCCAGATGTGGGCGGTCTATGGACGGTCGATCACCGAACTGGTCGGCGCCAAACTCTCGGCGGATGAATTGAACCTGTTGTCGGCGTTGCTTGGAAGGTTGCGCCATCCACCCGTTGTGGAATGAGTGCTGCGCCTGCGATGCCTCAATGACATCGCTGGCGCTCCCGGCCCAGGATCGAGCCGGCGTTCAGGCCAGAGATTGGCTGGGACGGATCGATTGGAATGTCGCCCGTGAGCTGCAGATCGAGATAGCGGCCGCAGCATACCCGAAGGAACGAAGTGAAGTTGCCGAGGTCGTGACCGGCGTCGATCGATTCGTGATAGAGCTTGGTGATGAGCTGGACGACATTCATGCCGTCGCGGCGGGCGATCTCCTCCAGCCGCGACCAGAAGAAGTTCTCCAGCCGCACACTCGTGACCATGCCGTCGATGCGCAGGGAACGCGTCGTGCTTTCCCAAAGGCTCACATTGGCCTTGATGAACAGTTCACACATGCGGATCCTCCCGGCTGTCTGGCGAGTTCATGGTAGAGCGAACACGCCTACGCCGCCAGAACCGCCATGAACTGCCGCAGCCATGCCGGGTGCGCGGGCCATGCCGGTGCAGTCACCAGCTTGCCGTCGGTCACTGCGTCATCGATGGCGATGTCGGCATAGATGCCGCCTGCCAGCTCAACGTCAGGACGACAGGCGGGATAGGCCGAGCACGTGCGCCCTTTCAGGACACCGCTCGCGGCAAGCAACTGCGCGGCGTGGCAGACGGCGGCAACCGGCTTGTCGGCATCGAAAAAGTGCTGGACCATGGCCAGCACCTTTGGATCGAGGCGCAGATATTCCGGCGCCCGACCGCCGGGGATGACCAGCGCGCCATAGGTTTCGGCGCGGATGTCGTCGAACGTGGCATTCAGCGTGAAGTTATGGCCGCGTTTTTCCGAATAGGTCTGTGCCCCTTCGAAATCGTGGATCGACGTGGCGATGCTGTCGCCGGCCTTCTTACCGGGGCAAACGGCGTGCACGGTGTATCCGCAGGCAAGCAATGTCTGGAACGGGACCATGGTCTCATAGTCCTCCGCATAGTCGCCCGCGATCATCAGAATTCTGGTATTCGGCATCCTGTTTCCTCCCGACAACAAAGCTGCCAAACCCTAGCGCAGGGGCACACCGGGCAGGTATTATGCGTCTACTACCTCGGTCTTTTTCCATATCGCCCCCTTGCGCGCCGGGCCGGATTGCGCAATAAGCCGAACCGTAACGTACGGTACGGCTCTTGAGCGACCCGCGATCCGTCATTGAGCAGGAAAGACCGTGTTGCAGGCAAACGCCGACATCGACAACAGCGAGACGCTGACGGAGCGGCAGAAAGCCGTTCTGGATGCGGCACTGCGGCTGCTGGTCGAGGAGGGCGATCAACTGACCATGACAGCGGTGGCCAGACGGGCAAGCTGCTCCAAGGAAACGCTCTACAAATGGTTCGGCGATCGTGACGGACTGCTGACGGCGACCGTGCAATGGCAGGCCTCCAAGGTGCGCGTGGCGCCCGTCGATGGCCGGGGGCTGGGCCTTGCTTCGCTGACCGCGAGCCTGGAGCGCTTTGCATCGGATTGGCTGAGCGTCATTTCCAGCGATACCTCGATCGCGCTCAACCGTGTGGCCGTCGGTCATGCCGGTTCCGGCAAGGACAATCTCGGCGCCGTCGTTCTGGAGAATGGCCGCTTCGCGCTGGCCAAGCGGCTGAAGCCGGTGCTGGAAGCTGGCCGGCAGGCCGGGCTCCTCGATTTTCCGGACGCCGAGACGGCGTTCCGGACCTTTTTCGGGCTGGTCGCCCGCGACGTGCAGATCCGCCTGCTGCTCGGCGACCGGCTGGAATTGACTGATGCGACAATCGGCGGCGACGCTGTCCGGGCGACGCAGCAGTTTCTCGCTCTGCATGGAGCAAAAACCGGCCGCAAGGCCTCCGACTTATAAAACGGGAAGGAAGAAAAAATGCGTGTCTATTACGATCGCGATGCCGATCTCAACCTGATCAAGGGCAAGAAGGTCGCCATCATCGGCTATGGCAGCCAGGGCAGGGCGCATGCGCTCAACCTCAAGGATTCCGGCGCCAAGGAGATCGTCATCGGTCTCAAGGCCGGTTCGGCGACCGCCAAGAAGGTCGAGGCCGACGGGCTCAAGGTGATGAGCGTGGCGGACGCCGCCAAATGGGCCGACCTGATGATGATGGCGACGCCTGACGAACTGCAGGCCGACATCTACAAGAACGAGATCGCACCGAACATCCGCGACGGCGCCGCAATCGCTTTCGCGCACGGCCTCAATGTCCACTTCGGCCTCATCGAGCCGAAGTCGACGGTCGACGTCGTCATGATCGCGCCGAAAGGCCCCGGCCACACGGTGCGCGGCGAATACCAGAAGGGCGGCGGCGTGCCGTGCCTCGTCGCCGTCAACCAGGACGCCTCGGGCAACGCGCTCGATCTGGCCCTATCATACGCTTGCGGCGTCGGCGGTGGCCGTTCGGGCATCATCGAGACCAACTTCCGCGAGGAATGCGAAACCGATCTGTTCGGCGAGCAGGTCGTGCTCTGCGGCGGCCTGGTCGAGCTGATCCGCGCCGGCTTCGAGACGCTGGTGGAAGCCGGCTACGCGCCGGAAATGGCCTATTTCGAATGCCTGCATGAAGTGAAGCTGATCGTCGACCTGATCTATGAAGGCGGCATCGCCAACATGAACTACTCGATCTCGAACACCGCCGAGTGGGGCGAGTATGTCTCGGGTCCGCGCATCATCACCGCCGAGACCAAGGCCGAGATGAAGCGCGTGCTGAAGGACATCCAGACCGGCAAGTTCACTTCGGAATGGATGCAGGAATACCGCGCCGGCATGTCGCGCTTCAAGGGCATCCGCCGTATGAACGACGGCCACCAGATCGAGGAAGTCGGCGCCAAGCTGCGCGCCATGATGCCTTGGATTTCCAAGAACAAGCTGGTCGACAAGGCGAAGAACTGATCGAAATCCACGTTCTTTCCTTTGCGCGTCCTCGGGCTTTGCCCTGCGGGCGCGCGGGGGATTTCCAAGAACAAGCTGGATCGACAAGGCGAAGAACTAATTCGCAATTTCATCATTGCGGAAGAGGGGCCGGCGGAGTGATCCGCCGGCTTTTTTGCATCAACCATAGTGCCAGTGCGGCTTTGGTTCGGTGCCGGTGAACTCCACGCCGACACGGTCCTCGCGGCGCCAGCGCACCACGGCCCTGTAGCCAATGCCATCGGTCGGGACGTAGAGCAGGAATTCGTCTGGCACGCGTGCGTCGATCGCCACTTTCAGTTCCGCTCCGCCGGCATGCATGTTGCGCACCGTGCATTTGACTTCGGAATTGGTGATGCCGGTGAGGATCGTCGCGCCCTTGAGGACGCGTTGCCTGCGTTTGTCTCTGGTTTCGTCGTCGGCCATCGCAAATCCCGGGCGATCGTCGCAGTCAGCTCGCTTGATCAGAAAGATGCATAGGCCTGCCGGATAAACAGAGCGTTATCGCCGATGGCGACGAAGAAATCTCGCCCCATGCCAGCGAGGGTTGAGCCAAACAAAAACGGCGCCGCATTTGCGCGGCGCCGTTGGCATTCATGAAGCCTGCTCAGCTATAAGGCGAGTAGCACTGCTGGCGCGGGCCGTTGTAGGGCTGGAAGCTGTTGTCATAGGCGCGATATGACTGATAGCGGTTGTAACACCACTGGACGTGCGCACTGGAGAGCCGTCCTGCGCGATAATAACGGCGAGGCGGCGGCGCATCGTAATAGCCGTTGTTGAGGGCAGCGCCGAGGCCCAGACCCAAGCCCAGCCCGAGGATCGCCGCACCGCCGTCATCATAATAGCCGCCGCCATAATAGCCGCCGCCATAGTAGCGGCCGTGATTGCGCCAGTGCCGGCGACCGTTCCAGTTTCCGCCGCCGTTCCAATGTCGGCCGTTATTGTGCCGCCACTGCCAGTTCGCGCCGTTGTTGTTGCCTCCAGCCCAGCCATCGCGCACCGGTATGATTTCGGGCGCTGCGTTCGCAGCCGGAAGCGGTACATTCGGTTGGATGACGGGACCGGCCATCGACGGTGCGGACAGGCCTGATATGACGCCCAGGGCCAAAAGCCCCGATCTGACAGTTGAAGAAAAGAGCGAAGTCATTGCAACTCTCCAAGAAATATACAGGCCCCACGCCTACCCTGGGAAGGGCCCTGAAAGTGGACGTTTACATCTGAACGGAGGATGAACGGAAAGGTTCCGTCAACCATGACGGGAAAACCGTCAGGCCCAATCGATGCCCACGCACTGGTCCTGCGCTCTTGTTTTCCGCTTCGCTTGCGGGCAAAGCTCCTCGCCATGTCGCTGCGCCTTGCCACTTTCAATGTCGAGAACCTGATGAACAGGTTCGATTTTTCCGGATATCGCAACCAGCTCAACGAAGACCGCACGCTGGCGCTCTTCGACATCCGGAGCGAGGCCGAATACAAGATGCTGGAGCAGGCCCGCGCCATCGCCCAGTCGGACGACACGCGACAGTTGACGGCGCTGGCGATCGCCGCCACACGCGCCGACATCATCTGCATGCAGGAGGTCGACAATATCGAGGCCCTGAAGGCCTTCGAATATGGCTATCTGTTCAAGATGGTGGGGCAGGGCTACCGGCAGAAATACACCACCGCCGGCAATGATTCTCGCGGCATCGACGTCGCGGTGATGATGCGCAACGAGACCGCGCAGGGGCAGCCGATCGAGTTCGTGCGCATGACCAGCCATGCCTATGTCACCTACGAGCAGTTCGGCCTGCACACGCCGGAGCTTGAGTCCCTCGGCAACCAGGCCAATGAACGCATCTTCCGGCGCGATTGCCTGGAGATCGATGTGACCGTGGGCGGCGCGCCGCTGACGCTCTACCTTGTGCACTTCAAGTCCATGGGCCCGCCCCGCAACGGGCTCGACGGGCGCGAGGCGACGATGCCGGTGCGTATCGCCGAAGCGCAGGCCGTGCGCCGCATCATCGAGGACCGTTTCGGCAAGGAGCACGCCGCCGACAAGCACTGGGCAATCTGCGGCGACATGAACGATTACCGCCAGCGCGTGAAGGTCGCCGGCGATTCCATCGACGGCTACCGCTTCGAGGTGGCCGACGAGAACCAGTCCTGCATCAATGTGCTCACTTCCGGCGGCTTTTGCGAAAACGTGGTCGAACGGCGGCCGGAAATGAACCGCTGGACCTTCTACCATACGCGCGGCCCGGAAGAGCGGCATCTGTGCCAGCTCGACTACATCCTGCTGTCGAAGGGGCTGGCCGCCAGAAATGCGACCGCCGTCCCCGACATCATCCGCAACGGCCAGCCCTGGCGTACCATCTTCCCGGCGGGCCAGGAGGTGGAGCGCTTTCCACGCGCCGGCTGGGACCGGCCGAAGGCATCCGACCATTGTCCGGTGGTGATCGGCCTGGACATGGCCTGATCGTCGGACAGAAGGTGCCCATGAGCTTCGACCTGCCACGCAATGTCATTTTTCCCGTCGACGCCGTCGACGTCCGGCTCGATCCCGAACCGCATCCATTCGCGCTCGCCAACGAACAAGCAATCGCCGATAACTGGAGGCACGAGATATCAGCCAATCCGGCGCTGTTCGACGGCACGGTGGTGCTGCTCTCGGAACTCGCCTACAGGGACAATCGCATTGTCGGCCGCTGTCACGCAGTCAACTACGCGACGTTCATGCTGTGGCGTAAGCGGCGTGAGAATTCGGGCGCCGAGCATGCCTATGCGCATGCGATGCTGGTTGCCGGCGACAATGCGCTGGTGGCGATCCGCATGGCCGCGCATACGGTCAACGCCGGCCGTGTCTATTTCGCCGCCGGTTCGTTCGAGCCGATCGATTTCCGCGACGGGCTGGTCGATGTCGATTTCAACATGATCCGTGAAGTGGGCGAGGAGACGGGCCTCGACATATCGGGTGCCGAGCGCGGCAAGCGCTACCACGCCATGTCGACGAGCAGCGGCACGGTGATTTTCCGGCGCTATCGCGAGACGGCCTCCGCCGACGAGATCGCAAGCCGCATCAGCGCCTTCATCGCGACCGAGGAACAGCCGGAGATAGCCGGCCCCGTGATCATCCGTGATGCCGCCCACCTTCCGGAGGGCCTGATGGGGCATATGAAGCCGCTGATCGAGTGGCATTTCGCGGGTAATAGCTAGGTCTGTCGCTTCACTCGTGCCGCAATGCGTCGATCGGGTCGAGCCGGGCGCCGCGCAGCGCCGGAAAGAAGCCGAACACCATGCCGATCAGCGCCGAAAAGCCGACAGCGAGCAGGATGACCGCCGGGCTGGGCGCGAAGGGGATAGACAACGTCAGCGAGGCAAGGCCGGCCAGCGACAGGCCGATCAGGATGCCGATGATGCCGCCGAGCAGGGACAGCACCGTGGCCTCGACCAGGAACTGGATGAGGATGTGCCTCTCATGCGCGCCGATGGCGAGCCTGATGCCGATCTCGCGCGTGCGCTCGGTCACCGACACCAGCATGATGTTCATGATGCCGATGCCGCCGACGAGCAGGCTGACGCCGGCGACAGCACCCAGCATGCCGGTCATGGTAGCGGTGGCGCTGGCCATGGCGTCGGCGATCTGGGTCATGTCACGGATGGCGAAATCGCTCTCGCGCTCGGGCGTAATATGCCTCGCATCGCGCAATATGTCCTCGACGCGCGGCTGCAGTTCCGTCGTTGGTGTCTGGTCGTCGGCGGCGACATAGATGCTGTCGATGTTGCGGTTGCCGGCGACGCGGCGCTGATAGGCCTGCAGCGGCATCAGCACGATATTGTCCTGGTCCTGGCCGAAGCCGGTATAGCCCTTCGGCTCCAGCAGGCCGATGATCTTGCAGGAGGTGCGGTTGACGCGGATGATCTCGCCCTCGGGATCGCCGGCACCGAAGAACTGCTGGCGCACTGTTTCGCCGATCAGGCAGACGCCGGTGCCGGAGCGGGTTTCCGAATCGCTGAACGGGCGGCCCGAGACGAGCTTCCAGTCGCGGGCGTCGAGATAGGCGCTGGTGGTGCCGGTGACGCCGGATGTCAGGCTTTCCGTGCCGAAGATGACGCGGACCTGCTTCTGCGAGGCCGGAGCGATGGCGCGTGCGCCGGCGAGATGCGTGACAAGGGCCGTCACGTCCTTCTCCGCGAGCGGCCGTACCACCTGGTCGAGCCCTCCCGGCCCGCCCGGGCCGGCAGGCCGACCGGCACGGATGACCAGCAGGTTGCTGCCGAGCTTGGAGATGTCGGCCTTGACCTTTTCGGTGGTGCCCGAGCCGATGGTCAGCATGGCAATGACGGCGGCGACGCCGATGACGATGCCGAGCAGCGTCAGGAAAGAGCGCAGCACGTTGCGGCGGACCGAGCGCAGCGACAGGCGGACGGTTTCCCAGATCATGGTCGGGCCCCCTCCATATGCCTGGTGTCGGAGGCGACATGGCCGTCGAGGAAGCGGATCGTGCGTCCGGCATATTCAGCCACATCGGGCTCATGCGTGACCATGGCGATGGTCAGGCCAAGTTCCCGGTTCAGCCGCGTCAGCAATTCCATGATCTCGTGGGTGCGGGCGGTGTCGAGGTTGCCGGTGGGTTCGTCGGCGACCAGAAGGGTCGGGCGGGTGACAATGGCGCGTGCGATCGCCACGCGCTGCTGCTGGCCACCGGAAAGCTCGGCGGGCGTGTGGTGCTCGCGACCGACAAGGCCCACTTCCGCCAGTGCCGTCATGGCCAGCGCGCGGCGCTCGCCTGCGGAAACGCCGCGATAGATCAGCGGCAGTTCGACATTCTCGGCCGCCGTTGTGCGCGGCAGGAGGTTGTAGCCCTGGAAGACGAAGCCGATGTAGAGGTTGCGCAGCATGGCGCGGCGGTTGCGGTCGAGCCGGCCGGCATCCAGTCCCATGAAGCTGTAGGTTCCTGCCGTCGGCGTGTCGAGGCAGCCGATGATGTTCATCGCCGTCGACTTGCCCGAACCGGACGGGCCCATGATGGCGACGAATTCACCGCGCCGGATGGCAAGATCGACGCCGGCCAGCGCATGGACGCGGGCCTCGCCCTGGCCATAGCTCTTCCAGACCCTGTCGAAGGTGATGAGCACCGGATCGGTCACGATCTCAGCTTCTCAGCTGGGATGCGGTGATGACCTGCGCGCCCTCTTGGAGACCCGAAGTGATCTCGGTCAGTTCGCCATCGGTGGAGCCGATCTTGACGCTCACCGCACGAGGCTTCCCATTTTCCAGCACGTAAAGCGTTCGCGACCCATCGGTCGGCGCCTTCGTCTGTGCCTGGCGGTTGCCGCCGGGCCGTCTCATGCCGCCGGTGAACAGGTCGCTGAAGCTCCAGCCGCGTGCCGCCTGCTGCGCCGGCCGATAACGGAACGCCGAGGCCGGCACGGTGAGCACGCCCTTGGCCTGCTTTGTCACCACTGAAACGGTGGCGGTCATGCCGGGCCGCAACAAAAGCTCGCCATTGTCGACGTCGAACCGCGCATCATAGGTGACGACGCCGTCGGTGGTGACCGATGCGTAGGAGATGTCGCGGATGTCCGCGTTGAATGGCCGTTCCGGGAATGAATCGACGGTGAAGCGTGCCTGCTGGCCGGGCTTGACCGCGCCGATATCGGCCTCGTCGACCGCCGCCTTGAGTTCCATGTTCCTGAGATCGGCGGCGATGATGAACAGCACCGGCGCCTGCAGCGAGGAGGCCACCGTCTGGCCCGGATCGACCGAGCGCGTGAGCACGATGCCGTCGATGGGCGCATAGATGGTGCTCTTGGCGAAATCGGTCTGCTGCGCCTTCAGGTCCGCCCTGGCGATCGCAAGACTGGCTTCGGCGCTGTCGAGCGCCGCCTTGGCGCGGTCGCGCGTGGCCGTCGCCGCTTCAAGCGACTGGTTGGTCGCCATGCCGCGCCTTGTGAGTTCGGTGGCGCGCACAAGGGCGGCCTCGTTTTCCTTCAATGTGACCGTGGCGTCCTCGAGATTGGCGGCCGCAGCCTTGGCGGAGGCCTCGGCGCGCTCGATCTGCACCTCGAGCTTGGACGTATCGAGCGCCGCCAGCACGTCGCCCTTCCTGACCTGCTGGTTTTCCTTGGCCGAGACCGAGCGGACCACGCCGGACAGTTCGCTGGAAATGTCGACCTGGGTGAGGGGCTGCAGCGTTCCGGTGGCGGATACCTCGACCGTGAGATCGGCGGCCGAGGCGTTAACCGTGGTGTAGTCGATCCTGGCGGGAGAGGCCGCGTACCACTGGTAGCCGGCGATGCCCGCGATCATGACGGCAAGCGCCAGCACGGCATAAAGCCATCCGCGCCGCCGCTTCCGGTTCAGGCCCTTGCGGTCGAGCCCCAGCGCCCTCTCTATGGTGGAATCCGATTCCGCCGTTGGCGGATTGACAATCTGGTCCACGCCGGACCCCTATAATATCTGTTGTGTCCCTATGCCCTGACACATCAGGCCTCGGGGCCGTAATTTCAAATTAAATTTCACCCATGTTGGGATTCATGCAGAGGACATCCGAGATGCAGCCGCGCAGTTACTTGCTCTATGACGTGTTCACGCGCGATCGGCTGGCCGGCAATCCGCTGGCGGTCGTGCTGGATTGCGAGGGATTGGATACCGTCGCGATGCAAGCCATCGCCCGCGAGTTCAATCTGTCCGAATCGGTTTTCGTCTTGCCGCCGGAAAACCCCAAGCATCGCGCCCGCATCCGCATTTTCACGCCCGACTATGAGATGCCGTTCGCCGGCCATCCCACGGTAGGGTCGGCGATCGCGCTCGCCGAGATGAGCGAAGACGACGGTGCGGCCGGTATCTTCGTGCTGGAGGAGAATATCGGTCCGGTGCGCTGCGCCGTCAGCCGCAACGACCACGCGACCTTCGCCGAGTTCGACCTGGCGAAACTGCCGGAGCAACTGGAACTGTCCGCCGACCCAGTGCGAATCGGCGCGGCGCTCGGGCTGGCACCGCACGAGATCGGCTTCGAGAATCACCAGTTATCCTTCTGGTCGGCCGGCGTGCCCTATGTGACCATTCCCGTTGCCGACCTTGAGGTTGCCTCACGCATCCGGCTGGACAACCAGGCTTGGTCGGAGCTGGCGCCGCGCAAGAGCGAATGGGCGTTCGCCAGCCCGTACATCTACTGTCGCCAGACCGTGAATCACGAAAGCGCCTTTCACGTCCGCATGATCGTTCCCGGCAGCCCTTCCTATGAAGATCCGGCGACCGGCTCGGCGGCGGCGGCCTTTGCCGGCGCGATCATGCATTTTGACGGCCCCACGGACGGTGTGTCGCAGCTTTGGATCGAACAGGGGCTGGAGATGGGCAGGCCGTCGCGAATCCGCCTCGAATTGAACGTGGAGGGCGGAAAACTGGCCTCCGCGCGCATCGGCGGCAACGCCGTGAAGGTGGCCGAAGGCAGGCTTTTCGTCTGATCGCGACGGGCCGAAAGCGATTTGTCGGGAAATGACTCCGGCAGGGCTAGACATGACGGATGGTGGCGGCTATATGCCCGCCAACGCCGGTTTTTGCCGGCCGAGTGGGTGCGTAGCTCAGTTGGTAGAGCAGCTGACTCTTAATCAGCGGGTCCACAGTTCAATCCTGTGCGCACCCACCAAATTCTTCAAAGACTTGGTGGAAAAGACCCTGGACGATGAGGCGCGTTGAAGCGCCTCATGCCCCAGCAAGGCTTGTTCGACGTTCGAATGGAGCTTCAGACGGGCCTGCCTTGCTTGAACCTTATGGCGCCGCCTTGCCGATGCTGGCCTTGAACTTGACCTTCATGGCGATCTGACCGGTCACCATGATCTGCGATCCACCGATGCCGCCCATGTTGCGATTGGCGTTGACGTTCGTGGTGACGCTGGTGACCTCGCAGGTGTCGGCGATGGTTTCGATCACCATTGCGCAACTGCCGGCGGCGACCTTGTAGAAGGAGCGAAGACCCGCCTGCTGCTGCACTGCGATATCCTCGTCGTCCTTGACTGGAATACCGATTGTAATGCTGGACTGCACCCGGGCGAATCCATCTTCGCCCGGGCGCAGCGGACGGCCATCAACCATCTGGGAAAAAGCTGGTGCTACCGTGCCGCAAAGTAAAGCAAGGACAATTGCTGCCTTCAAATACATCGGTTGATCTCCGTGTGAGACTTACTCATTTCACGTGAACAATCAAAATGGCGTTATTATTTTTCCTCAATCACGTTGAAATTTTGATTGATCTGTCTCTGGAGGCAGCCGCGCTTGGTCAAAGGTCGCGACTGTCGCGCCGGAAGACGCGGCCCGGCAATCTGCCGAACCGGAAGGCAATACTGGTTTCCATGCCCTTGCCGGCTTTCCCGCCTGAGCCCGCGTTTACTTCTCCGACACGCCGGCCTCGGCAAAGCTTGCCATGCGGGCATGGCATTCCAGTGCCGAGCGGACGATGTTGACGGCAAGGCAGGCGCCGGAGCCTTCGCCGAGCCGCATGCCGAGATCGAGCAGGGGCGGCAGGCCGAGTGCTTCGAGCAGGCCGCGATGGCCCGATTCGGCCGAGACGTGGGCGGCGATGGTGTGGGCGAGGCCTGTCGGGTGCAGTTTTGCCAGCGGCGCGGCGGCGGCGGTGCAGACGAAGCCGTCGAGCAATACGGGTATGCCCTGATGGCGGGCGGCCAGTGTCGCGCCGAATATGGCGGCGAGTTCGCGGCCGCCAAGTGCGGCTGCAACGCCCAGCGGATCGGAGAGGGCGGCTGAATGACGCTTGAGGCCAGCTTCGATGGCTGTAACCTTGCGCTTCAGACCGGCATCGTCGACACCGGTGCCGCGTCCGGTCCACTTCTCCGCGCCGCCGCCGAATAGCGCTGCCGAAATGGCCGCTGCCGGCGTGGTGTTGCCGATGCCCATTTCGCCGAAGCAGACGAGATCGAGGTCTTTCGTTACCGCGTCGTAGCCGGCGGAGACCGCGGCCAGGAACGCCGTATCGTCCATCGCCGGCACTTGCGTGAAGTCGCCAGTGGGATGATCGAGGTCGAGTGGGATGACATCGAGTTCGGCGCCGGCGACGCGGGCAAGCTGGTTGATGGCAGCGCCGCCGCCGGCGAAGTTCGCCACCATCTGCACTGTGACTTCAGATGGGAAGGCCGACACGCCTTGCGCGGTGACGCCGTGATTGCCGGCGAAGACGAAGACTTTTACGCGGTCGAGCCTGGGCATGTCGCGGCCCTGCCAGCGGGCCAGCCAAGCGGCAATGGTCTCCAGCCGGCCGAGGCTGCCTTGCGGCTTGGTCAGCGTGTCCTGGCGGCGGGCAACGGCATTGGCCGACATATCGCTGCCGGCGGGCAGATCGAGGCAGACGGCGCGCAGTTCATCGAGTGATTTGAAGGACATGGGGGCAAAGTCTCCAAAGGGGAATCAAGCTGGGGAATCAGGCCAAAAGGGAGTCAGGAAAGAGCAACGGAAGCGACGAGTAGGACGGCGATCTCGCTCAGCTGCTGCAACGCGCCGACCGTGTCGCCGGTCTGGCCGGCGATCTGGTTGAGGCAGAGGGCACGGAAGGCGGTGAACAGCAGGCCTAGCAAGACGAGCGCGACGATGGCGCCACCAAGCCCGAGCAACAGCAGCGGGATGGCGCCCAGCACGGCGCCGACTATGGCGGTCTGGGCCGAGACGGTGCCGGCCCCGACCGAAAGGCCTTCGGTTCGCGCCGGCGGCAGAAGATGCATGAAGGCGCCCAGCACTCCGCGCGAGGCGGCATGCGCGGCCAAGAGGGAGAACAGGGCCTGTGTGGGATCGACGACCTGCGACAGCACACTCCAGCGGATAAGCAGCGACAGGGCCAGTGTCGCGGCGCCGTAGGAACCAATACGGCTGTCGCGCATGATCTCCAGCTTTCGGCCACGCGACTTGCCGCCGCCAAAACCATCCGCGACATCGGAAAGCCCGTCCTCATGCAGGCAGCCGGTGGTGAGTATCGTTGCCGCAAGCGCGAGTGCCGCCGCCGGACCCATGGCGAGGCCAAAGCGTTCGGCTGTGGCAAAGACGATCGCGCCGATCAGGCCCACGGCGAGGCCGGCGACGGGTGCTGCCCAGATCGCGGCGGCAAGGCTGCGGCCGCGAAATTCGATGACCGGCAGCGGCAGGCGGGTGAAGAAGACCAGGCAGAGCGCGATATCGTCGAGGATCTGCCGAGGCGATGGAGTCGTGCCTCGGAGTTTCAGCATGATCTTTTCCGAAAACTGGGTCACATTTTTCGGAAGCATGCTCTAGGCCCTCGCAATGGCGTGGAAGAAGGTGCCGCTGACATTGCCGCGCCGGTAGCCGGAAGCCCCCAGCGGGTTGCCGAGACCATCGGCGAGGTCGGCCAGCGGCTCGTCATTACCGGTAGCAAGCATCTGCGCATAGTGGAATTCGTGGCCGCGAATCGCCGCGCCCCGCGCTCCCAGCGGACAATCGGCGCGCAGCCGCGCCTCGCGGTAGCCGAGATTCATCTTCCGCCTGGCGAAGCTGGTGGCATGACCGAGCAGGCTGAGCATGGCGTGCGTTTCGCCGGCGGCATCTTCCAGCGCTTCACCCAGCACCATGAAGCCACCGCACTCGCCGTGAACCGGCTTCGTCTCGGCGAAACGCGCCGTTCCGGCGCGAAAGTTCGCGGCGGCGGCAAGCCGTCCGGCATGGAGCTCTGGATAGCCGCCGGGCAGCCAGCAGACGTCGCAATCCCCGGCGGGCGCTTCATCGGCGAGTGGCGAGAAGGGGACGATCTCGGCGCCGGCCTTGCGCCAATAGGCGGCGACATGCGGGTAGAGGAAGGTGAAGGCGGCGTCCTCGGCCAGCGCGATACGCTGGCCGGGCGGCTGCAAGGCATCGCCAAAATCGCCAGGGGCGGGCGAGAACGGCTTTGCCAGCGCCATGATGGCGTCAAGGTCGAGCGAGTGCTCGACCATGTCGGCCAGCCGGTCGAGATGCCCCATCAGGTTCTCGTATTCGCCGGCCTGGACGAGGCCTAGATGGCGCTCGGGCAGGTTCAAGGTGGGGTCGCGCAGGATGGCACCGACGACGGGCAGGCCGATGGCCTCGATGGCGTCGCCGCACAACCGGCGGTGCCGTTCGCTGCCCAGCCGATTGAGCACGACGCCGGCCATGCGCACGTCGGGGTCGTAGGTGGCAAAACCCTTGGCAACGGCGGCAGCCGTGGTCGACTGGCCGGAAACGTCGAGTACAAGCAGCACAGGCAGGCCATAGAGCCGGGCGAGGTCGGCGGCGGAGCCGGTACGCCCATGGGCCGAGGGAATGCCGTCGAACAGGCCCATGGCGCTTTCGAGGAAGACGAATTCGGCGTCGTCGGTTGCGTTGCCAGCCAGTGCATTGAGCAGGGCGGGCGACATTGCCCAGCTGTCCAGGTTGACGCCGGAAAGCCCCGTGGCGGCGGTGTGGAAGCCGGGATCGATATAGTCCGGACCGGACTTGGCGCCACGCACCTTGATGCCGCGCCGCGCCAGCGCCCGCAGGATGCCGATGGTGACGCTGGTCTTGCCCGAGCCTGAGCGCGGCGCGCCGATGATGATCGCGCGAGTCATTGTCCGCCCGCCAGTGCCGCGCGCATGGCGACGATGCCACCGACGACGATCAACGCCGGCGATGCAAGGCCGGCGGCGGCGACTTCTTCGGCAAGGGTGGCCAGCGTGGCGACGACGATGCGTTCCCGCGGGGTCGTCGCGGCGACGATCACGGCGGCCGGTGTCGAGGGCGCCAGCCCGCCATCGAGCAGCGAGGCGGTGATCGTCGGTAGATTGGCCATTCCCATGTAGATGACCACCGGCTGGCCTGTGCGGGCGATCGCGCCCCAGTCGAGGTCGTCATCGGTGCCGGCGGCATGGCCGGTCGCCAGGATCACCGCCTTGTTGATGCCGCGCATGGTGGCGGGAATGCCGGTGGCGGCAAGCGCGCTGAGGCCTGAGGTTAGGCCCGGCAGCACATGGAAGGGGATGTTTTCCCGAGCAAGCGCCAATGCTTCTTCGCCGCCGCGCCCGAAAATATAGGGATCGCCGCCCTTCAGCCTGACAACGCGGCGTCCTTCGCGCGCCAGCCGAACCAGCAGGGCTGTGATGTCATCCTGCTTCATCGACGGCTGACCGCCGCGCTTGCCGGCATAGAACAATTCCGCGTCCTCGGCGACCGCGACGATTTCGGCTGAGACCAGCGCGTCATAGACGAGCGCATCGCACTGCCCAAGCGCGGCAAGTACGTCCAGCGTCAGGCAGCCGGGGTCGCCGGGGCCGGCGCCGGCCAGCCAGACGTGGCCGGGCTCCAACTGGCGTGGCTTGAAGTTCAGCCGTGCCAAGGATCGTTCGACCGTGGTGTTTCTGTCTTTGGCGCTGCCGCTCACAATCCATCCCGTCCGCGAAAACGCCGCTGGTAGTGGGCGTCGTACAATGAACTCTCGCCAAAGCCTTCCGCCGCCAGCGAGCGGCCGACGAAGATGAGCGCCGTGCGCTCCATCGGGTCTTCAGCCAGCTGCGCCTCGATGGTCGCTAGTGTGCCGGTCAGCACACGCTCGTCCGGCCAGGAGGCGCGGAAGACCACTGCAACCGGGCAATCGCCGCCATAGCAGGGCGTCAACTCGGCGACGACACGGTCAATGGCATGGATGGCAAGATGGATGGCGAGCGTGGCGCCAGTGCGGCCAAAACCGGCCAGCGTTTCGCCGGGCGGCATTTTCGAGGCGCGTCCCGAGATGCGGGTCAGCACCAGGCTTTGTGCGACTTCCGGGATGGTCAGTTCGCGCCGAAGGGCGGCCGCGGCGGCGGCGAAGGAGGGGACGCCCGGCGTCAGCGTGTAGGGAATGCCGTGTTTCTCCAGCCGGCGGATCTGCTCTGCGACGGCGCTCCACACCGACAGGTCGCCGGAATGCAGGCGGGCGACGTCTTGGCCGGCCTTGTGGGCGTCGAGATAGGCGGCTTCGATCTCGTCGAGCGACATCGGCGCCGTGTCGATCAGCTTTGTCCCTGGAGCGCAGTGCTGGAGCAATTCGGGCGCGACGATCGAGCCGGCATGGAGGCAGACCGGACAGCTTGCCAGCAGCCTGGCGCCGCGTAGGGTAATGAGGTCGGCCGCACCCGGACCGGCACCGATGAAGTGGACTGTCACGCCTGATCTCCACTGATGGCAAGCGCGCAGGTGACGGGGCCGACGACGGTGCGCGGCCCCATCAGTTTTGCGCCTTTGCCGGCGGCGGCAAGGGCGGCTGCTTCCGAAACCGAGGGCGTGCCGGCGAGCGCCTGCGACAGGTCGGATTTGCTGAGCGTGCCCGGCGAAGCGGCTTGAAGCGTGGCGTCATCGACGATGATGACCGGGACGCTCAGGGCGCGACCGGCGGCGGGGATCGCCTCCTCATCCTGCTTGAGTATGGCGGTGGCCAGGGCTGACAGCGCCGACATTGCCAGTCCGTGCGCTTCGACAGCGGTTTCAATCGCGGCAAGCACGTCCTCGACGCTCACGCCCTTGCGGCTGCCTATGCCTGCGATGATCATGGCTTTATCCAAATCCATTGTGTGACCGGCATGGCCGGCCGCCAAGCCTGCATGGAGCCGACCGGCGAAGCGCGGGATATGGCGATACGCGTGAGATCGCCGCCCAGCATCGCGTGGCGGGCGAGCAGCAGTGTTTCCATCTCCAGCGTCACGGCATTGGCGACGAGGCGGCCGCCGGCGGCTAGGGCATCAACAGCAGTGTCCAGCACGCCGGCATCGCTGCCGCCGCCCCCGATGAAGATCGCGTTCGGCTTTTCAAGACCAGAAAGCGCTTGCGGCGCCGGGCCCTCGACAATGGCGAGGCCGGGTACGCCGCAGTGGGCGGCGTTGCGGCGGATGCGGGCGGCGCGGGTCGGATCGGCTTCGATGGCAATGGTGCGCATCGATGGGTGGGCGAGCATCCACTCGATGCCAATCGATCCCGATCCTGCGCCGATGTCCCACAGCAATTCGCCACGCCGGGGCGCCAGCGCCGACAGCGTGATGGCGCGCACCTCGCGCTTGGTGATCTGGCCGTCATGTTCGAACAGATGATCGGCAAGGCCGACCGTCAGCGGCAGGAAGCGCGCCTGCGGATTTGATTCAATCTCGATCGCCAGCACATTGAGCGGATTGATGTTTTCGAGATCGAAGGTATCGGCGCGGGCCGAGCGTTGGCTCTCGTTCGGACCGCCCAAGGCTTCCAGAACCGTCAGTCGTGAGCCGCCGAAGTCGAGTTCGGTGAGCAGTCCCGCGATCGCCGCCGGCGCATCGCCATCCGACGTCAGCGCCAATATGCGTGCGTTCGGCTGCAGCAGCGGCCGGATCAGGTCGAGCGGCCGGCCATGCAGCGACACGGTTTCGGTGTCCTGCAGCGCCCATCCGAGGCGGGCAGCCGCCAGCGAAACGGCTGACGGTGCGGGAATGACATGCATGTCCCGCGCCTTGACCTTTCGAGCCAGGGTGACGCCGACGCCATGGAAGAACGGATCGCCGGAAGCGAGCACGCAGACGCGCCTGCCTGCCAGCGCCAGCACGTCGCGCATTTCAGGGTCGAAGGGGACTGGCCACGAGCGTGCTTCGCCCTTGGCGAAGGACGCGACAAGGGCGAGATGCCGATTGCCGCCGAAGATGATTTCCGCGTTCGAGATCAGCCGCTTGGCCTCGTCACCGAGACCCGCTAAACCGTCCTCGCCGATGCCGATGATGGTGAGCCATTGAGGTGTTGGCTGCTTGATTTTTGACATGTCGCGCCGCCCCTCATCCGCCTGCCGGCACCTTCTCCCCGTATGGTGACGGGGAGAAGGGGACTGGCTGCAACGCTGGCGGTTGTACTAGACGCGACCCATCATGGTGCCAATGAAGAAGATTCTGATCCTCGGTGGGACCACGGAAGCCCGGCAACTGGCCGGCAAGCTCGCCGCGCGCGCCGATCTTTCGATCACGCTGTCGCTGGCCGGGCGTACCGAAAGCCCGGTTGCGCAAGGCGTGCCCGTGCGAACCGGAGGGTTTGGCGGCGTGGACGGGTTGGCTGCCTACCTGCGGGAGATGGCCGTCAATCTGCTGATCGATGCTACCCACCCCTATGCGGCGCGAATCTCCGCCAATGCCGCTTCGGCAGCGCGCACGGCCGGGGTGCCGATCTTGGCACTCCGGCGTCCTGGCTGGGAGCCTGTCGAGGGCGACCGCTGGCTTGAGGTCGATAGTGTCGCCGGCGCGGCGAAGGCGCTGGGGGATGTGCCGCGCCGCGTTTTCCTGGCGCTTGGACGCCAAGAGGTCGCGGCCTTCGAGGCTACGCCCCAGCACCATTTCCTCATTCGCAGCGTCGACCCGGTCGAACCGAAACTTGCCGTGCCCAATGCCGACTATCTTCTGGCGCGCGGCCCGTTTCGGGAAGCCGACGAACGGGCGCTGCTCGAAAAACATCGCATCGACGCCATCGTGTCCAAGAACAGCGGTGGCGATGCCACCTACGGCAAGATCGCCGCGGCACGGGCGCTGGGGATGGAGGTGGTCATGGTCCGCAGGCCGGCTCTGCCGGACGTTCCGTCGGCTGAGACCGTCGAAGCGCTGGCCGCGATTGTTGACCAGTTTGGGGTCGATCATCTTGCCCGTCCCGTGGACGAACGCGGCGTGTAGACCAGCGCTGGCTTGTCGCCGCGCTTGATGATCCTGGTTTCCGGCGAGCCGATGATGATGCAGGTCGACATGTCGGCCTTGGCAGCATCGGCGTCCGCGAGCAGGCACACTTCGATGCGCTCGTCGGGGCGGCCGGCGGCACGGCCGAAGATCACCGGCGTGGTTCCCGGCAGGATCGCCGTGAGGCATTCGAAGGCGCGGCCGAGTTGCCAGGGACGGGCCTTGCTGATCGGATTGTAGAGCGCGATGACGAAGCCGGCGCCGGCGGCCGCCAGCAAACGCAACTCGATCAGGTCCCACGGCTTCAGATTGTCGGACAGCGAGATGGCGCAGAAATCATGGCCGAGCGGCGCGCCGATGCGTGCGGCGACGGCGAGCATGGCAGTTATGCCAGGCACCATGGCGACATCGACCGTACGCCATTCGGCCGGTCCGGCCTCGATGGCCTCGCAGACGGCGGCGGCCATGGCGAAGACGCCGGGATCGCCGCCGGACACGACGGCGACGTCATGACCCTCGGCGGCCTTGGTCAGTGCGTCCTTCGACCGGGCGAGTTCCTCGCGATTGTCGGAGGCGACGCGGGTCTGGTCCGCGCGCAGTTCCAGCCGGTCGAGATAGGGCTTGTAGCCATAGAAGAATTTTGCTTCGGCAACGGCGCGGCTTGCCTCGGGCGTGACCTGATCGGTATTGCCGGGCCCAAGGCCGATGACGGTGAGACGTCCGCTCATGCGCCGGCCTCCAGTGAGGTTTCGGGCCTACCGGACCAGCCGGCGACCAGCACGATGGCAAAGTAGGGCGCCTTGTCGTCCTGCTTGTCGGCAAGTTTCATGGAAACGCTGCCGGCCATGGTGCCGCGCTCGACATAAACGGCGCGCGCCAGCTTGCCTGTGGCTTCCAATGCCCGCCTGATCTTGGGCAGGTTGCGGCCAACCTTCATGATGACGGCGGCATCGGTGTCGGCGAGGCGGCGCGTCAGTTCGAATTCGCTCATCGTGCCCGGCAGTACGGTCAGCACGTCGTCGCCCTGGACGATCGGCAGGCCGTTGGCGGACCAGCATCCCGACATGGCCGTGATGCCCGGAATGACTTCGGTCGGAAAGCGGTGCGCCAGGCGCACATGCAGATGCATGTAGGAACCGTAGAATAGCGGATCGCCTTCGGACAGCACGGCAACCATTCGGCCTGCTTCCAGGTGTTCCGCGACCTTCTCGGCTGATTCTTCGTAGAAATCCGTGATCTGCGATCGGTAGTCCGCGTGGTCCTTGTCGATTTCCGTGGTGACGGGATAGAGCAGCGGCAGTTCCGTCATGCCCGGGCGGAATTGCGCTTCGACGATGGCGCGGGCATTGCTGTTGTTGCCGCGCTTGGCGAAATAGGCGACGACATCTGCTTCGGCGAGGGCACGCGCGGCCTTCAGCGTCAACAGTTCGGGGTCGCCGGGACCAGTGCCGACGCCGACAAGCCGGCCCTTTGCAATGACGTTCACAGGCCGGGCCTCGCCAAAGAATTGAGCGCGGCGGCGGTCATGGCGCTGCCGCCCAGCCTGCCGCGCACGATGGCATAGGGGACGCCGTAGGAATTCTCGGCTAGCGCATCCTTCGATTCGGCCGCACCCACGAAGCCCACGGGCATGCCGATGATGGCCGCCGGCCTCGGCGCGCCGTCGCGCAATTTCTCCAGCAGATAGAACAGTGCGGTCGGCGCATTGCCGATGGCGACGACCGAACCGGCCATGCGCTCGCCCCACAGGTCGATGGCCGCGGCCGAGCGGGTGTTGCCGATCGCCTTGGAGATCTCATGCGTTCTGATGTCGCGCAGCGTGCAGATGACCTCGTTGCCGGCCGGCAGGCGGGCGCGGGTGACGCCGTGAGAAACCATTTCCGCGTCGCAGAAGATCGGCGCGCCGGCGCTGAGCGCCGAGCGCGCTGCGGCGACAAGATCCCTCGAGAAGACAAAGTGGCTGGCGGCCTCGACCTGCCCGCAGGCATGGATCATGCGGATGGCGACATCGGCCTCGGCATCGGAGAAGCGCGTGAGATCAGCTTCGGCGCGAATGATGGCGAAGGAGCGCTCGTAGATCGCCGTGCCGTCGTGGATGTAGTCGTAGGCGGGCATGCTCATTCCTGTCGGTAAGCTTCGGTGATGCCCGCCGCGCCAAGCCGTGTCAGGCAGGCGGCGGCGGTTTCGCCGGGATGTCGTGCGTTGCGGATCGCTGCCGCGACGCGGCCGATGCCGCGCGCGGCGTCATAGCGCGGCCTGTAGCCCGCAGGAAGGGCCTTTGCCGTCGCGTTCACGACAAGTCCGGCTCCGTTTTCGCCGCCGACCAAAGTCAGTGCGGCCGGGCCGGGGTGGGCGCAGCCCTTGGCGCAGCCTGAAATGTGCAGCGTGAAGTCGAGAATATCAGCGTTTTCATTGGCGATTGTCTCGGCGATGTCGCGGGTCTCGATGCGGCCGGACGCGCAGGCCGGCGTGCCGGGACAGGCGGCAATGCGCATGCGCGGGTCGGTGGGGGAGGTGATGAAGCCGAGGGTGGCGGCGGTGTTTTGAAGGGGCTCGTTGGCGGCTGCAGGTTGGCCGAGGAAAAGCAGGGCGCGGCCCGGGGCGAGACGGATTTCGGTTGTGTCGAGGGCGAGGGCGCTGCTTGCAAGGTCGATGATCTTCTCCGCCGGCATGCTGCCGTAGGGCAGGCCGATGCCGAGGGCGACCTTGCGCCCTGCCAAGGATAAAAGACCGATGGGTCGGCGTTCCTTCGCGCCCCCCTCTGTCCTGCCGGACATCTCCCCCGCGAGGGGGGAGATTACGCTATCATCGTCGCTCTCGCCAATCGTCAGCGTTGCGGTAGCGCTTCTTGGAGACCGAGAGCTGGTGCGCGAGCTGCCGATCTCTCCACTCGTGGGGGAGATGTCCGGCAGGACAGAGGGGGGCGCCACAGAATGCCAGCTTGCCAGAGATGCCAATTGCCTCTCCGACAAATCCCGTGTGTGCGCCTCGCGGCCTTTTTCAGCAACCATCCTGAGAGCGGCGACGGTTATGTCCCTCGCGGCATCCGCATCGACCATTGCCAGCACCGTCGCGTTTTGGCGGTCGCCGGCAACAGATACGCTCCAAACAATGTCGTTGTCTGCTCGCACCGCCTTAAGCCTCACGTCGGTCGTCACCGCATCCAGCGTCAATTGTCCGCCGCCATCGACAATGACCGAAACTTTCGGGCCAAGCCGCTGGGTCAGCCCGGCGCCTTCAACCGCCGCCCTGATCCGTTCCGCCAACGGACGTGGATCGGCGATCTCCTGCGGATCCAGCCCCGCCAGCGGCCCGGTCTCGACGGGCACGCCGGTGCGAACCGCGATGCCCAGCGCATCCACCTCCGCCGCCAGCAACGCCGCGCTTGCCGGCGTCAGCCCGCGTATCTGCAGGCTGCCGCGCGCGGTGACTTCCATGATGCCGTTGCCATGTCGCAAGGCGGATTCGGCGAGTCCGATCAACAGCTTCGGCGACAATCCTCCAGCGACAGGGTTGAGCCGCACCAAAAGGCCATCGCCGGTCTGCATGGGCGCGGACAGTGCCGGGCAGGCGCCGCGACGGGAGAAGGCGTTCATGCCGCCACCCCGAGCGCCTGCGCCTCGGCGATCAATGCCGTGAGATCATCGTCAATGGAATTGCGTAGGGGATGCCATAGGCCACGTCGTCGCGCCGACAGGAAACGCTCGGCGATGACTTTCGCCGCGGCAGGATTTTCGCGCAGGATGAAGGCGCGAACCTCCGCATCGCCGACATAGGCATCATGCACCGCCTCGATCAACGCCCCTGATATGGCGTGGGTGGTTTCGGCAAAGCCGACGAGACGATCGACCGTCTCGGCGAATTCGGAGGCGCCGCGCGGGCCGTGGCGCATCTGCCCGGCGATAAAGCGGGGATTGACCGCGCGGGCACGCACAACGCGCGACACTGCCTCGCCAACCGAACGCGGCCTCGGCTTCTGGGGGTCGGTGGTGTCGAGCACGATGACATCGGCGTTCCTGCCAAGGGCCGCGAGTGCCGCTGAAAAGCCGCCGATGAAGGCGACATCGGCGGAGCCTTCGAGGATATCGCGACCCGGATCGTCGCCGGTATGGACGAGAAGGTCGGCCTCGGCGATGCGGGTCTCGAAGGCTCCGGGCGAGGAGATACCTTCGCCGTCGGCGCCGCCATAGGCATGCGAGGTGGCATCGAGATAGGCGCGGCCGATCTCTTCGCGCGCGGTCCAGTCCCCGCTGGACAAAAGGTCCTCGACGCCGGCGCCATAGGTGCCGGGCGAGGTGCCGAAAATGCGCGGGCTGATCTTTCCATCAGCGCGGGTTTTCGCCGCGAGCGGGTTTTCCGAATCGTCCTCGTCGCGCGCGGCAACGGCGTTGGCGGCGGCGTCTATCAACGCGATCTGGGTCGGGAACATGTCGCGGAACAGGCCGGAGATGCGCCATGTGACATCGACGCGAGGTCTTCCGAGCGTGGCTGGCGGCAGCACCTCT
Organism: Mesorhizobium carmichaelinearum; assembly: GCA_943370265.1. Classification (GTDB taxonomy): domain Bacteria; phylum Pseudomonadota; class Alphaproteobacteria; order Rhizobiales; family Rhizobiaceae; genus Mesorhizobium; species Mesorhizobium carmichaelinearum_A. The sequence continues at coordinate 532,216 of CALRQH020000001.1, forward strand.
ATGCCGGTGATGCGGCCGGTCGCGGCATCCCATTGCGGTCGGCAGCCCATCAGCGCCAACCCCTGCGCGATCTCCTCGCCGCCGGTGCGCAGCGAGGCCGAGCCCCACAGGTCTATGACCAGTGAGCGCGGCCAGTCGCCATGCGATTGCATGTAGCCGCGCACCACTTCGTCCGCCGCCGCTCGCCCGAGATCGTAGGCGGTCGGCGTTGGCATGGTGCGAGGATCCGAGGTGAACAGGTTGCGACCGGTGGGCAGCACATCGGAACGGCCACGCGCCGGCGCGCCTGCCGGACCCGCCTTGACGTGGCGGCCGTCAAGCGCCGCGAGCAGCGCCGTCTTTTCGGCGTCCGCGCTTTGGCGGCGCATGGCGTCGGGCTCACCCTCTGGCGCGCGGCCGTAGATGTGCAGGCCGTCCTTGATGGCGAAATCCTTGAGGTCGCAAAGCCAGGCGTCGATGCGGCGCAGGGCCTCGTCCGGCGCATCGGTCTTGGCAACGCCTGCTTCGGAGGCGAGGCCAGTCTTTTGGGCGGTTTCGACGATCAGTTTTGCCAGGCGGTCACGGCGGCGGCGGTCGAGCCCGTCGGCCTGGGCATATTCGTCGACCAGACGCTCAAGCTTATGTTGGTTCTCGTCGAGACCGGCTCCGGCCAGCGGCGGCGGCAGGTGGCCGAGCGTGACGGCGGCAATGCGCCGCTTGGCTTGTGCTGCCTCGCCAGGATTGGAGACGATGAAGGGATAGATGACGGGCAGGGGGCCAGTGACGATCTCGGGAAAGCAGTTTTCCGAGAGCGCAACAGTCTTGCCGGGCAGCCATTCCAGCGTGCCGTGCGCGCCGACATGGATGAGGGCATGGATACCCAGCGATTTGCGCAACCATAGGCCAAAGGCAATCAGCGCATGGCGCGGCGGCAGCGTCGGGTCGTGGTAGTCGGCGCGGCGGTCGGCTGAGCGGCCACGATCGGGAGCCAGGGCCACGGTGACGTTGCCGAAGTTTGCGGCGCGGAAGGGGAAGTGTTTTTTGCTTGTTGGTGGCGAAGGTTGGCGTTCCGTCGCCTCGCCCAAACCTATCTCGTATTCGGCCTTGCCCCAAGCGGCTTCGACTGCAGCAATTGCCGCTGTTGGCAATCCAGTCGAAAGGGCAATGTAGTCGTCTAAGGTCAATCCGGTGGCGCTGGCTTCCAACAAATCCAGCAGCGCACGCGGCGTTTGCGGAATCCCTTCAACGACATAACCCTGTTCCTTCAGGTCGTGCAGCATGGCGAGCACGCTGGAGGGTACGTCGAGGCCGACGGCATAGCCGGTGCGGCCGGGCGCGCTGGGATAATCGGGGATGAGAATGGCGAGCTTGCGCTCGGCCCGAGTCGTCTCCTGCAAGCGAATGAAGGCCTCGATGCGGTCAGCCACCTGCGCCACGCGATCAAGCTCCGGCCGGTTGGCGAAGGCTCGGTGGCCGAGCGCCGGGTCGGTCTCGCTTTCGCCCTTGAAGGAAATGGCGCCGGCAAGGATGCGGCCGTCGAGTTCGGGCAGCACGACATGCATGGCGAGGTCAGCGGGCGCGAGGCCGCGCTGGTTTTTTTCCCAAACATCGTGGCGGGTGGTCGCGACGATGACCTGGAAGACCGGCACGCCGGCGCGGTCGAACAGGGTTTCAACGCCGGGTTCGGCGCCGGAGGCGAAGGCTGTCGCGGTGATGATGGCGGCAGGCTTCAGTGCGCTGAGCGATGCCTCGACGAAGGCGAGGGACGTCGGGTCTTTGAGGCTCGAAACGAAGATCGGCACGGGAACCATGCCGCGCTCCTGAAGCGCTTCAAATAGGGCGTCGATCGGCGCGACATCGGCAGCCAGCAGCATCGAGCGATAGAACAGGATGGGCACGACCTTTCCCTCCTGCTCGAGGGGGAGGGGGACCACACCGCGATCAGGCTCGTAGCAGCCAGCTTTCGGGACTGCGACCGGCCCGACAATTTCTGCTTGCGATCCGGCCAGCCGCGCCAATCGGCGCACCAGCGCGCTCATATTCGCCGGGCCGCCTTCGCGAAAATAATCGAGCAGACCGTCGAGGTCCTCGCGCGGCAGAGTCGAGGCTTCGATCAGCCTGAGATCCTCGTCGCGGCATTCGCCGGGGAGCAGCGCCAGTTTTATGCCGCGTTCGCGGGCGATCGAGGCAAGCTGGTCGCAGCCATAGCGCCACCAATCATAACCGCCGAGGATGCGTACCAGGATAACCTTGGCGTGGCGGGCGATGCTGTCGATCCAGAGGTCGACGGACATGGGATGGCGCAGGTCGCGAAGTGCGGCCAGGCGCATCGAGGGCAGGCGGCCCGCATCCGCCTTCCAAGCCGCTGCCAGCCCGGCCAGATCGCTGTCGGTGAAGGACAGCGCCAAGATATCCGCCGGCGTCTGCCGCAGATCAATGGGCTCGGCGAGATCGTCGAGCGAGGCGGATGTCGTGGTGAGGATGTGCATCGCGGCTCGTGTCTGAAATCAGCCGGCGAGTATACGCTCGATCGCCGGACGGTTCAGCCCCTTCAGGCCGATGACGACGAGACGCGAACGACGGTCGTCTTCTGACGTCCACGCGCGGTCATAATAGTGATTGACGCGTGGGCCGACGGCCTGGAGCAAAAGCCGCATCGGCTTGCCGCCGACCTCGATGAAACCTTTCACGCGCAGCACGTTCTCTTCTTCGGCGATGGTGGCGACGCGTTTTGCCAGTTCGTCGGGGTTGGCTACCGAGGGAATGTCGACAATGAACGTGTCGAAGTCGTCATGCTCGTGGTCGAATGCGCCGTCATGATGGGATTTGCGGTTTTCGATGTCGTCCTCGACGGCGAGACCAAGCCCGAGCAGTATGGAGGGATCGACCTTGCCATGCGAGGTCGGCACGATCTTCACGGCGCGGGCGGAGTGTTCGCCAATGATGGCGTTGGCGCGGGCCGAACCGGCGGCGTCCATCAGGTCGCTTTTCGACAGGATGATCAGGTCGGCGCAGGCGATCTGGTCTTCGAACACTTCCTCGACCGGGTCATCGTGGTCGAGCGTCTCATCCTGGGCGCGCTGCGCCTGCAGGGCGTCCATGTCGTTGGCGACGCGGCCTTCGGCCAGTGCCGGGCCGTCCACGACGGCGATGACGCCATCGACGGTCACCCGGCTCTTCACGGTCGGCCACTGGAAAGCCTGAACCAGCGGCTTGGGCAAGGCGAGGCCGGACGTCTCTATAAGTATGTGGTCGACCTTCGGCGTCAGCGACAGGATCTGGTCCAGCGCCGGCACGAAATCGTCGGCGACGGTGCAGCAGATGCAGCCATTGGCCAGTTCGACGATGTTTTCCTCGGGACAAGTGTCGATGCCGCAGCCCTTCAGGATCTCGCCGTCGATGCCGATGTCGCCAAACTCATTCACAATGATCGCGATACGCTTGCCGCCGGCGTTTTCCAGGAGGTGGCGGACCAGCGTCGTCTTGCCGGCGCCGAGGAAGCCGGTAATGACGGTACAGGGAACGCGAGAGACGGAAGCGGTCATGGTCAGTCCTTCAACATGTCGAGGGGAGGGATGCGGGCAACGAGGCCGCGCTTGAGGCTATCGGGACGGCCGCGCCACGGAATGAGGCCATCTGTCGAGGTGGCGAAGAGTTTTGCGCCGGTGACGAGATCCGCGCCGCTGGTCGCGGTCAGGTCGCCGAAAACATAGCTCCAGCAGCCGTCGCGCAGGATGGCCGCACTGAGCCGGCGCTTGCAATTGCCGAGGCATTCGACGCTGCGGATGCGAATGTTGTCGGCCGCTGCGGCTCTGCGCGTATCGTCAGCCAGCAATTCGCCGGCGCGAGGATGAGCATCGGAGCCGGTTTCGTCGCGGCAGGATGCACAGACGATGACGGTGACCTTTTCGAGGGCATCATCATGGCCGGATGAAAAATCCGCTCCTCCAGCCGAAAGACTGCTGTCGTGATCCAAATCCTGCTCCTTGCCCGGAAACCCGCCGGGCGATCGGATTCTCTTGTACTAGACGGCAGGTCTCCTGGCTCGCGGGTCATCGCCTTGTGCCGCCTTCCCGGGAACATCCCAGTGGTTTTCGGCCTTGGCTCTTCGCTTACAGTTGCGGGGACAGCCGCGGATTTGGAATTTTTCGATCCCGCACCGCATTCCCTCTTGGCTCCTCCCTTTGAAGAGAAGAGACCGTCTGGTGCGGATTTAGGCTTTTGCGGGCAGCGGTGTCAACGCGAGCCTACGACATGGCGATGTCGGCCAGCGCTGGACCCAAATCGCCAGCCCGCGTCACTTCGATGCGTTCCAGCCCTAGCCAGCCCTGCATCTGCTTCAATTCCTCAAAGAGGTGTGCTGCTGTTTCAGGCGGCGCGCCGGGCTCAGCGTAAGCGGCATGGACGCGCAAAATACTCGCCGGGCGATCGGCCCTCAGGTCGACGCGCGCGACAATCCTGTCGCCGAGCAGGAACGGCAGGACATAGTAGCCGTATTGCCGCTTTTCGGCCGGCGTGTAGATCTCGATGCGGTAGCGGAAATCGAACAGGCGCTCGGTGCGCGATCGTTCGAAGACGACCGGATCGAACGGCGCCAGCAGGGCACGGGTCTCGATTTTTCGAGGTAAGCGCGCGTCCTTGTGAAGGTAGGTCGGCTTGTCCCAGCCTTCGACGCGCACCGGCATCAACTCACCAAGCTCGACCAGTTCCTCGAGGCGGCCTTTCATGTCGGCAGGGGAGAGGCGGAAATAGTCGCGCAGGTCGCCGGCCGTCGCGATGCCGTGGGCGCGGGCGGAGATGCGCAGCAATTCGCGATGAGCATCCTCGGCGGCTGGCACCGGCAGATCGAGGATCGCCTGGGGCAGTACGCGCTCCGGCAGGTCGTAGAATCGCTCGAAACCGCGACGGTGCGCCGTGGTGATGCGCCCGGCCCAGAACAGCCATTCGAAGGCGTGCTTGGCATGGCTCCAGCCCCACCAGCCGCCCGAGCCTTTCTGACCTTCGAGCGCGGAGGCGGCGATCGGGCCTTGATCAAAGACGTGCTGGTAGATTTCTTCGACATAGGCGGCGTGCTCACGCCCCCATTTGGCCAGCCCGGTATACATCTCGTCGCCGCGCTCGGCCCGTTCCATCCGCCAGCGCATCAGCGGATAGGTCTCGACGGGCAGGAAGGAGGCTTCATGGGCCCAGTATTCGAACACCGTGCGCTTGCGCGTCACCGCGGCATTGTCGAGCAAAGCGAGCGGGTAGGGGCCAAGCCGCGAATAGAGCGGCATATAATGAGCGCGCACCACGGCGCTGACGGAATCGATCTGCAGCAGGCCGGTACGGGCGAGCACGCGACCGAGATGGCGTCGATCGGGCGTGCCGGCCGGTCTGGCGTCCATGAAGCCCTGGGCGGCAAGAGCGATGCGCCGGGCCATGGGGAGCGAGATTTTTTCCTTCATGCTGATGCGACTCTGATGGGGTTCGGGATGGAGGAAGATCGTGATTCCGTGGAATGCTAGCAGGGTTTTGGCGGGATATATGTCAGGAGAGAAAAGTGGAGTAAAAAGTGAAGGAAATCAAACAGGAGCGTATCGGACCAGTTTCCCCGTATATGCCGTCCAGGTCGGCGTTTTGAACAAGGTTTGACTTGCTTCGCCGAAAGCGCTGCGCTAACCCTCGCCGCGTTGCAGCATAGAGCCCCTAAAACGGTTCAGCGGTTAAACTGTCGCGCTTCCGCAAGTGGGTCTGGTGCTGTAATCAAAGTGGATTGGCGCCAACGGAAAGCCGAGCATGAACGCACTTCTAGGTTCATACCTGCCCATCGTCCTGTTCATCGGCGTGGCACTTGTGGTCGGCCTGGCGCTGCTGGCGGCGCCCTTCCTGGTGGCCTACCGCAACCCCGATCCCGAAAAACTTTCCGCCTATGAGTGCGGTTTCAACTCGTTCGACGATGCCCGCATGAAATTCGACATCCGCTTCTACCTGGTGTCGATCCTGTTCATCATCTTCGATCTGGAAGTGGCCTTCCTGTTCCCATGGGCGGTGTCCTTCTCGAAGATCGGCATGCTCGGCTTCTGGTCGATGATGGTTTTCCTGGCGGTGCTGACCATCGGCTTTGCCTATGAATGGAAAAAAGGAGCGCTGGAATGGGATTGAGCGACAGTTCCGGCACGCTCGTCGCGCCGAAGCCCAAGGGTCTCATCGATCCCAACACCGGCAGGCCGGTGGGGGAGGACGATCCCTTCTTCCTCGAAATCAACAATGAGCTTGCCGACAAGGGCTTTCTCGTCACCTCGACGGAAGCGCTGATCACCTGGGCACGCAGCGGCTCGCTGATGTTCATGACCTTCGGTCTTGCCTGCTGCGCGGTCGAGATGATCCACACCTCGATGCCGCGCTATGACAGCGAGCGCTTCGGGGTCGCGCCGCGCGCGTCTCCGCGCCAGTCCGACATCATGATCGTGGCGGGTACACTGACCAACAAGATGGCGCCCGCGCTGCGCAAGGTCTATGACCAGATGCCGGAGCCGCGCTACGTCATCTCGATGGGCTCGTGCGCCAATGGCGGTGGCTACTATCACTATTCCTATTCGGTGGTGCGCGGCTGCGATCGCGTCGTGCCAGTCGACATCTATGTGCCCGGCTGCCCGCCGAGCGCCGAAGCGCTGCTCTACGGCATTCTTCTGTTGCAGAAGAAAATCCGCCGCACCGGCACGATCGAACGGTAAATCCATGGCCGCATCCTTAAGCGAACTGTCGACTTATCTCGGCGAGAAACTGAGCGGTCGCGTCTCGGACGCGGTGCTCGCCTATGGCGAACTGACCCTTCATGTCGAGCCGAATGCTCTCATCGAAGTGGTGACCTTCCTGCGTGACGACGCACGCTGCCAGTTCATCTCGATAATCGATGTCTGCGGCGCCGACTATCCGTCGCGCGCCAGGCGCTTCGATGTCGTCTATCATCTCCTGTCGCCGAAGCAGAACGTCCGCATCCGCATCAAGGTGCAGGCCGACGAAGAGACGATGGTGCCTTCGATTACCGGCGTCTATCCCGGGGCCGACTGGTTCGAGCGCGAGACCTACGATCTCTATGGCGTGCTGTTCTCGGGGCACCCGGACCTGCGCCGCCTGCTGACCGACTACGGTTTCGAAGGCCATCCGCTGCGCAAGGATTTCCCGCTGACCGGCTTCGTCGAGGTTCGCTACGACGACGAGGCCAAGCGCGTCATCTACGAGCCGGTCGAGCTCAAGCAGGAATTCCGCAATTTCGATTTTCTCTCGCCATGGGAAGGGACGGATTACGTCCTGCCAGGCGACGAAAAAGCCAAGACGAATTGAGGCGCCACAATGGCTGAGACCTCCGTCCGCAATTTCAACATCAATTTCGGCCCGCAGCATCCGGCGGCGCACGGCGTTCTGCGCCTGGTGCTGGAGTTGGATGGCGAAGTGGTCGATCGCGTCGATCCGCATATCGGGCTGCTGCATCGCGGCACCGAAAAGCTGATCGAGGCCAAGACCTATCTGCAGGCGGTGCCTTATCTCGACCGGCTCGACTATTGCGCGCCGATGAACCAGGAGCATGCTTTCGCGCTCGCGGTCGAGCGTCTGCTCGGCATCGAGGTGCCGAAGCGCGGCCAGCTGATCCGGGTGCTCTACTCGGAGATGGGGCGCATCATGTCCCACATCCTGAATGTGACGACACAGGCCATGGACGTCGGTGCACTGACGCCGCCGTTGTGGGGCTTCGTCGAACGCGAAAAGCTGATGGTGTTCTATGAGCGTGCTTCCGGCTCTCGCATGCATGCCGCCTATTTCCGTCCTGGCGGCGTTCACCAGGACCTGCCGCAGAAGCTGGTCGAGGATATCGGCAAGTGGATCGATCCGTTCCTGAAATCGATCGACGACCTTGACGCGCTGCTGACCGGCAACCGCATCTTCAAGCAGCGCAATGTCGATATCGGCATTGTTTCGCTGGCCGATGCCTGGGCCTGGGGTTTCTCTGGCGTCATGGTGCGCGGCTCGGGTGCCGCCTGGGATCTGCGCAAGTCGCAGCCTTATGAATGCTATGCCGAGATGGATTTCGACATTCCGGTCGGCAAGAACGGCGACTGTTTCGACCGCTACCTGTTGCGCATGGAAGAAATGCGCCAGTCGGCCAGGATCATGCGCCAGTGCGTCGATCTGCTGCTCGGCAAGGAACTCACCGGACCGGTTTCGAACCTCGACGGCAAGATCGTGCCGCCGAAGCGCCAGGCGATGAAGCGCTCGATGGAAGCGCTGATCCACCATTTCAAGCTCTACACCGAGGGCTATCGCGTGCCGGCCGGCGAGGTCTATGCCGCCGTTGAAGCGCCGAAGGGCGAATTCGGCGTCTATCTGGTCTCTGACGGCTCCAACAAGCCCTATCGCTGCAAGCTGCGCGCGCCCGGTTTCGCGCATCTCCAGGCCATGGATTTCCTGTGCCGTGGCCACATGCTGGCCGACGTCACCGCCGTTCTCGGTTCTCTCGACATCGTGTTTGGTGAGGTCGATCGTTAAATGTCAGTCCGCCGTCTCGCAGAAGCAAGCGTCCAGCCAGCATCCTTCGCCTTCAACAGGGCGAACGCGGCAGCGGCGAAGCAATGGATCAAGAAGTATCCGAAGGGCCGCGAGCAGTCCGCGATCATTCCGCTGCTGATGATTGCGCAGGAACAGGAAGGCTGGGTCACGAAGGCGGCGATCGAGACGATTTCCGACATGCTCGGCATGCCCCGCATCCGTGGGCTCGAGGTCGCGACCTTCTACACGCAGTACCAGCTGAACCCGGTCGGCACGCGTGCGCACATCCAGGTCTGCGGCACCACGCCCTGCATGCTGCGCGGTTCGGAAGCGCTGATGGACGTGTGTCGCTCCAAGATTCATCACGACCAGTTCCACACCAACGACAAGGGCACCTTGTCGTGGGAAGAGGTTGAATGCCTCGGCGCCTGCGTCAACGCGCCGATGGTCATGGTCTTCAAGGACACTTTCGAGGATTTGACGCCGGAACGGCTTGCCGAAATCATCGATCTTTATGATGCGGGCAAGGGTGCGTCGGTGCCGCCAGGACCGCAGAACGGCCGCACAGGGTCGGAGCCGGCCTCCGGCCTGACGTCGCTGACCAACGAAAAGGCGATCCTCAAGTCGACTCGCGACAGGGAAGCCAAGGCAGCTTCCAAGGCCGCCAAGGATGCAGCGCCAGCCGCTGTCGCCGCGCCGGCCGTAACCGCACCGGCTGCTCCAGTGGCGGCGCCGGCGCCGGCCGCATCGGTGGCGCCATCCAATGCCAGCAAGCCAAAGGCCGAGGCCAAGCCAGCAAAACCGTCGCTGGAGGACAAGAACCGTCCGGCCGGTATCGACAAGCCGGCGCTGGTCGACGATCTCAAGCTGATCTCGGGCGTCGGCCCGAAGATCGAGGGCACCTTGCACTCGCTGGGCATCTTCACCTTCGCGCAGGTGGCTTCGTGGAAGAAGGCCGAGCGCGAGTGGGTGGATGGCTATCTGAGCTTCCACGGCCGCATTGACCGCGACGACTGGGTGAAGCAGGCCAAGGCGCTCGCCAAGGGTGGCGTCGCCGAATATATCCGCGTCTTCGGCAAGAAGCCGGTCTGAGGGACGAAAAATGCTTCAGGACAAAGACCGTATCTTCAACAACATCTACGGCCTCTTCGACAAGTCGCTGGCCGGCGCGATGTCGCGCGGCGCCTGGGACAACACCCCCGGTATCGTCGCCAAGGGGCGCGACTGGATCGTCAACGAGATGAAGGCGTCGGGCCTGCGTGGTCGTGGCGGCGCCGGCTTCCCGACGGGGCTCAAATGGTCGTTCATGCCCAAGCAGAGCGACGGCCGGCCAAGCTACCTCGTCGTCAACGCCGACGAATCCGAGCCCGGAACCTGCAAGGACCGGGACATCCTGCGCAATGACCCGCACACGCTGGTCGAGGGCTGCCTTGTCGCCGGCTTCGCCATGGGGGCGGTTGCCGCCTACATCTATGTGCGCGGCGAGTTCATCCGCGAGCGCGAGGCGCTGCAGCGCGCCATCGATGAGGCCTACGAGGCCAAGCTGATCGGCAAGGGCAACACGTCGGGCTACGATTTCGACGTCTACATGCACCACGGTGCCGGCGCCTATATCTGCGGCGAGGAAACGGCGCTGCTGGAAAGCCTGGAGGGCAAGAAGGGCCAGCCGCGCCTGAAGCCGCCATTCCCGGCCAATGTTGGCCTCTATGGCTGCCCGACCACCGTCAACAATGTCGAATCGATCGCGGTGGCGCCGACCATCCTGCGCCGGGGCGCGGCCTGGTTTTCATCCTTCGGCCGGCCGAACAATGTCGGTACCAAGCTGTTTTGCATCTCCGGCCACGTCAACAATCCGTGCACCGTCGAGGAAGCGATGTCGATTCCGTTCCGCGAGCTGATCGAGACGCATTGCGGCGGCATTCGCGGCGGCTGGGACAACCTGCTGGCGGTCATTCCAGGCGGTGCCTCGGTACCGCTGGTGCCGGCGGCGCAGATCATCGACGCGCCGATGGATTTCGACGCGCTGCGCGACCTGAAGTCGGGCCTGGGCACCGCGGCTGTCATCGTCATGGACAAGTCGACCGATATCGTGAAGGCGATCGCGCGGCTCTCCTATTTCTACAAGCATGAGAGCTGCGGCCAGTGCACGCCGTGCCGCGAAGGCACCGGCTGGATGTGGCGGGTGATGGAGCGGCTGGTGCGCGGCGAGGCGCAGAAGCGCGAGATCGACATGCTGCTCGACGTGACCAAGCAGGTCGAAGGCCACACGATCTGCGCGCTTGGCGACGCGGCGGCATGGCCGATCCAGGGCCTGATGCGGCACTTCCGCGGCGAAGTGGAACGGCGCATCGACGAGTTTTCGCGCAACGCGCATCGAGCCGAGCCGGTGATGGTGGCGGCGGAATAGAAGAATTTGTAACTGCGGGCGAAAGCCCGAAGCGAGAATGACGGGGCGGGGCGAAACGAAGAAACGACCAGGAGATATCTATGGCGCCGTATTCGACACCCTACACACTGATGCCCAATTTGGACCAGCTCGAGAAGATGAACCAGGACCTGACCAGGATGATGCCGAAGGAGATGGCCAGCGCCGTCAACCTTTTCGCGCACCCTGTCGCGGGTGCGGCGGCGATGTCGGCGCTCGGCATCGGGCTCGCCAACCATGCGTTCGGCGTCTGGCTGGGCGCGCTTTCAGGTGCTGCCGAAGCCTCGCAAAGGCTGTTGCAGCCGATCGTCGATGATTTCGAGGCAACGACGGGGCGCTTTTCCGATACCGGCGACAGCTCGTCCATCAAGGCGCGCGCCGCCACCATCACCTTGATCGCCGAGGCGCAATCCTTCGCACGGGACGTGACCGATATCGCCACGCCTCCCGTGGATGATGTGCGGGACGCTACGGCGGCGGCGCCGGTTCCCGCAGGCGAGGCGCCGACCGGCTTGCTGCCGGAGGATTTCCAGCAGCCCAGGTCCATGGATCGTCCGGCGCTGCCGGCCGACCTGAAGAAGATTTCAGGGGTCGGCCCGAAGCTGGAGAAGGTACTGAACGGCCTGGGCGTCTGGACGTACGACCAGATCGCGGCCTGGACGCCGGAAGAGATCGCCTGGGTCGACGACTATCTGTCGCTCAAGGGGCGCATCGGCCGTGACGATTGGACCCGGCAGGCAGCAGCGCTCGTGCTGGCCGACAAGGCCAAGGGGTAGGGGCCGGGGATGGAGCTTCACGACAGACGCGATGTTCTCGACGTGCGCAGTGCGATCGTCAGCAATTCGAGCTTTGACGACGTGAACATGTCGAACACGCGGTTTCACAATGTGAACCTGTCGGTGTCCACCATCCTTCGCACCAACCTGACCAATGCCAAGGTGGAAGACGTAAACCTCTCGAACGCGCATTTCACCAATGTGAATATGAGCAACGTGAAGATAGAAAACGCTGAGGTCGCCGGCATGATGATCAACGGCATCAGCCTCGGCGATCTGTTAAAAGCATATGAGACGGCGAAAACCGCCGGGGGCAATTGATGGCAAAGCTCAAGGTCGACGGGAAAGAAATCACTGTACCCGACCATTACACGCTGCTGCAGGCGGCTGAGGACGCGGGCGCGGAAGTGCCGCGCTTCTGCTTCCACGAACGGCTGTCGATCGCCGGCAATTGCCGCATGTGCCTGATCGAGGTGAAGGGCGGGCCGCCCAAGCCACAGGCATCGTGCGCCATGGGCGTGCGCGACCTGCGTCCCGGCCCGAACGGCGAGCCGCCGGAGATCTTCACCAACACGCCGATGGTCAAGAAGGCCCGCGAAGGCGTGATGGAATTCCTGCTGATCAACCATCCGCTCGATTGTCCGATCTGCGACCAGGGCGGCGAATGCGACCTGCAGGACCAGGCAATGGCGTTCGGCGTCGATTCCTCGCGCTATCACGAGAACAAGCGCGCGGTTGAAGACAAGTATATCGGCCCATTGGTCAAGACGGTGATGAACCGCTGCATCCACTGCACGCGCTGCGTTCGCTTCACCACTGAGGTCGCCGGCATTTCCGAGCTAGGCCTGATCGGCCGTGGCGAGGACGCCGAGATCACCACCTATCTCGAAAGCGCGATGACTTCCGAACTGCAGGGCAATGTCATCGATCTCTGCCCGGTCGGCGCGCTGACCTCCAAGCCTTTCGCCTTCCAGGCGCGGCCGTGGGAACTGACCAAGACCGAATCCATTGACGTGATGGACGCCGTCGGCTCGGCGATCCGCATCGATAGCCGTGGCCGCGAAGTGATGCGCATCCTGCCGCGCGTCAACGAGCAGGTGAACGAGGAATGGATCTCCGACAAGACCCGCTTCATCTGGGACGGATTGCGCACGCAGCGCCTCGACCGTCCGTATGTGCGCAAGGACGGCAAGCTGGTTCCGGCGAGCTGGGCCGAGGCGTTCTCCGCCATCAAGGACGCGGTTTCGAAGGCGGCGCCCGACAAGATCGGCGCCATTGCCGGCGATCTCGCGGCCGTCGAGGAAATTTACGCGCTGAAGCTGCTGATGGCCGCGCTCGGCTCGAAGAACGTTGATTGCCGCCAGGATGGCGCCGCACTCGACCCGTCGCTCGGCCGCGCCAGCTACATCTTCAACCCGACCATCGAGGGTATCGAGCAGGCTGATGCGGTGCTGATTATCGGCGCCAACCCGCGCTTCGAGGCTTCGGTGCTCAATGCCCGCATCCGCAAGCGCTGGCGGATCGGCAATCTGCCGGTCGGCGTCATCGGCGAGATCGGCGACACGCGCTATGATTACGAACAGCTGGGCGCCGGCCCGGATTCGCTGAAAGATCTGGCCGACGGTAACGGCAAGTTCTTCCAGACACTCAAGAAGGCAACGCATCCGCTGATCATCGTCGGCCAGGGCGCGCTGGCGCGTGCCGATGGCGCGGCCGTGCTGGGACAGGCGGCGAAACTCGCCGCTGCCGTCAATGCTGCCCGCGCCGACTGGAACGGCTTTGCCGTGCTGCACAATGCGGCCGGCCGTGTCGGTGGCCTCGATGTCGGTTTCGTGCCGGGCGAGGGCGGCAAGGATGTCGCGGGCATGCTGGGCGAGATGGAAGTCCTGTTCCTGCTTGGCGCCGACGAGATCGACATGGCCAGGACCGGCGGTGCTTTCGTCGTCTATATCGGCACGCATGGCGACCAGGGCGCGCACCGCGCCAATGTCATCCTGCCGGCGGCTGCCTACACCGAAAAATCGGGCACCTATGTCAACACGGAAGGCCGCGTGCAGCAGACCAACCGCGCCGGCTTCGCGCCGGGCGATGCGCGCGAGGATTGGGCAATTCTGAGAGCGCTGTCGGATGTCCTGGGCAAGAAGCTGCCCTTCGATTCGCTGCCGCAGCTGCGCGCGAAACTCTATGGCGAATACCCGCACCTTGCCCGTATCGATCAGGTCGCGGCCGGCAATGCCGATGATATAGCCAACGTGGCGAAACTCGGCGGCGGGCTGAACAAGGGTACGTTCACCTCGCCGGTGAAAGACTTCTACCTGACCAACCCGATAGCGCGCGCGTCCGCCGTCATGGCGGAATGCTCGGCACTGGCCAAGAGCGGCTTCAAGCAGGCGGCGGAATAAGCATGGAAACCTTCTTCTCCTTCTACGTGCTGCCGGCGCTGATCATTCTCTTGAAGTCAGTCGTGCTGATCGTCGTGCTGCTGATCTTCGTGGCTTACATCCTTTATGCCGACCGCAAGATCTGGGCGGCGGTGCAGTTGCGGCGCGGCCCGAACGTGGTTGGCCCGTGGGGCACGCTGCAGGCCTTCGCCGACCTGCTGAAGTTCGTCTTCAAGGAGCCGGTGATCCCGTCCGGCGCCAACAAGGGCGTGTTCCTGCTGGCGCCGCTGGTGTCGGCTGTGCTGGCGATCTCTGCCTGGGCGGTTATCCCGGTCAATGAGGGCTGGGCGGTCGCCAACGTCAATGTCGGTATCCTCTATGTCTTCGCCATCTCCTCGCTCGAGGTCTATGGCGTGATCATGGGCGGTTGGGCATCCAACTCGAAATATCCGTTCCTCGGCGCACTGCGTTCGGCGGCCCAGATGGTGTCCTACGAAGTCTCGATCGGCTTCGTCATCGTCACGGTTCTGCTCACTGCCGGCTCGCTCAACCTGAGCGATATCGTGCTGTCGCAGCATGATGGCATCGGCACCAGGCTTGGCCTGCCCAACACCTTCCTCGACTGGAACTGGCTGGCGCTGTTCCCGATGTTCATCATCTTCTTCATCTCGGCGCTGGCCGAGACGAACCGGCCGCCTTTCGACCTTGTCGAAGCCGAATCGGAACTCGTCGCGGGCCACATGGTCGAATATTCGTCGACGCCGTTCCTGCTGTTCTTCCTCGGCGAGTATGTCGCGATCGTGCTGATGTGCGCGCTGGCGACCATCCTGTTCCTTGGCGGCTGGCTGCCTCCGTTCGATTTCGCGCCCTTCACCTGGGTGCCCGGCGTCATCTGGTTCGTGCTGAAGGTCTGCTTCGTGTTCTTCGGCATCTCGATGGTGAAGGCGTTCGTGCCGCGCTATCGCTACGACCAGCTGATGCGTCTCGGCTGGAAGGTGTTCCTGCCGATCTCGCTGTTCATGGTGGTCGCCACCGCCGCCTTCCTCAAGATCACGGGGTTTGCGTGATGTCCGCTCTTTCCCAGGCCGCAAAATCGCTGCTGCTGCAGGATTTCGTCAGCGCCTTCTTCCTGTCGATGCGCCAGTTCTTCGCACCGAAGGAGACGATCAACTATCCGCACGAGAAGGGGCCGACCAGCCCGCGCTTCCGTGGCGAGCACGCGCTGCGCCGCTATCCCAATGGCGAGGAACGCTGCATTGCCTGCAAATTGTGCGAGGCGATCTGCCCGGCGCAGGCCATCACCATCGAGGCCGGCCCGCGCCGCAATGACGGCACGCGCCGCACCGTGCGTTACGACATCGACATGGTGAAGTGCATCTATTGCGGCTTCTGCCAGGAAGCCTGCCCGGTCGACGCCATCGTCGAGGGGCCGAATTTCGAATTCGCGACGGAAACGCGCGAGGAACTTTACTATGACAAGGACAGGTTGCTGGCGAACGGCGACCGGTGGGAGCGCGAACTGGCGCGCAACATCTCGCTGGACTCGCCGTATCGCTGATATTGGACGGGGCGAGGGGCCTCGCCTGAGTGGATGATCCCGATGTTTCGGGCAAGATCATCCTAGGAACTACAGAGTTGCCCATGTTTCTTTCGGTCGGGCCTTTCAACCCGATCGGAACATGGGCTAGGACAACGCGGCTTCGGCACCGGAGGCGGAACGAAGCCACAGATATGGACAGGCGTGAGCCAGTCCGGACAGGAACCCGGGGGAACCCCATGCTGAGTGGACTAGAGGCGGCCTTTTTCTACCTCTTCGCCTTTGTCGCGGTGGCGTCGGCGTTCATGGTCATTTCATCGCGCAACCCCGTGCATTCGGTGCTGTTCCTGATCCTGACCTTCTTCAACGCCGCCGGCCTGTTCATGCTGACCGGGGCCGAGTTCCTGGCCTTGATTCTGATCGTCGTCTATGTCGGCGCGGTGATGGTGCTGTTCCTTTTCGTCGTCATGATGCTCGACGTCGACTTCGCTGAAATGAAAGAGGGTGCCCTGCAATACGCGCCGATCGGCGCACTGGTCGGGCTGATCCTGGCGGCGGAGCTGATCGTCGTGCTCGGCGGGTACACATTCGCGCCGAAGCTGGCGGCGACGGTGTCCAAGCCCATCCCGGATCTCGCGACGCGCACGAACACCGCCGCGCTCGGCGACATCCTCTATACGGACTACCTCTATTACTTCCAGGTCTCGGGGTTGATCCTGCTGGTGGCCATGATCGGCGCCATCGTGCTGACGCTGCGCCACAAGCCGGGCATCAAGCGGCAGTCGATCGCAGCCCAGGTCGGCCGCACGCCGGCCACCGGAATGGAAATCCGCAAGGTCAAGACAGGCGAGGGACTCTGAGATGGTCGTCGGCATCGCGCACTACCTGACCGTATCGGCGATCCTGTTCACGCTGGGCGTGTTCGGCATCTTCCTGAACCGCAAGAACATCATCGTCATCCTGATGTCGATCGAGCTGATCCTGCTGGCGGTCAACATCAATTTCGTCGCCTTCTCGGCGGTGCTCGGCGATCTGGTCGGCCAGGTGTTCGCACTGTTCGTGCTGACGGTCGCGGCGGCTGAAGCAGCCATCGGACTTGCGATTCTCGTCGTCTTCTTCCGCAACCGCGGCTCGATCGCGGTCGAAGACGTGAACATGATGAAGGGTTGACGGGGCTATTATGTATCAAGCGATCGTCTTCCTTCCCCTGCTCGGCTTCCTGATCGTCGGCCTTTTCGGCAATTCGCTCGGCGCCAAGGCATCCGAATACATCACCTCGGGCTTCCTGGTGATCTCGGCCGTGCTGTCATGGGTCGCCTTCTTCAGCGTCGGCTTCGGCCATGGCGAAGTGTTCACCGTGCCGGTGCTGCGCTGGATCCAGTCGGGCGGGCTCGAGGCTTCGTGGGCGCTGCGCATCGACACGCTGACGGTGGTGATGCTGGTGGTGGTCAACACCGTGTCGGCGCTGGTCCACATCTACTCGATCGGCTACATGCACCACGATCCGAACCGGCCGCGCTTCTTCGCCTATCTGTCGCTGTTCACCTTCGCCATGCTGATGCTGGTGACGGCGGACAATCTCGTGCAGATGTTCTTCGGCTGGGAAGGGGTGGGTCTGGCCTCCTATCTGCTGATCGGCTTCTGGTACAAGAAACCGTCGGCCAACGCCGCCGCCATCAAGGCCTTCGTCGTCAACCGTGTCGGCGATTTCGGCTTCGCGCTCGGCATCTTTGGCGTGTTCGTGCTCTTCGGCTCGGTCAATCTTGGTACGATCTTCGCCAATGCCGCGACCTACATTCCGGCCGAGGGCGCACCGCAAGGTGCCGCCGTGCTGACCTTCCTTGGCCATGCGCTGGACAAGCAGGCAGCCATGACCATCGTCTGCCTGCTGCTGTTCATGGGCGCCATGGGCAAGTCGGCGCAGGTGCCGCTCCACACGTGGCTGCCGGACGCGATGGAAGGCCCGACACCGGTTTCCGCGCTGATCCATGCCGCCACCATGGTGACGGCCGGCGTGTTCATGCTGGCGCGCCTGTCGCCGCTGTTCGAACTGTCGCATTCGGCGCTGACGGTGGTCACCTTCATTGGCGCCTTCACTGCCTTCTTCGCGGCGACGGTCGGTCTCGTCCAGAATGACATCAAGCGCGTCATCGCCTATTCGACCTGCTCGCAGCTCGGCTACATGTTCGTGGCGCTCGGCGTTGGCGCATACGGTGCCGCGATCTTCCACCTGTTCACGCACGCCTTCTTCAAGGCGCTGCTGTTCCTCGGCTCGGGCTCGGTCATCCATGCCGTCTCTGACGAGCAGGACATGCGCAAGATGGGTGGGCTCAGGAAGCTGATCCCCACCACCTATTGGATGATGGTGATCGGCACGCTGGCGCTGACCGGCGTCGGCATTCCGGTGACCGTCATCGGCACCGCCGGCTTCTTCTCCAAGGACGCTATCATCGAGAGCGCCTTTGCGGGACACAATTCGGTCGCCGGCCTTGCCTTCGTGCTGCTGGTCATCGCCGCCTGCTTCACCTCGTTCTATTCCTGGCGCCTGATCTTCATGACCTTCCACGGCAAGCCGCGGGCGAGCCACGATGTCATGCACCACGTCCATGAATCGCCGCCGGTCATGCTTGTGCCGCTGTTCATCCTGGCCGCTGGCGCCTTGTTTGCCGGCATCATCTTCCACGGCGCCTTCATCGGTGAGGGCTATGCCGAGTTCTGGAAGGCGTCGCTGTTCACGCTGCCGGACAACCATATCCTGCACGAGATCCACGAACTGCCCCTGTGGGTCGAGCTGTCGCCCTTCATCGCAATGCTGATCGGCTTCGCACTGGCCTGGAAGTTCTACATCCGCTCGCCGGAAATGCCGGTGAACCTGGCTGCTGAGCATCGCGGGCTCTATGCCTTCCTGCTCAACAAGTGGTACTTCGACGAACTCTACGACTTCCTGTTCGTGCGGCCGGCGAAGCGCCTCGGCACCTTCCTGTGGAAGACCGGTGACGGCACCATCATCGACGGTCTCGGCCCCGACGGTATTTCGGCGCGCGTCGTCGACGTGACCAACCGGGTCGTCAAGCTGCAGACCGGCTACCTCTATCACTATGCCTTCGCCATGCTGATCGGCGTTGCCGCACTCGTCACCTGGATGATGCTCTGATGACCACCTGGCCCATTCTGTCGCTGGTCACCTTCCTGCCGCTGGTTGGTGTGCTGCTTATCCTGTTCATCAACGATGACAGCGAGAACGCGCGCCGCAACATCCGCGCCATCGCGCTGCTGACGACGACCTTCACCTTCCTGATCTCGCTGTTCATCTGGACCGGCTTCGACAATTCGCAGGCCGGCTTCCAGTTCGTCGAGAAGGTTGCCTGGCTCGACTCCGGCATCTCCTACCATATGGGCGTCGACGGCATTTCGATGCTGTTCGTCATTCTCACCACCTTCCTGATGCCGCTGTGCATCCTGGCGTCGTGGGAATCGATCGAGAAGCGCGTCAAGGCCTACATGATCGCCTTCCTGCTCTTGGAAACGCTGATGATCGGCGTGTTCTGCGCGCTGGACATCGTGCTGTTCTACGTCTTCTTCGAAGCCGGCCTGATCCCGATGTTCATCATCATCGGCGTGTGGGGCGGCAAGCGGCGGGTTTATGCCTCGTTCAAGTTCTTCCTCTACACGCTGGCCGGCTCGGTGCTGATGCTGCTCGCCATCATGGCGATGTTCTATCAGGCCGGCACCACCGACATCCCGACGCTCTTGACGCACAACTTCCCGGCCAACATGCAGACATGGCTATGGCTGGCCTTCTTCGCCTCCTTCGCGGTGAAGATGCCGATGTGGCCAGTGCACACCTGGCTGCCCGACGCGCACGTCGAGGCGCCGACGGCGGGTTCTGTCATCCTGGCCGGCATCCTCCTGAAGATGGGCGGGTACGGTTTCCTGCGCTTCTCCTTGCCGATGTTCCCGCTGGCGTCGGAAATGTTCGCGCCGCTGATCTTCACGCTTTCCGTCGTCGCCATCATCTACACCTCGCTGGTGGCACTGATGCAGGCGGACATGAAGAAGCTGATTGCCTATTCGTCGGTCGCGCATATGGGCTTCGTCACCATGGGCATCTTCGCGATGAACCAGGAAGGCATCCAGGGCTCGATCTTCCAGATGCTCAGCCACGGCCTCGTCTCCGGCGCGCTCTTCCTCTGCGTCGGCGTCATCTATGACCGTCTGCACACACGCGAGATCGACGCCTATGGCGGCCTGGTCAACAACATGCCGAAATACGCCACCGTGTTCCTGATCTTCACCATGGCCAATGTCGGCCTGCCCGGCACGTCAGGCTTCGTCGGCGAGTTCCTGACCATGCTCGGCGTGTTCAGGGTCAACACCTGGGTGGCGTTCTTCGCCGCCACCGGCGTCATCCTGTCGGCAGCCTACGCGCTCTGGCTCTACCGCCGGGTGATTTTCGGGGCGCTGACCAAGGACAGCCTGAAGAACCTGCTCGACCTGTCGTTGCGCGAGAAGGTGATCATCTACCCGCTGGTCGTGCTGATCATCTTCTTCGGCGTCTATCCGGCACCCGTCTTCGACGCGACGGCCCAATCGGTCAAAGCGCTCGTCACCAATGTCACCGCATCCATCGGCACCGCGCAGACCGCGGCGGCGAACTGACCAGGGGTTTTGCGAACCATGACGCCGGACCTTATCACCAGCCTGTCGCTCTCGACGCCAGAGCTCATCCTCGCCATCGGCGCCCTCGTGCTTTTGATGGTCGGGGCCTATTCGCGCGCAAACACCAGCACGCTGGTGACGGCCCTTGCCGTCATCGTGCTGGTGGTCGCAGGCGGATGGATGATCTTCTCCACCGGACAGGGCGGCGCCTATGGCGGGGCCTTCATCCAGGATTCCTTTGCCCGCTTCATGAAAGTGCTGGCGCTGGTCGGCTCGGCGGTGACGCTGGTCATGTCGGTGCGCTTTGCCAAGGCTGAGCATTTCGACAAGTTCGAATACCCGGTGCTGATCCTTCTGTGCACGCTCGGAATGATGCTGATGATCTCGGCCAACAGCATGATCGGGCTCTATCTCGGCCTCGAATTGCAGTCGCTGGCGATCTACGTGCTGGCCGCGATCAACCGCGACAATCTGCGCTCGACCGAAGCCGGCTTGAAGTATTTCGTCCTTGGCGCTCTGTCGTCGGGCATGCTGCTCTACGGCATCAGCCTGGTCTATGGCTACACCGGCAATACCGGCTTCCAGGAGATCGCGTCGGCACTGGGCAGCGGCGAGCGCCAGCTTGGCCTCGTCTTCGGCCTGGTCTTCGTCCTGGCCGGCCTTGCCTTCAAGATTTCGGCGGTGCCGTTCCACATGTGGACGCCCGACGTCTATGAAGGCGCGCCGACCCCGGTCACGGCTTTCCTGGCGGCGGCGCCGAAGATGGCGGCGATGGCGCTGCTGGTGCGCGTCACCATGGGCGCGTTCAAGCCGATCGCTTCCGACTGGCAGCAGATCATCGTCTTCATCTCGATCGCCTCGATGGTGCTCGGCGCCTTCGCCGCGATCGGCCAGGCCAACATCAAGCGACTGATGGCTTATTCGTCCATCGGCCATATGGGCTACGCACTGGTCGGCCTTGCCGCCAACAGCCAGGACGGCGTGCGCGGCGTTGCCATCTACATGCTGATCTATCTGGTGATGACGCTCGGCACCTTCGCCTTCATCCTCGCCATGCGGCGCAAGGAAGGCAATGTCGAGCGGATCAGTGATCTGGCCGGCCTGGCGTCGACCAACCCGATCATGGCCACCATCCTCACCATCCTGATGTTCTCGCTGGCCGGCATTCCGCCGCTCGCCGGGTTCTGGGGGAAGTGGTACGTCTTCCTCGCCGCCATCAATGCCCATCTCTACGCGCTGGCGATCATCGGCGTTCTGGCTTCCGTGGTGGGCGCCTATTACTACCTGCGCATCATCAAGATCATGTGGTTCGATGAGCCGGTCGGCGGTTTCGTGCCGATGGGCAGTGAACTGCGCCTCGTGCTCGGCGTCTCGGGCGCCTTCGTGCTGTTCTACGTGCTGATCGGCGGGCCGATCAGCACTTACGCCGAAGCCGCTGCCAAGACCTTCTTCTAGCTAGTGGAGTAAATTTGACATTCGCCTCCCGGAACGCGTGAAGTGGGTGCGCGAATGTCAAATTTGAAAACTCCACTAGAAACTTTTGTTTGGCTAGTGGTCCTTTGATTCTAACATTCGCTTACTGCGCTGCTGGAACGGGATGCGAATGTTAGAATCGGACCACTAGTATGGCATTTCGGCTGGCTCCAACCTCGGTGTCGGAAGGGTTCCGGCTCGAGGCGCATGACAGCGTCGGCTCCACCAACGCGGTGGCGCTGGACCATGCCAGGGCAGGCGACCCCGGCAAGCTGTGGGTCGTTTCCAGGAAGCAGGAGAACGGGCGAGGCCGGCGAGGCCGTGCCTGGTTGTCCCCGGAGGGCAATCTGGCGGCGACGCTGCTTGTCATCACCAAGGCCGAGCTTAGGCTCGCCGCGACACTCGGCTTTGTCGCAGGCCTGGCGCTCTCCGATGCGTTGGATGCTGTCGTGCCGAAAGGCCGGATTGCTGTGGCACTCGACGGCGCCGCCGAAGGCCGGAACCGCTTCGAGCTGAAATGGCCGAACGACGTAGTGGCCTCCGGCGCCAAGCTTGCCGGCATACTGCTGGAATCGACGGTGCTGGAAGGCGGCCGTTTCGGCGTTGCCGTCGGCATCGGCGTCAATGTTGTGGCTTTTCCCGACGATCTGCCGTATCCGGCGACATCGCTTGGCGCATTGGGGGCGACATGCGATGCGGAAACGCTGTTTCTGGCGCTGTCGGATGCCTGGAGCGAGAATGCCCGGTTGTGGAATGACGGACGCGGGCTTTCCGCCATCAGACAACGTTGGCTGAAGCGTGCCGCGGGGCTAGGCGGGCAGGTTGCTGTCAGAATTGACGGTAATGTGGTGCGCGGTACATTTGAAACCATTGACGAGGACTGCCGTTTCGTGATCCGCGACGATGAGGGTTCGGTTGTGACGATCGCCGCCGGTGACGTCCATTTCGGCGCGATTGCGTCTGCCCGTCTTTGACGGGCTCGGTTTGATGGGCTTGGCTTGACCGGCCAGGAAGGGAATATCATGGCGAAAGCGGAAAACGCTGAACTCGTCTTCGTGCCACTCGGCGGCGTCGGCGAGATCGGTATGAACTTCGCGCTCTATGGCTACGGTCCGGCCAATGCGCGCGAATGGATCGTCATCGATGTTGGCGTCACCTTTCCCGACGCCAGCCTGCCCGGTGTCGACCTTGTGCTGCCCGATACGCGCTTCATCGAGGAGAACCTCGCCAATCTGCGCGGCATCATCATCACGCATGCGCATGAAGACCATTACGGCGCGCTGCTCGACACCTGGCCGAAGATCAAGGCTCCGGTCTGGATGACGCCGTTCAGCGCCGGCCTGCTGGAAGCCAAGCGGCAAGGTGAGCAGGGGGCGCCGAAAATCCCCGTGACAATCTACAAGGCGGGCGAGACGTTCACGGTCGGTCCGTTCCAGATCGAGGCGATCCCGGTCGCGCATTCGATTCCAGAACCGATGTCGCTGGCCATCACCACGCCGCTCGGCACCGTCATCCACACCGGCGACTGGAAGATCGATCCGGAACCGACGATCGGACCCAAGACCGACGAGGCGCGTTTTCGCGCGTATGGCGACAGGGGTGTTCTGGCACTGATCTGCGATTCTACCAATGCACTGCGGGAAGGGGAGTCTCCTTCCGAAGTGGCTGTGGGAGAGGGCCTCAAGGGCGTCATCCAGAGCGCCAAGGGCCGTGTGGCCGTCACCACCTTCTCGTCCAATGTCGGGCGTATCGTTTCCATTGCCAGGGCGGCGCGCGACGCCGGCCGCCAGTGCCTGGTGCTGGGGCGTTCGCTGAAACGCGTCATCGATGTAGCCGGCGAACTCGGCTACATGGACGGCCTGCCCGAATTCATCGGCGAGGAGGATTACGGCTTCATCCCGCGCGAGAACCTCGTCATCATCTGCACCGGCAGCCAGGGCGAGCCGCTGGCGGCACTTGCCAAACTGTCCCGCGAAGAGATGAAATCGGTATCGCTGACGGCCGGCGACACGGTGGTGTTTTCCTCGCGCACCATTCCCGGCAACGAGAAGGCGATCCTCGAGATCAAGAACCGGCTCATCGACCTCGGCATCAAGATCATCGAGGACGGCGATGCGCTGGTGCATGTTTCCGGCCATCCGCGCCGCAGTGAATTGCGCAAGATGTACGAATGGGTGCGTCCGCGGATCGGCGTTCCCGTCCATGGCGAGGCCGCGCATCTGGTGGCGCAGGGCTCGCTGATGTCGATGTCCGGCATCGGCCAGGTGGCACAGGTGCGCGACGGCGACATGCTGCGGCTTGCTCCGGGTGCTGCCGCCATCATCGACCAGGTGCCGTTCGGTCGCATCTACAAGGACGGCAGGCTGATCGGCACTGACCAGGCCATGGGCATTCGTGACCGGCGTAAGCTGTCCTTTGCCGGCCACGTCGCCGTCAATGTCGTGCTCGACGATAAATACGAACTCGCCGGCGATCCCGATCTGGTCGCCATTGGCGTCGCCGAAGCCGATGCCGGCGGCGAGGCGCTCGAGGACCTGATGATCGATGCGGCAGTCGGCGCGGTGGACTCGATCCCCCGACAGCGCCGAAAGGACCTCGACATGGTGCAAGAGGCGGTGCGGCGCGCCGTGCGCGGCGCCGCCAACGAGGCCTGGGGCAAGAAGCCGCTGGTGACGGTGTTTGTCACGCGGTGAAGAATAGGGGAATAAGGGAGGTAGACCCGTGCGGCAGTAGGGAGAGCAAATAGCGTCGCGCTCGACCTGGTGTCCCTATCGTCACACTGCCTATTGCTCTACTCCCCTAACTTTCCATGGAGCACCCAATGCTCGGACGGCTGAACCATGTCGCGCTTGCTGTGCCGGATCTGGCGGCAGCGATTGCGGCCTATCGCAATACACTCGGCGCCCGCGTGGCCGAGCCTCAGGCGCTGCCCGAGCATGGCGTGACGGTGGTGTTCATCGATGTCGGCAACACCAAGATCGAATTGCTGGAGCCTTTGGGCGAGGGCTCGCCGATCGCGGCGTTCCTCGAGAAGAACCCTTCGGGCGGCATGCATCACCTGTGCTATGAGGTCGATGATATCCTGGTTGCGCGCGACCAGCTCAAGGCCGCCGGCGCGCGCGTGCTGGGCGACGGCAATCCGAAGCCAGGTGCACATGGCAAGCCGGTGCTGTTCCTGCATCCCAAGGATTTCTTTGGCACTCTGATCGAACTGGAACAATCATGAGCTGGGTTTCGTTCACCGCGCTGTTCTTCGCAACCTGGTGGATTGTTCTGTTCGTAGTGCTGCCGTTCAGCGTCAGGACGCAGGACGACGATCGCGACGTGACGCTGGGCACGGTGCCGAGCGCGCCGCGCGGGCCGCATATGCTGCGCGCCGTGATCCGCACCACCCTCGCCACGGCGGTTGTCATGGGTATTTTCTATGGCCTGACGCACGGACTGGGATACAGTCTCGACGAGATCCCGCACATCATCCCGGAAGCGCCGTCGGCACCTGCGAAATAGGTTCGTCGGCAAAGCCAATCTGGTTGTCCTGGGGCGACGCCTCAGCCCGGTCAGAGGGCCTGTCCGAGGCATTGAGCCTCATGCTGACGCAAGGTCATGCGGTTTGGGAGCTCTCGACGCTAAGCGGATGTTTGCACAAAAAAAATGCAAGGCACAAGGCCTTGCAATTTAAACGCGTCCGATCTGTTTCCGGTTTCCGGCGGCAGCGAGTAACCGCGCCTAGATCGCATCCTCCCAAGACTTTGACCGCGTAGGAGAGCAGATTTTTCTCTGCCCTCTCGGTTATCGGGGCACACTAGCCTAAGGCAGATGAAAATGTCACGTAGAATTTTGCCCTGAAACAGGCAATCTCGTGCTGCACTGCACAATAGTGTGGCAGCCTTTGCTTGCAAATAGAACAGTAAGCAATCCGAAGGTACTATTGTTCACCGAGAGCGCCGCCTTCGTCGAAGGCGCAAGGGATACCCCGGCACGTTGAAGTTGCACATCGAGCGGCGCGGCGATCGATTTCCGATTTCGGGCCGATGCGGCGGGCCGGGTTTCCATCCGGCCATGAAATGGCTATGAAGCCGGGGCAAGCAAGCCAGTGCCGTGCGATTCCTGCGCGGTCATCCTCACTCACGGACCAGTCCATGCGTTTGTCGCGCTATTTCCTGCCCATCCTCAAAGAAAACCCTCGCGAGGCCGAAATCGTCTCGCACAGGCTGATGCTGCGTGCCGGCATGATCCGTCAGCAGGGGCAAGGCAGTTTCTCCTGGCTGCCACTGGGCAAGCGCGTGCTCGACAAGGTCTGCCAGATCATCCGCGAGGAGCAAAACCGTGCCGGTGCGCTCGAAATCCTGATGCCGACGATCCAGTCCGCCGATCTATGGCGCGAAAGCGGCCGCTATGACGATTACGGCAAGGAGATGCTGCGCATCAAGGACCGGCAGGACCGCGACATGCTCTACGGTCCGACCAACGAGGAAGTGGTCACCGAGATCGTGCGCGCCTATGTGAAGTCCTACAAGGACCTGCCGCTCAATCTCTACCACATACAGTGGAAGTTCCGCGACGAGGTGCGGCCGCGCTTCGGCGTCATGCGTTCACGTGAGTTCCTGATGAAGGACGCCTATTCCTTCGATCTCAACTTCGAGGGTGCCAGGGCGGCCTACAACCGCATGTTCGTGTCCTATCTGCGCACGTTCACGCGCATGGGCCTGCAGGCGATTCCGATGCGGGCGGATACCGGCCCCATCGGTGGCGACCTCAGCCATGAGTTCATCATCCTCGCCGACACCGGCGAGAGCCAGGTCTATTGCGAGCGTGAGTATCTTGCGCTGCCGGTACCCGGAGCGGACACCAACTTCTCCGATGACGCCGAGATCGCTGACATCGTTAAGACATGGACGGCGCCTTACGCGGCCACCGACGAAATGCACGACGAACAGGCATGGGCAAAGGTCGGTGAAAGCGACAGGGTCTCGGCGCGCGGTATCGAGGTTGGCCACATCTTCCATTTCGGCGACAAGTACTCGAAGCCGATGGGCGCCAAGGTGACCGGACCGGACGGCAAGGACCACTTCGTGTCGGGCGGTTCCTACGGCATCGGGCCGTCGCGGCTGGTCGCGGCGATCATCGAGGCCAGCCATGACGAAAACGGCATCATCTGGCCCGAGGCCGTTGCGCCCTTTGATATCGGCCTGATCAACATGAAGGTGGGCGATGCCGAATGCGACCGCGTCTGCGGCGAGCTTCATGCAGCCTTCGTCGCTGCCGGCAAGGACGTGCTCTACGACGATACCGACCAGAGGCCGGGCGGCAAGTTCGCCACCGCCGACCTGATAGGCCTTCCCTGGCAGGTGATCGTCGGACCGCGCGGCGTGGCTGCGGGCGAGGTCGAGATCAAGAACCGCAAGACAGGCGAGCGCGAAACGCTGCCCCTGGCCGAAGCGAAGAAGCGCTTCGGTGCCGCCGCATGAGCGAGGCCGCGGTAGCGAGATCAGCGGGCGCCGGCCCTTTTTCCGTTTTCGAACGTATGGTGGCGTGGCGCTATTTGCGCTCGCGGCGCAAGGAAACGGTGATCTCGGTCATCGCCTCGATCTCCTTCCTCGGCATCATGCTGGGTGTGGCCACGCTGATCGTCGTCATGGCGGTCATGAACGGGTTTCGCGCCGAACTGCTGACGCGCATCCTTGGCGTCAACGGCCATCTGATCGTGCAGCCGATCGACACGCCGCTGGAAGATTTTGCTGCGGTCGCCGGCCGCATCAACGGCGTGGCGGGTGTCAAATATGCCATCCCGCTGATTGATGGACAGGTGCTGGCGCAAGGCAGCGTCGGCGGCGGTGCCGGTGCGCTGGTGCGCGGCATACGCGGTGAGGATCTCGGCAAGATCTCGATTGTCGCCAGCAATATCAAGCAAGGCACGATCGCCAATTTCGACGCCGGCGAGGGTGTCGCCATCGGCAGCCGCATGGCGGAGAATCTCGGCCTCGCACTCGGCGACACCATCACGCTGATTTCGCCCAACGGCGATGTGACGCCGCTCGGCACGACGCCGCGCATGAAGGGCTACAAGGTCAGTGCCATCTTCGAAGTCGGCATGTCCGAGTATGACAGTTCCATCGTCTACATGCCGTTTCCGGAAGCGCAGCTCTATTTCAACATGGACGGGCAGGCGCAGACGATCGAGATCTATGTCGACAATCCCGACGATGTCGACGCGTTGAAACCGAAGGTGGAAGAGGCGGCACAGCGGCCGGTCTTCCTGACCGACTGGCGCGAGCGCAACCAGACATTCTTCTCCGCGTTGCAGGTCGAGCGCAACGTGATGTTCATGATCCTGACGCTGATCGTGCTGGTGGCAGCGCTCAACATCATTTCCGGCCTGATCATGCTGGTGAAGGACAAGGGCCACGACATCGCCATCCTCAGGACGATGGGGGCTTCGCGGGGAGCCGTCCTGCGCATCTTCCTGATGACGGGGGCCGCCATCGGCGTGGTCGGCACCATCGCAGGCGTTCTCCTTGGCGTCGTCATCTGCCTCAACATCGAGCGGATCCGCGAATTCTTCTCCTGGGTCTCGGGCACGGTGCTGTTCAATCCGGAACTCTATTTCCTGAGCCAGCTGCCCGCCCGCATGGACGCCGGCGAGACGATCTCGGTGGTGATCATGGCGCTGGTGCTGTCGTTCCTGGCAACCCTGTTTCCGGCATGGCGCGCAGCCAGGCTCGATCCGGTCGAAGCGCTGAGGTATGAATGATGGCCGAGGCCATTATCGAGTTGAAGAGCGTCGAGCGGCACTATGTCCAGGGTCCGCGCAAGCTCACCATCCTGAACGGCGCCGATTTCTCGCTGAAGCGCGGGGAAATGGTGGCGCTGGTAGCGCCGTCCGGCACGGGCAAGTCGACATTGCTGCACACCGCCGGCCTGCTGGAACGGCCCGATGCGGGTGACGTCATACTGGCCGGCCGCGCCTGCGGACGCCTTTCCGATGATGAACGCACGGCGATCCGCCGCAACGACGTCGGCTTCGTCTACCAGTTCCATCACCTGCTGCCGGAATTCTCGGCGCTGGAAAACATCATGATGCCACAGCTGATCAAGGGGCTGTCGCGCAAGGAGGCCGCCGAGCGTGCGGCGCAGCTGCTCGACTACATGCAGATCGGCAAGCGCGCGCAGCATCGCCCGTCCGAACTGTCGGGCGGCGAGCAGCAGCGCGTTGCCATAGCGCGCGCCGTCGCCAATGCGCCACTGGTGCTGCTTGCCGACGAGCCGACCGGAAACCTTGATCCGGTCACCGCCTCATACGTGTTCGATGCGCTGGGAGCACTGGTCAAGCAATCGGGTCTGGCGGCGCTGATCGCCACCCACAATCACGAGCTGGCCTCGCGCATGGATCGCCGCATTACGCTGGCCGATGGCAAGGTGGTGCCGTTGTAGGGCTGCATTGATGTTCAGGCGCCGGCCTGCTTGTGCCGCCACCTGAACTTCCAGCTGCCGATCCCGCATTTCGCTCCGCTTCATCTGGCCCGAACTCCTGCATCCTGGAGGGCGATGGAATCCGACCCGGAAGTGCTTTCGCGCTCGGACGGTGGCTAAGCGGAGTGCTCACGCACCTCCATCAACCATTTCTTAACCCTGCCGATTTGATGGCCTGCGATTCCGCATGGGGGTGGATTCCGATCGTTGACTTTAGAACAAACTTAGAACAAATTAGAAACATAGCGACAACAGGAGAGCGTTATGACCGATCTTGTTCAGGATGTTGTGTCTCTGGTGTGCATGAGTGCGTTTCTGATTTCCATGGCGATGTGGATCGGAGCGATGTGAGAACCAGCGCCTTGTCGCTGATGTTTCCGGCGGGCGAGGAGACTGCGTTGTTAAGCCTTTCTTGCCGCCATGACGCTAGGGTGCCCTGAAGACAGGGAGTAGCGCCAGGTGTCGCCCATCGTCACGGCCATTCTCGTGGCATGCAATCTCGGCTTGATTTTTCTGCTTATGACCGCGCCGCTCGGTGTGCGCACGGTCAGGATCGGTCGCCTGGTGAAGATGGACCGGCAACGACTCTGGCAGGCGCTGTGGCCGCTTGGGAGCGACGCCGGCTGGTCCGGCGAGATCCTTTCCGCCGAATCGTTGGGTGATGGTGGCATGGCCCGGACACGGCTTTCCTGGGAGGGGCGCGACGGCCAACCCATCGAGCGCAAGATCATGCTCGAAGAGGTGGAGGAGTACAGCCGCTTCTCGATGCGCGTTATCGAAGACACGGCCCTGGATCCGTCCTTCTGGGCGGATTATCGCGAAACCACCGAGTTGGTCTCCGAAGGCGCCGCGACGCGCGTGATTCTCAGCCAGACCGATCGTTACCGCGGCATAGCCTTCCTGGTTTTCCGCTACTTCGCCATGCGCCGCGAGCTTGGCAAGCTGGGTATCTGGGCCAGAACCGGCGCGTATAGCAAGGGTGGCTGGTTCGAGCATCCACTCAGCCAGGTCGGGTTTGCCATTCTTTCGGCACTCATCCTGTGGCCGTTCTTCGGATTGAATCTTGGCGGCCTGGCGCTGGCGGCGATTCTGACATCGGTGGTCGCCCTGCACGAGCTCGGCCACATGGCGGCGTTCCGGTTGACGGGACATCGCAAGGCACGGATGATCTTCATCCCGCTGCTGGGCGGCATCGCCATTGGCGGGCGCCCTTATGACAGCCGTTTCGAAGTGGCGTTCGTGGCGCTGATGGGGGCCGGCTTTTCCGCCTTCCTGGTGCCGTTGCTGATGGCCGCCAGCGTCTTTGCCGGCGGTGAAGGCCATCGGCTCGCCGCAGCCCTGCTGGCGACGCTTGCCGGCTGTTCGGCTCTGTTCAACATCGCCAATCTGGTGCCGGTGTGGAAGTTCGATGGCGGGCAGGTGCTGCGCCAGATCTGCCCAGGCCCGGTCGTGCTGGCGTTGGCATCGTTTTCGCTGCTGTCCGCCTTTCTGGCGCTTGGGTCGCGCGCGGGCTTCTCGTCCAGCTTCCTGCTGGCGGCAGGCGCTGTCTTCGCAATCCTGAGCCTGCTGACGATGCGCAGCGGTGTGAAGCCGCGCCATGAACTGAAGCCGATCCGCACCTTCGACCGATTTGCGATGGCCGCCGCGCTGCTGGCGGTGTTCGCCATCCACGGCTACGGAGTTCTGTGGGCTTCGGCGCGGCTGATCTGAACGTTCGCCAAAGAGAATCAGCCGGCCTTGTGCGCGCTTTCGGTCCGCACGACAGCCGCGGGACCGAACACATCCTCGAAGGCGGATTTCAAGGCGTGATCGAGATCGGCCATCGTCACCGGCAGGCCGAGATCGACAAGGCTGGTGACGCCGTGATCCTGCACGCCGCACGGCACGATGCCGCCGAAATGGCCGAGATCCGGCTCGACGTTGATGGCGATGCCGTGAAAGCTCACCCAGCGCCTCAGCCTGATGCCTATTGCCGCGATCTTGTCCTCGGCGGTTGAGCCGTCCGGCAGTGCAGGGCGGTCCGGCCGCACCACCCAGACGCCGACGCGGTCCTCACGCCGCTCGCCGCTTACATTGAAGGCGGCAAGCGTGCCGATGATCCACTGTTCGAGCGCGGCAACGAAAGCGCGCACATCCTCGCGCCGGCGCTTGAGGTCGAGCATCACATAGGCAACCCGCTGGCCCGGCCCGTGATAGGTGTATTCGCCGCCGCGCCCGGCCGCGAATACGGGGAAACGGTCAGGTTCGATGAGGTCTTCGATTCGGGCCGAGGTGCCGGCGGTATAAAGCGGGGGATGCTCGACCAGCCAGACCATCTCGCCGGCGGCGCCGGTTCTGATCGCTTCGGCGCGTGCTTCCATGAAGGCAAGTGCATCGGGATAGGCGGTGAGGCCAGGTTCTATCCGCCATTCGACCGGCGCGGAGCCGGGCAGGGGCAGGAACGACGTGGCTATCTGGCTGCGTTCTGTCATCACGGGTCTCGCCCGCCGCGCGTCATTTCAAATGCGCGACATGCCTTGGGTGTTTGTCTTGCCCATGTCATGATCCCAAAATGGCTCGACGCCTTGGCACGACATGCATTGGTCCTTCATATGGCGGCAATCGGCCAAAACGTCCAGTTCACAGCACGTTTCGACCTTCTCGATCATTATGCCAAAATCACAGGCGAATATTGCGTACCGCGCACTTGTTTCCCCGGAAACGATTTGCTACACGCCGCGAGCCGGTTGGTTCCGGCTCCTACCACGTGCGGTCGTGGCGGAATTGGTAGACGCGCAGCGTTGAGGTCGCTGTGGGGCAACCCGTGGAAGTTCGAGTCTTCTCGACCGCACCAAGTACTTTGAAAGCCAACCTCCAACACGTTGAAATGTCAGGATAGCAAGCCCCTTTGGGGGGATGCTTGGCTTCTTGTATTCATGGCGCTGAGGCAGTGGCTGCGCCGCTCGCGCCATCATTTGCCATTCGGGTTCATCGAAGCTTCGCCGAGATCGTGGATTCTATCCAGCCAGCGGCGGCTGGTCCCGTTTCCCAACCTGTGCGCCTCAACACGGGAATCAAGCGGCCTTCCTAATCCGAGCCAGCGTATCGGCCACGACCTCGCCGAAGGACGATGGCGTCGGCACGATGGTGACGCCGGCTTCCTTGAGCATCTCGACTTTCTCCTGCGCCGACTCGCCAAATGCGGAAATGATGGCACCGGCATGGCCCATGCGCCGGCCTTTCGGGGCGGAAAGCCCGGCAATGTAGGCGATCAGCGGCTTGCGCATGTTGTCGCGGGCCCAGATCGCGGCTTCGGCTTCCTGGGGACCGCCGATTTCGCCGATCATCACCACCGCGTCGGTGTCCTCGTCCCGCTCGAACAGTTCCAGCATGTCCTTGAAGGAGGAGCCGTTGATCGGATCGCCGCCAATGCCGACGCTGGTCGACACGCCGATGCCGAGCGCCTTCATCTGCGATGCGGCCTCGTAGCCGAGCGTGCCCGAGCGCCCGACGATGCCGACGCGGCCGGGAAGATAGATGTTGCCCGGCATGATGCCCATCAGCGCCTGTCCGGGCGTGATGATGCCGGCGCAGTTCGGTCCGATCAGCTTCATGCGGTCCTCGAAGCGGTAGCGGCGCATGTAGCGCTTAACGTGCATCATGTCCTGCGAGGGAATGCCGTCGGTGATGCAGACACAGAACTTGATGCCGGCATCGGCTGCTTCCATGATCGAGTCGGCTGCAAAGGGCGGCGGCACGAACACGATGCTCGCATCGGCTCCGGTTTCGCGCACCGCGCCCTTCATGGTGTTGAAGACCGGAACGCCCAGATGGGTCTGTCCGCCCTTGCCGGGCGTCACGCCGCCGACCACCTTGGTGCCGTAGCGCTT
>CALRQH020000002.1:0-399279 GCA_943370265.1 Mesorhizobium carmichaelinearum
TTGATGAACTCGGCGGAGATCTTGGCCTTGTCGTGGCCGTAGGGCAGCAGGTGCTCGGTCGGGATGCCGATCTTCTGGCCGATCTCCTGGATCTGCTTCTTCTTGGCGCCGCGCGCGATCTCGATGTCGGACTTCACTTCGGCCATGTCGGCTTTCCTTCAGATTGGTCGGTGGAGGGGACGGGGTTGATTTCTATCGCAAGCATGTTGGAAGCGGCCCGTGGGCGCGAGGGCATGTTCTAACCCTGTCGCTGCCGCGGCGTCAACTTGCATGCAACTATGTTTCCTATGGAGAAAAATCACTCTGCGGCCGGCGGGCCTGTATCGGTTCTTCTTGCGCCGGTTGTCGCGCCGTATAGAAGCCAGAGGATGCGACGTTCCGCCGTCTCAAAACAGCCGCACAATACACGGAATGCGACAGAGGCGAGGGCGCAAATTCGCCATCGCCGTGGCCGGCCCGGGCACCGCTACTGCGTCAGCACGTTGCTGATCTCGACCAGGTTCGAGCGAACCCTGAGCACATAGAAGCCCATCGTCGTCAGATGCGTCGGGAAAATCCAGCCATCCTCGCGGCCATTGGCGATGATGAAGGGCTGGATGCGCAGCGCCGAAGTGAACTGCTGGTCCATCGTGTCCCACAGGTTCTGCAGGTGCTTTTCCTTGATCACGTCCTCGAAGTCGGCCTGCGCGCCCTTCATCAGCCCGTAATAGGCGTAGAGCTGGCCGTAGGCGAACCAGTAGCGATCGTCGGCGCGGAAGTCGAACCAGCCATTGTTGTAGTGCTCGGCGCGGTCCTTGAGGATCGCAGAGGTCGAGCCGATGTCACTGGCGATGCGGTCGATATACTGCTTGAGGTTGTCGGCACGGGCATCGAACACCGTCTGGCAGGTTTCCAGCCGGGAATTGAAGGCGCGCAGATTGGCGATCGCGCGCCTATAAACGCTGGGCGTCGTCGCGGTCATGCCGTTGCGGCTGATGTACCAGATGGATTCGTCGTACTGCAACTGGCCGCGGGCTTCCTGGAGATTGCCATCGATCTGCGAGGTGGTGCGCACGCGGCCGAGATTATCAGCAAGTTCGGTCGCCGTGCGCCGCACCGCCTGGTTGATGCCGCGCTGGAATGATGCCTTGTTGTCGAAAAAGGGTGTGCTGTCCCAATCGATGCCGAACAGGCCGAGCTTGTAGAGGATCATCGACGACACCCAGGCATTCTGGTTGACGTTGAAGTCGGTCAGGTCGGCGGCCACCTGGGCGATCGCCGAATTGCCGCATGTCTTGGCCGTGTCGGTGCCGGCACCGGCCGTCACCTGCTCGCCGGCGGAGACGTTGCGTTTGTCGAAGCTGTAGGTGTCCGGGTAATTCGGATTGAAATTGTTCCACCACTGGGTGGCGTAGAAGAAATTGGCGTAGAGGCCGATCAGCACCAGAAGTGCGGCGCCGACGATGGCCTTGAGGATCCAGCTGCGCTGCAGGTACCAGCGCCCGGCCCACATGAACGGCCACAGGATGACACCGATCACGAAGCCGATGCCGCGGCCTATCCATTGGAAGATACGGGTGACGAAGGTCACGATAGGATCAAGCATGGCGAGTCACCCCCTCAGTCAGTCAGGCCATAGAGGCGCGCGCGCAACGCCACCTTGTTTTTCAGATATGTGGTTTTCAAAACGTCCACAACATGCGATCGCCAGACGTCGCTGAAGCCTTCATAGTCCTTGTAGAAACCGTCCTTGTTGAAGATGTAGCGCGAGACGAAATCCGTCGGAACGAAGTCCGAGATCAGGCGGTTGGTCAACCAGGCGTCGGGATGATCTGGCTTTGCCCGGATCACGAGGAAACGTTGTTGCGGCGATACATCGTCGATCCTCAATTGGCCAAGCTGCGTGATCTCGCGCTTGGCGGCGTTGAGGAACGGGAAGTTGCCGTCCGTGGTAATCAGATCGGCATGGTTCTGGATCCAGGCCTGCAGCCAGACCTTGTCGACATCGGTCAGGTTGCGGTCCGGCTCGGCGTCGCGGATCAGCGCGCGAACGATCATCTCGGCGCGATGCTCGAGATAGCCGGATGCCTCGATCCATGAGGCGCGGGGCAGTTCGATACGGCCGGTGGTGGCGAGGAACTTGAACACCTTGTCGGCATCCTTGATCGACAGATAGCTCACCTGCCATGGCCGCGAGCGGCGGAAGCCGGGCGCCGCCGGGTCGCCGATCACCGTCGTCATGTCGGGATCGACGAACACGTAGAGGCCGCCGAAATGGCTGGTCCAGTAGGCATTGTGGCGGAAGATCAGCTGGTCGGGCACCAGCGCGTTCTCGCGGATGTCGCCGCAGATCCTTGCCAGCTCCACCATGCGGGCAAGCATGGCATCGTCACGCCAGGCGTCGGGCTCCTGCCTTAGCCGGTCGACGAACTTGCCGAGCTCGGCCGCCTTGCCCAGCACATCCTCGGCCGACAGCACCTTGAACTCGACCTGGTTGATCGACAGCAGGTCCTCGATGTCGTTGACCTTGGGGACGGAATCCTCGATCTCGCCGTAGATGACATCCTTGATGGTCAGCGCATCGATGGCGCGCTGGTTGCGGGTCATGAACTCGAACATCAGCTGCGAGGTGTTGGAGAAGGCGGTGTGCACCACCGGCAGGCCGATCTGCGACGGCGTCAGGATGATGAAGCGGCGGTTGACCTCGTAGGGATCGAGATAGTCGTAGTCGCCGCATTCCTCGGCGACCTGCGGCGAGAAGCCGGTGCGGTCGATCTCGAAGCTGGTCAGCCTGGTCGGCTTCTTCCCGAAGGCTGCAAGCGCCTTGTTGTAGCGCTCGATGAGATGCGGCTCGTCGACGGTCAGAAGGCGGCCGTAGATGAGATCGTTTTCACGCAGCAGGTCGGATTTGCGGGCGGGGCTCATGCGTGCAGTTCCAAAAGATTCTGCGCCGGAGGATTTATCGCCAACGCTGACGCCCCCCTCTCCCCGTTCTTCACGGGGAGAGGGTAAGGGTGAGGGGCAGCGCTGACGGTCAAGGACATGTCTCTCCGTAGCCTCTCGCGCCAATAAATCGGAGCTCGTGCGTTTCGATATGGCGATCAAGGCGGCCTTCTATCGCAGCCAAGAGCGTCTCAAGAACTGCTTCCCTGTCTTTCAACACGTCGACATTCCAAAAACGGAGGACAGACCAACCATTCGAGACCATGAAACGATCCCTCGTCTGGTCATAGCCGTTGTTGGCATGCTGACTGCCGTCGATTTCCACGACAAGCTGGCACTCCCTGCAGGCAAAATCGGCAAAATAGCTGCCTATCGGAAATTGCCGCACGAATTTGTGGCCATTCAATCTGCGGTCGCGCAATTCGAGCCAAAGGGCGCCTTCGGCATCGTTATCCGACTGACGCAGGCGTCTTGCTCGTTTCGTTGTCGCGATTTCTGGTCCACGCATGCGCTGCCCCTCACCCTTACCCTCTCCCCGTGAAGGACGGGGAGAGGGGGGCGTCAGCGTTGGCGCCAAACCTTTCAACATCTTCGGGCTGCGAAGTAGGATTACGCATTCCACAGGCCCTTCTTCTTCATATCCTCCATCTCGCGCGCGGCTCTTTCCCGCAGCCTTGCGTCGCGCAGAAGCTTCTCCACGGCGGCGTCATCGGATTTGTCGGAATAGCGGAACTCGCTGTCGGCGTAGCGGTTGATTTCCTGCATGACCATGGCAAGCGAGAACGGTCCGCGAAGTTCCTCGATCATCGCTTTCTTCTCGTCATAGCCCTTGTGCATGAACACTTCGGGCTTCGCGAACCATTCGTCGGGAAGCTCGATGTCCATGGCGCGCATCTTGATGGCGTCGGTGACGTTCTTGATGGCGCGGCCGGTGAAGCGCGGCTCGGCAGCCTTGATCAGATGCAGATAGGTGCCGATGTCGGCCATCGACCTTGGTTCGCCATTCTCCCTCATGTAGCGCTCGTAGACCCGCATCAGGCCGTCCTCCCGCGGCTTCTCATGCTCCTCATAGGCCTCGGTTACGGCGCGGTGGATCTCCTGCGCGGCATAGAGCTTGTGGTCCCCAAGCGGGATCTTGTGGTTCTTGCCGGCCAGCAGCACGAAGATGTCGATATAGTCGTCGCGGGTCTGCGGCCCGTCGACCAGCCAGCGGGCACCGGCGCGCTGGCGCAGTGCGTCGTCGACGTTTTCGGGATAGTTGGAGAACATGCCGAAGGAGCAGTTGCCGCGCACCACCGTGGAGGCGCCGGCGAAGGCGTCCATCAAGACGCCGGTGATCTCCTGCTGGCCGGCGGAAGCCCGGTCGTCGGAGCGGCGCGCGGCGACTTGATCGATATCGTCGATGGTGCCGAAGCCGATGACGCGCGGATTCAAGACATTGTTGATGAACTGGCGGCAGTTCTGGCCCGACTTGCCCTGATAGGACGAGATCTGGTCGACGCCGAAATTCTCATAGGCGAAGGGATAGCCGGCGACCTGGCAGTAGTCGTTGACGAGGCCGGCGATCATCTGGATCAGCGTCGTCTTGCCGGTGCCGGGCGCGCCGTCGCCGATGAAGGTGAACAGGAAGCCGCCGAGCTCGACGAACGGGTTCAGCTCGCGCTCGAAATCATACGCCATCAGCATCTTGGCGAGCTTGACCGACTGGTATTTGGCGATGTGGTTGCCGACGACCTCTTCCGGCTTCTTGAAGGTCATCACCAGCGGTTTCGAGCGCTTGCCCGGTGCGACGTCGAAGCCGTCGAGAGTGAAATCATCGGCATCGATGCGGATATGGGCATTCTCGAACGGGCCGATGCCGTCGAAGCGGCCTTTTCTGGCCAGCAGCCCGTCGATGGCGACACGAGCAAAGACGCGCGCCCTGGTCATCAGGTCGGCGTCATCCGAAGCGCCTGATATCGCCTTGTCGAGGCCGGCAAGGATCGATTTCACCGCATCCTGCGGCGTGTCGAACAGGAAATCCGGCTCGGGCGTGTCATTGGGTGCTTCGCCATCGCTGTCGACCAGCTGGAACAGGTAGGACGACAGGCTGAAGGCGGAAACGTAAGCCGCGGCCGACAGCAGTTTCTTGAAGGTGGCGGCATCATCGCCCTCGAGCGGCGAGCGTGCGTTGCGCGCCCGCAGGCTTTCGAGATCGGAACCCTCGGCAAACATGTCCGAAATGGCCAGTGCGATCGCCGTGCCGCGCCGGGCGCGAAACAAAAGCGTGTGCTGTGGAATGGTCAGCAGCTGATCGTCGGGATGGACAGCGCCGACGGTCTTCGACAGCTCGACCTCACGTGTGTGGCGCACTGAACCGACCGACACGGTCGAGACGAAGCGGCGGTTGGTGCCGGCAAGTGCGGTGCCGGACTCCCGCGACGGATCCTCCAGCACGACAATACGGGTGATGAAGCTCTGCGCGGTGGCGCGATGCTTTTCGATCGCCGCTTCCGGGATGGTGGTCAGGCCGGTGTCCATGTCAGTTCGTCCCCTCTTCGACTGTCGTGGCAAACGGCGGAAGATGGCGCCGCCCCTCACCCTTACCCTCTCCCCGTGAAGAACGGGGAGAGGGGGGCGTCAGTGCTGGAGCTTCTCCCTTCTCCCCGTCACTATACGGGGAGAAGGTGCCGGCAGGCGGATGAGGGGCAGCGCCGAACAAAGCGAAGCTTGCCTCAAACATCCGAGATCACCTGGCCGTTCGACAGGATGTGGACCTTGTAGCCGGCAAAGATCTTCTGTGCCTCGCCGGCGGCGTAAAGCGCCTGGTAGGCTTCATGCGGGATCAGCGCGTGGTTCTCGTAGCTCGAGACGCCTTGGCGCGCGGCTTCCAGGTCGTCGGTGTTGATGAAGAATTCCTGAGTCGTCTTCTCGCTCGAAAACAGGCCCTTGCGGCCGGGTTTCTCGCCCTTGGAGTAGACCTCCTGGATGGTCCAGGTCAGCAGCCAGGCATTTTCGGGCTTGCGCACCTTGGCCAGAACCTCGGCCACCGTCGAATTGTTGTCGGTAATGCCAGCTGAATAGAACGGGCCGAGCACGACGCGCCGCAACTGCTTGGGGTGCAGCGGCTCGAAATCCTTGTCGAGGTTGACGGCGATTGTCGCCGGCGACAGCGTGTAGGCGGAATTCTTCTCGGTGAAGTCGTCGAAACGGTGCGCAAGCTCGGGGTTCAGCAGACCGTCGACCGGCAAGGGGATGTCGACCTTGTCGTCCAGCTTGCCGTTCCTGTCGACGAGTTGGCGGATCATCGCTTCGGAGGAATCCTCCACCGTCACCATGTAGACCAGCGGCAGGTTGGCGCTGCCGTCGAAGCTCGCCCAATGGACGAGATAATAGGGCCGCCCGGTCTTGGGATTGACCGAGACCTTGGCCGTCTGCGCCAGCGTGAACGGGCCAAAGGTCTCCTCGCTCCTGACGTCTTCCAGATAGAGCCGCTCGGCCATCGACTTCTGCAGCGCGGCGGGGAATTCCTTGCGGCGCAGGATGAAGTCGGCCATCTCCTCGCGCAGCTCGCCCGGCTGCGGAATGTTGGCGAGCCGGCTGTCGGCCTGGCGGCGGTCGTTCTCCAGTTCAAGCAGGTTCTGGAACACCGGAAAGCCGCTTTCTGCGCGCGAGATGCGGAACGTGTCCATGAAACCCAGCCGGTTGCGCCAGCAGGAAAACGACTTGTCCAGCCGGGCGATGTATTCGGCAACGATGCCGGCGACGATGCCATGCCGATAAAGTGGCGAGCGGTCGTCGCGCATGAACACTTCGAGGCCGGCCAGGGCCGCTGTGATGGCCGAGAAATATCGCGCCGCCGCGTCGTTTTCGGGGGTCATGATACTGGCCCTAGCAGTGCGGCAATTACGACTGCACGTAGTTGGCCGAATTGTGCTTCTTCAGCACGTCGTCGAAGCGGCGGGCAAAGGCGTCGTCGGCCAGTTTCTTGCGGCGCTGGATGTCGGCGCTGGCGACCATGTTCTTCTCGTGCATTTCGAGGAGGTCGCCAATGTGCTTCTGCGACGCGGCGCCGATGCCTGCCATGGTTTCCTCGGCCGTGTTGTCGACCCGGCTGCCCAGCGTGTTGATCTTGTGGGCGACGTCCTGCTGCGCGGCGGTCTTCAGCGAATCCTCAAGCGCCTTGTAGAGCACGATGCGCTGTTCCGTATCGATGGTGAGCTTGTTGATCAGCGTCGACTGCGCGGCAATCTGGTTGTTGAGCGAGTCCACGAAGGTCTGGAACATCGAGGTGTAGCGCTCCAGCGTCTGGCTTTCGGCCAGCAGTTCCTGCTCCCTGGCCTGTTTTTCATTGTACTCGGTGGCGAGCTTGGAACGGTCGCCTTCAAGCTGCGTGCGGTCCTTCTGGCTGGTGGAGGCCGCTATTCTGTTTTCGATGTCGAGCAGCATCGGGTTCAATTCCTCGATGCGCTTCTGCACCGCCTCGAGGTTGGACATGGTGGTCTTGCGGCGCTCGATCACCTGCGACAGGCTGGCCTCGGAGGTCTTGTAGCGCTGGTCGAGGATTTGCTTCTGCGCCTTCAGGATGCCGACGATGGTGTCCGACTTCGCCAGCAGCTCCTGCAGATTTCCGGCGAGCGACATGTTGCGGACGCGGTCCGTGCGCATGCGCTGCTTGCGCTGGGCCGAGAAGATACCGACGAAATTTTCCCAGCCGGAATAGTTCTTCATGCTCTCGAATTCGGCGCCGAAGACATTGGTGGCGTCCTCGAGCCCGATGATGAGGTCGGCGATGTTGCCCTCCATCACCTTCTGCTGCTTCAGCACGTCCTCGATGCGGGCATTCTCGATGTCGAAATTGGCGTCGCCGATCTTCTTGTCGGCGGTGGCGAGCGTGTCGAGCACGGTGCCGGATTGCTCGATCCTGGAGCGCATGTCCTGCACGACCTGTTTGGTCTTGGCTATTTCGGCATCGAAATTCTGCAAGGTCGCCATAAGGGCCTCCCGGTTCGGCATCAGGTCGCTGGTCGCGAACAGCGGCGAATATATGTGGGGCATCCGGGGATTGAAAGACGCAAGAAAGGACCCGCCCCGAAAACAAAAAAAT
Organism: Mesorhizobium carmichaelinearum; assembly: GCA_943370265.1. Lineage (GTDB taxonomy): Bacteria > Pseudomonadota > Alphaproteobacteria > Rhizobiales > Rhizobiaceae > Mesorhizobium > Mesorhizobium carmichaelinearum_A. The sequence continues at coordinate 8,009 of CALRQH020000002.1, forward strand.
CCGATGCGGCCTTGAATGGCAATGGAGGCGTGGTCATGGCGTGATTAGCTGCTCGGCTAATTTTAGTTCAATTGCCATTGAACTTCGATGTCGGCAAAGCAGTCGATCGCCGCCGGTGCGGACGCTGCGAAATTCGACCAAGAACCAGGCCGTTGCAGTCCTGTGGCCTCAGGCGAAGCCCACGCCACTCAGGGCTTGGGATCTGCCTTCAGATAGGCGATGACATTGGCAATGTCGTCGTCACTGCTCAGGCCGCCAAAATACATCTTGTTGCCGGGCACCTTCAGCTTGGGAGCCTTGAGATATTCGGCAAGGTTCGCTTCGTCCCAGACGAGACCGTTGGCGCCCGCGGCCTTCATGGCGTCCGAGTAGTGGCCAAGAAAGCTCCCGGCCGTGCCGGCTGTACGGCCGACGACGCCCAGCAGATGCGGACCAACCTTGTCGCGATCGGTCGCTGCCTCATGGCAGGCGATGCATCTGTTGAAGACGTGCTTGCCGAGTGCGGCATCGCCGGCGGCATGGGCGGCGAGGGTTCCGGCAAGGAGAAGGACACCGGCAGACGGGACGGTTCGAAGCATGGCTGACCCCGACGAGTTCTGGCTGGGAGTGCAAGATAGGAGGCAGCCCTTAACAAAGGCTGCATCCTCCCGGATCTCAGGCGTCCTGCGCCAGGTCGCGGCGAACAAAGCCGTTCGGAAGGTCGATGTCGGCGCGGTCGCGAGCGGAAGCGTTGCCCGCACCTGCAGGGCGGTTCAGGACTTCATGAAGCCGATGAAATCGTCGGGCGCCGCACGGCCCATTTCTTCTTCCCAGTGGCGGCGGCAGAGCGAGACATAGACGTCCTTGCCGATCGCCACCTGTTCGCCCTGCCGGGCCACCTTGCCGTCGGCGCCGAGGCGCACGACCATCGTTGCCTTGCGGCCGCAGCGGCAGATGGTGCGCACCTCGCGCAAATCATCGGCAATCGCCAGCAGGGCGCGTGAGCCGGAAAACAGCTTGCCCTGGAAATCCGTGCGCAGGCCGTAGCACATCACCGGAATGTTCAGCCGGTCGGCGATACGGGCCAGTTGCCAGACCTGCTGCTCCTCGAGAAACTGCGCCTCGTCGACGAACACGCAATGCACCGTCGTATGTTCGTGATGCTCGGCGACCCTGGCGAACAGGTCGTCGCCGTCGCGGAACATCTCGGCTTCCGTCTCCAGGCCGATGCGCGACGAGATCAATCCGCTGTCGCCCTTGCGATAATGGCCGGCGACGAACAGCATCGTCGTCATGCCGCGCTCGCGGTAATTGTACGACGCCTGCAGCAGCATCGTCGTCTTGCCGGCATTCATCGTCGCATAGTTGAAATAGAGCTTGGCCATGCCGCCTTTTAAGCCGACTTGTCGGCGTGCGGGGAGGGGGCGCCTCGACAGTCCACCAGAAAACGACGCGCTTGGACCAGAAAAGCAGGAAGCGTGTCGCTGATCGGCCAGTCCGCGCCGTTGATCGTGATTGCCTTGCGGCTTGAAACCGCTCCAAAATGGTGTTTGGCTGACGAAACAAGGCGGGCAGAGAAACCGTAGCTTCGCTTCGCCAAAGAATCACAATGGGAGAATGACTATGTCGCGTATGAATTCCTTCGTCGCAGGGCTCGGTCTTGCGGCTCTGCTGTCCACGAGTGCCGCCTATGCCGGTGATGCGGCAAGCTGCAAGACGGTGCGTCTCTCCGACGTCGGCTGGACCGACATCCAGGCAACCACCGGCGTCGCCTCGGTGCTGCTCACCGCGCTCGGCTACGAGCCGAAGGTGATCCAGCTTTCGGTGCCGGTGACCATGGCGTCGCTCAAGAACAAGGATCTTGACGTCTTCCTCGGCAACTGGATGCCGTCGATGACCAACGATATCAAGGATTACACCGCAGACGGCTCGGTCGAAACCATCAGCACCAACCTGACCGGTGCCGGCTACGGCATCGTCGTGCCGACCTATGTCGCGGATGCCGGCGTCAAGTCGCTGACCGATCTCGGCAAGTTCAAGGACAAGTTCAACGGCAAGATCTACGGCATCGAGGCCGGCAATGACGGCAACCGCATCATCCTCGACATGATCAAGAATCCGAAGGACAATCTCGGCGGCTTCGAACTGGTCGAATCCTCCGAGGCCGGCATGCTGACCCAGGCCGAGCAGTCGATGAAGAACAATGAGTGGATCGCCTTCCTCGGCTGGACCCCGCATCCGGTGATGGGCGCCATGAAGATCACCTATCTCGACGGCATGGGCGACAGCGGCTTCGGCGCCGCCACGGTCTTCACCAACGTGCGCAAGGGCTACACCACCGAGTGCCCGAATGCCGGCAAGTTGATCGCCAACCTGAAGTTCAACCTGGCCATGGAAGGCGAGATGATGGATGCGATCCTCAAGGGCGGTGATGCCGCCACGGTGGCGACCGCCTGGCTGAAGAAGCATCCGGATGCGGTTGCGCCCTGGATCGCCGGCGTGACCACCTTCGACGGCGGCGACGCGGCAGCGGCGGTCAAGACCGCTCTCGGAAGCTGAGCCGACTTTGCACCCAGCGCGGCCGGACTAGCGCATGACCCCGAGAATCGCCTTCGATTTTCGCCGGGTCATGCGCAAGATCGACTTGCTGAACATTCCCTGCGCGCCCTTCAGGGCGCGCAGGGCTCTGGTCAGGGCAGTACCGTAGAAAGGGCTGCCCTTTTTCATATCCTGTGACAAGATGACGTTACGCGAGCCGAGAGCAGGGCGGCTCCTGGAAGAGGGGTGACATGGATCCGATTTCCCAATTCATGATCGATCACAAGATCCCGATAGGCGCGTGGGGCAAGGCGTTCTTCGGCTTCCTTACCGACAATTTCGACACCATATTCAGGGCCTTCTCCAATGGCCTCAACTTCCTCCTCGACGGGCTGGTCAACGTTCTGCTGCTGGTGCCGCCGGTTCTGCTGGCGCTCGTCATCGCCGTCATTGCCTGGCTGCTGCAGCGCTCCAGGCCGCTCGCCATCGGCGTCTTCCTTGGTCTGATCTTCATCATCAACCAGAACCTCTGGAAGCAGACGGTGCAGACCCTGGTGCTGGTCGTGGCGGCGGCCGCCATGGCGATGGCCATCGGCGTGCCCCTCGGCATCTGGGCGGCGCACAAGCCGAAGGTCTACCGCGTCATGCTGCCGGTGCTCGACCTGATGCAGACGCTGCCGACCTTCGTCTACCTGATCCCGGTGCTGACGCTGTTCGGCCTCGGTAACGCGCCAGGTCTCATCGTCACCATCATCTTCGTCATCCCGACCGCCGTCAGGCTCACCCATCTCGGTGTCGTCTCGGTGCCCAAGGCGATCGTCGAAGCCGGCGAGGCGTTCGGCGCCACCAAGAGCCAGCTGCTCTGGAAAGTGGAACTGCCCTCGGCACTGCCCACCATCATGGCCGGCCTTACCCAGTCGATCATGCTGTCGCTGTCGATGGTGGTGTTCGCGGCCCTCATCGGCGCCGGCGGCCTCGGCACCGAAATCAACCGCGCGCTCGGCTCGCGCAGGATCGACCTTGGACTTGAGGCTGGCCTTGCCATCGTGGTGCTCGCCATCGTTCTCGACCGGATGACCCGCATTGGCGTTGGAGGCAAGAAATGACCGTTGCTGTCGATTTCAGGAACGTCGATATCGTCTTCGGCGCCGACCAGGCGGGTTCCCTGGCGCTGATCGACGCCGGCGCCACCCGCGCCGAGATCCTCGAAAAGACGGGCAATGTGCTGGGCTGCGCCGGCGCCAGCCTGACCGTGCACGAGGGCGAGATCTCCGTGCTGATGGGGCTGTCCGGTTCAGGCAAGTCGACGCTGCTACGGGCCGTCAACCGTCTCAATGTCGTCTCGCGCGGACAGGTGCTGGTCAAGGATGGCGACCGCACGGTTGATGTCGTCACCTGCGACGAGGCGACCTTGCGGCGATTGCGGCAGAAGCAGGTGGCGATGGTGTTCCAGCAGTTTGGCCTGCTGCCGTGGCGTACTGTGGAGGAGAATGTCGGCCTTGGCCTCGAACTCGCCGGCGTGCCGGAAGCCGAGCGCAAGGAACGCGTGCACAAGCAGCTCAAGCTGGTCAATCTCGAGCAATGGTCGAAGAAATATGCCCATGAGCTTTCCGGCGGCATGCAGCAGCGCGTCGGCCTGGCCCGCGCCTTCGCCACCGAAGCACCGATCCTCTTGATGGACGAACCGTTCTCGGCGCTCGATCCGCTGATCCGCACCAAGCTGCAGGATGAGCTGCTTCAGCTGCAGGACGAGTTGAAGAAGACCATCATCTTCGTCAGCCACGACCTCGAGGAGGCGCTGAAGATCGGCAGCCACATCACCATCATGGAAGGCGGGCGCATCGTGCAGACCGGCGCGCCGGAAGACATCGTGCTGCGCCCCGCCAACGACTATGTCCGCGACTTCATCGCCAATGTGAATCCGCTCTCGGTGCTCACCGCCTGGAACGTGATGCGCGATCGCCGCGACCTCGAACATGGGCCGGATGGCTGGGTGTGGCTCGACCGGCGCAAGACGACGCGCTTCAAGATCGACGACCACGGGCTGGTGGCTGCGGCCGAACGCGACGGCAAGCCGGCGGTGTGGGTGTCCTGCGCCGATGTCGAGAGACAGCCGGAGGAGGGCGCCCAGGTGTTCTGGGCCAATCCCGGCACGTCGCTGAAGACGGTGATGCTCGCCATGCACCGCTCGCAGACGGCTCCGGTGGCGCTGTTCGACGACCAGTCGCGATTCGTCGGCGCCATCGGCATCAGGGATGTGCTGTCGGCGGTGTTGCGGCGGTAAGCATTCTACGCCGCTCCTTGGCAGGACGGATGGACGAAGCGGACCAATGCAGTGGCCATCCGGCACCAAATTGGCTCCGCGACCGGCAAAGAGCGGTGTTGCCGATAGTCCACACAAGGTGGCCGGTATACAGGGCTGCCGGGGGCCTGACCTTGTCTTTCGTGTCCGGTCAGTGCAGGGTTCGGCAATGCGTACTCTTACGCAAGGGGCGGGATGATACTCAAGCTGCGTACAGGAGCCCAGGCGGCCGTAGCGATATCACTCTTCGCAGCGGTGGCGCTTGGCGACGATCCTGCTTTTTCCCAGAGCTTCACCGTCGGCAACGGCCAGACGGTCGGCCAGCAGACGATGGGCAATGCCGGCGACACCGGAACCGTCGACAGCGGTGGAACAATCCAGACATTCAACGCCGGCGAAGACGCGGTGCTGATGTCCAATTCGGGCCAGCGTCTCACAAATTCCGGTGGGATAGGAACGTTCGGTGGCGGTGCATTCACCGTGTATTCGACGGGCGCTGATGCAACGATCATCAACAACGGGAAAGCGATCATTCTTGCCGAAGGCGACGGGTCGGCCAGCGTCGTATCCGAAGGCGCCAATGCCAACATCGTCAACAATGGCCTTATCGTAGCCATCGGCAACAACGCCACGTTCGGCATTATCGCCAATGGGCCTAACGGGCATGTGGACAACCAGGGCTTCGTTGGTGTTTCCGGTACCGCGTCCGTAGCAATACTAGGAGGCAAATCCGACCTGACCATTTCGAACGGAGGCACCGTCGAGGCAGACGGGAATGGTGCTTCGGGCATTTTCTGGGCGCACGACCCCACCGATCCTCCGGGATTTCCGACCGGCCTGCGGGTCACCAATTCCGGGGTGATCTCGGTCTCGGGGACGGGTTCAACCGGTATCGGTGCCGCCGGCAATGATATTGTCGTCGTCAACAGCGGTGCAGTTTACATGTCCGGGGCTGGGTCGGTTGGCATAAATACCCAGGTCGGCAACGCCGTGATCACCAATTCCGGCATCGTCTTCAACGACTTCAACCAGAACAGCACAGCCATCTTCTTCGGCGCGTCCAACGGGACACTGAACCTGTTGGCCGGCACCGCGATCCAGGGACCGATCGTCTTTTCCGGCTCCGGCAATACGGTCAGCTTCGGGCCGGCGCTGAACGCCGTCATGACCTTTTCGGGCAGCGGGGTTCCGCAGACCATCCTGACCGGCGGGCGTCCCTTCGTCGTCAGCGGCAACCAGGTGGCGGTGGTCGACATCACCGGCTTTGCCAGCGCCGGGTCGCTGGTCGAAGACCTCACCGACGCGGTGAGCGGCGTTGTCGAGACGCGCCTGACGACCCCGCATGATGATGTGCTTGCGCCGCGCTCCGGCCCGGACGCCTGGCTGTCGACGTTCGGCGGAATTCGTACCCAGGATGGTTCGGGCGCCGCCGCCGGGTTCAACCAGGTGCTTGGCGGCATCGTCGCCGGCGCCGAAAAGCGTTCGGGCGACGGCTTCCTGGGCGGTGTGTTCGTCGGTGCCGCGACTGGAACGACCGACGTTGACGACAGCGCGCAGGAGATCACCCATCGCAGCGTGTTCGGGGGCGGCTATCTCGGCTATGACGCCGGTCAGCGCTTTGCCAACCTGTCCTTCATCGCCGGAGCGCTCTACGAACGCAGCAGCCGCCAGGTCGCCAACAATCTCGTGCTCGGGGGCATCGAGACGGCGCGGGCGGATTTCAACGGCACCTTCATCAGCCCGGCGCTGACACTCGGCACACGGCTGCCGGTCTCCATGGGTACGCTGATGCCGAGTGTGCGGCTGCGTTACGCGGGTCTCTTCGTCGGCGACTATACGGAAACCGGTTCCGCTGCCGATCTCTCGGTTGCACGGCGCGACGTTCACCTGTTCGAAGTGCGCGGGCAACTGGCGCTGGCGCTGCCGCAAGTGACGACGCCGACCCAGGCGTGGCAGACCACCGTGCGGGCCGGCATAGAAGGAATAGCCCAGAGCAGCGGCGACGTTTCGGCCACGCTGCTTGGCCAGGACATCTCCTTCGCCTCCGGCGCGGAAAAGACGGCGGTGCGCGGCTTTGCCGGCGCCGACGTCGCGGCGGCGGTTGGCCATGGCATCATGTTGGATAGCGGCTTCGAGCTTGGCTATGGCAGCGACAACGCTTTCACCGCCCGAGGACAGATCCGCCTCAGCAAGTCTTTTTGAGACAGGGCGGTTGCCCCTTCAAAGCGCGTCGCGTCAAAACGGATTCATGCAACGCGCTTTAAGTTGAGCCTTTGTTCTTCCATCACCGAAAACGCTGTGCATCTTGGGTGACATGCATCACGCCGCCAGCGGCAGGCGCAATTCCGTCAGCAGGCCACCGCCGGGATAGTTGGACAGGCTGATGTCGCCGCCCGCGCCGCGGGCGATGTTGCGGGCAATCGTCAGGCCAAGGCCAAGGCCACCGGTCTGGCGGTTGCGGGACTGTTCAAGACGAACGAACGAGCCGAACACCGAGTCGATCTGAGCCTGCGGTATGCCCGGGCCCTCGTCCCGGATGGCGAGCGTTACGGTGTTTTCCGACCGTCGCAGGGTCAGGTGCGCCCGCTTGCCGTAGGTCACGGCATTCTGCACGAGATTGGTTACGCAACGGCGAAGCGCCACCGGCCGCGCGATGCAGATCAGGCCGCGCGAATGCGCCTCGTCATCCTCGAACGTTACAGTCTCGAAACCGTCGGCGACTGCTTCCACAAGCGACAGGAAATCGATCCTTTCGTTCTTCTCCTCGGTCACCTCGAAGGTGGCGAAGTCGATGACGGAACTCGCAATGCCTTCGATGTCGGCGAGGTCATGGGCGAGTGCGGCGCGCGCCGGCGACTTGCGCAGCAACTCCAGGCGCAGCCGCATCCTGGTCAGCGGCGTGCGCAGATCATGCGCGAGTGCCGCGGCCAGATGTTCGCGGTCCTCGACATATTCGCGCAGCCTGGCCTGCATGGCGTTGATCGCCCTGGCGGCGGCCTGGACCTCGCGGCTGCCGCTCTCGGCGATAGGCGGGCTCTTCAGGTCCTTGCCGATGCGGTTCACCGCCGTTTCCATCATCCGGTAGGGCGCGGTCAGCCGGCGCAGGGACCAGATCGACATGATCACCACCAGGCCTGCGATCAGCGAATAGAGCGGCAGGCTGTCGACGCTCAGTATCGGGCCGACCGGGGTGTTGGGTTCGGTGAAGTTCAGCCACTGGCCGTCGCCGAAGCGCAGCGACGCCGTCAGCTTGTCGCTCTGGGCGAAATTGGCCGACAGCGCCAGGAGGTCGCGTTCCACCTGGCCGATGTCGGCGCCGTCGACCGTGCCGTCGGTGTTATCGGCATCGGTCGTTGCCGGATCGCGGCGAACGCGCGCATCGGTGATGCCGAATTTCGACAGCCGGCTGACCATGATGTCCTCGAGCTCGGCCAGTTCGTCGTCGCCGGCGATCGACGAGGTGACGGCGGGCGTGTCCGAAACGGTCAGCGCATAGGCGGAATTGAACAGGCCGGCCGCGGTCACCTTGCGTTGTTCGGGCGTGGCTCCGCTCATCAGCTGCACCAGCGAGAAGGCGCGGTCGTTGAGCCGGTAGAGGTCGACGACGTCGTTGGCCGCCGCCCGGTCGCGCGACACGATGTAGAGCGTCGCGACCTGGCTGATCAGCAGGCCGGCAATGACGATGAGCAGCACCCAGACGGGCAGGGTCTGCGGCAGGAAGCGTCTCATTCGGACGTCGTCTCGGGCAGGAACTGGTAGCCGCCGCTGCGCACCGTGAGGATCAGCTTCGGCGTCTTGGGATCGTCTTCCATCTTGCGCCGCAGCCGGCTGACAAGAATGTCGATGCTGCGGTCGAAACTGTAGTCGGTGTCGCCGCCCGACAGTTCGATCAGCTGGTCGCGGGTCAGAACCCGCTGCGCGCTCTTGACGAAGGTCTGCAGAAGGTTGAACTCCGCCATCGTCAACTCGACCCTGACGTCGCCCGGCGCGATCAGCCGCCGGCGCGAACAATCCATCGTCCAGCCGGCAAAGTGATAGATCTGCTTGGTGGTGGCGCGCTTGGGCTCGGCGGTGCCGTGGCGCCTCAGCACGGCGCGTATGCGGGCCAGCAATTCGCGCGGATCGAAGGGTTTGGGGACATAGTCGTCGGCGCCCATCTCCAGCCCGACCACACGGTCGGTGGTTTCGGTGACCGCAGTCAGCATGATGATCGGCGTCGAATAGCTGGCGCGGATATCACGGCACAGTTCCAGTCCGCTCTTTCCCGGCAGCATGACGTCCAGGATGATGAGATCGACCGCCGTGCGGCGCAGGATGGCCTCCATCTCCGTGCCGTCGGAAGCCACCGTGGTGCGCAATCCCCGCTTCTGGAAGAACTCCTGAAGCAGGTCGCGAATGCCCTTGTCGTCGTCGACGATCAGTATGTGTGCGTCTGATTTCACAGGGTGCCTGTCATCATCAATTGCATAATCATCATTCCATCACCCACACGATAGAATTCAGGCCATATCTTGGCCAGTGGCGATGGCCGGATTTCAGTCCCGATTTCCCAGAAACAATTCAGAAACAAATTTCTATATTCGGGAAAAACTAGCGAAAACATACAGGGGCATAAGTGGTCACGTGGCGGTCAGATGAACGGCTGCGACGTTAGTACCCGGAGTACGGAAAGCCAATGCAAAGGTTCTCGATCAGTCTGATGGGTGCGGTGCTCGGCATATCGCTCGTCATGGCCGTGGTCGAACAGTCAGATGCGAAGGTGCTCACCCGGACCGAACGCTGCACCAATCTCAGCCACCAGTTTGACGAAGCCCTCGAAACCCACGCCACGGCAACGCAGGTCACCGCGGCAAAGGCACTTCAGAGAAAGGGCAACCGGTTCTGCGCCAACAAGAAACAGGCACAGGGAATCCGGATGCTCGCCAATGCTCTGAAACTGCTTGGAGTGACACCGATCGACCCGGCTCAGTGACACTCACCAACGACCCGCATAAAAAAGGAAACCAGCCATGAACAAGTCCCTCCTCTCCGCCCTCGGTCTCGCCGTCGCTCTCTCCTTCTCGATGCCGGTTCTCGGCAACGCCGCCGCGACCACTACCACTGCTCCTGCGGCCACCACCACGACCACGACGACTGCTCCGGCAGCTACCACCCCGGCTGCCGCCCCGATGAAGGCGCCGATGAAGAAGGCTTCCACGAAGAAAGCCTGCAAGGCGACCAAGACGCATAAGTGCCCGGTCAAGAAGACCAAGATGGCCCCGAAGAAGACGGCTCCGAAGAAGCCCTGATCCCAAGCCTAGATCACTAGCCTGAACAAGGCCGCTTCAGTTGATTTCGGCTGGAGCGGCCTTCTTCTGTCCACCCAACCCAACACCCATTCGACGGGTCGCGACGATCTTAACCTGATCGCAATCGCCACCCGCTAAGGTTATCCGCATGAACACGCGGCCTTCGTCCATTTTGCGCTCGATGGTGCTCGGCGGCCTGGTGGTCTCCGCGCTGGCCAGGCTATTGATCCTGTTCACCGCGAGTCCGGTTCCGGATCCGGCCAGCGGTCGCACCGTGCCTTCGCTCTTCGCGCCGCAGATTTCCAGCGACTGGGACTACATCACGCCGTTGCAGAACTGGCTGATGATCGTGCTGGCCAGCGCCACGCTGGCCTGTTTCGTCGCTTGGGTGGTGGTGGCATGGCGCGAGCGCCGCCAGGATGCCGCCGGAACGCAATCGCGCCGTATGGTCGGGCGCCAGGGCCGTTGAACAGCGGTCGATAATTCCCACATAAGGTGAATGGCGGTGGTCGCCGGGAACCGGCTTGTGTCCGTCCGAAATGGACGACAGCGCCTGCCCGTGGCAAAATGACGGCCACCCCCTGACTTGAATTATCGTGCGATTGCCGGTTTCCGATGTCCGAGATCACCACAAAGCCCCGTGTCCAGGTCAAACCGCAGGTCGAGCGGCCAAAACTCTACAAGGTCATCCTTCTCAACGACGATTTCACGCCGCGCGAATTCGTGGTCACGGTGCTGAAGGGCGAGTTCAAGCTGAGCGAGGACCAGGCGCACCGGGTGATGATCACCGCCCATCGCCGTGGCGTCTGCGTTGTCGCCGTCTTCACCAAGGATGTCGCCGAGACCAAGGCAACGCGCGCGACCGACGCCGGCAAGGCCAAGGGCTACCCGCTGATGTTCACGACCGAACCGGAGGAGTGAGAAACGTCCGGCCATAAGGCCGGCAAAAAGCCAACGATTTGGCTTTTTGAGTTTCGAACGCCCGGAGCCATAGCGGAGGGCAGGGCCGGTTCGACACGGTTGGACAACAAATCGACAGAGAAGCGGCCCTTCGCAGGCTCAGGGCGTTCGAAGTTCGAAAAGCTAAGCAGTTGGCTTTTCGTCCGCTGCGCGGACCACTCTCACCCCCTCATCCGCCCTTCGGGCACCTTCTCCCCGTAAACGGGGAGAAGGAAGACTTGCCGCTACCGCCCCTCGCGGTACCACATCGAACCCATCGCCAGGAGCAGCAGGCCGAGGCCGAGGAAGCCCCCGAACAGGGGCACGCGCGATACCGCTTTCAGCACGCTGTCGTCGGTGGTGCGCAGTCCGATCCAGTCGCTGCCCGAAGCTTCGCCCGAGGACCGCACCGGCACGATGGATGGCAGGGTGATGTCGCTTGCCGATGATGTCGTCAATCGGCGCACGCTGCCGCCGGTTGCTTCCGTGGGCGCCCTCAAGCGATCCAGCGTGGAAACGACATCGGCGAATTCCGGTGAGTTGATCGGTCCGACATGGGCAAGTGCGGTCAGGTCGCCATTGGCGATCTGGTAAAGGCCGATCTCGCTGGTCTGCACGCTGCCGAGGAAGACGCCGGGCTCCGACTTGTCGAGCTTGACGCTCAGCGTCTTGCCGGAAGGGGTGATGACCTGGGCCGTGCCTGGGTCGTCGGCCATGGTCTGGCGCCGGATCTCAAGCACCATGCCGCGCCCATCGGCGGTCAAGCGTTCCTCTTCAAGCTCCGGCTCCTTCATCAGCCAGTGGGCGATGCGCCGGTAAAGCTGGACATGCGGCCCGCCGCCCTCGAAGCCGCGCGCCCACAGCCAGCCCTGATCCGAAAGGAGCATGCCGACGCGGCCTTCGCCCTTGCGGTCGAGCAGCAGCAGCGGCCGGTTGTCGGCGCCCTTCATGACCACCTGGCCTTCGGGATTCTGCACGCCGATGGTGCGGAACCAGCGGCTCCAGTGCGGCGGCTCGGTGGCGGAGCCGTCGAGCCCGCGCGTCACCGGGTGGCGTTGGCCAATGTCGGTGAGGCGTGGATAGAAGGCCTTGTCGATGACTTCGCCGGTCGGCATCGCCGGCAGCGCCGACATCAGCGGCGTGCGCGCAATCGAAGCGTCGCCGGCATATTCGGGGCCAGCGGCGATCAGCAGCGCACCGCCCTTTTCGACATATTCGGCGATGTAGTCGTAGTAGAGGATCGGCAGCACGTCGCGGTGCTGGTAGCGGTCGAAGATGATCAGGTCGAAATCCTTGATCTTCTCGACGAAGAGCTCGCGCGTCGGGAAGGCGATCAGCGACAATTCGTTGATCGGCGTACCGTCCTGCTTTTCCGGCGGACGCAGGATGGTGAAGTGGACGAGGTCGACCGAGGCGTCGGATTTCAACAGATTGCGCCAGGTACGCTCGCCCGCATGCGGCTCGCCCGAAACCAGGAGGACGCGCAGGTTCTCGCGAATGCCGTCGACCAGCGCGATGGCGCGGTTGTTGGTTTCGGTGAGTTCGCCCGGTTCCTTGTCGATGGCGAGTTCGATGATGTTGCGGCCGGCGCCGGGAATGGTCACCTGCAGCGGCATCGTCTGGCCGACGATGGCGTGCTCGACCGAAACCTGCTGGCCGTTGACGGAAACGCGGACATCGACTGGGCCAGTCTCGTTGTCGGTCGAGATGACGCGGTAGCTCATGTCGAGCGGCTTGCCGACAAGGCCGAAGCGCGGCGCATTGTCGAAGCGGATGCGGCGGTCCTTTTCATGGTCGTTGCCGGTGATCAGGGCGTGCAGCGGTGCGTGGAAATCGGGGCTGCCTGCCGGTGCGTCATGCACCTGGCCATCGGTGATCATGATGGCGCCGCCGATACGGGATGGCGGCACGTCGCGGAACGCGCCTTCCAGCGCGCTGAACAGCCGTGTTTCGGCGCGTTCGTCGGTCGCTTCAGTCTTGCCTGCCTCGATGACGCGGACATCGAACTGCTTGAAGCGGCCAAGACGCTGCTGGAGACCCGCCAGCGCCTCGTCGGTCTGTTTGGCGCGGTCACCGATGTCCTGGCTCGGGCTGCGGTCGACGATCAGGGCGACGACGCTTTTCATCGCCTCGCGTTCCTCGTCCAGGAAAACCGGATTGAGGACGGCGGCGCCCAATGCCAGCAGGGCGACGAAGCGCAGGACCGAGCCGCGCTGGCGAAACCACAGCCCGACCAGCGACAGCAGCAACAGCGGCACCAGCACGATGGCGAGCAGCGGCCAGGAAATCAGCGGTTCGAAGGAGATCGACCAGTTCATTCCTTACCCTCCCTTCTGTGGGGAGGGTCGATCCGCGGAGGAGGTGCGATAAGGAACGCCATCCTATTGCCCCAGCCGTTCGAGCAGCACGGGGACATGCACCTGGTCGGATTTGTAGTTGCCGGTCAGCATGTACATCATGATGTTGACGCCGGCGCGCAGCGCATAGATGCGCTGCATCGGGTCCGACGGTACGGTCGGCAGCAGCGGGTCGCCGTTTTCGTCGACCGCCCAGGCGCCGGCGAAATCATTGGCGGTGATCATGATCGGCGACACGCCGTCGCCGGTGCGCACCGGCCGGTTCTCGGTGTTGCTGGCTTCGAGCGACGCTTCCACCCAAAGCGGGCTGCCGGCGAAACGGCCGGGAAATTCGGGCATGATGAAGAAGGACTTGGTCAGCACGTGGTCGGATGGCACGGGTTCCAGCGGGGGCACGTTGAGATTGGCCAGGATGTCGCGCAGCCGCTCTGTGGCCGGGCTGGTCGAATCCGCGCCGATGCCGTTGGCGAACTGGTCGCGCGTGTCGAACAGCACCGTGCCGCCCTGCTGCATATAGGCGTCGATGCGGGCGATCGACGCCTGGCTCGGCATCGGCGCCGCCGGATCGATCGGCCAGTAGATCAGCGGGTAGAAGGACAGCTCGTCCTTCGAGATATCCACGCCGGCCGGCGCGCCGGGTTCGAGCGCGGTCTTCTCGATCAGGAAGCGGGTGAGGCCCTCAAGTCCGGCGCGGCTGATCGAATCGTCCCCGGGTACGCCGGTCAGCACATAGGCGATGCGGGTCTTCGAAATCGCTTCGATGGCCGCCTGATCGCCGGGCTTCGAGTCGTCGGCGCGGGCAAGATCGGTATGGCCAAACAGCGCGCCAAACACGATCAGCAGCGCGGCCGTGGTCGTCACCGCACCGGTGCGGCGTGGCCGGCGCGAGAAGATGCCGCCCATCCAGAACACGGCCAGCGTGTCGAGCACCATCAGCAACAGCGCGATTGTCACCAGCGGCCCCTTCAGGTTCCGCGATTCATCGAAAGCGTACTGGATGTCGGCGACCGGCACCGAGACGTTCGGACGCCCCAGCGGCGCGAACGCGCTGCCGGCATCAAGCAGATTGTGGGCAAAGACACCGGCCTCGGAGCCATAGAGGCCGGGCGGGTTCTCGAAGGTCACCGGCAAGCGGCCGGCGCCGGGAACCAGCGGCCTTGCATCCGGCGTCGGCGGTACCAACGTGGCGTCGGCTGCTATCATGCGATAGGGCGGCAGCGAGGTGGCGGCAGCTTCGGCGTTGGCGACCGCCGCACCCTGGTTGCGCGACAGCTGCACGATGCGCCTGAGCATCTCGACGAAACTGCCGGAGATCGGCAGGTTGGACCATGTCGCCTCGGGCGTGACATGGAACAGCACCAGCGTGCCCTTGCCCTTCTTCAGCCCGGTCACCAGCGGCGTGCCGTCGGCAAGAGCCGCCCAGGTGCGATCGACGATGTCGGGCGTCGGCTCGGCCAGCACCTGCCTTGTGACAGTGACCTCCGTGGGCGGCGCGAGATCGGCGAAGGGGCCGGCCTTGGGAAATTCGGTGACAGGCTGCGGCGATGTCCACGACAAGGCGCCGCCGAGCGAGCGCTCGCCAGTTCGCAGCCTGACCGGCAGCAGGTCATCGTCATTGCCGGCGGCGGCCAGCCGCGAGCCGGCGAAACGCACCAGCGTGCCGCCATTGTCGACCCAGTCGACCAGTCTTTGCCGCACCTGCTCCGGGATCGTGCCGATATCGGCCATGATGATCATCGCCGGCTTCTGGTCGAGGATCTGGGGGATGGCGTCGGCAAGATCGGCGCTCGATGGTTCGACCAGGTCGGCGAAAGGCTGCAGCGCGCGGCGGATGTAATAGAGCGGCGACAAAAGCGGCTGCGCCTGGTCGGCCTCGGCCTGGGACAGCAGCCCGACGCGGCGGCGCTTGGAGCTTTCATCGAGGAGGCGCACCGCGCCGGCATGGCGTTCGCCGTCGAGCGCGACCGAGGCGAAGTCGTTGCGCAGCTCGAACGGCACGGCCATCGTGCCGGTGGCGGTCGCCTCGCCAGGGGCAAAGGTGAGCGTCGCATCGGCGATGCGGCGGCCCTTGTCGTCGAAGGCGCCGGCCGTCACCTGGCGTGGGGCCGGGTCGCCGGGCGCGCGGATGGCGGTGAGGGCAAAACCGTCTACCTGGTTCTCGGCGCTGGTCAGGCCGGCAAGCGACAGCCGATCCGTGACGGCCCAGACGACGCGCGCGGCGTTCTTCGACAGGAGCGTGTTGAAGGCGGCTTCGTCGCCTTGAGCGGCCAGGCCGTCGGCAAGCACGGCGACGCTGGCCCCCGGCAGAGATGCCAGGGCGGCGGCGACGCGGGCGTAGACGGCGGGACGGTCGGTCGGGATCGGCCGGGGCTTTGTGGCACGCAACCGGTCGAGGGCCTTGGCGGCATCGAAGGGCCCGATCTCGGCATTGGGTTTTTCGGCTGTGAACGCGATGATCACCGGCACGCCGTTCGAGCCGGCGTCGGCGATCAGCCGCTCGGCGGTGGCGACACGCTTGCCCCAGTCGGCAGCACTTGCCCAGTCATTGTCGATGACAAGCGCAAGGGCGGCACCCTCGGCCGGCAGCTTTTCACGCGGATTGAAGACCGGTTCGGCAAGGGCCGCGACGATGAGGGCGGCCATCAGCAACCGGAGCAGCGTCAGCCACCATGGGCTCTGCTGTGGCGTCTCCTCGCGCTTCAAAACGCGAGCCAGGATCTTCAGCGGCGGAAAGATCTCGGCCTGCGGCTTGGGCGGGGTGAGCCGCAGCAGCCACCAGATCACCGGCAGCGCCAGCAGGCCCCACAGCACCATCGGTGCTCCAAAGGAGAGCGGCAGCCAGCTCATGCGCTGACCTTTCCGGCATGGCCGCCATCGGCGGTCATCGCCAGGTGCAGGCGCACCAGCGCATCGGAGGCGAGGCGGTCTGTGTGGTTGACGGTGAAGCTCCAGCCAAGCCGCTTGCACCAGCCGGCCAGCTCCTGGCGGCGGGCGGTGTAGAGCAGGCGGTATTCATCGCCGAGCATTTCGGCGCGGCCGGCGGTCAGCTTGTCGCCAGTCTCGGGATCGGTGAATTCGGTGCGGCCGGCATAGGGAAAGGTCTCCTCGGCCGGATCGGCGACTTCGACCAGATGCGCGCGCACGCCGTGGCGGGCAAGCACGTCGAGCCACGCCATGGTTTCTTCGACCGGATCGAGGAAATCGCTGACGATGACGATATCGGCGAAGCGGCGGATTGCCGACAAATCGGGCTTCGCCGGCAGTTCGCCGGCATGCGTCAGCCGCGCCGCGACGCGCTCGGCGCCGTTGCGGGCGGTGAATGGATCGGTGAGCCCGGGCCAGGCGATGCGCTCGCCGCTGCGCGACAGAAGCTCGGCCATGGCCAGCGCGATGACCAGCGCGCGGGACTGTTTCGAAACGCTGGCGCCTGTCGACTTGTAGAGCATGGACGGCGAGGGGTCGGCCCACAGCCAGACCGTATGGGCGGCTTCCCATTCGCGGTCGCGCACATAGGTGTGGTCATCACGAGCCGAGCGGCGCCAGTCGATGCGCGAGGAATCGCCTTCGACATAGGGCCGGAACTGCCAGAAATTCTCGCCGATGCCGCGCTTGCGGCGACCGTGCCATCCGGCGATCACCGTGTTGACGATGCGCCGCGCCTCGACCAGAAGGTCCGGTACCAGCGAAGCCCGCAACCGGCCACGGGCGAGCGCGTCTCTCGTCGCAGTCGGTGCCTGGAGCTCGCCAACACGCGCCATCAGATACCTTTGGCCAGCTTCGCCACCACGTCGCGCACGGTGGTGCCTTCGGCGCGGGCGGCGAAGGTCAGCGCCATGCGGTGTTGCAGCACCGGTTCGGCAAGCGCTCTGATATCGTCTATCGATGGCGCCAGCCGCCCGTCATAGAGCGCGCGGGCACGGGCGCAGAGCGTAAGCGCCTGGCTGGCGCGTGGTCCCGGCCCCCAGGCGACATGCTTGTCGGTTTCAGCATTGCCCTGGCCGGGGCGCGCCGAGCGCACCAGCTTGAGGATCGCCTCGACAACGCTTTCGGGCACGGGCATGCGGCGGATCAGGGTCTGGATCTCCTTCAGCCGGGCCGGCTGCAGCACGTTCTGCGCTTTCGCGTCCTCGATGCCGGTGGTCTCCAGGAGGATGCGGCGCTCCGCCTCGATGTCGGGGTAGAGGATATCCACCTGCATCAGGAAGCGGTCGAGCTGCGCCTCGGGCAGCGGATAGGTGCCTTCCTGCTCCAGCGGGTTCTGCGTCGCCAGCACGTGGAAGGGCGCCGGCAGATCGTGGCGGGCGCCGGCGATTGTGACGTGATATTCCTGCATCGCCTGCAGCAGCGCCGACTGGGTGCGCGGCGAGGCGCGGTTGATCTCGTCGGCCATCAGCAACTGGGCGAAGATCGGCCCGGAGATGAAGCGGAAGGAACGCTTGCCGGCCTCGTCCTGCTCCATCACTTCGGAACCGAGGATGTCGGAGGGCATCAGGTCCGGCGTGAACTGGATGCGGCGCGAATCAAGGCCGAGCACGATGCCAAGCGTTTCGACCAGCTTGGTCTTGGCAAGGCCGGGCACGCCGACCAGCAGCGCATGGCCACCGGCCAGCACCGCCACCAGCGTGCGCTCGACCACGCTTTCCTGGCCGAAGATGACCCGGCCGACACCGTCACGAACCCTGGAGATGTCGGACAGTGCCTTTTCGGCCTGGGCGATCATCTCGGCATCGCTGATCGGATTTTCCTTGATCATCACGCTCATTCAGCATCGATCCTTAGTTGTTGGAAATACCGGCCCGCAGAATAACATGACTGCCGCGATTCGGCCTCGCGTAGCGCCTATGACCGAACTTAAATCGTACACTTAGGCTGACAAGCGAAACAACAGTGACTATTTCGTGACCATGACGGAACACTCCGAACATCGTGAAGAAAGCCTGACGGCCGCAACCGAGGCACGAGGGCTGGAGGCGCTTGTCTCCCGCGCCACGCGGGCCGGCAAGGGGCCGGCGCCGGTTGAGCGCTGGAATCCCGACTTCTGCGGCGATCTCGACATGGAGATCAAGGCCGACGGCACCTGGTTCTACCTGGGCACGCCGATAGGCCGCATGCCGCTGGTGCAGCTCTTCTCCTCGGTGCTGCGCAAGGACGCGGACGGCAAGACCTATCTGGTGACGCCGGTGGAACGGGTCGGCATCCGCGTCGCCGATGCGCCTTTCATTGCCGTCGAGATGAATGTTTCGGGCAGCGGCGAGGGCCAAGTTATCACCTTCCGCACCAATGTCGGTGATGTCGTCGAGGTCGGGCCGGACCGCCCCCTGCGCTTCGTCGACGAGAACGACACCGGTGGGCTGAAGCCCTATGTGCTGGTGCGCGGCCGGCTGGAGGCGCTGGTGGCGCGGCCGGTGATGTACGAACTGGTCGGGCATGGCGAAGAAATCGAGATCGGCGACAAGACCATGTTCGCCGTGCGCTCCAAGGGAGCCGTGTTTCCGATCATGGCTGCCGACCAGTTGAAGCGGCTGAGTGCGTGATGGACCAGGTGACGCCGGCCCGGTTTTCCACCGCGGACTTCCGCGCCCGCTTTGCCGCGCAGCCGGATGCGCATGCCGGCGACGATTATGGCGACCATCGCTTCAATCCCGGTCATCCGCGTCTCAGCCAGGCGAAGGCGCTGCGCGATGCCGCGGTGCTGATCCCGGTGGTCGACCACGATGGCGATGCGACGGTTCTCCTGACCAAGCGGGCTGAAAAGCTGCGCAGCCATTCGGGCCAGGTGGCCTTTCCCGGCGGCACCATCGATGCGGCCGACGCAAGCCCGGAAGCGGCGGCGCTGCGCGAGACCTTCGAGGAGATCGGCCTTGGCGCCGATCGCATCGAGATCATCGGCCGCATGCCCGACTATGTCGCCGGCAGCGGCTACCGCATCGCGCCGGTGCTGGGCATAGTTCGGCCTCCTTTCCAGTTGACACTCAACGCCGACGAGGTCGATGCCGCCTTCGAAGTGCCGCTGCGCTTCCTGATGGATCCGGCCAACCACAAGCGTGACAGCCGCATGTGGAACGATCTCGAATGGTTCTTCTACGACATGCCGTATGGCGACCGCCGCATCTGGGGCGTCACCGCCGGCATCATCCGTACGCTCTTTGAAAGGCTCTATGCGTGAGTTCATCGATTGCGGGCAGGGCCGACTGGCTCGGCGACAAGGATCTGCAGCGCCTGCTCGGCATTCTGACCGAGGGCGGTGAGGAGGCGCGTGTCGCGGGCGGGGCGGTGCGCAACACGCTGATGGGCCAACCGGTCGCCGATATCGACATCGCCACCACGTGCCTGCCTGATGAGACCATCCGCCGTGCCGAGGCGGAAGGTTTCAAGGCGGTGCCGACCGGCATCGAGCACGGCACCATCACCATCGTCGCGGGCGGCAAGCCCTATGAGGTCACCACCTTGCGAGCGGATATCGAGACGGACGGGCGGCGCGCCACGGTTTCGTTCGGCCGCGACTGGCAGGCCGACGCGGATCGCCGCGACTTCACCATCAACGCGCTCTACGCCGAAGCCGACGGCACGCTTATCGACCTGGTCGGCGGCATCGCCGACATCAAAGCGCGCCGCCTGCGCTTCATCGGCGATGCCGAGGCGCGCATCCGCGAGGATTATCTGCGCATCCTCAGGTTTTTCCGCTTCTTCGCCTGGTATGGCGATGGCCGGCCGGACGCCGAAGGGCTGAAAGCCTGCGCCCGGTTGAAGGAGGGGCTCAGCCAGCTTTCCGCCGAACGGGTCTGGTCCGAGCTGAAGAAACTCTTGTCGGCGCCTGATCCCTCAAGGGCGCTGCTGTGGATGCGGCAGGCTGGCGTGCTGACCAGCGTGCTGCCGGAAAGCGAGAAATGGGGCATCGATTCGATCCACCCGCTGACCAGGGCCGAGAAGGATCTGGGCTGGACGCCGGATCCGCTGCTCAGGCTGGAGGCGATCGTGCCGCCCGATGCCACGCGCATGAAGGCACTGGCCGAGGGGCTGAGATTCTCGACAGCGGAAGCCGACCGCCTGCGCCACTGGGCGCTGAGTGTCGCCGTCGCGCCGAAGACCACGGAAGGCGAACTCGCCAAGAAGCTTTATCGCGGTGACCGGCAAGGGCTTGTCGATCGTCTCAGGCTGTCGCTTGCCTCGGCGCGGGCGCGCGCGATGGAGGATACGGATGCGCTGCTGGAAGCCGGCGGCTTTTCGCGCCTGCTGAGCTTCGCCGTGAAATGGGAAAGGCCGGTGTTTCCGCTCAAGGGCGCCGATCTCACCGCGATCGGAGCCAAGCCCGGGCCGAAGCTCGGCGAAGTCCTGAAGAACCTGGAAGCGGAATGGATCGATGCGGGTTTCGCACCTGATCGCAACGCGTTGCTTGAACGCGCCGCGAAGGCGCTCGAAGCTTAGGCGCCAAAACAAGGAAGTAGAGCGGCCTGCATTTCCGCGATACGATGAACCGCTCTGGAGCCTGATCTTATGGCCGCTTAGACCTCGCGCTCAGTGCCCCTTACCTGATCGATACGGGAGCAAGGGCGCGCGAAAGGCTTGCCTCGCCTTTGCCATAGACCGAGGGGCTATAGTCGATCAGCGTGTCGGTACGGGCTGTATTGAGCAACTGGTTGGTGATCTGGGTCGACGTTGCCTTGGTGAACTTGCTCCCCACGATCGCGGCGTAGCCGGAAATAATCGGGGCCGCGAAGGAGGTGCCGTAAAGGCCAGTCTTGTCCCCAGCGACACCCACAACGAGGAAATGGCTCTGCACAAGCGGGTTGGAGCCGGCGGTGTTGGAGTACCAGGCCATCCCGGTCGGGTTCGACGTCGTACCGTTCCCGTTAAGCGCGCCGACGAAAATGGCGGACGCCTTTCCGATCAGAGCGAGGTCGAGATAGTCCTGTTGGCCGCCGGAGACACCGCCCACGGCAACCGAGTCGTTGCCCGCTGCCTTCGAAACCACGGCCGTTCCTTTGGTGGCATAGGAGATGATGGAGGCTTCCTCGGCGCTCCATCCGATCTGGTTCGGGCTGTAGCCCGCTCGGGCGAACATGCCATAGCTAAGATTGAGCACGTTCAGGCCCGGCGCCAGCGTGACCGATGAGCTCGTGGTGAAGTCTTTCGACCTTATGGTTGCCAGGGGCGCAATCATGCTGGCTTCCTCGCGCGTCCATTCTCCGTGCCGCTGGTACTGCACCCCAATCCCAAAGTTGCCGCTGAACCGCGATGTACTGGAGAAGTCGTCGACGAGCGTAATCGTGACGCCTTTTCCCTTGTAACCTGCACGCCACGCGGCCCCGACATCGGGGCTCATCCAGCTTTGCACAGTCTGCGACGGGGTCGTCGGGAGGGTTGCACTCAGGCATATGGAAGCGTTTGATTGACCGCCGACGCAGAGCGTGGACAGCGGATCCGGACCGACAGCTTCTTGAGCTCCTGCCAGCGATGCCGGCAGAAGGGCGAGGGCCGTGGCAATACCGAACTTCCAACGATTATTTGACATGTTCTTACCCCGGTTCAAAGAGGAGCTAGGATGGACGATCGCGAACTATCCAGCGGCTACCTGACATCTCATGCTCTCGCGATCAGAAAGTAACACGGTAGTTCAGCCAGAGATGCTGGCTCTCCGGTTTAGCGTTAACCAGATATTTCAAGGTTTCCTCAGGCGCCATCTCGCTGGCCGCGAGCCGGCAATTGACGCTGTAGGTACCCAAGTCGCCGTAGTCAGCTTGGCAGGCCTTTTCGGCGAGCTTTCCGCCGATTGTCGTGGTGAGCGACAGGGAAAGAGTGCTGTTCGGACCCGGATGCATCTGACTGAGGAAACCAAGCTTGAGGCTGGGCTCGATTCGATACTTCTCGCCTTCTTCCCCCGTCCCAAATCCCCAAAGGATTCCGGTGTCCTCAGTGATCTGGGTCAGCAGATCCACATGCATGTCGACCCAGCTTGCCCGATACCACTGGTTGAAGGATACCCGGCTTCCGTTCTGCAGTTCATAACCGCCGTCGCCCAGGCTTCTCGCGCGATCGCTGAGCGGCGAGCCCTGATGTATGTCGACCAGCGATGTCGTCATTTCCTGGGCAATCGCCGGAGACGCGCCAAGGAGCGCGCACAGCAGAAGCGCCGTCGTGCGGAAACTCACTCGATTGCCGGCCCTGTCGCGCATGCGCGAAACACCTCGCCCCACCGGTTCCGGACCAGTGCCTGGTGGCGACGGGCTTCTCTGGCAGCCCACTGTAGTCCGGAATATTCGCGTGACGATCGCACGGGCTCGGTTACCGCACGGTTTATATAAGCTTGAGTAAATATAATTTTTTGAGCTAGAAGCGCCTGAATCGCGGCGTGTCGGAACGGATTCATGCGACGCGCCTTACGTCTTCCTTTGCGCATCGTTGTCCCAATTCCAGGGCTACTTTTGGGCAATATCCGTCAGGTCGCCGCAGATGGTGTCAAACGCCAAATCGCGGGCGTCACGGCCCGCGGTTCGTTTGCCGTGGCTGACAACCCCCCGCCGCACCCCTACGCCGCGTCGCGGACCTTCTCGATCCGGGACCGGATGGCCTCGATCATCGTTTCACGGATGACCGTTTCGCCATGCGTCTCGCGCATATGCTCGACGGCACGGCGCATGACCTCGGCCTCCTCGTCGGCACGTGTGTGCCAGCCGCAGCCGGGAACGAGCGAACCGCAGTTAAATTGCTTCATGGCATGTCTCCTTTTCCTCCAGAGAGCCTCATCCACCCGATATATCTGGACGGGCCCTGCTTCTTTTTTAAGCGCCGGATTATCGGGAACAGGTCTCCATTTTCGGAGGCCGATGCTCCAAGAGTGCTGAACGCCCCCTGGGACGCACAGGCTTGCTCCGACACTTTCTCCCACGATCCATTGTCAAGCAGTGCTGGATCGCATGCGGGTGGAGAGCATAACACGGATGGGACGGTTTTGGTTGCCTTAGGCTATCAAAAAGGCGGAGCGGTGCGGTTCCGCTGACAGTTTCGTGCGCGCTTGCCGTCACCTTCCGTTCCGGGTTCGGGCGAATGGTTGGCGCGGCCAACCTCCGCTCACCAGAAACTCACGGCCAGCGCACCTCTGGCGGCAGGCTGGACAGGATGGCGGCGACGTTGCCGCCCGTCTTCAGGCCGAAGATGGTGCCGCGATCGTGCAGCAGGTTGAACTCGACGTAACGGCCACGGCGGATGAGCTGCTCGTCGCGGTCGCCGTCGGTCCAGTTTTCGTTGAAATTGGCGCGCACGAGATGGCCGTAGACGACAAGGAAGGAACGCCCGACATCCTGGACGAAGTTGAAGTCGGCATTCCAGCCGCCCTTGTCCTCGCCCGAATGCAGCCAGTCGAAGAAGATGCCGCCGGTGCCGCGCGGTTCATTGCGATGCGACAGGTAGAAATACTCGTCGCACCATGCCTTGAATTTCGGATAGTCGGCGACGCCGGCGTTCTTCTCGCAGGCAAATTGCATGGCGCGATGGAAGGCGATGGTGTCGGGATCATCCTGCGTGCGGCGGCGGTCGAGCACGGGCGTCAGGTCGGCGCCGCCGCCGAACCAGTGGCGGGAGGTGACGACCATGCGCGTGTTCATGTGGACGGCCGGCACGTTGGGGTTCCACGGATGCGCGATCAGCGAAATGCCTGATGCCCAGAAGCGCGGGTCTTCCTCGGCGCCCGGCATCTGCTTCCTGAATTCAGGCGAGAACTCGCCATGGACGGTCGAGGTGTGGACGCCGACCTTCTCGAAGACGCGGCCATACATCATCGACATGGTGCCGCCGCCGCCCTTGCCCTCGTCGCGTTCCCAGGGCGTCTTTTCGAAGCGGCCGGGCGACCAGGAGGCCAGCGGGCCGCCGAGATCCTGCTCGATCTGCTCGAAGCCGGCGCAGATGCGTTCGCGCAGCGCCTCGAACCAGAGCCGCGCCTTCATCTTCTTCTCTTCGATGTCCGCGGGCAGTCCTGCCGGTATTTCGGGTCGTTCCAAGTGCCGTCTCCGGTTGGGCGGGCGGCGAGTCCACAAATGACTCGTCTTTTACGGGCGCGATCCCTAATCTCTTAGGGGACAGGGTCAAGTCCCGTTGCAGCGCCACGCGTCCTTTGGACGCGCAAAGGGCGCTGCAGCACCTTGGTTTTGCGCATGATCCTTTCCAAACCTCGATTCCGATTTCGGGGTCATGCGCCAGGTGGCAAGGAGTTCTTTCGTGGGCACCCCGGCAAGACCGCCGCTGCATGGACTGAAGAAAAGGCTCGACCAAAGTCGGGCTGAGCGCGCGAACAAGCCACGAGATGGGTTTCTGCGAGAGACCTTCGTCCTGCCGCGCTCCGATGCGCGCCTCAAGGCCCAGGAATGGTTCGAGCGCTTCCCCAAGCAGGCCTACTGGACCGAGATCGAAAGCTGGTTCGAGCGGCCGGGCGACCTGATCGAGTTTACGATCAGGCGCCTTCCGGCGGCGGATTGACTGCTGTCAAAGAGAGAAAAGATCGCGCATTCCTGGAGAATCCAAGACCAGGTTCTCGCCAAGCAACCTGCCGAATTTCTCGAACCCCATCTTCCGCGCTTCCTCGAAACTCACAGAGGTGTAGAGGGTTGGCATGCCGCCGGAGTCGATCCGGTAGATCGTAATGAGTTGGCTCTGTTCCTCTGCTTGGATCAAGTGTCCCAGCACCGGCGTTTCCTCCTCGTTGCACTGCATTTCACACTCAAGGCACAATCAGCCTTCTCGCCCCCGTGCCTTCCCTTGCCAGCCGGTCGCCCCTGTTCCTCAGCGGGCATTTGTCGATCGACATGCAGCCGCAGCCGATACAGTCGGTCAAGCCGTCGCGCAGTTTCTTCAACTGGGCGATCTTCTGGTCGAGCCCGTCGCGCCAGGCGGTCGACAGCAGGTTCCAGTCGTCGCGCGTCGGCGTGCGGCCTTCCGGCAGTGATTCAAGCGCGGAGCCGATTTCGGCCAGCGAGATGCCGACCTCCTGCGCGACCTTGATGATAGCGACGCGCCGCAACACATCGCGGCCGTAGCGGCGCTGGTTGCCGGAGGTGCGGTGGCTGCGGATAAGCCCGCGCGCCTCATAGAAATGCAGCGCCGACACCGCCACCCCGCTGCGCGCGGCCACCTGGCCAACCGTCAATTCCGTTACTGGCGCCATTTACGACTTTTCCCCTTGACCTCAAGTTAAGTTGAGCTTGTAGCCAGGAAGCCAAGGATATGCAAACCGCAGGAGAAGGCGATGTGCGCTTGGGTGAGAATGACGCAGGAGGGGCTTGTCGAGGGTGGGGAGGAGGTGGTGATCGCCATGCCTGCCGATGGCTTGCTATCCAAGCTGCCGGATGGCTTCGCCCGCCACCATTGCGACGGACAGCGCGACATTGATGCTGCGCGCGCCCGGCTGCATCGGGATGATCAGCCGCGCTTCCGCCGCCTCATGGACACGATCCGGCACGCCTGCGGATTCGCGGCCAAACAGCAGGATGTCGCGATCGGCGAAGGCAAAACCGGTATAGGCGGTCGTGGCTTTGGTCGACAGAAGCACCAGCCGGTGCGCGCGGGCCTTGCGCCAGTCCTCGAAGGCGTCCCAGTCGGCATGCCGGGTCAGGGCAGCCATTTCGATGTAGTCCATGCCGGCCCGTTTCAAAGCCCGGTCGGAGAGCGGGAAGCCCGCGGGTTCGATGATGTCGACGCCAAGACCGAGGCACGCGGCGAAGCGCAGGATTGTCCCGGTGTTGCCGGCGATATCCGGCTGGTAGAGCGCGATGCGGAGACGGTCGTTCATTTCCACATCCTTCTAATAAGTGGCAGATCGGCCACAGGAATCCGGCGGTTTTGGAAATTCCCGGGCCTGCGGGTGGCCATTTTTTGCGAAGTCTTGTATACGCCAACCATTGTCAACCCGAACCGATGGAGGGGTAATTCATGATGACCATGCACATCCAGCGCCCCTCTCGTGGACTAGTACGCTCCACGGCGGTTTCGGTACGACGATTCTCCTGACTTTCTAAGACTTGATCGCACCGATTCCCGCCGAAACGCTTTTTCGGCTCTCGAAGGAATCCTGCGATGTTTTTCAAATCAAAGCGGCTGAACGCCTCACCTGAACGTGCCCGGTACGACGCCGGCCATCGTTTCCAGACCGATGCGATCCGCGCCTTCGGCCAGATGCCGGCGGACGATATTGCCTCGCCTTTTTATCGCTATTTCAACACGGAGGACGGACCCATGTTCGATCCCTACAGAATACCCGGCTCAAGAAGCCTGCACGATCAGAAGATGGCGACCTGGGCGCTGCTGATCGGCGAAACCTATTCGTCGGCGGTTCATGCCCAGACACGCCGCCGTCCGCATCGCGGCATGCTGCCGGACGTCGATTTCTCGCGCGCGGTTCCTGATCCGGGCCGGCCGTCGCTCGTGCGGCGGCTCATCCGGCTGATCCGGCCGAAGACCCGTGCTGTTGCCAGTGTGGCGTCAGCATCGTCGAACCAGCCTGTCGGCGAAACGTCGTCGACGCCCTATATTGGGCGAAGCAAGACCGGCGACTCGGGTGAATCCGAGCCGCCGGTCTTAGATGCCGTACGCCCGCTTGCCGCGTAGCTGGAAACCAGGATTGCCAACCCCTGGCATATTTGAAGAGTACCGACAAGATGTTTGCCTGGTTTGAAAGAAGGCTCGATCCGTTCCCGGCAGCGGAGCCGGTCGAGCCGCCCAAGACACTGGTCGCCTTCTGCGTGCATTATACACGCGGCGCGTGGCCCTATATCCTGATCGACGCGGTGCTGGTGGCAGCAATCGCCATTGCCGAAGTGTGGATGTTCGGCTTCCTCGGCAGCATCGTCGACTGGCTGTCGGCGCAGAATCGCGAGACCTTCCTGCAGACGGAAGCCTGGAGGCTTGCCTTGATGGCCTTCGTCGTGCTGTTCGCACTGCCCGGCACGGTCTGGCTGCATTCGATGCTGAACCAGCAGACGCTGATGGGCAACTATCCCATGCGCATCCGCTGGCAGGTGCATCGCTATTTGCTCAAGCAGTCGATGAGCTTCTACCAGGACGAGTTTGCCGGCCGCATCGCCACCAAGCTGATGCAAACGGCGCTCGCCGTGCGCGAATGCGTCATCAAGCTGATCGACGTCTTGAACTACGTCATCGTCTATTTCCTCGGCATGCTGTTCATTGTCGGTTCGGCCGACCTGCGGCTGGCCGCCCCGCTTGGTGTATGGCTGGTCAGCTACATTCTGTTGCTGCGATACTTCATACCGCGCCTGGGCAAGGTCGGCGAGGCGCAGGCCAATGCGCGCTCGATCATGACCGGACGCGTCGTCGACAGCTACTCCAACATCCAGACGGTCAAGCTGTTTTCCCATGCGCGCCGCGAAGCGTCTTTCGCCAAGGAAGGCATGGGCGGCTTTCTCGACACGGTCTACCGGTCGATGCGCCTGGTGACGGTGCTCTACGTCCTGCTCTACATCATGAATTCGCTGCTGCTGTTCTCGGTCACCGCGATCTCGCTGTGGCTGTGGCTGAACCAGGCGGTGTCGATAGGCGCGGTCGCCGTGGTCATCGGCCTGGTGCTGCGGCTGTGGGGCATGTCGCAATGGATCATGTGGGAAATGTCGGCGCTGTTCGAGAACATCGGCACGGTGCATGACGGCATCGCTTCGATCTCATTGCCGCGCCTTGTCGAGGACCGGCCGGATGCCAGCGATATTGCCGTTTCCAGGGGCGAGATCCGGTTCGACGACATCGGCTTCCACTATGGAAAACAGAAAGGCGTCATCGAGGGCCTGTCGCTGGCGGTGAAGCCGGGCGAAAAGGTCGGCATCGTTGGCCGCTCGGGTGCGGGCAAGTCCACGCTGGTCAACCTCCTTCTGCGCTTCTACGACCTCGAAAGCGGCAAGATCCTGATCGATGGCCAGGAGATCGCAGGCGTGAAGCAGGATTCGCTGCGCGCGCAGATCGGCATGGTCACGCAGGATACCTCGCTGCTGCATCGCTCGGTGCGCGAGAACATCCTCTATGGACGGCCCGACGCCTCCGACGAAATGCTGGTCGAGGCGGCCCGCCGCGCCGAGGTGATGGACTTCGTCGAGGGGCTTTCCGACGGCGAAGGCCGCAAGGGTTTCGATGCCCATGTCGGCGATCGCGGCGTCAAATTGTCCGGCGGCCAGCGGCAACGCATCGCCATTGCCCGCGTTATGCTGAAGGACGCGCCGATCCTCATTCTCGACGAGGCGACGTCAGCGCTCGATTCCGAGGCGGAAGCCGCCATCCAGGAGAACCTCTACAAGCTCATGCAGGGCAAGACCGTCATCGCCATCGCACACCGGTTGTCGACCATCGCCGCCATGGACAGGCTGGTGGTGATGGACAAGGGTCGGATCATCGAGGAAGGTTCGCATGAGGAGCTCGTCGCCAGGGGCGGGCTCTATGCGCAGTTGTGGCAACGGCAGTCGGGCGGGTTCCTGCTCGAGGACGGTCCGGTCGATGCCGCCAACGACGCACTTGCAAAGGGACAAGCCGCAGAATGATGGCCGCCGCATGATGACTGCCATTTATCGCTGGTTCGAGAACTGGGTCTATCCGTTCAGGGAGCCGGCGAACCTTCGGCCCCCGGCCAGCGTCGGCGGCTTCATCTGGCATTATGTCGGACAGGCGAAGTTCGCCTTCTTTGCCATGCTGGTCATCGGCGGCATCGCGCCGCTGGTCGAGGCCGGCCTGTTCTACTTCGTCGGGCGGCTGGTCGACATTCTCGACCAGCTTCAGGGGCCGCGCAACTGGCAGGCGCTTTGGGCCGCCGCCGGTCCCGAACTGGTGTTCATGGCTGTTGTGGTGCTGGTCGTCCGCACCATCGTCGTCGGCCTGTCGGCGCTGGTCGACGAGCAGACGATCACGCCCGGCTTCTACAATCTGGTGCGCTGGCAGGCGCACCGGCACGTGTCGCGCCAGTCCTACGCCTTCTTCCAGAACGATTTCGCCGGCCGCATCGCCACCAAGGTCTGGCAGGCGGGGCAGGCGACCGGCGACCTGATGGAAAGCTTCATCGAGGTGGTCTGGTTCATGGTCGTCTACACGGTAACGACGCTGGCGGTGGTGGCCGGACTTGACCTGCGATTGGCGGCACTGGTGGTGGTCTGGATCGCGGCCTTCGGCTTGCTGGCAAAATTCTATCTGCCGGCGATCCGCAAGCATGCCGAGGCAACCGCCGAGGCCGGCTCGATGATCAATGGCCGCATCGTCGACTCCTATTCGAACGTGCAGACGCTGAAACTGTTTTCGGCCGATGGCGACGACCGCTATATCCGTAGCGGCTTCGACATCTATCTCGACGCACTGCGCCCGTTCACGCGCCGGCTGACCGGCGTGCGGATGGCGCTGACGACGCTGTCTGGCTTCATGATCACGGCAATCGCCTGTTTTGCCGTCTATCTTTGGGTCGAAGGGTCGATCACCGTCGGCGCCGTCGCCTTCACGCTGTCGCTGGTGCTGCGGCTCAACATGCTGCTCGGCCGGCTGATGATGCAGCTCAACGGCATCCTGCGAAACCTCGGCGTGCTGGAGAACTCCAAGGCGCTGATCTCGCAGCCGCTCGGGCTGGTCGATGCGCCCGACGCCAAGGAACTGGTCGTGGCCGGCGGACGCATCGACGTCAGGAACCTTGAATTCCACTATGGCAAGAGTTCGGGCGTGCTCAACGGCATCGATCTTATCGTGCGGCCAGGCGAGAAGGTCGGGCTGGTCGGACCGTCCGGTGCCGGCAAGACCACTTTGGTCAATCTGATCCTGCGCCTCTACGACGTCGAAAGCGGCAAGATCACCATCGACGGGCAGGACGTCTCCAAAGTCACGCAGAACTCGCTGCGCGCCAATATCGGCGTCGTCAGCCAGGACACCGCACTGTTCCACCGCTCGCTGCGCGACAACATCAAGCTCGGCATGCCCGATGCCACCGACGCCGAGGTGATTGCGGCGGCCAGGAAGGCGGAGGCGCACGAGTTCATCCTCGGCCTGCGCGATAATCGTGACCGCATCGGCTACGAGGCCTTTGTCGGCGAGCGCGGCGTGAAACTGTCTGGCGGCCAGCGCCAGCGCGTGGCGATTGCGCGCGTCTTCCTCAAGGACGCGCCGATCCTGGTGCTGGACGAGGCGACTTCGGCGCTCGATTCCGACATCGAGGCGGCCATCCAGGAGAACCTGACGCGGCTGATGGAAGGAAAGACGGTCATCGCCATCGCGCACCGGCTGTCGACCATCGCAGCGCTCGACCGGCTGGTCGTGCTCGATGGTGGCCGCATCGTCGAGCAGGGCACGCATGACGAACTGGTGGCGCTGGACGGGCTCTATGCGAGGCTCTGGAAACGCCAGTCCGGCGGCTTCCTGTATCATGAAGACAGCGTGCTGGAAGAGACGAGGCCGGCGGAGTAGGGGCATGAGTGGTGCGGCGCGGAGCTTCCATGTGGTCAAGCGGCTTCGGCCGACCGTGCCAGCCTTCGACGCGCTGAAGGAAGAGAGCCGGCTGGAAGGTTACTGGATGCTGGTGCGCCTGGCGGATGGCTGGGCAAGCGGCCGCAACAAGTTCCTGAAGCGCGGCGAGGCCCTGTACGGCGCGTGGCGGGGACGGGACCTCGTCGGTGTGTGCGGGCTGAATGTCGATCCGTATTTCGACGGAAGACAGGGGCGGGTCCGGCACCTGTTTGTCAGTGCTCCTCACCGCCGCAACGGCCTTGGCCGCATGCTGGTCGAAACCGTCATTGACAGGGCACGCCAATATTTCGCGGTCCTCAACACGCGTGCGCCGAAGGAAGCCTTTCCTTTCTATGAGGGGCTTGGCTTCCAGCACGTGGCGGGCGAAGAATTCGTCACGCACCGCATGATGCTCTCCGGACATGGGAAAAGAGACTGAGATGTCACTGCGCCCTCCCTCTCATCTTGCCGGCACTTCCGCGGCGGAAGCCGCCTTTGACGCGCTCGGCCATGAAATTCTCGCCGAGAAGGCGGCAGCGCTCGGCCGCGCCGGCCAGCGCGTGGAGGAGACGTTGGCGAGGCTTCGCGACAATGGCGACGATGCCGAGCACCGTCCCCGGCTGCTCAAGGAGGCGGCGGAGGCCGTGCACGGCTATTTCATCCAGCGCGAGCTGTGTGGCCTGCGCAAGCATGACGGCGCGATCCGCGAATACGATATCCCAAGGGCCGTCCTGGTCAGGCTCGGCGCGAAATAGCTCTTTTACGTTGGACCATGATCTTTTCCGAAAACCGGTTTCCACTTTTCGGGATCATGGTCACTCCAGCCACTCGGTGATGAAAGTGCCGTTCTCGTGGATGTCGGTCGTTTCCAGCGGGCCGGGACCGAGATTGGTGAATTTGTGCGGCGTGCCGGGCGGCACGATGACGATCTGGCCGGCGGAGGCCTCGATTTCCTTGTCGCCGATGGTGAACAGACCGCTTCCCTGACGGATGATGAAAATCTCCGCGTAGGGATGCTTATGCAGCCTCGGGCCGCCGCCGGTGTCGGGCAGATAGTTGAAGATCAGGCAGGAGTTGGAGCCGTAGACGCCGCATTGCAGTTCGCCCTTCCAGCGGTCGGGGCGAACGGCCCATTCCTCGCGATCGATGACATGCGCCATGAGGGGCAGGATAGACCCGGCCGACGTCTCGTGTCGAGGCGAACAAGGGGTTGGGATTTGCGGTTGTTTCCCTGTTGTTTAGCGGCGTTTCCCGGCCGTTCGCGGTCTTGTCGCGCGATAGGGTATTTTGTCCCCGCGACAATCTGCCCATGTGCCTTCACCCGTCTGGACAAAAACGGGCTTCACGCATAAACCGAAGTCCAAATGCCGGAGGAATTCGCTAGCCTGTTCGCCATGCGCTGTCGGGTTGGCGTGAATGAGCGGGGAACAAGGCTCAGCCACCGGCGCGGAAGAGGCGAAAGGATCAGGCACCCGTGAGCGCAACCGACATCCACGATCCCAACCGTCGAGATTTTCTCTACGTCGCCACCGGCATGGCCGCGGTGGTCGGCGCGGGTGCTGTCGCGTGGCCGTTCATCGACCAGATGCGTCCCGATGCCTCGACGCTGGCGCTCGCTTCCGTCGAAGTCGACGTCGGCTCGCTGACGCCGGGCATGTCGCTGATCGTCAAATGGCGCGGCAAGCCGGTCGTGGTGCGCAACCGCACCGAAAAAGAAATGAAGGACGGCGAGGCGGTCAATCTGGCCGATCTCAAGGATCCGATCGCCCGCAACGCCAATCTGCCGTCCGACGCGCCGGCGACCGACGCCAACCGCACCACGCCCGGCAAGGAAGCCTGGATGGTGATGGTTCAGGTCTGCACGCATCTGGGCTGCATTCCGCTCGGCCAGGAAGGCGATTTCGGCGGCTGGTTCTGCCCGTGCCACGGTTCGCAATACGACACCGCCGGCCGCATCCGCAAAGGCCCGGCGCCTGAGAACATGGCTGTGCCGGTATTCAAGTTCATTTCCGATACCAAGATCCTTATCGGTTGAGGCAGGGGGATATTTCCATGAGCGAGGGACACTCGACCTATACGCCCAGGACCGGTATCGAACGCTGGTTCGACGCCCGCATGCCGCTGCCGCGGCTGATCCATGATTCCTTTGTCTCCTATCCGGTGCCGCGCAACCTGAACTATGCGTGGACCTTTGGCGGCATCCTGTCGATCATGCTGGTGGCGCAGATCATCACCGGCATCGTGCTGGCCATGCACTATACGGCTGACACCAATCTCGCCTTCGGCTCGGTCGAGAAGATCATGCGCGACGTGAATTCGGGCTGGCTGCTGCGCTACATGCATTCGAACGGCGCGTCGTTCTTCTTCGTCGCCGTCTACATCCACATCTTCCGTGGTCTCTATTACGGCTCCTACAAGGCGCCGCGCGAGCTGCTGTGGATCCTCGGCTGCATCATCTACCTGCTGATGATGGCGACCGGCTTCATGGGGTACGTGCTGCCGTGGGGCCAGATGAGCTTCTGGGGCGCCACCGTCATCACCGGCTTCTTCTCGGCCATTCCTCTGGTCGGCAACTGGATCCAGGAACTGCTGCTTGGCGGCTTCGCCGTCGACAATCCGACGCTGAACCGCTTCTTCGCGCTGCATTACCTGCTGCCGTTCATGATCGCGGGCGTCGTCGTGCTGCACATCTGGGCGCTGCATGTGGTCGGCCAGTCGAACCCGACCGGCATCGAGGTCAAGTCGAAGACCGACACCGTCGCCTTCACGCCCTATGCGACCATCAAGGACGCGTTCGGCATGATCGTGTTCCTGTTCTTCTTCGCCTATTTCGTCTTCTACCTGCCGAACTATCTCGGCCATCCGGACAACTACACGGTTGCCAACCCGCTGAAGACGCCGGCCCATATCGTGCCTGAATGGTACTTCCTGCCGTTCTACGCGATCCTGCGCGCCATCACCTTCAATGTCGGGCCGATCAACTCCAAGCTCGGCGGCGTGCTTTGCATGTTCGGCGCCATCGTCATGCTGTTCCTGGTGCCGTGGCTCGACACGTCCAAGGTGCGCTCGGCCGTCTACCGGCCCTGGTACAAGCTGTTCTTCTGGCTGTTCGTCGCCGACGCGATCCTGCTCGGCTGGCTGGGCTCGCAGCCCGCGGAAGGCAGCTATGTGTTCATGGCGCAGATGGCGACGCTGTTCTACTTCGCCTTCTTCCTGATCGCGCTTCCCGTGCTCGGCCTCATCGAGACGCCGCGGCGGTTGCCGAACTCGATCACCGAGGCGGTGCTTGAAAAGAACAAGGGTGGCGGCAGTGGCCATCCGGCGGGTGCTACGGCCGCGCCGGAAACCAAGGGCTGAGCGGGTAGAGAATCTAAGGGGATTTGGCATGAAGAAGATTCTCACCTCGCTGGCGCTGGTCGGCCTGATTGCTGGTGGCATTGGGGCCGTCGGCACGGGGGCGATCGCCGCCGAAGAGGCGCACAACGCTGCGGCACCCACGCACTTCCCGATCAACGAGCCCAAGGAGATGAGCTGGAGCTTCTCGGGACCGTTCGGCACCTATGACAAGGGCCAGCTGCAGCGCGGCCTGAAGGTCTACAAGGAAGTCTGCTCGGCTTGCCACTCGATGAACCTGGTGGCCTTCCGCACGCTGTCGGACCTTGGCTATTCGGATGCCCAGGTGAAGTCGCTGGCCGCGACCTACACCATCCATGACGGCCCCAACGATGCCGGCGACATGTTCGACCGTCCCGGCAAGCCGTCCGACCATTTCCCGGCGCCGTTCGCCAATGAGGAAGCAGCTGCTGCCTCCAACGGTGGCGCTGCCCCGCCCGACATGTCGCTGCTGGCCAAGGCACGCGGCGTCGAGCGCGGCTTCCCGCAGTTCGTCTTCGATATCTTCACCCAGTATGACGCGGGCGGCCCGGACTATATCCACTCGCTGCTGACCGGTTACGACCAGACGCCGCCTGCCGGCATGGTCATCCCCGAGGGCACTCACTACAACCCATACTTCATGTCCGGCGTATCGCTGAAGATGCCAAAGCCGCTCTCCGACGGCCAGGTGACCTATGACGACGGCGCGCCGCAGACGGTCGAACAGTATTCCCGCGACGTGGCTGCCTTCCTGACATGGGCGGCAGAGCCGCACATGGAAGACCGCAAGAAGACGGGCTTCCGCGTGCTGTTCTTCCTTCTGGTGTTCGGTGCGCTGGTCTATCTCACCAAGCGCAAGGTGTGGGACGGCGTGGCGCACTGAGCCGCGCAAAATCAAGGATCGAGAAAGGGCGCCGAGAGGCGCCCTTTCTGCTTTGCGGGGCATGCCGCATAAAGTCCGCTTCATGCCCATGCTCTGCGGACAGCCCACAAATTAGTCCGTTGGCACGAGAGCGTCCGATTGATATTCGACGCATGAAGGGCGGCGAATGGCCTGTCCCCATGGCGTCTGGAATTCGATGATGCGGCTCAACGACTGTCACAACTTTTCCGATTTCCGCCGCATGGCGCAGCGACGACTGCCGGGACCGATCTTCAACTACATCGACGGCGCGGCGGACGACGAGGTCACCTATCGCCGCAATACCGAAAGCTTCGAGAGCTGCGACCTTGTTCCCAACGTGCTGCGGGGCGTCGGCGAGGTCGACATGTCGGTGACGGTCATGGGCCAGAAGCTGGCGATGCCGGTCTATTGCTCACCCACCGCCCTGCAGCGCCTGTTTCATCACCAGGGCGAGCGCGCGGTCGCCAGGGCTTCGGCCAAGTACGGAACGATGTTCGGCGTGTCCTCCCTCGGCACCGTCAGCCTCGAGGAAGCCCGCAAGATCAGCAGCGCCCCGCAGGTCTACCAGTTCTATTTCCACCGGGATCGCGGGCTCAACAAGGCGATGATGCAGCGGGCCAGGGAGGTCGGCGTCGAAGTGATGATGCTGACCGTCGACAGCATCACCGGGGGAAATCGCGAGCGCGACAAGCGCACCGGCTTTGCCATTCCCTTCAGGCTCAGCCTCGCCGGCATGCTGCAATTCGCGCTGAAACCGGCCTGGGCGATCAACTATTTCACGCATGAGGGGTTCAAGCTGCCGCAGTTGGACGAACATGTCGACATGGGCGGCGGCACGATGTCGATCAGCCGCTATTTTACCGAGATGCTCGATCCGTCGATGACCTGGGACGATGTGGCCGAGATGGTCAGGCTGTGGCCGGGGCCGTTCTGCCTCAAGGGCATCATGTCGGTGGAGGATGCCAGACGCGCGGTCGAGATCGGCTGCAGCGGCATTGTGCTTTCCAACCATGGCGGCCGGCAGCTGGACGGCTCGCGGGCGGCGTTCGACCAGCTTGCCGAGATCGTCGATGCCGTCGGCGACCGGATCGATGTCATCATGGATGGCGGCGTGCAGCGCGGCACGCATGTGCTGAAGGCTCTGTCGCTCGGCGCCAAGGCCGTCGGCGTCGGCCGGTACTATCTGTTCCCGCTGGCGGCGGCAGGGCAGCCGGGTGTCGAACGGGCGCTGGAGCAGATGCGCGTCGAGATCGAGCGCGGCATGAAGCTGATGGGCTGCACCACGATAGGACAATTGTCGCGCGAAAATCTCCGTTTCAGGTAATCTGCAAGGGGAGGGTGCCATGCCGGGCAGTGAAGGCCAAGGTGACAAGGACGCCATCAGGGCCATCATTGCGCGTCAGTTCGCAAGCCTGAACTGGGGCGAGGGACGGGCTCCTGGCTCGGATGATTTCGCCGGCGATTTCCTGGCCAGCGCCAGCCTCTTTCCCGCCGCCCGCCCGGCCAGACCGATCGGTGTTAGCGACTTTGTCGAGCGGATGCGCAAGCTGTCGCAAACGTCGCTCAGGACATTCGAGGAGACCGTGCTTGGCGTCCACATCAATGTCTTCGGCAACATCGCGATCGCGGTCGCCGGGGCGGAGATGGCCGAGAACGGCGCCGAGACCAGCCGCTCGGTCGAAATGCTGCTGCTGGTGAAAACCGAGGGGCAGTGGAAGATCGCCGCGCAGGCGTGGGACAAGGCGACCGAGATCAATCCTTTGCCGGACACGCTTGTCTCGGGCGCCACATCGCGCTAGCCGTTACCGGTCGCGCCGGGTCACAATTGGCACCGGCGCCGTTCCATACCTGTCAGCCGAAGCTGGATCATCCGGAGAGCCGCCTCATGAAACCTTCGCTCGAAGACACGCTGCTTGCCGCGATCCGCACCATTCCCGACTATCCCAAGCCCGGCATCCTGTTTCGCGACATCACCACGCTGCTTGGCAATGCGCGCGCCTTCCGCCGCGCCATCGACGAGCTGGTGCATCCCTATGCCGGCCAGAAGATCGACAAGATCGCCGGCATCGAGGCGCGCGGCTTCATCCTGGGCGGTGCCGTCGCCCACCAGCTTTCAGCCGGCTTCGTGCCGATCCGCAAGAAGGGCAAGCTGCCCTTCGAGACGGTGCGCGTCGCCTACAGCCTTGAGTACGGGCTGGACGAGGTGGAGATGCACAAGGACGGCGTTGCCCCCGGCGAGAAGGTGATCCTCGTCGACGATCTGATCGCCACCGGTGGCACGGCGGAGGCGGCGGTCAAGCTGCTGCGCCAGATCGGCGCCGACATCCTTGCAGCCTGCTTCGTGATCGACCTGCCGGACCTCGGTGGGCGAGCCAAGCTCGAAGCGCTCGGCGTGCCGGTGAGGACGCTGATCGGGTTCGAAGGGCATTGAGGGGCGGCTCTTCCTCCTCCACACCCGGCCCTTCGCAGGCTTAGGGCGTTCGAAGCTCGAAAAGCCAAGCAATTGGCTTTTCGTCCGCTAACGCAGACCGCTTCTCACCCCACGAGTGGAGAAGGAAGAGGCACTGCCACTACTCAACCTTCACCAGCACGGCGCTCTCAAACTCCAGCACCTTGTCGCCGGTCGAATCAAAGGCGTCCGAATGCAGCGCCAGCAGACGCCAGCCGGGGCGTGAGGCGATGGGGCGGTGGGAGAGGGCGGTGCGGGTGAAGGTCACTGTTTCGCCGGCATAGACCGGCTTCAGCCATTTCAGGTTCTTGAAGCCGGGCGAGGGGCCGAATTCCGGCGCGGGGCCGGAGCCGGTCCAGCCTTCTGCGTCCATGCGTGCCTGGAGATTGTATTTCATCCAGGTGGCGGCGGTGTGCCAGCCGGAAGCGCAGAGGCCGCCGAGGACGCTGGCCTTGGCCGCCGCCTCGTCGACATGGAAGACCTGCGGATCGTATTTGCGGGCGAACGCCTTGATTTCCTCCGGCTCGAACCTGTGCGAGCCGAGCGTGACGGTGGTGCCGATGCGGAAGAACTCGTCGAGGGTCATGCCAGGGCCTCGCGGGTGAGGAACATGCCGGTATTTTCGAGCTCGAAGACGCTTTCGCCACGCTGGTTGAAAAGTTCCGCGCGCATGGTGACAAGGCCGATCTGCGGCCTCGATCTGGACAGGCGCTTGGCGATGATGGTGCTGTGCCCGGTCAGCATGTCGCCCGCCAGCACCGGCTTCTTCCATTTGACATACTCGATGCCGGGCGAGCCCTGCGAGGTGGAGTCCAGCAGGAACGCGTCGCACCACATGCGCATGAACATGGCGCAGGTGTGCCAGCCCGACGCCGCCAGCCCGCCGAGGATGCTCGCTCTGCCGGCTTCCTCGTCGAGATGCATCGGCTGCGGGTCGAACTCTCCGGCGAATTCGATGATCTCTTGGGCGCTCACCAGCTTCATGCCGAGGTCGAGCTTCGTGCCCTCGACGAAATCATCATAGGTCCAGGTCTTTCCGGGAGCAGAAGTCTTTCCGGTCATATCTCAAATCCGGTTGAAGAACATGCGGGTGCGACGGATCGGCGTTCCCGGATGAAGGCCGGACGCGGTCAGGTCAAGTATTTTCTAGTACGCCAGGCAGCCAAGGTGGACGCCGACGCCCGGGATCAGAGCCAGCCGCGGCGGCGGAAATACCAGTAGGGCAGGATCGCCGACAGCACCATCATGCCGATGGCGAAGGGGTAGCCGAAGTTCCATTTGAGTTCGGGGATGATGTCGAAATTCATGCCGTAGATCGAGGCGACCAGCGTCGGCGGCAGGAAGATCACGGCGGCGACCGAGAAGATCTTGATGATGGCATTCTGCTCGATCGAGATCATGCCGAGCGTGGCGTCGAGCAGGAACGAGATCTTCTGCGACAGGAAGGTGGCGTGGTCGGCGAGCGACAGCACGTCGCGCGACAGCGTCTTGATGCGCGCCTTGGTGTCCTTGCTCATCTTCATCCGCGTCGAAGCATGGGCGAAGAAGCCGGCCAGGCGCTGCAGCGAGATCAGGCTGTCGCGCACGGAGGAAGCGATGTCTTCCTTGCGGCCGATGCCCTTCAACAGTTCCTGGAAGTCGCGATTGCGCTTGGAAACCTTGGTCGAGGTGGCCTGGAAGATGTCGCGCGAGATGGTCTCGATATCGCGGCCGGCGCGTTCCAGTATGTCGGCGAGACGGTCGACGATCGCCTCCAGCAGTCCGATCAGGATGGTGTCGCCGCTGGTGCAGCCCATCACCACCTTCTCGGCGCGCTGCGGAAAGGTCTTGAACGCCTTGGGTTCGTGGTAGCGCACGGTGATCAGCCTGGTGCCGGCGAGCACGAAGGTGACCGGCGACATCAGCGGATCGTCGACCTCGGTCTGGGCCGGCAGCGTGGCGGTCATGAAATAGGCGCCGTCCTCGACATAGAGGCGGCTGGAGATCTCGATCTCCTCCATCTCCTCGCGGGTCGGGATGGCAACGCCAAGCCAGCTCTCGATGGTTGCTTCTTCTTCCTTCGTTGGATTGAGCAGGTCCGCCCAGACGACGCTGTCACCATTCTGCACGAGGTCATCGACGACGCGCAGGCGATCATTGTCCACGACGAAAGCCTTGATCATCGCCAGATCTCCCCTGCCGGATTAAAGGTGCGTTCGGATGGACATGTCGTGTCGGATTGCATGGAGTGTACGGCGAACGCGCCACCCATGCATCCGCCGCTTAGACTGGGGACATGACAAAATCAAGACAGGCCGGATCGTGGTGGCGCGGTACAAGGGCGCTCAGAAAGCAGCTCTTTTGCTTGGGACGGAAATCTACTCAGTAAAGCCGAACGACTTTGCCACGCGTTTAATTTGGCGACAATGCGCGGTCTTGGCCGCTGGCGTCATTTCTTTGATCTGAAATTCGGCGCCGCTGGTCATCATGGAAAGCTCGGATGGGAAACCCATATCGTCCGCCGGAACTTTCTGGTCTATGAATTTTTCAATGGCGCCAGAGCTGTAGGTGAGCCCACAAGGCTCCTCGGAGGCCAAGACGCTTCCGAGGTCCATTGCGAGTTGGGACCGCTCCAGGCCGTCCATTGCGAGCGCCGGGCCGCTGAGTGCGATCGAAGCAGCCACCATCAATAGTCGGTTCATCAAACTCCCCATGTCGCCTGAAAATCGGCATGTCGGAGCGGGTGGCATCACGGCCACCCGCGCTCCTTACAATGTGTCTATCGGGCGTTCGGCAGTATCTGGTGCAGCACGATGGCCCAGACGGCTCCGAATGCGATCGATGAGCCGAGGATATACTGCACCAGGTCGGGAAGCGTTTTCACGAAGTCCGGTGGCGCCAGCGTGGCGAACAGCGCCATGAGGATGGGAAGGCCGATGACCAGCATGTTCCTCTCGTTCAGCGGTGTGCCGCGCACAACGCGAAAACCATTCATGGCGATGACGACGCAGAGCACGCCGAAGACGCCGCCGATGACCGGACCCGGTATCGAGGCGATGACCGCCGAGAGCTTGCCGATCAGCCCGAACGCCACCAGGA
The DNA here is from genome assembly GCA_943370265.1 of Mesorhizobium carmichaelinearum. GTDB lineage: Bacteria > Pseudomonadota > Alphaproteobacteria > Rhizobiales > Rhizobiaceae > Mesorhizobium > Mesorhizobium carmichaelinearum_A. The sequence continues at coordinate 48,675 of CALRQH020000002.1, forward strand.
ATATGCCGGCCGCGCCAAAGGCGGACCGGCTGGCGATGCCGGTGATGGCGATGATGCCGGCATTGGACGAGTAGCCGGTGACCGGCGTGCTGCAAAGCAGCGCGCTGATCAGGCAGCCGAGGCCTTCGCCGGTGGCACCCTTGTCGAGCTGGTCATCCGTCAGCGGCCTGTCGATGACGGCACCGACCGCGAACCAGGTGCCGGTGGTTTCAGCCAGAACGACGATGTAGACGATCAGCATCGTCAGCGTCGCCGACAGCGAGAACGTCACGTCGAGGTTGAAGAAGGCGATGCGCGGCATGGAAAACCAGGTCGCCGCGGAAACGCCCGACATGTTCAACTGGCCCATGAAGGCGGCGGCGGCGCTGCCGGCCGCGAGCGCGATGATGACCGAGAGCAGGCGCAGCCAGTTGCCTTTGGCGCCGAGCGCCATGCCGGCCAGCATGCAGCCGACCAGCACCGCGGCAGCGATGAAGGCGAGGATGATGTTGCCGCCGACCGTGGCAGGGCCGTGGACCGCGAACACGCTTTCCTTGAGCGCCACCGGCATCAGCGCCACGCCGACAACGATGATGATCGCACCACCAACGATGGGCGGCACGAAACGGTTGACGAGGCGATGGAAGATCTTCGTTGGCGACCCCAGCAGCATGACCAGTATGGCGCCGGGGATAAGCGCGCCAACGACTGCGGAAAGGCCGCCAATGCCGCCGCCCGCTCCGAACGCAATGGCCAGCACCGCGCCGATCGGAACGAAGGATGGCCCTTGCACCACGGGCAGTCGCATCAAGAACTGCGACTGGATCAATGTCGCGATGCCGGCCGCGACGAAGGCGGACTGGATAAAGGCGCCGGCGTCGCCGACGCTGAAAGCCAGCACCGATGCGATGATGAACGGCACGATATAGACGTCCATGGCCAGCACATGCTGGAGGCCGAGCAGTGCGGCCTTCCCCCATGGCAGCGGATCATCCGGCTGGGCAATCAGTGTGATCTCTGGTGCAACGCGTTCCATGGTGTCCCCCTCTGGAAATTCTCGCTCGACCATGTGATCAGTCGGGCTCGAAGGACAGTGGCCACACGGTTTTGCCAACTGTTTTTTAGTAGGCCACGCAGCGCCTTAGCCGGAGCGACCACGCATGACGAAAGAACCCTTCACGCTGATCGGGACCGCCTTCCACACGCCCGAACGCGGCCGGCTGGAGGTACTGGAGGATCATCTGTTCGGCGTCGATGCGCGGGGGCGTATCGCCGAGATCCTGTCGCCTGACCATCCGGAGTACGGAGCGAGGGAGAATGCTGCCCGTCAGGCGGGGACGCTGGTGCGGCTTGGCGATGGCCAGTTCCTGCTGCCCGGCCTCGTCGACCTGCACATCCATGCGCCGCAATGGCCGCAGATGGGCAAGGCGCTGGACGTGCCACTTGAGGTCTGGCTGCAGAAATACACATTTCCGCTCGAGGCGCGCTTCGCGGACGTGGCCTATGCGCGCGAAGTCTATACGGATCTGGTCGACAACCTCCTGGCCAACGGAACCACGACGGCGGTCTATTTCGCCACGGTGCATGTCGACGCCAGCCTGGCTTTGGCCAAGACATGCCTAGACAAGGGCCAGCGCGCGCTTGTCGGCAAGGTGGCGATGGATGACCCTGAGCAATGCCCGCCCTTCTATCGCGATGCCGATGCGGCGAGCGCGGTGGCGGACACCAGGCGTTTCATCGAGGCGGTCAAGGCGCTGGATGCGGGTGCCCGGCCGCTCGTCCAGCCGGTAATCACACCACGCTTCATCCCGAGTTGCACCGACGCGGCTTTGCAGGGGCTGGGCGAGCTCGCGAGCGAATTCGACTGCCACGTGCAGACGCATTGCTCAGAAAGCGACTGGGCGAAGCAGTTCGTGGAGGCGCGGTTCGGCCAAACCGATGCGGCAAGCCTGGACGGTTTCGGGCTGCTCACCCGCCATACGATCCTGGCGCATTCGAATTTCATCGATGGGCAGGACATGGACCTCATCAAGGATAAGGGCGCGGGCGTGGCCCATTGCCCGCTGTCCAATTTCTATTTCGCCAATGCGGCATTCCCGCTGCGCGCGGCACTGGACCGGCAGATGCATGTCGGGCTGGGGACGGACATTTCGGGCGGCTACAGTCCGTCGCTGTTCGACGGCTGCCGTCACGCGCTGTCAGCGTCCAGGATGCTGCAGAGCGGCGTCCATGCCGGCCTGCCAACGCAGGAGCGCGGCGCGCCCGGCGATCCCATCACGCATCAGGAGGCGTTCTGGCTGGCGACCGCGGGCGGGGCGGAAGCGCTCGACCTGCCGACGGGCAGTTTTCGCGTCGGGCATGAATTCGACGCGCTGCTGATCGACACCAGGGCGAAGGCCTCGAACATCCGCATCAGCGTGGCCGACGATACGCTTGAAGATGTGTTCCAGAAGATTGTGCTCAACGCGGCACGCGCCAACATTACGGCCGTCTGGGTAAGCGGTCGGGCGGTGGCTGGGTGAGGCGCGCAGGCGGGCAATCGCTTCTGCTAAAATTGCGGCATCGCCGGGCGCCAACATCGGCAACTTGACAGGACCGATCGCCTTGCCAATGCACCACGCCACTATTGCGCGACCATCACCCCATCAGGTGTTGAACTTGAACAGCATGATGTCGCCGTCCTGGACGACATATTCCTTGCCTTCGTCGCGCGCCTTGCCGGCTTCCTTGGCGGCCACTTCGCCGCCCAGCGTGACGAAATCGTTGTAGGCGATGGTCTGGGCGCGGATGAAGCCGCGCTCGAAGTCAGTGTGGATGACGCCGGCGGCCTGCGGGGCCTTGTCGCCCTTGTGGATGGTCCAGGCGCGCGTCTCCTTCGGCCCGACGGTGAAGTAGGTGATGAGCTGCAAAAGCTCATAGCCGGCGCGGATCACCTTGTTGAGGCCGGGTTCGTCGAGGCCGAGCGAGGACAGGAATTCCATCTCTTCCTCGTCCGAAAGCTGGGCGACTTCAGCCTCGATCGCCGCCGAGATCACCACGACGCTTGCGCCTTGCGCGGCGGCCATCTTTTCCACGGCCCTGGTGTGCTCGTTGCCGGTCGCGGCGTCGGCTTCGGCGACGTTGCAGACATAGAGGACGGGGTGTGATGTCAGCAGGTTCAGCCCCTGCAGGATGCGCAGATCCTCGGCCGAGATGCCCTTGAGCAGGATGCGTGTCGGCTTGCCGGCCTGCAGCAGCTCGAGCGCGGCCTCCATCATCGGCAGCACGGTGGTCGCTTCCTTGTCCTTGCTGGCGGCGCGCTTGCGGAACTGCACGATGCGGCGTTCGAGGCTTTCGAGGTCGGCCAGCATCAGCTCGGTTTCGACCGTCTCGGCATCGGCGACGGGGTCGATGCGGCCCTCGACATGGGTGATGTCGTCATCCTCGAAGCAGCGCAGCACATGCACGATGGCGTCGACCTCGCGGATGTTGGCGAGGAACTGGTTGCCCAGGCCTTCACCCTTGGAGGCGCCGCGCACCAGGCCGGCAATGTCGACGAAGGAGATACGGGTGGGGATGATCTCCTTCGACTTGCCGATGGCGGCGATCTTCTGCAGGCGTGGATCGGGCACCGCCACCTCGCCAGTGTTCGGTTCGATGGTGCAGAACGGATAGTTGGCGGCCTGCGCCGCCGCCGTCCTGGTCAACGCGTTGAAAAGCGTCGACTTGCCGACGTTGGGCAAGCCAACGATGCCGCATTTGAAACCCATTTTTGTCCGGTCCTATCGGGAAATCGAAATTTGATCAGGGCTATGGGGGATAGGGCCGATCATCGTCAAGGCGCAATTTAGTTCAGGCGCTGTGCAACGTCGTCGGTACCTATGCTCACCGAGCGGATGCCGGACCTGCTCAGTATGTGCAGGAAATGCCAGAACGCATCGACTTCAGCGGTTCCAAAATCAATCGTCAGCTGTCCATCAAGCAATTGGGTACTGTGAATGATGTTTCCGACGATTTCCGTTGTCTCACGCTCGCCATCGATATCGAACCAGGCGCCAAACCATTCGTCGAAGAGATCGCCATCAAGTTCCTTGGTATCGAACTTGAAACAGACCTCATCCCAGGTGAACGGTGAGATCAGGACGCCCACTCCGCCTACCTCGGCTCGTACATCCGGAGAAAATCTCAGATAGCTATTGCTGTTGATGAAGTGGGGATCGGGTTGTTCATTGTTGGCAACGAAGTCGACCGCAATGAAATTCCGATAAAAGGAATCGACGTTCGAAAACTTGACCTCGGTCGCGTTTGGTCCTTGGCGGTTGGCAGCAAGGTCGCCGACCGCCGAGACGAAGTGGTCGAGATATTTCTGCCTGACGCGGCGGACCAATTCCTGAACGTCGTCGATGTCCACGGCTCAATCTTTTCCGAACAGTTTTTTCAGCATGGCGGCCATCGGGCCGGATTCCGGCAGCTTGGCAGGCGCCTGCTGCTGGCGGGCCTGGCGGACATGGCTCTGCTGCCTGGGAGCCTGTTTCTGCGCCGGCTTTCCCGATTCGGGTTCGGCGTTGCCCCGAACGGCGAGGCTGAGCTTGTTCATGAAGCCGGACTCGTCGCCCTTGGCGATCATGCCGGCATTGTCGCCGATGGCGTCGAGCAATGGCTCCAGCCATTCGCGGTCATATTTGGAGAAGTCGCCGAGAACATGGTGCTGGACCATTTCCTTGACGCCGGGGTGACCTACACCGATGCGCACGCGGCGATAGGTATTGCCGATATGGCCGTCGATCGAACGGATGCCGTTATGGCCGCCGGCGCCGCCGCCGGTCTTGATGCGGACCTTGCCTTCGGCGAGGTCGATCTCGTCGTAGAAGACGGTGAGAGCCGAGGATTCGAGCTTGTAGAAGCGCAGTGCTTCGCCGACCGACTGTCCCGACAGGTTCATGAAGGTCTGCGGCTTGATCAGGACGATCTTTTCGCCGCCAAGCGTGCCTTCCGAGATCAAGCCCTGGAATTTCTTCGACCAGGGCGAAAACGAATGGCGGCGGGCGATAGCGTCCGCCGCCATGAAGCCGACATTGTGCCGGTTGTTGGCGTATTTCGCGCCCGGATTGCCGAGTCCTGCAAACAGCAGCATCGTCAGCTCCGGGCGGAAGGGGATTACTTCTCTTCGGCGGCCGGAGCCGCTTCGGGAGTCGCCGCCTCGACCGTCTCTTCCGTCTCCGGCTTCATCGCCGACGAGCCGGCAATGGTCGCGATGGTGAAGTCGCGGTCGGAGATCACCGGCTTGACGCCGGCCGGCAGCTTGACCGCCGAGATGTGGATCGAATCGCCGATGTTGGCGCCGGTGAGATCGATGGTGATGAATTCCGGGATCGCATTGGCCGGGCAGTGGAACTCGACTTCGTGACGCACGATGTTGAGCACGCCGCCGCGCTTGATGCCGGGCGACTTGTCTTCGTTGATGAAGTGCACGGGCACGTCAACGTTGACTTCGGTGTCCTTGCCGATGCGCAGGAAATCCACGTGGAGGGGGAAATCCTTGACCGGATCGAGCTGGAAGTCCTTCGGCAGGACCTGGATCTTCTTGCCGTCGACATTGATCGTGGCGACCGTGGTCAGGAACCCGCCGCCATGGATCTTGTAGAAGATGTCCTTGTAGGTGAGCGAGATAGCCAGGGGAGGCTGCTTGTCACCATAGATTACTGCAGGCACTTTACCGTTGCGGCGAACTGCACGGGCGGACCCCTTACCGACCTGTTCGCGTGCTTCGGCCTTGAGCTCGTAAGTGTCGTGGCTCATGGCATTTCCTTTCGGTTTGTTCTGGAGCGCCCACGGCGGCAATGTGCTTGGCCGTAAACGTCGAAAGCCGCCAGACCTGGATGTCCGAAAAGCCGGCAGGACCGTTGTTCGGGAACTCAGGGGGAAGGCAGCCTTCCGCCGCGTTGCCTCCAAGGGTGTCTACGCGGGTGGCGGCTCTATAGCGGAAGGTGGCCGGGGGTGCAAGCCAAGCCGGGCAGGGCGATATCAGATGTTCTCGCGCGTGTAGATATCGAACGGCAGAATGGTGGTGACGTTGCTCGCTTCCCTCGGGGCGGAGACGGCGCGGACCATGCCGGCCAGCGCTTCCCGCGCGATGCGGGCGAGGGGATGCGAGATGACAAAGGTCAGCGTGCCGTCGACCAGCGCCGAGCGGGTCGTGTCCATCAACTCATAACCGACGACGACGAGGCTGCCGGCCCGGCCGGTGGATCGCAGCGCGGCGATGGCACCGGTGATGCCGCCGCCGGCGATATAGAGACCGCGGAGATCGGGATTTTCGTTCAGGAGTTTCTCGGTCATCTCCTGCGCGATGGCGCGAGATTCGAAGGTCAGAACCGGCTCGAGCAGCGTGAAGCCTGGCGCGTGCTCGCGAAAATAGGAGCGTTGTGCCAGACCGTGTCGCCGAGCTGATCACCAAGGGCACGCCCATGATCATGCTCGGCATGGGCGCCGGACCGCATGCCGACGCGCAGTATCTGTTCAGCGAGGACGTGCTCGGCAACACCGCCGGCCACAGACCGCGCCATGCCAAGACCTACCGCAACTTCGCCGCCGAGTATGAGCGGCTGCAGCGCGAGCGTGTCGCCGCCTATCGCGAGTCCATTTCCGACGATCAAACGGGGGCCTATCCCGAACCGCAGCACGTGGTTCCCATCACCGACGCGGAACTTACCATTTTCGAGGCCGCTTTAGGCTTGTAGCGACGTCCCTCAAGGCCAAGGCGCACGCAACCCGCCATTGGCCGCCGCTCAACGCACTACACAGCACCTGGATCTGCTTCAAGGGCATCAAGCGGTGCCGGCGTCAGCCCTGAACTCAGGCTCTGATCGCCGGCCCTGCTTCCAGCTATCCGCGCTTTTCGATGACGGCGTAGAGCACGTTGCGGTTCTCGCCAAAGAACACCTGCGCCTCGACGGTGTTGCGGTCGACGCTGGCATTGATGATGTTCCACATGTCGACCTCCGATCGCAGCAGCAACACCCAGTCCATGAACGTTTCCCGGTAGCCGGCGTCAGGATTGCCCTCCGCGTAGTTCGCGAAAAGGAATGTCCCGTTCGGCTTCAGCATCTGCAGGCAGGTCTTGGTGAGTTTCACGGCGACGTTGTGCTGGAGGTAGTCGTAGAGGCCAGAGGCGTAGATGAAGTCAAACTTGCCCATCTTGTGGCCCCTTGCCAGCACGGTTCTGACCGAGCCGTCGATGGCCTCGACCGCGGTGCCCTGGAAGTCGCGCGCGATCAATCCAACGCTCTGGGGGTCCTGGTCGAGCGCGACCCAGCGCTTGAGACCGCCCTCCGCCAGGGCGACGGAACGATTGGCTTCCCGCAAATGGCCGGCCGCGATCGCGAGGACTTCGGTTTCCGGCCCGGTCTTGGCCGCAATCTCATCGACATAGCGGGTCAGGAGATCGCGCCGTTCCCGTGCGGCGACGCACGACGGTACGTTCTGGGTATGGCTATAGAGTGCCTTGCCGATCTCCGAGGCGTTTGCCACGCTCTCGGCCACATGCGGGTCACAGTAGATATAGTCCAGCAACTGCGCGTCGCCGGAATAGCCTCTGGGCTTGGTGAAGGACCAATGCGTAAGCGGATCCTGGAGGAAGTACTCCAGGATGGGGTGGTTCTGCGCCACCGGTATCAATGCTTGCCAAACGTCGGGATGGACCTTGGAACGCAGCGCGTTGAGGGATGACAGCAGGCGGCGAACGGTCTCGGCGGGGTCCTTTTGTTGCTCGATCTGCTGGTGTGACGTGTGGAGTATGAGCGCAAGCTCCGCGCGAGCCGTTTCGAACGCTTCGCCTTGATGCTGGGGCTTTCCTCGATGGAGGCTGCTGGCGATCATCTCGGCGGTAATCAGGCTCTTGCCATCAAAGACGGTTTGCACTGCATCACTCCATGGTTAATACTCGCTTAACTTATTGCGTAGAATGCTCGATTTGCCAACGGTGGTTCGGACGCATTTTAACGATATGATTAATTTCCCGCTAACCATCTCAGTTCTTTGAATATCTTGCGGTTCGAATTCCGGGTTCCAGTTAACGCAAACTTGTCTTGCGCCATTGCATTTTGCTTGCGTGGAAAATCGTTGTCGCGTCCCAAGGAGTTGGCCCGCGTGGGCGCAGAAGCTGGAAAAGAGCTCGGAACGCAAAGTCCCCTTCACTCGGGGTTTGTTGTGAACGACCGCCTGTCATCCAGTTTGGCCGACATGGCGCATGTGGAATCGTACGAACCGCGCCACGAGCCGGGGTCCGACGAACTGCGTATTCTTTACCGGAGAGAAGCCCAGGCGAAGCGAAGAGCGGATGCCAGGCCAGGGCTCTGGATCGCCGTTGTCATCTATCTCTTGTTTTCGGCAACGGATCTTCTGCTGATCCCGGATGTGGCGGCCTATACGATCACGGCGCGTTTCGCGGTCGGACTGACTGCGCTGTTGACCCTGGAAGTGCAGCTTCGCCGGGGATCTGCCACGGAATGGCTTGATATGACCTGCGCCGCGGCCATCATCTTTGGCTACATTGGTTGGTTGTGCCCGACGTCCATGGGGGCGGACAGGGAAACCGTCGCCTACTATATGGTCTTCGGCACCATTTTCATGATGAGCGCCAATCTTTTCTTCACCTTCAGTTTTAAAGTATCCATTGTAACATCTACGATAATATTATGTATACTTTATGTGGTAAATTACTTAATACCTGCTACGATGACGTATAGAATGGTGTTTGGAGCTTTCTATATTTCGTGCTTCACGTTCACGTCATACGTAAACTGGAAGTTGAACAAGGAGCGCTACAACGTCTTTCTGAATGCCCTGGAGGCCAAAATCCAGCACAGGGAGGCGACCGAACGCGGCAAGGCTTTGCTCAGACTGTCGCGGACCGATCCGCTTACAGGCCTGGAGAATCGACGGGCGATCGACGAGAAGCTGCGGGATTATTGGAATGACTGGCAAAAGCATGGCAGCAGCTTTGCCGCGATCCTCATCGACGTGGACTTCTTCAAAAAGTTCAACGACTGTTACGGCCATCAGGAGGGCGACCGTTGCCTGATCCATGTCGCCAACGCCCTTAGCGATCTGATCAAGCAACATGATGGCTCCATCGGGCGCTATGGCGGTGAAGAGTTCATCGTCCTGGCGCGCATGGAGAAGAAAGACGAGGTCACGGATCTGGCGGAAGCCATCTGCCGCACGGTGGAGAATCTGGCGCTTACCCACGAATTGCGGCGGGACGGTATCTCGATTGTGACGGCGAGCGTTGGTGCTGCATTCACCAGGGCGCAGGCTGGCGCCAAGCTGGAGAAGATCATCCATGAAGCGGATCGCGCGCTCTATCTGGCAAAAGCCAGCGGTCGAAATTGTGCGCGGCTGTTCGATCCGACCGATCCCCAGAGCAGCGACGAGAGCGAGAACCTTGCAGCCCTGCTGAAGATCGCGATCGGCCAGGATCTCGTTTCGCTCGTCTACCAACCCATCCAGAATGTCGCGTCGGGCCGATTTGAGGCCGTGGAGGCCCTGATGCGCCTAAAAATGCTGGACGGTACATTGGTTCCGCCGAGCCTGTTCATTCCTGTCGCGGAACGCACCGGTGCGATTCTGGAGCTCGGGCGCTGGGCAATAAGGACGGTGTGTAATGAACTCCTGGCTGGGGATCACGTCCGTCTCGTCAGTGTCAACGTCTCTCCAATCCAGCTCAAGACGCCTGGCTTCGCGGCGTCTGTCGCGACCATCCTGGGCGAGACAGGCGTAACCGGCAACAGGCTGGCCTTCGAAATCACCGAAGGGCTCGAGATGGAGATGCACTCGGACATTCTTCGCTGCATCAGCGACCTGAAGCTGCTGGGGATCAAGATATGGCTTGATGACTTCGGCACCGGCTTCGCCGGCCTTTCATGGCTTCGCCTCATCGACTTCGATACGGTGAAGATCGACCGCTCGTTTCTTCACGACTGCGCCACTCCGAACGGCAAGGCAATGCTCCAGGACATTATTGCGCTGGTTCGAAATCGTGGTCACAAAATCCTTGTCGAAGGGGTGGAAACCGACGAGCAGATGGCCCTTATGCGCGAGTTTGGCATAGACAATGTCCAGGGGTTTCGTGTCGGCCGTCCCGCCCCCGCCGAGAGTTTCCAGGCGCACCGGGCCATCCACAAACGGCCGTTTACAGTCCGCAAGTCGGCATGACTCCGGCGGCGCTGATGGTCGCGATATGGCTTTTGGCTTAGACTGCTGTCTGGGCCGCCTTCGCTCAAGGCCGAAGTCTGACCGATTGCAATCGATCACCGCGCCCACCCCTGACTGCCAGCATGGTCGGCGGCAGCACCGAAGACGCCGAGTACCCAGCAGAAGCGCGGGACTCAGCTATTCCTGACTATTGCTCAACGCATCGTGAAGCGCCTGAACCTGCCTGTTCAAGGCATCGAGCTGCGCCAGCGTCATGCCTGAACGCTCGATCAGTGTCTCATTCAGGCAATTGCACTGGACCAGTAGCTTGCGGCCCGCGGCGGTCAGGTCGACCTGCACCTGGCGCTCGTCGGTCTGGCTGCGCTGGCGGGTCACCAGCCCCGCCTGTTGCAGTCGCTTGACCAGCGGCGTGACCGTGCTCGATTCCAGGGCGAGCCGGCGCGCGATCATGCCGACCGACATGCCGTCTGCTTCTCCCAGCGCGTTGAGCACCAGATATTGCGGATAGGTGATCCCCATCTCGTCCAGCATCGGCTTGTAGGTGCGATTGATCGCCATGCTCGTGGCGTAGAGCGTGAAGCAGAGCTGATTGTCCAGCGGCAGGGGCACCAGGGGATTCCTTCTTGAGGTTGGACGGCTTCATACCACAATAATTGATATCGCGATACATATTCCCGTGGACAGAAGCGTTCGGCTGCCTTATCGATATGTCTATCGCGATATCAATTATCGCGATATCAAACGAAGGGATACCGACATGAACCAAGCTTCGCAATCCAAGGCCGGCTCGGGCAGCGGCACAATAACCACCAAGGATGGAACGCAGATCTTCTATAAGGATTGGGGGACCGGCCAGCCGATCGTCTTCCATCACGGCTGGCCGTTGAGCAGCGACGACTGGGATGCCCAGATGCTGTTCTTCCTGGCGCAAGGCTACCGTGTCATCGCCCATGACCGGCGAGGCCATGGCCGTTCGACCCAGACCGACATCGGCAATGAAATGGACACCTACGCGGCAGACGTCGCCGCGCTTGCGGAACATCTCGACCTCAAGAACGCTATTCATGTGGGCCATTCGACAGGCGGTGGCGAAGTGGCGCGCTATGTCGCCCGGTATGGCGCCGGTGGCCGTGTTTCCAAGGCGGTGCTGATCGGCGCGGTGCCGCCGATCATGCTCAAGACCCCAGCCAATCCCGGCGGACTGCCGATCGAGGTGTTCGACGGCTTCCGCGCCGCCCAGGCGGCCAACCGCGCACAGTTCTTCCGTGACGTTCCGGCCGGTCCGTTCTACGGGTTCAATCGTCCGGGCGCCGAGGTCTCGCAGGGCGTCATCGACAATTGGTGGCGCCAGGGCATGATGGGCGGCACCAAGGCCCACTATGATTGCATCAAGGCCTTTTCGGAAACCGACTTCACCGAGGATCTTAAAAAGATCGATGTGCCGGTGCTGGTCATGCACGGCGATGACGACCAGATCGTCCCGATCGCCGACTCGGCCCTGCTGACGATCAAGCTGCTCAAGAAGGGCGAGCTCAAGGTCTACAAGGGCTTTCCGCATGGCATGGCGACAACCCACGCCGACATCATCAACGCCGACCTGCTGGCCTTCTTCAAGGCGTAAGGTCTCAGGAACGTACAAAAAAGCACCCGCCGGTCAGCCGGCGGGTGCTTTTCATGTCGCAAGCAATGCGCCCTAGCGGGTCGCGGCTTCGAGCTTCCTTGCTTCCCGCATGTTCGGCAGGAACACCGTCAGCAGACCGAGCAGCGGCAGGTAAGAGCAGATCTGGTAGACGAAATCGATGCCCTTCATGTCGGCGACGACGCCGAGCACGGCGGCGGCAATGCCGCCCATGCCGAAGGCGAAGCCGAAGAAGATGCCGGCGATCATGCCAACGCGGCCCGGCACCAGTTCCTGCGCGAAGACGACGATGTTGGAGAAGGCCGACGACAGGATCAGGCCGATCAGCACCGTCAGAACCATCGTCCATTCGAGGTTGGCGTAGGGCAGGGCCAGCGTGAAGGGCAGCACGCCGACGATCGAGAACCAGATCATCGCTTTCTGTCCGTAACGGTCGCCGAACGGGCCGCCGAGCAGGATGCCGAGCGCCGAGGCGCCGAGGAACAGGAACAGCATGACCTGGCTCATCTGCACCGAAACGCCGAACTTATGGATGGCGTAGAAGGTGTAGTAGCTGGAGAGCGACGCGATGTAGGCGTTCTTGGTCAGCACCAGCAGGGTCAGCACCGCCAGTGCCCACATGACCTTGCGGCGCGGGAAGGGCGAGACGAAGCTGGCTGTCTTGCGATTGGCCTGCGCGGCGCGCATCCGGCTGTACCAGCCACCGACCTGCCACAGCACGACGATGCCGATCAGCGAGCCGACGGCGAACCATGAAATGCTGGTCTGGCCGAAGGGCACGACGATGAAGGCCGCCAGCAGCGGCCCCATGGACTGGCCAAAATTGCCGCCGACCTGGAACAGCGACTGGGCGAGGCCGAAGCGGCCGCCGGAAGCGAAACGGGCAATGCGCGAGGATTCCGGATGGAAGATCGCCGAACCGATGCCGATCAGCGAGGCGCCGATCAGAAGCAGCCAGTAGTGGCCGGCATAAGCGAGCACGACCAGGCCGACCAGCGAGGCCGCCATGCCGTAGGGTAAGGAATAAGGCATCGGCCGCTTGTCGGTGATCATGCCGATCACCGGCTGCAGCAGCGACGCCGTTACCTGGAAGGTGAAGGTCAGAAGGCCGATCTGCCAGAAATCGAGACCGTAGTTGTCCTTTAGCAGCGGATAGATGGCCGATAGCAGCGATTGCATGATGTCGTTGATGCCGTGGCAGAAGCTCACCGCCAGGATGACGGTGAAGGCCGTCGCCTGGGCTGACGCGTGGCTGGCGGTGGCGGGTGCGACGCCGGTGGCTGTTGTATCGGACAAGACGGACTCCGTGGTCTTTTTGGCGGGCGAGCCCGCCGTGGTCTTTTTGGCGGGCGAGCCCGCCGGGGTCTTTTTGGCGGGCGAGCCCGCCGGGGGTCTTTTTGGCGGGCACGCCCGCGGGCAAACTGCGGGCTCTCCCGCACGCCGCCTTATAGGATGGTTGCCAAGCTACTTCTTTCGTGGTTTGGTCCAATAGTTTCGCAAGTGGGCCATATCCGATGCCGCACGGACGGGAAATATCCCACGCAGGCACTGTCGAGCGCCGGCAGTTGCACGAGAGCCGCTGGGAGTGGCTTGAGCAGGTCGCCGGGCCGGCGGTGGCGCTGCCGACGGAGTATCCGGATGGCTATCATGTGCCGCAGCACCGCCACAGCCGCAGCCAGTTGCTGCATGCGCTGGTCGGCGTCGTGCTGGTGACGACGCGGCACGGGCGCTGGATGGTGCCGCCCGATCACGCCATGTGGATCCCGGCCGGAACTGAACATGCGGTCGAAATGCTGGGCGATGTCTCGATGCGCTCGGTCTATGTGATGCCGCAGGCGATCGACGGGTTGCCGGACAGCTTGCGCGTCGTCGGCGTCACTGACCTCATGCACAGCCTGATCGTGGAGTCGGAAAAGCTGCCGCAGGGCGGCGAGTTGGAAGGGCGCGGCGGGCTGATCATGAGCCTGTTGCTGCATGAGATCCCAAATCTGCCGGAACGGCCTCTGGGCCTGCCTTTCCCATCCGATCCGAAACTCGCCGCACTATGCCGGCGTTTCGTCGCCGCACCGTCCCCGCATGCGACGATCGATGAGTGGGCGGATGCCGCCGGCATGAGCCGGCGTTCCTTCACCCGCGCCTTCCACCGCCAGACCGGCCTGTCGCTGTCGACATGGCGACAGCAGGCCTGCCTGTTCGCGGCCCTGCCGAGGCTCGCCGACGGCGAGCCGATCACAAGGGTGGCGCTCGATCTCGGCTATGACAGCGTGCCGGCCTTCATCACCATGTTCAAGCGCATGCTGGGCACGTCGCCGCGCGGCTACATGCGGCGCGCGGGCGGATCGGCCAGGGCCGACGTGCCGATGTTGCAGGGGCCAAGCCCGATCGGCCCCAAGAGGCCCTGACTCCTGCGAGACGCCATATCAGGCATGCACGGATTCGGCCGCGATCCGGTCGAGCGTGGCGACCGTTTTATCCGAGAGCGTTAGCGCGGCCGCCCCCAGGTTTTCACGCAGGTGCCCGACCGACGATGTGCCGGGGATCAACAGGATGTTGGGCGCCCGCTGCAGCAGCCAGGCGAGTGCCACCTGCATAGGTGTGGCCCCGAGCTTGCCGGCCACATCGGACAATGTGGTCGACTGTAGCGGGGTGAAACCGCCGAGCGGGAAGAATGGCACATAGGCGACGCCCGCCGCCGCCAGTTCATCGACCAATGCATCGTCTTCGCGGTGCGCCAGATTGTACATGTTCTGCACGCAGACGATCTCGCAGATGCGGCGGCCTTCGGCGATTTGCGCCGAGGTGACGTTGCTCAACCCGATATGGCGCACAAGGCCCTGTCGCTGAAGGTCGGCCAGGACGGAAAGCTGCGGTTCGAGCGACCCTTCGACCGGCCCGTGTATGCCGAGCATGCTGCGAAGGTTGACCACCTCGAGCCGTTCCAGGCCGAGGTTGCGCAGATTGTCGTGCACGGCCTGCGTCAGTTCCTTGGGGGACATGGCCGGAATCCAGGATCCATCCGAACCGCGCCGGGCGCTGATCTTGGTGACGATGACGAGATCGCCAGGATAGGGATGCAATGCCTCGCGAATGATCTGGTTGGTGATGTGCGGGCCATAGAAGTCGCTGGTGTCGATATGATCGACGCCGCTGGCAACGGCCGCGCGCAACACGGCAACAGCCGCGTTGCGGTCCTTCGGTGGCCCGAAGACGCCGGGGCCGGCGAGTTGCATGGCGCCGTAGCCCAGGCGTTTCACGGTGCGGCCGCCAAGTTTGAATGTTCCTGCTGTGCTGATGTTGGTCATGTAGGTCTCCTCTTGGATCGACCTTGCATGTATGCCCCTTTGCTCTGTACGATAATGCGATTTAATTGAAACAAGTTGTTCGGGAGAATGAACAATGGCAGAGCTTGGTGATCTCACCGCTTTCGTGGCGGTCGCGAATGCCGGCGGCTTTCGCGATGCGGCGCGGGCCGGCGGCGGCAGCGCGTCCAGCCTCAGCGAAGCGGTGAGCCGGCTGGAGGCAAGGCTTGGGGTGCGGCTGCTCAACCGCACCACGCGCAGCGTCGCGCCGACCGAGGCCGGCGCGCGCCTGCTCGACCGGCTGGGACCTGCCCTGGGCGAGGTCGAGGCGGCGCTCGATGTGGTCAACGGCTTTCGCGACCGGCCGGCGGGCACATTGCGGCTCAACGTGCCGGTCAGCGCGGCGCGGCTCGTCCTGCCTCGCCTCGTGCCACCGTTCCTGGCCGCCTATCCCGACATCCGCCTGGAGATCATCGCCGATGACAGTTTCGTCGATGTGCTGGCGGCCGGCTGCGATGCCGGCATCCGCTATGACGAGAGGCTCGAGCAGGACATGATCGCCATTCCGATCGGTCCGCGCCATCAGCGGTTCGCCACGGCGGCGTCGCCGGCCTATCTCGACCGGCGCGGCCGTCCCGATCATCCGCGCGACCTGCTCAATCATGCCTGCCTGCTTGGCCGCTTCAAGAGCCGTGGCATGACGGCCTGGGAGTTCGTGCGCGACGGCGAGGTGGTGAAAGTGGAGCCGAGCGGCCCGCTCATAGTCAGCACCGGCACCGCGACCGATCTTGCCGTCGAAGCGGCAATCGCCGGCTGCGGCATCATCAGCCTGTTCGAGGACTGGCTGCGGACCTATTTCGACAGTGGTGCCCTGGAGCCGGTGCTGGAGCCCTGGTGGGAGCGCTTCTCAGGCCCGTTCTTGTATTATCCGGGCCGCCGCTATCTGCCGGCGCCATTGCGCGCCTTCATCGATTTCACCAGCGCGATGCGATGGGATTGATCCTGGCGCAGGACAAACGCAGTTAATCGAAATGACTGGGGCGGTAAGCGTCTAATCGAACAGGCTCGACACCGACTCCTCGGTCGCCGTGCGCGAGATCGCCTCGCCCATCAGGTCGGCGATGGAGATGACGCGGATGTTGTGGCAGTCGAGCACGGCCTGGGTCGGCTGGATGGAATCGGTGATCACCAGTTCCTGCAGCTTCGAGCCGCTGATGCGGGCAACGGCGCCGCCCGACAGCACGCCATGGGTGATGTAGGCGGTGACGCTGGTGGCGCCATTGGCCAGCAGGGCTTCGGCGGCGTTGCAGAGCGTCCCGCCCGAATCGACGATGTCGTCGATCAGCAGGCAATCCTTGCCGGCGACGGCGCCGATGATGTTCATGACTTCCGATTCGCCGGGACGTTCGCGGCGCTTGTCGACGATGGCGAGCTGCGCGTCGAAACGCTTGGCCAGCGCGCGGGCGCGGACCACGCCGCCGATGTCGGGCGACACGACGACGACATTGGCGAGCTGCTTGTATTTCGCCTTCACGTCGCGGGCCATGACGGGCACCGAGAACAGATTGTCGGTCGGGATGTCGAAGAAGCCCTGGATCTGACCGGCATGGAGATCGAGCGTCAGCACGCGGTCAACACCGGCGCGGGTGATCATGTTGGCGACCAGCTTGGCCGAGATCGGCGTACGGCCCGAAGCGCGGCGGTCCTGCCTGGCATAGCCGAAATAGGGGATGACCGCCGTGATGCGCTTGGCCGAGGAGCGCATGAAGGCATCGATCATGATGAGCAGTTCCATCAGGTGATCGTTGGTCGGGAACGAGGTCGACTGCAGGATGAAGACATCCTCGCCGCGCACGTTCTCCTGAATCTCGACGAAGATCTCCTGATCGGCGAAGCGCCGGACGCTGGCTTTGCCCAGCGGGATGTTGAGATAGCGAGCGACCGCTTCGGCCAGCACCCTGTTGGAATTGCCCGCGAAGAGTTTCATGCACCGTTCCTGGTGGAGGATTTGATCGGGCTTTTAGCGGCCCGCGCCGGTATTGCAAGCGCCCTTATCCGGAATCCGCCGGCTAATCTTGGGAAAACGTCACGTCGTGGCGCGTCGGTGCCACATCTCAGCCGGCTCCGCCGCCGAGCCAGGCGGCGAATTGGTCGATGGTCTGGTC
The DNA here is from genome assembly GCA_943370265.1 of Mesorhizobium carmichaelinearum. GTDB lineage: Bacteria > Pseudomonadota > Alphaproteobacteria > Rhizobiales > Rhizobiaceae > Mesorhizobium > Mesorhizobium carmichaelinearum_A. Next base: position 65,951 of record CALRQH020000002.1, read on the forward strand.
GGCAATTGCCTGCATTGTCGCTGGTGCAACCGCCTTCCAGCTGTCGGCGCCATTGACCGATGGCGCCTTCTGCTGGCCGTTGATGCGATGCAGCCGGTTGCCCGCCGGGTCATAGACGTCCCAGACATAGATCACCGTGGTGTCCTTGCCTTCGGACATCGCCGAGAAATAGCCCTTCAGCACATGGGTCGCGGTCTGGTCCTGGCTGCCGGCCAGCGTGATGCCGCGCTGCCTGGCCCGTGTCTGCAGTTCCGCCGTCAGCGGTGTCGCCGCCTCTACCGAGGCGCCGACGATCGGCGCGATCTGCAAGCGGGTCTTCGACAGGATGGCAGCGCTCTGCGCCGGCGTGGCGGGGCTGGGGGCGGACGTCGCGGGCGTGGATGTCGCCGGCGCGGGAACGGCCGCGGTGGTGTTGCCCAGTGTCGGGGGCAGCGCCTGTGTCGGGGTCAGTGCCTGCGTCGACGATGACGCTGGCGGGGTGATGGCCGAGGGTTCGAGGACATCCTTGGCATTGGTGCAAGCGGAGAGCGCCAGTGCAACGAGCAATGACACGGTCGTCACATGCGATCGCCTCATGTGCCTGAAAACTCCCTGGCGACGGACACCCCCATTATGGATTCACTGTACGATCAAGTCGAGATCATGGCGGGAGAGGGGCTTGGGCTGCGATTCCGTGGTCAGATAGGTGCGCCCCAGCGTCATTGCCGTCTCGGTGTCGGAGTCCATGATGATCATATGGGCAAACAGCGTCATATGTGGCGCTATCGGTTCCGGATTGCCCTGGTAGAACATCGGCATGTCCATCCAGGATGGGGTGAAGCGGGCGCCGACCGAGTAGCCGCAGGCATTCAGCCGGTGCTTGGTCAGGCCATGCGCCTCCAATGTGCGGGCGTGGGCATCGAACACATCGCCAAACGTATTGCCCGGCGTCATCGCCTTTTCGACGGCCAGAAGCGCGGCGCGGGCGGCGTCGAATAGCTCCTGGTGACGCTTCGAGACCTTGCCGGTCAGGATCGTGCGCATCATCGGTGCGTGATAGTGGTTGAAGACGCCGGCCCATTCGAGTGTCAGCTGGTCGTTCTTGGAGAGCTTGCGGCGGCCCGCCTTGTAGCGGCAGAGCAGCGCGTCGACGCCGGAGCCGATGATGAATTCGTTGGCCGGATAGTCGCCGCCGCCGGCAAAGATCGCGCCCTGCATGGCGGCCAGGATCAGGCCCTCGTCGCCGCCCTGCCTGATCAGCGGCAGCGCCGCATCCAGTGCATCGTCGGAAAGGTTGGCGGCCTTCTCGGCCTTGGCGATTTCGGCGGGGCTCTTGAACAGGCGCAGCCGGCTGACGATGCCGGAAGCATCCGCGATCTGGCCGAAGGTCTGCAGCTGTTCGTCCAGCCGGCGGCCATTGTAGGCGGTCAGGCCGTGCGTGTCGTACTCGACGCCGATGCGGGCGCCGAGCAGGTCGAGTTCGTTGAGCAGGTTGCGCAGGTCCACCGCCGGGTTGGCGCCGTTGCGGTCGGTCCACAACACGATGTTGTCGATGATCGAGGTGTGGCGGGCCTGGCGCAGATCGGCCGAGCGGGTGAGGAGCACCATCGAGCCGTCGGCCTTCACCGCCAGGCACTGGAAGAAGCAGAAGCCGAACGTGTCGTAGCCGGTCAGCCAGTACATGCTTTCCTGCGCGAACAGGAGCACGGCGTCGAGCTTCTTCTCGGCCATCTCGATCATCAGGCGATCGCGCCGCGCGTCAAATTCCGAACGGTCGAAATGCAGCGCCATTATTCCGTCTCCAAAACGATTGCTGAAACCTGTCGTCCGTAATCGGGTTCGTTGCGGTGCGTGGTGCGCCGGTAGGAATAGAACAGGTCTTCCTCGGCATAGGTGCAGCGTCCCAGCCCCTCGGCTGTCACGCCGGCCTTGCTCAGCCGGTCGACCGTATAGAGGTTCAGGTCGAACATGGCATGGCCGGGTTTTGCCGAAGGCGTGAAGTAGCGGATGTTGGCGGCGTCGGCCTCGACGAAGCGGGCGACGAATTCGGGTCCGACCTCATAGTTCTCCGGGCCGATCGAAGGGCCGAGCACGGCGACGATGCGATCGCGCCGGGCGCCGAGGCCTTCCATGGCGGCAATGGTGTTTTCAAGCACGCCGGTGAAGGCGCCTTTCCAGCCGGCATGCGCAGCACCGATGATGCGCGCTTGCGCATCCGCGAAAAGTACCGGGCCGCAATCGGCGGTGGACGCGCCGACGGCGATGCCCGGGCGGTCGGTGACGATGGCGTCGGCCCTGGGCCGATCGCCGGCGAAGGGCTCGCGGGCTATGACCACGTCGGGGGAGTGGACCTGATGGGCGGTCAGCAAATGATCCGCGGGCACACCCATCCAGGCGGCGACGCGGCGGCGGTTCTCGGCGACGAGCGTTTGGTCGTCGCTTGAGCCGGAGCCGATATTGAGGCCCTGGTAGATGCCGCTGGAGACACCGCCGACGCGGGTGAAATAGCCGTGGCGGATGCCTTGCGCCCGCGCTTTGTCCAGCAAGGCCGACCGAACGGGATCCGGTTTGGTCTGATTCAGCATGGGGGCGTTGTTGTCCGTGTGGGCGATTTCGTCAAGACGAAGTTCAGGCGGGCGAAGTTATGGACCGGTGGGCGCCGGCCGCGCGAAAGTCGCCAGAGTGAAAGCGGCGGCGGCGAAAAGTCAATGCGCTGAGGCAAAGGGCGCGACGGCGATGCCTGTGGGCAGGGCGGCAAGCACCTTGAACAACTCGCCCATGGCCTGCGGGCCGGCCAGCCGTTCAACCGCTTCAGCGATTTTTTTCCGCGTCGCCTCATCGGCGCTGGCGCCGAGCCGGCCGGCGCGTTCGAGGAGGCCCATGCCCAGCAGGAAGTCGCCCTGTGTCGAGAGGTGGGCGTCGAGGCCATGCGCGCGCACTGTTGCTGCCAACGCATCGAAATCGACGTGGGAGGTGAGGTCGGCCTCGCCGGGATTGGCCAGCACATCTTCGTGATTGTGCTTGCGCAGCGCCTGCAATGTGTCGCCGACGCCGGGCCGGAGATGGCCATAGTCGAGGAATAGCCCGGCGCCGCCATGTCTGGAAATCCGTTCGGCGATAACAGCCATCAGTGCCGTGCGGGCCGGTGCGACCTCGACGATCGCGCCTTGCGGCGCATTGGCGGCATCATCAGGCAGCAGCGACGGGTCGACCGAGCCGGCGCCGGCGAAGAAGTGCAATTCGTCGGTGTCGTTGAGACCGACCATGCGCTCGCGCCAGGCAGCACCAGCGCGGATGAACTGGCGCACCGGCACCGCGTCGAACAGCTCGTTGCCGACGATGAGCAGAGGCTGTTGCGGCAACGTGGAGATGGTTTCATGCCAGCCGATGCTGGCCGCTGTTCCGGCAAGCGTCTGTTTCTGCACCTCGGCCAGCCGTGGACTGGTCTCGATCATGGCAAAGGATGCACTGCCGGTCAGCGCCGGATCGAGCCGCGACAGGGTGCGCAGCATGTCCTTCATCAGCGTGCCGCGGCCCGGTCCGATCTCGGCGATGGTGACCGGCATCGGCCGGCCGATCGCCGCCCAGGCCTGGTAAAGCCAGACGGCGATGAGTTCGCCGAACATCTGACTGATCTCCGGCGCGGTGATGAAGTCGCCGGCGGCGCCGAACGGCTCGCGCGTCGTATAGTAGCCGTCGCGCGGGTCGAACAGGCAGAGCGCCATGTATTCGCTGACGGGGATCGGTCCTGTCGCCTCGATCAGCTCGACGATGCGGGTCTTCAGCCGCGTCATGTCGCCTGTGGCTGCGATTGCGTCACCGGCTTGGCTGTTACCATGGCCCAGATACCGGCCAGCACCATCGGCGACGACAGGATCATGCCCATGGTCAACCAGTTGGTGCCAAGGAGATAGCCGAGTTGCTGGTCGGGTTCGCGGAAGAATTCGACGAAGATACGCGACAGGCCGTAGCCGCAGATAAAGGCGCCGCCGACGAAGCGCGGCGCCTTCAGCTTAAGGCGCGAATGAGTGAGGATGCGCAGAACCAGGAACAGCACGATGCCTTCGAGGAAAGCTTCGTAGAGCTGGCTCGGATGGCGCGCGAACGGTCCGCCATTGGGGAATTCGATCGCCCAGGGCACATCCGTCGGCCGGCCCCAAAGCTCGGAATTGATGAAGTTGGCGACGCGCACCAGGCCAAGGCCAACCGGCACGCCGGCCGCCACGACATCGAACAGCGACCAGGTGCGGATGCCGCGCTTGATGGAAAACAGCGTCATGGCGAGGATGACGCCCAGCAGGCCGCCATGGAAGGACATGCCGCCTTGCCAGACCGCGAAGATATCGAGCGGGTGGGCGATGTAGCGGGGCAGGTCATAGAACAGCACGTAGCCGGTGCGCCCGCCAAGCACGACGCCGACCGCGGCCCAGACGATGAAGTCGTCGAGGTCCTCGGGCTTCATCGGCGGATTGGCGTCGGGCCACAGCTTCGGATTGGTGATGAGCCGCTTGGCATACCACCAGGCAAAGAGGATGCCGACGATGTAGCCGACGCCATACCAGTGCACCGCCAGCGGCCCGATCTGGATGAGGATCGGGTTGATGCTGGGAAAGGGCAGGGAGGCCAGCGGCAGCAGGAAAGATTCGTTCAATGGGGCACTCTCGGTTGCGAAACGCGTTCGGGCGCGGACCATGCGGCAGGGTTTTGGCGGGGTCAAGGCACGGCGGGGGCCGTCAACTGTCGGGGAATAAAATCGCGTCTTGATCCATCGCGCCATGCAAGATGTGCAGTATCTCCAAAGTGTCCGGGCCGACGCGGTAGAAAATCAAATAGTTTCCATGGACGCGGCGGCGGATGCCGGACGACGGGTGTCGCTCCATCAGCGGACTGCGCTCAGGCATAGCCTGAAGCTTCTTACAGTCGCTCCTCAGTTCCTGGAGGAACGTCACGGCGCGAAACGGATTGTCGAGCGCGATGTAGTCGCCAATTGCTTCGAGATCCGCCTCGGCCTGCCGGGTAAAGAGCAGTCGTCTCACCGGCTCTTCTCGGCCATCGCCTTGTATTTTGCGTCAAGTCGGTCAAGCACCTCGTCGGCGGGCCTTACCCGTCCTGCATCAGCATCTGAAATGCCCTTGGCAAGGTTTGCATCGAGTGCCGCAAGGCGCTTCTCGCGCTCTTCGACAAGGCGAACGCCTTCGCGAAGAACCTCGCTCTTCGAATTGTAGCGACCTGTGCTGACAAGCTGGTTCACCACGTCTTCCAGACGACTCCCCAAATCTGCGCTGATGGCCACCACTACGCTCCTTCAGATGACGCTTCGGGATAATAATAGTTATTGATCGGGTTTGCCAGCAATCCAAAGGTGCGAATTGAATCCGACTTGATGCCGCACCGGCCCCCAACGTTCTTGCATTCCGCGCCGCGCGCCACTACGTCATTTCCAGCAACCGAGGATTTGCCATGTCGACCGGACCGAACCGCATTCTCGATGAATTCGCCAAGCTGATGACCGACGCCGCCGGCGCCGCGCAAGGGGTGCGCCGCGAGGTCGAGACCGCCTTCAAGGGGCAGGCCGAGCGCATTCTCAACACCATGGATGTGGTGCAGCGCGAGGAATTCGAGGCCGCCCGCGACATGGCGGCCAAGGCGCGCGAGGAAAATGCCCGGCTGTCGAGCCGCATCGACGAACTCGAGGCTAAGCTCGCGGAATTGACCGGACAGGCCACACCGCCGCCTTCCGCCAAGCCCAAAGCAAAAAAATAATTCGTTAAACTTTTCCACAAAGCACAATCCTAAAAAGCGCTTTGCCGTGAATCGCTTACCGGCATTGCATGAATCTTTGTGACAGCGCCTTTCCACATGCGAATGACGCAGTGCGAAAAATTGGGCTGTTCACGCGACTCCCGATCAATAGACTGAATTTGTTGCATGATTCGGAACCGGGTCATGCGCCGGGCGGTGGGGTTCCGGTCTGGGTCTTTGCGTTGAGAAGTCCCTGACCGTCCGAGTTCTAGACATGATTGTTCGTTGTGTGTGCCCCCGGAGCGTGTGGTGGCGCTCCTCAGAACACAGGAAGCATTCCATGGAACTTCTCGAACTCGAATTGTCCCGCGAAATCCATCCTGTGGATGTGATCGAGCAAGTGGCCCACAACAACGACTGGTCCTTCGAACGGGCCGGCGACGACGAGATCTCGATTTCGGTCGTCGGAAGCTGGACCGACTATCATGTCTCCTTCTCCTGGATGGAGGATTTCGAGGCGCTGCATCTGGCCTGTGCCTTCGACATCAAGGTGCCGGAAACCCGCGCGCTGGAAGTGATGCGGCTGCTGTCGCTGATCAACGAACAGATGCTGTTCGGTCATTTCGACCTGTGGGAGCAGGAAGGCGCGATCATGTTCCGGCAGTCGCTGCTTCTGGCTGGCGGCGTCGAGCCGTCGAGCCAGCAGGTCGAGGTGCTCCTGTCATCGGCGCTCGAGGCCTGCGAATGCTATTTCCAGGCATTCCAGTTCGTCGTCTGGTCGGGGACTTCGGCCAAGGACGCGCTGGCCGGCGTGCTGTTCGAGACGCACGGCAACGCCTGAGCCTGTTCCATCGCGATGGAATCAGGATAGGGCTCTGTCTGTTGTTCGAGCATGATCTTGTCCGGAACCCGGATTCTAGTTTTCAAGGTCATGCTCCAAGTCAGGGTATGGACCACAAATGAGTTCGAGCAGCGAGCGCAAGCCTGAGATCGGCTTTGCCGATTTCGATCGTGTCGACATCCGCGCCGGCACCATCGTCGAGGCCGAGCCGTTTCCCGAGGCGCGCAAGCCGGCGTTCAAGCTCAAGATCGATTTCGGCGCCGCCATCGGCATCAAGAAATCGTCGGCGCAGATCACGAAATACTATACGCCGGAGACGCTGGTCGGCCGGCAGGTGTTCGCGGTGGTCAATTTCCCGCCGCGCCAGATCGGCCCATTCATGTCGGAAGTGCTGACGCTCGGCTTTCCCGACGACGAGGGCGCCGTGGTACTTGGTGCGATCGAGCGCAAAGTGCCGGACGGCGGGCGGTTGTTCTAACTTTCGTCATCCTCGGGTCTGCATGTCGGCCTTGCCGCCGCTCCGCCCGTGGATGACGAAAGGCTCCATCACGCCGCCAGCTTTCGCGGCGCTCCAAGCGCTTCCTCGACCGTATCCATGAACATCTCGGCGCAGGCCTTCCAGCTGTAGCGCATGGCGCGTTCGCGGGCCTGGTCGCGGCTGACGTTGAGCGCGGTGAGTGCTGCCTGCCGGAGATCGTCTGATACCGCGCCGCCAATGCCGTCGCCGACGATGTCGATAGGCCCGGTCACCGGGTAGGCGGCGACCGGCGTGCCGCTGGCCAGCGCTTCGATGATGACATTGCCGAACGTGTCGGTGCGGCTGGGGAAGACGAAGACATCGGCCGAAGCGTAGATCTCGGCCAGTTCGTCATTGGGGCGGTGGCCGAGGAAATGGGCGTCGGGATATTTCGCCTTGAGCTTGGCGAATTCCGGACCTTCGCCGACAATCACCTTGCTGCCGGGAAGGTCAAGGTCGAGGAAGGCGGTCAGGTTCTTTTCGATGGCGACACGGCCGACGCAGAGGAAGACCGGGGCGGGGAAGCCGAGATCCTTCTTCTTGTCGGGACGGAAATGGTCGGTGTCGACGCCGCGCGTCCATGGGCGGAGCTTGGTGAAGCCGCGCGCCGCGAGATCATCGGCCAGCGACTGGGTGGCGACCAACGTGCCCTGTCCGGAATTGTGGAAGTCGCGCAGCCAGCGATAGGCCCAGCTTTCCGGAACCGGCAGGCGGGCGCTGAGGTATTCGGGAAAGCGCGTGTGGTAGCTGGTGGTGAACGGTCGGCCGGCGTTGCGGCAATAGCGCCGCGCCATGTAGCCGAGCGGGCCTTCGGTGACGATGTGGATATGGTCGGCCTTGCGCGCCTCGATCAGCCGGGCGACATGGCCGGGCGTGGTCAGCGCCAGCCTGATGTCGGGATAGGTCGGCAAGGGCAAGGTGCGGAAGATGTTGGGCGTCAGGAAATCCACCTCGACGTTGAAGGATTTCAGCGTCTCGGTGAGCCGTTCCAGCGTGTGGACGACGCCATTGACTTGCGGGCGCCAGGCGTCGGTGACCATCAGGATGCGCATGGCGGCCCTCTGCTTGAAAGGTCTTTGTCTGCCTTGGAACGATGCCGAAACGGCGACCAGCTAGCTGCCCGCGCTTCGCTCCAGCGCACCCGGGCGGGCACGGGGTCGAGGCGAGGCGGCAGGATCGAATCGACAGATATCGCGCGCTTCATGCGCGCTCTTCACCATGGTTTCATGACGCGCGCATGAAGGTGCAACCTTCCCCTGCACGACCGGGCTTGATCGGTTGTCAGGCCGGAACCTTGATGATGGCGCGCAGGCCGCCGAGCGGGCTGTCGTCGAGCGTGATGTCACCGCCATGGCTGCGAGCGATGTCGCGGGCGATGGAGAGGCCGAGCCCGGTGCCGCTGGCGTCAAGGTTGCGGGCCTCGTCGAGCCGCACGAAAGGCTTGAACACGTCCTCGCGCCGGTCGGCCGGAATGCCCGGACCGTCATCATCGATGGTCACCAGCAGCGTGCCGCGACCATGCGTGGCATTCACCTCCACCGTCCTGGCGTAGCGGAAGGCGTTGCCGATGACGTTGGACATCAGGCGGGCGAAGGCATTGGGCCGCACATGCACATCGCGGTCGCCGGCAAGCGTGGTAGACAGCTTGCGCTTGCGCAGCCTGGCCTCTTCGTCGAGCTTCTGGAAATAGGCTTCCAGATCGAAGCGGCCGGCGTCCTCCGAGGCCTCGCCGCGCGCGAAGGCGAGATAGCCTTCCAGCATCGACTGCATGTCGTCGATGTCCTGGTTCAGCGCCTTGGTGTCGGCCCTGCTGCCGGCGAGCGCCAGTTGCAGCTTGAAGCGGGTGAGGATGGTACGCAGATCATGGCTGACGCCGGTCAGCATGGCGGTGCGCTGCTCGATCTGGCGTTCGATGCGTTCGCGCATCTGGATGAAGGCGAAGCCCGCGCGGCGAACCTCCTCGGCGCCGCGCGGGCGGAAATCGCGCGGCATCGGCCGGCCCTTGCCGAAGCTCTCGGCGGCTTCGGCCAGCGTCAGGATCGGCCGGATCTGGTTGCGCAGGAAAGGAATGGCGATCATCAAGAGCACCAGCGAGGTGCCGACCATCCAGATCAGGAAGATGTGGGTGTTCGACGCATAGGCCTGGCTGCGGCGCACGAAGACGCGCAGCACCTTGCCCTCGAGCTGGACACGGACCTCGACGATGTTGGAGTTGCCGACCGTGTCGATCCAGAACGGACGGTTGATCTGGCGGGTGATCTCGGCGGAGAGGACGTCATCCAGGATCGAAAAGAACGGCTTTGGCCCTGGCGCGGGCAGCGGGTCGGGCGGCAGGAGGTCGACCTTCAGCTGCATCCGGTCCTGGGCGATGCGGATGATGTTGGCGTAGTCGACGTCGTGCGGATAGGTCTCCATCATGTCGATGATGGCGGCGATGTCGCGCACGGTTGCTTGCGACAGGCGCTGCGTCACGGTTGCCCAATGGCGTTCCATGAAGACGAAGGCGACGACCGATTGCAAAAGGATCATCGGCGCGATGACGATGATCAGCGAGCGCGCATAGAGCCGCTTCGGCATGTAGAGCGCGACGAGGCGCCAGAAGCGCTTCCAGGCACGCGGCATGGCCTTCAGCGACCGCATGGCGCGTTCGCTCAAGCCGCCATTCCCCGGCTGTTCCAGTTCCGTGGTCGCCATTTCGATCTTTTCGCTCATCCGCGGCCTTTCAGCGGGCCGCGGGCGCCATTCTATTCCACGCTGAGCCGATACCCAATACCGCGCACGGTCTGCAGCCACACGGGATTGGACGGGTCGCGCTCGATCTTGCGGCGCAGCCGGTTGATCTGGACGTCGATGGTGCGCTCGCCAACTTCCGAATCGTCACCGACAAGTTCGTGACGCGGGATGGTTTCGCCGGCCCGCGCGGCGAAGATCGCCAGGATCTCCTGCTCGCGGTCGGTCAGTTTCAGCGCCTCGCCGCCGCGCTTGAGCTCTCGCCGGGCGATCTGGAACGTGTAGGGTCCGAAGACCAGCTGTTCGACCTTGGGCGTCGTGGTGGGGCCACCACGGCGCAGGATGTTGTTGATGCGCAGGATCAGTTCGCGCGGATCGAAGGGCTTTGGCAGATAGTCGTCGGCGCCGGCCTCCAGGCCGCTGATGCGGCTGTCGGTTTCGGAAAGCGCCGTCAGCATCAGGATCGGTACGCTCTTTTCGGGCCGCAGCGCCTTGGTAAGCTCGATGCCGCTTTCGCCGGGCATCATGACGTCGAGTACCAGCAGGTCGAAATCAAGGCCCGCGAGCTTGCGCCTGGCCTCGCCGGAATTGCCGGCAACGGTGACGCGAAAGCCGTTTTCGGTCAGATATTGCTTGAGCAGGTTGCGGATGCGGGTGTCGTCGTCGACCACAAGCAGATGCGGCGCGTCGTCGTCCGGTGCGGCCGCCTGGTCGACCCTCTCATTGCTCTCCATGGCTTTTCCCTGACATTTTTGCGGGTCCAACGTCGATCTGCGCTCTTAGTTCCGGGTTGACCATTGCTTCCAGGAACCGTTCCACCAAGGCCCGTTCGGTGGTTCCGGAATCTTCCAATGCAGCATGGATGCGGCGTGACTGTGGCCGCGCCAGCGCCAGCGCCAGCGCGCGGCCCCTGGCGGTCGGGTAAAGTTCACGCTGGCGGCGGTCGCGCGGTCCCTGCAACTGCACGATATGGTCGGTGTCGATCAATTGCTTGAGCACGCGAGCCAGGCTCTGCTTGGTGATCTTCAGCACGTCGAGCAGTTCGGCGACGGTGAGGCCCGGCCGGCGGTTGACGAAATGCAGCACGCGGTGATGGGCGCGGCCAAAACCATAGTCAGCCAGGATCTGATCGGGGTCGGAGGTAAAATCGCGATAGGCGAAGAAAAACAGTTCGATGATGGCGAAGTCGATGCCGTCCTCGTCGGTGATGGCCGTCCTGATCGGTTTTCCGGCAGCTTGGCTTCGATCCGTCATCATTTCTCCGTCCAAAAGGGAAATTATGTCAGTACTATTGACGCAATTTCCCGGCAATGGTAATTTTTGACAAGCTTTTCGGCGGATTGCGAACAAAAAGGCAAGAGAAGACCGTTTTTCCGGAACTTCCTGAGTTTGCCAGACTTCAAATATCCGCCTACGCTTCACCATCTTGGCCGCGCCCGCGCTTCGCGATTTCAGCGCTTTGCGAGGCCGACAAGAACACGCAACGACAATGATATGCGGGCCACCGCCCGCGGGAGGTTACCATGGCATCCGTTCCCTTCGATCAGCTGGACGGTTTTATCTGGATGAATGGCGAGTTCGTCCAGTGGGGCGACGCCAAGATCCACGTGCTCACGCACGGCCTGCACTACGCCAGCGCCGTGTTCGAGGGCGAGCGCGCCTATGGCGGCGAGATCTTCAAGCTCAACGAGCATACCGAGCGCCTGCATGAATCGGCCCGTCTGCTCGGTTTCAAGATTCCCTATTCGGTGGCCGAACTCAACGACGCCTCCACCACACTGTTGAAGAAGCAGGGTTTCCAGGACGCCTATGTGCGGCCGATCGCCTGGCGCGGCAGTGAGCAGATGGGCGTTTCGGCGCAGAACAACCGTATCAACGTTGCCATCGCCATCTGGCAGTGGCCGAGCTATTTCGACCCGGCGCAGAAGCTCAAGGGCATCCGCCTCGACATGGCGGAATGGCGCCGGCCCGATCCGCGCACCGCGCCCTCCAAGTCGAAGGCGGCCGGCCTCTACATGATCTGCACCATGTCCAAGCACGCCGCCGAAGCCAAGGGCTACGCCGACGCCATGATGCTCGACTGGCGTGGCCAGGTCGCCGAGGCGACGGGCGCCAACATCTTCTTCGTCAAGGACGGCAAGATCCATACGCCCAAGCCCGACTGCTTCCTTGACGGCATCACCCGCCGCACGGTCATTGGTCTCGCCAGGGATCGCGGCCTCGAGGTGATCGAGCGCGCCATCATGCCGGAAGAACTGGATGGCTTCGAGCAGTGTTTCCTCACCGGAACGGCTGCGGAGGTGACGCCGGTTTCGGAGATCGGACCTTACCGATTCGAGGTCGGTGAAATCGCCAAGACACTGATGAACGACTATTCCGCCGCTGTTCAGCCCAAGCAAGCGATCGCTGCGGAATAAAGCAACGTCAAATGTTTCAATGATGTGGAGGCGGTTTTCGAACCGCCTCTTTCATTTGAGCTTGCGTGCATTTGACTTTCCCCCAATTCGGCGTCTCATGATGAGGTCGGCCCGGGAGGCTGGCGGCTATGGAGGGACTGGTAACATGGACATGAATACGCTTCTTCCGATCATTGTGCAGGTGATTACAGGCGTCATCGGCGGTCAGGCGGTCGGTGCGGCGCTCAAGACGGCGGCGATGGGGCAGCTTCCCAAGATCCTGGGCGGAGCCATTGGCGGCGTCGGCGGCGCGGCCATTCTGGGCAGCCTGCTCGGTGGCGGCACGGTCGATCCGGCAGCAGCCGCCACGGCGGCCGGCGGTCTGGGCAGCGTTCTGGACATCAAGAACATAGTCGGCGGCGCCGGCGGCGGCGCGATCCTGACCGGCATCATCGGCGCGGTCATGGGCGCGATGAACAAGTAAGCCCTAGAGGCGGATGATTTCAGGTCGAATCGACCTGAAATCTGAATCCGTCTCTAGATCAATGAATAGAGCATGATGTCGTCCGAAAACCGCTTCACACTTTTCGGCATCATGCTCTAGGGGTCTCAGTCTAATTCCATGGGCGGCTTCGGCCGCCCATTTCCGTTTTGGGAACTCTCTGTTCCACTCTCGGTGGTAGACGCCTCGCGCCTCATTGCCTACATCGGGGCGAGGCAGCGAAAGGACAATCATGGGTCAGCTCAATGCCGGCATCGTGCCGGTCACCCCCTTCCAGCAGAACTGCACCATCTTGTTCGACATGGATGACAAGCATGGTGTCGTCGTCGACCCGGGCGGCGACATCGACAAGGTGCTCGCGGCGCTGAAGGACAATGCGATCACAGCCGGCGCCATCTGGATCACGCATGGCCATATCGACCATGCCGGCGGGGCGATGGAACTGAAGGAGGCGCTCGGCATCGAGATCATCGGGCCGCACGTGGCCGACAAGTCGTTGCTCGACAATCTGGAAAACCAGGGCCGGCGTTATGGCATCGCCGGCGCGCGCGACTGCGTGCCCGACCGGTTCCTCAGCGAAGGCGAAACCGTGTCGTTCGGCGGCCATGTGTTCGAGGTGTTGCATTGCCCCGGCCATGCGCCCGGCCATGTCGTCTATTACAACCGCGCGGCCAAGTTCGCCCATGTCGGCGACGTGCTGTTTCGCGGCTCGGTCGGTCGCACCGACCTGCCCGGCGGCGATCATGCGACGTTGATCGCCTCGATCAAGGACAAGCTCTTGCCGCTCGGCGACGATATCGGCTTCATCTGCGGCCATGGTCCTGGCGGCCGTTTTGGCGAGGAGCGGCGGACCAATCCATTCCTGACCTGATGTACTTCAGATGATACAGGCCTGCTGAAACATGCCTGCTACGAACGCCGACCTTGGCTGTCTCTCACCAGCTCCGGGCTGCCCGTTCAAAAAAGGCAACAAAAAAGCGCCGTCCGCGAGGGCAGCGCTTTTTGTTCGGGAGGGGCAGGGAAGCCTCGACCGGTCTGCGTCCCCGGGAGGAGAAGGGCGCAGTATGCTGGGTAGCTCGTTCAGTTGGCGGTGCAGAAATGCCGCGCGCCATCATTGCCGACGAACGTGCCGGTCCTGGCATTGAAGGTCCGGTAGCGGTCCGAGCAGTACTCGTACCAGCCACGGGTCCATGGCTCGGCATAGCCGTTGTAGGCCACTCTCGGTTCCACATAGTAGCGGCGTACCGGCCGGTGATAATAACGATAGTCGTAATCGTCATAGCCGGGATCGTAGTAGGTTGGCTCCGGGTTGCTGAGCGCGCCGGCAATCAGGGCGCCAGCTGCAAGGCCAACCACGCCTGCGGCGAGGGCATCGCCGCCGTGGCCACGATGATGCCAGCGCCAGTCATCGGCGCTTGCGGCGGGCAAGGTCGCGGCCATCGTCGCTAGGACGGCGGCGGACAGGATGGCAGTCTTGAAAACTCGGTTCATGTCGATCTCCTTCGTGCCGGTCCGTGCGGTCTCGGGGGATACGATCCGGCTTTACGGATGACTAATATAAGACCGTGGCTGAACGGGGGCTGAACGAAATTGTTCCGCAATTCATGGGGCTGGATCACATCAACGTGAAAAACAAAAGTCGTCCGCCCGCCGGAAGCGGGCAAAGCAATTCACCCGAGCAGTGATTGCCGGTCTGAAGCCGGCTTAGCCGACCGACAGGTTGACGGCCTTGGGTCCCTTGCCGCGCTTGTCGGGCTCTGTGTCGAATGTCACTTTCTGCCCATCTTCGAGACCGGGAAGACCCGACGCCTGCACAGCCGAAATATGGACGAAGACATCCTTGGCGCCATCGTCCGGCGTGATAAAGCCGAAGCCCTTGGCATGATTGAAGAATTTGACGGTGCCGGTCTGCGGCATGGGAAGCTCCCTTTATCCCATAAAGTCCAGTCTCGGGCCGGCAAATGCCCGAAGGGAAATTTGTCCTTTATTTTGGCGCTATCGGCAAGAGAAAGTTTTGACCGGCCCGATGGAGCGCCGGGGCCATGAAAAAGGCGCGACGAAAACCGCCGCGCCTTCCAAAAACTCAAATCCGGCTTCGCACGCCTGTTCAGGGCGTGGAAGCCGCCTTGCGCGCCCACCGGGACGCGCAGCGTGGCGACGGCTCAGGCCGCGCGGAGATTGACCGCCTTGGGGCCCTTGCCCATGCGGTCCGGCTCGACGTCGAAGGTGACCTTCTGGCCGTCGACGAGCGTGCGCAGGCCCGAAGCCTCGATCGCGGAGATGTGGACAAACACGTCCTTGGCGCCACCGTCGGGCGTAATGAAGCCGAAGCCTTTGGTCGCGTTGAAGAATTTAACGGTGCCGGTCTGGGCCATTGGGGAAACTCCTTCACCCGTTCAGTCTATGATGGTCCTGCCCGCCACCTGGCGTCGAGGGCAAGTCCCGGTGGTTGCTTCGGCAGTCATGCATTGGCGCATGGTCAAACCCCCCGCCGAAAACGGGGCCGTCAGAGATTCACAGTATCGGGGAAAGGTCGTCCAAAACGTTCCGCTCTCCGGGTCGCAAATGCCCGAACACGGAATTTATCGCACGGAAACGTGAAGGTTGCAAGATAGTGTCGCGGGTCGCCCTGATGGGCGCGTCCCGACGCATGATGTCCGCTGATTTCGATGGGCAGGGGATAGACTTGGCGTGCGGCCGGGTCATCGGCCAGAGACGGGCCAAGCATGGGCCAGCGTGCGAAAGCGGTGGATATCGCAGTGCATCCCGAGGCCTGCCGCGCGCCTTTGCCGGAGGCATGGCCGCTTGCAAACGGGGGTTGCATTCGGCGACGGAATGACGGCGATCAGCACTGCGTTCGCCGGTTTACGCCGGCAGGCATCGGGGAGGGATGTCATCATGAAATTTCTTGCGGCGGTCTTCTCGCGACAGGGATTTGCCATCCTGTCCCTGTCGGCAGTCCTGGCTGCCTGCACGGTCGTGGTGGATGACGGTCCCGGCCCGCGTCCGCGCCCGCCAAGACCCGAGCCGCAATTCTGCTCCATGCAGTATCAACCAGTCTGCGCCCGGCGCGGCGGCGCTCGCCAGACCTTCGCCAATGCCTGCCTTGCCGATCGGGCCGGATACCGCATCATCCGCGACGGCCAGTGCCGTGACGGTGGCGGCGGAGAACAGACATTCTGTACACGCGAATATCGCCCGGTCTGCGCCCGTCGTGGCGGCGAGCTACGCAGTTTCCCCAATGCCTGCGAGGCGCGCGCCGCCGACTATCGCGTGGTTAGTGACGGGCCGTGCTGAAGGAGACGCTTTGCCAGGCAGACGACGTTGCCCTCATATGCCCGCCGGATACGCTCCATCGGCCGGGCCGGCGTAGAGTTCGCCGCCATCCTCGTCGGAAATGCGCAGGCGGTCGGGGATTTGCGGCATGGCCAGCGTGTGGAACAGTGCGGTGGCGCCCTGCAGGGCCGCGCGCAGGTTCGGCGCTTCCAGCGATACCCTGTCGAGCGTCGCCTCGTCGGCATCGCGGGACCGGTAGAACTCGATGACGAAGTTCAAGCACGCCTCCGTGGTGCGGGCAGGGCGTTGCGCGATCCCGCTGTCGCGCTTGAGAGAACCTTCGGCGCCGAATGGCGCCGGAGCGGAGCATGTCAGCCCTTCGATTTCGGCTTCATGCCGGATTCCGCCTGCTTGACGGCCGAGCCGAAAGGGGAGGCGGGCTTGGCCGCGACCTTGTCCTTCTTGGGTTTGCGTGTCTCGCGGTTGCTGCGCTGTTGGCCCTTGGCCATGTCCGTGCTCCTCGTGCTGATGTTGTCGGGGGTCTCAGGCCGCTGGATTGTCGGCCGGTTCGAGATTGTCTTCGGTGGTGACCCGTTCGTGGGTCTCCTGATCGCTGCGGATGCGGTATTGCGGCGAGCCGTCCTTGACCGGCAGCTTGCTCTGGATCTGGAACAGTTCCGCCGTTTTCTGGACAAGGCCCATGCGGCTCTTCATGCGGACCGTCTGGCCGACCGCGAAAAGATGCACGGGCGTGTCGTTGCGCGGGCGCGCGTTCTGCTGGAAGCGGATCATGCTGCGTTCTCCCTGTCGCGCGTCAGCGCTGCTTCGAGTTCAGTCTGGTCGATGGCGACAAGCTGACTGGTCGAACCCTTCAGCGTCCTTGCCGGCAAATGGATGAAGGTGGCGACACGGCGCCAGGCAAGCCATGACAGGCCGTCAACAAGCTCTTCGTCATGGTCGATGTCGTAGTCGCCGGCCGGCAACCGCCCTTCCACGCCTCCCAGCACGAAGGGTGCCGTGAAATGCGCGATGGAATGGGTGGTGCGGGCCGACATCCGGTTGTGCCTCGAATTTGTGTTCCGGCATCAGCCGGGAGAATTCCGCGCGTTGTGGCGCCATGCGAACAGCGTGTCGGATAACAAAAAAGCGGGGACGAGCCCCGCTTTCCTATTTCCGGCAATCGCTGGAAATAAGCCGCTTTCGAGAGCTGCCAGTACATCCGTGGTCAGCGTTCATCGAATTCGGCCGGATCAGATCAGTTGCAGATTGGCAGCCGATTCGCGGCCCTTGGTGTCGCGCTCGAGCTCGAATTGCAGTTTCTGGCCCTCGGCGAGACCGGGGAAGCCGGCGCGTTCAAGCGCGCTGACATGGACGAAAACATCCTTGCCGCCATCAGCCGGCTGAATGAAGCCGAAGCCCTTCTGGCCATTGTAGAACTTTACAGTTCCGGTGTTCATATGGGTGTCTTTCGGAATCGAGACATGGCCGCGGTCTGCCGCGCGCCGGGTATCGGAAATCTGGATGAGATTGGCGGGTCGAGTACCTCTGACGCCGCGATATGCCAAGCTGGCCCAAAAACGATTTCATACAGATAGTCGCAATATGCGGATTAATCAAGAAGCGCTGGGAGAAAAACGGATCTATGTCGAAAATTCATCACCTATAACCAGCTGGGAAATTCTGATAGGAACCCTTCGCATTCTAAAAAAATTGTTTGAGCTGAAGCGGGAACATTTATCCCGGTATCTTGATTTTATTTATGCATGAAAGGGATACATCTCATGATTTCCGTAAAAACCCCGGCGGGCACCACCGTGACAATCACGCCGATCTCAATGCCCGGCGTAAAACCGGCGCCCGGCGTAAAACCGGCGCCCGTCGTAAAGCCTGCGATTGCAAAACCGGCCGTCGTCAAGTCGGCGCGGCTGACCATCAGAAGCGACGAGGCTGCCAGGCGAACCATCGCCGACACCGATGGCACCCTGCGGCGGGCAAGGCATCTTGCCGAGACCAATCGCCTGATTTGATGGTTTCCGGCTTGTTGGAAGAAGGGCAATACCCTCGTAACCCTTGAACCTGCCGCGCCAATGGCCTAGATCGCGTCAGGCAGACAAACACGGCAGGTTTCCCATCAACCGAGATCCAAGAAGACCAGCAGGCGCGGGCGGTGCACAGCCGCCGCTGGGGCTCGACCAGCGCGTACAGCAGGCATTGCAGCTGCACCAGGCCGGTCGTCGGCAGGAAGCGGAAATGCTTTATCGTCAGGTACTGGCGCAAAAGGCCGGCCATCCGGCGGCCGCGCATTTCCTTGGGCTTCTGCTGCATCAGACCGGGCGTAGTCCCGAAGGGCTGGAACTGCTCGAGCAGTCCGTGCGGATGCTTCCCGACAATCCGGATTTCCTCAACAATGTCGGCACGGTGATGCGCGACCTCGGCCGGGTCCCCGCCGCTATCGATTTCTTTCGCAAGGCCGTGGAGCTTCGCCCCGACCAGCTCGCGGCGCGAGACAATCTCGGCTCGTCGCTGAAGCAGCTCGGACAATTCGACGCCGCTGAAGAAATCTACCGTGGTACTGTCGGGCGCAACCCTTTCCATGTCCGCGCGCGCATCGGGCTTGCCGAGACGCTGCAGGAGGCCGGGCGGCTGGACGAAGCGCTCTCCGTGTTCCGCGAGGCGCTCAACATCCGGCCCAAGGACGCCGACCTGCTGCACGGGCTGGGCGTCGGGCTGATGGAAAAGGGCAGGCTTGACGAAGCTGCCGATACGTTCCGGCAGGCGCTCGCGGTCGATCCCGGCATGTCGAGAGCCTGGCTGATGCTGACGCAGGTCAAGCGCCAGAAGGAGCGCGACACGGAGTTGACGGGCATGGAGGCCCAGCACGCCAAGGCGCCGGAAGGCAGCCTGGCGCGCATGCAGCTGTCGTTCGGCCTCGGCAAGGCCAATGACGACCTGAAGGATTATGGCCGCGCCTTCGACTATTACACCGAAGGCAATGCGATCCGCCGCAAGGGCATCGACTACGACAAGGCCAAGACGCGGGCCGAATTCGAGTCGATGAAGGCGACGTTCGATGCCGCCTTCTTCGAAAAGCACAAGCCGAGCCCGATCGTCGACGACACGCCGATCTTCGTCGTCGGCATGCCGCGCTCGGGCACGACGCTGATCGAACAGATCATCGCAAGCCATCCGCAGGTCTATGGCGCGGGCGAGCTCAGCTTCCTCAAGACGGCGGTTGGCAAGCAATTTCCGATGAGCATGCCCGGCGGTTTTCCGGCCGGCATCGCCGACATGCCCGACAAGGCCTTTGCCGAGGCGGGGCAGGCCTATCTCGACATGTTGCATACCCGCTATCCGGAGTTGCGGCATGTCACCGACAAGATGCCCGGCAACTTCCTGCTGATCGGCTTCATCCACCTGATGCTGCCGAAGGCCAAGATCGTGCATTGCGCGCGTGACGCGGCGGCCACCTGCCTGTCGATCTACAAGGTGCATTTCCGTGGCGATACCCATCGCTACGGCTACGACCTTGGCGAACTCGCCGACTTCCACAATCTCTACACCGACATCATGGCGCATTGGCACAAGGTGCTGCCGGGCGTCGTGCACGATGTGCGCTACGAGGATTTCGTCGCCGACCAGGAAGGGCAGACGCGGGCGTTGATGGCGCATCTCGGCCTGCCGTGGAACGACGCGGTGCTGTCGTTCCACCAGACCGACCGGCCGGTGCGCACGGCCTCGGCGGCGCAGGTGCGCCAGCCGATGTATCAGGGCTCGGTCGATCTCTGGAAGCTCTATGGCGACCGGTTGAAGCCGTTGCTGGACAGGCTGGACTGAAGTCCGCATCCCGATAGATCGGGATAGGGCTTTGTTTGAGCATGATCTTTCCGATCATGCTCTGGGCAGGGAACCCGGCCGGCCTAAAGCTCCATGAACGGCTGGAAACCGCCGAAGATCATGCGCTTGCCGTCGAACGGCATCGCCGACCAATCCGCCTTGAGGCGCGGGTCCGCCATCACCTTGGCAATCACTGTGTCGCGGCTCTCTCGCGAGTCATAGACAATCCATGAGAAGACGACGATCTCGTCGTCCTTGGCCTGAACGGCGCGTGGGAACGAGGTGACCTCGCCATAGGGGACATCGTCGCCGACGCATTCGACATAGGCGAGCGCGCCATGTTCCATCCATACGGCGCCACCCAATTTCGCCAGCCTCTTGTAGTCATCCAGATTTGCCTTGGGCACGGCAAGCACGAAGCCATCGACATAGGACATGGTGGGTTCCTTTGCTGAAATCGGCGCCGGGCTGGCAGGGATGCAACCCGGCGCAGGCGAGCGCATCACACCCCAGGGAAAGGGCGCTGCTGCTCGCCGACCTACTTGACGGGTGCGTTCATCGCCCAGGCGACGCCGAAAGGATCGCGCACCTGGCCCCAGCGGTCGCCCCAGAACATCACCTGCAACGGCGTGACGATTTCACAGCCCGCGTCCACGGCGCGCTGCCACCAGGCATCGATGTCGCTGTTATCGAGATGAAGCTGCAGCGTGTAGCCCTGCGCCTCCTTATGCGGGTGACCATGTTCGGGAAAGGCGTCGCCCAGCATCAGCGTCGAGCCGTTGATGTGGAGGTGTATGTGCATGGTGCGGCCTTTTTCATCCGGCGGATAGGCAAAGACCTGCTCCGCGCCGAAGGCCTTCTTGTAGAATTCGGCAGCCTTGAAGGCGCCGTCCACCTGCAGATAGGGGGTCAATCCACCCAGCACTTCTGCCCTGGGCTGAACGGGGGTCTGGTCAGTCATGTCTTGCTCCTCTTTGCGTTTGGCTTGGCCTTGCGAACCATAGGACGCATGAGGTCGCGGCGCTCCTACATGGCCGCGAAAATTTTCTGGCACAGGGCCGGGACGCGCCGATAAGCGTTTGTCGGCACAGCGGGCAAGCGCGTCTATCCCACCTGCCGCAACGGGCCGATCGGCCGGTTTCATTTCCGCTCGGTGCGGACGGACCGGCGGCCATCGTGCTGATCAAGGATCTCCGGCCAGCCGATATCCTTGCGCAGTTCCGGTGGCAGGGAGAGCAGGGTCCGCTCGCTGCGATAGCGGGCGCGAGCCGTCGAGTACTGGGCCGCGATGCGACCGATGGATGACAGGATCAACATGGTGCATTTTCCTTGGGTGACGCCGGCATCAGCGTGTCGGCGTCCCAAGGACGTGGCAGACCGGGGCTATCCGACAGACCGCCGAGATTTTTTGCGGCAGCACAGGAATCGGTCGCCCAGCCGTTATCTGTAAGCGCTCTGATTCAGAAGACCGAGGCGGCCAGAGCCGTGTCGTAATATTCCACCGCCTCAACGATCTTGCCGTCGCGGATCGTCCAGAAATTGGCCGTGCGCATCACAACCTCCTGGCCCGTGGTTCGGCGCGTCAAATGAATCTCGACCTGCGCTGCAACCTTGTCGCCATCAGCGATAATTTCGAGAGGAACAAAGCGCCGGTACTCGAAGTCATTGTCCAACGCTACAAGACGCGCGATGAACTCCTGCTTGCCTCGCGTGACACCGGCGTAACGCGATTGCCGCTCATCGGCGATCCAGCGGAACACGACGTCATCGGCGCAATGCGCCAGGGCCCCCTCGATGTCACGATCCGCATAGGTTTTGTAGAGATTGCTGACGATATCGGCTGCGCGCATGCTCGTCCCTCCCTGGGTTGAAACAATGGCACAATGCGCCTTTTTCGGTTGGTGGGAAAGCACTTCGTCAATACTGTTTGCCGGGCCGGCAATACTTCGAGATGCCGGCCCGGAAAATGTACTGCTTTCTCAGCCGCCCGCTTCGGCCACCGAGCGGAAGAACTCCTCGGGATCCTCCACTTCGGTCAGCCGCCGCTTCTCGATCAGCCAGAAGCGGTTGCCGATGGCGCGGATGAAGGAGCGATCGTGCGAGGCGAGCACGCAGCTTGCCTGATGCGCCAGCAGTTCCGCTTCCAGGGCTTCCTGCCCGTCGATGTCGAGATGGTTGGTCGGCTCGTCGAGCAGGTAGAAATTGGGATTGGCGAGCCTGAGCGCCAGCATCATAAGCCGCGCCTTCTGGCCGCCGGACAGCACGCCGATCCTGCGCTCCTGCATCTCGATGCTGACGCCGGCGCCGGCAAGCAGCGAGCGGGCGCGCTGTTCGCCGACATCATGGCGGCGCGAGACCATCGCCAGCGGCGTGTCGTCGCCGCTGATGCCCGACAGCGCCTGGTCGCTGTAGCCCAGCACCGTCGACGGCGTCACTTTCACATTCTGGACCGTATCGGGCTCTACGATGGCGTTGCGGATCAGCATTACGAAGCGCGACTTGCCGACACCGTTGCGGCCGAGCAGTATGATGCGGTCGCCCTGGCAGATGTGGCGCTTGCCCGTCCTGAACAGCAGCGTTCCGTCAGGCGTTTGCACCGCCGCATCCTCTAGCGTAACCAGCACCCTGGCGTGGGTGCCGCGATTGGCCAGCCGGATCGCTCCGGCCGATCTTTCGCGATGTGCCGGGGCCGCGGCGTCTTCCAGCTTCTCCGCGCGCTCCTTGAGCTGCTTGGTCTTGATCGTCAGCAGGTCGCTGCCGGAATTGATGCCGATGTTGTTGAGCTTGGCGGCTTGCTTTCGCAGCTGCTGTGCGACCTTCATGTCGCGCTCGAACTTGCGTGCCATCGCGGCATCGACTTCGTCGAGCGCCTGCCTGGCGCGGGAATAAGGCAGCGCGAACACTGGTGACTGTTCCGGACGCAGGAACAGCGTTCGGTTGGTGGCGGCATCGAGGAAGGCGCGGTCGTGGCTGGCGATGACAACGGGCACTTCGCGCGGCAGCGCGTTCAGCCATGTCTCCAGCTGGCTGATGCGGGCGAGATCGAGATGGTTGGTCGGCTCGTCGAGCAGCAGCACGTCGGGATCGGTTACCCAGACGCGGGCAATCAGTGCCAGCCTCTGCCAGCCGCCGCTCAGCGCCTGCATTTTGCGCTCGCGCATCGCCTCCGGCACATCAAGCGAGTCGAGAACGACGTCGACGCGCCACATCTCGCTCTCGGCCTGCTCCGGCGGCAAGGCGTCGGCCACCACCTGATGAAAGGTGCGGCCGAGAAGGGCAGGGGCAACGGATTGTTCGACGTGGCCGACGCGCAGGCCGCGCGTGCGGGTGATGTCGCCGGAGGTCGGTTCAATCTCGCCGGTCAGGCATTTCAGCAAGGTCGACTTGCCACGGCCATTGGCGGCGACAATGCCGAGCCGGTCGCCGGTGCCGATGGTGAGGTCAAGGTTGGCGAAGAGCGGCGCACTCATGGTAACGCCGAGGGATTTGAGGCTGATCAGGGCCATTTGATTTCTCTGGTCTTGCCGGAGACAACTCCGGATGCACTTTGACGGTGCGCGTGCTGGCCATCAGGCTCGGCGTTGCGCACCACGAAGGGCAGACCAAAAAATCGAAGCGGGAAAAAACCCGGACCGTCCCTGGTCAGCCCTGCAAGCTGGCTCGCAGGGCAGAAATCGGGCCACGCTGACGATGGTGCCGAAAAAACGTAAACACGTGAGCCCTCCTTTCAAGACGTTCGAGTGTGGAAACCGCGTTACACCAGGGGCGTGGCCGATGGCAAGGGGGACGCTTTCACGCGGCGCGGGAACGGGTCCAGCACCAGTATGCAGCCGCCGATGATAGCCACCGCGCCGAGGGCCTGGATGATTGTCAGCGACTCGCCGAGGATAACCGTGCCGACCAGCACCGCGATTACGGTCACGGCGAACTCGACGCTGATCGTCCTGGTGGCGCCGATGCTGGCCACCAGCCGGAAATAGACGACGTAGGTCATCGCGCTCATCACGCAGGCGAGGATCGCGAGATAGAGGAAGTCGACCGGTCGCGGCATGGCCGGCACCGGCACGGCCAGCAGCAGCGGCAGCGTCATCAGGCCGCCGAACAGGAAGGCGGCGCTGGTGAGTTCGAGCGAGCCGGCCGAGCGCAGATGGCGGTTGGCGTAGTTGCTGCCGAACGCGGCGGAGAAGGAGCTGCCCAGCGAGGCGGCGCAGCCGAGCGCGAAGGATACCGTTAGGGGCACGGCAGGGAAGCCGACGAGAATCATGATGCCGGCGGCGCCGAGCAGCAGTCCGGCCAGCCCGCGAAGGGTGATGCGCTCAAGCCCCCATAGCTGGCCGATGATCATCGAAAACAGCGGGATCGCGGCGACGAGGATTGCCGCCATCGCCGTGCCGATGCGCGGCGTGGCGTAGGAGAGGCCGATCAGCTGCGCGGCAACCGTCGTCGCGCCGACCACGGCGAAGTGCCGCCAGCCGGTGCTGAAATCGAGCCGGCGCCGCGTCGCTGCGGCAAGCAGAAAGAGCGTGGTGCCGGCGACCAGCGAACGCAAGGTGACGGCACCTATCCAGCCGAAGGCATGCACCACCTTGAGCAGCACCAGGAACGACAGTCCCCAGGTGATGGCAAGGAAGACGTAGGCGGCGATGTCCCTGGGTTTCATGATAGATCTGTTGGCGTGGGATCTGGCTTCGTGGCGGAAGCGTGGGGATGGCCGTACAGTTTCCATTGGAAACTGGCAAGCACAGGCGGGGTCGGTGCCGCAAAAATTGCCCCAATAAAAGTCAGATGTCGATCCCGCTCAGTCGTTGACAGAGCGCGCCCCGTCATGCGCCTTTCGCGTCAAGGTTTCATTAATCTTTGATTTGGAGGCGGGCAATGCGCAGCATCAGCCGTATCATGTCGTTTGCACTTCTGGCCACGGGGGCGGGCTTTTCGCCGGTTCTCGCGGCGCCGGTCGAGTATGTAAGGGTCTGCACGGCCTATGGCGCACAATACTATTACAGCCCAGGCACGGACACCTGCATCAACGCCAACACCGGCGATACTCGACGCTTGACCGAAGACGGCGTGGTGTCTTCCAAGACTGCCTTGGCACAACATGTCGACGACATCGACAGCCGCGTCTCCCGCGCCTTTGAGGGCGCCTCGGTGGCATCGGCGCTGACCAGCCCGGATCTCGTCCAGGGCGAGCACTTCGGGGTGCGCGTCAACTGGGGCAATGCCGGCCAGTCCAACGCCGTCGGCCTGACCGGGGCAGCTGTCCTGGGTGAAGGCCTCTTCTCGACCGGCGGCCGGCTGACGGGCGCGGCGGGCATCGCCTATTCGGGAAGCACGGTGGGCGGCAACGCCGGCCTCCAACTCACCTGGTAAGGCCTGCCGGTTCATCGGCCGCCTTCACATCGCTTCCGGGGGGATCATGTTCGGCATCAGATATCCAGTTTTGCTCGTGGCGCTGGCCACCCTCACGACACCGGCCTCGGCCGCGGTGCTTTATGAGAAGGTGTGCAGCGCATATGGCGCGCAGTATTACTATAGTCCCGGCACCGACACCTGTATCAACGCCAACACAGGCGAAACCAAACGCGAGACAGAGGACGGCACCGTCACCGGGAAAACCGCCTTGGCGCAGCATGTTGAAGACATTGACGCTCGCATTACGCGAGCCTTCGAGAGTGCCTCTATCTCCGCAGCCCTGGCGAGCCCCGATCTTGTCCAGGGTGAGCACTTCGGCATTCGCATCAACTGGGGCAACGCGGGTGGCGCAAATGCCTTCGGGCTCACCGGCGCCGCGCTTCTGAGCGAGGGATCCGCCCACGGCGGCGGGCTGGTCGGCACGCTTGGCATCGCCTTTGCCGGTGGCGCCGTCGGCGGCAATGCCGGCCTGCAGTTCAACTGGTAGGGACGGCGGCGCGGGCCGGCGATCCTCGACGCGGCTGTGCCCCGCCAGCGCGTGCTACTTGAGGCGGCTGCCGGCCTACCGTCCCGGCCGACCGGTCTTGCCCGGCCGGCGCTTTTCGCGGCGGGCGTCGCCTGGGTCCTCGTAAGAACCGATGCCAGTTCGCTGGCGGACGATGGGCTTGGCGGAATCGCCGGGTTCCTTGGCGCCCCCCTCTGTCCTGCCGGGCCCCGCAACCGGCTGGGGTTTCGCAGGCACCTTACCCTCGACCGGCTTTTCCGTTCGCCGCACGGTCATCTCATCCAGCGAGTTCTTCTTGAACAGCGGTTTGACCGGCTCGCCGGGAATGCCAAAATCGCTGCCGTGCGCCTCGGACGCCGACTGTTTCTTGAACAGCGAACGCGAGACGGCGCCTGCCGGCGTCGTCATGTCGGTGCCTGGGCCCATGTCGTCAATCGAGGGTTTGGCGAACAGCGGCTTCTTCACAGGCACGGCGCCATCCGCGCCCATTTCGTCGAGCGCCGGCTTGCGGAAAAGGTTGGGCCGGGCAGCCTTGGCCGCTTCTTCCGCGGCGCGTGCTTCGTCGAGTTTGCGGAAACGCTCTTGTTCCTCGGTCGTACGATGTTTGGCCACACCCTTGTTGTGCTTGCCTTTTTCGCGGCCCGAGGCGGGGCTTTGGCCCTCTACCTCGCGCGCCAGCGGATCGTCGGAGATCGACAGTTCCATCTCGCGCAGCCGCTTGATCTCGTCGCGGATGCGGGCGGCCTTCTCGAAGTCGAGATTGGCGGCGGCGTCGCGCATCTGCTTTTCCAGCGCATCAAGATGGGCCTTGAAATTGTTGCCCATCATGGCGCCGGCGCTGTCGGTGAACTGCGAGATGTCGGCGCGGACGTGGTCCTTCTCGTAGACCGAGTCCAAGATGTCGGAGATGCGCGACTTCACCGATTCCGGCGTGATGCCGTTGGCCGCGTTCCACTCCATCTGCTTCTCGCGGCGGCGGTTGGTTTCCGCCATCGCCCGCTCCATCGAGCCGGTGACCTGGTCTGCGTAGAGGATGACCTTGCCGTCGACGTTACGGGCGGCGCGGCCGATGGTCTGGATCAGAGACGTTTCCGAGCGCAAAAAACCTTCCTTGTCTGCGTCGAGAATGGCGACGAAGCCGCATTCGGGAATGTCGAGGCCTTCGCGCAGAAGATTGATGCCGACCAGCACGTCGAAGGCGCCGAGGCGCAGGTCGCGCAGGATCTCGATGCGCTCCAGCGTATCGATGTCGGAGTGCATGTAGCGCACGCGCACGCCCTGCTCGTGCAGATATTCGGTCAAATCCTCGGCCATGCGCTTGGTCAGCACGGTGACCAGCGTGCGGTAGCCGGCCTTGGTGGTCTCGCGAATCTCGCCGACAACATCGTCGACCTGGCTCTTGGCCGGGCGCACTTCGACCGGCGGGTCGATCAGGCCGGTCGGGCGGATGACCTGCTCGGCGAAGACGCCGCCGGCCTGTTCCATCTCCCAGTTGCCCGGTGTTGCCGAGACGGCGACGGAGAGCGGACGCATGGCGTCCCATTCCTCGAAGCGCAAGGGACGGTTGTCCATGCAGGAGGGCAGGCGAAAACCATATTCCGCCAGCGTCGCCTTGCGCCGAAAGTCGCCGCGATACATGCCGCCGATCTGCGGCACGGTGACGTGGCTTTCGTCGATGAAGACCAGCGCATTGTCGGGAATGTATTCGAACAGCGTGGGCGGCGGATCGCCCGGCTGGCGGCCGGTGAGATAGCGCGAATAGTTCTCGATGCCGGCGCAGGAGCCGGTGGCTTCCAGCATTTCGAGGTCGAAGCGGCAACGCTGTTCCAGGCGTTGCGCTTCCAGCAGGCGGCCGGCGCGTTCGAGTTCCACCAGCCGGTGCTTGAGCTCTTCCTTGATCGACTTGATGGCCTGGTTGAGGGTAGGGCGCGGCGTCACATAGTGCGAGTTGGCGTAGATCTTGACGCTTTTCAGCTCGCCGGTCTTCTGGCCGGTCAGCGGGTCGAACTCGGTGATCTGCTCGATCTCGTCGCCGAACATGGAGATGCGCCAGGCACGGTCTTCCAGGTGGGCGGGAAATATCTCGATCGTGTCGCCGCGCACGCGGAACGAGCCGCGCACGAAATTGATGTCCTGGCGCTTGTATTGCTGTGCGACGAGGTCGGCGAGCAGGGAACGCTGGTCGAGCCGGTCGCCGATCTGCATCTGGAAGGTCATCGCGGTATAGGTTTCGACCGAGCCAATACCGTAGATGCAGGACACGGAGGCGACGATGATGACGTCGTCGCGTTCGAGCAGCGAGCGCGTCGCCGAATGGCGCATGCGGTCGATCTGCTCGTTGATGGAGGATTCCTTCTCGATGAAGGTGTCGGTGCGCGGGACGTAGGCTTCCGGCTGATAATAGTCGTAGTAGGAAACGAAATACTCCACCGCATTGTCGGGGAAGAATTTCTTGAACTCGGAATAGAGCTGCGCCGCCAAGGTCTTGTTGGGCGCCAGGATCAGGGCAGGGCGCTGCGTCTCCTCGATCACCTTGGCCATGGTGAAGGTCTTGCCCGAGCCGGTGACGCCGAGCAGCACCTGGGTGCGGTCGCCGTTGTCGACGCCTTCGACAAGGTCCTTGATGGCGGTCGGCTGGTCGCCGGCCGGCTCGAAGTCGGACACCATCTTGATGGCGATGCCGCCTTCGGACTTTTCCGGTCGGGCAGGGCGGTGCGGCGTCCACAGCACGCCGTCCTTGTGCAAGGGGTTGCCGGATTCGATCAACGCTGAAAGGGCGGCCACCGTGGCGGTGACGCTGCTCGAGGCCATTGTCTCGGCGTCTTCCAGCGAGATGTCGAGGCCGGCGACCGGATTGAGACCGGCGGCGGTGCGCTCACGGGCTGATGCCGCGCCACCCATCGAGGTGCCGCGCGAACTGCGGCCGGGCGAGGCCGAGCGTTCTGGGATCTTTTTTCCGGCCTTGGGCGATTTGCCGCCATCGCCCTTGCCGGCGAGGCGCCCTTCCTTCTCGGCTTCCTGCTCGATCTGTTCGGCCCAGTCGGCGATTGAACCGGTCAGCGGCGTGCCCGACAGTTCGGATTGCGGCATCTCGGCGAAGCCGCCTCTGTGCAGCGGCTCCGAGGCGTCCATGAAATCGGTCAGCGGGCTGCGCCGCTTTGGCGCGGCGCGGTTGTCACTCGCCGTCGAGGGCGTCTTCTTGTCGGGGGATCTGGCCATGTCCCAAATATGGGAGGAGTCCGGCGAAATGGAAAGAGCGGGATGACAAGAGGCCGTCAGCACCGCGTTGCTGCTGACAGCAGGCTGTCAGGAGACGGTTGCGCACCGCGCGCCCTGGAACCTTTAGGCACCGCGTGCGTTACTGCCTGGAACCGTCAGACGCCGCGTGCGTTGGATGCTACCTGGGTAGGCGATCCATTCAGGCGCGGGACGACGACCAGGCGCGTGACCTTGCCCTTCTTAAAGGCAGCGAGGAAGCGATTATAGTCCTTGAAAACGACGCAGCCGTTGGATTCGGCGCGGCCGCCGCGAAGCATGTAAGTGTGCGCGAGCAGGCCGACGCGATTGTATTTGGCCTTGCCGCCAACCGGGGTGAGGCGGATGGCCTCGACCCCATGGAAGCGCGTTTCGCGCAGCGTCAGGTCATAAGTGTTGGGCGGTGTTGGACCGCGATCCTTCTGGTCGACATAGCGCGGCTGGTCGACCATGGCGCCCAGGCCTGAATGCGCCTCGAGACGCTGGCCGTCCGGGAGATAGACGGTCTTGGCCGAGATGTCGTAGACGGCGACGCCGTTGCCTGCGCCGCTGGTGCCGCCACGCGGGCCGCTGAACAGATTCTTGAACGCCTGACCGAGGCCGCCAGAGGGCGTGTCGGGGCGGGCGTAGGCCAGCACATCGCCGCCATTGCCCGGCTTGCCCTGCCGTGTCTGGGGAGCCGGCTTTGCCGCCAATTGCACCGGCTTGGTTTGCTGAACGGCCTTCGGCGGCTGGACAGCCTTGGGCTGTTCCACCGGTTTTGGCTCTTGCTGTGCGGATTTGGGCGCGGGGGCATTGTCCAGTTGCGGGCGCTGCGTCGGCAGCGGCACGTCATCGGACAGCGCGTCGGGTAGCGACGCGACGTCGCCGGGCTTCTCGGGCAGCGTCTTGCTTGGCGCAACAGCGACATCGGCCGAGGATTCCTCGATCGGCAGCGGCGAGGCAAATGCCTCGTCATCGACCGGCATCGACTTGACCAGCGCCAGCGCCAGTTGCGAGGGGTCCGGCGTCTCGGTGGCCGTCGCGGCGCCGAAGCGCATGGGCTGTGGGGCAGTCTGGACAACGACGGAGCCTGGATCAACCCTGGCAAAGCGCTCCGCTGCGGGGGCGGCATCCGCGGAAGGCAGGCTCGCCGTCTCGTAAGACTGGTCGGACAAGCCGGCCATGTCGCCGGCCATGTCGCTAGTCAGGCTGGCCACCACTTTGTTGGGAGGCGTCAGCGAAGCCTCGACGACCGGCGCGGCGTTGGAGATGACCGGCCGCGCGGCTGCGCTCGCCGTCGCCTGAGGCTTTGCCGTGCCGGCAAAGGCGGCAGCAATGCGCGATGGCGACAAGGCTGCTTCCATCCGTTCGAAACGATCCTTCGTATGGCTGACAATCGTATTGCCGGCGATGATGACCGGCTGGGCGGGAGCGGTGGCGGCGACGAGGCGCGACGATTTTTCCGCATGGGTTTCAACGGAGGCGAGCTTGAAACAGCTGTCGCCACATTCCGGGCTGTGGTCGTGCAGGGCCTGCTCGGCGCCATGGACGTTGGCGAGCACGAACGGCGCCGTCGATGTCTGGAAATGCTGCTTGAGCGGATTGGCCTGGGTCAGCGATCCCGGCATCAGCAAGGTCTGTTGCAGGCCGCCTGTGCCGGTTGGAAGAGTGGCGCCGACGGAACTGAGGCCGGCCATGGTGCCGACCAGCCAGAGGCCGATCGCGGTGCCCACGCTGGGCACGGCGACCCAGCGTATGATCGATCCGGGATTTATGCGCCTTGAGCGGCGGGCACCGGCGTCTTCGCCATGCCAGTTTCGGTCCGCTTCAACTTTGTTCTTACGCAAAACAGTCACCAATCTTGTTCAAATCAGCTCCCTCGCCCGCGGCCCTTAGAGCCGCGACGACCATTCTGTGATATGATCCCAGGTGGTCCCCGACGCGTTGTCCGCGCCTGTCGTTGGTTGCCGATTGCCTCAAAATATGGACAAAGTTGGTTAACCAATCCCTCTCTTCTAAAATGTCGCACCCCGATTGGACGCGAAAAGGATGCCGCATCACGTTTTCGATCCACGCATGGCTCGCCGAAAGTCGTTTTTGGCGTCAATGCGCCGGGCGTCTCCTTCTCGCCGAGAAGGCACGTCCAGAATCGTCAAAATGGTGTTTCACCCGTTTCGAACTTGGTTTGCTGCCTGCTTTTCCCGCCCAAGTCAAGCAACTGGGGCTTCCGGAGGCCCAGATTGGGGCTGCTGCCCTCAATTCTGTCGTCTGATGTTGTGTGAATGCATCAGTCATTGCTCACATACTACTGTGGCATACTCGCCACAATTTCTTTGGCCTCACGGTCTTGGGGCGGCGGCTATTGAGCGGCCATTGACTCGTTTTGGGTGCCGGTGCATCGGATCAGTCAAGGGTTTTTCGGCGGCTTAGGCCACTCTTCGGAGAGTTTTGATGAAGCGTCGAGACTTTTTGACGCTGTCTGCGGGCGCGGCGGCGTTTTCCATTCTTCCTGGTGTCGCCACGGCGAATGTGCCGGTGCCGTTCGACCGCAATGCCAATGTGCCGATGGGCGACAAAAAGGCGTTCATCGACTGGATGGTGGCCAATCGCGGCGAGGACCCGAAACATCTGGCCGCCCGCTTCGACCGTTTCCAGATCATGGTCTACAACAAGGATGTGCTGGACGACCGCAACAAGCGCGCCTTCCTGTTCACACCGCGCGAGGAATTCGTGCTGCCGCAGAATCTGGGCCGCGCCTACGACCATGCCTTTCTCGACATCGGCTATGGCGTGACCATTTCCGGCCCGCATCTGGTTGGCCGCATGACGACGGCCATCGACGTGCAGTTCGGCGAATCCGTGCTCGAGATCGGCACCGGCTCCGGTTACCAGTCGGCCTATCTGTCGAACCTGACCGACAAGGTGCATACGGTCGAGATCATCGACCCGCTGGCGACCCGCACCCGCGGCATCTATGACGGGCTGATCGGACGCGGTTACAGCGAACTCAGCGCCATCGCCAGCAAGAGCGCCGACGGCTATTATGGCTGGGACGGCGTCGGCGATTTCGACAAGATCATCGTCACTTGCGGCATCGACCACATTCCGCCGTCGCTGCTGCAGCAACTCAAGCCTGACGGCGTCATGGTCATCCCGGTCGGGCCGCCCGGTGCGCAGCATGTGCTCAAGGTGGTCAAGCAGAAGCTCCCGGACGGCACGTTCAACATCGTCCGCTCCGACATCTATAACGGCAAGGTGGTGCCCTTCGTGCCCTTCACCAAGCTGGAAGGCGAACAGATCGTCGGCACGCATAATGGCTGACAGGCTTGCGGGGCACTCCAACGCTCCGCTTCGCATCGTCAGCCCATAACGGGGCTTGCATGGCAGCCGTCGCGACACGCATACGCATCCCGTCGCTGGAGGCGCCCCGGCTGGCGCATTTCCTCGCGATAGGGTTGATCGCCGGCGCCATCATCGCGCTGCAGATCGCCGTCATGCGCGTCTTCGCGGTCGGCAGCTGGTCGCATTTCGGCTCGCTGGTCGTCAGTCTCGCCATGCTCGGTTTCTCGCTGTCCAGCGTCGTCATCTTCGCCGGCAAGGACTGGTTCGACCGGCACTGGCAAGGTGCTGCGACCGCCGCCCTGTTGCTGATCGGGCCGCTCGCCGTCACTTCCAACCTCGTCGCCCAGACAGTGCCGTTCAACGCCATCTTCCTGGTCTCGGACCCCGCGCAGAAATGGCGCCTGCTGGCCAATTTCCTGCTCTATCTGCTGCCGTTCCTGGCCGGCGCGTTCTTCCTCGGCATCGTTTTCCTGAAAAGCCGCACGGCCTTCGGCCGCGTCTATTTCGCCGATCTCACCGGCTCGGGGCTGGCCGGCCTCGTCGTGCTGGTGTCGATGTACCTGTTCGCGCCGGAAACCATCATCGTCGTGCCGCTGCTGCTGTGGGCCACCGGCACGATCCTCTGGTTCACAGCCCTTGGCGCCTGGAAGAGCGTCGTGGCCGCTCTCGTCGTGGCGGCACTGTCGATCGCGGGTTACCTTGCGCTGCCCGGCCTGCTCGGCATCCCCGACATCGCCGTGTCGCAGTACAAGGGCGTCGCCTATGCCCGCAACTTCCCGGACGGCAAGCGCATCTACCGCAGCGTCTCGCCTTTCGGCGACCTGCAGGTCTATGCCAGCTCCTACATGCATTTCGCGCCGGGGTTGAGCGACAATGCCGCCTTCGGCATGCCGGAGGTTCCTGCCAATACCTATGTCGGCATGTATCGCGACGGCGACGGGCCGGAAGGCATCATGCGCAATCTGGCGCCGGCCGAGCAGGTCTATTTCCGCTATCTGCCGATGCACTATCCCTATGTCATCAAGAGCAATCCCAAGACCTTCGTGGTGCAGTTCGGCGGCGGCATCTCCACGCAGACGGCGCTCAATGCCGGTTCGACCTCGGTCACCGTCGCCGAGAGCAATCCGATGGTGCTCAAGGCGTTCCACGACGCGGCGCTGAAAGACGTCACCGGCGATATCCTCGCCGACCCGCGTATCAGGATCATCGACTATGACGGACGTCTGTTTCTCGCCAACACCGCCGAGCGCTACGACGTCGTCGATCTCAGCCTCGCCGACAGCGTCGGCCTGTCCAATCCCGGCGGCTTCGCCATCTCGGAAAAATACGCCTACACGCGCGAGGCGATGCTGAGCTACTTCAGGGCGCTGGCCGAGGGCGGCGTGCTGTCGGTGACCTTGTGGAACAAGGAAGAGCCGCCGAAATCGGTGCTGAAGCTCTATTCGACCATCGCCGAGGCAGCGAAGGAATTCGATCCGGCCGGCGCCCAGAACGACATCTTCGCCGTGTCGAGCTATCTCTCGACAACGACGGTGTTGTTCAAGCGCGGCGGCTTCAGCACGGAAGAGATCGGCAAGCTGCGCGACTACACAAGGTCGATGTCGTGGGAAGAGCTCTACTATCCGGGCATGGCTTTCGACGGCTCGAAAAGCCGGCAGCTTCTCGACGATTACCGCGCCTCGATCTTCGGCAGCGGACAGGACGCGACGCTGAGCGCACCCGCCAATGTAAAAACGCCAACCGACCCGACCGCGCCGCCGGCAAACGCGGATTGCGATCCGACGGCGCCGGCCGATCCGACGCTGGATGCCTGCGCCAATGCGGGCGCCGCGCCCGGACCCGACGTGCTGCCGGCGACGGCGCTGGAGCGGCTGGCCTGGCATGCGCTGCTGACCGGCGGCTGGGAAAGGGTCGCCAGCGATTATGTCTTCGACACGCGTCCGCTCAGCAACGACCAGCCGTATTTCGCCGCCTATGTGAAGACCGCCGACCTGCCGAAGACGCTGGACCGGCTCGATCTGTTCCAGGACGACTGGGGCTACCTGTTGCTGTGGGCGACGCTCGGCATCGCCTGCATCACCGCCGCATCGCTGGTGCTGCTGCCGATGATCTTCGGCTGGCGGATCGTGTTTTCGCGCTCGCGCGGCAAGCTCGGCACCATCCTCTATTTCGCGTGCCTGGGGGTCGGCTATATCATGGTCGAGGTCGGCCTGATCAGTCGGTTCACCGTGGCGCTCGCCAATCCGACGGTGTCGGCTTCCGTGCTGATCTCGTCCATGCTGGTGTTCTCCGGCCTCGGCAGCCTGTTTGCCGAGCGCATCTTCGACCGCGCCAATGTGCTGCTGCCGGTGGTGCTGACGTCGATCGGCGTGCTGCTGCTGGTTTACGGCCTCTATCTGTCGCCGGTGCTCGACTGGATCGGCTCCTATCCCTATTCGGTGCGCCTGCTGCTCTGCTTCCTGCTGGTGTCGCCACCGGCCTTCCTGATGGGCATGCCGATGGCCACCGCCATGACCTGGCTGGCGCGGCTTGAGAAGGAACATCTGTTCGTCTGGGCCTGGGGGATCAATGGCTGCTTCTCGGTCATCGGCTCGGCCGCCGTGCCGATCGTCGCCACCAGCTTCGGCCTCAGCGCCGTGCTGCAATGTGCGGCCATCGCCTATGTCATCGCCATACCCGCCTTCTTCGCCGTGCTCAGGCCGCCCAGGGCGCGGCCGGCCCGGCTCGTGGCCGCCTGATGCCAAGCCGGCGCGCCATCGTCTCGGGATTGCTGGCCACGGTGGCACTTCCTGTGGCAAGCCAGGGGGCGCGTTTGCGCAAGGCCATCTCGACCATCGTGCCGTTCAAGACCTCGCCTTTTCCTTACCGGGGAAAGGTGCCGGATGGCTCCGGCCCGTTTCTCGACGTGACCCGCAATGGTCGGAGCGGCCACACCTCGCCGCGCGGCGGCATCTATTGGGAAGACGAGACCTATTCCGACCGCTCGACACTGCTGGCGGTGCCCAAGGGCTTTGACGCGGCCAGGCCGGCGGTGATCGTGGTGTTCTTCCACGGCAACGGCGCGACCCTGCAACGCGACGTGGTCGAACGCCAGCGTGTGTTGGCGCAGGTCGAGGCATCCGGCCTCAACGCCGTGCTGGTGGCGCCGCAATTCGCTGTCAATGCGCTGGATTCCAGCGCCGGCAATTTCTGGACGCCAGGCGCCTTTGCCCGCTTCATGGGGGAGGCAGGGCAAGAGCTTGCGAAACTCACCGGCGCCAAGGCGGCGCGGTTCGACGCCATGCCGATCGTGCTGGCCGCCTATAGCGGGGGGTACAATCCCACAGCCGCCGCGCTGAAGAATGGCGACGCCGGCGGACGCCTGCTCGGCGTCATCCTGCTCGACGCCGTCTTCGATGAAAGCGACATCTTTGCCGGCTGGATCGCGGGACACGCAACCACCCGCTTCTTCGTCAGCGCCTATGGCGAGTCCTCGGCCTCCGGCAATGCCGAGATCGTCAGGCTGCTCGGCAGCCACGACGTCCGGGTGAGTTCAGATCCGCCGGCTCGGCTCGTGGCCGGTACCGTCGCCTTCATCTCGTCGCACGCCGCCCACGACACCTTCGTCACCCGTGCCTTCGTCGACAATCCGCTTCAGTGGTTGCTCGCCCGCCTGCACGGGTTTCCCCGTTAAGGCGAGTTCATCGCGGCAAGTCTCCCTCTATGCCGATGTCCGCTATTGCGGCCAATTCGGCGGCGACGGCTGCAGCGCGGCGGGCTTTCGGGCCGCGCACAGGCCAGACGAGACGGCGTCGGATCGTCAGAGCGGGAATGTCGCGGCCAATCTCGACGAGGTGGCCCGGATCGAGATGGCGTTTGAGGACCAACTCGCTGGCGAGCAATGCGCCCATGCCGGCAATCGCTGCCTGCGCCGCCACGATGGTCAGCGGGAAACGCGGCCCGTGGTCGATGTTCTTCGCTTGCCTTCCGGCGGCGGCAAACCAGTCGCGCCAGGCCGGGTAGACGTCGTCGCCCATGGTCGGGTCGATATGCAGCAGCGGCATGCTGTCGAGCACTCCAGCCGAATCCGGCCGGACTTGATCCTGGATCAGCGATGGCGCGCAGGCCGGGATCACCCGTTCAGTGAACAGGTCGATCGACGCGATGTCCTGCGCGGTGCTTTTGCGGTAGCTGATGGCGAGGTCGACGCCTTCCTCCAGCATGGCGTCGAGGGCGACCGAGGCGACGATGCGCACGTCGAGCTTCGCCAATGCAGCGCGCACCTTGTCGAGGCGGGGCGCAAGCCATAGCGAGGCGAAGGACGGGTCGGCTGATATGGTAAAGGTTTCCGCCTGCCGTTCGAAGCGCAGCCGGCGCAGGCCAGAGGACAGTGCATCAAAGCCACGGTCGATGTCAGGCAGGGCGGCTTCGGCGGCGCGTGTCAGCACGATGCCGTTGCCGGCGCGGCGGACCAGCTTGACGCCGAGCCTGTCCTCCAACTGTCTGATCTGATGACCAATGGCGCCCGGCGTCACGCCGAGTTCCTCGGCCGCCCGCGTCAGGCTGCCGGTTCGCGCCGCGGCCGCGAGCGCGCGCAGGGCTGACAGCGGAAGATCGCGGAGAGTTGCCATGGATTGAGATTAGCTCAAAACATGTCGAAGAGAACTCGTTTTTATGGCCAGCCATTTGGTCATAGTCTCCTTGAAGAAAATTCAAGCGCGAGGGATGACGACCATGCTGGATAAACCCGGGCATTTAACCGCGAACGCGCGGCAGATCCGCGCCATCCGCAACGAGGGCGATCGCATCGCTGTTGATCTCGATGGCGGCAAGACCGGCTGGCTCTCGACGCGCTGGCTGCGTCTGGCCTGCGAATGCGATGTGTGCGGCGACACGGCCTCCGGCAAGAGATGGCTGACGCCGGCCGATGTGCCGGTCGGGGTTCGGGCCACCACGCTCGACGTTTTGGCTGGCGAAGTGAGCGTCGTCTGGGATGACGGCCATGTCTCGCGCTATGGCTCGGAGTTTCTGGCGGGCCATGCCGGTGGCGGTTCAGGCCCGGCACGTTTCCAGCCGCAACTGTGGAGCAGCGATCTCAGCGGAAAACTCGACCGCTTCGCCTTCGATGCGGTGGTCGAGGACGACGAGGCGCTGTTTTGCTCGCTGCGGGCGCTGCGCGACCATGGTATCGCCATGCTGACCGGGGTTCCCCCCGAGACGGAAGCGACGGCGCGCGTCGCCGGCCGCTACGGGCCGATCCGCGAGACCAGCTACGGCAAGGTGTTCGATCTCATTTCACGGCCGGACGCGCGGGTGGCCGGTGAGACGGCGCGGGCGCAGATTCCGCATACGGACGAGCCGTTCCGCTATTCGCCGCCGGGCTTCATCTTCTTCCACGCCATCCGCACAGGGGCCGGTTCGGGCGGCACGTCGTTGATGGTCGACGGGTTCCATGTCGCCGAGCTGATGCGAAAGAACTCGCCCGACCTCTTCAACCTCCTGACGCGGCACGGCGTCACTTTCCATCGCGAGCATGCGGGCGAAGTGTTCTTCAGTGCCGAGGCGCATGTCATCAGCCTCGACACCGCTGGTGCCGTCACCGGCATACGCTACAACGACCGCTGCCTGGCGCCGCAATGGGCGCCTGAAACCCAGATCGATGGGCTGATCGAGGCGCTGGCTGAACTGACGCGGCTGATCCGCGATCCGCAAAACCAGTTCCAGCATCAGTTGCAGCCGGGCGAGGTGCTGGTGTTCGACAACCAGCGCGTCATGCATGGCCGCAGCGCGTTCGACCCGACGCTGGCGGTGCGGCATCTCAGGAGCTGCAACATCGACCGCGACGGTGTCCACAGCGCGTTCCGCACACTGGCGCGGCGTTTCGCGCCGGAAGAAGCGGAGGTGGTACTCTATCAAGGTGCGGTTTTCTAGGAGACGAACGCGCGCTTCTCGCCATCGCAAAGACGGACTAAGGAGAGGAAACGAACCTGGGCATCGCGTGTCAAACTATCCGCTCTCCTACAAACTGTCGTGGCTGCCGCGCTTCCTGAAGCCATCGCTTGGCGGCGACACCAGCGGCTTCGCCGACATGGCCGCGACACTGATGGATCCGCCGCCGGCGAGTATGGTTCGCCTGGCTTTTGTCGGCGATATCTCGGCCGTCGCCAACTCCGGCGCGCCGCAGTGCGATCCTGCTATCGGGGCACTGCTTGGCTCCGCCGACCTGGTTGTCGGCAATTGCGAGAGCCCGATCGTGGAGCGGCCAAGCGCCGTGCTGGGCACGATGCTCGGCACGCATCACGCGATGACCGAGCGGTTTCTCTCCGAGGCGCTGACGGCGGTCGGCATCTCCAATGAGAAGCTGGTGCTGTCGCTGGCCAACAACCATGTGCTGGACCAGGGCGTCGCCGGTTTCGACAAGACGGTGTCAGCGTTGAAACGGCTGGGTATCCGTACCATCGGCACGGTTGAAGACGGCCCGGTCGCACGGCTTGCCGTCGGGTCGCTCGGCATCGGCCTCGCCGCCTTCACGCTGTGGCGCAATGCCGGTGCGGACCTGTTTTCCGGTCGGGTCTCGATGGACAGTGATCCCGACTGGGGGGGGTATGCCGGTGGTGTCGATCTCATGTGCGCGGTGCCGCATTGGGACTGGGAGTTCCGGCATTTTCCGCGCGCCGAGACGCGAGCGCTGGCGCGGCGGCTGGCCGGGCACGGCGTCGGTCTGATCGCAGGCCACCATGCGCATGTCGTCCAGCCGGTGGAGCGGATCGGCGGCACGCTCGTCGCCTACGGGCTCGGCGACTTCCTTGGCACCGCCTTTGCCCGCCAGCCCTGGCCCGGCCGTATTGGCGGCATTTTCGTCGTCGATGTCAGCGGGGATGCGGGAACGAAGGGCTCGCTCGTCGGCTATCGGCTGCATCCTTTCATGCGGCTGCTCGCCGGCGATCATGAAAAGCTGGCGGAGTTGGCGAGGCTGGAGGGCGGGATGCGCCGCAAGATCGATGGCCGGCTGAACGCGCTATTCCCTTCCCCGGCTGAGCGATAGGCATCACTGCGCAAGCCCGACGAGAGGGATGAGGCGGTTTGGCGGGAAATCTCCGTCAGCAGTCGAAGCCGTATTTGTCACGCATGGTGTCCACCTCTTCCTTCGACATTCTCTTGAACATCACACAGACAGTGAAGCTGCCGACCTGTCGCCCGTCGCGCCTGTATCCCCAGTCGGAAATATCGTCCCGGCTGAATTCTATATTCTGGCCGAGGACGACGTTGCGCACTTCCGCGGGCTCGTTCGACAGAATGCCGGCGAACCCGGTTTCGGTGCGACGGAACGGTATGACCCAGAAATGTTCGGTTATGTTGCCGTCCCGCACCATGACCTTCAGCTTGAACCTGTCCGCGCCGGGTGGAGGGGCCTCGGACAAAGCCAGGAACTCATCCAGGCTGGCGATCGCCGTCGCCGTCGCTGCCGCCATCTCGGGATCGCCCGGAGCAAAGACCATCGTCCTGTCGTCACTCGAATCCGTGGCTTGTGCGCTGGCCAATCCCGGAGCGAGCACCAGCATCAGGGACAGCACGGTGCGTATTGTTGACTTCATGGAATGGTGGCCCCCCGACCCTCTTTTATATTGACTGGCATTATGGTGCATCGGTTCAGAAATTGCAACCATGGCGAGAGTTTCGCCTCCGGTGAAATCGCTGATTTCGCCTGATCCATGAAACAGAATGTGTCCCGGCGACTATTCCGCACACTGTTTCGTGATGTCGTCGGGCGAGCAATGCGGCGAGCATATGATCGTCACATACCCGCGGCCGCAGACCGAATAACAGACTCTTTTCATAGGGAAAGCGTTGTCGCAAACGGCCGCTCGGTTGGACGGGAAGGGCTGCCTTGCTGATAATGTGTCAGAATTAAGCCTATGATTCTGTTTGCGAAAAGTCACTCAACGTGATTTGCGGAGGCGAGGCATCCGTACCAGTTTCGGGTCGTCCGGCGCTGTCGTTTCCCAAGGCGGCCGTCCGGAAAACCGAAACAGCACGGAGTGCTACAGATGAAGAAGACCCTCGCAACCACCGCTGCTCTGCTCGCCTTCCTTGGCACGGCCTATGCCGCGACCGTTCAGGGCACCATCCAGGCGGTCGATCCGACGACGAAGTCGATCACGCTCGATGACGGCAAGATCTACCAGCTGTCGCCGGAAGCAGCGATCGGGAAGCTCAAGGTCGGCGCCAAGGTCGCGGTCACCGTCGATGACAAGACGGGCATCGTGACGTCGATCAAGAAAGCTTCGTAAGTCGCCAGTTGCTGATCATATTTTCCATACCCTGTTCCAATTTTGGCCGGTCCCCCGTGGGCCGGCCATTTTCCTGGCGCTGTCCGAGGGCTATGCGCGTTGCCCAAACGGCAATGTGACCCGACGGAACGGTTTTCCTCGACGTTCTATCGTGCCATCAAGGCCTCGAGCGGGGCGGCATGGAACGTGACAGGAGACTTCATGCGGATGAGAACAGCGCTGGCAACACTGGCTTTCATCGCGCTTTGCGCATCAGCCCGGGCGGAGGACCTGAAGGCCTTCAGGCTGACCATAAACGGCGTGGCCGTCGATATCGATGCCGGCGAAAGCGTCGATATCACCCTGCCGGACGGCAAGCAGGCCAAGGCGACACTTGAGCGCAATGACTTCGCCACCTTTTCAGGCGACAGCTTCTCCTTCGTGCATCCAAGCAATATCTCGGTCACCAAGACCGACCTCGGCGACAACATCAAACAGTATCTGATGGCGTCGGCGCTGGGAACAATCGTGCTAGTGCAGGAATATTCGGCGATGAACCCGGTGTCGCTGAACCAGCTGATGCTGCAGGAGATGACCAAGGAATCGGTGCAGGCGGGCGCGACGCTGACGCAGGAGCCGACGACGCGAAAGCTTGCCGATGGCAAGGAACTGACCGGCATCCACGCCATCGTCAAGACGCGGACCGAGAGCGCGGACTTCGAGGTGCTGAGCTATGGCGCGGCTGACCAGGGCATCATCATGGTCACGCGCATCGACCACAAGAACGACAGCACCGAAGCGCCGCTGCTCGACAAATTCTGGGAAAGCCTGAAGGTCAAGCTATCGGGCTGACGAAGGCGCCGCGGGGCTACTTCCGCGAGCGTCACGATTGGCTGTTGGAAGCCAGCGAGACTGACCGAGGGCCTACAGTCCCCTCGGCACCAGGCCGGCCAGCCAGTTCACGGAGCGTTTCGCCGCGTCGGCGGTCGCCGAGGCGGCGCGGCCGAGGTCGGTCTTGACCACGGCGTAACCGTTCTTTGTGCGGTAGAGCACACCGGTGCCGCCATCGACCACCTGCTCATAGGCGACGGGCCGGGCTGCGGCCGCTTCCATGGCCGTCGTCGGCGCGCCGACAGGGACGTTCGGCCGGTGGCTCAGTTCCGGCGGCAAAGGGGTCTGGGGTTCGACTGCCCGGCCGACAGGCTTCAGTTCCGGGCCGGACGCGGTCGCGGCCAGTTTCGAAGAGGACGACGAGCCCTGCGTGCGGCAGATACCGGACACCAGCGGGTAGTTGAAATTGTGCTGACGCAGTATCTGGCTTTTCATCGCGGCTTCGCAATCGGCGACAGTCGCCCATTTGGCGGGCGTCTCGCCGATATATTCGCAAAGCTTGGCGTCGCAGTCGCAGCCGACGATGGTCATGGCGACAAGGGCGGTCTTGATCACGGTTTCGTCCCTTCGAATTCCGTCAACTCACCCATCACCGCGGAACAAGGCGGGATTTGGATGCGATTGTGAAATGAGCGTGGCGAGGGAGCCAAAGGCTGCTTTGACGCCAGGCGTGGCCGAAAGGCATCAGTAGACATGGCTTTCGCCCGCCTTTATCGGCGCCGGCGGCACCAGATGCAGCCTATGCACGGCGGTGCGCCCTTGGCCCAAGAGCCCAAAAAGACAGTCGGCGCCGGGATTTCTCCCGGCGCCTCCCTGTCAGATCACGACACGGTCGAGGCAGCAACTTCCGCAAAGTCGTCGCGCCATGCCTGCCTTGATTTTGACGGTCCTGCCAGCCGTTGTCCAAGGACATCGTCCGTTCCAGACCACGCCGGTTTCCACCCTCGCGGGCTTTGCCCAGCGTGCCATCGAAGGTCTTCGCCGTCCTTCATGGCAGCATCGGTCCGCCGTTGGCGTTCGCACGCTTTCCGCGGCCCCGTAGATCTCGGCTTCCGTCCCTCAAGCAGGCAAGCCTGCTTTCGCTTTGGGCCGTACGGGCCTCAGGAAATCCGCCTTTCCGCTTTGCCTTTCGGCTGGGCGATCGGTAGCCGCCTGAGATGGGTTTAACCTACGCCGTGTAAGGGCTTGGCGACATGGCCCGCGGCCTGTGGATTGCGGGATTATCGGGGATCGCGCTGTGGTTGCCGGTCACGGCGAAAACAGGGACAGCGTGTTTGGCCCCTTGCTCCGCTTGCAGGCGCGGGCTTCAATGCCGGCAAAGGATCGGGCCCTGCATGCCCGGCGCCGGGGAGGGTGCATATTGAAGGTCGGGGTGGTTCTCAATCCGGTTGCCGGCGGCGGCAGGCTGAAGCGCCA
The DNA here is from genome assembly GCA_943370265.1 of Mesorhizobium carmichaelinearum. Classification (GTDB taxonomy): domain Bacteria; phylum Pseudomonadota; class Alphaproteobacteria; order Rhizobiales; family Rhizobiaceae; genus Mesorhizobium; species Mesorhizobium carmichaelinearum_A. Next base: position 108,820 of record CALRQH020000002.1, read on the forward strand.
ATGGCCGGAGGTCGCCGCGTCGCTCAAAAAGCACTTTGGCGATTTCGAGTTGCGCGAGACGCAGGCCGAAGGCGACGCCGAGCGGCTGGCAATCGATCTCGCCGCCAGCGGCTTTGAGCTGGTGATCGCGGCCGGCGGCGACGGCACCGCCAGTGAAGTGGCTGATGGCCTGCTGCAGGCCTTGCAGGAAACCGGGCGCGCGACGGAACTTGGCCTGCTGCCTTGCGGCACCGGCATCGATTTCGCGCGCGGGCTTGGCCTGCCGAAGGAGGTGGACGCGACGCTGAAGCGGTTGGCCGAAGCCAAGGGACGCAAGGTCGATGCCGGGCGCATCAGCTATATCGACGACCATGGCGCGCTGGCCAGCCGGCACTTCATCAACATTGCGAGCCTGGGCTTGTCCGGCGCGACCGACCGCGCCGTCAATGCCGACAAGCGCAAGGGCAGGGTATCGGCCAAGGCGCTGTTCTTCTGGCGCACCGTGATGGAGTTCATCCGCTATCGGTTCCAGGACGTGATAATCACCGTGGATGACGGCGTCCCGGTCGAGGCGCGCATGGCGCTGGTGGCGGTGGCCAACGGAAAATTCTTCGGCGGCGGCATGATGATCGCGCCCGATGCCGAACTGGCCGACGGGCAGTTCGACATTGTCATCCTGCGCGCGGCGGGCAAGCTGAAGCTGATCTGGGACATCCGCCTGCTCTATGGCGGCCGTCACCGCAACCATCCTGCGATCACCATCCTGCGCGGCCGGAAAGTGGTGGTCGAACCGCTGGGCGACACAGAGAAGAACGGCGCGCTGGTCGACATCGATGGCGAGTCCCCGGGACGGATTCCGGCGACCTTCGAGATCCTGCCCGGCGCGCTGACGCTCAGATATTGATTCAAGCTGTTGACGGATTGATTCAAATGAATCCGGTGACCTATCCAAGTCTCTGAAAGCGCTTGATATTTTATTGGGCGTCAGGCTTCGAGCCTGGCCGGGAATCCGGGTGCCCGCAGGTCCGTTCCGACGGCATCCTCGAGCAATTTGACGATCTGGGTCGACCAGGCACCGCCTCCATATTCCTGCTTGCCCAGCTCGAAAATCGCGTTGACGCGTGATGCCAGGTCGAGCGGCACGCCGAAATCCTTGCCCATGCCCAAGGCGAAACCGAGGTCCTTGAGCGCCAGGTCCATGGTGAAGCCGATGTCGTAGGAGCCGTTGAGCACCAGCTGGCTTTCCGTCTCGTGGACGAAGCTGTTGCCGGAGGAGGCGACGATCGCGTGGTAGGACTGGGCGAGGTCGAGCCCGCCCTGCTTGGCCAGCATGAGCGCTTCGCCGGCGGCGACGAGATGGATGAAGGCCAGCATGTTGGTGATCACCTTGATCACCGCCGCCGAGCCGATCGGACCCATCAGGAACGATTTTGCGCACATCGCCTCGATGGCCGGGCGGTGGCGCTCGTAGAGCGCCGCGTCGCCGCCGACCAGAGCGGTGATCCTGCCGACCGCCGCCAGATGCACGCCGCCGGTGACCGGGCATTCGAGTGTCTCGACACCCCTGGCCGAGGCGAGCCCGGCGAGGCGTACGATCTCGTCGCGGCCATTGGTCGACATCTCGATCCAGGTGCCGCCGTTCGGCAGGCCTTCGAGCAAGCCGCCGGGGCCGGCCAGAACCGCTTCGCTGACCTTCGGCGAGGGCAGGCAGGTGATGGCGTTGCCGGCGCGGGCGGCCGCGTCGGCGGGGCTGGTCGCAGCGGTGGCGCCGAGCGCCACGAGGCGCTCGACGGCGGCTGGGTCGCGGTCGAAGACCGTGACCGCAAAACCGTTTCGGATCAGGCCGGCGGCAAGGTTGCCGCCGAGATGGCCAAGGCCGATGAAGGCGTAGCTGGTCGGGTTGCTCATGACTTGTCCTCGGCTAAACTGCGGTCCGGAAGCGTGCTGCAAAGGCTCCCTCATCCGGCCGCTCCGTGGCCACCTTTGCAGGCGATTCACGCCTCACGGCATCAACGGTGTTTGCATCATCTGCAGGTGCAAATCCTTGCCGGTATAAGGATGCGCGTCGCAGACCGCCTCGTTGAGCTCGACGCCAAGGCCGGGCTCCTTCGAGGGAATGACATTGCCGTCCTGCCATTCGATCTTCTTCTTGAGCAGCGTGGCGTGAAAACCGTCCCACTGCTTCAGCGATTCGAGAATGAGGAAGTTGGGCAGCGTCACCGCCAGCTGGATGTTGGCGGCACCAACGATCGGACCGCAATAGCAATGCGGCGCGATCTGGATGTGGTAGGCCTCGGCCATCGCGGCGATCTTCTTCGTCTCCAGAATGCCGCCGGAGCGGCCGAGGTCCGGCTGCAGGATGGTGGCGGCGCGGTTCTCGATGACGCGGGCGAACTCGAACTTGGTCGTCAGCCGCTCGCCGGTGGCGATCGGGATCGATGTGCCCCGCGCCACCTGCGCCATCACTTCTGGCATGTCCGGCGGCACCGGCTCCTCGAACCACAAGGGGTCATAGGGCTCGATGGCACGCGCCATGCGCAGCGCGCCGGACGCGGTGAACTGGCCATGCGTGCCGAACAGGATGTCGGCGCGGTTGCCGACGGCCTCGCGGATCGCCTTGATCATGCGGGTGGCGACATCGATGTCGACAAGGCGCGGCTGGTGGCCGTCGAAGGCGGTGTAGGGACCAGCCGGATCGAGCTTCACGGCATTGAAGCCCTGCTCGACATATTCAAGCGCGCAGGCGGCCGCCATGTCGGGATCGTTGTAGACGTTCTTGCCTTGTGCGTCCTCGGAGTGGACGCTGCCGGTGTGCGGATAGAGGTAGGTGTAGGAGCGCAGCGTCTCATGCACCTGGCCGCCGAGCAGCTTGTAGACCGGCTTGTCGGCCTCCTTGCCGATGATATCCCAGCAGGCCATTTCGAGCGCGGAGAAACAGCCCATGCCGGTGACATCCGGTCGCTGGGTGAAACCGGAAGAATAGGCGCGGCGGAAGAAATTCTCGATGTCGTGGGGATCGTGGCCGATCAGGTAGCGCTCGGCCATGTCCTCGACGAGCTTGGCTGTGACGTGAGCGGAGAAGGTGGCGTTGTAGGCCTCGCCATAGCCGACGACACCGCTGTCGGTGGTCAGCTTGACGAAGATGAAATACTTGCCGCCGATGCCGGGCGGCGGGTTGCCGACAACCCAGGTCTTGACGTCGGTGATCTTCATTTTTGGTCCTCCAGAACCAGTTCGCTGCCTTTCCATCCGGTCATGACGGAGGCGGCGTTGGTGTTGCCGGTGATGTTGTCGGGAAAGATCGAGGCGTCGATGACGCGCAGGCCCTCGAGGCCGTGCATCTTCAGGCGCGGATCCACGACAGAACGCGCGGGATCAGGCCCCATGCGGCAGGTCGAGACCGGGTGGTAGACGGTGCCGGAGCGCTTCCTGAAATCCTGAATCAGATCGGCGTCGGAAGTGATTGACGGGCCTGGCAAAACCTCTTCCGCGATGATCTCGGCCATGGCCGGCATCGCGGCGATCTTGCGCACGAACTTCACCGCCGCCAGCATCTCTTCGACATCGGCATTGGTGGAATAGGCGTTGGCGACGATCTTGGGATAATCCAGCGGGTTGCTGGAGCGGATCATGATCTCGCCACGGCTCGACGGGCGGCAGTTGGACAGGCCGATGGAGAAGCCCGGCCAGGGATCAGGCGTCAGGATCGGGCGCTCGCCATTCTTCGGGATGAGGGTCGAGAAGGCCTGGAAATAAAGCTGCATATTGGGGCGCGAGAACGCCGGATCGGTGCGGAAGAAGCCGCCGGCATGGTTCATCGACAGCGACAGTGGTCCCGAACGCGTCAGGATGTATTGCATGCCGACCAGAAGCTTGCCCCACCAGGGGCGCAGGATCTGGTTGAGCGTCGGTACACGGCCCTTGAAGGTGTAGTTGATGCCGACATGGTCCTGCAGATGCGCACCGACATTCTCGTTGGCGTGGACGAGCGGAATGCCCAAACCCTTGAGCAGCGCCGCGGGGCCGACGCCGGACAGTTGCAGCAACTGCGGCGAATTGATCGAACCGGCGGAAAGGATGACCTCGCGGCCGGCGCGGGCGGACTTCGTCTGACCGTTCTGCAGATACTCGATGCCGACGGCGCGCTTGCCCTCGAACAGGATTTTCGTCGCCAGCGCATTCGTTTCGACGCGGACGTTGCCGCGCTTCATCGCCGGGCGCAGGAAGGCGCGGGCCGCCGACATGCGGCGGCCATTCCGGGTCGAGATCTGATAGACCCCGACGCCTTCCTGGGTGGCGCCGTTGAAGTCGGGATTGAACGGCAGGCCAGCCTGCTGGCCAGCGGCGAGATAGCGTTTGGTCAGCGGATGGACAGCGTTGGATGTGTCCGTGATGTGGAGCGGACCACCGGTGCCGCGCCATGCATTGGCGCCGGCCTCATTGTCCTCGAGCGCCTTGAAGGCCGGCAACAGGTCGTCATAGCCCCAGCCGGGATTGCCGGCAGCGCGCCAGTCGTCGAAATCCTCGCGCGCGCCCCGGATCCAGACCATGGCGTTGATCGAGCTCGAACCTCCCAGCAGCTTGCCGCGTGGCCAGTGGTCGACATTGCCGCCAAGGCCGGGGTCAGCCTCAGTCTTGTAGTTCCAGTTGACCGCTGGGTCCAAGAAGGTCTTGCCGTAGCCGAGCGGCATCTGCACGTAGAAGCGCCGGTCGGTGCCGCCGGCTTCGAGCACCAGAACCGAATAGCGGCCCGATGCCGACAGTTTGTCGGCGAGCACCGAGCCGGCCGAGCCGGAGCCGACGATAATAAAATCATAAGTCTGCATGGTGGGTATGGGCGGCTCCGGAATTCGGACTGCAGCCTAGACGCGACGAGGTCGCGAAGTCGCCGGGCGTTCCGGCATCGGTTGTGAAAAAAGCGACCGGTGCGAAACCGTTCGCGGACGCAATCGTGGTGGCGGTGTCGCTTTGTGGAAAGGCGCTTGCGATCTGCGCAGTGCACTGATCGCGTTGACGCATCATCCTCATGACGGTACGGGGATCGTGGGCAGTCGACCTCAAGAGGATTTCTCGCATGGTGCAATACGCGGATGGACGGCCGATCGGCGATTTGACCCTGCGGACGCTGGCCATGCCTTCGGACGCCAATGCGGCGGGTGACATTTTCGGCGGCTGGGTGATGGCGCAGATGGATCTGGCTTGCGGCATCCGCGCAGCCGAGCGCGCCCGGGGCCGCGTGGTGACGGCGGCAGTCAAGGAAATGTCCTTCGCCAAGCCGATGAAGATCGGCGACACGCTGTGCATCTACACCCATGTCGAGCGCGTCGGCCGCACATCGATGACACTCAAGGTCGAGGCCTGGGCGCAGCGTTATCTCTCCGACCTGATGGAAAAGGTCACCCATGCCGACTTCGTCATGGTGGCGCTGGACGGCGAGGGCAAGCCGAAGGCGGTTCCGGCGGAGAACTGATCGGCTCGAAGTCGTCAGGCTCAAACAGCAAGGCCATTGCCCGTCTCCCAGGGGGAACCGGGCAGTGATGCTGTGTGATGCCTTTCATATTCGCGTTCGCACGTTTCAATGATCGTGTCCCAGCGGGCCTGGGAGAAAGACAATGCGTCAACGATCGCTGAACAGCGTATTGGCAGGGGCGCTTGCGGCCTTGTTCTGCCTGCTGGCCGCAACCGCCTACACCGAGGTCAAGCATGACGATGCTGGGCCAAGTTGCGCCTTCGAAAATCACACCCTCAAGCCGCGACCGGCCAGATGCGAAATCTGCGTCGCGTCGCCTTGCGACAGTGGTGCGATGACTGTGAAAAGTTGCGCGAAGGGGAGAACCTGCATCATCGGCGGCAGGCTGGTCGATCGCGATCCGAAATCAACTCGGCTCGAAAGCCGGCTGTGGGCCGGAATACAGATGCAACCCTGAATTCGTCTACACGTCTGCCCCAAGAAAACCCTTGCAGCGCTAGGGCTTCAGGCATGAACATCATCGAATTTGGCACGCGCCGCCCTGACGCGCTGTGTGTTCCGGCGCGCCCATTCGCCAAGTGCGCTGACGGGCACGAGCAGTTCGTGGCCGAGTTCGGTCAATTCATAGTCGACGCGTGGCGGAATCGTCGGGAATACGGTGCGGGTGACGAAGCCGTCGCGCTCCAGCCCGCGCAAGGTGGTGGTCAGCATCTTCTGCGAGATGCCGCCGACAGCGGTGCGCAATTCATTGAAGCGCAGCGGTCCGTCGCCAAGCTTGCCGACGACCAGCACGGTCCATTTGTCGCCGACACGTTGCAGGATTTCCGAAACGGCGCGGCAGTCTTCGGTGCGGTGCGGGTGCCTCGGTATCAAAAAAGTGCCTCCTTGCGCATCGCTTTGTCAGTATCTCATATAGCGCCGGTATCCAAACGATACCAGCATTGCTTATATGGAGAGCCCCATGTCAAAACCCAAAATCGCCATTGTCATCGGTTCGACGCGCGCCGCGCGCTTCGCCGATGTGCCGACCCAATGGATCGCCAAGATCGCCAGGTCGCATGCCGACATCGACGTCGAGATCGTCGACCTCAGAGATTTTCCGCTGCCGTTCTTCGATGAGGTTGCATCCTCCGCCTGGGTGCCGTCAACAAATGAAGTCGCGTTGCGCTGGCAGAAGAAGGTCGCCGAGTTCGACGGCTTCATCTTCACCGCCGCCGAATACAATCACGGCCCGACGGCCGTGCTGAAGAACGCCATCGACTATGCAGCCAACGAATGGAACAAGAAGCCGGCCGGCTTTGTCGGCTACGGCGGTGTCGGCGGTGCCCGCGCCGTCGAGCAGCTCCGGATGCATGCCGTCGAGCTGCAGATGGCGCCGGTCAAGTCGGCGGTCCACATCGTATGGGCCGATTTCCTCGCCGTCCGCCAGGGTGAGAAGAAGCTCGAGGAGATGGAGCATCTGAACCAGGCCGCGACCGCGCTGGTCAACGACGTCGCCTGGTGGGCAAAGGCGCTGAAGAAAGCGCGCGACGCCGACGTGGTCGACGAGGAAATCAAGGCGGCCTGATCCGCTGGAGCGAATTATCCTCCCAAGGGATATGGGGCGGCGCTCGCGCCGCCCTTTTTCTTTGGCGGATGGCGACGATCCGTCGAGCGATGAAACCGCCGGTCACATCGAGGTTGCTGCGTCGGTCCCGGTGGTTCTTCGCTCCGCAGAACAAAACAAAAAGGAAGGAGAGAGCGCAGCTCCGACGAGATACCGCCGCGTATTCTGTTGGACCGGCATATGGACAGGGCTGCCATCTGGCTCTGCCGTCTGCTCCGATATATCCGGCTGCGATGCGCAGCATGAGCAAGTCCGTGAAATCACCCAGCCTGGCCGGCGTCGTTTCCCCCATGATCCCGGTGCTCGTATGCGCGCTTGCGATCTTCCTTCTGTCGGCGATGGATGCGGCGATGAAGGTTCTGGTCATCGCCGTCGGCGTCTACAACACGGTTCTGTGGCGCAGCATGCTCGCTACCGTGGTTGCGGGCATTGGCTGGTCGACAGGGCCGCGCGCGCTTCCTGCCGCTCCAGTGCTGAGGCTCCATGTGCTGCGTGCCGTGGTTGTCGGCATCGTCCTGCTGTCCTTCTTCTGGGGGCTTGCCAGGCTGCCGCTCGCCGAGGCGATCGGACTCAGTTTCATCGCGCCCCTGTTTGCCCTCTTGCTCGCCGCGCTCCTGTTGGGCGAACGCATCCAGCGTCAGGCGATCTGGGCGTCGCTGGCCGGCATCGCCGGCGTTGCAATCATCGTGGCCGGACAGTTCGGGCATGCGAGCTATGCCGGGGATGCCCTGCTTGGCACGGTGGCGGTGCTCGCATCGACGGTGTTCTACGCCTACAATCTGATCCTTGCGCGGCAACAGGCGCTGGTGGCCAAGCCGATCGAGATCATGCTGTTCCAGAACCTTTCCGTTGCGATCGTCCTTGGGCTGGCAGCACCCTGGCTCGCCATCGCGCTGCCAGCGAACCTCTGGCTTCCCCTGGCCGGGGTGACGGCACTGTCGCTCGCCGGCCAATTCCTGATGAGCTGGGCCTACGCCCGCGCCGAAGCGCAATACCTGATCCCGACGGAATACTCGGCCTTCATCTGGGCGGTCGCGATCGGCTGGCTGTTCTTCGACGAGGCGGCGACATGGACCACGCTGGCAGGAGCAGGCCTTATCGTGGCCAGTTGCCTGATCGCGGCGCGCTCGAACCCGAAGCTTGCCGAACCGATCGAAGCAGCTGTTTGAGGGGCATTTCCGAAGGCGACGACGTATTCGGCTCAGGCTTTCTGGATGGCATTTCGCCACGCTCCGGGCGTGGTTCCGGCCACGCGCGCGAAGGAGCGGGTGAGGTGGCTTTGATCGGCGAAGCCGCAGGCAATGGCAATATCGGCGAGCGAGGCACGGTGGCTGCCAGCCAGGAGACACTTGGCGCGGGCAACGCGACGTTGCTGGAGCCACTGATAGGGGGCCATGCCCGTCGAGCGCCTGAAGCCATGAGCGAACTGGCTGGTCCGCAGTCCGCACAGCGAGGCGAGTTCGGTCAACCCTATGCCGCCGACGAGACTGGTCTCGATGACATCTTTCGCCAGCCGTTCCTGCCAGGAACTCAGGCCGCCCTTGACCGGCCGACGCGTGGCGAGGTCGCCGTAGCTGGCACACAGATAGATGCCAAGGCTCCACATGTAGTGGTCGGCAAACAGCGGATCGATCGCCTCGGGCGCATCGAAGTACGGATAGATGCGCAGCGCCAGACGCCTGAGAGCCGCATCGTCAGCCATATGATAAAGGCCCCGTCCAAGATGGGTAACGTACGGGACCTCCAGGTCATCGGCGATCTCGCGCATGAAGCTCTGTTGCAGGATGACTTCCTGTGAATGCCGTGAGCTCGCGAAATCGATATGCGCCAGCCCCGACAGATAGAGCAGGCGCGTCTCGCCCCTTCTGGTGGGGTTCGAATAGCTCTTCCCGTCCAGCAGGATCTCGCTTCGCTCATCACGCAGGTTAACGCCGATGGCGTAGGCCTCTTGCCAGATGCATCTGGGACTGAGCGGTTTGGGCGGGTTCTCGGTCGTCTTTACGCCGTAGCTGATCTCCGCCGCTATCAGCCGGGAACTCGAAAGCCCCCGAAACGCAAGTTTGCTTTCGGTGCCTTGGGGAAGCACGATCGGCACGGAAGCGATCGCCATCTGTTTGACATTGAGGGTCATGCGGACCTGCTCCCAACCGAGGCACTATCTACCACATCGCCTTCGCGGCAACCATGGTGCCGGCGCTGCCGCTTGGGCGAAAACCGGGCGCCGGCTCATCGCCGGCGCCCGGTTCTTCAGCTTGGTCGCTGTGGATGTCGGCAGCGGGATTCTGCACCATGGAAGTGGAATGGCGGACCATGCCCGCCATTCCTCGAGAGCCCTGGTTCAGGATTTGCCGGCCAGAGCGTTTACGTCCGCGCAGAACTCGGCGTGCGGCTTGCTCATCGCAGCGTCCTGGCACAGCCTGTGCACCTCGTCCTGCTTGTCCTTCGGCATCGCCATGAAGACCTTCGTGAATTCAGGCATCGGCTTGAGCTGTTTCAGTGCTGAATCCGCGTAGAACGGCGCCATGTTGGACGGCTCGTCGAGTGCGCCCGCGACGGCAGTGCCGCCGATCGCGAAAACGGCAATTGCCGCCAGGCAGGTGGCTTTGAAGTTCATGATCTGCTCCTCTCTCTGGGTTGTGAGCGGTCATGCCATCCATGACCGCGTCGGTAGTCGGATGACTGGTCGCTGGGTCGGCGAAGCCGATCAGTTTCCAGCGGTCTTTACCGTCTGGGCGGCCGTTTCGATGAATTCGGCGACCGGGCCGGGCTTGGACACGTAGATCGCGTGGCTGCCGGGAACCTCGACGACGGTGGAGCCGGCGCGCTTGGCCATGAAGCGCTGGGCATCCGGCGGGATCATCTTGTCTTCGGTGGCGACCAGGTACCAGCTGGGCTTGACCCTCCAGGCCGGCTTGGTGACCTTGCCATCCAGGGCCGCGACAGCCCACGGAACCTGCGAATCCGCCATGAACGCGGCGAGGTCGGGCCGGACATCGGCAGCGAACGACGCCGGGAATTTCGCCTTGTCGAGGAACAGGAAGCCATCGACCGGCGGCAGGATCGGCGGCACCGGAGCGCCCGGCGGTGGGTTGGCGATCAGGCTTGAAACGGACTCGCCCGCATCGAGGGCGAAGGCCGTGATGTAGACCACGCCCGCCACCTTCGGGTCGGTGCCGGCTTCCGACACCACGGCGCCACCGTAGGAGTGGCCAACCAGGATGACGTCGCTGGGAGCGGCCGCGATGGCGCGCTTTGTCACCGCGACGTCATCAGCCAGCGAGATGGTCGGATTCTGGACGATCGTCACATCATAGCCGTCCTTCTTGAGAATCTCGTAGACACCCTCCCAGCCGGACCCGTCGACAAAGCCGCCATGCACCAGGATGATGGACTTCATCGGCTTGTTGCTAGCGGCAATGGCCGCGGTTGCATTGACGCCCAGGGCAAGCCCCACCGCGGCGGCAATCAAAGTCAGTGCGCTCGACATTTGAATTCTCCCTTTCATAACAGTTGTTTGGCTGGCGGCGGGTGGACCGCATCCACTGCGGCTCCCGGACCATCCGGAAAGCAGGCTAGCGATTGCATTAGAGGCTCGGATTGAACGATCCTGCGGTGCCCCGTGCTGGTGGATCCGGGCCGTCTTCGTTTACGGATCAGTTTCCAGCCTTTGCGGTCTGGGCGGCTTCCTCGACGAGTTCGGCGACCGCGCCGGGCTTCGACACATAGATCGCGTGGCTGCCCGGGACTTCCACGACGGTGGAACCGGCGCGCTTCGACATGGCGCGCTGGGCATCGGGCGGGATCATCCTGTCTTCGGTCGCGACGAGGTACCAGCTCGGCTTCACCTTCCAGGCCGGCTTGCTGATCATGCCGTTCAGCGCGTCGAGCCCCCACGGCACTTGCGACTCCGCCATGAAGGCGGCCTTGGCGGGCTCGACGTCGGCCGCGAACGAAGCCGCGAACCTGGTCTTGTCGAGCATCAGAAAACCATCCTGCGGCGGCAGGATCGGAGGCACAGGGGCGCCGGGCGCCGGATTGGCAATCAGCGTGGCGACGGATTCGCCGGCATCGGGGGCGAAGGCGGTGATATAGACCAGGCCGACGACCTTCGGGTCGTTACCGGCTTCGGTCACGACGGCGCCGCCATAGGAATGGCCGACCAGGATGACAGGCTTGTCCTGCGCGTTGATGACCGCACGTGTCGCGGCAACGTCACCGGCAAGCGACTGGGTGGGGTTCTGGACGACGGCGACGTCATAACCATCGGCCTTCAGCTTCGCGTAGACACCCTCCCAGCCGGACCCGTCGACGAAGCCGCCATGGACGAGCACGATGGCCCTTTGCGAGCCACTGGCCGCGAATGCGGGCACCGCCGCAACCATGCTCGCCAGCGACAAGGCGAGCAGCGAAAGTACTGTGTTCATTTGCCTTTCCTCCTTCAGCGCGCTAACGGCAGGTGTTCCGCCACGCTCAGGGAAGGTGCTTGAAACGGCCTCTCGCGTATTGAAGGGACGCCGAATAATCTGCGAACAATTTCCTAAGCCGCAACCAGGCTGCCGTAATGTCGACGCAACCTCTCGTTTTCGGACCGTTTACACTGGACCCCGACAGGGGAACGCTACTGCGCGACAGCGAGCCGGTGGCGCTGGGGCGCCGTGGCATCCTCTTGCTTGAGGCGCTGCTCAAGCGCCCCGGTGAGATTTTCACCAAGACCGAGCTGATGGACGCGGGCTGGCAAGGCATCGCAGTCGAGGAGAGCAATCTTTCGGTCCAGATAGCGTTGCTGCGCAAGGCGCTCGGGCCGATGCCGGACGGCGGAGACTGGATCGCCACCGTCCCGCGCATCGGCTACCGGTTCCTTGGACCAAGCCTGGAGCAGGAGGGCAGGCCGGCTCCGCACCAGCCGAAGCCCTCGCTGGCGGTTCTTCCGCTCACCAGCCTCAGCAGCGATCCCGAACAGGAATACTTCGCCGACGGGCTGGCGGAAGACATCATGACAATGCTGTCGAAACTTTCCGGGCTGGTTGTCATCGCCCGCAGTTCGAGCTTTGCCTACAGGGGAGTGTCGGTCGACATACGCACCGTCGCCCGTGAACTGGGCGTTCGTTTCATCCTGGCGGGAAGCGTCCGCAAAAGCGGCAACCGCCTGCGCATTGCCGCGCAGTTGAGCGACGGCGAGACAGGGGCGCATCTGTGGGCCGAGAGCTATGACCGGGAACTGGCTGACATGTTCTGGCTCCAGGAGGAGGTGGCAAGCAGGATCGTCGGCGCGCTCAAGATCGCGCTGAGCCCGAAAGAGACGGCGCAATGGCCGGGGATAGCATCGACCGGAACCGCGAACCTCGATGCCTATGACTGCTTCCTGCGTGGCCGCGCGATGCAACGGGGCGCGACGCAGAATGCCGATGTCGTCAAGCGCGCAAGCGAGCTGTTTCGCCAGGCGATCCATCATGATCCCACCTACGCGGCGCCCCATGCCGCGCTCGCAATGGCCATGGGGCATGCCTATTACAACCGCTGGACGGACGATCCCGAACGCGCGCTCGCCGAGGCCTGCGGGCTCGTCGAGGAAGCGATCCGTCTCGATCCAAACGATGCCTTTCCGCATGGCGTCGCCGCCCTGGTTTCGTCGTACCGTGCGGATTTCGAGCGCTGGGCGTCCGAAGTCGGGATCGCGTTGGCGCTCAATCCGAATTTCGCGCCCGCGCTGGCGCTGCGCGCGATGCTCAACACATATTCGGGAGAGACGTCAGCCGCGATCGAGGACCTGGAGCGCGCCATCCGCCTCGATCCCCTGTTTACGCAAAACTATCTTCACCATCTGGGCGTGGCGTACCTGGTCGCCGGCAAATACGAAACCGCGGCCGCGCTGTTGCGGGAGCGGATACTGCTTGTGCCGAACACCGACATGAGCCGCGCCTATCTCGCGGCGGTGCTCGCCCTGTTGGGTGACGACGAGGGCGCGCGTCAGGTCTGGGGCGAACTGATGGCGATAAAGCCGTGCTATTCGTTTGAAGAAGGCATTGGCCGGACACCGTTCAGAAATCCACAGGATCTGGACCGGATCAGGAACGGCCTTCTGAGGGCAGGGCTGCCCACCGACTGCTCGGCCAATCACCCGCGCGGCTGAGCAACAGCGCGCGCTCCCTGTCATTTCCGGTCAAACTGGCGGCACGACGGAACTCGGCGCGGGCTTCCGCTGGACGGCCCAGCCTCTCCAGGAGATCGCCGCGCACCGTGGGCAGGAGATGCGATTCCTTCAGGCGAGGCTCGTCCCGCAGCGCATCGGCGATGGCGAGGCCCTGCGCCGGCCCGAACGCCATCCCCACCGCCACCGCCCGGTTGATTTCGACAACAGGCGAGGGGGCCACCAGCGCGAGCGCCTGGTAATAGGCTGATATTGCGATCCAGTCCGTGTCCGCGGCTGTTGTCGCGCGGGCATGGCAAGCGGCGATCATCGCCTGCAGCAGATAAGGGCCGGGTGTCGATGTCAGGGTCATGGCGCGGCCCATACCGTCGAGACCGTGCCGAATGAGCGACCAGTTCCATCGGGTGCGGTCCTGGTCGAGCAGCAGGATCGGATCGCCCGCTTTGCCGATGCGGGCGGCAAAGCGCGAGGCGTTGAATGCCATCAGGGACACAAGCCCCTGCACTTCGGGCTCGTCCGGTATCAGCGCCGCCAGCGAGCGACCGAGGCGCATCGCTTCGCCGCACAGGTCGGCGCGCAGCCAGTCCGGCCCCACCGTGGCCACATAGCCCTCGTTGAAGATCAGGTAAACAACCTCCAGAACGGCGGCGAGGCGTTCGCGCCGTTCCTCTCCGCGCGGCGTCTCGAACGGTATCCCGGCATCGCGAAGCGCCCGCTTGGCGCGCACGATGCGCTGGGCGGCGGTAGTTTCGGACACCAGGAAAGCGCGGGCGATCTCTGGTGTCGACAGTCCGCCCAGCAGCCGCAGGGCAAGTGCGGCGCGCTGCTCGGGCGCCAGCACCGGATGGCAGGCGGTGAAGATCAGCCGCAGCAGGTCATCATCCATGTCCTCGTCGAGCGCCGCCTCGATGTCGGGCATCTCGCGTTCCAGCTCGGCGAGGTCGATGGCGAGTTCGCGATGCTTGCCGTCTTTCATGGTGGTGCGGCGCAGCCGGTCGAGCGCCCGGTTCCTGGCGACCTGGGTCAGCCACGCCGCCGGGTTGCGCGGGATTCCGTCCCGGGGCCAGCGCTCCAGCGCGAGCAGGAGGGCATCGCCGGCGATCTCCTCGGCCAGCCCGACATCCCTGAGGTAGCGGGCGAGCCTGGCGGTGAGCTTCGGCTGCTCGATCCGCCAGACCGCTTCGATGGTCGCAGTCGCCGTCAACCCTTCATCTCGCCAAAGCCTTCCGCCACCTTCTGGACGTCTTCAGGAAACTCGCTGATCTCAAAGACGCGGCGAACCTCGATCACGTCATTCTCGCCCGCGGGGCAGCGGCGGGCCCATTCGATGGCCTCTTCGCGCGAGCGCACGTCGATCACCCAATAGCCGCCCAGCACTTCCTTGACCTCGGCGAACGGGCCGTCGGTAACGGCAGGCTTGCCGCCCTTGAAGCTCACCCGCGCGCCCGACGACGGCGGATGCAGCCCGTCGAGCGCCAGCAGCACGCCCGCCTTCTTCAGTTCCTCATTGTATTTCATCATCCCCTCAACCGCCTTGGCATCAGGCATGACATCGGGCGCCGCCTCCGCGTAGCCGCCGGGGATCATCAGCATCATGAACCGCATGGTCTTTCTCCTTCATTGGGTTGGTTCGATGATACGACGAATGGGGAATTGGAGAATCGACAGGGGCGCGAAAAAAGTTTGAAATGCCCGTTCGTCGCCGGACCGACATGGGCCGCGCAGGGAGCGCTTATGGATCGCTTCGCCTGCGCGGCCGTCGGCATGCCGGCGGCTGACCCCAGATGCGATCAGCGCACCGCTTCGCGGTAAGCCCCGGGCAGGCGGGTGGCGATGAGCTTGTCGATGCGGCGGCCGTCGAGGTCGACAACCTCGAAGCGCCAGCCTTGCGCATCGACACATTCGCCGGTCGCCGGCAGATGGTGCATGTGCGACAGCACGTAGCCGGCGACGGTCTCGTAGTCGCGGTTCTCAGGCAGGTCGATGCCGAGAAGCTCGGCCATCTCGTCGGCCTGCATGTAGCCGGCGAGCAGCCACGAGCCGTCGTCGCGCTTGACCGCGTTTTCCTCGTCGCCCGCGTCGAGATCCGCCCGGAAGACTCCGGTGATGGCTTCGAGAATGTCGGCCGGGGTGACGATGCCTTCGAAGTGGCCGTATTCGTCATGCACCAGCGCCATCGGCACGTCGGATTCCTTGAGTTTCTGCAGCACGTCCAACGCGTCGGCCTGGTCATAGACGATGGGTGCGGCGCGCACGTGCCTGCGCGGGTCGAGCGCGCGGCCGGCAAGGATGGCGGCCAGCACGTCGCGGGTCTGGACGACGCCAACCATGACGTCGACGCCGCCGTCGCCGGCCGGCAGGCGCGAATGCTGGGTTTCCACCAGGAGCTTCCTGATCTGCGCCTCGTCGGACTGCAGGTTGATCCAGTCGACCTCGGTGCGCGGCGTCATCACGGCGCGCACGGCGCGGTCGCCAAGGCGCATGACGCCGGCGATCATGCGCCGCTCGTCGGATTCGATGGTGCCGTGATGCTCGGCCTCGGCGACCAGCATCTTGATCTCCTCGTCGGTGACCTTCTCCTCGCTTTCGCCGCGCTGGCCGAGCAGCCAGAGTATGGCGCGGCCGGATATGTCGAGCAGGAAGACCAGGGGCGCCGAGATGGTGGCGAGGATGGTCATCGCCGGGGCAGCTCGGGCGGCAACGCGCTCGGGATCGCGCAAGGCGATCTGTTTGGGCACCAACTCACCGACGATCAGCGAGAAATAGGTGATGATGGCGACGACGATGCCGACGCCGAGCGGATCGGCGATGCTCTCGCGGATGCCGGTCGAGGCCAGGAACACCGACAGCCGGTCGCCGAGCGTCGCGCCGGAGAAGGCGCCGGAGAGGACGCCGACCAAGGTGATGCCGATCTGCACCGAGGACAGGAACTTGCCTGGATTCGAGCCAAGCTCAAGCGCGCGGCCGGCGCCATTGACGCCACGGTCTATCATCGTCTTCAGCCGGGCCGGCCGTGACGAGACGATGGCAAGTTCGGACATCGACAAAAGGCCGTTCACGCAGATGAGGACGACCACAATGGCAATTTCGACGTACAGCATGCGCGGTCAATAGCATTGACGCATGGCCTTCGAAAATAGGGTAGTGTCTCAGTTTGAAATCCAGAAAATCGTCGGTCGCGTTTGAAGCCCTAGGTGAAACCGCCTATGCTCACCGGAAAGCATGGAATATTGAAGCGTGCAACGGACACCCGAAGAGAATTGGCGAGCGGCGTTATGGATCGCGCGCGAACAATTGCGCGAGATGGAAAGAGACGGGTGGCCGGAAAAAACAATCTATCGGCAACGCGGCACGGTAGAGCGTATTAGAGCGCGCGGCCTTCCCGAGTGGCGGGAGCAAACGGAGTTTGCTGGGTTCACTTACCCAAGAGCGAAAGGCAAGTGAATGCCAACCGGACCTAAGGGCCAAAACGCCCCGCCGACGTGATAGGCAATGCCGTTCGCGTCAAGCGCATTGGCCAACGATCTGATTTCTAATTTCAAACTGAGACACTACCGAAAATAGTCAGCCGTCATTTTTAGAAGATGAGCTGCGTTGGCGCCTCACGCGACATTGTACTTCGTACGCTACGGCTGCAGCAGCACGCCGATAACGGCCTTGCCGTCGGTGAAATACGGATCGCCGCCGCCATTATGCCCGGAACTCGTCGCGCCGATGCCGGCGATGTCACTCGTCGAGGTCAGTACGCCGGCGGCGGTCAAGTCGCGGATCAGGAAATCGCGTTCGGTGTCGAGGTCGGGACCGATGTGGTGGGTGATCGCGGCGGTCTTGTGACTGAGGCCGACGCCGCGATCGAAACTCGCCGAGCCCAGCCAGAGCGTGCGGCCATCATCGCCGGTGGCATTGGTGCGCCAGAAGCGGACATGATGGCGGCGGTCGGGGCTGCTGCCGACAGGCTTTTCAAAGGCAAGGTCCTGCGCGCGGCCATCAAACAGCAGCCGGCTGACCGGCGCGTCGGGGTAGGGGTGGCTGAAGAGGACGCTTTCGCCGATCCGGATCGCGGTCTTCAGCGTGGTGGCATCGGCGGTGTCCCAGCCGGCAACGGCGAAGGCGTGGACCAGTTCCTTCTCGCTGCCGACAATACCGACATTGATCGGGTCGCCGGGAATGCCTTGCGGCGTATGCGTCACCATCTGGAAGCTCTGGGTGCGAAAGCCACGATTGCGAAACGACCAGAATTCCGGCGCGGCAATGTAGGCCAGCGCAAGATAGCCCGCGCAGAACGTCAACAGCCAGATTGTCGCGCGCCGCAGAAGGCTTGGTTGAATCATGACCCCGCTCGAGCCTTGCAGCATCTGTCACCCGCCCCATCCGGGAAATCTATGGAGGCATGCAGCCGATTTGTGGTCAAATTCGGTTTGAACGCATGGAGCTGTTGGGGACATCGCGCTGGTATCCCGGTTTCGGCACCAGCGAACAATCAACGCGGAATTCGGCGCTGCAAGCCTGCGCGACCGATCAGCGGCAGGCCCGATAGCCGTTCTTGCGGTTCTTGATGTCGAAATGGAAGTGATTGCGGTGATCGTAATTGTAGCCGGGGCCGAGCACCGTGGTGAAGTACTGGCAGCCGTCGGCGCGCACATTGTTGAGGAAGCCGCGCGTGCGGAAGGCGAACAGGCCGGGCTTGCGCACGTCGATGTCGTCGCCATTGTTGAGCTCGATGCTCATCACGTCGAGCGCGTTGCCCTTGCCATGCTCGGACAGCACGCCTTCGCCGGCGATGTTGCGGCAGGAATAGCTGGAGCCCTGGTGGATGGTCTTGACGCCGGAGAAGTAGCGCCAGCGGGCGGATGGAACCAGTTCGTTCTTCGTCCAGGCGGCGAAGGTGGCCGCCATGTCGCAGGTCAGCGTCGCCGCCGGCTTCATCTCGACGCTGCCGATGGCTGAGACCTTGACCGGATAGTCGATGCCGCACTGGCCTTCATGGATCGGGGCAAGGTCCGTGTAGACCACACCCAGACGCTTCAACTGCTGGCGGCAATCGGTCTCGCTGGCCGGGATCTGCTCGACCGGCGACATCGGAGTGTCCATGCGCGGATAGGCGGCCTGCGTCATATAGGGGTTGGAGGGGACAAGCCTCTGCATGCCGGTATATTGCGGTACTGACGATGTCTGCGTGCCGACATCGACGGCCGGCTGCAAGGACAGCACGCTGCCGGTATTGCAGGCCGAAACCGCCGCGAGCATTAGCCCGGCGGCCAGCAGCGCCGCACGCTTCGATTGGCGCGCGGCGGCGGAAAACACGGCGCGAAATGTCCCGGCCATTGGCGGAGTCCCAGTTCTGGATATCCGGCATTTTAACGATCAAGGGTAAAGGAAAGCTCTGCGTCCGCGTTCATGCCTGCGGCTGAAATGCGGCACGCCGGTTCGACCAACGGTGCTCACTGGCAGAATGTCCCTCCATGGCGGCGCGGTTCGAGATCGAGATGGAAATGCAGGGCGTGGTCCGCGTCGGCGCCGGGTCCGAGCACGGTCTTGAACGGCCCGCAGGCGGCCTTGCGCACCGCGTTGAGGAATTTGGCGTCCTTTTCCGGGGGTGACGGGCCGATTTCGATCTTCTTGCCGTCGGACAGGGTGAAACTGGCGATGTCGAGCGCATTGCCGAAGGCATGCTCCGACAGTTTCCTGTTGCCGTGGCGGGGCCGGCAGACAAAGGCCGATGCCTGGCTGATCGACTTCAGGTCCGTACCAAATTCGGCCTTCGCCGCCGGCTGGATGACGTCAGCGGCAAAACGCGCCGCCGCTTCGGCCATCGGACAGTTGAGCTCGGTGCCGGGTGCGATATCGATCGACCTGCCGAGCGACTTCAGCACGATCGGGTAGGGGATGGAGCAGCCGATTTCGGGATTGCTTTCCGCCTTGTGCTCCTCGAATTCGACGCCGAGCGTCTTCAACCGCTCGCGGCAGGCGACTTCCACCGCAGGCATTTTTTCATCGGGCACGTCGGCCGAACGCGGGTCGGGAAGCATCGTCTTGTCGCCTGCATCCGCCGGTTTTGGTGGCGGTTGCGGGGCTACGGTCGGCGGTTGCGCCTCCGGCTCGGCGGTATCGGGCTTTTTTGTCGGTATCGGCACCTCGTCTGGCGGCTCTGGCTCGCTTTCCGTATCGGCTGACGGCTCTGGCACTGACGGCTCGGGACGTGCCTGCTTTTCCTCATGGGCCTTTCCTTCATTGAGCCGCTCTTGATTGGGCTGGTTGGACGCACCGGTGGTCTTCGGACCGTCTGGTTTTTGCTTTTCCGCCGCTGCGGCGTCGGGTTTCTGCGCGTCTGTGGGGCGCGGCTCCGGCACAGGCACATCGGCTGGCGATGTCTGCTGATCCTGGGTTTCCGGTTGTGCCTGGTTCGGCGTGACGTGCCGGGGACCCCGCGTTTTCACGCGCTGTTTGCCTTTCGACCTCAGCGGCTGGTCGACCCTCGGTGTCAGCGGCTGCTCCACCCGGGGCGTCAGTGGCTTGTGATGTCTGCGATGCTTGGCGTCGGCCGGCGCCACCAACAGAGCCGTGACAGCCATGACCAGTGCAATCCTGCATGTTCGGGAAAAGACTGACGATGCCATCGTCGTCAACGGCGCGAACGTCCGGAGGTTGCCTTGGCCGCATCACGAACGGTGACCGCGCTGTTACGCGCCGATCGCTTCCAGCCCTTCCTCGAGCCAGTCGGCCAGCAGCGGCATGCCCAGCAGGTAATTCGCCGTGCGTTTGTTGGTGCGTTCGCGCGCGGCCGTCAGTGCCTCCGCCCATTCCGACGCATCAAAGTCGCCACGGCCAACCCAGGCGAGCGCCACGAGTTCCGCCGCTTCGTCGACATTGAGGTCGCTGATCAGTTCGCGCAGCTCCTCAGCGGTGAGGTTCTCGGAGCTTTCCTCGGCGAGACCGTCATGGTGGTGATTGACATGCGACTCGCCGTCGAGCTCGACCTCATGCTCGGCGCCATCCTCGTAGTCCTCGTTGACGGCGGCGCTGAGCGCCTTGGCCTTGAGGATGAACAGGCGCACGGTTTCGGGGCCGATCGAAAGTTCCCATTCCTTCTCCAGTCGCTGCTGCACTGGCCGTCTCCTTTCCGATCTTGCGATGATAGCGGATTTGCAGCGTCCGTCACGTCACGATCGCCGCTACCGCCTTGGAGGCAACTTGCACCCGGATTCTTTTCCGGGATGAAATGCCGGGCGACCCGCGTTAGTGTCGTATTGTCATCCTCAAGGAGGCTTCGATGCATAAAAGAATGCTGATCCAGGCGGCGACCGCCCTTGTCGCGCTGCAGTTCTTCGCCGTTCCGGTGTTCGCGGCCGGCGGCGACAGTTCAGGCGGCGGTGGCGGCGGCAACCAGACCGTTACCCAGTGCAAGAAGGGCGAAGTCTGGGACAAGAAGAAAAAGAAATGCGTCGCGCCCCAGGAAGGCATGCTGGACGACGACAGCATCTATGAGGCCGGGCACGACCTGGCGATGGCCGGGCGCTATGACGAGGCGATTTCCGTGCTTACCCTTGCCGCCAACAAGCAGGATCCGCGCATCCTCAATTATCTGGGCTATTCGCACCGCCATTCCGGCCGCGTGACGGTCGGCCTCGGCTATTACGAGGAAGCGCTGCGCATCGATCCGAACTACACGCTGGTGCGCGAATATCTCGGCGAGGCGCATCTGCAGATCGGCGACCTGGCCGGCGCCCAGCAGCAGCTGACGGAAATCGAGAAGCGCACCGGCAAGGGTTCGCGCGAATACGGCATGCTGGCCGAGCAGATCGAGCACTTCATGCGGAGCTGATTCGGCTCGGACATTTGGCGAAACGGCCGCGAGCGATCGCGGCCGTTTTCTTGTCGCCGACCATCCCAGCCACCGTTACTGCGTCACGGCAATTGCGAAAGTAGCGGATGATTTTGCCGAAGCCGATTTTTCAGCGTGAAAAACCCGCGAAGATTGCTATATTCGGGGAAATTGTGGTGAGACGGTTCCGTTAGCCCGAGGCTGCCGGACCGTTTTCTTTTTGTACCATCGACAAGGCTTTCCCCGAAACACGGGGGTGGCGGCAGGAAAGGTCAGGCATCATGAACAAGGTCCCGATGACAGGCGGCGGGTTCGCGTCATTGAAGGAAGAACTGCGCTGGCGCCAGCAGGAGGAGCGGCCGCGCATCATCGAGGCGATCTCCGAAGCGCGCTCGCATGGCGACCTGTCCGAGAATGCCGAGTATCATGCCGCCAAGGAGGCGCAGAGCCTCAATGAGGGCCGTGTGAACGAGCTCGAGGACCTCATCGCCCGGGCCGAAGTGATCGACGTCAGCAAGCTCAGCGGCGACAAGGTCAAGTTCGGCGCCACCGTCGTGCTGGTCGACGAGGACACCGAGGAAAAGAAGACCTACCAGATCGTCGGCGACCAGGAGGCGGACGTAAAGTCCGGCCGCATCTCGATCTCATCCCCGATCGCACGCGCGCTCATCGGCAAGGCAGTCGGCGACGCCATCGAAGTCAACGCGCCCGGTGGTGCGAGGGGCTACGAGATCGTCAAGTTGCAGTTCATCTAGGGGATTCGGGGGGCGCGTCGCTTTTCAAGCCAAGGCTTGCGCCGCCCCTCATTGCCCTGCCGGGCATTTCTCCCCGTATAGTGACGGGGAGAAAGATGCTCTCATCAATGATTTCGCCAATTTTCAACGTTGCACAAAAGAGCGTCAAGGTTGCGGCCAACTCCCTTCTCCCCGTCCCTATACGGGGAGAAGGTGCCGGCAGGCGGATGAGGGGCGACGCCAGCCTTTCCAATTGAATTGATTGAATAACTCAATTCTTGCGGGTGCCGTCCCGCCCAAGCGCTCGACGATCCAGCAGCCTCTCAGCCTCCGCCATCACCTCCGTCGGCGTCACCCGTCCGCCGGGCGGCGCCAGCAGTGTCGATGCATAGGGACCGCGCGGGCCGGTGAGGCCGGGTTCGGTCGCCAGGAACACCGCGGCAGTCGGCAAGCCGAAGGCACTCGCGAGATGGGTCAGCCCGGTGTCGGCGCCGATGACCAGCGTCGAGCGGCCGATGATGGCGGCGATCGCGGAAAGCGATGATTTCGGCACCAGAACCGTCTGTGGAACAGCTCCCTCGATCGCCTCGGCCACCGCCTTCTCACGGTCATTCGACCAGGTCGTGACCGGAATCATGCCTCTATCGACCAGCAGGCGGGCGGTTCTGATCCAGTCTTCGACCGGCCATTTCTTGTCCTCGCGGCTGGTGCCGTGCAGCAGGAAGGCGGTCTTGCCATCAATGTCAGCGCCATGGCCCACTGGCGGGACAATGCCGGAGTCCAGTTTCGAAAGATCAGGCTCGTAGTCGAGCGCCAGCCCGAACAGCCGGCGCGTGCGCTCGATGGCGTGCAGGTCGCGCGGCACGCTGTAGACGTGGTCGTAGAACAGCGCGGCCTTGGGTTCGCGCGCGCTCGACCGGTCGAAGCCGGCGATGGGTGCCGCGGCCTGCTTCGCCACCACGGCGGACTTCAGCAGGCCCTGCGCATCGATGACCAGATCGTAATGGCTGTCGCGCAGGGCATGGCGCAGATGAGACGCCTGGCGCCATGTGCTTCGATCGAACAGGTGCTTGCGCCAGCGCCTGATGGCGACGGTGTGGATGGTGCCGATCGCCGGATGCAGCGCCACGATGCCTGCGAAAGCCTCTTCCACGCACCAGTCGAAGAACACGTCCGGCCGCTTGTGGCTGGCATCCTCCACCGCTGGAAACGTATGGATGACATCACCCATCGAGGATGTCTTGACGATGAGAACCTTCATGCCGCCGCCGGCACTTCCAACAGTCGGTCGGCTGCGGCTGCGACCTGAGCGACCTCAAGCGTTTTCAGGCAGTTGAGATGGCCGAGCGGGCAGACCTTCTTGTGGCAGGGCGAGCAGGACAGGCCAAGCCAGACCAGTTCGCGCCGTTCAGCCAGAGGCGGCGTATTCTGTGGCGAGGTCGAGCCGTAGACCGCGACCACCGGGGTGCCGACGGCCGCGGCGACATGCATCAGCCCACTGTCGTTGGACACGGCAAGCCTTGCGGCTCCGATCAGGTCTATGGCGTCCTCCAGCCGCGTCCGGCCGGCAAGGTCGACGACGCCCGGTGCAAGCGCTGCGATCTCCGCCGTCACGTCGCGGTCGTTCTTCGAGCCGAACAGCGCGACCTTGAATCCCTTGGCCATGAAGTCGCGCGCAAGCCCGGCATAGCTGTCGCTCGGCCAGCGCTTGGCCGGGCCGAACTCGGCGCCGGGCATCAGAGCGACGAACTTGCCCGGCTGCAGACCGAACCGGCCGAGCAGCGTCGCCTGGTTTTCCGCATCTATGGAAAGCTTGGGCGCGCGGAACGTGCCGCCCCGGGCGAGGCCGAAATAGGCCTGCGCCGTGCGCCGCTTCACCGCGTCGGGCAGCGGCACGATGTCGGTCAAAAGGCCGTAGCGCATTTCCCTGAGATTGCCGACGCGGGTCGGAATGCGGGCAAAGAACGGGATCAGCGCCGACTTCCAGCTGCCCGGCAGGATATAGGCCATGTCGTAGCGGCCGCGCAGCAGGCGGCCGAAGCGGCGGCGATGGGTGAATTCGAGTGCACCGGGTTTCAGCGGAAAGTCGATCTGCTGGCGAATTTCCGGCATGCGCTTGACCAGCGGCGCCGCCCAGGCGGGCGCCAGCACATCGATCGCGGCGTTGGGATGCAGTTGCTTCAGCGCCGAAAACAGGCACTGCGCCATCACCATGTCGCCCACCCAGCGTGGGCCGATCACGAGGATCGTGGGGCTCTCAGCCATTCGACATAGTCTCTGACACCGGTTTCGACCGTCCGGAATTGGCCATTATAGCCGGCTGCACGCAAACGCGACATATCAGCTTGCGTGAAACTCTGGTAGCTGCCCTTGAGGTGATCGGGGAATTCGATGAACTCGATCTCGCCCTTGCCCAGCGTGTCGATGACGGTTTCGGCGATGGCGCGAAAAGGCTGGGCGCGGCCGGTGCCGCAGTTGAAGATGCCGCTCAGTTCCCGTTTCCACAGCCACAGATTGACGTCGGCGACGTCGCCGACATGGATGAAGTCGCGGCTCTGTTCACCGGGGCCAAAGCCGTCATAGGCGCCGAACAGTTTCGGATTCTCGCCCCGTTCGACCTGGTTGAACAGATGGAAGGCGACCGAGGCCATGGCGCCCTTGTGCGCCTCGCGCGGTCCATAGACGTTGAAGTAGCGCAGGCCCGCCACCGGCGAGTGATCGGTATCGAAGACCGTGCGACGGACATAGTCGTCGAACAGCTTCTTGGAATAGGCGTAGACATTGAGCGGCCGCTCGAGCGCCGGTTCCTCGCGGAATTCGGAGCCGCCACCATAGACGGAAGCCGAGGAGGCGTAGAGGAAGGGCACGCGCAGCGCCAGGCACTCATGCAGCAGCCGCTTCGAATAGGCGTAGTTCACCTCCATCATGAACTTGCCGTTCCACTCGGTGGTGGTCGAGCAGGCGCCCTGGTGAAAGACGGCCTCGATGCGGCCGATCCCGCCAGCCTCGAGGCGCGGCAGGAAATCATCCTTGTCGAGATAATCGGCGATCCTGAGATCAGCGAGGTTGGCGATCTTGTGGCCGTCGGTGAGGTCGTCGACGACGAGTATGTCATCATGGCCTTCGGCATTGAGCGCGGCGACGATGTTGGAGCCGATCATGCCGGCGCCGCCCGTGACGATGATCATGAAGGCCTCTGGTTGCTTGCGATTCCTGTTCTTATAAGGGAGGCTAGCCGGGCTGTCGATAAAGCGAGCGCGGAGCGGTAGTGCAATCGCTTCAGGCCAATGACAGCTTCCAACTTGTAGCTGAGACACCAATTATCGAAGTCAACGCCGCCCCTCATTGCCCTGCCGGGCATTTCTCCCCGTATAGTGACGGGGAGAAAGACGCTGGCCGCTGCGCTGTGCTTTTTCTGCAACGCTAGTCGTTGGCGAACCCATCGATGAGAGCGCCCCTCTCCCCGTCACTATACGGGGAGAGGATGCCGGCAGGCAGGTGAGGGGCGGCGCCGATGTTGGTAAGAAAGGGTAACGGGGCGAAACCCGAGGCGATTGCCCTGCGGCAGAGCAGGCGTCACAGTGGCGCCGCAAAGCTCCCGTTTCAGTCGGTTTGCGCCGCTTGGGGGACAAAAGAATGCCGTCGACCGAACTGCTGATCGCGTTTTTCGCCACCACGGCGATCTTCGCCTATATTCCAGGTCCAGCCATGCTCTATGCGGCCGCGCAGACGATGGCGCGCGGGCGCTGGTCCGGCCTGACGGCGGCACTTGGCATTCATCTGGGCGGCTATGTGCATGTCTTTGCCGCCGCCGCCGGCCTGTCGGTGCTCTTCCATGCCGTGCCGACGCTCTACATGGCGGTCAAGCTTGTGGGCGCGCTCTATCTGATCTGGCTCGGCGTCTGCCTGTTTCGCAAGCGCGCGGAGGGTGACATGACGCTGCCCGCGATCGAGCGCAAGTCGGCGCGCCGCGCCTTTCTGGAGAGCATCACCGTCGAGGTGCTCAACCCCAAGACGGCGATCTTCTTCATGGCGTTCCTGCCGCAGTTCATCGATGCATCGGCGGCATTGCCGGTCTGGCTGCAGTTCGTCGTGCTGGGCACCATCGTCAACCTGATGTTCTCCTCGGCCGACATCGTCTGCGTGTTCCTGGCCGGTGCCGTGATCGGCCGCCTGCGGCGTTCGAACCGCGCCCAACGATTGATGCAGCGGGCGGGCGGGGCCGTGCTGGTCGGACTTGGCGTCCACGTGGCCCTGCAAAAGAGCTGAACCTTCGGAACGGCTCACGTGCTGGCGTTGCGCTGCGTGAGTTTGCGGTATATCGGCTTCGCCATGAACGATCCGGCCCGACGATTGATGATGACCTATATGATTGAGATCGGCCTTATCAGCGCGTTGCCAGCGACATGATCAAGCACAACCCGCCTTCGCCCGAACCCTTGCACCGCGCCATAGCGCGGTTCGGCCAGGCCACCGTGCTGGTGGTCGGCGATTTCATCCTCGACCGTTTCGTCAACGGCGTCATCGAGCGGATCTCGCCGGAAGCGCCGATCCCCGTGCTGCACGGGCGCGGCGAAATGTCGGCCATGGGCGGCGCCGGCAACGTCGTCTGCAACATCGTCTCGCTGGGCGCCCGGGCCATTCCGGTGTCGGCGATCGGGGCTGACAACGCCGGCGATAATCTGATGCGCATGCTCAGCGAGCTTGGCGTCGACACGGCCGGCCTGTCGCAGGATCGTGGTCGCATGACCTCGTCGAAGAGCCGCTTCAGCGCGCTCAACCAGCAGGTGCTGCGTTTCGACGAGGAAGAGATCAAGCCGCTGCGCGCCACCGAGCGGGCGGCGCTGATTGGGCATTTCCGCGATGCGCTCGAACGCGCCGATATCGTCATCCTGTCCGACTACGGCAAGGGCATATTGCTCGACGGCGTCGCCGCCGAACTGATCGCGATCTGCCGGGAAGCCGGCAAGCCGGTGCTGGTCGACCCGAAGGGGCGCGACTACGGCCGCTATGCCGGCGCCACCGCCATCACCCCCAACCGCAAGGAACTCGGCGAGGCCGTTGGTCGCGCGGTGTTTTCCGATGACGAGATCGTGGTGGCCGCGCGCGAGCTGATCGCGGCGCACGACTTCGACTTCGTGGTCGCGACGCGCAGCGAAAAGGGCATGAGCGTGGTCAGCACGGACGATGCCCGTCATATCGCCACGCAGGCGCGCGAAGTGTTCGACGTTTCGGGCGCAGGCGACACGGTGATCGCGAGCTTCGCGCTGGCGCTGGCAGCCGGCGCCGACCGCGTCGCGGCAGCCTCCATCGCCAATGCCGCCGGTGGGGTCGTCGTTGGCAAGCGCGGCACCGCGCGGCTGACGGTCGAGGAACTGACCGGCGCGCTGTTCCGCTCGCACGGACCGACCGTCCACAAGGATGCCATCCTCGACGCCACCGCCGCCGCGCGGATGGTGGCGGCGTGGAAGGAGGAGGGGTTGAGCGTCGGCTTCACCAATGGCTGTTTCGATATCCTGCATGCCGGCCATGTCAGCCTGCTGCACGCGGCGCGCAGCCAGTGCGACCGGCTGGTGCTGGGCCTCAACAGCGATGCTTCGGTGCGCCGGCTCAAAGGGCCGAGCCGCCCGGTCAACGACCAGCATGACCGTGCCTGCGTGCTCGCCGCCCTTGCCTCGGTCGACGCGGTCGTGGTTTTCGAGGAGGACACGCCGCTGGCGCTGATCGAGGCCCTGCTGCCGGACATACTGGTCAAGGGCGCCGACTATACGATCGACACGGTCGTCGGCGCCGATGTGGTGCGGAAGGCGGGCGGGCGCGTCGTGCTCGTCGATCTCGTCGCCGGCAAGAGCACGACCGGCACCATCGGCAAATTGCGCGCCACCGGAAGCAATTGAGGATTTCATGTCTGAACTGAATGACTATCTGGTCCGCTCGGCGGCCGCCATATCAGCCATGGTCGAGCGTGACCTGACCAGCGAGATGGAGCGGGCGGCGGATGCCGTCGTGACGGCTCTTTCGCAGGGCAAGGCCTTCCTGATCGCTGGCAATGGTGGTTCGGCCAGCGACGCCATCCACATCGCCGGCGAACTGGTCGGTCGCTTCCTCAAGGAGCGCAAGGCCT
Organism: Mesorhizobium carmichaelinearum; assembly: GCA_943370265.1. Lineage (GTDB taxonomy): Bacteria > Pseudomonadota > Alphaproteobacteria > Rhizobiales > Rhizobiaceae > Mesorhizobium > Mesorhizobium carmichaelinearum_A. The sequence continues at coordinate 136,703 of CALRQH020000002.1, forward strand.
ACAACGTCATCGCGCTGCCGGCCAATGCCGCGGTGCTGACCGCCTGGGGCAACGACTATGGCTTCGATACGGTGTTTTCGCGCCAGGTCGAGGCGCATGGCTCGGCCGGTGCCGTGCTGCTGGCGATCTCGACCAGCGGCAATTCGCCGAGCATCCTCGCCGCCGCCGAACAGGCTAGGATGATGGACATGACGGTGATCGGCCTGACCGGCGACACCGGCGGCAAGCTGAAGCCGCTGTGCGACATCCTGCTGAACGTGCCCTCGACTTCCACGCCGATCATCCAGCAAGGGCATCTGTGCCTCTATCACTATCTGTGCGAAGTGGTCGAAGCGCGCCTGCACAATGGCTGACGGAACGCTGTCGTGAGCCCTAAGCCCTATCCGCTGGTGGAGCCTGGCCTGTGGGTTGAGAGCATCGGCGACAGGGATTTTGTCGCGGCTACGCCCGCCCTGTTCCTCGACCGCGACGGCACCATCAATGTCGACAGCGGCTATCCCGATGATCCGGAAAAGATGGTGCTGCTGAACGACATCGTGCCGGTCATCGCGGCGGCCAACAGGCAGGGCATTCCTGTCGTCGTCGTCACCAACCAGTCGGGCATCGCGCGCGGCTATTTCGGCTGGGGCGATTTCGCTGATGTCAATAGCCGCGTGCTCGACCTGCTGCGTGCCCGCAATGCAGCCGTGGATATGGTCGTCGCCTGCGCCTACCACGAGGCGGGCGAGGGGCCGCTGGCAATCGCCGATCATCCGATGCGCAAGCCCAATCCGGGCATGCTGCTGGAGGCGGCGAAGCGCCTTGGGCTCGACCTCAAGCGCTCGCTGATCGTCGGCGACAAGCCGGCCGACATGGAAGCAGGCCGGCGCGCCGGGCTGCCGCGCGGCTGGCTGGTTGATGGTGAGGCGGTCTGCGAAGCCGGGTTCGAGGTCCTGCCGCTGCGCGGCCGCGCGGATGTGAACCGACTGGTGGCGGCGATCGAGGCGCTTTGAGCGGGCCTACTGTTGTTCGTCGACCAACAGATTCACGGGACGGCTCTATCCCTCTGGTTTCCATCGGTTTTCAGCAGGCTTGCTGCTTTAACCAGAACATCAAGCCTTGAACGCCACCAGCCCTTCGTCCTTGACGCGGCGGATGGTCAGCGCGGTGCGCACGGTGTCGACATTGGGCGTCGAGGTCAGTTCCTCGATGACGAAGGTCTGGAAGGCGCCGAGGTCGCTTGCCACACAGTGCAGCAGGAAATCGGATTCGCCCGACACCATCCAGGCGTCGCGCACGATCGGCCAGCCCCGCGTGCGCTCGGCGAAGGTGCGCAGCTCGGCATCGGCCTGGTGGTGCAGCCCGACCAGGCAGAAGGCGACGACATCGAGACCCAGCGCCGGCGCGTCGAGCAGGGCGCGGTAGCCGCGGATGATGCCGCTTTCCTCCAGCCGCTTGACGCGGCGCAGGCAGGGCGGCGCGGAAATGCCGACGCGGCTCGAGAGTTCGACATTTGTCATGCGTCCGTCGCCCTGAAGCTCGCGCAGGATCTTCCAGTCGATGGCGTCGAGGTCGGCTTTGAGCGGCATGGGCGGCTTTCAGGCTGCGCGAAAGAATCTTTCGTGATTTTGTAATTAAACGACTTTTGTGTCGACGCCAGCCCTCACCACAGCGATTTTGCGACGGTAACGAAAGCAGTTTATCCCGCGAATAGGCAAATGGGCCGAAGCTTTCCGGGGACTACGGCCCGATCGTCTTGCTGGCGTTGCCGGCAACACTTACATTGTCGGCGATATCAGACGAGATTTTCGCGCCACATTTCGCTGGCTGCTCTCCGCAGAGGCTCTAGATGACCACCAAACACGCTCCCGTTCTTATCATCGGTTCCGGCCCCGCCGGCTACACGGCGGCCGTCTATGCGGCACGCGCCATGCTGAAGCCGATGCTGGTTGCCGGGCTGCAACAGGGCGGCCAGTTGATGATCACCACCGACGTCGAGAACTATCCGGGCTTCGCCGATGCGATCCAGGGGCCGTGGCTGATGGAGCAGATGCTGAAGCAGGCCGAGCATGTCGGCACCGACATCATCAACGACATCATCACCGAGGTCGACCTCAATGTGCGGCCGTTCCGCGCCAAGGGCGATTCCGGCACCACTTACACGGCGGATGCGCTGATCATCGCCACCGGTGCGCAGGCGAAATGGCTGGGCATTCCGACCGAACAGGACTTCATGGGTTTTGGCGTGTCGGCCTGCGCCACCTGCGACGGCTTCTTCTATCGCGGCAAGGATGTCGCGGTGATCGGCGGTGGCAATTCGGCGGTGGAGGAGGCGCTCTATCTGTCCAACCTCGCCAAGAGCGTGACGGTCATCCATCGGCGCGGCGACTTCCGCGCAGAGCGCATCCTGCGCGAGCGGCTCATGAAGAAGGAGAACGTGCGCGTCATCTGGGACACGGTTATCGACGAGATCACCGGCCGGCCGGGCAAGACGCCGCTGCCGCCTTCGGTCGAAGGGCTGAAGCTTCGCAACGTGGTGACCGGCGCGGAGACGCACCTCAAGGTCGACGGCGTGTTCGTGGCGATCGGTCACGCGCCTGCGGTCGACCTGTTCGTCGGCAAGCTCAAGCAGAAGCCGAACGGCTACCTGTGGACGGCGCCGGATTCGACCCGCACCGACGTGCCCGGCGTGTTCGCCGCCGGTGACGTGACGGATGATGTCTACCGGCAGGCGGTGACGGCGGCGGGGCTTGGCTGCATGGCCGCGCTCGAGGCCGAGAAGTATCTGGCTGGCATCGAGGTGCACCGCGAGGCGGCAGAGTAAATTTGTTCAAAAACGGCTGAACAACGCCGTGTAAAAGCCTGATTTTTCATTCAGACGCCAAAGACAGAACGAGGGGAATCATGGCGTTGGACTGGGACAAGCTACGCGTGTTTCACGCTGCGGCAGAGGCGGGGTCGTTTACCCATGCCGCGGAGACACTGCATCTATCGCAATCGGCAATTTCGCGGCAGGTCAGCGCGCTTGAACATGACGTCGGTGTGCCGCTGTTCAACCGCCATGCGCGCGGCCTGGTGCTGACCGAACAGGGCGAGATGCTGTTTCGCACGGCGCATGACGTGCTGATGAAGCTTGAGACGATCAAGTCGCGGCTGACCGAAACCAAGGACCGGCCGTCCGGCGTGCTCCGGGTGACGACGACGGTCGGTCTTGGCGCCGGCTGGCTGACCGAGCGCGTCCAGGAATTCATCGAACTCTATCCCGAAATCAGCCTGCAGCTGATCCTGGCCAATGAGGAGCTCGACCTCACCATGCGCCAGGCCGATTGCGCCATCCGCCTGCGGCAGCCGCAGCAGCCGGATCTGATCCAGCGCCGCCTGTTCACGGTGCACTTCCACCTCTACGCGGCTCCGTCCTACGTGGCCAAGTACGGCAAGCCGGCATCGGTGGCCGAGCTGAAGAACCATCGCATCGTCACCTTCGGCGTGCCCGTCCCCACGCATCTGTCGGAACTGAACTGGCTGGAGACGGTCGGCGATTTCGACGGCGGGCAGAGGGTGCCGACGCTGCAGATCAACGACATATTGTCGATCAAGCGCGCGGTGCAGGGCGGGGCGGGCATCGCCATGCTGCCCGACTATGTGATCAGCAAGGATTCGAGCCTGGTGCAGCTGCTGCCGGAGACCGAGGTGCCGTCCTTCGATACCTATTTCGCCTATCCGGACGCGATGAAGAACCAGGCGAAGCTGCACGTCTTCCGTGATTTCATCATTGCCAAGGCGCGTAGCTGGTCCTTCTAGTCCAAGGTCGGCGCTGCCGCTCATTGCCCTGCCGGGCATTTCTTCCCGTATAGTGACGGGGAGAAAGAAGCTGGCCGCAACCTCCCCGTTTACCGGGAGAGATGCCGGCAGCCGGATGATGGGCAGCGCCAACATTTGCAATTTAGCCAACTCCGCCATGGCATCAGGCAGGCAACCACGCCGGGCGCCGCGATGAAGAAGGCTGCAGTGCCAGCGATCGCCGAAAATGGCCGCGTTGGGTGTTTTCCTGATGGCTGCCGCAGAAATGAACGCCTTCTGCCCAATCCAACGTCATTCCCGATTTTCAGCATTTTGGAGCGGATGCGAGCCGTGATCGACGATTCTTCGAAAGAATTGCCCTGCCGACCGCCCTGTTTCGTCGTTTTTGCTGGTCCTATTAGGCCGACAAGGGGGTTGGACCACAGCCTACGTCTTTTTGCATGCGTGTGTTGCAAAATAGATGCTTGTTTCTTGGGCATGTTGAGCAGATATATAGATCATCTCTTGGGCGCGTTCTCCTCCCATTAGCGCCCTCGAGTGTTCCCCTCTGGAGGTTAGCCTTAATCGGCACTTCCAATCAAACTCAGCCGGATCTTCATTGATCCGGCTTTTTTGTTGTCTGGAACCTGCCGCATCGGCAAAAACCATCCGGCGTTGCCGCGTAACAGTGACATGTAACATCGGGTAACATGTCGCAGACGTTCACGGCCTGCTAAGCAGACCATAGGACGCGGTTTGGTTCGTTCGGGGGATGGGGGCATCACTCGAACGGTCCGGGCTCAGGCAGCTACCGCGTCCGAACCAATTCTGCCGGGTCATCAGGCACCGGCGGCAAAATATGCGGCGGACCTACCGTTTCACCTCCCAGGAGAACGGTCCGCAAAACAGGACGGCGTCCGGTTGCCCGGGCGCCGTTTTTCATTGTCCGTGCAAGGTTGTGGCGGCCGGGCGGCGGCGGGTTGTCCCGCCACCCGTCGGCAAGCCTCACGCGGCCTTGCCGTTGGCGTTCATCACCTCGTCCGCCAGACGCCCCGTGAGTTCGGCCATATGGTCGAAGGATGCGCGGTAGCTGGCGACGCCGGCGGTCGCCGAGCGCAGTTCGATGATCAGGTCGCCGATCTCGGCCTGCGGCATCGTCGCCTCGACCACATCCCATCCCGGCCAGTCGGGCCGCGAGTCATAGCCGAGGATCTGGCCGCGCCGCTGCGGGATCAGCGCGATGATCTTCGAGGTGGCGTCGGACGGTGTGACGATCTCCACCTTCATCACCGGTTCCAGAAGCACCGGCGAGCAGGCGGCCATGCCTTCCTTCATCGCCAGCTTCGCCGCCATCTGGAAGGCCATGTCGGAGGAATCGACCGCGTGATAGGAGCCGTCCGACAGATTGACGGCGACATCGACGACGGGGAAGCCCAGCGGACCCGACTTCAGATAGTCGCGCACGCCTGTCTCGACCGACTGGATGTAGGTTTTCGGCACGACGCCGCCGGTGATGGTGTCGGTGAACTGGAAGCCGGAGCCACGCGGCAACGGCTTGATCTCGATCACCACGTCGCCGAACTGGCCATGGCCGCCCGACTGCTTCTTGTGGCGGCCGCGCTGCTGCGCCGGTTTGCGGATCGTCTCGCGATAGGGCACGGCAGGCGCATGGCCTTCGACCGGGATCTGGTTCTTGCCTTCCAGTCGTTCGCGTACGACGCGCAGATGCATCTCGCCATGGCCTGACAGCACCGTCTCGGCCGAGTCCTGGTTATGGCGCAGGCTGAGCGAGGGGTCTTCCTCGGCCAGGCGCTGTATGGCCGCCGACATCTTGACCTCGTCCTTGCGTTCCTTTGGCCGCAGCGCGAAGGCGAAGACCGACTGGGGCGGCGTCAGTGTGACCAGCGGCTTGATGCCGCCCTTGGTCGAACTCAGCGTCTGACCGGTCGTGACGCCGTCCAGCTTGCCGAGCGCCACGGTATCGCCGGCCTTGGCGACGTTGACCTTCGCCTGGTCCTTGCCGAGCATCCTGTAGATGCCTGAGACCTTCGCCGTCTCGCCGTTCGACAGATAGAGTTCGGAGGCGTCGCCGACCTGGCCGCTGAGGATGCGCGAGACCGACAGCTTGCCGCCATGCGGCGTGTGGATGGTCTTCATCACCTGCACGACGGTCGCGTTGCCCTCGGCCAGGCCAAGCCGCTTGCGGGTCGCCTCGATGTCCGGCGCGTCGTGGCGGATGGTCTTCAGCAGGCGCAGCACGCCATTGCCCTTCTCGGCGGTGCCGATCAGCACCGGCGTCACGGCGCCATCACGCAGATCGGCGGCAAGGTCGTCGAAGACGGCGTCTTTCGGCGGCTCGATCTCCTCGAGCAACTGTTCCATCAGCTGGTCGTCATGGTCGGCGAGTGTTTCCAACATGGAAAACCGTGCTTCCAACTCGCGCGCCTTTTCGTCGCCGGGTATCTGGGCGACCTCGCTCTCGGCATATTCGCGGTAAATGTAGGCGCGCTCCAGCGCCAGATCGATCGAGCCGATGACGACGCCGTCCTTGCGCAGCGGAATCTGGCGCAGAAGCAACGGCACAGAGCTTGCCGGCTGAAGCATCTTCAGCGTGTCGCGCACGCCGGCGATCGCCTTGTCGACCTTGTTGAGGAACAGGATGCGTGGGACACCGAGATCGTCGAGCTTGCGCATGATCAGCTGCAGGGCTGGGATCTTCTTCTCGTCGGCTTCGGCGACGACCACCGCGAGGTCGCAGGCGGCCAGCACCGGCTCGGCCTCGAAGGAGAATTCGATGGAACCGGGACAATCGACGAAGGTGAGCTGCTCGCCCATGAAATCGGTGGTGGCGATCGTCGCCTCGACGCTCATGGCGTGGGCGCGGGCCTCGGGCGAATGATCGGAAACGGTGTTTCCCGATGAAACGGGATTTTGTCGGGGGATGGCGCCCGTGCGGGCCAATATGGCTTCGAGAAGTGTCGTCTTACCGCTTGCGAAGGGACCGACTATGGCAATGCATTTCGGTCCCGTGCGTCGTCCTCCGGCGCGAGTACCCATGACTGACCTCCACTCAGGCGTTTCCCGTAGGACCGGCTGGCATTCATGGTCAGGCGAGATCAGTCGGTCCTGAGCGGCGGCCGGCCTGTTCGACCGTCGCGGGCGGGGTTCTTCTTCAATGGCCACCTGCCCGAAACCATCGTCCCACTTGTTTGCCGGCAGGGCAAGAAAAATAGGAAGCGGGCGCCTTCCGACCGTCTCAGGCGATCAAGGCAAGTGGCGGGGCATTGGCAGGGATGGGGTCGATCTTGTCGCGCGGCACCGGCCGGCCGAAGAAATAGCCTTGGAAGCGGTTGCAGCCGGCGGCCTTGGCGAGCGCGAATTCCTCCTGCGTCTCGACGCCTTCGGCAACGATGGTGACATCCTGGATACGCGCGATCTGCGCCAGAGCCGAGACGAAGATCTGCGCGACCTGATCATGGGCAAGGCTGCGGATATAGGAACGGTCGATCTTGATGCTGTCGATGGGCAGCGTCTTCAAATAGTTGAAGCCGCAATGGCCGGTGCCGAAGTCGTCGAGCGCGATGTGGAAGCCGAGCCCGCGCAGCGCTTCGAGGCGCCGCAGGATCTCGGGCGTGGCGGCGGTCGCCACCGTTTCGGTGATCTCGATGACGAATTGCGCGGCGGAGCGGCCGGTTTCCTTCAGCACGCGGTCGCACATGGTGACGATCTCGTCGCGCTTCAGCTGTTCGCCCGACACGTTGATCGAGATGCGGCGGCCCTGGAAATGGCCGATATCGGCGCAGGCCCGCTTGAACACCCACTCGCCGAGCATGTCGATCAGGGTCGAGCGTTCGGCGATGGGGATGAACTCGGCCGGCGATATCAGGCCGCGGACCGGATGGCGCCAGCGGATCAGCCCTTCAAGCGCGTAAGGCGAGCCGTCCGGGTTGACGATCGGCTGGTAGTGCAACTCGAGTTCGCCGAGATAAACCGCCGCGCGCAGCTCTCGCTCGACCAGGCGGCGATAGCGCTTGTCGGAGAGCATCTCCTCGTCGAACACGGTGACGCGGCCGCGCCCCGCCGCCTTGCTCTCGTAGAGCGCCAGATCGGCGAGCAGCATGAGTTCGGTCGAATTCGACGCATGCGACGGCGCAAGCGCCACGCCGACGGAGATCGAGAGCGGGATGATCTTGCCCTCATGCGGCTTTCCGGCCCGCATGGCGTCCAGCAGGCGGCGAACGTCCTTGTTGATGGCGGTGAGGTCGCTATGCGCGACGATGACGCCGAACTCGTCGCCGCCGAGCCGTCCGACCATGCTGCCGGCAAAAATGCGCTCGGCGGTCCGGACCAGGTGCGCCAGGGTGAGGTCGCCGAACTGATGCCCGAACGTGTCGTTGAGCTGCTTGAAATGATCGAGGTCGATCAGCAGCAGGGTCGCCTCGCGCCGGTCGCGCATGGTGCCAAGGCTGTCGCGCAGGGCCTCCAGGAAATAGCGGCGGGTCATCGCGCCGGTCATGGCATCCTTGGTCAGGAAGTCATGTTTTTCCGCTTCGGCCGCCGCCGCCGACTGCAGGCGATGGACGATGCTGCTGCGCATATACATCAAGGCCATCAAAGCGAGCGCGGTGGCGGCGATCGAAATGCTGAAGGCGGCGCCGGAAGGCAGGTTCTGCGAGACGTCGAACGCGCCGAGCGCGGCCGCGCCGATGCTCAGCACCAGAAGGAACTGGATGCCGCGATAGACCCTGCCGCTATGGTCCCTGATCGTCGCCAGTATGCTCATCTCATGGCCCCCTGCAGCCGCTGGCAAAGGGCTAGAGGGCAGCCGTTAAGAAGCCATTGAAACCCTGGCCATCAGCCAGCAATTCGACCGCCCTGACGGGCCATCACGTGTCATGGTTAAGAAGCTTGGTGCAGATGCCTGATGGGTAGTGGCTGTTGCGCGGCGTCCGATATGGGAGGAAAATGCTCGGTAATGAGGCGCTAGGGCCTGATGCCCCTGTTCGCCCGCAAATCGAGGATCATCGACGATGAAGATCATTGCCTGCGGCAGCGTGCCGACCATCATCGCGCCGGAAAAATACTTTACCGGCCGGGTGCTGCAGACGCCGGTCATCGAGAAGGAAGCGCCGGCGCGGCTCAGGGCCACGCTGGTCAGTTTCGAGCCCGGCGCGCGCACTCACTGGCACACGCATCCGCTTGGCCAGACGCTCTATGTCACATCGGGTGCCGGTCGCGCGCAGACATGGGGCGGGCCGATCCAGGAGATCAAGGCCGGCGACGTCATCTCGTTCGAGCCGGGTGAAAAGCACTGGCACGGTGGCGGGCCGACATCGGCGATGACGCATATGGCGATGCAAGAGGCACTCGACGGCGTTCATGCGGATTGGCTGGAGAAGGTGACCGACGAGCAATATTCCGATTGAGCCCGGCCACGACGAGCGACACTACCTGCTCCGGCATTTTCTAGATGAACGATATTTTGGAGCCGCCATGTCGGGCCGTCGTATCTATTTGATTGCCGCCATCTATCTGGGCACATTCGTGGCGCTGCTCGATGTCAGCATCGTCAATGTCGCGCTGCCGACGATCCAGCGGGCGCTGAACACCGATTTCGGCGGCCTGCAATGGGTCGTCGATTCCTACACGCTGTGCCTGTCGGCCTTCATGCTGTCGGCGGGTCTGATCGGCGACCGCTACGGGCGCAAACGCTCCTGGCTGGCTGGTGTCGGCATCTTCGTGGTTGGTTCCGCCATCTGCGCGTTCGCGCCCAATTTGACGGTGCTGCTGACTGGGCGGGTGGTGCAGGGCGTCGCGGGGGCATTGCTCATTCCCGGCGCGCTGTCGATCCTGACGCAGGCATTCCCCGACGCCCGCGAGCGCGCCGGCGTCATTGGCGGCTGGTCGTCCTTCGCCGCCGTCTCGCTGCTGGTCGGCCCGATCCTCGGCGGCGTCCTGGTCGAAACCGCCGGCTGGCAGAGTATTTTCCTCATCAACCTGCCGGTCGGCCTGTTCACGATCGTGCTGGGTGCTCTCTCGATCAAGGAGACGGCGCATCCCGAACATGCCCATCTCGACCTGGTCGGCCTGGCGCTGAGCATCGTCTGGCTGGGCGCGCTGACCTTCGGCCTGATCTCGGCCGGCGAGAATGGATGGAGCGACCAGCGGACGGTCATTGCCCTTGCCGTCGCCCTTGTCGGCCTGGTGCTCTTCCTTGGCTTCGAGGCGCGCACGCCGCGCCCGATGCTGCCGCTCGGCCTGTTCCGCGACATTCGTTTCGCCGTCGCCAATGTCGCGTCCTTCGCACTCGGCCTGACCTCCTACACAAGCGTCTTCCTCTATTCGATGTTCCTGCAGCAGGTGCAGGGCTGGTCGCCGACGCAGACCGGCCTGCGCATGGCGCCCATCTTCCTTGTCCAGATGCTCGTCTCGCCGGCGATCGGCAGGCTTAGCCATCGCTATGGGCATTCCGTGCTGATGACATCGGGCTATTTCCTGATTGGCGTTTCCATGCTGGGCATGTGCTGGGCCGGGCCCGCGACGCCCTATGCGATGATCGGCCTGTTCTTCGCCGTCGGCGGCCTCGGCAACGCGCTGGCCATCCCGACCAGCAATGCCGCCGCCATGTCCTATGCGCCGCGCGAACGCTCGGGGATGGTGTCGGCGGTCGTCAACGCCACCCGCCAGACCGGCCTTGCCATCGGCATCGCGCTGTTTGGCGCGCTGATGAGCATGCGGGCCACGAGCCTGCTGACGGCAAATCTCGAAACAGCCGGTGTCGTCAACGCCGATGCGGTGGCCCGCGCCGCCGTTTCGAGGCACGATTTCGTAACCGCTGCGGCAATGGGCGAGGCGGGCCTGCGCGACCTGTTCGCGGCCGCCTACGCCGGAGGCTTCCATGCGGCGATGCTGACGGCGGCGATAGTTTCGCTGCTCACTGCCGCGCTCCTGTTGGCCGTGCTGGCGCCGGCAGAGGCCCGTTCGGCCAGAGCGGCCAAGCAGGAAGGGTGAGGCGCGGCCCTGTTGCCCATGAAAAACCCGGCGGTGAGCCGGGTTTTCCAATTCGACGATGGCGTCCTTGATCAGGTTAGCGACGCGGTAAAGCGCTGGATGCGTGTGCAGGCTTCCTCGAGCAGGGTCTCCGAGGTGGCGTAGGAGATGCGGAAGTTCGGGCCAAGCCCGAAGGCCGAGCCGAACACCACCGCGACGCCTTCGGCTTCGAGCAATTCCGAGCAGAAGGTCTCGTCGGTGTCGATCGCCTTGCCGGCCTTGGTCTTCTTGCCGATCAGCTGCGCGCAGGACGGGTAGACGTAGAAGGCGCCTTCCGGTGACGGACAGGTGATGCCGCGCGCCTGGTTGAGCATGGAGACGACGAGGTCGCGCCGTCCTTGGAAGATCGCCTTGTTCTTGGCGATGAAATCCTGCGGGCCGTTGAGCGCCTCGACCGATGCCCACTGCGCGATGGTGCAGGCGCCGGAGGTCTGCTGGCCCTGGATCATGTCCATGGCCTTGATCAACTGCACGGGACCGGCCGCATAGCCGATGCGCCAGCCGGTCATGGCATAGGCCTTCGACACGCCGTTCATGGTCAGCGTGCGCTCATAGAGTTTCGGCTCGACCTCGGCGATGGTCTTGAAGACGAAATCGCCATAGGTCAGGTGCTCATACATGTCGTCGGTCAATGTCCAGACATGCGGATGCTTGAGCAGCACATCAGCCAGCGAGCGCAATTCCGCCTCGGTATAGGCGGCGCCCGACGGGTTCGACGGCGAGTTCATCAAGAGCCATTTGGTCTTCGGCGTGATCGCCTTCTCCAGGACTTCAGCCGTCAGCTTGAAGCCATTGTCGATGGAGGTATCGGCGAACACCGACGTGCCGCCGCAGATCGCCACCATTTCGGGGTAGCTGACCCAGTAGGGGCGGGGGATGATCACTTCATCGCCGGGGTTCAGCGTCGCCATGAAGGCGTTGAACAGGATCTGCTTGCCGCCGGTGCCGACGATGGTCTGCTCCGGTCTGTAGTCGAGATTGTTCTCGCGCTTGAATTTTTTCGCGATCGCCTCACGCAGCGGCACGATGCCGGAAACCGGCGGATACTTCGTCTCGCCGCGGCGGATGGCTTCGATCGCCGCATTCTTGATGTTGTCGGGCGTGTCGAAATCCGGCTCGCCGGCGCCGAGGCCGATAATGTCGCGGCCGGCGTTTTTCAGCTCGCGCGCTTTCTGCGTCACCGCGATGGTCGCGGAAGGCTTTACGCGGGAAAGGGCATCGGCAAGAAAGGCCATGACGAATTATCTCCAATGAGGTCCTTGCGGCCAAGGACGGCCGCGGCGCTTCTCATGTCGCATGATCCTGCCGAGTGCAAGCATTGTCGGCTGAGCCAGCCCTCAAGGAGCTGTGATCGGCAACAGTAAACTCATTAACGACCGGTAGAGGCTTGCGTGGCAGGATCACATTCCAATTCCGCCAGTATTGCGGAGCGAGGAACTCTTGTCGCGAAGCATCGGGCTTGCCCACATCATTCGTCAGAAGGACGGCACCTCGACCGGTGTCTGGGGCATCTACACGCTGCAAAGTGCCTTCCAGCCGATCTTCGCCTTCAAGGAGGGCAAGCTGTCGCTGGCAGCGTTCGAAGGGCTGATCCGGCCATTCCGTGACGACGAGCCGCAGTCACCGATGAGTTTTTTCTCGACCTGCCCGGCGGCCGATCGACTGCATGTCGAAGCGTTGACCCGGACCTTGCACCTGCTGAATGCCGGCGCCTTCCTGCCGCAGGAAGCATCGATCTTCATCAATTTCGATCCGTCGGTGTTCACCGAGCGCACGGTCGCCGACAACGCCCTGCGAGAAATGCGCCTGGTGCTGCACGCCGCGGGCATCGATCCGCGCCGCGTCGTCTGCGAGGTGACCGAGCAGAGATCGGCCTCGCAGGAAACCCTGTTCAGTTTCGTCGCGGCGCTCCGGGGCAACGGCTTTCGCATCGCGGTCGATGACTACGGCGCCGATGATTCCGACATCAACCGCATCAAGGAACTGAAGCCCGACATCGTCAAGTTTGATGCGTTGTGGATCACGCAGCTGATGGAATCCGGCGCCGGTTTCGCGCTGCTGACGGCCATGGTTAAGAGCTTCGAGGACCAAGGCATCCGCACCGTCTTCGAAGGCATCGAGGAAAGCTGGCAGCTCGAGCTCGCCGAGAAATCGGGCGCCTCGATGGTGCAAGGCTTCGTGCTGGCGCGGCCCGAACTGGCGCCGACCAGCTTCCACGTCTTCGACAAGGACAGGCCTGCGCCCGCGATACCGTCCGACGCTGGCAGGGAGCCCTTGGCCCCGGCGCCCTCGACGCGACGTGCGAAGGCCTTTGGGCGAAGGGTCGTGCGATGATGTCCGGGTTCGACAGGCGACGCAATGTCGCCGATGAGATCTTTGCCGACGAGGTCGGCATTGAATACGGGATCTACGGAGAGTTCCGGCTGCGAAGCGTCTACCAGCCGATCTTCGCGCCGCGCGGCGCGGCCCTGACGGCCGTCGCGGTCGAGGCCCTGGTCGAGCCGCATCTGGCAGGCCGACCGAGCTCGGCCCAGGCCTTCTTCGGCCAGATTCCGGCGGAGGATCGCCTGTTTGTCGAGGCCATGTGCCGGGCCCTCCACCTGCGAAATTACAGCAACATCGGCGTCGACGGGCTCGACCTGTTCTTCAACTTCAACCCCTTGGTCAACGACCATCCCGGGCGGGCCCTGGCCGAGATCAGGCTGATGGGCAGGCACCTCGCCGATTTCGGGCTGCATGCGGGCATGCTGGTCTGCGAGGTCACCGAACAGGCGGCCGATGACGCGCTGCTGTTGCTGCTGGTGGAGGAGATGCGGCGCGACGGCATGCGCATCGCCATCGACGATTTCGGTGCCGGCCATTCGACGGAAGAGAGGGTGGGCCTTCTCAACCCCGACATCGTCAAGATCGACGGTGCGTGGTTTTCGCAACTCTGCCGTCACGCCGCCGCCGAAAAATTCTTCCGGCCGCTGGTTTCCACCTTGCATGAGCGCGGCGCCAAGGTTCTGGTCGAGGGGATCGAGCAGGCCGTGCATCTGCGCGTCGCGCTGGAAGGCGGCGTCGACCTGCTTCAGGGATTTTATCTTGGCCGACCGAAGCTGGCCGGCACGATCTTCAACGAGAATCCGCTGGCCATCGATGCGCTGCTCCAACCAGAGAGCAAGGTGGTTCAATTGCATCAGCGCCGCTGATCCACCCGCCAAAACAAATCACTGGATGAGGCCGCGAGCCCTGCGATAATCGCGCCGTGCGTGACGCCCCGGGGAGCGAAAATGATACTCTACAGCATGATCGACAGCGGCAATTGCTACAAGCCGCGCCTGCTGATGGCCAAGCTCGGGCTGAGCTTCACCACCATCGAGGTCAGCTCGCATACCGGCGAGACGCGAAAAGCCGGTTTTGTCGCCAAGAACCCCAACGCCATGGTGCCGCTGCTCGAACTCGACGATGGCCGGCGCTTGGCCGAATCCAATGCCATCCTGCTCTATCTGGCAGAGGGAACGCGCTTCCTGCCGGCGGACAAATATGAGCGCGGGCTGGCCTATCAATGGCTGTTCTTCGAACAATACAGCCACGAGCCCTACATTGCCGTGCGCAAGGCGCTGCTGACCTTTCCCGAACGGGCGGGGGATGCGACGCCCGAGCGGCTGGCAGTGACGCTGGAGCGCGGCAACAAGGCGCTCGGCGTGATGAACAAATATCTGGAAGACAACGCTTTTTTCGCCGGCGGTGCCTTCAGTGTCGCCGACATCGCGCTCTATGCCTATACGCACACGGCGGAGCAGGGCGGCTTCCAGCTCGACGCCTATCCGGCGGTCGCCGCCTGGCTGAAGCGGGTGGAGGCGGACCCCGGACATGTGCCGATGGAATGGGTGGGGTAGGCGACGTCGAGGAGAGCGTCCTTCTCCCCGTTTACGGGGAGAAGATGGCGGCAGCCAGATGAGGGGCAGCGCCAGCCCTTCTCAATAAATCTCAAAAATGGGGATTTCTACAGCGTCGGCGCTGCCCCTCATCGCCCTGCCGGGCACTTCTCCCCGTATAGTGACGGGGAGAAGGAAGCAGCTTTGCCGATTTCGCCAATAATCAGCGTCTGAACCCCAGACAAACAAAAAGGCGGGATAAATCCCGCCTTCCCATTCTCGGTAGCCTGATGGGAGCGTCCGGTCCGGGCTGGCAGCTATCTGCTGATCCAGCTTGTCGGTTCGTTCCGCTCCGGCGCGCTTCTCGCGCGACTGTCAGTACATCCGTGACTTGCCGTGCGCCCCGGACCTTCGCCCTGCGCGCGCCATTCGCAAAATCAGGCTGCCTTGCTCAGAGAACCAGCGGACGACTTGCCAGTGCGGCGGTCCTGCTCGATCTCGAAGTTGATCTTCTGGCCTTCGACCAGGGTCGACAGACCAGCGCGCTCAACAGCGGAGATGTGGACGAAAACGTCCGCGCCGCCGTTGTCAGGCTGGATGAAGCCGAAACCCTTGGTGGAGTTAAACCACTTGACCGTTCCAGTTGCCATAAAAATAGTCCTTGCATTTGCTTTGGTTTGACCAGACCGAAGTCCAGCCGGTGTGCATCGAGATTTTGGAGATAGACGTCAGCAAACGCGAAGATCGCGAGGCCCGGATCGATCGGCCGAAATATCAATGGGGCTGATATAGTCTGCTTTTGCACCGAAAACAAGATGTCGCGGAAAAAGGCACCGGGGCCGGGCTGCCCAATGGCCGCCCCAATCGCATGAAACCGTTGCGGAAGTCCCCCGCATTTGCGGGCAGGGACTGGTTCTGGAGAGGGTCATGAAGGCTGTTCCGTTTGCCATCTGCCTGACACTGGTGGCCGCCCAGGCGCAGGCGATCTCGCGCTACGATCCCACACATATGAGCTGCAACAAGATACAGTCGACGATCGCCCGCGAAGGCGCGGTCATTCTGCGCTACCAGTCGTCGCGCGTGCCGGGCCTGCCGCTCTACGACCGCTATGTGCAGAGCGAGCGGTTCTGCAACATGGGGGAGGTCCGCACGCGCGCTTCGGTGCCCAGCGCCGATACGAGCTTCTGCGCCGTCTACATCTGCAAGCGGCCCGACGTGGATCGGCGTTTCCACCGGCGGTTCTTCCACAATTAGGCGTGTCGATATTCAGGTGATGCCGGTCTGCAAACGGCAGCTTCCTGCGCTTCCGGTGCTCACGTACTTTAACTCAACACGCCCGCAGGCTTGGCGCTAGAACCCGAACGACACCTGTGCCGGCGGCGGCGGGCCGACGCGCACGCCCTCCATGGCCAGCATCTTTTCCTTGGTGACAGAGCCGCCGGGCGCCGAAAAACCGCCGATCTTGCCGCCCGCGGCGAGGATGCGGTGACAGGGGATGACCAGCGGCACGGGGTTGGCGCCAAGGGCAGCACCCGTTTCACGAGCGAGTCCGGCATGGCCGGCGCGCCTGGCCAGCTCGCCATAGGTGGTGGTCTCGCCGAAGCCGAGCTTTCGTGCCTCGTCGTAGATGGCGAGGCGGAAATCGTCGATGCCGGCCAGATCGACAGGCACGCCGGTGAAATCGACATCCTCGCCGGCGGCATAGGCCTTGATCGACGCGATCAGCTCGACAACCCATTTCGGCTGCCCGGTCGAGGCGGAAACACCGCCATGGCGAAGCAGCCGGCGCTCCACCGCCTCGCGGCTGCGCTCGGGCAGGCAGATCCGGATCAGGCCCGCTTCGCTCCATGCGATGCCCATGAAACCGATCACTGTTTCTAACACTGCGTGGCCGGCTGTGATCGCGGACGTGTTTTCCATAACGCGCTCCTTTGCGCAAAACGGCGAAAAACGGCTGTTGGTACGAGTACAGATAGGGAACAATATCGCACTTTGCCCTGAGTCCCGCCACCCGAAAACCATCAAGCGGCCCCGATTGCCCGACGAGAATCGCTGGTGTAAGGGGTTTCTTAACATCCGACGAACCGGACCCGAACGCGGCTTGCCAGCAAAACTCAACCTTATCGCGATCGGTGTGGTCCTTGCCGCCGCAAGCGTCAGTGGCTGCACCTCGACGTCGCAGATGAAGCCGGCGCCTGCCCTCAGCGAGACGGCGACCGCCGCGGGAGCCGATGCCGGCTTTACGATACCCCTGCCGGAAACGGTTTCGGTGGTGCCGGAATCGTCTGGCATCGCGCCGGTCCAGACGGCGGAACTGACACCGGGACAAGCCGCGCTGCCTGTTGAACCGGCAGCCGCCTTTGCCGGGCCGACCCCGCTGGCCGCACCTGCCGCCGCGGCCATGATCACAGCCAATGCCGCGCCTGCCCCCGTCAGGGTCATCGCCACGGCCGAATCCGCCTATTCGATCGCAGGCCTGGCGACGCCCGCCACGCTGAAGCCGACCAAGCCGACCCTTGCGCCGATTGCCGGAGGCACGGTCGTGCAGGGAACCATGATGCCCGGCGTCCAGCAGGCCGCCTATGTGGTGCCGCAGAACCCGGCAGCACTGATCCAGACACCGATGGCGCCGGCGGAAGAGCATTCTACGGGCACGCGTAGCGATGTCGAGCGGCTGATCGCCAAGTATGCCGCCCTCTACGAGGTGCCGATCGACCTGGTGCGCCATGTCGTCAACCGCGAGAGCACCTTCAATCCCAAGGCCTACAACAATGGCCATTGGGGGCTGATGCAGATCAAGCACGCGACGGCACGCGGCATGGGCTATGAGGGCCCGCCCAAGGGCCTGTTCGATGCCGAGACCAACCTGAAATACGCGGTCAAATATCTGCGCGGCGCCTGGCTGGTGGCCGGCGGCAACGCCAAGCGCGCCGACCTGCTCTACCAGACCGGCTATTACTTCGAAGCCAAGCGCAAGGGCTTGCTCGAGGCGACCGGCCTTGGCCGCGACAGCTTGCGCCGCCGGCTCCAGCCGGATGCCTGAACGTGATGTTTGAGCCAGGTCCGCCTGCGCCAAACGATGTCCGGCTGCGCAAGATCCTCGCCGACACGCTCCCTTCGCCGCGCTGGCCCGACGGCTTCCTCATGCGGACCTTCGAGCACACCGACGCTCCCGCCTTGCACGCGCTGCTGACCGAGGTGTTCGACGACGGCAGGGATGGCCCCTTCGACGAATGGTGGCCGCGCATTGCCGAGGACGCGGAATTCGATCCCGCGCTGTGTTTTCTCGTTATCGACGCCAGGGGCCTGCTGGCGGGGGCGGCCGTGTGCTGGACGTCGGCCTTCGTGAAGGACCTTGTCGTGCACCCCGAGGCGCGGGGGCGGGGCATTGGCGAAGCGCTGATGCGGCATGCCTTTGCCACCTTTGCCGCTCGCGGCGCCGGCCATGTCGATCTCAAGACCAACACGCTGGAGAGCGCAGCCGCCGTGCGTCTCTACGAGCGGCTGGGCATGAAGCCCGTCGCCTGGGAGGGATAGGACCCCAGGTCCGCCCGAAGCAAGGCCCCAGGCTTTGTGAACCGCTTCACATAGGCCGTCTCGGGCAAATGCTAACGCTACGTCATCACGTCATTCAGCCGGTCGGGGATCGTCGATCGGCTGGGCACAGGAGGAGGTTGCACCGGCATGTGCCAGCCCCTCCAACGGCGGGTCCCGGGGCGCGGGTTTCCGGGACCCTCCTGCTCGCGTGACATGCTTGCATTTTCAGATATCCGGCGCGTTGCCGATCTTCTTCTTGAGATCGAGCACCCAGGCACGGCCTTCGCCGCCGCCCCACAGCAGCCAGGCGATGTAGCCGGCCGATGGGGTTGCCTCGTTGCCGTAATTCCTGCCGCGCTTGTCGACCTCGTGGCGGGCGAAATAGCTGACCATGCCCCGGATGGTGGAGGGCGCGAGCTTGTCGCGGTTTTCACCGATCCGCCGTGAAAGCACTCCGGGCGCGGCGGGAAAGAAACTGTCCACCAAGGCGGCAGGCCGCATCTTGCCGGCATTCGCTCGATGGGTAATCTCCGGTTGCGGGGTGCTCGACCGCTTTGGGTTGAACCGAAACCGGAGGACCATGATGCGGCATTTGCTTTCCAGGACCGGCCTTGCCACCTTGATCCTTGCCGCTCCGCTGCTTGCCGGCGCGGCGCGGGCGGCCGACGATTGCGCCAATGCGCAGGACCAGGCGACCATGAACGAATGCGCCGGCAAGGATTTCGACAAGGCGGACAAGGCGTTGAACGACGCCTACAGGCAGATCAACGCCCGCCTCAAGGACGATGCCGCGACCAGGAAGCTGCTGGTCGACGCGCAGAAATCCTGGATCGCCTTTCGCGATTCGGAATGCACCTTCCAGTCGTCGGCCAGCGTCGGAGGCAGCATCTATCCAATGCTCGTCGCCAGTTGCAGGGCGGGCCTGACCAACGACCGCGTCAAGCAGCTCAAAACCTATCTGGACTGCCAGGAAGGCGATATGAGCTGCCCGGTCCCGGCGCGGTAGTTTTCGTTCGGCACGTCTTGCTGGAAGGCCGGGCGCTTGTTGCCTTGCCGCCATGGCAAGAATGTCGGAACTGGTTGTGACGCGACGTCCTTCGTCCGTAGCCGCACGCCTCAGCGCCACAAGGTGGCTCTGTGCCTGTTGCCCGACGCGAACTAAACTACGGCGATCAACCTCGGGAGCAGTGCATGCCCAAGATCGATCTGTCCGCCGTGCCCGTGCGCAGGGGCTCCGGCTATCCCGCACCCTTCGACGCCCCCTGCGCCGATCGCACGCGCCGCCGCCTGGGCGATGCCGGCGGCCTCAAGGATTTCGGCGTCAATTTGATGACCTTGCCGCCCGGCGGCTGGTCCAGCCAGCGCCATTGGCACAGCCATGAAGATGAACTCATCTATGTGCTGGAGGGCGAACTGACGCTGGTCGAGGATGACAGCGAGACGCTGCTCAAGGCCGGCGATTGCGCCACCTTCGCCAAAAACAGCGGCAATGGCCATCACATGATCAACCGGTCGTCCACAACGGCCCTCTACCTGGAGGTCGGCTCGCGCAATCCGGACGATGTCATCACATGCTCGGACATCGACATGATGAGCCCGAGCCGGGACGGGCGGTTTTTGCATAGGGATGGCACGCCGTATCCGGGGCAGCGGTGAGGGCTGGGCGCCGGCCTCCCTTCTCCCCCTGTGGGAGAAGGTGTCGCCGGAGGCGACGGATGAGGGGTGTTCCAGGGAACGCCAACGCCTCACTCCGCTGGAACACCCCTCGTCCGACCCGGCGCTAACGCGCCGTGCCACCGCCCTGGGCGAGTCACGGGCCTCGCCCGCCCTTCGGGCCCCACAAGGGGAGAAGGCAAGAACGGCGCTGGCGTTCGTCTGACGGCGCTATAAGCTCCCTGCAAACCCAAGGGAGCATCAGCATGAAAAAAGAAGTCATCGAAGTGCCCGTCATGTCGGACAAGGTGCGGGCGCTCGGCCTGCCGTGTTCGACGGCGGTCAAGGCCAACGGCTTCGTGTTCATCTCGGCGACGCCGCCGGTGGACATGGTGACCGGCGAGATGGTGCGCGGCGACATCGAGGTGCAGACCGAGGCATCGCTGAAGGCGCTGAAACACTGCCTGGAAGCGGCCGGCACTTCGCTGGAAAACGTGGTGATGGTGCGCATCTACGCCGTCAATTCCGGCTTCTACAACGCCATCAACCGGGTCTATGCGAAGTATTTCAGCGTGAACCCGCCGGCGCGGAGTTTCGTGCCGGTGGCGTCTTGGCCTTTGGAGTTTGATATTGAGATTGAGTGTGTCGCGGTGGCGTGAGGAGCGGCCTCTTCTTCTCCCTTTGGTGTGGTAGAAAGTGAAGCCGAAGACACGGACGATCGGTGTTGGCACAGCGCCGAAGCCTCACTCGCATCTCCGGCGCCATAGAGCGAACTCATCATAAACGATGAGGTTTGCCATTATTTGCACGATCTGCGGCGCTATGGAGAAGATCGCGAGCTAGGAGCAGGTTGCGGTAAAGGAATTGCTGGGGGTTTTTGAGGGGGGGCAGCTTTTTGAGTGGAAAGCTGAGTAGAAATGTAGTCCTCAATGATCGGGAGTGCGGACTTCCCTAGGCCCCATCCTATTGGGACGACAAAAGATAGAAATGCTATCACAGCAGCTACGAATATAGCTCGAGTAATGTTATCCCATGCCTGCTTTAATCCCTCAACTACAGGCTTTTGTTCGGCGAACTTTAGGTTCATCGACGATTCTAGTTCTTTAATTTTATCAGATATTGCTTGCAGAGAGTGTATCTCTCTGCTCATGCCTCGAACTAATTCATTATCGATATCATAGATACCTTTACCTTTAAAGGTATAGGCTGAATCTAAATGATTATCTAAGCTGCAGAACCAAATCTTAAAAGCTGAGTCGCCTTCGCAAATCTGCACGGGAGCAGGGCTGGCATTGTAAACAGCGTATATGAGTTTACCTTTGTACCCGGGGTCTACGTGAAACCCGGAGACGTTGATCAAGCCCTGATACTTAATTCGGGTCCGCATCGAAATAAACGCCATCGCGTTTTTGGGGATGCATACCTCTTCTTTTGTAAGCAGAAACGCAAATTGCCCGGGCGGGATCACGAATGGCTCTTTATTCTTTAGAAGAACTTTACCCGGAGTGTCGCCAGTCGTATGAGTTGTTTTGAATAGCACATTGCCCATGCGCAAATTATAGGCATTTGCATCGAGCTGCTTTTCATCGAAGTCGCCTACAACCTGCTTGTTCTGGAGCAGCTTCTCACCGCTCCAGAACCCGCCGACGCCAACCGGCTGCTCAGTCGACGATGTAGAATTGTCTGCCACGTAGCTCCCCTCGCCGCTGCCGTAGCTGTCCTTCAAGATCAATCTTACGCTCATCCGCCTGATGGAGAGCCCAAGACATTATGTCCGTGTTCGCCTTGCGAGCGATCGGAATGAATTCCTCCATATGGTCGATCTTCTCGCAAGCATCGGCAAAGCGGCCGGCAGCGTCGGCATATGTCCGCAACGGATCGATCTGACGAGCTTCCTTGGTCAGAGGCACAGGTGCTTCGAGGTGCTGGTGCATCGTATTAGCAGCGCTAAGCGACACCAGCACTGTATCCACAATGGTTCGATCATATGAGATCGGCTCAGCAGATCCCCGCGCCAGCCTTCCAACGTACTTGGCAAAATGCAGCCCGTAGTGTTTCAAGCGATCATTTTTGGAACGGTGGAGGATATCAGTATGATTGCGGTGATCGTGCCGATGCTGGTCCTGCTGAAGGCGCAGCATGTCTGCGTCTGAAAACATCTCAGCAAAGCTCCCCTTGGCTGCGCCCGCCACCCAGCGTCTGGACTGTATACCGTCGCGAATCACCAATTGGCCGTACGCGTGAGGTTTTCCACAAATTAAAGGTCGTGGGAATCCCTTCCTGTCCATATAGATAGTGTCGCATCTTTCCTCACATAGAGCGGATGTTTCGGAGATCGATCCCGATTCACCCCGAGCGCGTAAAGTTGACCGCCGTTACGCTCAATCATTGCGATTAGCGCTGCGATCCTGGCGTGAGCAGCAGCGCGCTTGGCTGCCGGGGGCTTGATGCTCCCCCACGCTGCAACAATCTTACCCCCTTCATTTGAAACTTCAGCGACGACATTTCGAATATGTGCGTCATTTTGAGGCCCCACGGGGTCTTCTGCTAACCATAGGTCATGCGGTTGGGTGGCGATCATCGCCCACGGGTTTATAAATATGAGTCGCCCGAACCCGAGTACTCTAGCATATCCTATGCCGCGCCGGGAGGTCGGATCATCGCTTGTCGCCCCCGCCGTACTTGGGTTGTGGAGGATAAACCCGAGAGGCGGCCCATCGCCGATAGCCCGATCTAGTCGATAGCGATATCTTGCACATTCAGAAAAAACTGCGCTCATACATCAAAGCCGATCTGCCGGGCCCGATCAAATCCGGACGTGATGAAGAAAGGCTCAAGCAAAATACTCCTGCAGTGGCCTGACCTCCAGGTTCCCCGCCTTCAGCGCCGCGATCGCTTCCGCCACGGCCGCCGCACCCGACAGCGTCGTGTAATACGGCACCTTCTGCATCAGCGTCGCGCGGCGCAGCGATTTGGAGTCCGACACCGCCTTCTGGCCGTCCGTGGTGTTGAAGACGATCTGGACCTGGCGGTTGCGGATGGCGTCCTCGATGTGGGGGCGCCCTTCCAGCACCTTGTTGATCTTCTGGGCGTCGACGCCGTTTTCGGCGAGGAACCGCTGCGTGCCGGAGGTGGCCAGCACCCTGAAGCCGAGGCCGGCCAGGCGCTTCACCGCCGGCAGGATGCCAGCCTTGTCCTCGTCGCGCACCGAGACGAACAGGGTGCCGGAGCGCGGCAGGTCGACGCCGGCGCCGAGCTGGCTCTTGGCGAAGGCGAGCGCGAAGTCGCGGTCGAGGCCCATGACCTCGCCGGTCGAGCGCATTTCCGGCCCGAGCAGGATGTCGACGCCGGGGAAGCGGGCGAAGGGGAAGACCGCTTCCTTGACCGCGATGTGGCCGGGGTTGCGGGCGTCGGGCAGGGGGCCGTAATGGGCGAAGGCATCTTCCAGCTTCTCGCCGGCCATGATGCGGGCGGCGATCTTCGCAATGGGCCGCCCGATGGTCTTGGCGACGAAGGGCACGGTGCGTGACGCGCGCGGGTTGACCTCCAGAACATAGACCGTGCCGTCCTTGATCGCGTACTGCACGTTCATCAGCCCGCCGACATTGAGCGCGCGGGCAAGGGCTGCCGTCTGGCGTTCCAACTCGTCGACCAGTTCCGAAGGCAGCGAGTGGACTGGCAGCGAGCAGGCCGAGTCGCCCGAATGGATGCCGGCCTCCTCGATATGCTCGAGAATGCCGGAGACGAAGGTTTCCTTGCCGTCGCACAGGCAGTCGACATCGACCTCGATGGCGCCCGACAGATAGGTGTCGAACAGCAGCGGGTTCTTGCCCAGCAGCGTGTTGATCTGGCCGGTCTTGTCGTTGGGGTATTTCTGCTTGATGTCCTCCGGCACCAGGCCGGGCACGGTGTCGAGCAGGTAGGATTGCAGCATGCCCTCGCTGTGGATGATCTGCATGGCGCGGCCGCCCAGCACGTAGGAGGGGCGCACCACCAGCGGGAAGCCGAGTTCGCCGGCGACGAGGCGGGCCTGCTCGACCGAATAGGCGATGCCGTTCTTGGGCTGGCTGAGGCCGAGCTTGTGCAGCAGCTTCTGGAAGCGGTCGCGATCTTCGGCGAGGTCGATCATGTCGGGCGAGGTGCCGAGGATCGGGATGCCCGCCTTCTCCAGCGCGTCGGCGAGCTTCAGCGGCGTCTGCCCGCCGAACTGGACGATGACGCCGACCAGTTCGCCCGACGCCTGTTCGGCGCGCAGGATCTCCAGCACGTCCTCCGCCGTGAGCGGCTCGAAATAGAGCCGGTCGGACGTGTCGTAGTCGGTCGAGACCGTCTCCGGATTGCAGTTGATCATGATCGCTTCATAGCCGGCGTCGCGCAGCGCGAAGGCGGCGTGGCAGCAGCAATAGTCGAACTCGATGCCCTGGCCGATGCGGTTGGGGCCGCCGCCGAGGATGACGACTTTCTTGCGCGATGACACCTGAGCCTCGTCGGCCAGCGCGCCGGCAAATGGCACTTCATAAGTGGAGTACATATAGGCGGTAGGCGAGGCGAACTCGGCGGCGCAGGTGTCGATGCGCTTGTAGACCGGATGAACGTCGAGCTTTTCACGAATCCTGGCAATGACTTCGACATCGGTCTTCGTCAGCGACGCGAGGCGGGCGTCGGAGAAGCCCATGGCCTTCAGCATGCGCAGGTTGACGGCATCCTGCGGAATGCCGTGCTCGCGGATGCGCGCTTCCATGGCGACGATGCCGGCGATCTGCTCGAGGAACCACGGGTCGATCTTGCACATGGCGTGCACGTCTTCCAGCGAGGTGCCCATGCGGATCGCCTGCGCCACCATGCGCAGCCGGTCGGGCGTCGGCGTGCCCAATGCGGCGCGGATGGCGTTGCGGTCATCGGCGTGGTTGGCGGTCGCCGCACCATGGCCGAGGCCGGGGATCTCGATCTCGTCCAGGCCGGTGAGGCCGGTCTCCAGGCCGCGCAAAGCTTTCTGCAGCGATTCCTGGAAGGTGCGGCCGATGGCCATGACTTCGCCGACCGACTTCATGGCGGTGGTCAGCACCGGCTCGGCGCCGGGGAATTTCTCGAAGGCGAATCGCGGGATCTTGGTCACCACGTAGTCGATCGACGGCTCGAAGGAGGCGGGCGTGGCGCCGCCGGTGATGTCGTTCTCCAGCTCGTCCAGCGTGTAGCCGACGGCGAGCTTGGCCGCGATCTTGGCGATCGGGAAGCCGGTCGCCTTGGAGGCCAAAGCGGAAGAGCGCGAGACGCGCGGGTTCATCTCGATGACGACGAGACGGCCATCGGCGGGGTTGACGGCGAACTGCACGTTGGAGCCGCCGGTCTCGACGCCGATCTCGCGCAGCACCGCGATCGAGGCGTTGCGCATCATCTGGTATTCCTTGTCGGTCAGCGTCAGCGCAGGCGCCACGGTGATCGAGTCGCCGGTGTGCACGCCCATCGGGTCGATGTTCTCGATCGAGCAGACGATGATGCAATTGTCCGCCTTGTCGCGGACGACCTCCATCTCATACTCCTTCCAGCCGAGCACGCTTTCCTCGATCAGCACCTCGGTGGTCGGCGAGGCGTCGAGGCCGGACTGGACGATGTCGTAGAATTCGGCGCGGTTGTAGGCGATGCCGCCGCCGGTGCCGCCCATGGTGAAGGACGGGCGGATGATGGCGGGCAGGCCGACATGGTCGAGCGCCTGGGCGGCGATCGCCATGCCATGGCTGATGTAGCGCTGCTTGCGGTCGCCTTCGCCGAGGTTCCAGCGGGTTTCCAGCGCATCGAGCGCGGCGTCGAGATCGGCCGGCTTCTCGGCCTTCAGCGCGGCGCGCTCGGCCTCGT
This sequence comes from Mesorhizobium carmichaelinearum, assembly GCA_943370265.1. Taxonomy (GTDB): domain Bacteria; phylum Pseudomonadota; class Alphaproteobacteria; order Rhizobiales; family Rhizobiaceae; genus Mesorhizobium; species Mesorhizobium carmichaelinearum_A. The sequence goes on from CALRQH020000002.1 coordinate 162,415, forward strand.
GCATCTTGCGGTCGGTGTTCTTGACGTCGGTGGCGTTGGCCAGCATCGACTTCGGCGTTTCGAGCCCGATCTTGCTCATCGCCTCGCGAAACAGCGCGCGGTCCTCGGCCTTGTCGATGGCCGTGGCGTCGGCGCCGATCATCTCGACATTGTAGCGGTCGAGCACGCCCATGCGGCGCAGCGACAGAGCGGTGTTCAGCGCGGTCTGGCCGCCCATGGTCGGCAGCAGTGCGTCGGGCCGCTCCTTGGCGATGATCTTGGCGACGACCTCCGGCGTGATCGGCTCGATATAGGTGGCGTCAGCCAGTTCCGGGTCGGTCATGATGGTGGCCGGGTTGGAATTGACCAGGATGACGCGGAAACCCTCTTCCTTCAGGGCCTTGCAGGCCTGGGTGCCCGAATAGTCGAATTCGCAGGCCTGGCCGATGACGATGGGGCCGGCCCCGATGATCAGGATCGACTTGATGTCAGTGCGTCTTGGCATGGCGAAGTTCCGTTCGGCGGGCGGCTTGCACAAAAAACCGGGACGGGAAGACCCGGCCGGTTGTGCTCGCGATTCTGGTATCAGGCTAGGTGGGCCTTATAGGGAAGAGTTCTGCGGGATGTAACCCCGAAAATGAGGTTCGTGCGAGGCTTGACAGGCGATGCAATGCTTCGGGTTGAATGGGCATCTTGTGGTGGTTGGCGCTGCCCCTCACCTGCCTGCCGGCATCCTCTCCCCGTATAGTGACGGGGAGAGGGGCGCTGTCATCGATGGTTTCGCCAATCGCAAGCGTTGCAGGATCGGTGCCGAGGGCGCAGCTTGTCCTTCTCCCCGTCACTATACGGGGAAAAGGTGCCGGCAGGCGGATGAGGGGCAGCGCCGGCGACCGGAAATTGATCAGTCGTTAAAACAGCCGCGAACCTCAATCGCCGAACGCCAGCGAATCCGTGATCTCGAAGCGTTCGGACACGCCGACGCGGATCATGCTCAGGCTGCCTTCGCGGGTGTAGCGGAAATCGCTGCGCGAGTTCGAGCCGGCGGGCATGCCGGCGTAGAACGAGATGACGCGTGTGCCGCCGTCGGGCCAGGTCACGGTGACGTCGGCCTTGTTGTTGCCCATGCGCACGATCGATGCCTCGCAGCGCGTCATCGGCTGGCCGACATAGCGGGCGCAGGGAACCTCCCCGGTGGCATCGGGGGCTCGCGCCGGCCCGGTCGGTGGCTCCACCCGCGCGACGGTTTGCGGGTCGATGGCCTGCGGGTCCACGGTCTTCGGGTTTGTCGCTTGTGCCGCGCCGGCCAGTTCAGGGCGCGGTGTGGGGACCGGAATTGCGGACGTGACAGGCGCCGCGGCATCGTCGGTCGGGTCGTTCGCTGCCGTTGCGGTTGGCGTTGCATCCGCTGCCGGGGCGTCAGGTGCCTGGCCGCCGGTTTTCTGACCATCTTCTGTCTGGGTCGGGCCTTGTGCCTGCGCGGGCTGTTGCACGGCCGGGTCCGGCGGAATCTCGGCGGCGGCGTGATTGTCCTTCGCCGCGAAGGCCAGGCCGTAGGCATCCTGCATGGCGGCTCTGCCGATCGCGGCAGCCGAATTCACAGCCGTTTCGGCCGGGTGATCGGCACTTCCCAACCGCGCCGCCAGATCGAGCGGCGGGGCCGGCTGTTGCGGAACGGGCGACGGGAGCGCCGCTTCGGCCGAAGGGCTCGCGGGCTCGGCCGAGGGAGGCGCGCCATCACTGGCCGTTGCAACGGCCTGCGGCGCGCTGGGCGTGCTGCCGGCGGGCTCGGCCGGCTTGTCCGCGGCGACGGCTGGCGACGCGACGGGATCCGCCAGGGGCGCGGCGTCCGCGACGGGCGCGGGATTGGTCGGGATCAGGTAGCGGGCAGGGGCCCAGCCGCTGACCTTCGGATTATCGACGTCCTCGACCTTGCACCATTGGTGGCCGTTGACGTCGTTGCAGCCGAGGTTCTTCACGCTGGAACCATTGGGCAGGCGCGCCTGAAGCCTGCCGATCGGTGATGCCGTGGCGCGGACATTCAGCATATCGTCGGGGGCAAGCCCGGTGACGATGGAGATGACGAGCGGCGATTCCTCGGCGACGGCCGGCAGCGCCGTGAACAGAACCGGAGCGGCAAGCAGCGCGTGCAACGTCGTTCGGAGCGTAACTGTGCGCCTCATCACCTGGCCGTGGGCGATAGATTTTCATCGAAGGCGCGGTCAGGCACCAAGGCGCCACCGCATGCCAAGGCGGGTTTATAAGGGACGAAGCGTCGACATGTCACCCCGAAAATGCTTTGCCGGGAGCCGAGGGCCTGGTCTCCGGTCAACGGGGCATGAAGCCGGTGCGCAGCGCATGGGCCCATTCCGGCCGTCCCGCCTGCTCGGCCTGGCGCGCCGCGGCCTCATGGTCGTATCCGACGGCAATCGTCTCGAAACGGTCGGGATTGCCCGGTTCGTCCAGCGTGACGATGCCGTAGCGCGCATGGGGAGAGCCCTGTTCGGATACATGCGCCGGCGGCGTTGAATCGTCATAGGCCGGACAGCCGATGCTGCCCGGGTTGAAGATGACGGGACCGCCCGGCAAGCGGATCAGTTCGCTGCGATGGCTGTGGCCGCACAGCACGACACGGTATCCGGGGCCGAGGTCTCCGAGCCGCCGCTGGATGGCGGCCAGCGGCGCGCGCACCAACTGGCCGTCGACCACTGCATCGGTCAGGTATTTTTCATCATGGTCGGGACGCGCGTGGAAGGCGATGACGCCAGGCGCGATCTCCAGCGTCGGCGGTTGAGCGAGCAGCGCCTCGCGCTGCGCCTTCGTCAGCCGTGCCTGCGCGTAGCGGTCGGATGGCCACATCTCGTCGTCGGCTGGGTCGGCGGCGACGCGGCGGTCGTGGTTGCCGCGCACCGTCGGCAGGGCAAGCGCTTCCAGCCGTTCCATGGTCTCGCGCGGCCAAAGCGGCCCGGAGACGCTATCGCCGAGATTGACGGTCAGGTCGGCGCCGCCGCGCTGCTTCAGGTCGCGCAGCACGGCTTCCAGCGCCAGCACATTGCCGTGGATGTCGGCGAGAACGGCAATGCGCATGGAAGGCTCCGATCGGTTCGGTGATTTGGCGGAAAGGCGATGGCCGAGCGGATCGAACGGCGCCGTCAATCAACCTTACGATGCGGTGGAGTCGATGGCCATGGGCGTTTCCGCCGCTGCGGCAGTTGGCGGGCCAAGAAGCTCGGCCGCATGGCCCGCAAGCAGGTCGACGACCGCCCTTGTCTTCATGAGAAGATGCGGCCCGGCCGGATAGATCGCATGGACATCAAGTGGACGGAACCGGTATCGGGGCAAGATGGGAACCAGTTTGCCGGCCGCGATTTCGCGAGCGCATACGCAAGCGTGAAGCGCACCAATCCCGGCCCCGGCGAGAAGCGCCTCCAGCAGCGGCTTCCAATGGTTCGTGCGCCATGCGGTGCGGATCGGCGCCTCCAATGCGACGCCGTCGGGCCGGGTCAGGCGCAGGCGGTTGTCATCAGCCATTCCGGCAATGCGGATGAACGGGTGGTCGGCCAGCTCTTGCGGCGTTGCCGGGGCCGCGCGGCGCGCGAGATAGGCGGGCGATGCCAGCATCAACCTGTGCACATGTCCGATCCGTCGGGCGATGAAATTGCCGTCATTGATCGTGCCGATGCGGATGGAGACATCGACACCTTCCACCACCGGCTCGACGAATCGGTCGTTGAGGGTCAGATCAATGGCCAGTCCCGGATGCAAGGACTGGAACTTCAGCAGGAGCGGCGGCAGCGTGACCTCACCGAGGCCGTGCGGCGCGGCGACACGCAGCGTGCCCTGAAGCCCGGTGTCACGCGATGCGACCGCCGCCAGCGCCTCGTCGGCGGCCTCCAGCACATGCCTGGCGCGTTCATAGAAGAGGCCTCCGGCGTCCGTTGTTCGAACCGAGCGGGTGGTCCGGTCGAGAAGGCGAACGCCGAGATGCCGCTCCAGCCGCTCGATACGCTCGCTCACGGTCGGCTGGCCGAGGTTGAGGTCGCGGGCGGCGGCGGACAGGCTGCCGCGCTCGACGACCCGGGCATAGATGCGCATGGCTGACAGCATGTCCATGGCACGAATATATCGGAAGATGCGATAAATGATATCGGATCAAGTCACCTTCTTATGGATAGTACGATAGGCGAGGATCGAGCCCTATGAACTCCCATTTGAGGCTCCGATGCATACCGACAGTCTTTCCGAAACCCATTCTTCGTCCTTCTCCCTTCATGGCCAGACCGTCGCGGTCATCGGCGGTTCGTCCGGAATAGGCCTTGCCGTCGCCGCGCAGGCGAAGCGTCTTGGCGCTGACTTGATCCTGATCGCCCGGGATGCCGGCAGGCTTCGCGATGCGGCGGTTTCGATCGGCGGCGCGACGCGGATCGAGGCCGACATATCCGCCACGGCGGCGCCGGGCTCCATGTTCGAGAAGGTGCAACGGCTCGATCATCTCGTCATCACGGCGGGCACGGCGCGGCTCCTGCCGCTGAAGGACCATGGCGCCGACGACCTGCTTGACGTGATGGCCGAGCGGCTGGTCGGCCCGCTGCTGGCGATTCAGGCGGCTGCCCCGCTGCTGCGCCCCGGTGGTTCGATCACGCTCACATCGGCGCAGCTGGGCTCGCGCCCGATGGGCGTCGGCGCGGTCATGGCGGGCGCGGTGGCGGCGGTCGAGGCCATCACCCGCGCGCTCGCGCTGGAACTCGCGCCCATCCGGGTCAACGCCGTCGCGCCGGGCATGATCGACACGCCGCTCATCGACCGGCTCCTTGGCGACAACAAAGCCGGGCTGTTCGCCGGGACGGCCGCGACCCTGCCGGCGAGGCGGGTGGGGCAGCCGCGGGATGTCGCCCAGGCGGTTCTCCTGCTGATGGCCAACAGCTTCATCAGCGGGGAAATCCTGCATGTGGATGGCGGCGGCCGATGGGTTTGATGTCGAACCGATGATGGGTTTCGGGCGGCAAGATGGCTGGTTTCGAGCCTGCCGCCACGACAGGCCTTGAGATTCGTCGTTGGCTGGTATAGATAGTATCCAATTAGTTAGCATACTATCTATTTGGTTGTTACCGATGACCGCCGCTACGCAACGTTTCGAGATCCTGGAGGAAACCGCGCGTGTCAGCCGCAAGATCCGCACCCTGTTCGACGCCAGGGTGCGCGAGCGCGGCCTGACGCTGGCGCGGGCCCGCACTCTGCTGCGCATCGCGCGCTGCGAGGCCGCCAACCAGAAGGAACTCGCCGACGAACTCGAGATCGAGACGGCGACGCTGGTGCGCATCATCGACGGGCTGGAAGTGCAGGGGCTGATCGAGCGGCACGAGGTCGAGGGCGACCGTCGCGCCAAGCAGGTGGTTCTGACCAGCGAAGGCGAGGCGCTTGCCGATGTCGTCGATCTGATGGCGGTGCAGGTCGGCAAGGAGGTCCTGGCGGGTATCCCCAGGCACGAACTCCGGTCGGCGCACGGCATCCTGCGCAAGATGGCTGCCAACGTCGAGAGCGCGGCCGGCCGTTTCGCCGAACTCGAGCCGGTGACTGGAAAATAGCCGTGGCAATCTTCGACCCACCCGATCCCAAGTCGGTGCGGCGTCGGCGCGCGGCTAAACGGGTAACGGGCGACAACGACAATCGCGATGCGCCGGCCGCTATCGAAAAGCCGAAGGCTGCCGTTGGGGAGATGGAAGGCGGCGAGCCCCTCCAACCAACCCGCCAGCGCAGGCGCCGCCCCTGGCAGACGCCGGTCGAACCGCCGGCCTCGTTGCCGGCGCCGGCGCCCTATGTGCCCCGGCATCCGCTCGTGGCGCTCTGCTATGCCGCGACCTCGGTGATGATCGCCATCACCTATGGCCTGGGACTGAATTTCGTCAACGCCAACCTCACCCAGGTGTCCGGCGAATTCTCCGCCACCACGAATGAGACCGTGTGGCTGACGGCTGCCTACATGGCGCCCAATGTCAGCCTGTCGCTCCTGCTGGTGAAGATCCGGGCGCAATACGGCCTGCGCAAATTCGCCGAACTGGCCATCGTCGTCTTCATCGTCGTCAACGGGCTGCACCTGTTCACCCACGACCTCGGCACGGCGATCGTCGCCCGCTTCTTCGCCGGCATCGCGGCGGCACCGATGTCGACGCTCAGCCTCCTCTATGTCCTCGAATGCTTCCCGCCGGAGCGGAAGATGACCATCGGCATGCCGATGGCCATGATCAACATCGGACTGGGCTCGCCGATCGCCCGGCTGATCTCGCCGGCACTGCTCGATCTCGGCGGCTGGCAGCCGATCTACCTGCTGGAGGTCGGTCTGGCGCTGATCAGCCTGGCGCTGATCTACACGCTGCCGCTGGCCTCGCCGCCCAAGGTCAAGGTGATCGGCTTCATGGATGTCGTGAGCTACCTCTTCCTCGCCGTCGGCTTCGGCACGCTGGCCATCGTCCTGTCCGTCGGCCGCTACTATTGGTGGCTGGAGGCGCCGTGGCTGGGCTGGCTGCTGGTTGCCTCCATCATCTGCCTCGTCACGGTCGCCGTGATCGAGCTCAACCGAAAATATCCGCTGCTCGACATCAAGTGGCTGTCGTCGCCGGAGATCATGCATTTCGCCGGCGTGCTGCTGATGTTCCGGGTCTTGATGACCGAGCAGTCGAGCGGCATCAGCGGTTTCTTCCAGCAGGTAGGCCTGCTCAACGACCAGCAGACGACGCTCTATGCGATCATCCTCGGTTCGACCATCGCCGGCGGTATTGCCTGCGCGGCGGTGCTGAAGCCGGGACGTGAGCCGGCTATCCATGTCGTCGCGCTCTGCCTGATGGCGATTGGCGCCTTCATGGATTCGCGGCTGACAAGCCAGACAAGGCCCGAGCAGATGTATGTCAGCCAGGCGCTGATCGCGGTGGCGAGCTCGCTTTTCCTGGCTCCGGCCCTGGCGATGGGTTTCGTCAACGCGCTGAGCAAGGGCATGAACTACATGCTGAGCTTCGTCGTCGTCTTCCTGTTCACGCAGAGCATTGGCGGCCTGATCGGCTCGGCGATCTTCGGCACGCTCGTCATCATCAGCGAAAAATTCCATTCGGCTGGCATCGTCGAGCATCTGGCGATGACCAATCCGGCGGTCGCCCAGCGCATCTCGCAGCTCGGCGGCGCCTATTCGCATGTGCTGACCGACCCGGTCTTGCGGCAGGCGGAAGGTGTCGCGCTGCTCGCCCAGCAGGCGACACAGGAAGCCTATGCGCGCGCCTATGGCGACGTGTTCCTCATGATAGCCATCGCTTCGGCCTTCGCAGTCGCGGTGCTCGTGTTGCGGATGGCATGGCGCCAGCTCGGCACTCTCTTGCGTCCCGCCGTGCTCGCGGCGTGACCAGAATTTTGGTGTAAAATCAGATGTCCAAGATATTCAGATCCTTCTCCACCTATATTGCCCTTGCCTCCGGCATCGCCGGCGTGCTGGTCGTCCTCTATGCGTGGCAGCTGCCGCCCTTCGAGAGCAGCGTCGAGCAGACCGACAATGCCTATGTGCGCGGCAACGTCACCATGCTCAGCCCACAGGTGGCCGGCTATGTGGCCGAGGTGCCGGTGAGCGACTATGCGGCGGTGAAGAAGGGGGATCTGATCGTGCGCATCGACGACCGGCCCTATGCCCAGAAACTGGAGCAGGCGCGCGCCACGCTGGCCAGCAAGAACGCCGCGCTGTCGGCCTCCGACCAGGCCGAAGCCACCAGCCGCGCGCAGATCACGCTGGCCGAGGCGGGCATTGCCAGCGCCAAGGCGGCCGATGATCTGGCGCGGGCCAATCTCAAGCGCAGCGAACAGCTGATCGCCAAGGGATTTTCGACGCAAAGCGATGTCGACGTGGCGCGCAATGCCGTCAGCCAGTCGGACGCCGCCATGCGTGAGGCCGATGCCAGGCTCGAAGTCGCCAGGCAAGCGCTTGCCCAGACGCTGGTCAGCCGCCAATCCCTGCATGCCGATGTCGACCAGGCGCAGGCGGCGGTGCGGCTGGCCGAGATCGATCTCGCCAATACCCGCATCGTCGCGCCGGAAGACGGAACACTGGGCACCGTCGGCACCTCGTTCGGCGCCTATGTCACTGCCGGTTCGCAGCTCACCAGCCTGGTGCCCGAGCGCAAATGGGTGATCGCCAATTTCAAGGAAACGCAGGTCGCGCTGCTCAAGGTCGGCCAGCCCGCGAGCTTCCGCGTCGATGCGCTGAACCGCGCCGAGATGCACGGCCACATCACCCGCTTCTCGCCTGCGGCGGGTTCGGAATTCGCTGTCATCAAGGCCGACAATTCGAGCGGCAACTTCACCAAGGTGGCACAGCGCATCCCCGTGCGCATCGAGATCGACGAGGGCCAGGATCTCGCTGCGATGCTGGCTCCCGGCATGTCCGTGATCGTCAGCGTCGACACGAATGTCGTGCCGAGGGGGCTGTAGCCAGACCGGTCAGGGCGAGATTCAGCGATTCCGTTGAGGCAGGAATTCAGGCAGGGATTTCGATGTCGTGGCCGCCGACCGCCGGCAGTGCCGGATCATCGCCGGCTGCCGCTATGACGCTGTCGAGCAGGCCCGGAAAACGCGCGTCGAGATCGGCGCGGCGCAGCGTGATCATCCGGTTGGTGCCGACCACTTCGGCGCGGGTGACGCCGGCCTCGCGCAATTTGGCGAGGTGATAGCTCAGATTGGTCTTCGAGCCGAGATCGAGGAACTGGCTGCAGTTCAGCGGCACGCCTTCCTTGCTGGCGAGATAACGCACGATGGCGAGCCGCGTCGGGTCGCCGAGCACGCCAAGCACAATCGGCAGGCTGATCTGGTCGATATTGGGGTGGGGCAAGGTCATGACCCGAAATTAAGCACAGTTCGGGCCGATTTCAACGCGTCTGTCCTTCCGTGGGCGTGCACACTGTTTCTCCCGTTTCGTGATTGCCGACCGACCGTGCTGACACAGGGTTGTCAGGATGGTTCAGCTATTTTCCCCTGGCTTCATTGACATCATGCCCTGCTATGTCCAATTGTTCAATAACTTTTGAACTAAGGACACTCCTGATGGACAAGCGCCTCTTCTGGCTTGCGCTCGGATCGTTCACGATCTCGACCGAAGGCTTCGTCATCTCCAGCCTGCTGCCCGACATCGCCCGGGATGCGGGCATCTCCATTCCGCTGGCCGGCACGCTGATCACCGCCTTCGCTCTGGCCTATGCCGTGGGCACGCCGATCCTGGCGACGCTGACCGGCGAATGGGACCGCAGGCGCGTCATCTTGTGGACGCTGGTGTTCTTCGTTGTCGGCAACGTCGTCGCCGCCATGAGTTCCTCCTTCGAATTGCTGTTGATCGCGCGCATCATCATGGCGCTGTCGTCCGGCCTGTTCGCGGCGACCGCGCAGGGAACGGCGGTGGCGCTGGTCGATGATCACCATAGGGCCCGCGCCATTGCCGTGGTTGTCGGGGGCACGACAGTAGCCGTGGCCGTTGGCGCGCCGATCGGCGCGCTCGTCGCGGCCTTTGCCGGCTGGCGTGGCACCTTCTATGCCATTGCCGGCCTTGGCGCGCTGGCCGGCGCCATCCTGTGGTACCGGCTGCCGCGCGGCATCGTCGGCACCAGGCTGCCGCTGAAGCGCAGGCTCGCGGCCGCGATGCGTCCGGGCGTCATGCCGATCCTTTTCACGACATTGCTGGCCCTGACCGGCGCCTTCACCGTCTTTGCCTATGTCGCGCCGCTGGCCATCGAGGGCGGCGGGCTGAGCGAGATCGCATTGCCCGGCATGCTCCTGGCCTTCGGCGTCGGCGCCGTCATCGGCAACATTGCCGGCGGCCAGGCGGCCGACCGTTTCGGCGCCACGCGCACCGTCGGCTGGTCGCTGGCGCTCAGCGCCACCATGCTGGTCATGCTGTCGGTCATCCCGACTTTCCTGCCGCAGCACATTGCCGGCTCGGCGCTGATGGCGATGATGGTGCCATGGGGCATCGTCGGCTGGGCGTTCCCGCCGGCGCAGGCCAGCCGTATCATCAAGCTGGCGCCCGACGCGGCTCCGATCGTGCTGTCGCTCAACGGCTCGGCGCTCTATCTCGGCGTGGCTTTGGGCGCGGTGGTCGGCGGTGGCGTGCTGCGCTACGGCATACCGGCCGACCTTGGCCTGATCGCCGCTGCTTTCCCGCTGATCGGTCTTGGCATCGTGCTGGCAGGTCGGATGCTGGCCAGGCCCGTCGCCATGCCGGCGGAATAGAACCTGGATTGAATTCGCCGGCCGGCTCAGCCGGCGGGCGGCGGATCAAAGTCCAGCGCGGCTATATCATCCAGCACCGCGCGCAACCTTGCCGCCTTGTCCTTGCCCACCACGTCCTCGAAACGCTGTTGAGCGACGTGCCACAGCTTCATCGCTTCGTCGAGCTTGACCAGGCCTTGCGGCGTCAGCCGCACCCGCTTGATGCGGCGGTCTACCGGATCGGCGAAGGTCTCGACATAGCCGTCGCGGATCAAAGGCTTCAGCGTATGGCCGAGCGCCGACAGGTCCATGACCAGGGCCGCGGCAATGGCTGACATCGCCGGCTCGTCGCCGATATGGATCTGGTAGAGCAGGCCCTGCTGCGTGGCCTTGAGGCCTGACGGCGCCTGCACGTCATCATAGAACTGGCCGAGCTTGCGCGTCGCGCGCCGCAGCATGGCATAGTTGCAGGCCGTCAGGCCCGGCAGTGTGTCCTTCGACATGTTGGTTTCCTTGGTGACGGCGACGCAACGTCCCCGCGACCTTACAAATAATCTCTCATGCGATCATTGAAAAGATAGTGGCATATGCCCATTTCCTCAATATTGGCATATGCCACTAAATGAAGTCGGTAGGCTTGGCTGCAAGGCGAGGGCGGGTGCTCAGGATGCCGGCAGCCAATGCCGAAGCGAAACGCATCAGTCGAAAAAGGAACAGGACAATGAGTGAACAGGGCAACAAGGGCACGGCGGTCGTCACCGGTGCATCATCGGGCATCGGTGCCGTCTATGCGGACCGGCTGGCAGGGCAGGGCTATGACCTCATGCTGGTGGCGCGGCGCGCCGACCGGCTGGAGGAACTGGCCGAGAAGCTGCGCTATGCCTACAGCCGCAAGGTCAGCGTGATCAGCGCCGATCTGTCCGATGACAGCGACGTGCGCCGCGTCGAGAAGGCGATCGCCTCGGACGACAGCGTGACACTCTTGGTCAACAATGCCGGCCTTGGCGGCCAGCAGGTGGTGGCCAAGGCCGACGCCGACGCGGCCGAACGCATGATCAAGGTCAACGTCATCGCCTTGACCCGACTGACGCGCGCCGTGCTGCCAGGGCTTTTGGCGCGCAACCGTGGCGCCGTCGTCAACATCGCGTCGGTGCTCGCCTATGAGACATCGTTCGGCGGCATCTACAGCGGCACCAAGGCCTATGTCGTCAATTTCACCGAAGCGCTGCAGCGCGAAGTCGCGGGCACGCAGGTGAAGGTGCAAGTGGTGCTGCCGGGCGCGACCCGAACCGATTTCTGGGAGCTTGCCGGCAGTGACATCGACAGCCTGCCGAAGGAAATCATCATGACCGCCGACGATATGGTCGATGCGGCACTTGTCGGCCTGGCCAGGGGCGAAGCCGTCACCGTGCCGGCGCTTGCCGACGCGGCCAAGCTGGATGCCTTCCTCGGCGCCCGGCAGGCTTTCTACGGCAGTCTGCACGCCGACAAGCCGGCGGCACGCTACGGGATTTGAAGCCACCTCCGTCTCCGGCTCCGGCGCCAAGCACATTTCTTCTGTGACTGGCGTGACTGATCGGCGCGAGCTTGATTACCACGCGGTTCCCCCAATCCGTCGCTGCTTCGCAGCGCCACCTTTCCCCCCTCCGGAGGGAAAGGAAGGGAGCGTTGCTGGACGAGCGTTGACGGCAAAAAGCTTGGTGCCTTTCCTCTACCCCGTCGATCGAGGGAGAGGTGGCTCGGCGAAGCCGAGACGGAGTGGGGGTCGACCAGCGCAGCATAAGACAATGCATGCGCCAAGCTGCCATGCACGCTATCGCCAAAGACCAGCCGCTTGGAAATGTGTGCCGTAGCGCCATGGCGGGGGCAAGAAACCCAGGTTCTGAAGGGCCGACGCTCCTAATGCGTCCGCCACATCGGGATGATCGACGCGGCCAGCACCAGCGCCAGCACGATATTGAGCGCGCGCCATTGCCATTCGGTCTTGAGCAGCCGCGCCAGCACCATGCCGGCGACGCACCAGATGGACAGCGAGATGGCGGCCGTGAGGCCGAAGGTCGAGCCAAGCAGCAGCGCGAGTTGCCCCGGCCCGTCGGCGAGTGCTGCGAACGAGGCCGCTGCCCCCAGTCCCATCGCCCAGCCCTTGGGGTTCATCCACTGGATGCCGGCGCCGCCGAAGAAACTGTTGGGCCTGGCCATCGTCACATCGAGATTGGGCGGCCCGGCACGGCCGATCTTGAGCGCCAGCCAGAGGAGATAGAGCGAGCCGGCGATCTTCATGGCAAGCTGCAGCGAGGGCATCGCAAGCAGCAGGCCGGCGAGCCCGGCGGCGGCCGCGCCCGTCACCGTGGCGAGGCCGGCCGCACTTCCGGCCATCAGCGGGACGGATCGTCGAAAGCCGAACTGTGCGCCCGAAGCGGTCGACAAGGTGGTGGCGATTCCGGGTGTGGCGGTAGCCACGAAGGCAAACAAGATGAGCGGGAGAATGGGCTGGAGCATGCGGCGTCCTTTGTGGGAGGCTCCATGGTAAACCCGGATCAATATCAGTAAATGCAATGTTTGCGATGCTCAGCATTAGCATCTATAATGCGTAGATGATGCGAAATCTCGACATGGCGCTGATCCGGACCTTCGTGGGGGTCGCCGAAAAGGCCAGCATGACGGCGGCGGCCAACGCGCTGCACCTGACGCAAGGCGCGGTCAGCCAGCAGGTCAAGCGGCTGGAGGAGGCGCTCGGCTCCAGCCTGTTCGAGCGCGACCGGCGGGGCCTGCGGTTGACGCGGGCCGGTGAGCAGTTGTTCGGCAGGGCCAAGCGCCTGCTTGGCCTCAATGACGAGATCTGGGCCGAAATGGCGGGCAGCGTGGTGGCCGGGCAGGTGAGGCTCGGCGTGCCCTATGACCTGGTCGGTACCGTGCTGGCGCCGGTGCTGAAGGCCTACGCCAATGCCTATCCGCAGGTCGAGATTTCGCTGGTCTGCGCCTCATCGCCGGAACTGGCTGCCGCATTGGCAGCGGGCACGATTGATCTGGCCGTGATCGAGGAGCGGGTCGGGCCATCCGCTGGCGAATGCCTGGCCATCGACCGGCTGGTCTGGGTCGGCGCCAGGGGTGGCGTTGCGCGCGTCAAGCGGCCGCTGCCGGTGTCGATGGTGGCGGACACTTGCGCCTTCCGGCCGGCGGTGCTGTCGGCGCTCGACGAGCATGGGCTGGAATGGCGCACCGTGTTCGAGAACGGCAATATCGACGCGACGACGGCGACGGTGCGTTCGGACCTCGCCGTCACCACCTGGCTGGCGTCGACGGTGCCTGGCGATCTCGACATTCTCTCCGACCCGGCGCTGCCGGCCCTGCCGAATTTTGCGATCAACCTGCATTTGCCGGGGCATGACGTCGGATCGGCGGCGCAGGAGTTTGCACAGTATATTCGCGATGGGCTGGCGCGGCGGGCGCAGGCGGCTTGAGGACGTCCTTTCATTGGTTGCGATTGGCTTGCGGGGTTGGGGCCGCCCGTCATTGTCCTGCCAGACGTTCGTCGTTCGAAAAGCCAAGCAATTGGCTTTTCCTCCGCTGCGCGGACCACTCCTCAACTCCCCTTGTAGAGACGGGGAGAAAGACGCTGTCGCCGCGGCTTTCGCTAATCGCCTACGTCGCATGAAAAGCGGCGTTGTTGCGGCTAGTTCCCTTCTCCCCGTCACTATACGGGGAGAAGGTGCCGGCAGGCGGATGAGGGGCAGCGCGACGTATCAGGACGACACATAAAATCTCGCCAAGCATGCGGTCATCTCAAGTTCTTGCGCCGCTCGACCTCCGCCTCCGACGGCTGTTCCGGCGCAAACGACCCAACCTTGATCTCACCCGAGCGTTCATACGTCGCCATGATCACGCCGGTGCTGGACGTCCGCGAGCGGGTGAGCTTGAAGGCGGCGGGCATTGTTCCCTGACCGAACAGCCGCTTGCCCTTGCCGAGCACCAGCGGGAAGATCAGCAGGCTGATTTCATCGATCAGATCATGGGCGAGCAAAGTCTGGATCAGCTCGCTCGACCCCTGGAGCAGCAGGTCCGGGCCGTGCTCCGTTTTCAATTCGCGCAGTGTCGCCACGACATCGGGCCCGAGCGACCGGCTGTTCTGCCAGGACAGTGAATCGGGCCGGTGCGTCGCCACATATTTGGTGACGGCGTTGAAGCTCTCGGCGATCGGATCGTCCTTCTGATGCGGCCAGTGGGCGGCGAAGATGTCGTAGGTGTTGCGGCCGAGCAGCAGCGCGTAGGGCTTCGAGAAGGTCTCGCCCATGAACGCGCCCATGGCATCGTCCCAATAGTGAAATGTCCAGCCGCCGAACTTGAAGCCGCCGGCCGGATCTTCTTCCGGACCGCCCGGCGCCTGCATGACACCGTCGAGGCTGACGAATGTCGCGGCAATGATCTTTCTCATGGCATGCTCCCTGTTTCCTATCCGCACCGCACCGTCGGGGCCGGACTTCGGTCCAAGGACGGATGGGCAAGCGCCCGCCCGACACGGGTCGCGAAATTCCTGGCGGCCTTCTCGTAGCCCAGGCTCTCAGCGTCCTTTGGACTGGGCAACAAGCTCGCGCGACGAGAACCAGATGTCGTCGAAGATGGCGGTGGCTGTACGGTCCGGGGGCTTGTCGGCAATCAGCTGGAGCGAGCGGCTGCGCGCGGCCTGCTGGCGACTGGGAATCTTCGCGGTGGGGCCTGCCGCGGACGCGCCGCTGCACGGAATGAACCACGAACCCATGAATGGATCGCAGGCAAAACCATTGGCGGTGCGGGTCACCAGCACGGCGAAGGCAACACGCTCGGCCGGGCGCCACGGGAAGACCAGGCGTCCGCCGGGATTGAGCGCCTGCAGCCATTGCAGGGGTGGTACTGCCACGCCGGCATTGACGTAGACGATGTCCGACGGCGGCAGGCTCGTCTTGACCGCATCGCCCTGGATAACCCTCACGTTGCCATAGGATTCCAGGTTCTTGCGCGCCCGGCCGGCAAGGTCGGCGTCCAGTTCGAAGGCGGTGACCAGGCCTGGCGAAACCAGACGAGCCAGCAGCGCGGTGTAGTAGCCGGTGCCGGCGCCGATGTGGGTGACGGTTTCGCCCGGCCCTGGAGCCAGCTTGCCGATCCACATGGCGTGCAGGAACGGCTCGCCATTGTTGATGCCCTTGTCGGCATCGAGTGCCACCAGCACGTTCTGGTAGACATGGACGGGATCGGCGCTCGGCGTCGTGATCTTGCCCTTGCCGGCGATGACCGTCCACGGTCCAGGACCCAGGAAGGCCTCGCGCGGCACCTCGGCGAAAACCGCCTCCAGGCGCGGATCGGCCGAGCCTGCATTGACGGCCATCAGCCGCGCATAGGATTTTCGGGCATCCTCGATCTTGCTCATGGCGGGAGAAGATAGCGCAACTGACCCGTTTGTCGCGATGCTTATAGCTACAGCGTCGTGCGAAGCCGGCCTGTCAGGCAGCGTGACGAATGCTTATCGGCTCCTGGTGCCGCGATCGTCAAAAAGTCTCGGTGACCAAGCTCGAGTATTGGCGACCTGCCGGCAAATTCCAGGTGCAGGCTCGGGCGATTTCCCGGAACAGGTGGACGTGCCTGCATTTGTTGGCTGTCGTGGTGCAAGCTTTGAGTTTGTGCAATCATCACCCCCGCCAACAGAAAAGAGGGAGGAAACGTCATGGCGAATGTCTATGTTGAAGCCCGCCCGAAAGGGCGCGCCGAGGGAACCCATATTGACGATTACGTCGTCGAAGAACATGCGGACCGCGTCCTTGCCGCCTTCAAGACGCAGCACGAAGCGATTGATTGGGCGAAAAAGAACGGCCACGCCCCTCTTGTCGCGCGCGTCCGGCATCTGAACGACAGGAAGAAACCCGATCACTGGCGGGCGGCCTGATCGCGCGCTCAACGGCGACAAAACAAGAGCTCAGCCGATCCCGAACAGCGTATCGTAGAGCAGCTTGAAATTGAGCGCCAGGATGACGGCGGCGACAACCCAGGCCAGGACAGCCACGCCACGCGGAATGGCGAAGGCGCCCATCTTCTTCTTGTCCGACACGAAATGCACCAGCGGGATCACCGCGAAAGGCAACTGCATGGACAGGACCACCTGGCTGAAGATGAGCAACTGGCCCGTTCCCTTCTCGCCATAGAGGGCGGTGACGACCACCACCGGGACGATGGCGATGCCGCGCGTCAACAGGCGGCGCGCCCAGTTGGGAATGCGCAGGCGCAGGAAGCCTTCCATGATGATCTGTCCGGCAAGCGTCGCCGTCACCGTGGAATTCAGGCCGGACGCGAGCAGTGCCACGGCGAACAGGATCGAGGCGATGCTGAGGCCCAGCAGCGGCGACAGGAGCTTGAAGGCGTCTTCTATCTCCGCGACGTCCTGGTGGCCGCTGTTGTGGAACGCCACCGCCGACACGATCAGGATGGCGGCATTGACGAACAGGGCCAGCATCAGCGCGATGGTCGAGTCGGCCGTCGCCCATTTGATGGCGTCGCGTTTGCCGGCATCCGTGCGTTCATAGGCGCGGGTCTGCACGATGGAGGAGTGCAGATAGAGATTGTGCGGCATCACCGTGGCGCCGATGATGCCGATGGCGATGTAGAGCATCGCCGGGTTGGTGACGATCTCCGACGACGGCACGAACATGGCGTGCAGGATGGTGCCGGCCGGTGGCGCGGCGACGAAGATCTGGATGGCGAAGCAGCCGAAGATGATGATCAGGAGCGCGATGACGAAGGCTTCGAGATAGCGGAAGCCCTTGTTCATCAAAAGCAGCACCAGGAAGGCATCGAGCGCGGTGAGCATCGCGCCGCCGACCAGCGGAATGCCGAACAGCAGCTGCAGCGCGATCGCCGTGCCGATGACCTCGGCAAGGTCGCAGGCGATGATCGCCAGTTCGCAGGCGATCCACAGCACGAAATTGACGGGGCGGGGATAGTAGGCGCGGCAGGCCTGGGCGAGGTCGCGGCCGGTAGCGATGCCGAGCCGGGCCGAGAGCGCCTGCAACAGGATCGCCATCAGGTTCGACAGCATGATGATGAACAGCAGCGTGTAGCCGAACTGGGCGCCGCCGGCGAGGTCGGTCGCCCAGTTGCCGGGGTCCATGTAGCCGACCGAGACCAGGTAGCCCGGTCCCATGAAGGCGAACAGGCGGCGAAACCACGCGCCGGACGTGGGCACCGCGATCGAGGCGTTGACCTCGCGCAGGCTCGGCTGGTCGTCCTCCTCAGGCCGGGCAAACTGCCATGCGGGCCGGAGAGCGGTAGTGGCTTCTGTTTCTGACATGAAAAGTGCTTCCGCGCGATTGGTCGATGCAGCCTCCAACCTATGTTGCGACTCAACATTATGCAATATGCTATATTTCATTGTCCGTGCTTTTTTGGTTGACGGTGTGGACACTGCCGCGACGGCGATCAAGGCGCCGGTTGCGCCTGTCGCCGAATGCAAATAAACGGCCTGAACAAGTTAGAGTGCGTGCCTGCCGCCCGTGCTATGAATGCACCATCGATTTGAATCCGAGAGAGCCCCGGAGAGGAGCGCGTATTGGCGCTTAAGAACAGACCAGTCCCACGCGAGCCGCTACCTGACGCCGACGTCCATTCGGAGGGATTCCGGCAGACGCGCGAGGCGCGCCGCAGTGCGCTTGTCGAGGATTATGTCGAACTGATCGCGGATCTGATCGAGGACGGCAACGAGGCGCGCCAAGTCGATATCGCGGCAAGGCTGGGTGTCGCCCAGCCCACGGTGGCCAAGATGCTGACGCGGCTATGCGCCGACGGGCTGGTGTCCAGAAAACCCTATCGCGGCGTGTTCCTGACCGAGGCCGGCCGCAAGGTCGCTGAGGAGAGCCGCATCCGCCACCAGACGGTGGAAGCCTTCCTGCGTTCGCTCGGCGTCAGCGCCGAGACGGCGCGCATCGACGCCGAGGGCATCGAGCACCATGTCAGCGCCGAGACGCTGGAAGCGTTCCGCAAGGCGATGACGGCGCGCTGAAGCCGCTCCGCCGCAATCCCGGAACCACCGCACCGAACGCGCGTTGGATCTTGTGTCCTGCAATATCGCGGGGCCGAGGAGGATATGATGGGCGTTGAACAGGCACCGACCGCCAAGGGCAAACAGGCCGCCAAAGGGCTGGAGCAGGCTGCGGCAAAGGACGAGCGCAAGACCGAAGCCGAGACCGGCCATGCGCTGAAGAAGGGCGCCGGCCGTTTCGAGGAGCGCTCGAGAAGCTCCGACGGCAAGAGCGCCGGCGCCAAACAGAAGGGCTGAGGGTCGTCAGCGGTTCTCGGCGTATGCCACCTGCCTAGTCGATATCACGGTGCGCTCGCTCAGCGATGACACGAGCACGTCGCGGCTGCCATGGCCGGGCACCAGCCGCACCACCTTGTAGCCCCTGGCCTTCAGGTCGGCGAGCAGTTGCGGCAGCATCTGCGCGGTACGCGGGTGGATGTCGTGCATCAGGATGATGCCGGAGCCGCGCTGTTCGATGCGCTTCAAGGTGCGCTGGCGGACCTGATCGGGCGTCGACTGGAAATAGTCCTTGGAATCGATGTCGGCGTCGATGACGACGATGCCGCGCGCCGCGAGATGGCCACGCAGCGTGGAGGTGGACGCCAGATAGGGGAAGCGGAAGAAGGGCGCCAGCCGCGACATCGATGGCACCAGGGCAGCCTCGACGCTCTCGATGCCGCCGTCGATCTGGGCGTCGGCGGCAGCGACGCTCAGCTGCGCCAGGTTCGCGTGGCTTTGCGTGTGCGTACCGATCGTGTGGCCACGGGCCGCGACTTCGCGCACGATGGCCGGGTGGGCGCGGGCCATGCTTCCGACCATCATGAAGGTGGCCTTGACGCCGGCATTGTCGAGCGCGCGCAGGATGTTTTCGGTGCGGCCGGGCATCGGGCCGTCATCGAAGGTCAGCGCCACTTCTTGGTTGCGCAGCTTGAGGTCGGCGATGCTGTTGACGGTGACGGTGCGGCCTGCGAGGCCACTGAGGCTGTGGGGGGTAAAGAGCCCGCCCGTGGTTGACTTGTCCGGCTCCCCTGCATAGGCGAGCTTGGCTGCGTCGGAGGCGGTTGCCGATTTCGTCGTCGTGCAGCCGCAGGCCAGCGCGCCCAGAGCGACAAAACCCAACACCTGCGCCAGCAGGCGCCCGGACACAAATGCCATGGCGGAAATATCTCCTTGAATCGCCTACGCTTTTATTCCGCTTATGGTTAATGAAAGTTTACCCAGGCCTGTGACGGCCTGTTCCGGCAGGGCTTGGACAATCCCCCCGCGGTGCCTGCATGTCGGCGCGTCCGGCCGCGCTGCCTGGGCGGTTGCGACAGCGAAAAATGCTGTGACTCGGCGCAACCATTGGGATAATCGTTTGTTGGTTCGGATCGGTATGTGACCGGACTGCCGGAAAGTTTGCAGCGCGAGGAGTTGCCATGCTCTGGAGAGGCCGTCGTCAGAGTGACAATATCGAGGACGACCGCGGCGACAGCGGCGGTGTCGGGTCGGGCGGCCCCGGCTTCCAGCTTCCGATCGGCGGCAGCGCCGGCGGCGGCATGTCCCTTTCGAGCATCATCATCCTGGCCGTGATCGCCCTGATCGCGTGGGGTGTCTTCGGCATCAATCCGTTGCAGCTTCTGAACGGCGGCGACCTCAGCGGCGGCGGCGGGCAGGTGACCAGCAACAGCCCGCAGGGCAACGGCGTGGGCGCGCCGGCCTCGGACGAGATGAAGCAGTTCGTCGCCACGGTGCTGGCTGATACCGAGGATACCTGGACCGGCATCTTCAAGTCGCAAGGGTTGAACTATGAGGACCCGAAGCTGGTGCTGTTCAGCGGGCAGATTCGCTCTGCCTGCGGTTCCGCCAGCTCGGCGGCAGGGCCGTTCTATTGCCCCAACGATCGCAAGGTCTATCTCGACATGACCTTCTTCCAGCAACTGGACCAGCAGTTCGGCGCTTCCGGCGAATTCGCCCGGGCCTACGTCATCGCGCATGAGGTCGGCCATCACGTGCAGAACCTCACCGGCATCCTGCCCAAGTTCAACAAGATACGGCAAGGGATGAACGAGGCCGACGCCAACAAGATGTCGGTGCGGATCGAGCTTCAGGCCGACTGCTTCGCTGGCATATGGGCGCATTTCACCGCGCAGAAGGGCATTCTCGAACAGGGCGACATGGAAAGCGCGCTGAACGCGGCCAAACAGATCGGCGACGACACGCTGCAGAAACGGGCGCAGGGCTATGTCGTGCCGGAAAGCTTCAACCACGGCACGTCGGCGCAGCGGCAGACCTGGCTGGCGCGTGGCTACAAGAGCGGCAAGCTCGCGGATTGCGATACGTTCAACAATCCGATCTGAGTGTTGGCAGACGTCACAAAACGGCAGGCAATGCCTGCCGTCAGTGGCTGTCAGGATGAAGATCCCCAGCATGTTCCCTTATTGTTCTGGAAAGCAAGCTCGCCTATAAGTTGCCTCCCACTGTCCGAGGCGACTTTGAGGAGCCGACGCCGTCATGATCGATCCCAAAACCGCCAGGCGGGGTCTTGCGCTCGTCTTCACCACGCTGCTGCTCGACATCATCGGCTTCGGCATGATCATGCCGGTGCTGCCGGCCTATCTCGGCGAGTTGACCGGCGTCGGCGTCAGCGAGGCGGCGATCGAGGGCGGCTGGCTGTTCTTCGTCTATGCCGCCATGCAGTTCTTCTTCGCGCCCATAATGGGCGGCTTGAGCGACCGGTTCGGGCGGCGGCCGATCCTGCTTGCCTCGGTGCTGACCTTCTCCATCGACAATCTGATCTGCGCCGTCGCCTGGTCGTACCCCATGCTGTTCATCGGGCGTGTGCTGGCGGGCATTTCGGGCGCCAGCTATTCGACGACCTCCGCCTTCATCGCCGACATTTCGAACGATGAGAACCGGGCGAAGAATTTCGGCCTGCTCGGCATTGCCTTCGGCGTCGGCTTCGTCATTGGACCGGTGCTGGGCGGGCTGCTCGGCACGTTCGGGCCGCGCGTGCCGTTCTATTTTGCCGCTGGCCTCGCTTTCGTGAACTTCCTGATCGCGCTGTTCCTGCTGCCGGAAACGCTCGATGAAAAGCACCGCCGCCGCTTCGAGTGGAAACGCGCCAACCCTGTCGGCACGCTCCTGCGGATGCGCCAGTATCAGGGCATCGGCTGGATCGGGCTTGTCTTCTTCCTGATGACGCTCGGGCACATGATGTACCCGGCGGTGTGGTCGTTCGTCGCCAATTACCGCTACGGCTGGAACCAGCAGCAGATCGGCTTCTCGCTCGGCGCCTTCGGCCTGTGCGGCGCGATCGTCATGGGCACGGTGCTGCCGCGCGTGATCCCCAGGCTTGGCGAGTGGAAGACGGCCGCGATCGGGCTGACCTTCACGGCGGCCAGCGCCTTCGGCTATGCCTTCGCCGCGCAAGGCTGGATGGTCTACGCGGTGATCGTCGTCGGCTGCCTGGAAGCGCTCGCCGATCCGCCGCTCAGGAGCCTCGCCGCCGCCAAGGTACCGCCTTCGGCACAAGGCGAGCTCCAGGGCGCCATGACCTCGATCTTCTCGATCACCTCGATCATCACGCCGCTGCTCTATACGGCGATCTTTTCCTGGTTCACCGGGCCGCAGGCGCCCGCAACCTTCGGTGGCGCGCCCTATCTGGTCGGCGCGGTTTTTCTCGTGCTGGCGCTCATCGTCTTCGTCACAAAGGTAGCCAGGCCGGCAGCGCGTGAAAATGTCACCACCGATGTCGCGGAAGATGGAGCACGGATATGACTTATGACAGCCGCATTGCGCTGACCGAGGATGGGCTGTCGCTGTCGCGGCTGGTCTTCGGCGCCTGGCGCCTGCTCGATGGTCCTGTGCGCCCGGATGCCGATGCGGTCGCGCGGCTGATCGGCATCGCCGTCGATCTCGGCCTGACCAGTTTCGATCACGCCGACATCTACGGAAACTACGAGGTGGAGGCAGCCTTCGGTGCGGGGCTGGCGCGCTGGACAGGCAAGCGCGAGGACATCGAGCTGATCTCGAAATGCGACATCATGCTGGAATCGCCCAACAGGCCCGGCAACCGGCTGCAGCATTACGACACCAGTGCTGCCCACATCGTTGCGTCGGTGGATCGCTCCCTCGCCAATCTGGGCACTGATTATCTCGATCTGCTCCTGTTGCACCGGCCGGACCCGCTGATGGATGCCGACGAGACGGCGGCAGCGCTTGCCGGGCAGGTGAAGGCCGGCAAGGTGAGGGCGGTCGGCGTCTCCAATTTCACGCCGTCGCAGTTCGACCTGCTGGCGTCGCGGCTGCCGTTTTCACTGGCGACCAACCAGATCGAAATGTCGGTGCTGAAGACCACGGCCCTGACCGACGGCAGCCTCGATCATGCGCAGCGCCTGTCCTATGCGCCGATGATCTGGTCGCCACTCGGTGGCGGCTCGCTGTTCACCGGCCAGGGAGGCCAGGAGGCCCGGGTGCGGGCAGCACTTGCGGCGGTGGCTGCCGAAATCGGTGCCGCCGATCTCGCCACCGTCGCCATCGCCTGGCTGTTGCGCCATCCAGCGCAACTGGTGCCGGTGCTGGGTTCGATGAAGCCGGAACGGCTGGCAGCCATGGCTGGGGCGTTGGACGTTCGCCTCGACCGCCAGCAATGGTTCGCCATCCTGGAGGCGAGCGAGGGGCGGCCGGTGGCTTAGGTCAGGATATTTTCGGTGCGAACAATGGGAGGTTTGCGCCGCCCCTCATTGTCCTACCGGGCGTTCGTCGTTCGAAAAGCCAAGCAGTTGGTTTTTCGTCCGCTGCGCGGATCACTCCTCAACCCCCCGTATAGTGACGGGGAGAAAGACGCTGTCATGGGTGCTTTCGCCAATCGCCAACGTTGCAAGAAGGACGCAGAGGGGGCGGCTGTCCCTTCTCCCCGTCACTATACGGGGAGAAGATGCCGGCAGGCAGATGAGGGGCAGCGCTAACGGATCGCGTCAAGCCCGCTCGGCCAGCAATTCCTCGCCGCGCTTTTCGCGGATGAGGTTGACGAAGCGGCGGAACAGATAGTGCGAATCCTGCGGGCCGGGAGAGGCCTCGGGATGATGCTGGACCGAGAACACCGGGCGGCCGGTGAGCGTGATGCCGCAGTTCGAGCCGTCGAACAGCGAGACATGGGTTTCCTCGACGCCGGCGGGCAGCGAGTCGGCATCGACGGCAAAGCCGTGGTTCATCGAGACAATCTCGACCTTGCCGGTGGTGTGGTCCTTGACCGGGTGGTTGGCGCCGTGATGGCCCTGGTGCATCTTGGCGGTCCTGCCGCCCAGCGCCAGCGCCAGCATCTGGTGGCCAAGGCAGATGCCGAACACCGGAATATCGGTCTTCAACAGGTCCTGGATGACCGGCACGGCATATTCACCGGTGGCTTCCGGGTCGCCGGGGCCGTTGGAGAGGAAGATGCCGTCGGGCTGCATGGCCAGGATCTCCTCGGCGCCGGTCTTGGCCGGAACCACGGTTACCTTGGCGCCGAGACCGGCAAGCAGGCGCAGGATGTTGCGCTTGACGCCATAGTCGATGGCGACGACGTGCAGGGTCGGATCGTCCTGTTCGCCAAAGCCCTCGTTCCAGACCCAGGGCGTCTCGCGCCAGACCGAGGACTGGCCCGAGGTGACTTCCTTGGCGAGGTCGAGGCCGATGAGGCCCGACCATGCGGCGGCGCGCTGCTTCAGGTCATCGAGGTCGAACACGCCGTCGGGCGCGTGCGCGATGACGGCGTTGGGCATGCCTTTTTCGCGGATCAGCGCGGTCAGCGCACGGGTGTCGATGCCAGACAGGGCGATGATGCCGCGCTTCTTCAGCCACTCGTCGAGACCGCCCGCGGCGCGATAGTTGGACGGGTTGGTGACATCGGCCTTGAACACGGCGCCGACGGCGCCGGCGCGGGCAGCCGGATTGAGGTCCTCGATGTCCTCGCCATTGGTACCGATATTGCCGATATGCGGGAAGGTGAAGGTGACGATCTGGCCGGCGTAGGACGGGTCGGTGAGGATTTCCTGATAGCCGGTGAGCGCCGTGTTGAAGCAGACTTCGGCAACGGCGGAGCCGGTGGCGCCGAGGCCGCGCCCTTCGATGACGGTGCCGTCGGCCAGCACCAGAACGGCGGTCGGCTTCTCGGTGGCCCATGCGGGGGTCGACGCGGCGGTCATCTCGGCCATGGTGGCGCTCCTAAAAGGCTGCGCTCCAACAGGCCCGGCGGACCATCTGCGCAGCAAGCCGCGCCAAGCAGCGATTTCGCAGCTTCCGCGCAGCCAAAACTTGGTTCATGCAAGGCCGAGTACATAGGGGAAGGCACCGGGCCGGTCAATGAAAAGGCCGGACGCCGCGCCGATTTATTTCGTCGAACAATATCAGGGGTTTGCCTGATGGTATCAGGGTTTGCCTTGCGCTTTCAGTGGGACTATTGTCCGCGCCGATCCAAGGAGAAAGCATCATGCGCGCGAAAATCGCCGAATCCCTGAAGACCGCGATGAAGGCGCAGGACAAGCACCGGCTGCCGACGCTGCGGCTGATCCAGGCCGCCATCCACGACCGCGACATCGCCAATCGCGGCGCTGGCAAGGAGCCGGCCAGCAATGACGAGATCCTGCAGATCATGGCCAAGATGGTGAAGCAGCGCGAGGAATCGGCCAAAGCCTTCGACGACGGCAAGCGGCCGGAACTGGCCGCCAAGGAGCGCGAGGAGATGGCCATCATCCGCGACTTCCTGCCGACGCAGCTGGACGATGCGGCGGTGACGGCGGCCGCGCGCGAGGCGATTGCCGAGACCGGTGCGGCCAGCCAGAAGGACATGGGCAAGGTGATCGCCGTGCTGAAGGCGAAATATGCCGGCCAGATGGACTTCGCCAAGGCAAGCGGCATCGTCAAGGGGCTGCTGCAGTAGGGCGTTCGTCCCGCCATCAGAGCAGCGACGCCCGGAGGTGAGGGTGGAGACCAAGGCAACCCCGATTCTTGCCAGCCGCGTCGGGCGCTACGCCGAAGCGGTGCCTGCGCCCGCCCTTCGCGAACACTTTCTGTGCGTGTGGAAGCACGTCATTCCCGACGATCATGCCGGCGGCATCGCCGTTGTCCCCGACGGCTGCGTCGATCTTCTCTGGAGCGACAACCGCCTCGTCGTGGTCGGCCCGGATGTTACGGCCGCCAATCCTGATCTCCGGCCGGGCGCGACCGTGCTCGGCATGCGTTTCCGGCCGGGTGCCGCCGCGCACTGGCTGGGCTTGCCGATGACGGAGATCGTCGGCAGCCAAATCGACATGCTCGATATCTGGGGGCGGAGGGGTGGGGAGATCACCATGAGACTGCGAGACGCGACGGGCATGCGCGAACAGGCGGGATTGCTGCAGGAACTGCTCAGCCGGATGGCGCCATCGGTCGAGGCGCCCTCGTGGGACGGGGCGTTGATGTTCAAGCTGCTTCAAACCGATGCCGGGGGCGAGGTTGTATCGCGCCTGACACGCGAGCTTGATGTCAGCGAACGGACGCTGCGGCGCAGGAGCCATCATTTGTTCGGCTATAGTCCGAAAACCCTTGACCGCATCCTGCGCTTTCAACGGTTCCAGGCCCTGGCGCGGCAAGGAGGACAGGCCGGATTGGCCGACATGGCCTATGCAACGGGATATGCCGACCAGGCGCATCTCAGCCGCGAAATCCATTCGCTCAGCGGCATGACCGCACGCGCGTTCGTGCGCCAGCTCGCGGCTTGATTGGCCGTTTTCTTCAAGACCTACGGCGCTTTTCGCCGCATCGTCCGGCACTCAACCCAACCATTGAAAGGATGCGACATGGGCGTGACAGGCAATGACCGGCGGATCGACAACATCGAATTCAACGTCAGCGACATCGCGCGTTCGCGCGACTTCTACGGCAAGGCGTTCGGCTGGAATTTTACCGAATTCGGGCCGACCTATTGCGAGTTCACGGACGGACGACTGACGGGCGGGCTGACCACGGGCGGCCCGGTCAGGCCGGGCGGGCCGCTGGTCATTCTCTATGCCGACGATCTGGCGACAACCCAGAAGCGGCTCGAGGAGGCCGGCGCGAAAATCATCAAGCCGGTGTTCGAATTCCCAGGCGGCCGCCGATTTCATTTCGAGGATCCGGACGGATATGAACTCGCCGTGTGGTCGGCGAACTGAAGCATGGCGCCGTGTTCGCCCTGGTCCACGCACTCGGCTTTGTGCTGCTCGGCGGCGCTTTCGCGTGGGCCCGGGCCGGGCATTTCCTGAGAATCAGGACAATCGTGGAGATTGTCGCCGGCATCGTGCTGGCCACCGGCATCGGCCGGCCCGATGAGGCGCTGGTGCTCACAGCGTTCACGGTTGCCGCCAGTGCAATGCTCTTCGATTTCTGGAGACATCGCGGTCCGCAACGGCAAGGATTGCGTTCCGCGTTCACCATCAACGTTCCGGTTACCGGCGGGCTGATAATCGCCGCGACAAGCGAGTTTCCATGAGTTCAAGCCGGGATAAACAGTCGGCGCCAGCGTTTCAGATCCTCAGCGATTGGGATATCATCTGATTCTGGCGCGGCCCGCGCCTCCTCCCTCCGCCGGGGAAGCATTTGATCATGCCGGGCTATCCGATCACCGAACCGACTGTTCGAGCATCACGCATAAGGAGGGGTTGCGAAAACGGCTCGCACCAGGAGGTTTTCGAATGAAGCTGTCCGCGCCTGTCTATCATCTGAAGCGCCAAGCCAGACTGTTGTCGCGCGAGGCCAGGATACCGCTCCACCAAGCGCTCGACCGTATTGCCACGCGAGAAGGTTTCGCCAGCTGGAGCCTGCTTGCGAGCAGGGCAACTGAGGCCGCGCCTGCCGGCAGGTTGTTCGCACAACTGGCGCCCGGCGACATGGTCCTGGTCGGGGGGCGGCCAGGGCATGGCAAGACGCTGATGAGCCTCGAACTCGCGGTGGAGGCGATGAAGTCCGGCAATCGCGGCGTGTTCTTCACGCTGGAATATACGCAGAGGGACGTCCTTGACCGTTTTCGCGCCATCGGAGCGGACCCGGCGCGATTCAACGAGCTGTTCGAATTCGACAGTTCCGATGCGATCAGTGCCGACTACATCGTGCGGGCATTGGCCTCGGCGCCATCAGGCACGCTGGTGGTCATAGACTATCTGCAACTGCTCGAACAGAGGCGCGAAAACCCCGACCTGATGGCGCAGGTCCGCACGTTGAAAGCCTTTGCTGGCGACAGGGGGCTGATCCTGGTCTTCATCTCGCAGATCGACCGCTCCTACGATCCGGCGAAGAAACCGTGTCCGGATATCGGCGATGTGCGGCTGCCGAACCCGCTGGACCTGTCGCTGTTCAACAAGACATGTTTCCTGAACAAGGGCGAAATCCGCTTCCAGGCGGCGAGCTGAAGTCCGAGCTGAGATCCGGGGCGGGGCAGAGCCGCCATGGCCATCGGCATGGCGCGGCGTTCAGGCCGGGAAGGTCGTACCATGCCGCCTGCGCATCGCGTCGGCCGACTGGCGCACGACCTCGGAAATGCCGAGCAGTTGCTTGGCGATCGGACTGGTCTTGCGCCAGATCATGCCGATGGTCCGCGAGGGTTGAGGGCTGTTGAAGCGGGCGATGGAGACCGACGCCGAGCGCGTCTCCACCGCTACGGCCATTTCCGGGATCAGGGTGACGCCGATGCCGGCGCTGACCATCTGCACCAGGGTGGACAATGAGCTGCCATCCAGCAGTTCGCGCGGCCGCACCGAATGCATGTTGCAGAAGGACAGTGCCTGATCACGGAAGCAGTGACCTTCTTCCAGCAGGAGCAGCCGCATTTCGCGCAGCATTTCGCGGTTGGGCACTGGCTTGCCTTCGTCCTCGCCCGGCCGCACCAGCACGAAAGTCTCGGCGAACAGCATCACCTCCGTCAGCGAAGGCTCGGATACGGGAAGGGCGACGATGGCGGCGTCCAGCCGGCCATCCGCCAGCTCCTGGATCAGCTTCTGCGTCTGCGTCTCGCGCACATGGATGTCGATGCCATCATGCATGCGCGACAGATTGCCGATGATGGCGGGCAGCAGATAGGGCGCGACCGTCGGGATGACGCCGATGCGCAGACGTCCCACGAGCCGGTCCCGCGAGGCGCGCGCGAGATCGCCCAGCTCATCCACCGACCGCAGGATGTCACGGACGCGCAGCGCGAACTCTTCGCCGAAATTGGTCAGCCGGACCTGCCGCGCGCCTCTTTCGAAGAGTTCGGTGCCCAGCGCCTCCTCCAGTTCCCTGATCTGCACGGAAATGGCCGGCTGGGAGATCGCACAGGCGTCCGCCGCGCGTCCGAAATGCTTGTGCCGTGCCAGCGCCTCGAAATAGCGAAGCTGTTTCAATGTCATGTTGGTCATAACCACATCTTATCGCTGCAATCAGGAAATCCAACTTAATTTAATCATGTGGCTTTGGTACAAGATCGCAAAGGGAGATGAGAGTAAGCCAATGCCGCAACCGCCTGGCGCGCTGTTTTCCAGCGCGCGGGTGCGGTTCGCCCAGTTGGCTGGCACCTATCTTTCTGCATTTGGAGCCTTGTCCAGGATGAGCCCGCGGCGGTAGGACATCCCTGATATTCGGCACCTGGGCACAACGCGGACATGAAGGCGTCTTCAAGGGCGTTCATGGTCCTGGCCATGGTGCGATTCGACCAACGCAGCCACGATTAACGTAAGCCACGATCGGAGAGAAAGATGGACGCAAACACAGACGACACCAGCAAGGGCAAATGCCCGGTCGCGCATGGTCCTGTTGGCAGGGTCAACCGCGACTGGTGGCCGAACCAGCTGAACGTCCAGATCCTGCACCAGCAGTCGCCGCTGTCCGACCCGATGGGCGAGGCGTTCGACTATGCCGAGGAGTTCAAGAGCCTCGACCTCGATGCCGTGATCAAGGACCTGCATGCGCTGATGACCGACTCGCAGGAGTGGTGGCCGGCCGACTTTGGTCACTATGGCCCGCTGTTCATCCGCATGGCCTGGCACAGCGCAGGCACCTACCGCATCGCCGACGGCCGTGGCGGCGCCGGGGCCGGCCAGCAGCGTTTCGCGCCGCTGAACAGCTGGCCGGATAACGTCAACCTCGACAAGGCCCGCCGCCTGCTGTGGCCGATCAAGCAGAAATATGGCCGCAAGATTTCCTGGGCCGACCTTCTGATCCTCACTGGCAACGTCGCGCTGGAATCGATGGGCTTCAAGACCTTCGGCTTCGCCGGTGGCCGCGCCGATGTGTGGGAGCCCGAGCAGGACGTCTACTGGGGGCCGGAAGGCAAGTGGTTGGCCGACGAGCGCTACAGCGGCGACCGCGACCTGCAGAACCCCTTGGGCGCCGTGCAGATGGGCCTGATCTACGTGAACCCGGAAGGGCCGAACGGCAATCCGGATCCACTCGCCTCGGCGCGCGACATTCGCGAGACCTTCGCGCGCATGGCCATGAATGACGAAGAGACCGTGGCGCTGATCGCCGGCGGCCACACCTTCGGCAAGACCCATGGCGCCGGCGACGCGGCACTTGTCGGCCCTGAGCCGGAAGCCGCTGACATCGAGCAGCAGGGCCTTGGCTGGGCCAGCAAGTTCGGCACCGGCAAGGGCGGCGACGCCATCGGCAGCGGCCTGGAAGTTACCTGGACGACGACGCCGACCAAGTGGAGCAACAACTTCTTCGACAATCTGTTCGGCTTCGAATGGGAACTGACGAAGAGCCCGGCCGGCGCCCACCAGTGGACGCCGAAGGGTGGTGCCGGCGCCGGCACCGTGCCGGATGCGCACAATGCCGGAAAGAGCCATGCGCCCTCCATGCTGACCACCGACCTCGCTTTGCGCTTCGATCCCTCCTACGAGACGATCTCGAGGCGCTTCCACCAGAACCCGGATCAGTTCGCCGACGCGTTCGCACGCGCCTGGTACAAGCTGACCCACCGCGACATGGGCCCGGTCGCCCGCTATCTCGGCCCGCTCGTTCCCAAGGAAGAACTGCCCTGGCAGGACATCATTCCGGCGGTCGATCATGTCCTGATCGACGAGCTGGACGCGGCGGCGCTCAAGGCCAAGATCCTGGCTTCCGGCCTGTCGGTGTCGCAGCTGGTCTCGACGGCCTGGGCATCGGCCTCGACGTTCCGTGGTTCCGACAAGCGCGGCGGCGCCAACGGCGCGCGTGTCCGTCTCGCCCCGCAGAAGGACTGGGAGGTCAACCAGCCGGCCGAACTCGCCAAGGTGCTGGAAAAGCTCGAGGCGATCGGCAAGGCGTTCAACGCTTCGCAGCCCGGTGGCAAGAAAGTGTCGCTAGCCGACCTGATCGTGCTGGGCGGCAATGCGGCAATCGAGAAGGCCGCCGCCGATGCCGGGCAGAACGTCGAGGTTCCCTTCTGGGCGGGCCGCATGGACGCCTCGCAGGAGCAGACCGACATCCACTCCTTCGCGCCGCTGGAGCCGACAGTTGACGGCTTCCGCAACTATGTGCGCGGCAAGCAGCGCCTGACCGTCGAGGAAGCGCTGGTCGACCGCGCGCAACTGCTGACGCTGACGGCGCCGGAAATGACCGTCCTGGTCGGCGGCCTTCGCGTTCTCGGCGCCAATGCCGGGCAGTCGAAGCACGGCGTCTTCACCAAGCAGCCGGGCACGCTGACCAACGACTTCTTCGTCAACCTGCTCGACATGGGCACGGAGTGGAAGGCGACGTCGGACGCCAAGGACGTGTTCGAAGGCCGCGACCGCAAGACCGGCGCAGTAAAGTGGACGGGCACCCGCGCGGACCTCATCTTCGGCTCGCACTCGCAGTTGCGCGCGCTGGCCGAAGTCTATGCGACGGCGGACGCCAAGGCGAAGTTCGCCAGGGATTTCGTGGTGGCATGGACCAAGGTGATGAACGCCGACAGGTTCGACATCGCCTGATACTGCGGAGACAACCCAGCGCGGCTCGCAAGGAGCCGCGCTCGGCTATTCCATCTCGACAACTTGAATGACAAAGCAAACGACTATCGACAACGTGAAAAATTGGGACAGATTTAACCGCCACTCAGCTGGATTACCAACGGCGGGGGGTGGAGAAATTTTCCGGTAAATTCGTCTACATAGCTAAGAACCGCAACGCCGGAAATCTAAGCCTGCTACATAGATAACGATTGTAAGCAGCGCGATTCTATCGAACGCCAAGGTCGACGCCGCCTTTAACCGACAGGCGTCCGGTCTGATTTTTCAGCCAGCAATCGTTCTTTTTTCGGGTGTAGGCGAACGCTTTGCACTTCAAATCCTTTTCGCATTCAAGATAGCAGCCGATAAACGAGCTATTGCGAAGTCGCAGATAGTCCCCACCGGCCATGTCGCGGCCAGAAGCGATGGTAAACGTAGAGACCACGGTGCTTCCCAGCAAATCGGAAGCCACATTTGCGTCAGCGTCGTAGTTGCGAACCAAAAGCTTGGCGTCATTCTTCAAGAAGCAAAAGTGCTCCTTCTTGTTGTAGGTCGTTGCGCGGCAAGAAGAGTCCGCCTGACAGGCCGCGCTGCATTGCTCGCTGGAGACAGAGCGAAGGGTCGAATAATCAAAGCCGATTACATCAACATTCGTCAGCGACTGAAAACCCCGGGACATTGGCGGAGAAACGGTCGTTGTCGGCGCAACAGGCGCGGTCGTCGGCGTTTGATTGGCAACCTGAGCAATGGGTTTGCCGTGACAAAGAACCGGAACGGTCGATGGGACGACCTTGTCGGACAGATCAGCAGTGGAAAGAGGAGGCGCCCCAGTTTGTGGCACACTACTTTCGAACTTGATATCGCGGCTCTGCAAAAACAGTTCAATGACGTTTGACCTTATCGCGAAATTCACGTTTTGAGGGGTTATTCCCGTCGCGTCAGCAAATTTCGACCCTAAGACCGATGTTGCCATGCCAACAACGGACCCCCAGTGATCAACGATTGGACCGCCTGAGTTGCCTGGTTGTAGCGGCGTCGAAACCTGCATAAAGCGGGTATCGTTCTCCATGCCAACTAGCGAATTGATGTTGCCAGTGGTGACCTTGATTGAGTCGGAGAGAATGCCGTTAAGCGGGAAACCATAAGCCGCGATATCTTCGCCCAGTCTCGGCTGGGTACCACGAAGAGAAATCGGTTTTTTGTCCGTCGCATTGACCTTGAAAACAGCTAGGTCGTTCTGTTTGTCTATTTTGATTTCCGCAGCGTCACCAAGAGATGGCACGCTAACGCTTTCGCACCCTTCGACAACATGCTGGTTGGTGACAATCCAACCTTGGTCGTTAACGAAGAAGCCTGTGCCCGAACTGACGATGTCGGATGACCCCGCGGCCGCACAAAATAGGCTTGATGCAATGACTGCGGATGCCGTCCAAAAGAGGCGGAAATACTTCTTACCCGCAATCATTACGCCACCCGCCCAAGCACACCGAGGTCAATAAGCCCCAAAATCGACTAGCCAGCAAGAGATTTGGACGCTGTGTCGAGTCTCGGACGCCAAGGCGAAGTTCGCCAGGGATTTCGTGGTGGCATGGACCAAGGTGATGAACGCCGACAGGTTCGACATCGCCTGAGCCGGGGACAGTCCAGCGCGGCTTGATAAGGGCCGCGCCGGGGTTCTTCTCCCTATGACCTATCAGGGCCGCGTTTCCAGCGATGGGAGCGCGGCCTTGTCGTAACGGCGCACGCCGGTGGTACGTTCCTTCGCCAGCAGCGCTGCTATCTTGCTGGCGTTGATCCTCACGATATTGTTGCCCATGATGGTCGAAATCGTCAAACCTGCTCTTGAGCATCTGCCTTCCTACAAGGCCGCGCTCGAGCGTGGCTGGTCGCCGGACAATGTGCGGTTGGAGGTGGCGACGCGCGAACAGCTGGCCGCCATCGAGCAGGATTCGGCGGCCTTTCTCGTCAGCCTCGACGATCCCGAGGCCAAGGGGCCGCCGCTCACGCTGCCCGACGGCAGAAAGGTGCCGCGCCTGCCGGGCTTTCGCCGCTGGATCTGGGACGGCGAGGCCGCCGGCTCGATCGGCTTTCGCTGGCAGCCCGGCACCGCGGAACTGCCGTCGCATGTGCTCGGCCATATCGGCTACGCCGTGGTGCCGTGGAAACGGCGGCGCGGCTACGCCACCGAGGCGCTGCGGCTGATGCTGGACGAGGCGAGGGCGGTCGGCCTGCCCTATGTCGAGATCACCGCCAAGCCGGGCAACCCGGCATCGCACAAGGTGATCCTGGCCAATGGCGGCAAGCTCGTCGAAAGGTTTTTCGAGGACGCGGCTTATGGTGGTGTTGAGAGTTTAAGGTTCCGGATCGAGTTGTAGGCGGTGCGGAGCGCCGCTGCCGGCTGCGCTTGAACGGCGGCCGTTCGCAACGTTGCGGCTCTCGAAAGTCACGGCATGGATCCTAGGGTCTACTCCGCGCGGCGCAGACCCTAGGATCCATTCCGTGACGCCGGTCGAAGGGAGCTGCGATGCAAATCTTGTGCATTCGCGGATGCCGTCAGTCCGGCGGAGTGGGCCTGGCTGAGCCTACTCGACCCGTGACTGACCCTCCAGCCAGTCGGCCAGCGACGCGCGATGCGTGCCGCCTCTGCCGGTGAACGCCTCGGCGGAAAGCATTGAGTTCAGCACGGCCTCCTGCGTGGCTTCCGCCGCCGCCCGGAAAAGCATGTCGATGCGCGCTTCGTTCAAGGACATCTGGGGGACGAGATCGCGGGGTTCGTCGTGGTCGACCATGTTGCCGGTACTAAAGGCGATGGCGATGTCGCCGCTGCCGTGGCCCCAGAAGGAGCCGAGCCGGGCGATGCCGGCCCCGGCGCGACGCGCCACGCGCTCGAACTGGCGGTGCTCGAGCGGCACGTCGGTCGCCAGCACGATCATGATCGAGCCGCGTTCTGCCTCCGCCGTTTGCCTCGGATCGGGTCGGCGTCCGTCCGGCAGGATCAGGTCTCCGCGCCTGCCGAAATTCGACAGGACGAGAACGCCAAGGTGATGGTCGCCGCCGCCCAGCTTGAGCTTCCTGGATGCAGAGCCGATGCCGCCCTTGAAGCCGAAGCAGCTCATCCCGGTGCCGGCGCCGACATTGCCCTGTTCGACCGGAC
Organism: Mesorhizobium carmichaelinearum; assembly: GCA_943370265.1. GTDB lineage: Bacteria > Pseudomonadota > Alphaproteobacteria > Rhizobiales > Rhizobiaceae > Mesorhizobium > Mesorhizobium carmichaelinearum_A. Next base: position 196,733 of record CALRQH020000002.1, read on the forward strand.
CTTCATGCGCCTCCGCCATCGCGGCAAGGGCGTGTTCCTCGGTGATCGCCAGCGCCTGGATGTCGTTCAGCGGGCCGTCATTGCATTCGCCGACCACCGGATTGACGGTGCCGGTCGTGCGGCCGATGTCCGGGTTCTGGCGGATGGCGTCGCGGATCAGCGCAGTGGCGCAGGTGCCGACCGAGAGCGTGTTGGTGAGCAGGATCGGCGTCTCGATGGTGCCGAGTTCCTGCACCTGCGTCAGGCCGACGGTCTTGCCGAAGCCGTTGATGACATGGGCCGCCGCCGTCACCTTCCGGCGAAACAGATTTCCAGCATGCGGCAGGATCGCGGTGACGCCGGTGTTGATGTCGCCATCGCGCAGCGTGTGGTGGCCGACCCGCACGCCGGGCACGTCGGTGATAGAGTTCTTCGCGCCCGCAGGCAAGGTGCCGCAGGTCAGGCCGAAATCACCGACAGTCCTGCTCATCGCTACTCCTCACAAGCGGCCCGCGTCGATGATCCGCTTCAGGAAGGCGCGGGTCCGTTCGCCCTGCGGGTTTCCGAAGATCCGCGAGGGCGGGCCTTCCTCATAGACCAGCCCTTCCTGAAGGAAACAGACCTTGTCGGCAACCTCGCGCGCAAATCCCATTTCATGCGTCGCCAGCACCATGGTCATGCCCTTGGTGGCCAGGTCGCGCACGATGTCCAGCACTTCCGAGACGAGTTCGGGATCGAGCGCCGAGGTGATCTCGTCAAGCAGCAGAAGGGCAGGGTCCATCATCAGCGCGCGCACGATGGCCACGCGCTGCTGCTGGCCGCCGGAGAGGCGGTCGGGATATTCCCGCGCCTTGGCGGCGAGGCCGACCCGTTCGAGCAGCGCCATGCCTTTGTCCGTAGCCGCGTTGCGCGGCGTGCCCAGCACCTTGACCGGTCCGAGCGTGATGTTCTCGATGACGCTCATATGCGGGAACAGATTGTAGCTCTGGAAGACGATGCCGATCTCGCGCCGGAGCAGGTCGAGGTCGACGCCCGGACCGGTGACGCGGTCGCCATGCAGCCTGATCTCGCCGCCCTGGATGGGCTCCAGGCAGTTGATGCAGCGCAGCAGCGTGGACTTGCCGCAGCCGGAAGGGCCGATCAGGCAGACCACCTGATGTTCCTCGATGTCCAGTGAAATGCCCTTCAGCACCTCGACCGCGCCATAGCGCTTGTAGGCTTTGTCGATCTCGACCAATGCCATGTTCGTTCACTCCCCGCCCGTCATGAGCCCGAGCGCATTTTGCGGCGATCCCGCTCGATCAGCCTGTCGACGAAGCGAGCCTGCGGGATGGTGATGAGGATGAAGATCAGCGCCACCGTCGTCACCGCCGACAGGTTGAAATTGTTGCTGGCAACGATCTTCGACTGGTTGAAGGCATCGATGGTGCCGATGATGGCGACGAGCGCGGTGTCCTTCTGCAGGCTGATGCAATTGTTCATCAGCGGCGGGATGATGCCGCGCACTGCCTGCGGAACCACCACGTAGCGCATCGTCCTGAAATAGGAGAGGCCGAGCGAGCGCGCCGCCGCGATCTGGCTGGGATGCACGCTTTCGATGCCGGCGCGATAGACCTCGGAGGTGTAGGCGCCGTAGGTTAGCGTCAGCGCGATGATCGCATAGGCATTGGAGGACAGGTCCTTCAGGATGGGCAGGCCGGTCAGCGGCAGGCCGAAGCCGATGAGATAGATGGTGATGATGGCCGGCAGACCGCGGAACAGGTCGCCATAGATGATCGCCAGCGTGCGGATCGGCCGGCCGGCCTTGCCGGGCAAGGTGCGGGCGATGGCGACGACCAGCGCCCAGACCAGGATGAGGATCGCGGAAAAGAAGAAGATCGAGATGTTGGTGCCGAAAGCCTTGAGGATGGTCCCGGCCGACTTCCAGATCAGGTCGAGATCGAAAAACGTCCGGCTGACGGCGGCATCGTTGACCACCAGGAACCAGGCGAAGGCGCAGATGATCAGGAGCGCCACTGAATAGGAGAGAGCGTTCCAGGATACATCCGAGGATATGGACCCAAGTTCGCGGCCGGCATGTACGTCATTCGATGACGCCGCGCGCGCGGACAGCCTGACAGCGCGCCAGGCAACCCCGATGACCCATAGCGGCGGCACGCAGGCGAGTGCCGACACGATCTGGACGGGCACGTTCGGCCAGCCCTGCTGCAGCACATAGGCAGCGATGTGCAGGGACGTGTAGGCGATAGCGAGAAACGTAACGGCGGTGACGCCGAGCGCCACCCAGGCCCGCCTGCCATGCGTGCGGACCTTGCTGCGGGCGCGCCATTGGCTGGCGCGCTCGCTTCCCGATTCAGCTGTCGGTATCGACATCAGTATTTCCAGGTAGGCACGCTGTCGGGGGAGAGCCCACCCCAGGACGGCAGCAGGTAGGCGGCTTCCAGCTTCTTCAGCGTGCCGTCGTTCTGCAGGTCGGTCATGACCTTGTCGATGACTGCTCCGTTCGGCGAGCCCTTCGGGTAGATGCCGGCGGTCGGCCGGTCGGTGGTGTATTTGCCGACGACGGCCAGCTTGCCGTTGGAATTCGCCACCTGGCCGAGCACGATGCCGAGATCGGTCATCACCGCGTCCACCTTGCCGGCGGCTGCCGCCGTGAACATCGAGGCGGTGTCGTCGAACACATCGACGCTCTTGGCCTTGAGGGTCTCCTGCGCGAACTGCACCAGCGTCGTGCCCGCCTGGACGCCGACACGGCTGGTCTTGATGGTTTCTTCGGTGACAGTGTTGCCGGCCTTCACCGCCACGCCATTGTCCGACTGTATGTAGGGCACCGAGAAATCGACGACCTTCTTGCGCGGCTCCGTCACCGATATCAGTGCCAGCGCGATGTCGTAGTCCTTGTTCTGGCCGGCAACGATGGAATCGAAGGAGGCGTTGACCAGCTTCACCGTGTCGAGGCCGAGCCGGTGCGCGATGTTGACCGCCATGCAGAACTCGTAACCGTCCTTGATCGTGTCGGGCGTGTCGCCATTGAACTGGCCGACCGCCGGCAGGTTGATGATGACGGTGAGCTGGCCGGCGACCGCCGGGGTGATCTTGTCGGTGCCGCGCTCGCCGGTCACCTGGCAGTCGCCATAGCCCTGGGTTTCGGCCATGGCCGAGGTGGCGCAGGTCAGCGCCAGGACGGAGGCGCACAATGCGTATTTCAAGGACTTCATTCTCTCTTCTCCCATTGTTGATTGTCGTTGCTGGACGTTTCCTACTGAACCGGGGCAGGGTTCCCCAGTGCCAGGTCCAGATAGGTCTTCTGCAGGAGCCGGGTGACCGGTCCAGGCTTGCCGTCGCCGATCGCGTGGCCTGCAATTTCGATCACCGGGGTCACAAGGCTCGATGCGCTGGTGAGGAAGGCCTCGCGCGCGTTCCGGGCCTCTTCGACGGTGAAGTGTGACTGGTCGACCACCAGGTTCAGCTGATCGGCCACCTTGATGACAGCACGGCGCGTGCAGCCGGGCAGGATGGCGCGCGAATTGGCGCGGGTGACGATGCGGTTGTCGGCGGTGACGATATAGGCGGTGGAGGAGGCGCCCTCGGTGACGAAGCCGTCCTCGACGAGCCAGGCTTCCTTGCAGCCGCGTTGCGCGGCGACATGCTTGGCCTGGACCTGCGCCAGCAGCATCGTCGTCTTGATGTCGCGCCGCGCCCAGCGCTGGTCGTCGACGATGGCGACACGGATGCCGTCGCGCACCGCCACCGCATTGCGCAAATCCTTGGCCTGGCTGAAAGCGAAGAAGGTCGGCTTGATGTCTCCGGCGTAGCCGAAGTTGCGGTCGGCGATGCCACGGCTGATCTGCAGGTAGATGACGCCTTCCTGAAGCCGGTTGCGGGCGATCAGCTGGGTCTGGACCTCGACGATCGCCTCGGGCGCGAGCGGCATCGGGATTTCGAGTTCGCCGAGCGAGCGTTCGAGCCGCGCCAGATGGAGATCATTGTCGATCAGGCGCCCGCCGATGACGGCGGTCACCTCATAGATGCTGTCGCCGAACAGCAGCCCTCTGTCGAAGACAGAGATTTTTGCCTCGTCCTCGCTGACGAATCTGCCTTCCACATAGACTTCGCGCGCCACGGCCATTCCCGGTTTGATGATGTGGCCGGACGCTAGTGGCATGGAAGAACCATGGCCAATGCCATGTTTCTTCAAGCTTATGCATTTTTTGCATGGGATTTGCGCGGCGTGAGGAAACGCCGCTATACGGAGCTGCCGAAGACGCGGGAGACTGGATTGCATGGAACTGAAATGGCTGGAGGATTTCTGCTGCCTGGCGGGCTGCCTGAGCTTTTCCAGGGCCGCCTATCTGCGCGGCGTGACGCAGCCGGCGTTCAGCCGGCGCATCAAGCAGCTCGAAGGCTGGATGGGCGCGACGCTGGTCAACCGGGCGACCTTTCCCGTCACGCTGACGGCGGAAGGGATTCGCTTCCTGCCGATGGCCGAGGACGCCATCCGCACGCTGCATCGCAACCGGGATTCGCTGCGCCCGCGCAACGAGGCGGAAAAGCACCGGGTGACGTTTTCGGCGCTGCATACGCTGACCGTCACCTTCCTTCCCGCATGGCTGGACGATATGCGCGCGCACCTGCCGCTGTTCAGCTCGCATGTCAGCCCCGACAAGGGCGGCATCGAGGAAAACATCGACACGCTGCTCGACGGCAATTGCGATTTCCTGCTCACCTATTTCCATCCCTCGGTGCCGTTCCTGCTAGACAGCTCGCGCTTTTCCTTTCTCGTCCTGGGTACGGAGAAAGTGAAACCGGTCGCGGCGCCGCATCCGCAAGGACCGCTGCTGGACCACGCGCTGAGGACGCACACGCCGCTGCCCTATATCGACTATGGCGACTTTTCGTTTTTCGGCATGGCGCTGAACAAGCTGTTCGCCAAGCGCGCGCCCTTCGCGCGCAACACCACGCATGAGAACACCATCTGCATCGGCCACAAGGCGATGGCGCTCGCCGGCTGGGGCGTGTCGTGGCTGCCGGAACGGCTGATCGCCAGCGAACTGGCTGACGGGGCCCTTGTGCCGGCATCCGTCGATCCCGACTGGGAGCTGACGACCGAGATCCGCCTCTACCGCCACGCCGATGGCGCGCGCCCGATCGCCAACCGTTTCTGGGAGGCGGCGGGCAACTGGGCCGGGGGCATCACACCGTGAGGAAACGCAGCGCGCGCAGCACTTCGAAATAGTCGTCGGAGACGAAGCGCAAGGTGCGCTCGCGCGGATGCTCCGCTCCCGGATACCAGCTCGCGCGGTAGGCGTCGGTCGGATTGTTGAACTCGATCTCCACGTCGAAATGCTTGGGCAAGTCCAGGCGGCACGCCTTCAGGTCGCGTGTCAGCGCCTTCTCCACGCCATCGCGGATCTCGGCGATCGCACGAGCCGGCGACATGGACAGCGCGGCGCGTCCAAAGCCTTCGCTGACGGCCACCGTGGCGATGTCCGGCACGAGCGCGCGGGCATCGTCGCATATGCCGCGATCGCCCGACAGGAACACCGGCGGGACGCCCAGCAGCGCCGCCGTATAGGCGTTGACGGTGAATTCCGAAGCGACCTCGCCATTGATGATCAGCCGCGAAATCCGGTCGTTCATCGTGTGGGCGAGCGGGTTGGCCTCGGTGCCGGCCTTGGCGTGATAGCCGGTGAAAAGTGCGGCGTCGAAACTCTTGTCGAGGCCGAACATCATGACATGGGGATGGCCGCTCCAGCCGCGCACGATGCTGGCGTAGTCGGGAAGCTTCGAGACGATTAGGTTGCGCGCGGTCTGGTGCGCGTCCTTGATCAGGATTTCCTTGGCGCCGGCGGCACGCGCGCCTTCGCAGGCAGCCACGACCTCGGCGGTCATCAATTCGCGGAATTCCGGATAGTCCCTTCTTTCCTTCAGCGCCTCGTCCCAATCCGCTATGCCGGCGGTGCCCTCTATGTCCGCGCTGATGAACACTTTCATCTGTCTTCCCCGCCTTGCCCGAAATTCGATTCTTTTCAGGCGATTACCTCCTTTCCCTGTGAAAATGAATCGCCCAGCCGAATTAAATCGCCCAGCCGAATTAAAGTGTCAGGCGTGCTCGTCGGCGCAGAGCGCGTGGTCGGAGAGCGCGCGGATGACGTAGCAGTCGCCGACCGTCTTGCCGTTGCAGCAGGTGGCGATGCGCTCGAGTTCCGCTTCCAGCCGCTTCAACTGGGCGATCTTTTCGCGCACCGAGATCAGCTGCTCCTCGGCGATCTTGTCGGCGTGGCCGCAGGGTTGCTCGGGGTGGAAGCTGAGCTCGATCAGCGCGCGGATGTCCTCGACGGCAAAGCCGAGATCACGGGCATGGCGGATGAAGGCCAGCCGCTCCAGCTCCTGTCGGCCATAGCGGCGCTGGTTGCCTTCCGAGCGTTCGGGCGCGGCGACCAGGCCCATCTGCTCGTAGTAGCGGATGGTGGGCACCTTGACCCCGGTGCGGCGGGAAAGATCTCCGATCGAAAACATGAATTTTTCCTCTTGAAGCTCTAGTCACTAGAGGAATTACATCTGACGTCATCGGGATTCAAGACCCATGCGGCGGCACGTCGCGCGGTGAAAAACAGGCAGGTGATGTGATGACGGCTCCTCACGAGCAAACACCATTCAGGCAGACGCGGTTCAAGATCGGCGGCATGGACTGCGCGTCCTGCGCGGCCAAGATCGATACGGCGGTGCGCCGTCTCGACGGCGTCGCCGACGTCTCGGTTTCGGTGACCGGCGCCTCGATGACCGTCAGCCATGGCGGTGTGCTGCCCGAAGACAAGGTGCTGCAGCAGGTGGCGCGGCTGGGCTACGGCATCGTCAAGACCGAAGCCAGGGCTGGCGGGCACGCATCGACAGCCAAGGCACATGACCACGCTCATCATGATCATGAGGGCCACGACCATGATCATGAAGGTCACGATCATCACGGTCACGATCACACGGGCCACGATCATAGCGGCAAGCCGGCAGGTCAGCAGGCTGCCGGCTCTACACACCTTCACAGCCATGCGGAGCTGGGGCAGGCGTGGTGGCGTTCCCGCCGGGCGATGCTGACGCTGGGTTGCGCGGCCGCACTTCTCGCTGCCTACGCGATCGGCCATCTCATTCCCGCGGCCGAGCGCTGGGCTTTCCTGGCGGCGCTGCTGGTCGGCCTGGTGCCGATCGCCCGGCGCGCGCTGATGGCGGCCTTGGCCGGCACGCCGTTCTCGATCGAGATGCTGATGACCATTGCCGCGGTCGGCGCGGTGATGATCGGCGCCACCGAAGAGGCCGCCGCCGTGGTGGTGCTGTTCCTCATCGGCGAGATGCTGGAAGGTGTGGCCGCCGGCCGGGCGCGGGCCAGCATCCAGGGCCTTGCCGACCTGGTGCCGAAGACGGCGCTTGTCGAGCGGGCAGGGAGCACTGTCGAGGTTCCCGCCGAACAGCTTGGCATCGGCGACATCATCGTGGTGCGGCCGGGCGACCGCATTCCAGCCGATGGCGAGATTGTCGAGGGTTCCAGCGATATCGACGAAGCGCCGGTGACCGGCGAAAGCACGCCCAAGCGCAAGGGTGTCGCGGAAACGGTCTTTGCCGGCACCATCAGCACCGATGGCGTGCTGAAGGTGCGAGTGACGGCTGCCGCCTCCGACAACACCATCGCCCGCGTCGTGCGCCTGGTGGAGGAAGCGCAGGAGGCCAAGGCCCCGACCGAGCGCTTCATCGACCGCTTCTCGCGTTATTACACACCTGCGGTGCTGGTGGTCGGCGCGCTGGTGGCATTGCTGCCGCCGCTGTTCATGGGCGGCGACTGGAACGAATGGGTCTACAAGGGCCTGGCGATCCTGCTGATCGGCTGCCCCTGTGCTCTCGTCATCTCGACGCCGGCGGCAATCGCCGCGGGGCTGGCGACAGGCGCGCGGCGCGGCCTGCTGATGAAGGGCGGATCGGTGCTGGAAGGCTTTTCCAAGATCACCGCGGTGGCCTTCGACAAGACGGGAACGTTGACCGAGGGCAAGCCCGTGGTCACCGATGTGGTGGCCTATGGCCGCGACGAGCGGGACGCGCTGGCGCTGGCGGCCTCGCTCGAGCAGGGCTCCAGCCATCCGCTGGCGGTGGCGATCCTGGGCAAGGCCGAGGCCGACGAGATCAAGGTGATGCCGGCGCTGGCGGCCAAGGCAATCTCGGGCAAGGGGATCGAGGGTAATGTCCGTGGTGTCGCTGTATTCCTCGGCTCCGGCCAGGCGGCGGCGGAACGTGCTGATATGACCGAGGCACAGCGCTTTGCCATCGAGAGCCTCAACGGCCAGGGCAAGACCGTCTCCGTGCTGGTGGCCGATGGCGCGGTGGCCGGGCTGATCGCCATGCGTGACGAGCCGAGGCTCGATGCGGCCGCTGGCATCGCCGCGCTAAAGGCCGAAGGCATCCGCGCGGTGATGCTGACTGGCGACAACCGCCGCACGGCGCAAGCGATCGCCGCCTCGCTCGGCATCGAGGCGCGCGCCGAGCTGTTGCCCCAGGACAAGCAGCGTATCGTCGGCGAACTGCAGCGCGAGGGTCTGAAGGTCGCCAAGGTCGGCGACGGCATCAATGACGCGCCGGCGCTGGCCGCCGCCGACATCGGCATCGCCATGGGCGGCGGCACGGATGTGGCGCTGGAAACGGCTGATGCCGCGATCCTGCATGGCCGGGTCATGGATGTCTGGCGCATGGTCAGGCTGTCGCGTTCGGTGATGGCCAACATCCGCCAGAACATCACCGTGGCGCTTGGCCTGAAGGCGGTGTTCCTGGTCACCACCATCGCCGGGATCACCGGCCTGTGGCCCGCGATCCTGGCCGATACCGGCGCCACCGTGCTGGTCACCGCCAACGCCATGCGCCTGCTGCACTGGCGCGGGTGAGGGGCTACTCCGCCGCTGCGGGCACCGGCGGTGTAGCGCTGCTGCGGGTTTCCCATACATGGGAGACAACAGCGGTGATGACGGCGATCAGCATGGCACAAGCGCCGAGCAGCGGCAGGCTACGATAGCCGTAGCCGCCATTGAGCATGGCTGCTCCCAGCGATGCGGCGAGCGCGATGCCGACATTGAAGCCTGATGGAATGAGCGACGAGGCGAGGTTGGAGGCGTCCGCCGTCCAGGAGAGGATGCGGGTCTGGATCGGCGTGCCGATCGAGAAGTTGAGACCGCCCCAGATGACGATCGCCACGATCATCGGCACCGGATAGGGGCTGACCACATAGATCACCGCCAGCGTCACCGCCTGCAGGAACAGCATGGTGATGAGCGAGGGCATCAGCTTCCAGTCGGAGAGCCTGCCGCCGAGGAACACGCCGATGGTGGCGCCGACGCCGTTGAGCAGGAGCACCCACGGCACCAGGTTTTCGTCGAGGCCGGTGACTTCCAGCAGCGTCGGCGTGATGTAGGTGAAGAGGCCGAACTGGCCGATCATCAGCATCAGCATCAGGATAAGCGAGGTCCAGACCTGCTGGCGCGCCAGCACGCGGACCTCGCGGGCAAGGCCGACATGTTTCGTGGCCGATCCCGTCGTGCGCGGCAGGAGCGCTGCCATGGCCAGCGTTGCCGCGATGCCCAGCGCGCACATCACCCAGAACGTCGCGCGCCAGCCCCAGATGTTGCCAATCGCCGTGCCCGCGGGAACGCCGATGACGTTGGAGACGGTGAGGCCCGACAGGATGACCGCGACGGCCATGCCGCGCTGGTCTTCGCGGACCAAGCCAACGGCCACCACCATGGCGACACCGAAATAGGCACCATGGGCTACGGCGACCGCGATGCGCAGGAAGAGCATGGAGGTGAAGTCGGGCGCCAGCGCGCAGGCGGCCTGGCCGATGGTGAAGGCTATCGCCAGGCCGAGCAGCAAGGTCTTGCGCGGCAGCCTCTTGGTGGCGAGCGCCAGCAGCGGGCCGCCAATGGCGATGCCGCACGCATAGCCGGAGACGAGATAGCCGGCGGAGGGCACCGAGACGCCGAGCCCTTCAGCCACCTGAGGCAAGACGCCGGCAATGACGAACTCGGTGGTGCCGAAGGCGAAGGCGGCGATGAAGAGCGCAAAAAGTGGAAGCGACATGAGGCAGGCATTCCCTGGGCGAAGCGCCTCAAATCACGAATGCGTGTTGCCTGCAATCCAGAAATTGTCGACGCCGCTTTAGCTTTTCTTGATCGCGATTTCGCAAGTTCGCGGCCGAGCTCAAATCAGCCTGTCGGCAGGCGCTGGCGCGCGATCGCGGCGTGGAAGCGCATTCCGCCCACGAGGGCGGCATCGTTGAAGTCGAAAGTTGGATTGTGCAGCGGCGCGGACGCCTCGCCATTGCCGATGAAGGCGAAGCAGCCCGGCGCATGGTCGAGGAAGCGGGCGAAATCCTCCGACGCGGTGTTCAGGTCGGACGCGCCGCTGGTCGCGTCCGCGCCGAAGACGGCGGCTGCCGCTGCCAGTGCCGCATCTGTTGCTTCGGCATCGTTGATCAACGGCACGAATTCGCGGGTGTAGACGGTTTCGACGTCGCAGTTGTAGGTCAGCGCCGTGCCCTCCGCGATAATGCGCATCTGCCTTTCAATCTCGGCGCTGACTTGCGGCCGAAAGCTGCGCGCGTCGCCAAGGATGCGAGCGAGGCCGGGCAGGGCGTTTCGGGTGCCGTCGGTGACGAGTTCGGTCACCGAGACGACGGCGATGTCGGTCGGGCTCAGTCGCCTCGACACGATGGTCTGCAGATTGGTGACAAGCGCACAGGCGGCGACCAGGACCTCGTTGCCCTGTTGCGGGCGGGACGCATGGCCGCCGACGCCGCGCAGCGTCATCTCGAAATTGTCCTCCGCCGACATCAGCGGGCCGGCGCGGGTTTGGAAATGGCCGACCGGAATGCCCGGCATATTGTGCAGGCCGTAGATCTCGTCGAAGGGGAAGCGTTGCATCAGCCCGTCGTCGAGCATGGCGAGCGCGCCCTTGCCCCACTCCTCGGCCGGCTGGAAGATGAAGCGGATGGTGCCGTCGAACCCGCCTTCATCGGCGAGCAGGCGCGCGGCACCGAGCAGCATGCTGGTGTGGCCGTCATGTCCGCAGGCATGCATCAGGCCCGGCGTGCGCGAGCGATAGGGATGATTACCTTGTTCGGCGATCTTGAGCGCATCCATGTCGGCGCGCAGCGCGATGGCGCGGTTGCTGGTGCCGCGCCGCAGCGTTGCGACAACACCCGTGCCGCCGACGCCTTCGACGACCTCATCAAGGCCGAACTCCCGGAGCTTTCGCGCCACGAAGGCACCCGTGCGCTTTTCCTCGAAGCCGAATTCAGGATGGGCGTGCAGATCATGCCGCCATGCCTTCATGTCACTTTCGAGCGAGTGCAAGCCTGGCATTGGTGCTCCACAATCTTTGGCCGGGGTATCTTCTTTCAAGTTTCAAGGCAGCTTGTCACCGCTGCGCTGAAGCCTGCGCCCATAAGGGATTTTCAGCCACGCCCGTTCGTGGAAATAGTACAGCATCGACTTGGTGAAGACCTCGGTCACGCCGATGGCCGCGGCCAGCTTGACACTCCCCGTGACGACAAGCGAAATGATCAACGTGTCGATGGTGCCGGTGACGCGCCAGGACAGCGCCTTGGCGAAACTGCGCGAATGAGTATCCATCGACTTTTCCTCCCGGCGGATCTGAACCGATCCTTAGCCGAGAGACGAGAGCCGGGGCAAAGGTAATTTTCTGACGAAACGCTAATGTGAGTTTCCGCTTTGCGGGCGCGATGCGGAAAGAGGCTCAGCTTGCCTTCAACCTCGATCCCGTCAGCAGCCCACGCTCTTCCAGCACCGGATATGCCATCGAGGCCAGCAGCGAGTTGATCTGCTTGAGGTCGCGGATGGTGTCGAGGTGGATCGAGCTGGTCTCGACGCTCTTGGCGGTGCCGTCGCGCAGCCGCTCGAAATGGCTGGCGCTGGTTTCCTTCTCGCGGTCGCGCAACCGGTCCTTTTCCAGCACCAGCTGGCGGGCGGTCTCGGGGTCGCGCGACACCAGCACGTTGAAGGCAAGCCGCGCATTGGCCAGCACCGAGCTATGGAAGGCCAACAACTCGCTCCAGCCTTCGTCCGTGAATTCCAGTCCGCGCTCGAACTTCTTCTTCACATGCACCAGCATGTTGCGCACGATGATATCGCCGACCTGCTCCAGCTTGACGCAGGCGCCGATCAGCTCCTGGCAGCGTAGCGCCTCGTCCTCGGTCAACGGATTCTTGGTAAGCTTGGCGAGGTAGAGCTTGATCGCCGCGTGCTTGCGGTCGACGCGGTCGTCGAGTGCGGCCAGCGCCTTGATCTTGTCGGAGTCGGCGCTCTCGTAGAGTTCGATGATGCGCTTGAGCATGATCTCGACCGTCTCGCAGACACGCACCACCTCGCGCGTGGCGTTGGCCAATGCCTGGCTCGGCACATCCAGCGCGCTTTCGTTGAGCGCCGACAGTTCGACGACGTCGAGCGTGACGGCCGGCGCCGGCTTGGTGCCGAGCGCCACGATCTTTTCGGAAGTGCGGTAGACGACACCTGCCAGCGGCAGGCCTGCCAGCAGGATGATGACGTTGAACAGTATGTGGGCGTTGACGATCTGGTCCGACGCCGTCGCGCCGAGGAAGCCGACATGCGGCCTGAAGATCATGAACAGGATCAGCATGATCAGTGAACCGAGCCCGCGCATCAGGAGGTTGCCGATCGGCACGACGCGCACCTCCGGCCCTGCCGAGCGGGTCAGCATCGGCGCGATGAGCGACGAACCGAGATTGACGCCAAGAATGAGGACGAGGCCGAGTTCGGGGGTGATCAGGCCACGACCGGCCAGCGTCGCCATCAGCAGCACCGCGGCGATGCTCGACTGGAACAGCCAGGTGATCAATGCCGCCAGCAGATAGGCGGTGATCGAATCGCTGGAGAAGTAATTGAGGATGACGGGCAGCAGCTGGCTGTTGCGCAGCGGCTCGGAGGCCTGGCCGATCATTTCCAGCGACAGGATCAGAAGGCCGATGCCGACCAGGATGCGGCCGGTCTGGCGCCAGTCACGACGCTCGGTGGCCATGAACATCACCGTGCCGGTGATCAGGCAGAGCGGCACCAGCAGCGTGAGATCGAAGGTCAGCAGCTTGACCACCAGGGCGGAGCCGATCTCGGCGCCACGTACGGCCAGTTGGCCCGACATGCCGGAGACGATGCCTGCGCCGGCGAAGGAGCCGACCAGCAGCGTCACGGCGGTGGAGCTTTGCAAGGCGATCGACAGGCCGCACCCGGCCAGCACCGCCATGATCGGGTTGCGCATGGTGGCGCGCAATTTGTGGCGCAACACGTCGCCATAGGCGCGCTCGACGCCTGTCTTCACCATGCGGGTGGCAAACAGCATCAAGGCCACCGCACCGGCAAGGTGCAGCAGGACGACAGAGCCGCTCATGCCAGCCTCGACAGGCCGACTGGCGTCACGGCAAGCGGGACTGGATGGAAGAGGGGGCGAATCATGATCATGGCGAAGACCAGCAAGAGGCGTATTTTACATTAGCCGGGTAATAACTTTTGTCCATGCGACAGAATGTTTGGCACGCGACGGGACGCGTCGGAAACGGATTTTTACGCGGTTGGTTGCGCGTTTTGGAAGGCATCGCGTTCCAACGCCGGCTGACCTGTATCGACGACGCCTGCCGCCAAGGATCCGAGTTTCCAAATGTCTTGAATTAGTGATCCTAAATATAGGAAAACATTGCGTAATCGTAATGGTGTCATTCAGTTTCAGTTCATCCGCTGGTCGCTATTCCATGGGCATCGACAACCAAGGAGTATCCCTCATGAAACGCATTGTCCTTTCCGTGATGGCCGTCTCGATGCTGGCTGCCAGCGCCCTGCAGGGCCAGGCAGCGCCGATGAATGCGCCGGTCGCGCCGCAGTCGAATTTCACCCAGGTCGACTGGCAGAGGCCTGGCCAGCACCGGGACGTGAAGAAGCGCGTCATCAAGAAGGAGACCGTCAAGCGCAGCCACTGGCGCAACGGCCAGAAATACTCCAACTGGAAGCGTCACCAGCCGGTCCGCGACTATCATCGCCACGGCCTTCGCCGTCCGGGCCCCGGCCAGGAGTGGATCCGCGTCGGCAATGACTACGTGCTGGTCGGCATTGTCTCCGGCATCATCTTCGGCGCGATCGCCGCGCGGTAAGTCCCGGCTTGGCGCCGGATTGAAACAGGAGGGCGGCCCGCAACGGCCGCCTTTCTTTGTCCTGTGGAAACCGGGTATGGGCCGCTTTTGGGGTCGTCGGGCCGCTCCGGCGTGATTATATGGGGAGAAACGAGTTTCCCCATGCGCTTTCCACCAGCCTTCCTCGACGAGATACGCGACCGTGTGCCGATTTCCCAGGTGATCGGCCAGCGCGTGGCATGGGACAGGAAGAAGACCAACGCCTCGCGTGGCGACTATTGGGCCTGTTGCCCTTTCCATGGCGAGAAGAGCCCGTCCTTCCATTGCGAGGACAAGAAGGGTCGCTACCATTGTTTCGGCTGCTCGGTGTCGGGCGATCATTTCAAGTTCCTGACCGAGCTCGACGGGATGAGCTTTCCCGAAGCGGTCGAGAAGATCGCCGACATGGCCGGCGTGCCCATGCCGGTCCGCGATGTCCAGGAGGAACGGCGCGAAAAGGAACGCGCCAGCCTGACGGATGTGATGGAGATGGCGACCGCCTTTTTCCAGGAGAGGCTGCAGGGACCGGAAGGCGCGAAGGCCCGCGCCTATCTCAGGGATCGCGGATTGACGCCGGCGACGCAGCAATCGTTCCGGCTTGGCTATGCGCCCGACAGCCGCAACGCGCTGAAGGAGCATCTCGCCGCCAGGGGCGTGCCGAAAGCCGACATCGAGGCCTGCGGGCTGGTGCGCCATGGCGACGACATTCCGGTGTCCTATGACTGGTTCCGAGACCGCATCATGTTCCCGATCCCGGATTCGCGCGGCAAGATCATCGCCTTCGGCGGCCGCGCCCTGGCGCCCGATGCGTTGGCCAAATACATGAATTCGCCGGACACCGAGCTCTTCCACAAGGGCAATGTGCTCTACAATTTCGCCCGCGCCCGCAAGTCGCTGGCCAAGGGCGGCACGGTCATCGCCGTCGAAGGCTACATGGACGTGATCGCGCTGGCGCAGGCCGGGTTCGAGAACGCCGTGGCGCCGCTGGGCACCGCGCTGACCGAAAACCAGCTGGAACTGTTGTGGCGCATGGCGCCGGAGCCGATGCTGTGCTTCGACGGCGACAAGGCAGGCCTCAAGGCGGCGTGGCGGGCCGCCGACATGGCGCTGCCTTCGGTGCAGGCCGGCCGCTCGGCGCGTTTCGCGCTGCTGCCCGAAGGCAAGGATCCCGACGATCTGGTCAAGGCCGAAGGTCCCGACGCGTTCCGGGCGGTGCTTGCCGATGCACGGCCCCTGGTCGACCTGTTGTGGATGCGCGAGACGGCGGGCGGTGTCTTCGACACGCCGGAGCGGCGGGCGGAATTGGGAAAGACGCTGCAGGAACTCGCCAGCCGCATCCGCGACGAAAGCACGCGCTATCACTACCAGCAGGAAATGCGCGAGCGCGTGCTGAGCTTCTTCGGCGCGCAGCGCAATGCGCGGCAGGGCCGCCAGGATGGCGGCCGGCAAGGCGAGCGCGGCCAGGGCAAGCCCGTGCCCGGCGGACAATTCGCCAAGGCTGGCAGCGGCCGCATGGCGATCACCGAAAGTCTCGGCCAGTCGGCGCTGGTCAAGCGCGGCAGCGAGGGCATGTCGGTGCGCGAGGCGACGATCATCGTCGCATTGGTCAACCATCCAGCGCTGATCGACGAGAACTTCGCCCATATCGAGTTTCTCGATCTCGCAAACTCCGACCTCACGCGGCTGCATGCCGCAATCCTCGACGCGATGGCGCACGACATGGCCGATGACCGCCACGCGGTGATTGCGACAATCGAGCGCGCCGGCTGCGGCGAGATCTGGGAGCGGGCCGTGGGCCTGATCAGGCGGGCGCGGCAATGGCCCGCACTGGAGGCCGCCGCGATCGAGGATGCCCGTGACGCGTTCAGCCAGGCGTTGCACTTGCAGCGCAGCGCGCGCACCTTACATAAGGAGCTGAAACAGGCGGAAGCGGCGCTTGCCAGCGATCCCACGGACGAAAATTACCGGCACCTCATCGAAATTCAGGCGCAATTTCGCGATGTGCAGGCGACGGAAGCGCTGATCGAAGGGTTTGGCGTGTCCTCGGGCAGAGGCGGGCGTGCCTAGGGAAAGACCCTGAAAAGCAGGAACCGGTCTTAGACGGGGACCATGCTTCCACCAAGGAAGACAGAGCCTTTTCCGGTCCATCGGGACGGAACCGGCCCGGGTAAGAGCGTGAAAGTGTGGAGGTGCTGCCGTGCAACCAGTCGGGTGTACTGCGCGCTAAGTCGGGTAATTGATTCGCTTTTTTAAGGCGAATCATGCGAGAGGCGCTTGACCTTCTTGCAGAATGGCGGAATCAGGACGATTCGAAACGTTAACCCACCCGCACCGACGGGAATGCAGTGATATGAGGTGCTGGTCACTGGACAGGCAGGACGCCTGCCACAGATATCAGGGTTAATCTGGACTTAATGCATGTCGCTCAAAAGTGGAAACCGGTTTTCGGGCAATGACATGCACCAAACAAATGAGTTGATGCAGTTACCGGCCCGGTGAAGTGCGTTTCCGAGCAAGCGCATAGAGTTAGACTGGTCTGGCAGCGTACGCGGCTTCAATGCTGAGCCGCTTGGAGAACAAGAAGAATGGCGACAAAGGAAAAGGAAGAGGTCGAGACCGAACGCGAAGGCGCCACAGATGGCCCTCTGCTCGACCTCTCCGATGATGCTGTCAAGAAGATGATCAAGGCCGCCAAGAAGCGCGGCTATGTCACCATGGACGAGCTGAACTCGGTGCTGCCGTCGGAGGAAGTGACCTCCGAGCAGATCGAGGACACGATGGCCATGTTGTCCGACATGGGCATCAATGTCGTCGAGGATGACGAGCAGGGCGAAGAGGCCGAGGCCACCGATACGGCCGCCGACGCCGAGGAAGATGCCAACGAACTGGCCGAGCAGACGGGCACAGCGGTAGCCGCCACCACCACCAAGAAAGAGCCGACCGATCGCACCGACGACCCGGTTCGCATGTATCTGCGCGAGATGGGCTCGGTCGAGCTTCTGTCGCGCGAGGGCGAAATCGCCATCGCCAAGCGCATCGAGGCCGGCCGCGAGACGATGATCGCGGGCCTGTGCGAAAGCCCGCTGACCTTCCAGGCCATCATCATCTGGCGCGACGAGCTCAACGAATCGAAGATCCTGCTGCGCGAGATCATCGATCTCGAAGCGACCTATGCCGGCCCCGAGGCCAAGCAGGCGCCGGTCGTCGAGCGTATCGAGGAAGCGCCCAAGGCGGAGGAAAAGCCGCGCCGTGGACGCGACGATGAAGACGACATCACCAATGTCGGCGCCGACACGCGCGGCATGGGCGACGACGACGAGGAAGACGAGGACGAGGCCAGCCTGTCGCTGGCGGCGATGGAAGCGGAACTGCGTCCCCAGGTGATGGAGACGCTCGACGTCATCGCCGACACCTACAAGAAGCTGCGCAAGCTGCAGGATCAGCAGGTCGAAAACCGTCTGGCCGCCGCCGGCACGCTGTCGCCCAGCCAGGATCGCCGCTTGAAGGAGCTGAAGGACCAGCTGATCAAGGCGGTGAAGTCGCTGTCGCTCAACACGGCGCGCATCGAGGCGCTGGTCGAGCAGCTCTACGACATCAACAAGCGCCTAGTGCAGAACGAGGGTAAGCTCTTGCGCCTCGCCGAAAGCTATGGCGTGCGCCGCGAGGAGTTCCTGAAGGAATATCAGGGCTCGGAACTCGATCCCAACTGGACGCGCGCGATCGGCAATCTGACCTCGCGCGGCTGGAAGGAATTCACCAAGAACGAGAAGGACACGATCCGCGACCTGCGCGCCGAGATCCAGCATCTCGCCACGGAAACGGCGATCTCGATCCTGGAATTCCGCAAGATCGTCAACCAGGTGCAGAAGGGCGAGCGCGAAGCCGCGATCGCCAAGAAGGAAATGGTCGAGGCAAACCTGCGCCTCGTCATCTCCATCGCCAAGAAATACACCAATCGCGGCCTGCAGTTCCTGGACCTGATCCAGGAAGGCAATATCGGCCTGATGAAGGCGGTCGACAAATTCGAATACCGCCGCGGCTACAAGTTCTCGACCTAT
This sequence comes from Mesorhizobium carmichaelinearum, assembly GCA_943370265.1. Classification (GTDB taxonomy): domain Bacteria; phylum Pseudomonadota; class Alphaproteobacteria; order Rhizobiales; family Rhizobiaceae; genus Mesorhizobium; species Mesorhizobium carmichaelinearum_A. The sequence goes on from CALRQH020000002.1 coordinate 214,991, forward strand.
GCGACATGGTGGATCCGGCAGGCGATCACGCGTTCGATCGCCGACCAGGCGCGCACCATCCGCATTCCCGTGCACATGATCGAGACGATCAACAAGATCGTGCGCACCTCGCGCCAGATGCTGCACGAGATCGGCCGCGAGCCGACGCCGGAGGAACTGGCCGAAAAGCTCGCCATGCCGCTGGAAAAAGTACGCAAGGTGCTGAAGATCGCCAAGGAGCCGATCTCGCTCGAAACCCCCGTGGGTGACGAGGAGGATTCGCATCTGGGCGATTTCATCGAGGACAAGATGGCGATCCTGCCGATCGACGCGGCGATCCAGGCCAATCTGCGCGAAACCACCACGCGCGTGCTGGCCTCGCTGACGCCGCGCGAGGAGCGTGTCCTGCGCATGCGCTTTGGCATCGGCATGAACACCGACCACACGCTGGAAGAAGTCGGCCAGCAGTTCTCGGTCACCCGCGAACGTATCCGCCAGATCGAAGCCAAGGCGCTGCGCAAGCTCAAGCACCCGAGTCGGAGCCGCAAGCTGCGCAGTTTCCTCGACAGCTGAGTTGAGTTCATCTATCGCAAAACGTTAAGGGCGCCGGTTGGCGCCCTTTTTCGTTTCAAGCATCAAGCGGAAAGCCCTTTCAGATTTTCCCGCAATTGCCCTACAACGGCACGTTCAGCCGCGTTCCCTTGACGATGATGCCGCCGCGGTCGCCGATCTCTATCGAGCCATAACGCTGCCTGAAGCATTCGGGCAGCGGGCGGTCGCCTGGAATTGACAGCCACAGGCGCAGCATGTGGCGCCGCTTGTCCGGGTCTGGCCAATCGCGAAAGCCCATGCGGTCGTGCAGCAGCGAATGATTGTAGACAAACTGCATGTCGCCGGGCCGTAGCCGCATCGACAGGTTCAGTAGGGGATCATTGGCAAGGCTGTCGAAGAGATCCAGCGCCTCGACATGCGCCGCACTCAGCCGCATGGCATCCGGAAAGCGCTGCGCGCTGTCGATGTACTGGCGCTGATAGATGCCGGTCAGCAATCCCGCATGCCAGTTGAGGACCGGGATTTCGAAATAGGGCTTTTCGCCTTCCGGGATCTCGCCGCGCCGGTCGGTGGCGATTGGATCAAACAGCAGGCGGACCAGATCGGGCCGTCTTTTGCGCATCTCGTTGTAGATAGTCACCGTGCTCACCAGCAGGGACTCGCCGCCTTGCATGGCGTCGCGCAGGCAGAGGAGTCCGACGACATCGGCGGAGTCTGTGTGAAACGTCTGGCGTTCAGATGTCTGGTAGATGCGTGTCGTGGCATCCCTGGCGTCGGCGCCTATATCGCGGACATGGCCGAGTATATGGCCTCCGGCATTCTGGGACCGCGCGCTTCCCAGATGCGCGCCGACCCCGCAGAAGATCGTTGCCGCCATTTGCGCGGAGTATCTCTCGACCGGGAGACCGCGAAGTACCTCGAATCCAATGCCGGCGATCAGTTTTTCGCGAAGGGCGGCAAGATGGCCGGCAAGTCGGGGCAGGGGGAAATCGGCCTTGGCCAGGTTGCCGATATCCTGCGAGCGGGCGAGAAAGCCGGTTGCCGCCGATTCCAGTTCCGCGACGTCCTGCGGGTCCAGTTCGACAAGCCACTGTTCGGGATGCTCCGCCATGTCCTGGCCGATCCATGCGGCGGGACTTTCGATCGATTCCGGCAGGTTGATGGTCTCGCGCATGAAGCTCTCCAGCGGCTGGATCGGTCTCGGCGGTCGGCCGGGGATATCAGCCCAATCGACGGCGCGACGGAGATTGCCTCAGCCAGGCGAGTTTTCAAACCGGCTTTGCCTGGTTGACGCCGGCTGGTTCAAGGGCTTGGCCTTTGCCGCCACCTTCCTGGCGCCTGGCCGAAGCCCGCTTTCACCAGCAATGGACGCAGGCGCGGTAATCCTTGCAGGATGTTCGCCGCGGGAGGATACTTTAGGCCGGATGCATATTCTGGGCGATAACCCGGATGCCCGCCCCGGCGAAGGTCCATGACCTGACCGCCGTGCTCCGTGGCCCCGGAGGGAGGTGTGTCATGACGACTTACATCGTGTTGATGAACTGGACGGAGCAGGGTGCGAAGAATGTGCGCGACTCGCCGAAGCGGCTCGATGCCGCCAGGAAGCAGCTGGGTGAGATGGGCGGGTCGTTCAAGTCGTTCTACCTGACCATGGGCGAATTCGACATGGTGGCGGTGGTCGAAGCGCCCGATGATGCGGTGCTCGCCCGTTTCGCACTGATGCTGGGCTCGGGCGGCAGCGTCAGGACGCACACGCTCAAGGCCTTCCCGGAATTTGCTTATCGCGAAATCATCTCCTCGCTGGGATGATGCAAATTGGCGGGTTTTCTGGCTCGTCGATGATCAGGCGACGCCTTGGCGGCGCTTGATCTGGCGCTCCAGCCACGTCTTCTGACATATTTGGCGGCTGTCACAGGACAGGACGCGTCGTCGTGACAGACACGTGGGTTGGAGAGATCGCGATGCAGAACATGTCGATACTGGCTGTCAGTCTTGCCGCATTGTCGTTGATGCCGGTCGATGCCGGCGCTGCCATGCCGAAACCGGTGGGCTTGGCCAATCCCGCATCGGTCCATTGTGGCGCGATCGGCGGACGCTTCGTGACCAGGAAGGACAAGGCGGGCAACGAATATGGGTTCTGCCGCCTGCCCAGCGGACGCCTGTGTGAAGAATGGGCGCTGTTTCGCGACAACAAATGCATCGGGCCAAAGGCAGCCATGCGCAAGTGACCAATGCCAAGCCTTCGCTGACCGTCTGGTACAACACGCGCTGTCCGGTCTGCGATGCCGGCATTAGCCGGCAGAAGCGGCGGCTGATCGAAGCGGTGAAGGCCAAGCGAATCGAATTTCGCGATATCAATCTGGAGCCGCAGGCGCTTGCAGGATACGGCGCCTCGCTGGAGGATATCCGCCGCCGGCTGCACGCCACTGATGCCGATGGCCGGCTGCTCGTCGGCGCCGATGTCGCGATCGCGGTGTGGAGGGCGACGCGGGGCGAGGGCTGGCTGGCGAGCCTGTTCGGCAATCCGATTGTCTTGCCGTTGACGCGTCTGGCCTATGACCGTTTCGCCGATCTTCTCTATGCTTGGAACCGGCGCAAGGGCCGCTGGTAGGTGCTCGGAATTTGAATCGGAATGTGGCTCCATTGTGTTGATTGAGCATGGTTTTTTCGGAAAGCCGGCTCTCGTTTTCCAGAGCCTGTTCCATCCCGATGGAATCGGGATGGGGCTCTGTCCATCTGCTTGAGCATGACCTTTTCCGAAAGCCGGTTCCCATTTTTCGGGATCATGCTCTAAGCATGATGATGCGAATGGGCGCGCAACTGATCGGGAACCACGCGTGCCGACAATCCGCCGGCCTCGATCCAGCTTCGCGTCGATTTTTCCGCATCGTCGATCAGGGCGGCGGTGCGGGTGAAATCGTAAGCCGAGCCCGCCAGCGGGCACAGCGACGGGACGATCGTGTAGTCGATGTCGCCGGGCAAGGTGTCGAGCTCGCGCACCAATTGCCGCGCGATCAGCAGCGTCAGGGCATGCAGGCCATTGGCCACGGCCCCTCGCGGCGGTGCGTGCAGATTGCAGGCAAATCCGGTCGGCAGCACGATGAGGCGGCGCGCGCCAAGGCTGACGGCGACGCGGACCGGCGTGTTCGACGTGACGGCGCCGTCGATCAGGAACCGCCCGCCGATGCGCACCGGCGCGAAAGCCACCGGGATCGCGCTGGAGGCAGCGATCGCATCGGCCGCGTTGCCGCTGGACAGAACCACGGCCTCGCCGGAAAGCAAATCGGTGGCGATGATATGGATGGGGATCGGGGCGTCCTCGAGATTGCGATAGGGCAGATGCCGCTCGACCAGATTACGGATGCCGTGCGAGCCAGAGAGGAAATCGCGCCGCCGCGCGAAGCCCAGCAGTGAGCGCCAACTGACCGGGAAGACGTCATTGCGGGTGATGCCGCGCCAAAGGGTTTCAAGTCGTGCCATGTTCTCGACCGTGGCGGCCGCCGCGTAATAGGCGCCGTTGACGGCGCCGACGCTTGAGCCGACGACGAAGTCGGCGGTGACGCCTGAGGCGACAAGCGCTTTCAGCATGCCAACCTGCACCGCTCCGAGGCTGCCGCCGCCCGCCAGCACCAATGCGGTCTTGCTGCTCATTCCCAACGGCATGACGCCACCTCGCTTCCGGCCCGGCCCCGAGGCTTGCGGCCTGGACCTTGTCCACAGTTCGCGATGGCGGCGGGGTTTGTTTCGTGAGGCGCCGCACGTGTTCGTGAACCGGTGGTCGATCGGCTGGCGCTTTCTTAGATACATCGTAAGATATATCTTGACTTTCTCGGTAAGTGCGCCCAATTAAGATATATCGTAAGATAGACCTCAAGGAGCACTCAAATGCACAGACATCATCATTTTCACGAACGCGCAGAACACGCTTTCATGCATATGGCCGGCAAGTTCGGCGGCCGTGGCGGCGGCGGTTTCGGTCCCTTCGGGGGCAGGGGCGGCGGACGCGGCGGCCCGGGCGACATGTTCCGCGCCGGGCGCATGCTGGCCGACGGCGACCTCAAGCTGATCACGCTTTCGCTGCTGGCCGAAGCGCCCCGCCACGGCTACGACATCATCAAGGCACTGGAAGAGCGCACCAGCGGCATCTACAGCCCGAGCCCGGGCGTGGTCTATCCGACGCTGACCTTCCTGGAAGAAGCCGGCTATGCAGCCTCGGCGGCCGAGGGCAACAAGAAGGTGTTTTCCATCACCGAGGCTGGGCAGGCGCATCTCGCCGACAATCGCGAGATGATCGACGGCGTGCTCGAGCATCTCGAGCGCTTCGGCCGCAAGATGGCCAAGGCGCGCGAATGGTTCGGCTGGAACGACGAGGGCGAAGAGGGCGGTCGTCGCGGCGGTCGTGGCGACAGTTCGGAAGCGCGTGATGAATTCCGCGCCATCCGCCACCGGCTGCGCGCCGCACTCGGCGACATCGTCGATGCGCCGGCCGAGAAGCAGGCCAAGGCGATCAGCATACTCGAGGGGGCGGCCGAGGCGCTGGAAGCGCTGTCCCGTAGCTGAGGCGTAGGAACCCAACTTCTGCAAGGCACAAAGAAGCCCGGTTGAACCGGGCTTTTTTCGTGAGCGGCGAGGCAGATCATTCCTTGCCGACATACTCGCTGATCAGCTTTTCGTTGCGCGCCTTTTCGATCTTGGCGGTCATCTCGGCCGAAAGGCGCTCGTCCGTGCGGTACTTGACCAGGTTCACGAGGCTGCCGGTGAGCAGCAGGATGCCCATGGCCCAATAGCCCTTGGTCGCGAGGTCGACCGGCGCCAGCCACAGCGACAGGCCGAGCATGAAATATGCGGCACCGACCGATGCGGTGTTGAACATGATGTAGGTCTGGTTGGCGTTCATTGGAATTCTCCCTTGATTTGACTGTCGTGGATTTGGGTTGATGGAAATCAGCTCGGGAATGCAGGTCAGTTGATGGTTTTCAGGCGCTCGAGCACGTCCCTGGCGCGCACCCGCGCCGCCGGACCATGCCCGGCGTCCGCAAGGCGGTCGCGGATCGCCTCGTGACGCAGTTCGCCGTCGATCTCGTCGAGGATGCCGGCTTCCTCGAAGGGATCGCTGCCGGCCTTGATGCGGGCCAGCATCTCCTCGGCCTCGTTGAGGCTCGCCTGGTTGCCGATCGAGCGGTTGAGGCGTGACTGGGCCTTGCGCTCGGCATCGATGGCCCGGGCCGAGATCATGCCCTGGTTGAGATCGATGATGCGGCGATGCGCCCGCTCCACCGAAACGCGCATCCGCAAGGTCTTCTCGCCGAGGCTCTGCACGGTGGCGCGTCGGACTTCGCGTTCGTTTTCCATCTCGGCGACGGCCGCCGCGCCACTTTCGGCCAGCGCGTTGTTACCGGCGGCCAGCGCGCTGATGGTGCGTGTCTCCAGATCGGCGTGGCGACGGCCGAGCTGGTCGAGGCCGGCCTGCTCGGCGCGCTGGCGGACAATCAGCGTGGCAAGCGTCTGCTTGGCGGCGGCAAGGCCGGCCTCGGCGTCGCGGATCCGCTGCGCCAGGAGATCGATGGCGAAGCGATCCTTCAGTCCGTCCTCGGCCCGTGCGCTGGCGCCGTCGAGCAATGTTCTGATCAGGCTAAGCATGTGGTCTTCTCCCTTCGAACTGTTTCGGTGAACAATGTTCACGAAGTCAACATAACAGGAAATGAACATCGTTCAAGAGGTTTTTGAACACTGTTCACGAATTCCCGCATATGGTAGATGAAAGGAAATCGAAGTTCGCAACGGCGTGCGCCGCTTGGGGCACGCACCTTCAAAAGGAATGGCATGGCGCTGGACAAGGAAGAGATGAGCGAGCGGGTGCTCGCCATCGCCGAGACGCTGATCGACAGCGGCGGCGCGGAGAACCTGAAGGCAAGGACCATCGCCGAGCAGGCTGGGATCGCCGTCGGGTCCGTCTACAATCTGTTCGCCGACCTCGACGAAGTTCACCGCGCCGTCAATATGCGGCTTCTCGAGCGCCTGGGTGCTGCCGGCGCTTCGGCAATGGCCGACCTCAAGGGCGTCAAGGACACGCGCCAGCGCCTGCTGGCGCTGGCGGGCGCCTATGTGCGGTTTGTCGAGGCGCATCCCGGCAGTTGGCCGGCGCTGCTCGCCTTCAATCGCCGGCGCGCCCTGGCGACGGAGCCCGATGCCTATCAGGCGCGGCTGGACCAATTGTTCGAGATCATCGCCGGGGTGCTCGCCGATGGCGGGTTCGATCTCGATGGGGATCGGCTCCGGATAGCGGCCCGGGCCCTGTGGTCAAGCGTGCATGGCATTGTCACCAGCGGCTATGCGGCGAAATCGGCACGCGGGCAGGCGGACGAGATCTGGCAGCAGATCGAGCTGCTGGTCGCCGTTTTCGTCAGGGGGCTGGAACGGGGCGTGACATTCGACCATGTTTAGGCAACACCGTCATGAATCGTGACGACGATGGCGCGGGCCATTGCAGGGAAAAAGTGGAGGTTTGAGCGATGTCTTTTCTAAAGAAGCTTTTTGGCGGCGGTGGCGGTGGCAACGAGGCCGCCGAGCCGAAGAGTGCGGCACCGGCAAAGCAGGTCGAGCACAAGGGTTTCCTGATCAGCGCCACGCCCTACAAGGCCGACGGTCAGTACCAGACCTGCGGCATTGTCTCCAAGGAGATCGACGGCGTCATGAAGGAACACAAGTACATCCGCGCCGACCGTTTCGCCGGCCTGGACGATGCCGTCGACATCTCGATCAAGAAGGGCATGCAGCTGATCGACGAGCAGGGCGAGAGGATGTTCGGGTAGAGCCCGTTCCATCCCGATGAAATCCGTCTTGCAGGATGATACTCATTGCATCGATCGGGCATAGAATGCGGGCGTCGTGCCGGTGAGCTGCTTGAAGCGTTTCGTGAAATGGGCCTGGTCGGCAAACCCCACATCCAGCGCGACCTGAGCGACCGGTTGCCCGAGCCTCAGCAGGCGCCGCGACCGCGCGACCCGGACCTGGGTGAGATAGGCGTAGGGGGTCAAGCCAAGGTGTTTCTGGAAAAGCCTGATGAGGTGGAACGGGCCGACGCCAGAGGCTCTTGAGGCGTCCTCGAGGCTAATGCGGTCGCCGGCATGATCCTGCAGGAACGCGATCGCGCGGTTGACGGCCCTTGGGCAGGCCACCTCTGCGGATCGCACGGTCCGGCCGGCGCCATAACGCTGGAATAGCAGGGAAACGCCGGAGACCATGGCTTCCTCGGCGGCGGCATCGTCAGCTTCCATGGCGAGCCGATGGGCGGCGCCGAGGCTGTTCCAGATGTCGCGGTCGTCCACGACCGGTTGCCTGAGTTCCAGGTATCCGCTTCCGGCATCGGCCAGCATCGCGGCAAGAGCGGTTCGCGACATATAGAGCGCTGCATAGACCAGCTCGCTTCCATGCTCGCGTTCTCCGGTATGCATTTCACCGGGATTGACCACCGAGATGCTTCCCGGCGCCGCAAATTCGCGTGACCTTCCGCGTCGGAACGATTTCACGCCGGCATGGATGACGCCGATCATCAGCTCGTCATGCGAGTGCGGCGCGAAGCTGTGCCGCACGAACCTTGCCGACATCAGGTCAATGCCGCCGAACATGGGTGCGGTGCGGAACGTCGCCTTGTCGAGCGGGCTTTCGAATTGCTGGGCCGGCATGGTCGCCAATCGAGATCAGGCAGAGGTGTCTGGCAAAAGGTCAAGATCAGACAAGAAGCGTAGATCGGATCGTGCTTCCCGTAAACCGATGGCGGGTCCCGAAGCGGACCGGGCGCCATTGCCAACCGGATCGAGGAGTACGAGATGACCAGGACGACCGTTACCGCCCCCGACCTCACGCCGCCTGTAGGACCTTTCGCGCAAGCGGTGTGGGCCGGCGATCTCCTCTACGCGTCGGGCCAGGTCGGGCAGGATCCGGCGACCGGGACCATGGTCGCCGGCGGCATCGAAGGAGAAACGCGCCAGGCCTTCGAGAACCTCAGGCGCGTGCTCACTGCCGCCGGTCTCGGCTTCGAGCACGTGATCAAGGCCCATGTGTTCCTTGCCGACATCGACGACTTCGCCGCCATGAACGCTATCTACGGGACCATTTTCGATGCACCATTCCCGGCGCGCACGACAGTGCAGGCGGCAAGGCTGGCACTCGACGCGCGTGTGGAGATCGATGTGATCGCGCGGAGGCCCGCATGAGACGCGAACCGGACTGGCAGGGGCGCTTCGCGCGAAACGACATCATTTCATTGCTGGATATAAACCGGCGGTTCAACCTTGCCGAAAGCACGGCCCAGGATCTGACATTCGGTGAAATCCTCGACCTGGCCGGCGGCGCCGCCGCGCTGCGGGACCTCAGGATGGGCTATGGTTCTTCCTCCGGCCTGCCGCGCCTTCGATCCGCCATCGCTGCGCTGACCGGTGTTCGGCCCGAGGAAGTCGTCACTACCCAGGGCGTGGCGCTGGGCCTGTTCCTGCTTGCCTTCGAGCTTTGCCGTCCGGGCGACGAGGCGGTCATCGCCTCGCCCTGTTTCCCGCCGTCGCGCGCTTCGCTTGACGCCCTGGGCGTCGTCGTGCGCGAATGCCGCCTGGCCTTCGATCGGGGCTACCGGTTGACGGCCGACGGTGTCGCGCCTTTTCTCAACGAGCGGACGAGGCTCGTCAGCATCGCCAGCCCGCAGAACCCGAGCGGCGTCCGGACCTCCGTGGCAGAGATCGAGGCCATCCTGAAGCTGATGCGCGCCAAGGCGCCAGCCGCAACCCTGTTCGTCGACGAGACCTATCGCGATGCGACTTACGGAGATGAAACGCCCCCTCCAAGCGCTGCCACGCTGGACGGCCCGGTCATCGCCGGCGGATCCGTATCGAAGGCGCATGGCGCGCCAGGGCTTCGCGTCGGATGGCTGACCGTGCGGGACGCCGGACTTCGCGACCGGCTGACGACCGCCAAGATGAATATCGTGATCTCGGGCTCTCCGCTCGACGAGACGCTCGCCGCCGCCGTCCTCGACAAGCGCGAGACGATCCTGAGCGAGCGCCGGGGCCTGCTGGCGGAAGGGGTGTCGAAAGTAGCTGGATGGGTCGGGGCCCAGAGGGGGCGTGTCGATTGGGTGAAGCCGGATGGCGGGGCGCTATGCTGCCTTCGATTGAATCCGGGCGTGTTCGATGCGGCCGCAGTCGAGCGTTTCTGGTCGGCTTTGCCCGAAGCGGAGCTTCAGATCGGCGATGGCGCGTGGTTTGGAGAGACTTCCGCCATACTGCGTCTCGGCTTTGGTTATCTGCCGATCGGTGTCCTTCCGGCCGCGCTGGATGCGCTTTCGCGGGCGATGGAGGCAGCGCTACAAGGACATTTGAAATGACGAAAGATGCACGTTCGAACGGTTCGCCAATTCCCCAAAGCAGCATGAGGCCGGTATCTCCCGACATCGTTGCCGCGACGAGCTTCCACACGCATCCCGACCTTATCGGCTTCTCAGCCAATGATCTGAGACAGGACGCCCCCCATTTCTACACGCGATGGAGCAATCCAACCGTCGCGGCGCTTGAAGAAAGGGTGGCCGAACTCGAAGGCGGCGAAGCAGGGCTTTGCTTCGCCAGCGGCATGGCGGCCATATCGGCGCTGTTCCTGACGCAGTTACGCAGCGGCGATCATCTGATCCTTGCCGACGTCTGCTATGCGGGTGTGGCGGAGCTTGCGTACGACATCCTGCCCAAATTCGGCATCGCGGTTTCGGCTGTCGACAGCGCCGATCCGGACAGCGTGGCGGAGGCCGTGCGGCCCGAGACGCGTCTCATCCATGTCGAGACGCCGGCCAATCCGAACCTGAAGCTGACCGACATCGTGGCGATCGCTCTAGTTGCCAGGGGTTGCGGCGCCAAACTGTCGGTCGATTCGACGATCGCCACGCCGATCGCGACACGCCCGCTGGCGCTTGGCGCCGACTTCGTGGTGCATTCGCTGAGCAAATACCTGTGCGGTCACGGCGACGCGATCGGCGGCGCGATCGTGGGCGACAGGGCCTCGATCGCGACGCTGAGAAAAGAGGCTCTTATCCACCATGGCGGCTGCCTGTCGCCTTTCGCGGCATGGCTGATCCTGAGGGGCATCGAAACGCTCGAGGCGCGCATGATCGTCCACGAGCGCAACGCCGGCATCGTGGCCCGGTTTCTGGAAAGCCATCCGAAGGTCGCGAAAACCTACTGGCCCGGCCTTGCCTCCCATCCCCAGCACGAACTTGCCGTGCGGCAGATGGCCAACTTTTCGGGCATGGTCACATTCTCGGTCGGCGACGGCATGGAACTCGCCCGCCGCATGGCCGAAACGGTGAAGACCTTCAGCTATGCGGTGTCGCTCGGCAAGACGAAGAGCCTCATCTTCTACATCCCGTCGGACGACATAATCGGCTCATCCTATCGCCTCAATCATGATGCCGCCGCCCGATACAGGGACTGGATGGGAGATGGCGCCTTTCGCGTCTCGGTCGGATTGGAAGATCCTGACCGGCTTGTCGACGAGCTGGGTGCGATTCTCGCCAAAACCTAGGCCTCGCGCTTCCCAAACATGAATGTTCCCGACCGGCAGGTGCCGGCTGCATAAATCCAGCTTATCGTGATCCCTAGTTTTTGAAGACGTTACACTGGCTTTCGCCGCCTGTAGCTTCGGCGGCATACATTGCAAACGCCAGGGGATTTGGGGATGCAGACACATGCGAGAGTGGTCATCGTTGGCGGTGGATGCGTTGGCGCGGGCATCCTGTATGGGCTGGCCAAGCGCGGCTGGACCGACGTGGCGCTGCTCGAACGTACCCAGTTGACAGCCGGCTCGACCTGGCACGCGGCGGGCCTCATCCCGTCCTATGCCCGCAACATCAATGTCGGCCGGATGATCAACAAGACCATCGAGATCTATGAAGGGCTCGAGGCCGAGACCGGACAGCCGGTCGGATGGCACAAATGCGGCCAGCTGCGCATCGCCAACAGCCGCGACCGGCTCGACGAGTTCAAGAGCTATATGAGCGTGGCCGACGTCCAGGGCATGCGGGCGCATCTGCTGTCGCCGGCGGAGGCGAGGGAAGTGTGTCCGCTTCTCGACAACAAGCACATGTTGGGCGCGCTCTACCATCCCGATGATGGGCATATTGCGCCGGCCGACGTGACGCACGCGATGGCCAAGGGCGCGCGCGACCTGGGCAGCAAGGTCTATCAGAACACCGAGGTCACCGGGTTCAAGCGGAAGCCGAGCGGCGAATGGCTGGTCCAGACCAACAAGGGCGACATCACCTGCGAGCACGTGATCTGCGCGACCGGCAATTACGCCCGCCAGACCGGTGCGTTGCTCGGCCTCGACATCCCGGCGATCCCGATCCTGCATCAGTACTGGATCACCGAACCGGTGCCGGAGGTGGTGGAGCGCAAGCGCGCGGGACGGCCCGAAATGCCGATCCTGCGCGATGAAGGTTTTGAAGGCTATCTGCGCGAAGAAGGCGACGGGCTGATGTTCGGTCCCTATGAGCGTACCGAACACCTCAAGCTGTTCGCCGAGGACGGCGTTCCCGCCTGGTTCGGTGCCGACCTCGTCGAGGAGGATTTCGAGGCGGTGTCCTGGAACTGGGAGCAGGCAACGCAACTTGTACCAGCGCTTGGACGCGCCGGGATCAAGGCCAATGTGCGCGGCCCCTTCCAGATGACCGCGGACGAGCTTCCGCTGATGGGGCCGGCCTGGGGCCTGCCCAATGTCTGGCTGGCCGAGGGCGTGCCTGGCGGCATCCTGTGGGGCGGCACGATCGGCTACTATCTGTCGGAGCGGATCGTCGAGGGCGGCAACAGCCTCGACACGTCCGACCTCGACCCGCGCCGCTTCGGCGACTACGCCAACAAGGCCTGGACGCGCGCGAAGGTCCGCGAGGCCTGGGGCACGCATGCCGAGCAGAAATATCCGGGGCAGGACATGCCCGCCGCCCGGCCGCAGAAGACCGCTCCATCCTATGAGAGGTTGACCGAACTGGGCGCGGTGTGGGGCGTGCTCAATGGCTGGGAAATGCCCAACTGGTTCGCGCCCAAAGGCGTCGAGGCCAGGGACCAGTACAGCTGGCGCTGGACCGCCAAGGGTGTGTTCGTCGGCGAGGAGGTGCAAGCCGTGCGCAACGCCGTCGGCCTGGTCGAGATGACGCCGATGACCAAGTTCGAGGTGTCCGGTCCGGGCGCGGCCGGCTGGCTGGACAGGATCCTCGCCAACCGCCTGCCGGCAGTCGGCCGGGCGACGCTGGCGCACCATCTCACGGCGAGAGGCGGCGTGCAGGCGGAATATATGGTGGCGCGGCTGCAAGAAGACAGCTTCTACCTCATCTCGACGCCGCGCGCGGAGCGCTGGAATTTCGACGATCTCTCAAGGCTGCTTCCCACCGACGGCGGCGTATCCTTGAGGAACGTTACCAATGAGCGCGGCTGCTTCACGGTCGTCGGGCCCAACGCGCGAGACGTGCTGCAACCCCTCACCGAGATCGATCTTTCGAACGCGGGCTTTCCCTGGTTCGGCGTAAGGACGGGCAGTGTGGGGCTTGCCAGCGATGTGCGGCTGCTGCGTGTGAACTACGAAGGCGAGCTCGGATGGGAACTCTACCATCCCCTGGCCTACCAGCGGCAGTTGCTCGACACGATCCTCAAACAGGGCGAGAAGCACGGCATGCGCCTCGTCGGGCTGCACGCGCTGGAATCGCTGCGGCTGGAGAAGTCCTACCGCGCCATGTATCGCGACATGAACCCGGAACTCAACGCGCTGGAGAGCGGGCTGGAGCGTTTCATCCGGCTGGACAAGGGTGATTTCGTCGGGCGCGATGGGGTCCTGAAGTACAAGGACCGTAGTGATCAACGCCGCTCTGTGACGCTCAAGATCGAAACCGACGGCGCAAGCACGCTCGCCAATGAAGGGCTCTACATTGATGGCGAGCTGGTCGGGCGCATCACATCGGGCGGTTACGGCTATACGCTCGGGCACGACGTGGCGCTGGCGCTGTTGCCCGAGCGCCTTGGCAAGCCCGGCACGAAGCTCGACGTCGCGATCCTCGGGGAATGGAAGACAGCCGAAGTCATCGCGGACTCGCCTTACGACCCCAGTTCAGAGAGGGCGCGGAAATAATGCGCGTTGATCGGATCAACGTCTATACAATGCTGCTGCCCGTCAAGGGCGGGGCCTATCGGATGGCCAGCGACGACGTGGCATCGCTCGACAGCACCCTTCTCGAAATCTTAACGGACGACGGTATGACCGGTTGGGGCGAAACCTGCCCGATCGGACCGGTTTACCAGCCGCACCACGCGCTCGGCGCGCGCGCCGCGATCGCCGAAATCGCTCCGGGTCTCATCGGATCGGAGATCGCCTCGATCAGGCTCCTGGCCAAGCGAATGGACGAGTTCCTGAATGGACACGGCTATGCCAAGGCCGCCTTCGACATGGCCTTTCTCGACCTGCTCGGCCAGAAACTGGGAGTCCCCGTCTCGACGCTTTTGGGTGGTGCGCTGACGGACCGTGTTCCGGCCTATTACTCTCTGATCGTCGGGGCGCCGGACGAAACGGCCAGGATCGCGGCCGACAAGGTGCAGGCCGGCTATCCCCGCCTGCAGATCAAGATCGGCGGCCGCGACCTGGAAGAGGATGTGGCGACCGTCCACAAGGTCTGGGAGGCGGTAGGCTACGGGGCACGGTTGGCGGTGGACGGCAACAGGGGCTTGACCGTGGCCGCCGCGATCCATCTGGACAGGCTCTGCCAGGCGATCCCCTTCGTCTTCGAGCAGCCTTGCAACACCATGGATGAGGTTGCGACGCTCAAGGGTCGCGTGACGCATCCCGTTTATCTGGACGAGAGCACCGAGGATCAGAACGCGGTGTTGCGGGCGATCTCGCTTGGCATCGCGGACGGCTTCGGCTTCAAGGTCACCCGCCTGGGCGGGCTCACCAGGATGACGACGGTGCGAGACCTTTGTGCCATCCGCTCGTTGCCGCACAGCTGCGACGATGCCTGGGGAGGCGACATCATCGCGGCGGCATGCGTCCATCTCGCGGCGACCGTCGAGCCGCGCCGCATGGAAGGCGCCTGGATCGCCCAGGAATATATCGACGGGCATTTCGATGCGAAGAATCCGGTCGTCATCAGTGAGGGACACATTGCGGTGCCGCAACTGCCCGGTCTCGGCGTGAAACCCCAGCCCGGCATGTTCGGCAAGCCGATTGCCACATACGGCGCATGACCGATGCAGCAATCGACGCGATTCTGCCCGACGTTGAGACGCGCCCATCTCGTTGCTAATGCAGCACGGATCTCGTCGCGTTCGGCCCGGCGCTGCACGCCGCGTGTTCCCCAGACGGCCGCCACCCAGGGCCGCCGTTCCCGGCAACCCGTTCTGCCTCGTCGACCACCGGGCGCGACTTAGGCGCGATCGCGTGATGGACTCCCTGCAGCTGATCGCCAGGCCATGCCAGTGAACTGTGGAAGCGAGCTCGTTGCCATGGTCAATGAACCACGTATCGGCGGCATTGAATTTGCTCGGTTCAGAGCGGCAATTCCGACGTGTACTTGATCGTCTGGCTGGGAACATCCGTCTTGACGTTCTGCACGCCCCTGATGCGGCTGAGATGTTCGGATTGGAAGCGGCGGTAGTCGTCGATGCCGGCTGCGACGACCCGCACCATGGCGTCGCAGTCGCCCAGCATCAGGTAGCATTCCATCACCTGCGGCAGCTTGGCGACCTCCGCGGCGAAGTGCTCGATCGTGTCCTCGTCCTGCGCCTTCAGCCAGATGCGGGTGAAGAAGGTCAGTCCCTTGCCGACGCTGGCGGGGTTGAGCACCGCGACATAGCGGTCGATGACGCCGGCTTCCTCCAGCAGTTTCACGCGCCGCAGGCACGGTGACGGCGACAGGCCGACTTCGTCAGCCAGATCGTTGTTGGCCATGCGCCCGTTGCGCTGCAGCGCGCGCAGGATGCGCTTGTCGATCTCATCCAGCTTCATGGCTCTCGATTCCAGCTTCTTGGCAATTTGTGAAATCAGATGCCAAATTATGATCAACTGAAACAATCTTCGCAACCAAATTGCTTGCGGGCAGCGATATGGTTGCGGCATCACAGGATCCACGCAAACAGGAAGCAGCGGCCGCAAGGCCAGCCGACGGATGATCATGAGCATTTCACAGGCGACATTGTCCCAGGAAGCGGGAGATCGATCCGGTTCGGAGTTCCGGCGCGGGATCTTGTCCTGCACGCCGGTCCTGCTGGGAACCATCCCCTATGCGCTCGTGCTCGGCGCGCAGGCCACACAGAAGGGCTTGCACGTCGTCGAGCTGTCGGCGATGACCGGGCTGAATTTCGCCGGCGGATCGGAATTCGCCGCGATCCAGCTGTGGACCTCGCCGCCGCATATCGCGCTGATCGTCGCAATCACCTTCCTGGTCAACAGCCGTCACCTGCTGATGGGCGCGGCACTGGCGCCGTTCCTGCGCCATCTGCCCCGGCGAAAAGTTTTTCCGGCGCTGTTCTTCATGTGCGACGAGAGCTGGGCGCTCGGCCTGGCCGATGCCAGACAGCGCGCCAGCGCTGGCATCGGCCCTGCCTTCAGCCTGCGCTATTACATGGGCGCGGCACTTGCGATGTATCTCGCCTGGGTGACCTTCACGACGCTCGGCGCCATGCTCGGCCCGGTGCTGGGCAATGTCGAGCCCTATGGTTTCGACATGGCGTTTCCGGCCGTGTTCCTGGTGCTGATGCGCGGCATGTGGAAGGGCTTTGCCGCCGCGCGGCCCTGGCTGGTCAGCCTCGTCGTCGCCGCGCTCGTCTATCTGTTCGTTCCCGGCGCCTGGTATGTCGCCGCAGGTGCTGTGTCCGGGCTTATCGCCGCCTATGTGCTCGCAGGTGAGGCATGATCGATCCCGCCACGCTGTTCACCATCGTGCTGATGGCAGGCGTCACCTATCTGACGCGCATCGGCGGCTATGTCGTGCTGCGCAACCGCACGCTCAGCGCCCGTGCAACGGCGGTGATGGAAGCAGCGCCCGGCTGCGTGCTGATCTCGGTCATCGCGCCGGATTTCGTGTCGAAGAATCCAGCCGACCTCGCCGCACTCGCCATCACCGTGCTTGCCGCGACGCGGCTTCCCATGCTGCCCACGGTGCTGATCGGCGTGGGGGCGGCGGGCCTGCTCAGGCATCTTGTCGCGTGAAAAGGAAAAGGCAGGCGCCGAAACGCCTGCCTCTTTCAGTTCGGATGATTGATGGCTTACGCAGCCGCGGCGACCTGCCGGCTTGCGGCCACAACGGCGTCGACCTTGGCGGTTGCCTTGGCCAGCGCGGCCGTCACCGCGTCAGCACCCATGCCAACGCCCTCGATGCGGATGACGTCGACATCGGTCATGCCGAGGAAGCCGAGCACGCCGCGCAGGTAGGGAATAGCGTGATCGAACTGCACGGCCGCACCTTCGGAATAGATGCCGCCCGAAGCCAGTACGATATAAACCTTCTTGCCGGTGACGAGGCCCTTGGGGCCGTTCTCGCCATAAGCAAAGGTCTTGCCGGAGCGGGCGATATGGTCGACCCAGGACTTCAGGGTCGAGGAGATGTTGAAGTTGATGAAGCCGGTGGCAAGGATGATGGTGTCGGCGGCAAACAGTTCGTCGACGACGGCATCGGAAACGCCGACGACTTCGGCCTGGCGCTGGGTGCGGGCTTCAACGGGCGTGTAGATGCCGCTCGCATAATCCGCATCGATATGCGGCAGCGGGTTGGCAACGAGGTCGCGCACGACCAGCGTGTTCGACGGGTCGGCCGCGAGCAGCTTGTCGGCGAATTCGGTGGCGACGCGGGTCGAGTGCGAGGCGTTGCCGCGCGGGCTGGACGTGATGAGAAGGATGGACATTTGTGAGCTCTCCAGTGGGAATTGAATTGTCCCGCCTGATATGGGGCTATCGACCCATTTGATAAACTGGTATATTTCCTATACGATCCATCTATAAAATAGATACAACGATGCAGCCCAATCCGACACTCGACCAACTTCAGATCCTGGTGACGGTCGCCGACACCGGCAGTTTCTCGGCCGCCGGCCGCAAGCTCAACCGGGCGCAATCCGTCATCAGCTACGGCATCGCCAATCTCGAGGCGCAGCTTGGCCTGAAACTCTTCGAACGAGAGGGCACGCGCGAGCCGCAATTGACCGAGATCGGTCGGGCGATGCTGGAGGATGCTCGGCGCATGGTCGGCGTGCTGCAGCGCATACGCTCACGCGTCGACGGCCACCATCAGGGACTGGAGGCTGAAGTCGCGCTATCCGTCGACGTGGCGCTGCCGGCTCCGGTGCTGGTGCGGGTGCTGAAGGCGTTCGAGGCGCAGTTTCCGACGGTGATGCTGCGCCTGCATATGGGCACGCTCGGCCTGATCCCCGACTATGTTGTCAGTGGACAATCCGATCTCGGCATTGGCGGCTTGCTGGGCGACGTCGACGTGCATCTTGTGCGCATCGGCTTCATGTCGATGGTGCCGGCCGCCGCGCCCAGCCACCCTTTGGCCCGGTTGCCGAAACCAGTGGCGATCGAGGATGTGCGCGAACACACCCAGCTTGTCGTCACCGACCAGTCCGAGCGCACCAAGGGGCGCGACTATGGCGTCTTTGCCTACCGCAGCTGGCGGCTGACGGACATGCGCACCAAGCATATGCTGATGCGCGAAGGGCTGGGCTGGGGCGGGCTGCCGCGCTGGCTGATCGCCGACGACCTGGCGACCGGCCGGCTGGTGGAACTCGACCTCGAACCGTTCAAGGAAGTGAACTCGCCATTGTTTGCCATGCACCGCAACGATCGCAGCCCGAAGCCGGCGGCCGCCTGGCTGATCGACCAGTTCAAGCGCCAGCTCGGCTGCTTCAACGAGTTCGAGCCGGGCCAGGTGCCTGAGGACGAGCCGGAGCCAGCCCATCCATCAGCGCCATGAGAACGGCGCGGTAGTCTTCGCTCGAACCACCGGCCTCGATCGCCAGCGCGGCGCGGTCGAAGGCGGCGGCGAGCAGGGCGGTCAGCGCTTCCGCCGGCAGCTTTTGCAAGGTGCGGGCGCGCATCGCCGCGACAAGACCCTCGCGCAGCGAACGGTTGCCATGCCGGTTGTCGATGGCATCCATGGCGGCGCGGCCGAGCACGGCCGGTCCGTCCAGCAGCAGCAGCCGCGTGCGGCCGGGCGCGCGCATTGCGGCGAGATAGGCGTCGGACCCGGCGATCAGCGCGTCGCGGGCATCGAGCGCGGGCGGTGAAGCCCGGTCGATCTCGTCGGCCACGGACTGCGCCTCCTGCTCGACCACGGCGGCAAACAGCGCCTGCTTGTCGGCGAAATGGTGATAGAGCGCGCCGCGCGTCACGCCGGCGGCCGCGACGATCTCCGGCGTGCCGGTCTCCGCATAGGATTTTTCGGTGAACAGTTTTCGCGCCTCCGCGATCAGGTCGGCGCGCGTCGCCTCGGTGCGGTCGCGGTTGGAACGGCGCGGGGTTTCCTGTTGCATGCATACAGCCTGTATGTTATTTCAATTTACATGCAGACTGTATGTTAACTGACGGGAGAATGAAAGATGAAGACAACGAGCTATTACCCGGTGCTGATGACCGGCGACGTCGCCGGGACAGCGGCCTTCTATGTCGAGCATTTCGACTTCAAGCCGCTGTTCGAAAGCGACTGGTACGTGCATCTGCAGTCGGTCGACAGCAAACGCGTCAATCTCGGCATCGTCCAGGGCGACCACGAGACGATCCCGGAGGAGGGGCGAGGGCGGACCTCGGGTCTGTTGATCAATTTCGAGGTTATGGATCCCGATGCAGCCTATGCGCGTGCCGTCGCCGCCGGCCTGTCGATCCTGCGAACGCTGCGCGACGAGCCTTTCGGCCAGCGCCATTTCATCACCAGGGATCCCAATGGCGTGCTGATCGACGTCATCAAGCCAATCCCGCCCAGCGAGGAGTTCCTGGCACAGTATGCCGAGGGCGCGGCGGGGGCCTGAACGGCGCTCATCGGTTTACGGATACCGGCATGAGACGCTATCTCTCATACGGCTTGATTAGTTCTTTCTAAGGTGATTGCCTGAATTCCTCAATGGAGTGGTAATCATGTTCAGAGCCGTTTCTGTCGCAGTTATTGCTGGTATCATCGGGATGGGCGCTATCGGCATGGCCGACGCCAAAGGTGGCCACAGCACAAAAACCGCCTCGCCGTGCACTCCCGACTACAAGCGGCTTTGCTCAAAGACGCCTGTGGGCCAGGCGGCGTCGTGCCTGAAGAAACACATGAGCGAGCTGAGCCCAGCCTGCAAGGCAAAATACAGCAAATAGCTGTTGGCGCGAAGTGGCCGGCTAGCCGGCCACTTCGCTGTCCATGCCGATCATGGCGTGACGAAGCGGATCAGCTTCGCGCCACCGGCGTCACCGTCACCTGGCTGACGCCGGCGCGACGCACGACCGTGCACAGCGTCTCGCGGCCGATGCGCTCGGCGTCGAGCATGCGCACGAGGTCGTCGACGCCGGTCACCGGTCGGCCGTCGATGGCGGCGATGATGTCGCCTTCCTTCAGGCCGGCCTTCGCCGCCGGGCCGTCCTTCTCGACACTGCGCAGGCGCACGGCCGTGCTGGTCGACACTTGCGACAGAAGGGCGGCGCGGCGCGGCAGATTGGTGGTGTCGGCGGAGACGCCGATGAAGGCGCGGCGCACGCGGCCGAAGCGGATGATCTCCGAAATGACGAAATTGGCTGTGTTGGAGGCGACCGCGAAAGCGATGCCCTGGGCGCCGTGGATCATGGCCGTGTTGACGCCGATGACCTCGCCGGCCGAGGACACCAGAGGCCCGCCGGAATTGCCGGGGTTGAGCGCCGCGTCGGTCTGGATGACGTCGTCGATCAGCCGGCCGGTCGAGGCGCGCATCGACCGGCCGAGGGCCGAGACGACGCCTGAAGTGACCGTCCACTCGAAGCCGAGGGGATTGCCGATGGCAATGGCGATCTGGCCGCGCCTGAGCCGCTTGGAATCGCCGAGCGGCGCCACATCGGCGAAGCTGCCGTCGGCGCGCACCAGCGCGATGTCGGTGTCGGGATCGCGGCCGAGCACGCGGCCCTCGCTGGAAGCGCCGTCCGGCATCGAGACGCGCACCGTCCTGGCGTCGCCCACCACATGGAAATTGGTGACGACCAGCCCGTCGGGAGCGATGACGAAGCCGGAGCCATGGCCGCCCTGACCGCCGACGCGCTCGATGCGGCAGACGGCCGGGCCGATGCGGTCGACGGCGTCCGCCACCGTCGTCGAATAGGCGTCGAGCAACGTGTCGTCGGCCAACGTATCAGCGGTTTGAAATTTCTGTGCGGCGAGGGCCATGGGAGGGCTCCGTGGTATCAGGCTTGGGGATGACTATATGTGCGAAGCGGCTGGAAGCGCCGCGACCTGACCAGATGGCCAGTCGAACCAACAACTAGCCGTCAGGCGAGTACCTCCGGGCGCGCTGTCGAGCGATATCTGGGGCACGAGAGAACCCAGGAGATCAACATGAGCGACTTCAACCTGAATGCGTTTTCGCAGGCTATCGCCGACCTCGCCGCCAAGGCGGCGCCAGCTACGGCGAGCTTCGCCACGCATCATCATCGCACGGCCAGCGCCTTTCATTGGAGCGAAGGCTATTTCGTCACCGCCGAGGAGGCCGTCGAGGCGGGCGAGGAGATCGAACTGACGCTGGCTTCGGGCGAGACGGTGAAGGCCGAGCTGATCGGCCGGGATCCTTCCACCGGCGTCGCCCTGCTGAAGCCGGCGGTTTCAGCCGCCGCGACGCTCACCAAGGCCGATGCGGTACGGCCCGGCAATGTCGCCATTGCCATCGGCAACAGCCAGGGTTCGGCCCTGGCCGTGTCGGGTTCGGTCGGCGAAGTCGGTCCGGCCTGGCGCTCGATGCGCGGCGGCACGATCGACAGGCGCATCAATCTGGCTGTTGGCGCCGGCGGCCGCTTCGAGGGTGGTCCGGTGCTCGACGCCAAGGGCGCGCTGATCGGCATGCTTCTGTTCGGGCCGCGCGGCCGTGCGCTGGTCATGCCCTACGAGACGATCGAGCGCGCGGTGGCGACATTGCGCGAAAAGGGCCATGTCGCGCGCGGCTATCTCGGCGCCGGCCTGCATCCGGTGCGCGACCGCGACGCGCATGGCGCGATGGTGATGAGCCTTGACGAGAACGGTCCGGCCAAGGCCGCCGGTCTCTCGCTTGGCGATATCATCGTCTCGTGGAATGGCGAGGCCGTGCACGGCCCGCGCGACCTGATCCGCAGGCTCGGCCCCGACAGCGCCGGGGTTTCTGTGACCCTTGGCGTGGTGCGTGGCGGCGAACAGCGCGATGTGACATTGACCATCGGCGAAAAGCCGCTGAGCTGAGAGGATCCATATGGACGCACCAGCCACCGACCGGATCGGGAATGACGGCACTGCTTCGCGGCGGCTGGTGGTGCTGATTGCGCTCGGCGATGCCGGGCGCGCCGAGCGCCTGGCCGCCACGCTTGCCGACAGTGATGATCTGTTGCCGGTGGTGGCTGGCGGCGGGAGGGCCGACGTTGCCATCGTTGACGACAGAAGCGCTGACGCCATCCCGGCCTCCACCCCAAGGGTGCTGTTGTCGGGACGCGCTGGCGGCGAGCTGCCCGCCGGTGAAGTGTTGGCCGTCATGCCCGCTGGCGCTGACGATCTGTTGATCGCCTCGGCGGCGCGGCTGGCGGCGGCCGGCTATCGCGTCTCGGGCGATGGCCGCCGCGTCGTGCGTCATGACGATTTTCATGCCGGAGAGGGCGGGCCGTTCGAGGAAGAGTCTTCCGACGAACATGCCGCCCGGCCAACGCTGTCGCCACGCGAGGCGGAAGTGCTGGCGCTGCTCGCAGAGGGTGCGCCCAACAAGGTGATCGCCCGGCGGCTCAACATTTCGGTGCACACGGCGAAGTTCCATGTCGCCGCCATCCTGATCAAGCTCGGTGCCGCCAACCGCACCGACGCCATTGCCATCGCCATGCGGCAGGGACTGGTGCTGGTTTAAGGGACGACGTCTCAGGCAGGCCGACGCTCATCGCGCGCCTGCCGCTCCACTTCGCCCATTCTTGATCGACAAAGCCATTTGAAAATCTACCATTCGCTGCAGAATTATATGCCAAATCTGTGTAGCGCCACGTCGTTTGCAGCCGGCAAGGCATGAAGCCCTCCGCAGCGTCACCACAGCTTCCAGTCACAACCTCTTGTATCCCGCTGCGGCGCGCGCAAGGATCGCGCAGGCACACAAATGCAGGCGGAGGAAAAATGTCGCTCAAGGGAAAGACGCTGTTCATCTCCGGCGGGTCGCGCGGCATCGGTCTGGCGATCGCGCTGCGCGCCGCGCGTGACGGCGCCAATGTGACGATCGCCGCCAAGACCGCCGAGCCGCATCCCAAGCTGCCGGGCACGATCTACACGGCTGCCGAGGAGATCGAGCATGCCGGCGGCAAGGCGCTGCCGATGCTCTGCGACATCCGTGAGGAAGCGCAGGTCGCCGAGGCGGTTGCAAAGACCGTGGAAAAATTCGGCGGCATCGACATCTGCGTCAACAATGCCAGCGCCATCCAGCTCACCGGTACGCTGGAGACCGACATGAAGCGCTACGACCTGATGCACCAGATCAACACGCGCGGCACGTTCCTGGTGTCGAAAATGTGCATTCCGCATCTGAAGTTGGCTGATAATCCTCACATCCTGAATCTGGCGCCGCCGCTCGACATGAAGGCCAAATGGTTCAAGAACCATGTCGCCTACACCATGGCCAAGTTCGGCATGTCGATGTGCACGCTGGGCATGAGCGCCGAATTCGCCAAGGATGGCATTGCCGTCAATTCGCTGTGGCCGATCTCGACCATCGACACGGCGGCGGTGCGCAATCTGCTGGGCGGCGCGACGGTGGCGGCGATGAGCCGTTTGCCCGACATCATGGCCGACGCCGCGCATGCCATCTTCATGCGGCCATCGCGCAAGACAACCGGCAATTTCTACATCGACGAGGAGGTGCTGCGCGCCGAGGGCGTCACGGATTTCTCGGTCTATTCGCCGGGTGCGACAGGTCCGCTCGCCGGTGATTTCTTTGTCCCCGACGAGGTGTTTGCCCGGACGGACAGCAAGATCAAGAGCATCTATTAGAGGCAGGTCGGGGTCGTCGGGCGTCTGGCTATCCGGCGGTTGCCGATCTTGCCAAAGCTTTGCTCATACAAGGTGTTACAACGCCGACCCTGCCGGAATGATTCAACCTCGGACAGATGGACAGGTGCTCATCCTTCTTGGCCTTGCCCAGACCCATCAGCACCACCAGCGAGGTGACGAGGCCGCGTCGATCTGGCCGAGCATTTTCAGGATAGTGTCGGCGTCGCCCGGCGTGAACGCCATGGTGGCGAACTCGTAGAGCTTCTTGCCGAAGGACAGCGCGTAGATGGCGGGCGCCACGCCCAGCCCGAAATAGAAGACGACCAGCGACCAGCGCGAGGCGGGGATGATCGATGGCGTTTAAAAGTCCTTCCAGGAGCCGGTCGTATTTCGGGCAGGTCGCTATGTTTGCAAGACCTTTCGCCTCAAACAAAACCCCGCCGGAGAGGGGCCGGCGGGGCTCATGTGTCCCGCTGGAGTCGGGACGGGGCAGGGAAGCCCTGCGATAGATTTGGGGTAGACAGTGTGGCGAATCAATGATGCGGGACGATTCCCGGTACAAATCTTCTTGAGTGCGCAAGACTTCTTCCACCCCGGCCGGGCCGGGGTGGGTCGCTTCTCATCCTGATTCCGCAAACCAGGTCATGATTTTGAAATCATGACCTAATTGTTGCTGGCCACCGGCGCCACCAGCGAGGTGATGCGGCGGATGGCGACGCGCCGGTTCTCGCGGTTCGGAGCCTGCGTGTTGACCTTCAGATACTCCTCGCCATAGCCCTGTGTGGTCAGGTTCTCGGGCGGGATGCCGAAGGCATTGGTCAGCGCCTCGGCGACCGCTTCGGCGCGGCGATCCGACAAGGCAAGGTTCGCCTCCGGCGTGCCGACCGCGTCGGTATGGCCTTCGATCAGGAAGGTCTCCGCCGGGTTCCTCTTCAGCAGCTTCTCCATCGCGTCGGCGACACCCTCGAGCTTCTGCACCTCGGTGTCGGAGATCGAGGACGACCCGAATTCGAAGTTCAGCGTGTCGAGGTCGACGCGCCGGGCAATGTCGCGCACGCGGGCCGAACGCTTGACCTCGTCGATCGAATAGAGGCGCTGGACCCGCTCCACCGGTGGCTGTTCGAGGAAGGTGTAGTAGTCGTCCGGGCTCTGGACATCCTCGGAATCCAGGATGTAGTCGCGACGCGGGATGTTCAGCCGCATCGGCGGCAGGTCATCGCCGGGATCGCGCCAGTCCTTGTCGTCCTGGTAGTGCCGTTCGTCGACATAGCTCAGCACATATTCGCGGCCGTCGGGCATGATGCGCGAACGCTGGACGACATCGCCATAGCGGTTGCGGATGGTGACGATCTGGACGCCATTGTCGCGCTCGACGGTCTCGCGGGTGCGGCCACCCGGAAGATCCTCATAATACACGTCCTTGGCGCCGCGGTTCATGCGCGGCCCGTCATTGCTCTGCACGATCGTCTGGTTGTTGAGCAGCTGGATGATGACGCGGTCGCCGATCTCCTTGAGCACGTCGCCGCCTTTGGGCCGCTGGCGATCACGGATGTTCTCGTCAGGCGCGCGGTCAAGCCGCTTGCCCCGCTCCTGGGTCACCGGGGCGATCTTTTCAGGCTTGATCTCCTGCTGGGCTGACTTGTCGTCGGTTGGCGGCGGTCCCTGATCGACCGGAGCAACCTGGGGCTTCTGGCCCTGGTCGCCATTCTGCTGGCCGTTCTGGTTGTTGTGCTTCTTGCCGCCCTGGCCTTGGCCGCCCTGGTCCCTGCGCTGGGCATCCTTCTGGCTGTCCAGGAGCGGAGCTTCGCCCTGAGCTGGGTTTTCGCCCTGCGCTGGCTTGTTGTTGTTGGCCGGCTGTTCGCCATTCGCGGGCTTCTGGCCGGTTGCGGGCTGCTCGCCATTCGCGGGCTTCTGGCCCGTTGCGGGCTGTTCGCCAGTCGCGGGTTGCTCGCCATTGGCAGGCTGCTCGGGCTTCTTGCCATGCTTCTTGGTCTTGTCCTGGGGCTGCTCGCCCTGTGCCGGCGCGTTTTCGCCGGGGACAGGCAGCGGCTCCAGTTTCTGCGCGGGCTGCTCGGCGGGCGCCTGCTTCTTGGTCGGCTCCGGTGCTGCTTCGGGCGTGGCCGCTGGTTCGGTGACGTCGGCAGGCTTCTTGTGCTTGCTACCTGGCTTCTGCGCGGGTTCCGCAGCCGGTGTCTGCTCGGCCGGTGCGGCCTCGGCCGGCTGTTGCTGGTCCTGCTTCTTCTTGCGCGGTTTGGCCTCTGGCTGGTTGTCGTTTGCCGGCGCGGCCTGCTCCGCCGGCTGTTGGGCGGGCGCCTGCTCGGTCTGCTGCTGCTGGTCGCGCTTCTTCTTGCGCGGCTGCTGCTGTTGTCCCTCGGCGGCCGGCGCTTCTCCGGCCTGAGCCGGCTGTTCCTGCTGCTGTTTCTTCTTGCGCGGCTGCTGCTCGGGCTGTGCCTGCTGGTCGGCGGGGGCCTGCTCTGTCTGCTGCTGTTGCTGATCGCGCTTCTTGCGTGGCTTCTGCTCGCCCTGCGCGGGTTGCTCGGCGGGTGCCTGTTCAGTCTGCTGCTGTTGCTGCTGGTCACGCTTCTTGCGAGGCTGCTCCTGTTGCTGGCCCTGCGCGGCGGGCGCTTGCTCGCTCTGCTGCTCGTGCTTCTTCTGAGGCTTCTGCTCTTCCTGCTTCTGTTCGGGCTGTGCCTGCTTTTTGGCGCAGGCTTCCGCCGATTCGCCTTCGGCGCAATTCGATTGCGCCAGGATGAGCGGCATGGTGGTGCCTTGCGAGGGGCCGAACGCGGCACTGCCCTGCAGCGGGTACGCGCCCAACGGCGCGGATGCCATCAACAGGCCAAGTGCCGTGCCCGCCAGAATCCGTGGTTGGCGTTTCATCAGAAATTCTCCTTGTAGGGTCCCATCTGTGTCCAAACCAATGATAACCGGATTGGTTCCGGTTTGGCAGGACATGGAAGCAGCCATAGAGGTTTGACCGGCGTTTTGAAGGCGGCTTCGTGACATTCATATGGTTCACGCCGCATTTCGGGCGTCCATGATGCTTGACCTTGGCCCGCCGCAGGGCCACATCCGCACGATGGAAGCACCGTTCTGGAAAACCAAGACACTGGAAGCGATGAGCCCGGCCGAGTGGGAATCACTCTGCGATGGCTGCGGCAAATGCTGCCTGTCGAAACTCGAGGACGAGGATACCGGCGAAATCTACTGGACCAGCGTCGGCTGCCGGCTGTTCGATGCGCAGAGTTGCCGCTGTGCGGACTATGCCAACCGCCTGAAGCGCGTTCCCGACTGCATCGGCCTGACGCCGCAGAATGTGCGCACCATCAGCTGGCTGCCCAGCACCTGCGCCTACCGCCTCGTCGCCGAGGGCGAGGACCTCTACTGGTGGCACAGGCTGGTTTCGGGAAGCGCGGAGACCGTGCACGAGGCCGGCATCTCGATGCGCGGCCGGGTCAGTGCCAATGAAACCGAGATGGCCGATCCGGAAGACTATTTCGAGCACATGCTCGACGACGAGCCCTGAGCCCTTCAAAATCACGGTAAACGCAAGGTAAAGCGCGCAGCGGGGCCTTGGCACGCTTGCATCGGCGCGGTTCGCCTCGGGAAACCGCCAGCGTGGCCAGGCCTATGTCTCTTCCTGTTTGCAGTGGGGTGCGCGCGAAAAAACAGGCGCGTCCTTCTTCCTGCCACATGAACCGAAAATGAACGGCCGGTTCGCGCAGAGTTCAGACAGGCGGATGCATTGTCTGCGCATAGGTTCGAGGACGGGGCGAAAGCCTCAACAAGGAGAGAGACCATGTTCAATACCTTCAAGACAGCGACGCTTTCGGCCATGATTGGCCTTGGCACGTTGGCCGCCATGCCGGCGGCTCATGCCGACAGCCTCTATCTCGGCTTCGGCACCAACAGGGATGCTCGCGTCGGCGTCTACCCGGTCGACGACGATGGCTTCTATCGTCGCGACAATCGCCCGGACTGGCGCCCTGACGATCGCGGCCGTCCTGACGATCGTGGCTGGCGCCGTGGCTGCTCGCCCGAGCGTGCTCTCGACAAGGCGGAGCGCATGGGCCTCTACCGCGCCCGCATCGTCGATGTGAACCGCTCGACCGTGAAGGTTGTCGGCCGCCAGCGCGGGGACCGCGTGGTCATCGTGTTCGCCAACGAGCGCGGCTGCCCGGTCATCTATCGCTGAAGCACGTCTTTTTTTGATGCATGTCAGGCGACATGCATCAGGCGTCCGGGGCACTTGCAGCCCTGAGTAGCGAGCCCCCTTCCGCCAGCAACAAAGGGTGCGGCTCGAAGAAAACCCCGGAGGACCAGGTCCTCCGGGGTTTTTGCTTGCCGGGTGTCGAGGATTGCCGCCGGCGATGCGGTCTTTGTTTTGATGCATGTCGTTGTCCCAAAACCGCTGCGCACTTTTGGGCGGCATGCATTAACCGCCGGCTACATGTCCTCGAAGGCCATTACTTCAGTTCGAAGGTGACGGTGACCTGCACATTGTAGGCATTCTCGCCGGCCTGTGTCGGGACGGCGCCGCCGGCGGCCGAATCGAACGCCTTGGCGTTGATCGCCATCGGCATCGGCCGGATGTTCTGGTCGTTGATCTCCAGCACCCGTCCAAGGCTGACGCCGGCGGCCTCGGCCAGTGTCTTGGCCTTGGCCACGGCGTCGGCCACCGCCTTCTTGCGGGCTTCGGTGACGGTTGCGGCCGGGTTATCGTTGGTGAAGGAAATGCCGCCGCCCTGGTTGACGCCGAGCGACACCGCTTTGTCGAGGATCTCGCCGGTCTTGTCGATGTCGCGCACCCGCACCGCCAGCGTGTTGGTCACCTGGTAGGCGACAAGCTCGGCTTCCTGGCCGCCGTCGGGCTTGTTGGTGTAGTTGTAGCGTGGGTTGATCTGGATACCCGCCGTCTGCAGATCGCGATCCTTGATGCCGGCCGCCTTCATCGCCGCGATCACGGCGGCCATGGCGTCATTGTTGGCATCGAGCGCGGCGCGCGCCGTCTTGGCCTCGCGCATGACGCTGAGCGACAGCAACGCCAGGTCGGGCGGCGTGGTGGCCTCGCCTTCGCCGGAAACGATGATGCGGGGCGGGGGCAGCGAATCGGCGGCTCCAGCCATCGCCGGAAAAGCGATTGAAGCGGCGAGCGCGAGTGGCAAAAGGTGTCTGGTCATGAAAAGCTCCTTGGTCTGCGATAAAGTCGCGACGCTCAACTAGGGCGTGAATATGTGCTGATTTGGGCGATCTGCGAAAGCCATCGGGAAGGCCTTGTGCCGCGATGCGAAAAACATTAATCCAGCCCGCGTGGGGCCTGTAGCTCAATGGTTAGAGCCGGCGGCTCATAACCGCTTGGTTGGGGGTTCGAGTCCCTCCGGGCCCACCATTATCATTGTTTTTCCAAGGTTTAGCGGTATCTTTTGGTTCGGTTAGCCAGATCAATGATGGCGAACCTCCTGCATCGCATTGATTTGTGGCGGGCTGCCGAGAGCCGCAGGTCGAGATCGCGACGGCAACGCAGCGGGACACGATCGCGCGTCGCGCCCGACCGCCGGTGGAATGGAACTTTCTGCCGATCGGGGGGCTTTCGGATAGGTCCGTGATTGGATGGATCGTTGATGAGCCTAATGTGAAGTGCTCTACAGATGCGGGTTTGAGGGTCGGACGCCTCGGAGAAACGGAGTGGAGAATTTGATGCGGAACACGATGCTTGGCTTCGCGGCGCTCGCGCTCGCCGCGTGCCAATCGGCACCTGAAGCGGCGCAACCCGCTGTCGAACCTGCGTCGAATCCTGCTGCCATTCCTCCCCAGCCTGCCTTGGATCCTGCCGCTGTTCCCCCCGGTTCGGCAATCATGGATCAATCCATAACGATCACTCCGCCTGCGAAGGGCGTTCCAACCAGGTACGCCGCTTTTTCGGGCATATGGGCCGGACGATTGGAGGGCCAATATGACGGTAAACTGGCTGTTCAATCCGTGTCCTCTAACGGACAGGTGACCGTCACCTATGCGTGGGGTGTCCTGGGCGACAACAATCCGGGAGAAGCCGCCGGTGCCGGGAAGATCGTGGGGACCACGTTGAAGCTTGGGCGCCTGCCGAATGGCGCGGACCTCAGCTTCAGGATGCTGCCCGACGGAACCCTGGCTGGAACCTATACGCTTGTCGACCATACCTACACGGGCGCGTTCGTCAGGCAATGATCAAGAAGCATCGATTGGGATCAAGGAAGCATCCGATTGGCCGTGCTCCAGCGGTTTTGATCCGCGACGTGCCTACTCACGACCGCCAGTCTGTCGGTAGGAGATAACAGCCAGGTAGCGAATCGGCAGCTTGGTCAATTCCTCCGGACCATGCGGCGCATCCGCATCGAAGAAAAGGCAATCCCCCGGCAGCATTCGATAGAGGTTGACGCCATGACGGTACACGACCTCCCCTTCGAGCATGTAGAGGAACTCCATCCCCTCATGTTGGAACATCGGGAAGACATCGGTGTCACCAGACAGCGCGATGAGATAAGGCTCGACCTCGACGCCACCGGTGTTCGAGCCCGCGTGGCCCAGCAATGTGTACTCGTGGCCCGCTCGGGTGCCTCGACGTTCGACGTCGAGACCTCCACCCGACTTGACGAAGACGGCGCTGCGTTCTTCCTCGAACCCGCGGAAAAATCCCGTCAGTGGCACGCCGAGGGCGTCGGACAGCGTCTGAAGGGTGTTCAGGGACGGTGATATCATTCCATTCTCGATCTTCGACAGCATCCCGAGCGAAAGGTTGATTGCGCCTGCAAGATCCGCGACGGTAATGCCTCGTTTCTTGCGGTAGGCCCGTACCTCTCGGCCTATGGCAACTTCCAGACCTTTTTCCCGTCGCCCCCGGACCGCTTGTTGCGCCAACGCAACCGAGTGCGACGCGACTGCGATCGGGGACGCGTTGTCGGCATGTGAAACGGTCATGCCCGCGGGGATGTCATTGCCAGCCTTTGTCCTTCCCATATGGCCTCGCCATCCCTCTCGGGAATGTTGTTTCCCAGGTGTGTTCGGCAAAGGTCAGAGCGGCCTGATCTCGGTACTGCGATCCCGCATTTGCAAAGGTCGTTGCGCTGGCTTCGGCAAACACCGGTGGTGCCATCAGCCGCGCGGCTCTGGTTCCGACTGGCCGTACAGCATTTTCCGCGGGTTCATGATGCCGTTCGGATCAAGTGCTTTTTTGATTGCCAGCATGTCGATCAGGGCCGGACCCAACTCGGCCACGAGATAAGCCTGCTTGCCCTGGCCCACGCCGTGCTCTCCCGTGCACGTGCCTTCCATCGAAAGCGCCAGTTGGTTCAGCCAACCGATGTAGCTCCTTGCGGCTGCAACCTCTTCGGGGCGGTCCGGGTCGATCAGGATCAGGTTGTGGAAGTTGCCGTCCCCGACATGGCCCGCGATCGGCGCGATCAGGCCCAGGGCTTCAGCATGGGCGGTCGCGGCAACGATGCATTCCGCCAGCCGCGAGATCGGGACGCAGACATCGGTGCTGATGCCTTTCGCTCCGGGGCGCAAGCCCAGGACCGCCCAAAACACGTCGTGGCGCGCCTGCCAAAGACGTGCGCGCTCTTCATGATCGGTGGTCCAGACAGGCTCCGCCGCCCCGAAATCGACTGCGATTTCGGCAAACATCCGCGATTGCTCCGCGACCGCGGAGTGGCTGCCGTGAAATTCGGCCAAAAGCAGCGGCATCTCAGGCAGGGATTGCCTGGAATAGCGATTGACCGCCTTGACCGTCATCGCATCGAGCAGTTCAAGCCGAGCCACAGGCGTACCGGTTTGCAGCAGGGCGATGACGGCGTTGCCGGCTGCTTCAACAGTTGGAAAGCTGCACCTCGCCGCTGCAACGCCTTCGGGAATTCCCTGAAGCCGCACGGTCAGTTCGGTGATGATGGCGAGTGTGCCTTCAGAGCCGACGAGAAGCCGTGTCAAATCATAGCCGGCCGCGCTTTTGCGGGCTCGATGCCCTGTCCGGATCACGCGACCATCGGCCATGACGGCTTCGACCGACATCACGACATCTTTCATGGTGCCGTACCGGACCGCCATGGTGCCGGATGCCCTTGTTGCCGCCATTCCTCCCAGAGTGGCATCGGCACCGGGATCAAGAGGAAAGAACAGCCCGGTATCGCGCAGATACTCGTTGAGACGTTTCCGCGTCACGCCCGGCTGCACCACGCAATCCATATCCTGCGCGTGCACGGCCAGGATCTGGTCCATCCGCGTCAGGTCTACCGAAATCCCGCCATTGGGCGCATTCAACTGGCCTTCCAGCGAACTGCCGGCGCCAAACGGAATGATCGGCACCCTGGATGCGGCGCAGAGGGTGACGATCTCGGCGACCTCCGCCGTATTCCGGGGAAAGACCACCGCATCCGGAGGCTGGTTATCGAGCCAGGTCGTGGTGGATCCATGCTGAACGCAAATCGCCGTCCCGGTCTGGAAACGATCTGAAAACCGGGTCCGCAGCGCGTTGGTCAACGCCTCCGGGAGAGCATTCCTTGTCATCTCGGCCAAGACCTAGCTGATGGCCAGAGTTGCGGTCTGCAGCACCGCGCCGGAATGGACGAGTTCGGCCGCGGCTTGCAGGCGCGGGTAAAGCACCACATCCCTGGTCAGGTGATCAATCGGTCGGCCATCGGTCGCTGCATGATCACGCAACATCGCAAGCACCGCCCGACTTGCCGGCGCCAGGACATCGTGCCCGGCACTCTGCTCGAACAGCCGCAGTTCCAGAGCCTGCGCAGCCATCAGGACTTCGATGCCGACGACATTTTCGATGTTCTTCACGATCTGGCGCGCATGCCGTCCGGCATTGTTGGCCATCGACACGTGATCTTCCTGATTGGAGCAGGTTGGAATGGAGTCGACGCTGTCGGGATGGGCCAAGGTCTTGCAATCCGACACAAGGGCGGCGGCAAGGTATTGTGGCAGCATGTAGCCGCAGTCCATGCCGACATGTTCGCTGGCGACCAGCATGTCGGGAAGCCCTCTGTTGAGCGTACCGTCGTTCAGGCGGAACAGCCGCCGCTCGGCGATGTTGCCAATCTCGGTTACCACGATCGAAAGGAAATCCGCGGCGAATGCGATATATTCGGCATGGAAATTTCCACCCGAGATCGCCTTCAAATTGCGGCCGGGCAGGCGATCGGCAAAAATCAGCGGATTGTCGGTGGCGGCATTGATTTCGGTTTCCACAATGCCGCGGACGAATTTCAACGTGTCACGCACCGGTCCGAGCACTTGCGGCACGCAGCGCAGCGAATAGGCATCTTGTGGCGGTTGCCGCTTGGGATCGCGTCCAATGCCACCGTCGATCAACGTGCTTCCCTCAAGAAGGGCGCGGATATTGGCCGCGCAACGGATCTGTCCCGCATGGCCGCGAGCCTCGTGAAGTTCGGGAATGAACGCGTCGCCGAACCCCATGAGCGCCTCGATCGACATGGCAGCCGCAACTTCGGCGCTGGCGAGGAGGTTTTCCGCATCCGCCAAAGCCAGCGCGGTTTGCGCCGTGGAGAATGACGTGCCGTTCAACAGGGCAAGCCCTTCCTTCGGACCCAGAACGATGCGCTCGATGCCCGCGGCCTTCATCGCCGCGACTCCCGACATCAGCTTGCCGTCGAAATATGCTTCGCCACTGTCAATTTCTGCCTCGCCGGCTTCGTCGCGGGACATGACGAGGGCCATGTGCGCCAGCGGGATGAGATCGCCGCTGGCCCCCAGCGATCCGTACTCCGGCACTGCCGGCGTGACCCCTCGCGACAGCATTGCAAGGATCGTCTCGACGACCTCCGCGCGTGTCGCCGAATAGCCTCTTGTGAGGCTGACAGCGCGAATGAGCATCGCTGCGCGAACCACCTCGTTATCGAGATGCCGCCCCACGCCTGCTGCGTTTGAAATCACCAGCCGTCGCGAAAGATCGCGTGCTTGCGCCGAGGACTTGAACGCCTGGCGTCCCGACAACGAACCGAAGCCGGTGTTGATGGAATAGACGGCCTCGGTCGGCTCACCCCGGTCCATCCGCGCCGAGAAGCCGGCGACCCAGTCTTCACTTACCTTCATCGCCGCGCGCGCGGCGTCGGACAGCGCAACCGGGCGCCCGTGCCGCGTGGCCGCCATCAGGTCCTTGAGGGATATTGGATTGGAGCCCAGTTCAAGTGTCGTACTCATGTCCGTGTCCTTAGCCCTTGCACAGATGCAAACCCGCGCCGTTTCTTGATTATTCGAAGGACCGCCAGCGCGCCGCTGCGTCCAGTACGGCGTTGGTGTCGGCTTCGGTCCCGGTGGTGATGCGAACGCCTTCTCCCGCGAAACAACGCACGGCTATGGCGGCATCGTTCAGGTGCCTTGTCAGCGCCTCGGCCCGTTCCCTGACGGGCAGCCAAATGAAATTCGCCGCCGACTTTGCCAGGGGCAATCCGGCGGCGGCCAGTCCCTCCGACATTCGGGTGCGCTCAGCTGTGTTCCTTGCCACGCGTGCCGCAACGATGTTCGGTTCGGCGAGGGCCGCCAGCCCTGCCGCCACCGCCGGACCGGGGAGGGGAAAGGGCGGAGCCACACACTGGATCGCTGCAATGATCGACTGGTCAGCAACGCAGTAGCCAATCCGCATTCCAGCCAACCCCCACGCTTTCGAGAAGGTTCGCAGAATCACAAGATTGGGATGCCGCCTTAGTCGTATCCCCGGTGAGGCCGCCACCGTTTGCGCATCGGCGGCATAGTCCGCATAGGCCTCGTCGAGAATGACAAGAATGTTCCGCGGTATGGATGCGATCAGCCCGTCAATCGCATCCGGCGCGATTTCGGTGCTTGTGGGGTTGTTGGGATTGCATATCAGAACGACGCGGCAGCGTGGTCCAATCGCCCTTAAGAGCCCATCGGGGCGAATCCGGTGGTCGGCGTCGAGCGGCACTTCGACCAGGGATGCACCGGACACGCCAACGACGATGGGATATGCCTCGTAAGACCGCCAGGGAGCGACCACCTCGTCGCCGGGGTCGCACCAGGCACGGATCAGCTGATCCAGCAGCACGATGGATCCGGCAGATACGGCAATGTTGTCCGCCGTGACGCCATGGTGTTTCGCAAGGGCAGCCGATAGCGTCTCCCCGCGCAGGTCGGGATAGCGTTGCGCGTCCGCGAACATCGCCTCCACCGCTTCGCGTACCGATGGGCATGGCCCGTCAGGGGCCTCGTTCGATCCAAGGCGATGCCTGAAAACCTGCGCCTGGCCCGCCCGCCCTTTGCCATAGCTCGGCAACCCCAGCAGTCTGCGGCTGGGGGCCAGGCCGACGCATTGTTTTTCCTTGTCCATGAAGACACTCCGAATGCCGAGGCCTGTTGCAGGCCGGTTGTCTGGCGCCTCGCCTGTACCGCGAGCTTCGATCGCCAATTGTTCCCCGACGGGTCGCCTACGTCGCGACAACGCCCCCTTGCGAGGCTTCAATCTTCACCGCGTCGCCCGAGCGGCCCGTGTCGTTGCTCTTGCCGCAGCCGCTCTTGGGTCGGGCACTTGCATTAATTGGTATATGTGATTGCTACCATCAGGCACGAAGCAGGGTCATGTCAAGCTCTGCGAGCGCCCATGGCTGGGAAGAGTCGGCGTCAAGCGAACCGCGCATCCGTCGATCGCAACTGCATTAAATCGCGCTTGACAAAAGCTTTTTGCCTAGTTGTATATATGAGTATGTATGTTGTGCCATTGCCTGGTAGCGCAGGACGTGCCGAGGAGGCCCCGGTGCAAGAGTTTTTTCGTCAACCAATCCAGCCCGAAGCAGGGCGTAGGCGAACGGTCTTGAATGGGACGCAGGCGCACCTCGCTACCGCGGACATCGGAATCTTCATCGAGAGGGCGGGGCGCTGATTTCGGGACGAGCAGAGACATGCGCTCGCCCTTCAGAATTTATCAACGTCGCCAAAGGCGACACCAATGGGAGGGAAGACATGAGCATTGAACGTTTTCATGGAGTGCGTATCGGTTCGGGTGCCGCGGCCATTGTCATGCTTTTGGGCCTCGGCTTGAATGCCGCGCACGCGCAAACAGCCATATCGACGACCATCGACAAGCACCTGAACGAGATGCTGCCGGGCAAACTCAAGGAGGCCGGCACGATCAGGGTGGCCAGCAACGTCGAATATCCGCCGTTCGAATATTATGACACCGACAACACCACGATCATCGGGCTCGACAAGGATCTTGCCGAGGCTCTTGGGCAGAAGCTCGGGGTCAAGCTCGAATTCTCCAACATGAGTTTCGACGCCATCATCCCGGCCCTTGCCGCCAAGCGATACGACATGGCGATGTCGGCGATGACAGACACCGAAGAGCGCCGGAAGGCAGTCGACTTCGTCGACTATTTCACGTCGGGCGGTGGCTTCCTAGTCAAGAAGGGGAATCCGCACAATGTCCACACCCTCGGCGACATCTGCGGGGTGGCCGTGGCCATCGACAAGGGCACCACGGAAATCGATGACGCCAGGAAGGCGTCAGAGGACTGCGTCAAGGCGGGCAAGGCGGAAGTCAACGCGAAGGTTCTTCCCGGCACCAGCAAGATTGTTCTGGCCTTGCAGGCAGGGCGGGTCGACGTCGCGATGATTGACACCTCCGCCGGCGCCTACATCTCGCAACAGCACAAGGGTGAGTTCGAGGTGCCGGACGCTTCCTACGCGCCGCGGCCATACGGGATTGTTTTGCCCAAGGACTCACATGAACTGGCAGCCGCCCTCCAGGGCGCCCTCAAGGCCCTGATCGAAGAAGGCACCTACGGCAAGATCCTGGACAAGTGGGGCCAGAAGGTCGGCGCCGTCAAAGAGGCAACGATCAATGACGGAAAAGGCCTTTAAGAAATCCGCTGACAGCATCTAGCAGACAGAGCTTTCGGAGTTCGCCGCTATGTCAATCAAAGAGACCAACCCCGAAGGACAGAATGTCGATCATACGATCGAGATGATGATCAAGCCGGCACGCCACCCAGGACGCTGGGTGGCGACGGCGTTCGTCGCGCTGCTGGTCGCAATGCTGGTGCATACGCTATTCACCAACCCCCGGTTTGAGTGGTCGATCGTCGGCCAGTACTTCACCTCGGATACCATCCTGCTCGGAGTGCGGCGCACCCTGGAACTGACGGCCATCGCCATGGTGTCCGGGGTTGCCCTCGGGGTCATGCTTGCAGTGATGCGGCTGTCTCCCAATCCCATCCTGTCAAGCGCATCGTGGCTGTTTGTGTGGTTCTTCCGGGGATCGCCCCTGCTTGTCCAGTTGCTACTCTGGTACAATCTGTCGGCACTTTTCCCCGACATCACCCTGGGAATACCCTTTACCGGCCCTGATTTCGTGGCCCTCGACGCCAACGTCCTCATCACGCCCTATCTGGCGGCGCTGCTCGGGCTTGGATTGAATGAAGCTGCCTATAGCGCGGAGATCATTCGCGCCGGTATCATCTCGATCGACCATGGCCAGACCGAAGCGGCGCAGTCCATCGGAATGTCGCGTGGTCGGCTGTTGAGGCGTGTCGTGCTGCCGCAGGCGATGCGGGTCATCATTCCTCCGCTGGGCAACGACACCATCAACATGCTGAAGATGTCCGCGCTGGTCAGCATCATTGCCGTGCCGGAACTTCTGTTCGCCGCCCAGACCATCTACACGCGCACTTTCGAGACGATCCCGCTGCTTCTCGTCGCGGTGATCTGGTATCTGATCATCGTCTCGGTCCTGAGTGTGATCCAGTACTATATCGAGCGCTATTTCGCTCGCGGCGGCAGTCGAAACCTGCCCTTGACGCCCCTGCAAAGCGTTCGCCGCTTTCTTGGCATATGGGCTCAGAATGGCGCGATCAGGCCCGTACAGAAAAGGAGCGCGCCATGACCTTGCATGCACCGGCACCAGCAGCCCGGATCATGATGCAGGCGACAGGTGTGCGCAAATCCTTCGGCGCCCTTGAGGTTCTCAAGGGAATTGATCTGTCGCTGCCATATGGCGAGGTCATGTGCCTGCTTGGGCAGTCGGGATCAGGCAAAAGCACATTTCTTCGATGCATCAATCACCTGGAGAGGATCGATTTCGGCCGTATCCGGGTCGATGGCGAGCTGATCGGCTACAAAGACCGCGGCGGCTACCTCCAGGAGATGCATGAACATGAAATCGCTCGCCAGCGCATCCATATCGGCATGGTGTTCCAGCACTTCAATCTGTTCCCCCATATGACGGTCCTCCAGAACGTCATCGAGGGCCCGGTCGGCGTCAAGCGGGAGAGCCGCGAGGAAGTCAAGGAGCGCGCCTACGGAATTCTGCGGCGCGTGGGCCTGTCCGAGAAGGTCAACGCCTATCCCCGGCAACTGTCAGGCGGCCAGCAACAGCGGGTGGCGATCGCGCGAGCGCTGGCCATGCGGCCCAAACTGATCCTTTTCGATGAGC
Organism: Mesorhizobium carmichaelinearum; assembly: GCA_943370265.1. GTDB lineage: Bacteria > Pseudomonadota > Alphaproteobacteria > Rhizobiales > Rhizobiaceae > Mesorhizobium > Mesorhizobium carmichaelinearum_A. The sequence continues at coordinate 253,168 of CALRQH020000002.1, forward strand.
CCACAAGCGCCCTGGACCCCGAACTGGTTTCCGACGTTCTGGACGTGATGCGCGATCTCGCGGAAAGCGGCATGACCATGGTGGTCGTGACCCATGAGATCGCTTTTGCCCGTGAGGTTGCCGACAGGGTTGTCTTCATGGCTGGCGGCGAGATCGTCGAGCAGGGCAAGCCTGCGGACGTGCTGGGCAATCCATCGCATCCGCAGACACAGGCCTTCTTGGCCAAGGTGCTGGTTTGACATTGTGAATTCGAGGTTGTGGCCCGCCGGAGCGACAATTGTTCGGTGCCCTGCCATGAAGGCATCGGCTATCCGCTAGACCATTCGAAATGTATGTTAGTGGGTACAATGGGGTGGCACCGGCCACTAATGGATAACCGATCATGAACATGAACAAGCGGATGCGCCCTCGTCATTCGACGCCGGTGGGAGCCGATGCCATCGGGCTTTCACTCGGCCAGCAGGTCCGCAATCACGTTCTGGGGAAAATCGAGTCGGGCGAATGGCCGGAGGGCTTCCAGATACCTTCGGAGGCCCAGCTGGTCGAACAGTTCGGCATGTCCCGCATGACGGTTTACATAGCCTTGCGGGATCTCGCCGCCGAGGGTGTCCTGGTGCGCAAACAAGGTGCTGGAACGTTTGTTGCGGCTCGCGGCAGGCAGTCCACCTTTATGGAGCTTCGCAACATACACGCTGAAATAGAAGCTCGCGGAAACACCCACACGACGGATGTGCACAAGCTCGAGGCCATCAATTGCGACCTTGCGCTTGCTACCGAGCTCAATCTACCGCCCGGTTCCACGGTGTTTCATTCCCTCCTGGTCCACAGAGAAAATGGACGGCCGCTGCAGGTCGAGGACAGATACGTCAATCCCCGCTTTTCGGTGGACTATCTCGATCAGGACTTTTCGCGAATTACCCCGAATGAACATCTCATGGCCGCTGGGCCGCTCGAGGAAGTCGAGCACATTATCCAGGCCATACCTGGCGACGAAACCGCCCGCGAGCTCCTGGAGATGCAGCCTGGCGATCCGATCCTCCTGCTGCGCCGGCGCACCTGGTCGCGGGGGATAATCGCGACCAGTGTGCGGCTTCTGCACCCTGGATCGAGATTTAGCCTCGCCGGGCGCATGACAATCACGCGCTGACATCCTTGTCTCGGCCGCTGCTCCGGGCATGGAAGCATCCTGGGGCAGGGGTTGCATCACTTCACAAGGTCGGGTCATAGCGGCTCAGAGGTAGAGCTTGCGGACGACGTCGTTCTCCAGAAGCTCCTGAGCTGTGCCGGTCGCTGAAATCCGGCCTTTCACCACCAGATACCCGCGATGGGCGATCGACAGAGCCCTCTCGGCGTTCTGCTCGATCAGCAGCACCGTTGTGCCTTGACGATTGATCTCCGCGACGATGTCAAAATATTCGTCGATCAGCTTGGGCGACAAGCCGAGTGACGGTTCGTCCATCACCACCAGCTTCGGCTCGGCTACCAGAGCCCGCGCCAAGGCCACCATTGCCTGCTCGCCGCCCGAGAGGGTTCCGGCGGGCTGGCGGATGCGTTCCTTGATCCGGGGGAACAGGACTGCCATCGCATCGAGTCGCTCGTCGAACCTGGCTGTACTGCGTGCTGCGTCGAAACCGAGCCAAATGTTGTCCCGGACCGTCAATTCCGGAAACAGGCGCCGCCCTTCAGGCACGAAGCCGATGCCCCGTCCTGCCAGGGATTCCGTTTTGATGGTTGCCAGGTCCTGGCCGGCGATGACGATCCGGCCCTTCGCCAGCGGCAGAAGGCCGGCGATGGCAAGGAAGGTCGTCGTCTTGCCGGCACCATTGGGACCGAGAACGCAAACCAGTTCGCCGGCTTGAACATGAAGCGAGTAGTCCCGCAGCATGGCCACGACACCGTAGTTCGTGCTGACTGAACAGAGCTCAAGCATCGGAGGCTCTCCGTCCCAGGTAGGCTTCCTGCACACGCGGGATCAATCGGATATCGGCAAACTGGCCGTCGGCGATCTTTCGACCGTAATCGATGACCATGACGCGATGCGGCAATTGCGCCACCAGCCTCATGTCATGCTCGATGATCATGATCGACAGGTCAGGTCGCTGGGCCGAAATCGCGCGGATGTCGGCCATGAGGGCGTCGGTGTCCCGATCGTCCATGCCCGACGACGGCTCGTCGAGCATGAGCACCTTGGGATCGGAGGCAAGGGCCCGCGCGATCTCCAGCCGTCGCCTGTCGGCCTGCGCCAATTCGGCTGCCGGCCGGTATCGTTGAGCGTGCAAACCGGTCGAGACCGCCGCCAGGAGTTCGCTCGCGCGCTCTGCCGCCATAAGCAGCTCTGCCCGCGCCTTCGATGGCCGCAGCAGCGCATCGAGCACGCCGCTCCGCAGCCGGGTGTGCATGCCGATGATGACATTGTCGAGAACGCTGAGATCAGAAAACAGGCGGCTGGACTGAAACGTCCGGGCAATGCCGAAGCGGGTGACGGCGTGTGCCGCCTGCCGGTTGAGCAGGCGCTCACCCAGAAACACCTTGCCGGCGCTGGCCCGGTAGAGGCCGGAAATGACGTTGAACAGGGTCGACTTGCCTGCGCCGTTAGGGCCGATGATGCCGAGTATTTCTCCGGGCAGCAGCGAAAAATCCACTGAATCTATGGCCACCAGGCCGCCGAAACGCATGGTCAGCCCTTCGCCGCGCAAGACAGGAGAATTGCTCATGATCCACCTCCATAGCGGCGAATCCTCTGAGGGAAGAGCCCCTGAGGACGGATCATCAGGAACAAGATGACCACGATGCCGAAGAACATGATGCGGTAGTCCGAAAAGGCCCGCAGTTTCTCTGGGAGCAGCGTCAGCATCATGGCGCCGACGATGACACCCAACGTGTTATCCATCCCGCCGACGATAACCATCGTCATGATGGTCACGGACACGAGGAAGGTGAAATTGTCCGGTGATATGAAGCCGACATAGAACGCGTAGATCGTACCGGCGAACGCGGCGAGAAACGCGTCGACCGCGAAGGCAAGGACCTTGTACCAGGTCACATTGATGCCCTGGCAGCGTGCGGCCAATTCGTCCGCCCTCAAGGCGTTCCAGGCCAACCCGACGCGCGACCCATGCAAGCGCTGTGACGACACGATGCTGATGCCGACCAGGATCGCCGACAGATAATAGAAGTTCGCCTGGCTGGGGAGTGAAAAGCCGAAGATGATGATGGGCGATCCAAAGGAATGGCCAAACAGGCTGGGCACAGGGATGCCGACCAGTCCATTGGGCCCTCCCGTCCAATCGAAATTGTTGAGCAATTGCTGGATGACAACCCCGAATGCGATCGTGACCAGCGCCAGATAGCTTTCCCTGGCACGCATTGACGGCAGGCCGAGCAGGAAACCGAATGCTGTCGCGACAATTGCGGCCGCGGGCAGGGCAAGCCAGAAGCTTATGCCGAAGTTGATTGCCAACAGGGCGGAGGCGTAGGCGCCGATGCCATACGAAGCCCCGGTGGCAAAATTCGGTATATTGGCGCTTCCGAGCTGGAAGTTGAGCGCCAGCGCCAGAACGGCATAGAGCTGCCCCACGATCAGCAGATGCAACGCGTAGGTATTGCCGGCCAGCACGAAGGGGAACAGCGCTACCAGGGCAATGCCGAGGCAGGTCGCCAAACCACGCGAGCGCGCAAAACTGCCGACGATCCGATCTTCGACGTCACCGCGCTGCTGCATGAACAGAAGGCAGGCGGCAAACAGCGCGAGCAAACCCGCGATGATCCGCCAGTCGTCCGAAAGCAGAAACTGTCGGAGCACTGCCGCTGCCAACAACTCGACCCCGATGACGGTCACGGTGTCCCGGATGAGGAAGGATCGATCGCTTGACGATATAACCATGGCGCTCATCGCCTCACACCTTTTCGACAAATACACGGCCCAACAAGCCGGACGGCTTGAAGACAAGCACGACGATCACGAGAGCGAAGGCGAAAACGAGCCGAAATGCAGCTCCGTTCGGGACGGCCGCCTGGACAAGTGTATCCAATCCCGCGATCAGAACGCTCCCGAGGATAGCGCCCGGCATGCTTCCAAGCCCGCCGACGACAGCGGCGGAAAAGCCGATAAGACCGGCCTGGATGCCAAAGTCGAAGCGGGCCACGCCCGCATAGCTGGAATAGAACAGGCCGCCGACGCCACCGATCGCCGAAGCGATGAAAAAAGTCGAACGAAACACGCGGCTCGGGCTTATGGCCAGCAACCGCGCCGTTTGCTGATCCTGCGACACCGCCCGGATACGGATCCCGATGGACGTCCGATGCAGCAGAAGGAAGAGCAGAACGATGACCGCCACCGAGGTCGCGATCACCAGGATATTGAACGCCGGGACGGCCCCGAGACCCGGCACGGTGACGCTTGCGTCAACGAGTAGCGGGAATGGCTGAGGATTGCTGCCATTCGGGAACAAGTGCCGGACGGCCTCACGCAGGACAATGCCGAGCGCCACGGTGGCGACCAGCGCCATCATGGCCGGGGCGTCGCGGAAGCGGCCGATCACCAGCCAATCCAGGAAGACCCCGAGGGCACCGATGGCCAGGACGGCGATTGCACAGGCGACTAACAGGGTGAATCCGCCGCTGCTGCCCGATAGAGAACCCATCATGGCTTGAAGCGCTGCCAGTGCAACGAATGGCGCGACGAGCGCGACATCTCCATGAGAAAAGTGAATGACTTTCAGAACGCCGAACAGCAGGCTGAAGCCAACGGCGATCAAGGTGTAGATGCAGCCCAGCGTTATCCAGTTTAACCCCTGCTGCAGCAGTTCGGCGCCCATGGTTTCCCACTCCGTTTAGCTCAGCTGCCCAGACGAACCGAGGCATCCGAACATTTCCAGAATGCCGGGATCGCAGATTATCGCGTTCAATTGCAAGAGAACTGAGCCGCGCAATTTCCGCATCTCTAGATCAGGAAAAACGAATTTTATGCGCCTTAGCCTCAATGCAATCTTGCTCAGCGCCGACAGTAACCAGGCGCTAAGACGCCGCGCTTCCGCAGGCGATAATGAGGAGAAATCAATGGGGAATCGACTTTCCAGCACGCTCACTGCGATATGGCGCATGAGTTTGGCAACAGCGGCAGTGGCCGCGATTACCGTCGGCGTCGGCCAGCCGGCCAATGCAAAAGACACGATCAAACTTGGCTTTCTGGGTCCGATAAGTGGCGGCAATGCTCCCCAGGGGATCGGCGCCGAAAACGGGTTCCTGCTCGCCATCGAGCAGGCCAATGCAAATGGTTTTCCTTTCGAGGTGGAGCCAGTGGTGCTGGACGACGCCGCTGATCCCCAGACTGGGGTGTCGGCCGCGCTGAAGCTTGTGAACGACCCGCAGGTTGTCGGCGCGATCGGCCATTGGAACAGCTCGGTGGCGCTGGCAACGATCCCGCTGTTTGACCGCTATCAGATGCCGTTCATCGTCTGGGGGGCAATCAGCCCCAAGATTACCGAGATGAACCTGCCGTTTGTGACGCGGGTCACGCCGACACTGGTCAACGAGAACAAGCCTCTGGCAGCATGGGCCGCCGGGGATCTGAAGGCCAAGAAAATTGCGATTGTCTCTGATACTACCGACTACGGGCAGGGCAACGCCAAATGGTTTACGCAATTCTTCAAGGACAAAGGCGGCGATATCGTCGCCTCCGAAGCGGCGCCCGTAGGCACCACGGATTTCCGGGCCATTCTGACGCGCATCAAGGGACTGTCACCTGACGCCGTGTATTTTGGTGGCGTCATCACCGAGGCGGGGATCTTGCGAAAGCAGATGGTGGAGATCGGGCTCAAGGCGCCCATGATCGGAATTTCCGGCTTCTATGATCCGGAGTTCGTCAAGATCGCCGGCGACGCCGCAAATGGCACAATGGTGAGCTATCCCAAGGCGCAGAGTAATTCGAAAATTGATCAGCTCGACAAGGATTACGCGGCACGCAAATTTGCCGACCCCGAGAGCCCCTACACGAAGTATGCATTCGATGCGACAAACATCCTGCTGGCCGTGGTCAAGGATAAGGGGATCCAGGACAAGAAGGCACTCGCCGACGCCGTACGCAGCATCAATTACGACGGCGTTCTTGGGGCGACGACTTTCGACAGCAGCGGGCAAACGCAGATTCCCGTCGAGATCGAGATCAAGGAAGTCAAGAACGGCGCTTGGGCCGATCATTGAAGGCCGGCGTGGGGCGGCAGCCGGTCGGTTGCCGCCCCGCATCGTCGCCAACACACGCATGCGATGGGACCCGGCCGCGGTCGGCTGACAGCGGCTGGGTTCGCGCCCATACCGGGCCCACCGGATCGTCCCCGACCATCTTTCCTGCCGATTGTCATCTCTTCTGAGCGACAAATCCGGGACCCCAGCCTCGCCCTGTGAGCACACTTCCAGTCGCGAGGCCGCTGATTTCTGATTCCAACTCCGTGGGTTTTCAAATGTTCAAGATCTTGCCGGAAGAGGCCTATCGCAGGACTGCGTGGAAAAACGGCCGTGGCGTCACCGAAGACGTGCTGATGTTGCCGGAGGGGGCGTCGCACGACGATTTTGACGTTCGAATCAGCCGTGCCTCGATTGTCGACCCGGCCCCATTCTCCGCCTTTCCGGGCATCGATCGCGCCATTACGCGACTTGGGGAGAATCCGTTGGTTCTGTGTTTCGCCGATGGCAGCGAAGTCGCGCTGGAACACTTGGCTCCATATCGGTTCGACAGCGCGCTCATGCCGACCTCTCGTCTTCCGGCGGGCCGTACGCAAGTCTTGAATGTGATGACGCGGCGGGGTCGTTGGCGCAACGTGGTCACCGCAATCCGCGGCAATGCCAGGCAGACATTGGAAGGGGCCGGCAGGGGGGTCGGCGTGGTCTATGCGATGGGCGCCGGCTGCACAGTCGCGGGACACCACGTTGGCCCTGGCCAGACTCTGATCATGCAGCCCGGCGTCCATGCCGAGATGGAGGTCCTGTCGGGAGGCGCCTGCCTGATCGCAGTGATCGAGCCCGAGGACTGATCTCCAGCTGGATCGAAAATCCCGATGCTAATGCCTTCTCTTCGTTATTTTGCTGAGGTGCGGATGTGGCCTAGGCTCGGGTCATGGAACAGTTTCACGAACCTCGGAATGTTTGCGCCGTGCGGTTAGCCGATGGCTACGGTCCCATGAGCGACCTGGCTTTGTCGCGAGCCGCCTTTCTGGAAGAGGCCGCTGAAATGTACTCGCAGTCTCCGTGGCGCCCCTTGCGGCTGATCACGGATGCGGCCGCTGCACCCGAAGCGTTGCAGGGGAGTGTCATGCTTCTCGGCAATTTCGACGGGTTCCATCGCGGTCATCAAGCGTTGCTGGAGGCAGCCGCAGGGCAGGCTGGTTCCCGACCTGTTGGCGCCATGTCGGTAGAGCCACATCCAAGGCAACTGTTCGCCCCGCAATCGGGTGCATTCCGGCTCACCACCGTCGCTTCGAAACTGGAAACATTTTCGCGTTTCGGCATCGCCTTCCTGTACAGCCCGCGTTTCGACCATTGCTTCGCCGGCCAGGAGCCGGAGCAATTCGTCGAGGGCATTCTCGTCGGCGGGCTTGGCGTTTCACATTTGGTTGTCGGGCGCGGCTTCCGTTTCGGGGCGCGGCGTCGTGGCGACGTGGATCTCTTGCAACGCATGGGCCGGACCTGCGGATTTTCGGTGACCGCCGTCGACGAGATCGAATGGGGTGATGTGCGGTGTTCATCGACCCTGATCCGCGATCTTCTGTTGGCTGGCAATATCGAAGGTGCGAACGCACTGCTCGGCTACGCCTGGAGTGTCGAGGTCGACTTGCCGGCAGAGCCGATGCGGCGATCGGGCGAACTGACGATTGAATGGCCCGCGACCTTGTTGCTGCCCGAACCCGGCCGGTACGAGGTGGCCCTGAGGCGGTTCGGCGAGACGACACCGTCACTGTCTGGCCGGCTTGTCATCAACTCGCGAGAGAATGTTCGGCTCTCGCTCCAGGGGGCACCGCATTTTTCCTCGGCGATGCAACCCTGCTTCTTCATCGACTTCCTTGCCCGCTCGAGAGAATAGCGCTCGCACCCGAGGATGCCGGACGCGTTGAAGATTGATGTCCTGAACGGCCCAAACACCAATCTCCACGGGCTGGATCCCGGCGGGCCATACGGCCGGACTCACCCTTTCGGACATCGAAGGCCTATGCAGCGACCGGGCGAGACAGTGCGGCGCTTCCGTGCGGCTTCGCCAGTCGAGCAGCGAGGGCACCCTTATCGACCGGGTCCACGACGCGCGAAGCGAAGCTGACGGCTTGATCATCAATGGCGGCAGCCTCTTCCACTGGCTTGATGGACGCCTTGGCCAGCTTTGAGGGCCCCAGTTTCCAGGTCCATGTCAGCAACGTCTTCAAACGGGAAGCGATACGCCGCCATTCGTACATCTCCCATGCCGTCACAGGGTGCCTGATCGGGCTGGGGGCTGCTGGATACGAGTTCGCGGTCGAAGCGATCATCCGGCATTTTAGAGAAAGCTGATCTTCGGTAACCGTCTGGATCAGGAATGCTGAGCCAACGGATACTTAAGTTCTATTATACAGATGAGATTTTTATCGCGATATTTTGCTCCTCGAACATCCTCGATGGACAGTCGAAAGACCGAAAAATGTCGACACTTCAACAATCTGGTACTGCCGCATCGGCCTTGGCTGCCCTCGAGCCAAGATTTGGGAACGTCGGCCGCGCGGCCTTCGTATCCGCAATGAGCGGCGCGGTGACGAGTGTCAACGTCATCACCACCGATGGGGCAGCCGGATTGTTCGGCGTTACCGTCAGCGCGATGGCGTCGGTGTCGGCCGATCCGCCGATGCTGCTGGTCTGTGTCAACCGTCGCAGTCCGGCCCGTGACGCAATCGGCACGAACGGCGTGTTCTGCGTCAATCTTCTCGCCGCGCACCAGGACAGCATCTCCGACGTGTTCGCGGGTCACCCACGCGAGGGGCAGGCTTTCGATTTCAGCTGTGCCGAATGGCAACCCGCCGCCACCGGCGCGGCGCGTCTGCCCGATGCCGCAAGCACCTTCGACTGCGTCGTGCACAGCGCTCACGATGTCGGAACCCATACCATCTTTGTTGGTCGCGTGGTGGACGTGACCGCCACCCAGAGAGCCCCGCTGGCTCATTGCCGGCGGGCCTATTGCCACCCGGCCACCTTGCCGGCGAGCAACAAGCGCGGCCAGCGCGAACACATGAAGTCCTGAAGGGAAGGCATTCCAATGATCAGAACCGGCAACCAATACCGGGATTCCATCCGCGACGGCCGACGCGTGTGGGTTAATGGCGAGCGGGTCAACGACGTTACTACCCATCCGATGTTCAAGCCGATCGTCGATGTGCGCGCGCGTATCTACGACATGGCCCATGAGCCCCGGCACAGCGCCACGATGACGTATGAAGAGGGCGGTGAGAGATTTGCCACCGGTTTGAAGCTGCCTTACACAAAACAGGATTGGCTCGACAAGCGTCGCTCGACCGACGCCGTGCTTGAAGAGGTGAGGGGCATCGTCACCCGCGTGGGCGACGAGACCGTCGGCGAAATGTGGTCGCTGTTCGACGGCCGCGAAATGCTCAATGAGGTCGACCCCAGGTTCGGGGCCAACATCGAGCGCCACATCAATACCGTTCTGAGGAATGATCCGTTCCACGTCTCCGCCAACACCGATCCCAAGGGGGATCGGTCGAAACGGCCGCAGGACCAGGATCCCGACATGTTGCTGCATGTCGTCAAGGAAACGGATGCCGGCATCATTGTTCGCGGGGCCAAATACGAAACCGCAGCCGCCTACGCCAACCAGGCTTTTACGAAGCCGACGATCGCCAACTGGGGTGACGAGAAGCTGTCCGACTACGCGGTCGGCTTCATCTGCGATTTCTCGTCGCCCAACCTTCGTTTCATCACCCGCACCGGTTTTGCCGGGCGGGCGCCGGCGGAGGACTATCCGTTGTCCAATCGCGTCGATGAGATCGATGCGCTCGTCATCTATGACAACGTGTTGATCCCCTGGGAAAATGTCCTGTTCTATCAGTACACCAAGGCGGCCCAGTTCATACGCTCCACATTGCATCGCTACTCGGCCTTCGCCTTCGTCCAGCGCAATTTGAAGCTTGCCGACATGATGATTGGCGCCGCCCTCTGGAACGTGCGTCAGACAGGCCTGGAAAAGCAGCAGGCGGTGCAGGAGAAACTCGCCACACTTGCCTGCTATCGGGAGGGCATCAACGCCCACCTGACCGCCGCTATTTCCGAGGCGGAACGAAGCCCGGCGGGGTTGATGATGCCGAACCAGTCGTTCCTGATGACTGGGCGCGTTTTAGCCTGCTCGCAGCTTCATCTCATGATGCATATCGCGCGCGAACTCTGCGGCGGCCAAATCTGCGTCACACCCGATGCCGCCAGCTTCCGCGATCCGGAGGCCGGGCCCTGGCTACAGAAATTCTATACGCTGAACGATAACTGGCAGGCGGAGGATCGCCGCAAGCTCCTCGCGTTCGCCCGCGACCTGCTTAATTCCGACTATGCCGGACACCGGTTGACCTTCCAGCTGTTCGCGCAGGCGCCGCCCTTTGCGCATCTCGCGGCCGTCTACAACAATTTCGACTGGAACGAACCGCTGCGTTTCACCAAAGAGGCCGCGGATCTGTCGGACCGTGTCTACGGCCCATCGAAACTGTCGGCAGCAGCCAGCTAGCCTCCTCCCGCGCCTCGCGCCGACGTCCCATCTCGTTGGCGCGAGGCTTTTTTATTTCCTGAAAAAGAGTTGTCATCATGATCCACAAACGCCTCCGCCCCTTCAACACGCGCACGACCTACCCCGAGCAGAAGCTTGACAATGATCTGTCGCAAGGCGTCGTCGCACGCGGCACCATGGTTTTCCTGCGCGGGCAGGTCTCCCAGGATCTCGACACGCGGGAATGCCTGCACGTCGGCGATCCCGGCGCGCAGACCGAAAAAACGATGCAGAACATCAAGATGCTGCTTGAGGAAGCAGGGAGCGAACTGGCTCATATCTGCCGCATCGTCGTCTACCTGACGGACATCCGCTATCGGGAAGCAGTCTATCAGGAGATGGGCAAATGGCTGAAAGGCGTCCACCCCTGCTCGACAGGCCTTGTTGTCCCCGCGCTCGCGCGGCCGGAATGGGTCGTCGAGATCGAGGTGACCGCCATGATCCCCGATCCCGCTTGAAGGGGAGCGACGAGTGACCTTTTCAATTTCAGCGCGTTGCGCAACGAGCGGAATGTTTGGAATCGCCGTTTCGTCCTCCAGCCCCTGTGTTGCGGCACGTTGCGCGCACGCACGGGCGGGCGTCGGGGTGGTGGCGACACAGAACATCACCGACCCGACATTGGGGCCGCGCGGCCTTGATCTGATGGCTTCGGGCCTTAACGCACAGGAGGCGTTGGAGCGGATAAGGGCCGAGGCGAAGTTCCTCGACTATCGGCAGCTCGCCTTGGTGGACCGGGACGGGAATGGGGCCGCGTTTTCCGGCAATAACACGTTGGGCACGCATCGAACCGTCGTCGCGCAAGACGTTGTTGCCGCTGGAAACCTGCTCTCAAGTCCAGCGGTCCCGGAGCGGATGGTCGAGGCATTCCTGGGCGCGGCCGGGACGTCGCTCGGCGCCAGATTGATCGCCGCTATGACCGCTGCCCAGGCGGCGGGAGGCGAGGAGGGGCCGGTTCATTCGATCGGTATGCTTCTGGTCAGGGACGTGGCCTGGCCGGTGGCGGACCTGCGCGTGGACTGGCACGAAACCGATCCGATCGGCGAGCTGCGGCGGCTTTGGGAATTGTGGGAGCCGCAGATGGACGCCTATGTCGCACGCGGAATAAACCCGTCGGCTGCCCCTTCCTACGGAGTTCCCGGCGACGAGTAGACGGTGATATAACTTGACACCCAAAAATGCAGCATCCATCGTCCGGGCGGTTCCCGATGCAATCGTCCGAACGCAGCGGGGAACTGGGTTGAATCCAAGCTTGGCGCAGGGTCTCGTGAACGACCTGGATCCGCGTAGTTTCTCGATGCGCTTCACGCTCAGGCAGCTCGCCTATTTCGTGGCTGCCGGCGAACTTGGGGGTGTCACCCTGGCGTCGGAACGCATCAATATCTCGCAACCGTCGATTTCTGCCGCGATATCGCAGCTTGAGGCCGAATTCGGCCTGCAGCTCTTCGTTCGCCACCACGCTCAGGGCTTGTCGCTGACGCCGGCGGGTCAAAGGCTCTTGCATGCGGCCAAGGCGCTGCTGCAGCAGGCAGAGGAGCTCCACGGCATTGCCGATGAAGTGGCCAAGTCGGTGTCCGGCCCCCTTCATGTCGGATCATTCCGAACCTTCGCGCCAATGCTTATACCTGAATTGTGCAAGGCGTTTCTCGCGCAGTATCCTGCGGTCAAGCTAAGGGTTTCGGAGGATGACGAAGCCGCTCTGATCGCCAAGCTGCGTCACGCCGAAATCAATCTGGCGTTGACCTATGCCATTCACCTCACCGACGACATCAGCTTTGAGCCTCTGGCAGAGCTGCCGACCTACATCTTGCTGGCAGCCGACGACCCTCTCGCCGGCCGGCACTCGCTTGCGCTATCCGATCTGGCTGAGAAACCCTTTATCCTGTTGGACATGCCGCTTAGCAGGGAATATTTCCTTTCGTTGTTCATGTCCGAGGGACTTGTGCCGAACACCGTGGCCAGTTCCGAGTATCCCGAGACCGTGCGCAGTTTCGTCGCTTGCGGTTTTGGTTACTCGCTGATGACGTCGCGCCCCATGAACCTGCATGCGGTCAATGGGAAGAAGCTCGCCTATGTTCGGCTTGGCGGAGACCATCCTCCCATGGTGCTGGGCATCGCCAGCCTCAAGGGCTTGCGCAAGACGCGGGCGACGGAGTGTTTCGAAGATCACTGCCGGGCGTTGATTTCGACCGGTGAATTGCCGGGCATGCTGCCCTGGCGATAAGGCAGTGAAGACGAGCCGTGTCTAGCTGGCTTGGCGGCCAAGGGATCCCCCTAAATTCCGAGGCGCTGGATTGGGAAATGGAGTGAACCCCCGCCGGCGCTGGTCATCGCATCGTATTCGCCGTTCCTGGGCTTAGCGATTTGCGATTGGTTTCCGCCAGCGAGACTTCCTAGCCTGATTGTGGGTGCCCTGGACGGTTTTCGGGCACGCTCAGGGGTGGCCGGATGGATGAATCGTTTCGTCGCGAACATGACAGCTTGGGATTTGTCGACGTTCCGGTCGATGCATTGTGGGGCGCGCAGACGCAGCGCGCGCGCAAGAACTTTCGCATTTCCGGGCTGGAACTCAGCCGCTTCCCCCAGTTGCTCGTTGCACTGGCGATGACGAAAAAGGCTGCCGCCCACGCCAACGCGCAAGTGGGGGTTCTGTCGACGGAAAAACGCCTGGCCATCAGCGCTGCGTGTGACGAAATCATCGGTGGTCGTCACCACCATGCCTTTCCCCTGGATGCCATCCAGGGCGGCGCGGGAACATCCCTGAACATGAACGCCAATGAGGTAATCGCGAGCCTCGCGAATGAGCTCCTGGGCAGCAAACGCGGCCACAAAGAGCCGGTGCATCCCAATGACGACGTCAATTGCTCGCAGTCGACGAACGATGTCTATCCGACGGCCGTGCGTCTTTCATTGATATTGGCCCACGGGGATCTGGAGACCGCGCTGCTGTCGCTGGTGCGGTCATTCGAAGAACGGGCCGCGGCCTTTGCACCTGTCGTGAAACTCGGCCGAACGCAGCTGCAGGACGCCGTACCGATGACGCTGGGTCAGGAGTTCTCGGCCTTCGCGACCGCCCTGCGAGAGGATGTCACGAGACTTCGTGAAATGTTGCCGTTGCTGGCCGAGGTCAATCTGGGCGGCACCGCGATCGGCACCAGGCTGAACGCGCCGAAGGGCTACTGCGAGATCGTTCTGAGCGAGCTCTCAGCCATCAGCGGCAAGGCCCTGACCCCTGCCGCCAACCTGCTCGAAGCAAGCTGGGACATGGGCGCCTTCGTGCTGTTTTCAGCGATGCTGAAGCGGCTGGCGACCAAGCTTTCCAAGATCGCGAACGACATACGCCTGCTGTCCAGCGGTCCCCGTGGCGGGCTCGGCGAAATTCGGCTGCCAGCCATGCAGCCGGGCTCCTCGATCATGCCTGGCAAGGTCAACCCGGTGATACCCGAAGTCGTCAATCAGGTCTGTTTTCAGATCATAGGCAACGACCTCGCGATCACGATGGCGGCCGAAGCGGGGCAGTTGCAGCTCAATGCAATGGAGCCGTTGATTGCATTCAACATGCACTTCTCCATCCAGATGCTCGAGGCCGCGATCCGCACCTTCGACGAGCAATGCGTGCGTGGGATCGAAGCGGATCCGAAGCGCTGCCTGGAGCATCTGGAGGGCAGCGTCGGCTCGGTGACGGCCTTGGTGCCAATCCTTGGCTATAACCGCAGTGTCGAACTCGCAAATGATGCGCTCCGCCTCGGCCGAAAGGTGGGCGATCTCGCGGTCGAGGGTGGTCTTGTAAGCGCCGAGGACGCCGCAATCCTGCTCAATCCCATGAGGCTGGCCATCCCGGAGTGAATGACATGGCGCTGCGCATCATCGCGCCAGGATCGTTTCTTTCGAGCCAGGGAACCAGGAAATCAAAATTGCCAACCTTGAGCCCGCTCCTAGACTGGCTCCGATCTGGGAAAGCAGCCGTTATCTGCGGAGTTTGTTGTCCAAGGGGAGGAGCATGAGCCTTTACGCTTTTCTTTCAGTCGATGCGACCGCAACCTCTAGCGAGATAGAAGAAGCGTACGCCAGCAGCCTGCAGTCGTTGCCAAAGACAGGGTTTCGTGGATGGCTCGTCAGGGTCACAGGGATGGCTAACAATATACACTACGCCTACACCGTGCTGAGCAACCCCGACGAAAGGTACAAATATGACTCGGGTTTTCATTCCGAGAGAACTTACATGTATCTTGGATACTGACCCTACCTGACCGATTGATTGCAAGAAGTGGGCATGGCGATGATCTTCATGAAGTCTGGCCACGAGGAAATTCTGGCATCGGCGTCGCGATCGGCTTTCGGAGGGGATCGTCGGAAGAAACCTCTCGACTTCGACGAGACCGAAGACCACGAGCCTAAACGACAGTCCTTCTTGGCAAAGCTAGCGCTCAGCTTGGCCAACCGAATGGCTCTCCTAACAGGGCAATAACCGCTGGCCACCCGCTGAAAGATGTTCAGCGGGCAAAATGGGGTTACTCCAACTCAGGCGCCGGGCGGATGGCCACTCAGTTGTATAGGCTACTTCAACATCTTGCGAGATCAACCCGATTTAGCGGGAAGGTGACACCGGGGCCACCACGGTTCGCAGTTCGGAACCCGGCCCCGTCGCTACCGGGTGACAACCATTCGCCCAGCAAGGCTGAACCTCGAGCCAGGATGAAGCAATCTGGCACTTGAGGCGATAAGGCCGCCAGACCAGGTGCGGCGGCGCAGCAGCAGGAGCGGATCGCCCGGCTGCATCTCCAGAAGCCTGCAGCTCGATTCATCGGCCGGGATCGCCTGTATGACGTGCTCGACTTCCTCGAGCGGCCCGGTGGCCATCAGATGCTCGTATGGCGTAATGCGAGAGAAGTCTTGATCGAGATAGTCAGGCGAGAAGCGAGGATTCACGTATCGATCCTCGATCTGCAACGGCCTGCCGTTTTCGCGGTGAACAAGAATTGAGTGGAACACGACCGATCCGGGCGCAACGTTCATTTCCGTGGCAAGAGATAGATCGCAGTTTATTGCCTCGATGGTGATAACGTCCGTCGTGTGAACGTTGCCACGCGCCTCGATTTCGGAATGGATATTTCGCAGTTCCAGGAACGTCGACTGAGCCCGGCGGGCAGCCACGAACGTGCCGGCGCCTTGCTTGCGGACCAGAACCCCTTCAGCCGCCAAGTCCCGCAGTGCCATATGGATGGTCATGCGCGATGCGGCGAATTCCTCGGCCAGGCGAGCCTCCGACGGAATCCGATAGCCCTCCGGCCATTCGGCGGACGCGATCTTCGACAGCACATGATTGCGTATCTGCTGCCCCAGGGACTGGCCAATGCCATCGGCCTCCACGGCCGCGCCGTGTGAGGCCTTTTCCATTCGCCTGATCATGCTTTTGCCTGCTGCCTAGTCTGGAACGCACTGGTTCGCACGTTAATGCAACTTGCCGCGCATGACCAACGGCAAAACGCCGACTGCTCTCGGGCGCGCTATTGACAAACCAATTTTACGATATGTATGTAGTTGTATATACGTATTTTAGCCCTGCTCCGGCGGGCACGCCCGGATCGACCAAGGAGGACACATGGAAAAGCCCGAGATTCTTTATTCCGTACGCGCGAAGGGCGGAAACAACCTTCGATGCAAGGGTTGGAAGCAGGAGGGCATCCTGCGCATGCTCGAGAACAACATGGAGAACGCCGAACACCCCGAGGAGCTGGTGATCTACGGTGGCATAGGCAAGTGCGCCAGAAACTGGGAAAGCTACCACGCCATCGTTCAGTCGCTTCAGGACCTGGAGAATGACGAGACGCTGGTGGTGCAGTCCGGCATGCCGGTCGCAATATTCAGAACCAACATGTTGGCCCCGCGCGTCGTGATGGCCACCACCAACATCATGAAGGCGACCTGGCCGATCTTCTACGATCTCCAGGACAAGAACCTGACCATCTACGCGCAATATACGGCCGCGCCGTGGGAATATATCGGCACCCAGGGAGTGATCCAGGGCACTTTCCAGACGCTGGTGGCCATCGGCGACCAGAAATTCGGTGGCAGCCTGAAAGGGCGGATCCTTCTCACTGCCGGCATGGGCGGCATGGGCGGCAACCAGCCGCGAGCCATGACCATGTTGGGCGGCGTCTGCATCTGCGCCGACGTCGACGAGAAGGTCGTCAAGCATCGGCTGGAAGTCGGTTACTGCGACGTGATCGTTCATGACTTTGACGAAGCCGTGAAGTTGGCCAAGGAAGCCGCGGCCGAAAAGCGTCCTCTGGGCATCGCGCTGATGGGCAATGCCGTCGACGTGCTGAAGAAGGCCAGGAGTGCCGGCTTCCTGCCGGACATCATCACGGACATGACTCCCGCGCACGATCCCCTGTCTTACATCCCGGCCGGCCTGACGGTCGATGAGGCGCGGGAACTGCGCAAGACCAATCGTGACGAGTATTTCAAGCTGGCCGGCGCCTCGATGATCGAGCAGCTCCAGATCATGAACGAGTTCTACGACAAGGGCGTCCAGGTCTTCGAATATGGCAATTCCCTGCGCAAGGAGAGCCGGGATGCCGGGATGCCGGTGGCCGAGGCGATGAAGATCCCTGGTTTCGTGGCCGCCTATATCCGCCCCTTGTTCTGCGAGGGGCGTGGACCCTTCCGCTGGATCTGCCTGTCACGCGATCCTGCGGATCTCGCCAAGCTCGACGACGTGGTCGAGGAAATGTTCGCCGACGACGATCTGGTGCGGAACTGGATCCAGCTGGCGCGCAAGCACATTCCGATCGAGGGCCTGCCGGCGCGCATCTGCTACCTGGGCTTCGGCCAGCGCAAGGCATTCGGAATGCGCGTGAACGAATTGGTGCGCTCCGGCGAACTGAAGGGCCCCGTGGCCTTCTCGCGGGACAATCTCGACTCGGGTTCGATCGTCAATCCCACGTTCGAATCGGAGCGGATGAAAGACGGCAGCGACCTGATCTCCGACTGGCCCTATCTCAACGCCCTCTTGAACGTGGCTGCCGGCGCCGACCTGGTGGCGATCCAGGAAAACTATTCGATGGGCGAAGCCGTGCACACCGGCGTGACGATGATCGCCGACGGTTCGGCCGAAGCGGATGTCCGGCTGGCTGCCTGCCTGACCACCGACTCGGGCATCGGCGTGGTTCGCCATGCCCAGGCCGGCTACGACATTGCCCGCAAGACGGCGAAGGAGCGCTTCGCCAAAGACGGCGTGCAGGTCCCGCTGTGGTGGACGCCGACCGCCACGTTCGGGCCGGATGACGCCAAGGCGCCCCAGAAGAAGACCAAGTAAAGAAGAAGGAAAGCCGGTATGGCGCGGATCACGACGGTCATCGAGAACGCTGGCCAAATTTTGACCTGCGCCGCCGACGCCCCCGACCTTGTCGGCGCCCGAACAAACGCGATGGTGGCGATCAGCGATGGCAAGATCGCCGCCATTGGAACCTCGGCGGAGATCGGCGCAACCCATGACCTGAGCAATGCCGAACGGATCGATGCAGGCGGCGGACTGGTCATGCCGGGCTTCGTCGACTGCCATACACATCTCGTCTTCCACAAATCCCGCGTCGAGGAATATGCGCAGAAGGTGAGGGGACGTAGCGCCGCCGAAATCAGGGCCATGGGCATTCCGATGGGCATTTCCGCCACGGCGCGGATGATGCGCGAGGCGAGCAAGGATCAACTTGTCGATAGCGCCGCCGAACGGCTGGCACATATGCTGTCTTTCGGGACAACCACGGTCGAGAGCAAGAGCGGCTACGGCCTCAACACCGCCACCGAGATCAAGATGCTCGAGGTGAACCATGCCCTTGCTGCCCGGCAACCTATCGAGGTGGTCTCGACATTCCTCGGCGCGCACGAGTTTCCAGACGATCGCAGCCGAGAGGCGTATATCGCCGAAATCCTCGATGAAATGATCCCGGAAGTAGCCCGGCGCGGTTTGGCCGAGTTTAACGACGTCTATTGCGATGACGGCTACTACTCGGTGGCCGAGTCCCGCAAGATCCTGGCGCGTGGGCTGGATCACGGGCTCAAGGTCAAGATCCACACCGATGCCTACTCCCACATCGGCGGTTCCAGGCTGGCGGCGGAGTTGGGCGCCGTTTCAGCTGACCACATGAACTATACCGCGCCCGGCGAATACGCCGGTCTGCGCGAAGCCGGCGTGGTGTGCGTGGTCATGCCAGCGCTCGATTTCGCCGTGGGCCATACCCGCCCGTTCGACGCCCGTAGCATGATGGATGCAGGACTGACGCTCGCCCTTGCTACCGACATGTGCCCTGGCTGCTGGCTCGAATCGATGCCCTTCGTGGTGCAACTCGCTTGCCGCCTGTACAAGTTCAGCCCTGCGGAAGCGATCCGGGCCGGCACCATTCATGCGGCCATGGCGCTCAATCGCGCCGACCGCATCGGCTCCCTGGAGCCGGGAAAACAGGCCGATATCGCGATCTTCCCTTTCGATCGCTACGAGGACATGGCGTACCGCCTCGGGCGCGGGCGGGCGAGCCTGGTGATCAAGGCCGGCCGCATCGTTTTCGACGATCGTCGGCATCCTGCATGAGCCTGTTCGAGGTCCTTTGCGGCGGCAGTCCGGTCCATCCGCTGCCCGTTTCCCTCGTCATCCAATTCGCGATCCAGGGCCGGAACGCCTGACCGACAGGAGACCAATCCCATGACAACGATCTATGAGGTCGAACACCTTCACCATCCGAATGGGTGGCTTTCCCCCGGCTACCTGGAAGTTGATGCCGAGGGTGTGATCCTGTCGGTTGGCGCAGTCCGGCCTGAAGGGCCGGTAAAGCGTCTGTCCGGTTTCGGCGTGCCGGGACTGTCCAACCTGCACTCCCACGCTTTCCAGCGCGCGCTGGCCGGACACACCGAATTCGTCACCGCCGCCCGGGCCGAAGACAACCTCTGGACCTGGCGGGAGGAGATGTACCGGACGGTGGATCGCCTGACACCGGAAGCCTACGAGGCGATCGCGGCGCTGGTCTATATGGAGATGCTGCAGTTCGGAATGACGGCGGTCTGCGAGTTCCATTATGTCCATCACCAGGCCGGCGGCAAAAGCTACGCCAATGCGGCGGAGATGTCGGATCGGCTGATCGCCTCGGCATCGCGCACCGGCCTGGGCATGACCATCCTTCCGGTGCTCTACGCGCACGGTGGCATCGGCAAGCCGGTGCTGGAAACGCAGAAGCGTTTTGTCCACTCGGTCGACGGTTACCTCAAGCTGATCGAGACGTTGCGGGGACGGCGGGCGGCGAATTCGAACCTCGAAGTCGGGCTGGCGCTGCATTCACTCCGCGCGGTGGCCCCTGATGAAGCCAGGGCCGCCTTGGCGGGCATGCGCGCCATGGACCCGCGCGCCCGGCTGCACATCCATGTCTCGGAAACCACCCATGAGGTGGAACAGGTGCAAGCCGGTCTCGGTGCGCGACCGGTGCAGTGGCTTCTCGACAATGTCGGCCTTGGGCCGGAATGGTGTCTGGTCCATGCCACCCATCTCGACGATTCCGAGATCGCCGGTGCGGCAGCAAGCGGTGCGGTGGCGGGGCTCTGCCCTTTGACCGAGGCGACCATGGGCGACGGCTTCTTTCCGCTGGTGGAATGGCACGCCGCCGGCGGCAATTGGGGCATCGGCACCGACAGTCATTATTCCACATCGACCGCCGAAGAACTGCGCATCCTTGAATGTGGCAAGCGGCTGGAATTGAGGAGGCGCAATGTGATCGCCCGACCCGAGGCCGGGCGCGAGATCCATAGCGGCCGGCTGTTGTTCGACACCGCCCTGGCTGGGGGAGAGCAGTGTTCCGCACAGGGCGGCGGAGCACTTGTCGCGGGGCGGCGAGCCGACCTGGTCATGCTGGACCCAGACAGCCCGGTGCTGCTGGGCCACGGTCCCGACACCGCGCTCGATGCCTGGGTCCTGGGCGGCACCCGCAATCCGGTGCGCGACGTCATGGTCGCGGGTCGTTGGGTGATCCAGGGCGGACGCCATGCCGACGAAGACAGGATAATCAACGACTACCGGGCCGTTATGAGCCGGCTCAGGACCAAATGATCGCGCGACATCCGCTGGCAGCAGCGACGCGATCGGTGGGGCAGTAGCAGGGTAATTCCCGGGACCAAGGGAGGAGGTGCGATGGATCCGTTCTGGCCTTTGTATGTCGACGTGGAAGACGATGGCGCCAGTGGATACCGCTATACGATAGTGTCTTTCGACATGTATTGGGCAAGCCGCGTCATGGAGCTATGTTCTTCTTCTCGCTGGTTTGGCTGGCTCAGCGCATCGCGCCTGATCGACAACGGCTTGCCCGGGACGCGCCACGGCCGAGATGTCCGCCGATAGCTCGGGCTCTTTGAAACGGGGGCACCTGCCTCCTGCGCAGTCGGGCGGCTTGATCACCTGCTTGCCCTTGATTCGGCTGTCCGCGTGATGAAGACTACGCGAGCCTGGGGGAGCAATTGCGGAACATTGTATTTGACCAGAAATTCATAACCGACACTTCCGCTCAGATCGCCGAAACGGCTGAGCGCGCCGGCATGAAAATCAGGACGATTTTATGGGCACCGTTGATCGGGAGCATGTTGAGCGGCGCCCCGGCCTTCGCGGAAGATCTTAACATCGCGGTCGTGGGGCCCATGACCAGGCCGATCGCCAATATCGGCGATCAGTTCAAGCAGGCGAGGCCGCGGCTTCGGCAATCAACGCCAAGGGTGGCGTGAATGGCCGCCAGATCAACCTGTCGATCGAGGACGATGTCTGCGATCCGAGACAGGCGATATCGGTCGCCAACCGCATCGCGGCGGGCGGCATCAAGTTTGTCGCTGGACATGCATGTTCCAGCTCCAGCATTCCGGCAAAAGTACCAGAGCTCGCCCAGCGCGTTTCGATATCGTTGAGGGGCCGGGCGATGCGCGGCCGTTCAGCTGATTGGACTGGTTCACGCATTTGACGACGCGGCCGATAGTCGGGCCTCGGCGGCAGCGTTGGCTGGGCCAGGGGCAATAACTTTGATGTGACAGCAGGGCTTGCTTTCATTCTTAATTATACTGTTAATTATACATTGTACCCTGCAGTCTAGGTTCAAAATTGGCGCCGGTCCAACATTCGGGTGAGGGTCAACGTGAAGGGAATGGTATTCACCGAATTGCTGGGTTTCGTGGAGCAGACCTACGGAGCGGATGCGGTGGATGACCTCATCGAGGCTTCCGATCTGCCGAGTGGCGGCGCCTACACTGCCGTGGGCACTTATGACCACAAGGAGATGCAATCCCTCGTCACCACATTGTCCGCGCAAAGCCACAAGCCGCCAAACGAGTTGCTGGTTTTGTTCGGTCAACACTTGATCGGACGTTTCAAGGCTTCCTTCCCTGATTTCTTCAAGACGGCAGCCACTCTGTTCGATTTCCTCGAAAGCATCGACAGGCATATCCATGTGGAGGTGCGAAAGCTCTACCCCGATGCCGAACTGCCCGAATTCCGGGCCGAGCGCCTCGGTGATGGGGCAATGCACCTCGACTACCGCAGCCGCCGTCCTTTCGAGGCTCTGGCCTCCGGCCTCATTCTTGGCGCGGCTCAAATCTATGGCGAGACCGTGCGGATAGAGCGAAGCGCGCACGAAGGCGGTGGCGACAGGTTCGTTCGTTTCTCGATCCAGAAGACGGGTGCGATAGCCTAGATGCTGTCGGAAACCGATCCCACCGGCGACCGCGTTGCGCGTCTCGAACGGCGTCTACAACGCGAACGGCGAGCACGTGAAGAGGCGGAATGGCTGCTCGAAGCGAAGTCGCTCGAACTGTATAACGCCAACAGCCACCTGACGGTGCTGGCCAACGACCTGGAAATGCGCGTCCTCGACCGCACGCACGAGCTGGAGGCCTCGCGCCAGCAGGCCGTGTTCCTGGCGGAACGCGATCCTCTGACAACGCTCGCCAACCGGTTCAGTTTCGCTCGCGACCTGGACGCGGCTATCCGTGCGGCGCAGCTTCAGGGCGGGTCGGTACAACTTCTGTTTGTGGATCTCGACCGGTTCAAGGAGATCAACGACAATTACGGTCACGCTGTCGGAGATGCGGTGCTGCTGGGAGTTGCGGACCGGTTGCGCGCAATCTGCGGGGAGCAGGAGTTGGCCGGTCGGCTGGGTGGTGACGAATTCGGCGTCATCTGCGTGACGCCGGTTCACAGCGAGCGTGCCCGCGAGATCGCGACCAAGGCCATGGAAGCCTTGAGCAAGCCCATCGATTGTGGTCGCCTGCAGTTGATCGTCGGTTGTTCGGTCGGCATTGCAAGCTTCCCCCGCGATGCCGCGGATTCGCCGACGCTGCAGCGCTTCGCCGACATAGCCCTGTACCGCTCCAAGTCGGCGGGGCGCTCGACATGGACCGAATTCGACGACACGATGGCGGCCGAGCTTGAGAGCCGCCAGGGCCTGGAAGCGGAGTTGCGCAACGCGGTGGCGGCGGGAGAGATCGAGCCCTGGTATCAGCCGATTATCTCCACCCAGAACAACGCGGTCGTTGGGGTGGAAGCGCTCGCAAGGTGGCAGCATGCCGAGCGCGGGCTCATTCTTCCCGGGCTGTTTATCCCGCTGGCCGAGGAAAGCTCACTGATCGTCGATCTCGGCCAGGCGATGATCGATCGCTGTTGCCGGGAGATGTATCCGCTCATCCACGAAGGTCGTCTCGACTATGTGTCGATCAATCTGTCGACGCGCCACTTGCGATCCCCCTCGGTGGTCGAACAGGTCGCCAGCACGTTGGCCCGTTATCGTTTCCCGCCCTCCGCGCTCCAATTCGAAATCACGGAAAGCCTGCTGCTCATCGATTTCGAGCAGGCCGAGGAGCGCCTTTCGCATTTTCGCGCGCTCGGCATCCGAATTGCCCTCGACGATTTTGGAGCGGGCTATTCGAGCCTTTCATACATCAGGCGATTGCCATTGGACGTCATCAAGATCGATCGCTCCTTCGCCCGGGACATCAGCGCCGACCGGCAGGCCGAAGCCGTGGTCAAGGCAATCGTCCAACTCGCACAGGCCCTGGAACTGCATATCGTCGCCGAAGGGGTCGAGACCGAGAGCCAAGCGCTCAGGCTGACCAGTTGCGGCTGTTTCGTGCAGCAGGGATATCTGTTTGGCCAGCCGATACCGCTGAAGGAAATCACTCAATACCTTCTGGCCGGTGATCACGGGGCCGGTGCGGATCCGACGTATTTCGCCGAAAGGATGTCCGCTTCCTGGGCCTGAAACATCGCGTGTCGTTACAAGACGGGAAGGTCAAGGAGGCTGTCCCCATGAAGTTTTTCCGCCCCGGATCGGAGAGGTTGGCGCGTGACCCGCCGGTCATCAACCTGGCGTGATGCCAAGATGAATCGCGTCAGGACTGCAGGGAATTTTAATGGTTATGCACTATCACGCGTTGCAGGTGAAAATCCCTGAATGACATGGTTGTATTCTCGAGTGGACTATGGCCGTACTTGGCGCCCTTCCTGCTGATCTTGAATGCAGACCAATCCGCGAAGACGATTGGGAAGGCGTCATTGACTGCCTGCGCCGGGGCTTTCCGACGCGTGACCGGGACTATTGGGCCCGGGCGCTGACCCGTCAGTCGCAGCGGCCCGCTGTCGACGACCTCCCGCGATACGGCATTGCGCTCGCAAAATCCGGACAGGTGGTCGGCGTTTTGCTGAGCCTCTACACGCGTTACCAGGGCGAGGGCGGCGATGACATCCGCTGCAATCTTTCAAGCTGGTCGGTCGACACGGAATTCCGTCCCTACGCCACCAAGATGATCGCAATGGTGCTGAAGCGAAAGGATGTGACCTATGTCAACATTTCGCCGGCGCCGGCGACGGTGAAGCTCAACAAGGCGTTCGGCTTCAAGCTTTTCTCGCATGGACAATTCGCCTTCCTGCCCGCCTTGAATCCGGTGCAGGGGCCGTGGCGCGTGCTGGAAGCCCGCGCCGACCTCGCCGAAATGGCGATGCTGTCCGATGCGGAGCAACACATGTTGCTGGAGCATGCCGCGCTCGGCTGCCTGTCGTTGATCTGCATCCGCGACGGCGTTGCGTTCCCGCTGGTGCTGATGCGGCGGCGGATCGTGCACCACTTCATCCCGTCGTGCCAGGTCGTCTATTGCCGCTCGCTCGCCGATCTCGCGGGGTGCGCCGGCGCCGTGGGCCGCTTCCTGTTGCGGCGCGGCATCGTGCTGTGCGCGGTCGACGCCAACGAGCCGGTCGCGGGTCTCGTCGGCCACTATTTCGCGAAGAAGGGCGTGAAATATTTCAAGGGCCCGAAACCGCCTTCGCTTGGAGACCTGACCTTCACCGAGCTTGTGGTGTTCGGTCCCTGACGGGGATCAGGCCTAGGCTCTCTCCGCCGCCAGTTCGCGCCAGCGCGTTCCAAGCGACACGCCGACCAGCAGCAGGCAGAAACCGAGCGCAAGCGGCGAGTAGAAGGCCTCTTCCTGCAGCACGGCATTGGCCGAGATGGTGACGATGCCGACGAAGCCGAACAGGAAATCCGGGTCGCCTGTATCGATCAACTGCCGGCGCGCGGCCACGGCAAGCGCCACCAGGAAACCGAAGAAGACCAGGCTGCCTATCCCCATCTGGTAGAGCATGACGCCAACCGCGCTCTCGACGGGCACCGAGGCCGCGCCGGCTGCCTGGGCGTCGGCCCAGTCGAGATTGATCGATGTGCTCGACAGATTGCCGCCCAGCCCCAATCCTTCGCCAAGCGGATTGCTCAGGAAGTCGCGCATGCCGGCGGCAAGGCCGAGCACATGGTAGTCGCCATGTGTCGCGCCATAGGCGATCGCCGCCATCGTCCAGGTCGTGGCCAGGGCAACCACGCCGGCGAGCGTCAGGTTGGCGCGCGAGGGGCTGTAGACCAGGCGCGCGCCGAGCGCGACAAGCAGCATGAAGGTCGCGCCCTTGGACCCAATGACCAGCAACAGCGGCAGGGCCGCGATCGGCACCAGCCAGCGTCCCTTGAACAGCAGCCAGGCCGCCATGATGCTCAGCCCATAGGCATAGCTGATCGGATGGAAGTTCGGCCCGCCTATGCGGAAGATGCTGGGCAGGATGTCGTTGAACATCGGCGTGTTGAAGAAGGTCGTCGTCATCACGTCCTGCAGGCCCCGGAACACGAAGCCGGTTTCCCGCAGCGCCTTTTCCCAGACGCCGGTCTCGATCTGCCTGGCAATGTCGCGTTCGATGTAGAGGTCGCCATGGAACAGGCCGAGGAAATCCATGGTGAAGATCAGCTCGACATAGCCATAGATGACCGCCCCGGCGCAGAGCCACAGCATGCTCTTGCGCAGGTCGACCGGATAGAGGCTGGCAGCCAGCACCGCGATGTGGAAGCAGGCGAGCGGCGTGATCGTGTTGCGGAAATAGACGACCGCGTCCTTGGCGCCGCCATGCACGGCGCCCAGGGCAAAGTAGAAGCAGATCGTCCCGCACAGGACGATGCTCAGCAGCAGCCATGGGCGCAGTTCGGTCAGGCCGCGCACGCGGTGCTGGAACGTCGCCGCGAAGAAGATGCAGAAGGCGGTCATCAGGATGACGAAGTTCGTGCCGCGCAAGGCGTCGAACGTGTTGTTGTCGGGGATATAGGGGGTGAACCACGCGACCACGAGATTCTGGTAGAGAAAGGCGCAGATGATCACGACAGGAATGCCCGCGGGCACGGCATTTGAAACGATCAGCGTCAATATGAAGGTCGCGACGACCCCGAACGGGGTCCAGACCGCGAAGGACGACACCGACAGGCCAACGACCATCAGCGCCACGCAGACATGCAGCAGCGCCTCGACTGTTGGCGCACCGGGGTCGCGCAGGCTGATCGCCTGATATGTCCCGGTGATGCTCATGGCTGGCCCTCGCCACCGAGCAGGGCCGCGATCATCGCGCTGTCGAACCCGTCGACGCTCTGCCTGCTCTTGATGAAGCCGAAACCCTGGTCGAGTTCCCAATAGGTCCAGCCGACCCTGTTTGCTTCGGTCGCCTTGCGCACCGCTCGAACCCAGGACGCGCGGCTTTCGGCATCGACGCAGAAATTGAGCACGCCGAACTCGTTCAGCATGACCGGGCAGCCATGGGTCGTGGACCAGCGGGCGAGCCCGGCAAAATCGGCGGCGATCCGTGCCTCCGTCCAGGGGCTCGACAGCTCGTCCTCCACCAGCGAGGCAGCCTCTTCGTCGCCCGCCGAGCGCAGCCGGGAGACAAGCTCGCGCACGCCCGGCGTGTCCTTCGTCGCGGGGAAGGGCAGGTTGGTGATGCGGGCCAGCGGTGAGGCGTCCCAGTCCTCGCATTGGTGGGTGAACGCCATCGGCGCGTAATAGTGGATGGCCGCGATCTGGTTGTCGTCCTCGAGTGGCGGCGCATCGGCCAATTCCCAGATGCCCTGAAACCGCGCGGGACCCCAGACCAGCGTATGATCAGGACATCTGGCGCGCAGGGTCTCGGTCAGTTGCTGCCGCAGCGCCAGCCATGCGGCCTGCGCCATCGGCGGTTCGTTCAGCAGTTCCGGATAGACCGAGCCTGTCGGGAGATCGGCGATGACGGAACGCAGCGCCGTCCAGGCCTGGACAACCCGCTGGGCCGCGCTTGCCGGATCGGATTTGAAGGCCGCGTGGAGATCGGCGGAAGGGTGCATGTCGACAAGTACGGCGAAGCCTTGCCTGACGAGATCAGCGACGCCGTCATGGATGCGGTTAAGCGTCGCCGTGCCACCGGCCGCGATGAGATCGCCGCTCACCGGCAGCCGGATCGTTTCGAAACCGGACTGGCGCAGCTTTGCCAGGGTCGCCGTGGCGGGCGCTGTTCCGTCTTCGCGCTCGAACCACAGCGGAAGATTGAAGCCGCGCGACGGAACGGCGCGGGCCGCAGGCAGCGTGGCCGAGGCAGGGAAAGGCAAGGTGGCGAGCAGGGCTCCGCCGGCGAGCGTCAGCGCGGTTCGCCGGGACAGCAGCGGCGGCCCTTCGACCATCCGCATGGATCAGATCCTCGCACCGGAGCTGCGTCGCCATTGCCGGGCCTCGGCTGGGGCATCGTGCATCGGCCTGGCCTCGGCCGGTACCGTGCCGTCGGCATCGATCACCAGGGTGGCGCTGCGGCCGATCTGGCCGATGCCAAGATGCCGCTCGAGCAGCTCGGCGGCTTGCGACGCCGGTTCGGCCGGGCGCAATGCCAGCAGCACGAGATCGGCGCGGGAGAACAGCTCCGGGGTCCAGCCGTTTTCGCTGAAGGACGGGGCGATCACGACCACGAAATCGAATGCGTTTCCGGCCTCGGCCAGAATGCCGCGCACCGTGTGAAGCCCCGGGACTTCCGGGCGCTCCTGCGCCGCAGACCTGCAGATGATCGTCCGCAGGCCACTTGCGCTGTCGATGAACAATCCCGGCCGGTTCGGCTGGCCATCGATGTCGATCACAAGCACGTTCTGGTCGACCCGCTGCAGGCCGATCCCGACTATCGCGCCGGCAAGCTCTGCCTCGACACCGGCCTGCGTCGAGGACACCAGCAGCACGAATGGCTTGGGATGGTCGTCCAGCCGAAGGATGATCCGCCGCATCAGCTTGAGGACATCACGCGACAGCGTTTCGTTGCCGTCCTCAAACAGCGCCGTCCGCATCGCCCGGATACTCGAATGCGCGCCGCCGGCGACGCCGGGCAGGCGGTATTCTCCGAAATCGGCGGGCATCGGCACGGCTCGCGCTGTGACGGGTGCGGTGTTTTCCCTTGGCTCGATCACTGGCGAGACCGGTTCGGGCGTGCCTTGCGGAATCTTGATGCTCGAATGCGTCCCGCCGGCGACGCCCGGCAGGCGGTATTCTCCGAAATTGGCGGCAACCGGCGCTGCCCGGGATACGGGGCGCGCGGTATTTTCGATTGGCTCCATCTCCGGCGGGATCCCTTCGCTGGGGATTCGCGGGTCCTCTTCCGGACGACGGACCGGTCCGAACGCCAAGGCGAGACCACATCCGGCCATGAGGCCCAGAACGGCGCTCACAGGGAG
This sequence comes from Mesorhizobium carmichaelinearum, assembly GCA_943370265.1. Taxonomy (GTDB): domain Bacteria; phylum Pseudomonadota; class Alphaproteobacteria; order Rhizobiales; family Rhizobiaceae; genus Mesorhizobium; species Mesorhizobium carmichaelinearum_A. The sequence continues at coordinate 281,998 of CALRQH020000002.1, forward strand.
GAGCAGGGCGGGCTTCGGCCAGGTCGGCTGCACCGGCGGCATGGCGGCGCTGATGGTGCGTGCCTCGGACGTCTGGACGCCCTGCATCTGCGACGTTTCCTGCGCGCGCTTGAGAAAGTCGTCGAGCACGGTGCGGGCGGCCTGGGCCCTTGAATCCAGTTGCCGCAGTTGCACCTGCGCGACACTCTGGTCGTTGGACTGCTGGCGCAGGGCGTTGAGCTTGGCCTGCAGCTTGCCGACATTTTGCGCGGCCAGGTCATAGCTCGCCTTCAGCTGTTGCCTGATGCGGTCGGCCTCGGCGGCCATCAGCCGGCTCATCCGGTCCATCTCGGACTTGAGCCGCGCGATCGCCGGGTGGCGCGGGCCGTACATGGTTTCGAGATTGGCGAGCTCGGTGGCGCGCTGGTTGTAGTCGTCGCGCAATTTGACGGCCGAGTTGGAGAAGAGGATTTCCGAGAGCCTGGCGAGGCCGGCCGGCGAAGTGCCAGCCGCCACCGCCTGATTGTATCTGTCCTTGGCCTGGTCGGCATCGCCCTGGGCGGTGATCAGCTGCGCGGTAAGCTGGTCGAGCTGTGACTGCAGCGTGCCGCCATCGGTCGAATTGACGATGTTGTGCTGCACCTTGAAATCCTCGACCGCGTGCTCGGCATCGCTGACGTTCTTCTGCAGGCCGGAGATCCTGTCATTGAGCAGGGAGTTCACATCGCTGTTGGCGGTTTCGCGTTCTCCCGAAAGGCCCGCCTTGTAGCGGTTGACGATGGCGTTGGCGATGCGGGCTGCCTTGTCGGGGGACGGCGACGTGACGCTGATATTGATGACGTAGGTGAGCCCTTCACGGTCCACGGTCACCGCTTTTTGAAAGCGCTTGAAGGCCGCGTCCCGCGAGGCAGTAGCTTGGCTCGAGCCAAATGTTGAGAAAAGACGCGATACGAGGCCGCGACCTGAAAATTCAGGGTCGCTCAGCAAGCCCTCGCTGTCGAACACGGCGCCCAACAGATCCTGCGATTCTATGACGAAGACCTGGCTTGCGATGGCAGCGCTGTCGGAGCCGATCCCAGGCAGGACATTGTTGAAGTTGGTGGCGCGCGAATCACGCGGATCGATCAAGATCGAGGCGGTTGCCGTGTAGCTCGGGCTTGTCACGGCAAGATAGGCGAGCGTCAGCAGCAAAGCGGCGCCGGCGATGGCAAGCACCATCAAGCGACGTCCCCAAAGGATCGCCCATATCATTCCTATGTCAAACAAGGGCGGAAGGGTGCGATCGTCGATCCTGGCTGGCCTCATCATCTTTCCTCTGCAGAGCCGCGCAGCGTCCGAACGGCACTCTACACCTCCCACTATCCGCGATTATTGTTAGCCTTCCGTTAAGGTTACCAACGCGTATCGCAGAAAATGCACAGGGGGTGTTGGTAACCATGCGAAGCGTTCGTGCTGGCGCGATTACGGATTCTTGTACTATTTAGGGACAGGTTTCAGCGTCGGTTCGCCTACCGCGGGGGTAGGGATATAGCCGATCGCCATGGGAGCCGGTTTTTTGGATCAAGACATGGACAATCGCAAAGCCGCCGGGAGCGCCAGCCCCGCCGTGGGCATGCGCATGTCCATCGGCGCGCTCGCCAGGAGCGGCGCGGTGGCCGGGGTCATCAAGCTCGCCAGCGCCGGCCTCTCCTTCCTCATGTTCGTGGCCGTGGCGATGGTGATGGACGAAAGGCAGTTCGGCCTTTTCAGCGCAACCTTTGCCGGCGCGAGCCTGGTGTCCTTCTTCGCTTCGGTCGGCCAGCAGAGCACCGTATTGCGGTTCTGGCCACAATATGTCGGGCTCGACGACCACAATTCGGCGCATGGCCTGATGGCCCGCGCCATTCTCGTGGCGCTGGCCGGCCTCTTCGTCTCCAGCCTGCTCATCTTCCTGGTCGGGTTCCTGCCGTTCATCGGCAGGGGGACTCCGGAATGGTTCTCGCTGTGCCTGGCGGCCGCCATCCTGTCCTTCGCGCTCGGCTGGTCGGAATTCACGTCGGGCGCCTTCCGGGCCAAGAACGCGCTGATATTCGGTCTGCTGCCGCGTGACATCATATGGCGCGCGCTGACGATAGCCGCCGTCGTCGTCTGCCACCTCATGCATGTCGAGATGGGCGCGGTCACGGCGACGCATCTGACGGCCTGGCTGCTCGTGCTTTCGGTCGTTCCGCAAACCGTGCTTCTCATGCGCGACACGGCGCGCGCCGATCGAGGCCCGCTTACGCAAGACCAGAAGCGGGAATTCAAGACCGTGACGCTCGGCCTGTGGGGCGTCACCTCGCTGCCACCGGCGCTCGGCCAGGTCAGCACGCTGCTGGTGGCCGCCATTCTGGGCCCGGCGCCGGCCGGCGCGATCTTCGTGGCGGACCGCACCACGCGGTTCGTGACCCTTGCGCTCAACGGCATCAACCAGGCGCTTGCGCCGCAGATATCGAGCGCCTTCTACAGTGGCGACAGGGCGCATGTTCAGCGCATCACCAGCCTCGCGGCACTTGGCGGCTTTGCCATTGCGCTGTGCGTCGCGCTGGCGTTCTGGATGTTCGGCGGCTTCATCCTGTCCATCTTCAATCCGGCCTATGACACGCCCACGATGCGCGCGACGCTCGTCATCTTCGGTATCGGCGCGGTGTTCGGCACCGCCTGCGGCCCGATCGAAATCCTGCTGCAGTTGACCGGCCTGCAACATGCGCTGCTCAAGCTGCTGGTGATCGTCAATGTCCTGGGTCTCGCGGCTACTGCCGTGACGACCTATTACTTCGGCCCCGTCGGCGCGGCGGTGAGCATCGCCGGAACGGTCATTGCCTGGACCGCCACGGCCGTGTCGATCGCCCGGCGCAGGATAGGAATAAACCCGTCGATCTTCGGCTTCACGATGGGGCATGGAATACATGTTCCGCGCGTGGTGCTGCGAGGTCGCACGTGAAGATCGTCCAGGTCCAGACCCAGGCCGAGGCAGCCGGCGCGCAGCGCGTCTCCGACATGGTGGGCGAGGGATTGCGGGCGCGCGGACACGACGTGCGCACCGTCTTCATGTACCGCAAGACGGACGCCTTCGACCACGACACGACAGCGGATTTCATCCTGACCGAGCGTCCGGGCGGATTGCCCGGGCAGATCCGTGCAGCCATCGGCCTGGCGCGCTATCTGCGCAAGGCGCGGCCCGATGCCGTCATCACCTACCAGCATTACGGCAATATCTTCGGCACGATCGGCGCGCGGCTGGCAGGCGTCAGGCACATCGTCGCCAACCAGAGCGGCCAACCGCACACCAGCGGGGTCATGGGCCTGCTCTCGCAGGTCGACAAGCTGATGGGCGTGGTCGGCCTCTACGAGACCAATGTCGTCAACTCGGCCTGGACCGAACAGCAATTCGATCATTACCCGCAGGCCTATCGTCGGCGCATGCGGCGCATCGATCATGGCGTACCGGCGCCGACCGGCGAATTCGACAAGGCGGCGGCGCGCGACGCGTTCGGCCTGCCTCAGAATGTCTGGCTCGCCGTCTCATCCGGCCGGCTGACACAGATGAAGAACCAGATCGCGCTTGTCGGTGCGCTCGAACACCTGCCCGGGGTCCATGTGGCGCTCGCCGGAGTGGGGCCCGAGCGGGACAGGCTTGCCGCCTTCGCCGAAAGCCGGGGCGTGGCTGATAGATTGCATCTTGTCGGCGAGGTTCCACCCTCGCGCATCTTCGAATTCCTAGCGGCGGGTGATGCCTACGCGTTTCCGTCGATGATGGAGACCTTCGGCCTTGCCTGCGTGGAAGCTGCGATTTCCGGTTTGCCGATCGTGACGGGCAACCTTCCCGTCATGCGGGAGGTGCTGACCACCGAGGACGGCGAGCCGGCGGCGATCTTCGTCGAGGCCGACGCCAAGGGCATGGCCAAGGGGCTGGCCGAGATGATCGCCAGGCCGGAAGCCATGGCCAGGCTTTCGACCGCGGGGCGCCGGCTCAGGGACAAATATTCGCTGGCAAAGATGTGCGCCGGCTACGAGAAACTACTGGTTTCCTGAGCGTTTGCGCACCGCCACTATCCCGTCGATCACTTCCAGCCTGCCCGAGCGGTTAAGGGTGTGGATTTTCGGGTAGGGCCAGTCGCCATCGGTATCGATCAGGCGGGGCGCCGAAAGCCGTACCGTTCGCTGGTCGAGTTCGAACAGTTCGGACAGGCCGAGCCCGCCGCCATAGCCGAGCGTGCCGTCCTGGACCGGGAGGAAGATGCGGCCCTTCTCGTCGCGAACGAAAGCGCCGCCCGGGCGCGCCATGCGATGGTCGATCAGGACCGGGTTCATCGGATGTGGCTTCCACGGACCGGTGAGTGCCGGAGCGGAGAACACCACCATTGTGTCGGAGGTGCTGCCATGGCCATCGCGATCGGTGGCGAACAGCCAGAGCAGTCCGCCATGCTCAAGCAGCGTGGCATCGGAAACCTCGCCTTCGACCAATACGGTCTCGGCGACCCAGCGGTTCGGGAAATCCGCGGCGCGGTAGAGGGTGAGCCTGCCGCTGCCGCTGGCCTCCGGAAGCATCCAGATCACGCCATCGCGCTCGAACACCTGCGGATAGGAGAGGTGGTGCGGCTCTTCCAGCACGACGCGCGGCTGCCCGGGGACGCCGCCAGCGTCAAACGCGACGACAGAAATCACGGCCTTGCCGGTCGCATGAGGATAGTCCTCGACGAACAGGAAGGACCGGCCCTGCCATTGGAACGGGAACGGATCGGCATAGAAGTGATCGCCGGGGTCGGGTAGAACCGACCAGCCGCTTCCGAGCCTGCCGGTTTGCGCCACGCCTGTCGCATCGCTGAAGCGATAGCCGACGCGCCAATGCGCATGGCGGAAGCGCGCGCGCCGGATGACCTCCTGGCCAAGGCGTGGCAGCGCCGAGCCCAGATAGGCGGAGGCGAACCGTGTCGCGGCGGCTTCACCGCGAGCCGGGGCGTCACGCATCTGCTTGTCCCTGGAGAGCCGGCCTTCGGCAAACGCCCTGGCGACCGAGACCACCAGGGTGATGGCGCGGGCAAGCACGTCCTCGGTGCCGAGTGCCGCGGATTCCCGCTTGTCCACCATCGGCCATGCACGGCCGACGACCGTCTTGCCGTCGAGGACGGCCTCGATCACCGGCAATCTTCCGGCGGCCACGGCTGTTGCCGCCGCGAGATCGGAGCGGGATCCATCGAAGAGAAGGCCGACGGTCGGCACCTCCGACATGGCAGCATTGCCGGCAAGGTCCAGCCTCAGCGCGGCGGGGCGACTGGCGGGCCGTGCCTGGATCTCGCGCAGCGGCGCGCCCAGATTGGGACGGCGCCGCCGGAAGAGGCGCTGTTCGAACGCAAAGGCGGCGTTGGCGGCAGTTGGCCAGCGTTCCGACCCGGGCTGATGCAGCACTGCCACATCGTGACCATCCGCGCGAAGCCGTTCTATGGCGACGCTTTGCCACTGGCGGGGGTTGAATCGTGGAACAATGACGTCGATCGGCAGCATGTCGTTCCCGTTCGCGGTTGTATTGTTGCTCGCGTTCCAGGCACTTGAAAATAAATGACTTGGCCGAAAAAACTTACCCTGGGGTTACACTCGGGGTCCATTCGAGCATTTCTGGGGGAAACTTTTGCAAGGGCCGTCCCGAACCGGCGCTGGCCGGCTCAATTCACAACGGGACTGCTACCCACGGCCAGCGTCCTGTATACACCAAGATTACAACAATCCTTGCGATTCATCTTGACGCGGACCGCAAGACATCGTCGATAGATCAGGCCCCCAATCCGGCCGGTTCGGATCACATGTTTGAAGTCACTGTCGAAGATTCGTTCGATTTCCGATCGAAGGAATATGTTGAGCTCTTCGCCAATTCGGCGGCGACCGCATTCCAGCACCCCATATGGCTGACGCAGCTGTACGAAAGGCTCGTACGGCAAGGCGGAGGCACGCCGCTGATCATCGTCGTGCGCGACGGCCCGGGCGGAAAGCTTGCGATGGTCCTGCCGCTGGTCAGGCGTCGGTACACGGCGCTGAAGGTCGTTGAGTTCGCCGACATGCGCGTCTCCGACTATGTGTCGCCGGTGACCGATGCGGCGACCTTGTCCGATATCCTGGCGGACGATCGTGCGATCGCCGCGCTGCGCGGGCATCTGAAACCCTATGATCTGCTGCGCATCGGCAAGCTGGCGGATAATTCGCTGCCGCTCGAGCGCTTGTTCGGCATCGACAAGCGCGAGAGCATGGGCATGAGCGCCTATTCCGGCACGCTGGAGCCGACCTTTGCCGCCTGGCGGGAGCACCAGCTCGACCAGTCCTACCGCAAGGAACTCGACAAGAAGACCCGGCAGCTCGGCCGGATGGGTAGCGCGCGGTTTGAGTGCGCGGGCAATGCCGCCGACATCCGCACGACCTTCGACGCGCTCAAGCTCTATCGCGGCAAGCGCTTCGACGGCAGCGACGGGCCAGCCGACCTGCTGCAGTCACCCTCCTATTTCGATTTCTACCTCGCCGTGGCCAACGAAGGATGCGGCGGCTTCGCCCGCACCTACACGTTCTGGATGGACGACCGGCCGATCGCCGGCGCGCTCGGCCTCGAACATCGGGGCTCGCTTCTCGTCATTCTCGGCGGCTTCGACGAGGCCGGCTACCGGAAGCAGTCGATCGGCAGCCTGATGTTCGAGCAGATCGCCCGTGATTGCATCGAGCGCGGCGACCATTCGCTGGACTTCACCATTGGCGATGAACCCTACAAGCGCATCTTCGGCGGCCGGCCTTCGCCCATGTGGCAGATTTTTCGCGCCGGCAGCCCGCTCGGCTACGCCGCGCATATGACGGTGGAGAAACTGCCGGCGGCCAAGGCCCTTGCGCGGCGCGTGCTCGGGTCGCATGGAAAGAAGGCCAAGCCCGGGCGCGTGGCGGCGTCGCCGACGCCAACCGACGAGGCGGCAGGGTCCTGAAATCGACAAGAGCGGTGCATCGTTTCACGGAACGCCGAACCGCTCTTCTCTTTCACGCATTTGCGGACGGAAGACCGTTTCACACTTTTCCTGGAATTGCCCGAGAGCCTGTTCCATCCCGATAGAATCGGGATGGGCTCTATCCTTTCTTTTGAGCATGATCTTTTCCGAAAGCCGGATTCCACCTTTCGGGATCATGCTCCTGAACTGAAGCGCTGGTTTGGACGGCGTCGTTGCGCGATCAGGTCGCGGGTTCGGCGGCCGGTCTCTTCAGCCCCCGCAGCCTGGCGGCGAAAGCCGGGCTTATGGCGTTGATGCCGTGCAAAATGCGGCGGCGGCTGAAATGAAGCTGCCGGCGCGCGCGCCAGCGCAGGTCGTTCTGGATGGTCAGGCTGCGGCGGAATTGCGCCAGATGCAGCCCGTGCGCATCCATCGCCTGCTTTACCGGGTCCGCGTAGAAGGTCGCGATCTTCGCTGATGCCATGCCAGGCGAGGCCATCCATTGCGGCACGTGCACCGTGCAGAGTTGCTCGACGTCGGTGAGCAACCGGCTGACGCCCGTACCAGCAGCCGGGCAGGATGTCTGATAGGCGTCGCCGATGAGGACGACGCCATCGCGCACGCAATTCTCGGCCACGTTGATGTCGGTCAGCCAGCTTTCGACCTTGTCGATGACTTCGAAGTCGCCAAGTGTCTTGACCACATCGGGCAGCGTGTCGAGGATCGCTTCCTTGGGATGCTCGCGCAGCGCCTTCACCCACGGGTCGTTGTGCTCGCGGAACACGAACAGATTGGCGCGGGTTACGTCGCGGGCGGGGAACAGGCTCAGGTAGTCGATGCCGTCGGTGACGCGCTGGCCGTAATAGGTGAGGGCAGGGTGCCTGAAGGTGCTTGCTCCCACCGGGCGGAGATTGAAGCCGAAGGTCAGCGACTGCCGCTGGTGGACGAACCTGCGCCCGATGCCGAGGTCGCGCTTCAGGATGTCGCCCATGCCGGTGGCGAGCACAAGCAGCCGTGCCGTCACGTCGCCCTGTCCGAGGATCGACACACGCTGGCGGTCAGCGCCCGCCTCCAGCCCGTTTACCCGGCCGGCGATGAAGCGCACGGTTTCAGGCAGTTCGGCGCGCATGGCGTTGACCAGGTCTTCGTAGAAAATGCCGTAGTGGCGCGCATGCGTGCGGTCCAGGATACGCCCGCCGCGGATGTTGACGATCTCGTCGAACGCAACGGCGGATGCGGAAAGCCTGTCCAGAAGGCCGATCCGGCGCAGCTTTTCAATCTGGTCGCCGGCGATCTTCTCGACGCGGAATTCGTGAGGGAAGACCGGATAACGGTCGATCAGCGTGACGCGATAGCCGGCGCGTCCGAGCATGGTCGCCGCGATGGTTCCGGAAAGGCCGCCGCCGACGATGACGATCTCGGTGTCTGTACCCGCAGGCAGCGAACGGGGGGCCGTCATCTCGAATACCTCAGTATGGCGTAGATCGCCTTGGGGCTGGTGGTGAAATAGCGCCAGAAGAGCCGGCGCGGCTCCATCGCCATGCGCCATAGCCACTCGAAGCCCGCCTTCTGCAGCCAGAGCGGCGCACGGCGGACCTTGCCGGCAAGGTGGTCGAAAAGGCCGCCCGACGTCTTGATCACCCCGACATTGGAAAGCCGCGAGGCGAAATCGCGGACAAAGATCTGCTCCCTGGGAACGCCAAGGCCCAGCCACAATATGTCTGGCGCCAGCGCATTGATTTCGTCGAGCTTGCTTTCGAGCGCTTCGCCGGAAAGATAGCCGTGGCAATGGCCAGCGATGCGCAGGCGGGGGTATCTGGCCCGGATTCCCGCGACAGCCTTGTTGTTTTCGGCCTCGGTCGCCCCCAGCAGGTAGAAGCTGGCGCCCTCCTGTTCGGCGAGCCCGGCGACATCGTGGAAAAGGTCGGTGGTGGCCACCCGTTCCGGGAGGTGCACGCGGCACAGCAGTCGCGAGGCGAACACAAGCGGCTGGCCGTCGGCGAAGATCTGGTCGGCGGTACGAAACAGCGCGGAGATTTCCTCATTGGCGCGCGCCTGGGCAATGACATCGCCATTGGCGGAGGTGAAATAGTAAGGGCGGCTGCCGGCGAGGTGCCCCCGTGCCGCCGCCATCATCAGGAGAGCGGCGCTCTGCCGGTCGATCACCGTGATCGGCAGGCCGCCAAGCGTGACGGTTGGCAAGGCCAGAAGGTTCTCCTCGAAGGGAGTCGCGTCTTGCTGTGTATCCATCATGCTTCCGAGCCCTGGCGAAGCCTGACGATGTGAGCGGGGAAAATGGAAGGTCTCATGAGCAGCAGACTTCACGCATTGCCTCGATGGGTTCGATCCACCGGGCGTGGCCTCATCTCTTTGAGAAACTTCTAAAGGTCCGCGCATTGAAGAATTGCCTTCTTTCCAAGTACCCTAAGTAAAAATCCCGGAAAGTTAAGCGCTATGTTAATATTTAGTTAATGCGCAAACCTTTCTTAAACATGTAAATAAATCTAACCTTCAGAGGTGCGGAGCGGCGGTCATGAAAATGAAAAGGCTGGAGAAAACAGGATTCCCGGCATGATCCGCGTGCCGGTCGGTGCCCTTGGGCCACCATACTTCATCGTCGATTTCGCCCACGAGTTGGGCTGCGCAAATTGAGGGGATTCCCAGGTCAACCAGCGCCTTGTCGACGTCAAGCGAACAATTCGTGTTCGACCGGCAAGCATCCGCATGCATATCTCCAGTTGTCGAAACATAGCAGGCAGGTTGAACTGTGGGTATGCCGTCGGCGCGGGAGAATTCGAAAAATCGGAGGAGATGAAATCCTTCCCTGCGGCAAAACCGCAATCCTCGGCATCAGTCGGCCGCGTGGCTGTCCCAACGGTCTGGTTTCGATAGCCCAAGAACGCCGCCCGATCCGTGATTTAGACATCTCCTAAAAAAATATCGCAGGAATGTCCCGGGATGATGGGGGCAACCGTCGAGTCTCGCCCGTGCTGGGTGACCGCTGGCGTCGGGTGGAACTGCGCCCGGCATGGTCTGCGTGCCGGCTAATGTCCGCTTCTTCCAGGCAACCCACAAGGCCGTCGCACTCCGCATTTTGCGTGTGCGTGCCGCAGGGAGGTGGTCCGGGCTGGTTTCTTTTTCAATCATGCGCCCGTTTTCGAAATTTCATTTCTGTCTAAGTCTATAATATTAGTGGACTTTAATTCTTGGCCCCTCGACCAGGGCTGGCAATCGAGGCTGTGTCCTCCGTTCAAAGGATTAGGATCCCATGCGAAAACTGATTTCCACCGCCCTTGTCGGGCTTGCCCTGGCAGTCACTTCCGTCGTGGCGCATGCCGACGACAAGAAAGTCGTCATCGCCTACCAGACCGGCGCCAACCCCTATAATCTCGGCATCGCCAATGGCGATCTCGCCAGGAAGACCGGCTGGAACATCGAATTCCGCCGCTTCAATTCCGGCGCCGACATCTTCGCCGCAATCGCCTCGGGCGACGTCCAGATCGGCGATGTCGGATCGAGCCCGTTCGCCGCTGCCGTCAGCAGGGGCATCGACGTGAAGGCGTTCTACATCTCCTCGGTTTCCCGTGACGGCGAGGCCCTGGTGGTGCGGCCCGAGATCAAGTCGCCGGCCGACCTGCGCGGCAAGAAGCTTGCAGCGGCACCCGTCTCGACCGACCATTACCAGCTGCTCGCCGTGCTCAAGCAGGAAGGCATTTCCGAGAAGGAAACCCAGGTCATCGCCATTCCGCAGCCCGAGATCGTCGCGGCCTGGAAGCGCGGCGACATCGATGGCGCCTTCGTCTGGGATCCGGCGCTCTCCGAGCTCAAGAAGAACGGCAAGGTCCTGCTCACCGCCGGCCAGGTCGCCGATCGCGGCGCGCCGACCTTCAGCGCGCTGGTCGTGACCGGCAAATTCGCCAAGGCCAATCCCGACTTCCTCGGCCAGTATGTCCGGCTGATCGATGGCTACACCACGTCCTATCTGAGCAATCCGGCTGCCTGGGGACCGGACTCCGAGAACGCCAAGGCGATCGCAAAATTGCAGGGCGGCACCGCGGCCGAGAATTCGGAGCAGCTGAAGACGACGGTGGTTCCGCCGCTTGACGAGCAAGCGTCCGACAAATGGCTGGGCGGTGGCGACAAGAGCGCCGTTGCGAAGATCCTCAAGGACACGGCGGGCTTCCTGAAGGACCAGAAGAAGATCACCACCATCAAGGACAGCTACGCCTCAGCCGCCGATCCGCAATATGTGGACGCCGCCAAGGCCTCGAACTGAAATCCCTGAACGAAACTCGGCTGGCTGGGAAAATCCAGCCAGCCCGGAGGCCAACATGCTTCGAATCCGCGACGCAAGCGTCACCTTTCCAGCCTCGGACGGCCAGGACGTCCACGCGCTCGATCACGTCTCGCTCGATATCGCTCCAGACTCCATCGTCGTCGCGGTCGGTGCTTCCGGATGCGGAAAGTCCACATTGCTCAACGCGATCGCCGGCTTCCTGCCGCTCAGCGAAGGCTCGATCACGCTGGACGGAAACGAGATCGTCGCGCCCGGCGGCGATCGGGGCGTCGTGTTCCAGAAGGACACCTTGCTGCCCTGGGCCAGCGTGCTGGACAATGTCGCGCTCGGCCTGAAATACCGGGGCGTATCGCGCGGCGAACGCCATGAGCGGTCAAGGCGCCTGCTGGAGCTCGTCGGGCTCGCCGATTTCGCCGAAAAGCCACCCTACGAACTGTCCGGCGGCATGCGCCAGCGCGTCGGCATCGCGCGGGCGCTGGCCACCGATCCGAAGATCCTGTTGATGGACGAGCCATTCGGCGCCCTCGACAGCCTGACGCGCGAGACGATGCAGCAGCTGCTGGCCTCGGTCTGGGCCAAGACCGGCAAGCAGATCCTGTTCATCACCCATTCGATCGAGGAAGCCCTCACGCTCGGCACCACCATCGTTGTGATGTCGCCCCGGCCAGGCCGCATCGTTGCCCGGTTCGACGCCGACTTCGTGCGCGAATTCGCTGACAGTGGCGACATCGGGCCGATCCAGTCCCACCGGCGTTTCATCGAACTCAGGCAGGAAATCCGCTCGCTCATCCACCAGCCGGAAGGCGCCCGCACAGGAACCTTGCAATGACGCTTGCCGCCAATTCCCCAACTTCATTCTCGTCTTCGACGGCCAGGCGCGCGCCGTCCCCTCGAACGCGCCGTTCGGCATCGACAAGCACGCTCGGCATCAGCCTGGCCACGCTGGCTGGCTTGATTGCGTTGTGGTTCCTCGCCGCGCATTTCGAATGGGCGTCGCCGCTGTTCCTGCCGTCGCCGCCCGAGGTGCTGACCCAGTTCAGCGCCGTGTGGGCCGACGGTTATGCCAACGGCACGCTGCTCGACCACACGCTGGCCAGCCTTGGCCGCATCGCCGCGGCGCTCGGCATCGGCATTTTCCTAGGCATTCCGCTGGGTTTGCTGATGGGGCTCAACCGCTGGGTCAAGGGTATCTTCAGCGTGCCGATCGATCTCTACTGGGGCCTGCCGCCTTTGGCCTACCTGCCGCTGCTGATCATCTGGCTGGGCATCGGCGAAACCTCCAAGGTCGTGCTCCTGTCGCTGTCGACCTTTGCTCCGATCTGCTTTGCCGCGCAGGCCGGTGTCCGCTCCGTGCCCATTGAACGGATCAACGCCGCCCTGTCGCTTGGCGCCAGCCGCCTGCAACTGTTCACCAGCATCATCCTGCCATCCGCATTGCCGGAAATCATGACCGGCCTGAAGATTGCCATCGGCGCCGGCTTGTCGACGCTGGTCGCGGCCGAGCTGATCGCGGCCCAGTCGGGCCTTGGCTACATGATCATGTCGGCGGCCAATTTCCTCGCTACCGACGTCGTCTTCGTCGGCCTCATCGTCATCGCCGTCCTCGCCTTCGCCTTCACCAGCGGCATGCGCTGGCTGGAGCACAGGCTCATTCCCTGGAAGGGCAGGCTCTGACGCTTGCCCGACACATTCCTCATCAACGAAGGAACAATCCGATGTCCAGCAATCCGCTCGATCTCTACTGGTACCTGCCGACCCATGGCGACGGACCCTATCTCGGCACCGACGAACGGCACCGCCCGGCGACCTTCGGCTATCTCAAGGAGATCGCCCAGGCCGCCGACCGGCTTGGCTTCAGGGGCGTGCTCCTGCCCACCGGAACGCGGTGCGAGGACGCCTGGATCGTGGCGGCCGGGCTGATCCCGCTCACCGAACGGCTCAAATTCCTTGTGGCGCTTCGGCCGGGCAGCGGCACACCGGCCCTGTTCGCGCGTCATGCGGCGACTCTTGACCGCATTTCCGGTGGCCGTGTCCTGCTCAATGTCGTCACGGGCGCCGATCCGGCCGACCTCGCCGGCGACGGCAACAAGCTCAGCCATGACGAGCGCTATGCGCAGACCGACGAGTTCCTGACCATCTGGCGGCGCATCCTTTCGGGTGAGCCGGCGGATTTCGAGGGCAAGTACCTGTCCGCCCATGGCACCGACATTTCCTTCCCGCCGGTCCAGCAGCCCCATCCGCCGCTCTGGTTCGGCGGCTCATCCGACGCCGGCATCGCGATCGCCGCCAAGCATGTCGACGCCTATCTGAGCTGGGGCGAACCGGTGGACCAGCTTGCCGAGAAGATCGACCGCGTCAGAAAGGCCGCGGCGGCGCAGGACCGGACGATCCGCTTCGGCCTTCGCATCCACTTGATCGTGCGCGAAACCGAGGATGAGGCCTGGGCCGCCGCCGACCGGCTGATCAGCCACGTCACTGACGACCTGATCGCCGAAGCCCAGAAAGGTTTTGTCCACATCTCGGAATCCGTCGGGCAGAAGCGCATGTCGGCGCTTCACCAGGGTAGGCGTGATCGGCTGGTCGTGGGCCCGAACCTGTGGGCTGGACCGGGGCTGGTGCGTGGCGGCGCGGGAACGGCCCTGGTCGGCAATCCCGACAATGTCGCCGCGCGCATTCGCGAGTATCAGGAGATAGGCATCGAGACGATCATCGCGTCCGGCTACCCGCATCTGGAAGAGGCATTCAACGTCGCAGAACTGCTGTTCCCCAAACTCGGGCTCAAGGGCGAAGGGGCACCTGCGGAGCGCAGCTGGGATGTCGAGTTCGGACGCGGCGTGCGCCCCAAGGCGGCCGCTGGTTAATTGAGCGTTGGTCGAACGCGGTGCGCTCCGGTCACCCCGGATTGCGGCCGGTGGTCCTTCCGGTTCGGGAGAACGAGGTGCGCAGGCGATAGCGGTCGCCGGCGTAGCGGATCGTCGAGGACAGCAGCGGGCGGCCGGCGGCATCGACGATAAGCTGGCGCATCACCAGGGTGGATTTGCCGACGTCGATGTCAAGATGGCCGGCCAGCACCGGATCGGCGCCGTGGGGGAGCAGAACGGCCGCCCACTCGACACGTTCTTTCACGAAAACGGGACGACGTGTTTGGCTGTTCGCGCAGCGAGGCGCTGGACGATGAAGGGCTCGGCGACGAGCCCGGCATGATCAAGAAATGATCATCGGGCTGCTGCCGGTCGATGCGACCCGCTGACGAAGCCGTGTCACCGCGCAACTGCCTGGGTGAGGGATCATGCAGGCTGCGGTTCGCATCAATTCGACCGGACTGGCGGCACCTGGGGGACCGACGTGCTGCTGCCGGAGCCGACTTCTCCCAGACGGAGAAGCCGCATGGCATCCGTGAGAACAACGCAGCCGGGTCATGGCCGCCCGGTCGCGTCCGGCCATGGCCGGAGAGAGGTCAGAGGATGCCGAAGGGGCCGTACGGGGCGTAGTAATACGGTACGCAGAGGCCAAGCGCCAGCTGAATGGGGTCGCAATAGTCCTCGTAGTAGCCGCCGTAGTAACCGCCGCCGCCGCGGGCCCAGCGGTGTCCATGGCCACGGCGATAGACGTATCGATGCCCGCCATTGAAATGGCGCATGGCCTGCCCGCCACTGACATGGCCCATCGAATGGCCGCCGCCATGATGTCTGATCACCGCTGCGTCGGCAGTTGATGTAAGTGAGACTGTGCCCGCAGCCAGTCCCAGCAGGAGAGAGCTTGCGAATACGAGTTGCCGTTTCATGCGACTGACTCCTATTTTCTTATGCGATACTGTGCATGGGAAGAAAACGGCCTCTCAGTTGACACGTTCCTTCACGAAATCGGGACGGGTTCACGAAATCGGGATGGCGTAAGCAGGCGTCGAATCGAGCGGGACAGCCAAGCCGCAGCTTGGCTGTCCCGCACATTGCCCTTCACGGGCGCTCGCGATCGAACAAGGAGTCAGTAAGCGTAGGTGTAGCAGCGGTCGACCGTCCACTGGATGGGGCCGCAATAGTCATCGCCATGGCGACCGTAGTCGCCGTAACCGTTGTTGTAGCCGCCTATCCAGCCATTGTCGGCGACCCAATCGTCGCCGGAAAAAACGCCGCCCGGAATCCCGGTCCGTACATAACGGTGCCCAGTATCGCGATGGGCCGCGACGTGATGGACGCGGTGATGCTTGACGACCGCGGCATCGGCGTTGGTGGTCAATGAGAAGGTGCTGGCGGCCAACGCCAGCAGGACGGAACTGAGGAATGCTCGTTGCCTGCTCATAAGGATGCCTCCTGTTCATGCGAGACAGCACGAACAGGAACGACTTTCCGGCGCGACACGTTCCTTCACGAAAACGGGATTGGCGACACCCGAAAAGGGCGCCGCCCGGGACGACGGACAGGCCGAGGCCATCATGCTGCGGCATGGGCATCGGCTGTTATGGTCAGAGCGAGTGTTTGTACCCGATCGCGATGTTGAGCTTGTCGGCTGCCAGATCGTTGTAAGGCGACGACGTCGTGTCGGTCTTCTTCCATGAGTAACCGACGCTGGCATAGACAGCATTGGTGGAGTCGATGTTGTAGGTCACGCCAGTGGCCACCTTGGGAGTTTCCCAGGTAGCGTTGAAGGCATTGCGGTAGCGCAGATTGAAGACGTTCCACGTCCACTGCTTGGTCAGCTTCCAGTCGCCCGCGAGATACAGGGCGTAGTAGGGAACCTGCGCATTGGCATTTCCATCCTTGATGATGGCTGTGTCATGCCAGGTGTAGCCAAGGCCCAGGCTGGGCGTCAGGGTGAAGGCGTCGGTCAGCTTGATCTTGTAGCCGATGCTTGCCTCGCCGTAATACTGGGATTTTCCGCCCGTCTTGAAGGTCGGCTGGAAAAACACCCCGCCGACAAAGTTGTTGTCGAAACTGTGCGAGACGCTGAACTTGAAATAGGTGTCGGCGAGCGAGCGGGCGCCGTTGCTGCCATTGTTGATGGCGTAGAATTCGGGGCTTCCCTCGATGCCGATGGTCCAGGTGGGCGCCGCCGGCGGCGGCGCTGCTTCAACCAGATCGGCAGCGAAGCCGGGTGTCGCCATGGACATGCAGATGCCCAATGGCGCGATGATTCTACGAAAAGGCATGGTATTCCCCTCAATCCGAGATGTGGCGGTACACCGTTCGGCGGAATGGGAGGAAACCGTCGAACGATTTCAGATGTTTGGGCTCATTTCAGGCGCTTGACGACGAACGCGGTTCCAAAGAACAAGCAAGCCGGCAAAAAATTACACTCGCATCGCCGTGACTTCAGCAGAACCGCTCCGCGTGGATCGCCACGCCATCTGACGGGCGCCGGTGGAAGCACCGCTCTCTGCCCCCCGGCTCAGAGCGCCAGCCAGCCGCGCCGGACGACAACTTTTTGTGAAGAGCCTGTGGAAGGCAGGCTGCGTCACAATTGCGCAAACCGTCATGGTATTTGCTCGAACGCTGTCTGGCAGCGGGACGCCGAGACGGGGACGAATGAAGGATCAGCCACCATGACTGACAGAACCAATCACGACACGCATAGTGGCGGCCGCAAGGGTGACAAGGAGCGTCATCACTTCCGCTTCCACCGGCCCCATGTGCATCTGCACTCGCTCTATGGGGACGACTGGTTCGCGCTGAAAGCGGAGAAGTTCGCCCGCTTCTTCGGCACGCCCACCTTTCTCATCGTCCAGACGGTGATCGTTGGCATATGGATGCTCGTCAACATCGTCGGCGTGACCCAGTTCGACGTTTACCCGTTTATCCTTTTGAACCTCGCCTTCAGTCTGCAAGCCGCCTACGCCGCGCCGCTGATCCTTCTGGCGCAGACGCGCCAGTCCGACCGGGACAAGGTGCACGCCGAGGCCGACGCCTTGCACCGCGAGGACCTCGCACGCGCGAGCGATGAGCGGCAGGCGGTCGCCGCCCACCAGACGGCCATGCTCGTCGACCTGGTCAAGCAGAACACGCAACTGACGGAAACGATCAAGGCGCTCACCGAGCGCGTCGAGACCCTGACGACCGAAGTGCACAAGCAGGTGATTGCGTCGGCGGCATCCGCGGCGCGCTGATCGCTGTCGGCCGCCCCCCCAAACCGCTATCCTCAGTTCGGCCTGGCCATCGGCCAAACGGCAATCGCGATCACTTTTCGTTGAACGCCCGCAATCCTGCCCTGTCGGCATGGAAACAGGCGATACTGCGCCGCAAAGCCGCCTTGTTGCGACTCTGTAAAGAGCACAATCCAGAAACAAAATTCTACGCTCCGGAAATACCGAGGAAAAAATTCGAGTGCGATAATCAGCGACGCGGCGATCCGGTCACCGATCTGGCGGTGACGTTCAAATTTGGCCAGCGAAAAGGGGAGTGATCTCATGGAGAAATCTCCTCTCTTCGCCATCAGGTTTGCTGGTCGCTGTCAGTAATCCATGCGGGGATATCTTCTCTAAGAGCCGTTGTCGCTCTCAATCGATGGGTAATCGGAATGTGGAAGATCTCGAAATATCTTACTTTCTTGTTTGCCTTGGTCGCCTTTGCGGTCGGGTCCACCGCCGGGGCAATGGCACAGGGCGAAAAACGCCTTGCCTTCGTCATCGGCAATGCCGCCTATCCGTCGGGCGCGCTTGCCACGACGGCCAATGATGCCGGCCTTATCGCCCAGACATTGCAGGCGGCCGGCTTCGATGTGGTCGGCGCGCGCGACGTCGACCAGGAATCGCTGCGCGGCGCGTATCGTGATTTCCTGGCCAAGGTCACCGCGGCCGGGCCTGATGCGGTCGTCTTCGTCTATCTCGCGGGCTACGGCGTGCAGTTCGAAGGCGAGAATTACTTCGTGCCGGTCGATGCCCAGATAAACAATGCCGCCGACGTGCCGATCGCGGCGGTGCGGGTGTCCGATCTCACCAAGCCGCTTGCGGCCCTGCCGATCAAGGTCAACATCGTCGTCCTCGACGCAGCGCGGCCGAATACCTTCGTGAAGACGAACCAGCCGCTCGCCGGTGGCCTGGCGCTGGTCGATCCCGACCCGAACATGCTGGTCGCCTTCAACGCCGCTCCCGGCACGGTGGCGCCAGAGGGCAAGGGCCCTTACGGCGCCTACGCCCAGGCGCTGGCCGAGATGATCCGTGACGGTGGCCTGCAACTGGGCGACGTGTTCGACAGGACGCGGCTTCGCGTCAACGAAGTCACCAATGGAGCCGAGGTGCCCTGGAACGCTTCCAAGGTCACGGAGCCCTTCGCCTTCTTCGATCGTGGCCCGGATGCGCCCCCGCCACAGGTCTCGGCCGCCGAGGTGCGGACCAACCGGACCAAGGAGATCCGCGACTTCGACGCGCATGACGCCTATGTCGCGGCACTCGATCGCGACACGATGCGCGGCTACGAGGATTTCATCGTCGCCTATCCGCATGACCCGATGGCAAAGCGCGTGCGTGCTATCCTGGCGGCACGGCGCGAGGCGATCACCTGGCGCCAGACCTGGCTTCGGGACACGCCGGAAGCCTACTGGTCCTATCTCGAGCGCTATCCGCACGGCCCGCATGCCTGGGATGCGCGCCGCCGTCTCGAGCATTTCGATGCGGCACTCGAGCCGCCGGAGGGTTTCGCTGTTTATGATTATGACGTGCCGCCGCCGCCGCCTGAAGAAATCATCTATGTCGACCGGCCGGTGCTCTATTTCGACGACCCCGAATTCGGCTTCGATCCGCCGCCGCCGGTGGCCGTGATCTTCCTGGAGCCGCGGCCGCGCGATTTCATCGATCTGCCGCCACCGCCGCCGCCGATCGGTATCTTCCTGCTGCCGACGCCGGTCTTCGTGCCCGTGCCGGTGTGGGTCAACCCGCCGCATGACATCGTCCCGCCGCCGGACAATGTCATCTTCAACAACATCCACAACACCACGATCATCAACAACACGACGATCAACGAGAACCAGGGCGGTGGCCTCACCACCGGCCAGAAGCTGACCGGGGTCGCCGTGGGTGCCGGTGCGGCTGCACTTGCGGCCAAGGTGGCGCTGCCGACCTTCCTGCAGAAGAAGGAAGCCGTCTTGTCCAAGCAGAACAATGGGCAGAACCCTGGCGGCCTGCCGCTGAAGCCCGGCCAGCAGGGTGGCGGTGCCACGCCGCTGTCGAAGACACTGCCGGCCGACAAGCTGACCGGTCATGCTCTGCCCGGCGCCGACGGCAAGACGCTGCCGCTCGTCAACGGCAAGCCGGTGCTCAACGGCCAGAACCTGTCCAACAACCCGAACAACCCGAACCTGCCTAACAACAACAAGTCCAGGAAGCTGTTGAACAAGCAGGGTACGGCCGGCGGAAACGCGGTGACCGGCAATCCGGTGGTGAACGGCCAGAACGGAGCCAATGGTCAAGGTAATGGACAGGGCCAGAACGGCACCGGCCAGAACGGAACCGGCAAGAACGCCAAGTTGCGCAAGGTGCCGGGGGCCAATGGAAATGGAGCGAACAACCCGTCGGTGGTCAACGGCCAGAATTCGGGTCAGAACCCGCCCAACGGCAAGTTCAAGAAGCTTCACAACCAGGGCGCCGGAGGCCAGACGAACGGCCAAGGCAATGGGAGCCAAGTCAACGGCAATCAAGGCAATGGCAACGGTGCCAAGTTCCGCAAGCTGCCCGCCAACGGAAACGGTGGCGGCGGGAACGGTCAGCAGAAATTCAACCCGAATGGCAATCCGCAGCTGAAGGTGCAGAGCCAGCCCAGACCGCCGAAGCCTGAGTTCCACGCCCAGCCCAAGCCGCAGATGCAGCAGGAGCATCGGCAACCGCAGGCGCAGCCGAGGCCGCCGCAACCGCAAGCGCAGCCTAGGCCGCCGCAACCGCAAGGTGGCAAGAAGCCGGCATGCGGCCATCCGGGCGAGCCGCCCTGCAAATAGGCGGGGTTGCATTCAAGCCGCCTCCCGAGGCGGCTTGATCCGAGGAAATGCACGGGCGGTTCAGGTTCTGGACCGCCCGTTTCGCGTCGTGGGCAGAGTGCCTCGCAACCGTGCTCCGGCTCAGCGCAGAAACTTGAACACGGCCTGTGTGAACTCGGCGGGGTATTCGATGTTCGACAGGTGAACCGCGGGCAGGACGACCAGCTTCGCGCCGGGCACCGCCGCGGCGATCAACTCGCTGTGGCTCAGGGCTGTCACCGTGTCGTGGCGGCCGGCGATCACCAGGGTCGGCCGGGAGATCAGGGCTATGGTGCGGCGAAGGTCGGCGTCGCGAACCGCCGCGAACAGGCCGGCCAGGCCTTGCCGGTCGATCGTCAGCAGCATGGCGCGAAATTCCTCGATGACGGGCCCGTTGGCCGCCACCATGGGTGCCGGGAACCAGTTGTCGAGGAACACTTCGGCGGTTTCCGACATGTCATCAGCCTGCTGCACGGCGGCAATCCGCTCGTCGAAATAGTTTGCCGGCGCAAGGTGAGACGAGGTGTTGCTGAGGATCAGGCGGTCGATCCGCTCGGGCGCATGGATGGCGAGCCATTGCCCGACGAAGCCGCCCAGCGACAGGCCGAGAAAGTGCACCCTTTCAAGGCCGAGTGCATCGAGCAGCTCGAGCACGTCGCGGCCAAGCCGATCGAGCGAATAAGCGCCGACGGGAGTGCTCGATCCGCCGTGGCCGCGAAAATCATAGCGCAGGACGCGGAAATGCTTCGATAGCTCGCCGATCTGCCTGTCCCACATGTGCAGCGTGGTGGCGATGGAGTTCGACAATACCAGCACCGGTTTCCCGGTGTCTCCGTCGAAGCGATAGGCGATGCGGGTGCCGTCGCCAATGGTCGCGAAATTCAGCTCATTCATGGTGAAGAGTCCTTCTGGAACGTTGAATGAGGCGGAAGCTAGTCGCGACCTGTCTTTGTTGATATTACAAAGATCGGACAATCTCTGTCGTAAAAGCTGACATGGCCGAATTCACCCTGCACGATTTGCAATGCTTCGATGCCGTGGTCCGCACCGGCGGCTTCCAGCCGGCGGCGGCAATGCTGCATCGCTCTCACCCAGCGGTGTTCGCCGCCGTCGCCAAGCTGGAGCGGCAGCTCGACCTCACTCTTCTGGATCGCACCGGCTATCGCGTGCGTCCGACCGAGGCGGGGCTGTCGTTCCATCGCCGGGCGCAGTCGCTGTTGCGCGAACTGGAGGGCCTGCGTGTCCACGCCGCCCAGCTCGCCATGGGCGAGGAAAGCGATGTCCATGTGGTGATCGGCGACCTCTGCCCGCGCCCGCTTGTGCTGGGGATGCTCGGGCGGTTCTTCGCCCAGTGCCCGGGCACGCGGCTGAACCTGCATTT
The DNA here is from genome assembly GCA_943370265.1 of Mesorhizobium carmichaelinearum. Lineage (GTDB taxonomy): Bacteria > Pseudomonadota > Alphaproteobacteria > Rhizobiales > Rhizobiaceae > Mesorhizobium > Mesorhizobium carmichaelinearum_A. The sequence goes on from CALRQH020000002.1 coordinate 303,566, forward strand.
CGAGGCGGTGGGCGGTCCGTGGGAGCGCCTCTTCGATGGCGAGGCCGACCTGATCCTGCACTGGATCGACAAGAGCGATGCGCGGGTGGAATGGGTCGATTTGTGCAAGGTGCCGTTCATTCCCGTGGTGGCGCCGGGCTTCCTGCCGGAACACATCAAACAGCGGATCACGCCGGACCAGATGCACGCTTTCACCCAATGCGTGATGCGCGACACGGCCCGTCATTCGCCACGGCAGGATTACTTCATGATCGAAGGCGCCCCCCAATGCATGGTGGCCGACCAGGGCATGAAGAAGGAAATCATCCTGCAGGGCCTCGGCTGGGGCCACATGCCCCGCTTCCTGATCGAGGAAGAGCTGCGCGACGGACGCCTGCGATCGATCGCCGGCCACCATATGCCGGGGCGAACCGAGGAACTGGTGGCGGCGCGCCGTAGAGACCGGCCGCACGGGCCTGTGGCCAACCGGTTGTGGGATCATATCCAGCAGGAGGCGCCGGCGCTGCGCCGCGCGCTGGAACCTCGGCCAGGATACGTCGTCTACGAGGATGAACACCAGGTCGTTGCAGAACCCTTTTCGGATACGGCAGTTCGCTGATCGGACCTTGGCCGCATGCGCACTGCCCGTGTCAGGCGGATTTGACGTGATCGATGAAGGCGCGCAGCTTGGGCAGGATCTGGCGCTTGCCGGGATGATAGAGGAAGACGCCCGGCGTCGTCGCGGAGACGTCATCCAGAACCGACTGGAGTTTTCCTTCAGCTATCGGGCGTTCGGCGACTGGCCGGGGGATCTGCGCCAGCCCCACGCCCTGCATCGCTGCACCGACCAATGTCGGATAATCATGCGCGATCAGCGGGCCTGAGACCATTGCCTCGATCGTCCCGTTGCCGTCGATGAACGACCAGGGCGCGATGGCGCCGTTCGAGCGGCGCAGGCGCAGGCAGGCGTGGTGGCGCAGATCCTCCACGCGCTCCGGGCGGCCGCGACGCTCGAAATAGCCGGGGCTGCCGACGACGACGAACGGGAAGGACGGCGTCAGCCGCACCGCGATCATGTCGGGGGCGATGAACTGGCCGAGGCGGATGCCTGCATCGAAGCCTCCGGTCGCGAGATCGACCATCTCGTCGCTGGCGGCGATCTCCAACTCGATCTCGGGATAGGCCTCGCAGAACGACGCGATCATCGGCTCCAGGATCAGCGGTACGACGGCGCGGGGCACGGACAGGCGCAGCAGGCCGTTTGGCCGCTGGCCGAGATCACGGGCGGACTCGCCGGCCGCGACGATCTCCTCGAAGGCCGGGCCGGCGCGGTCGAGGAACCGCTGGCCAGCCTCGGTCAGGCCGACGCTGCGCGTCGTGCGCACGAACAGCGCCGCACCGATGCGCGCTTCCAGCGCGCGCACCGTCTGGCTCACCGCGGACGGCGTCACGCCGAGATCGACGGCGGCGCGGCGGAAGTTGCGGCGCCTGGCGACGGCCAGGAACACCTCGACGCCCTCCAGCGCACCGTGCCGAACTGTGTAGTTCTGCTTCATAGCCTGTTGTGATTACAGCGGATAGTCGAACTATGGAAGCCGGTTTAAGTAAGAGCTGAACCTTGGAGGCATCTTGCTATGACCGATGGACTTGATGGGGTGCGTGACCATTATCGCGCGACCGGCCTGACTGGGCGGCTGAAGACGGTACTGGCCGCGCTCGGCCCGGAAGACCAGCTTCTCACGCCCCAGCAATTGGGCGCCCTCGACCAGTTCCACACCCGTGGACTTGCCGCCACCGCCGATCTCGCCCAATTGGCTGACATCACAGCCGGCATGTCGGTTCTGGATGTCGGCTCGGGCATCGGCGGACCGGCGCGCTTTCTGGCCGCGACCCGTGGCTGCCTGGTTACAGGCGTCGACCTCAGCGAGCCTTTCGTGGATGCCGCGCGCTACCTGAGCGAGCGCACGCGACAAAGCGGGCAGGTCTCGTTCCAGGCCGCCAGCGCCCTGGAGCTCCCATTCGATGATGGCCGTTTCGACATCGTGCTGCTGCAGCATGTGGCGATGAACATCTCCGACCGGGCGCGGCTCTATCGCGAGATTCGGCGCGTGCTGAAGCAGGGCGGCAGGTTTGCCACCTTCGACGTCGTATTGGGCGCAGGCGAGCCGCGCTATCCGCTTCCCTGGGCACGAACGCCGGCGACGAGTTTCCTCCTGACGGCCGAAGCGACGCGCGCGGCGATCGAACCGGCCGGCTTCAGCATGCTGGCATGGCAGGACGACACCGAGGTCGCCAAGGCCTGGTTCGCGCAGCTGCGTGCGTCGGGGCCGCCGCCTTCGCCAAATCTCGGCGTGGTGATGGGGCCGGACTTCGCCGAGCTTGCGGCCAATCTGGGACGAAACCTCATGGAGGGCCGCCTCGGCATCCTGACAGGGGTGTTCGAAGCCGCATCGATCAACAGCTGACAGGAGATCAGAATGCAGACGGAACTCCTTTTCCAGATCCATCTCGCTCTCGGCTATGTCGCGTGGCTGCTGTGCTTCGGCGCGTATGTCTGGCCCTGGCTCAGATCGATGGACGCGGTCGCGGCGCAACGCGCCATCGCCACGCTGCACAGTTTCCGCTTCTTCGGGCTCGTCTTCATCCTGCCGGGCGTCGTCAGCCCCGATCTGCCCGCCGGCTTCGCCGGCTTTGCCGCCTATGGCGACTTCACGACGGGCGTGCTCGCCATGCTGGCGCTGCTCACGGTGCGGATACGCCCGCTGTTCCGGCTGTTCGTCGTCGCCTTCAATGTCGTGGGGCTGGTTGACCTCATCGTCGACTATTACCACGCCATCCAGGCCGATCTTCCAGCGCATGCGGGACTGTTTGGCGCCACCTACGCGATCCCCGTCATCTATGTGCCGCTGCTGATGATCACGCATATCGTCGCCTTCTATGTGCTGGCGCGTCCCCGGCAGGACGCGACCCGCATCGTCGCGAACGCATACCAGTAGCGGGCGCGGGCGAACTGGATGGCCAGGACCAAGATCTTGCCAAGCTTATGCGAGTTGCCCGAAACGCCACAATGAGGCGTAGTGCATGATCGGCCGCTCAAACGTTGCGCCTTCAGCGACAAATCGCTTTCCTGCATCCAGCATGGGCTGGAAGGTATCGAGTTGCCTGGCATGCTCCAGCGTGTCCCAAACACTGGTATTGATCAGCGACGATGTTGCTTCGTCCGCGCCGGCGTAGAAGAGGAGCAGCCCCGGCATTGCCTCGATGCCGGGCCGAAGGGCTGCCTCGGCGTCCAGCATCATCCTTCGCAACAGCGCGAACCTTGAAGCGTCACATCGCAGGATGGACACACGTACCACGGAGTCGGACATCGAGTTTTGCTCCAAGAGCTGACGTGCGCTGGTCGCATGCTAGGCCATGCCGTCCCCCGCTCGCAAGATCGGATAGCCTCAGGCTCCGTCGAGAAATGCCGGAGGGCCGCAACAGTCCGATGCCGGTCAAGTGGCAGCCGGGCCTGCCGCGCCATAGCGCCCAACCGGCCCAAGCCGCTGCCCGGCGCCCGCGCAATGTTGGCGCAACAATCATGTTGGAGAAGGGCCGGGCATGAGAGTGGAGGGCGCCGTCGAACCCTCAGTGAGAATTGCATCATGAAATCGATCCACCTGATGATTGCCGCCGCCTTCATGGCCCTGGTCATGATGGCGGCGATCATCGCGTCGCTGGTCAAGGTTGCAACCATGTCGACGGCCTCCGGACATCCGGATGGCGCCTGGCTGTTCTACGTCATCTGATAGTGCCGCCCGCCCGGCATCGGCTCATCCGCATCGAAAGCAGCCGAGGGGCGTCGACCTTGCCTCGACGGGCCGCGACGCTATGTCGGTCGTGTCCGCATTGCGACTCAGGCGCGAGGCAGGCAATCTGGGGGCATCCGCCGGTTGGCGGCGTCAAAGGCTAGCTGGGGCGTCCTCGATGCAACTCGGTCTCATCGGCTACTATAGCGACTTCGTCGTGTATCCAATCGTGATCGTGCTGCTCGCCGCTGCAGGTCTCACTGAAGCCGGTGCGGAGCGGGCGCCGGGCTGGATCGCGATCATGGTCGGCTGTCTCGTCCTGTGGACGCTGACCGAATACGTCCTGCACAGGTTCGTCCTGCATCACATTCCCTACATCAAGGACCTGCACGACCGTCACCATGTCGAGGAGAAAAGCTCCGTGGGCACGCCGACATGGCTCAGCCTCGGCGTCCACGCATTGGTCGCGTTCTGTCCGGTGTGGCTGGTCTCGGATTTCGCGACGGCCAGTGCGGTGAGCTGCGGGTTGATGCTGGGGTATCTCTGGTACATCAGCATCCATCACATGCTTCATCACTGGCACCCCACCCATCCCAGCTATCTCTACACGCTCAAGCGCCGCCACGCCGTGCATCATCACATCGACGAAAACGCCAATTTCGGCGTGACCTCGGCATTCTGGGATCGGGTTTTCCGCACGGCGCGGCTCTGAATTCGACCTGGATACGGATGGTTCAGCGCCTTTTGCCGCGACCGGCAGGAGACTTGCTTCCGCGCGGTCCGGTCTGGACCGGCGTGTTGCCACGGTTCTCGTCGGACAGCTTGCGCCAGCGGGCAAGGCGCTCCGGATCGAGCGTGCCCGCCTTGAGCGCCGCCTGCACGGCGCAGCCCGGCTCGTGCACGTGAGTGCAGTCGCGGAACTTGCAGAGCGGGGCAAGCTCGGTGATTTCGGCGAACAGTGTGTCGATGCCGTAGGCGACGTCGCTGACCTGCAGCGTGCGCATGCCCGGCGTGTCGATCACCCAGCCGCCGCCGGCGATGGAATGCAGCGATCGCGAGGTGGTGGTGTGGCGCCCCTTGGCGTCGTGCTCGCGAATGCCGCCGGTCTGTTGCGGCGATTGCTGGCCTGATCCGGCCAGCGTGTTGACCAGCGTCGACTTGCCGACGCCGGAAGAGCCGATCAGCGCCACCGTCTGGCCCGCGCCGCACCATGCGGCCAGGGCGGTCGCGGCATCGGGGGCGCGCGGATTCAGCATCACGACGGCCAATCCCCGCTGCAGTGCCTCGGCCTGCTTCCGGTACGCCTCGGCGTCTTCAGCGGTGTCGGCCTTGGTCAGCAGAATTACCGGCGTGGTTCCGGCCTCGTTGGCCAGCGCCAGATAGCGTTCGAGCCGGGCCGGATTGAAGTCGGCATTGCAGGAGGTGACGATGAACAGCGTGTCGACATTGGCCGCCGCAAGCTGCGGGGTACGGCCGCCCTGGGTGCGGCGTTCCAGCACCGTCTTGCGGGTCAGGCGCCGCCGCGCAAGGTTGTCGTCAGCGTCGACGAGCACCCAGTCGCCGACGGCATAGTCGCCGGTAGTCGCCTGCGCCGGCAGCGTCAGGTCGACTTGTCCGGTGGGGGATAGGCCGGTCAGCCGGTCGCGATGGACCGTGGCGATGCGCATCGCGATGAGGTTCGCCTCATGCGGCTCCCTCTGATCGCCGAAGAAATCCGTCCATCCCATATCTGTGAGGGATATCGATGGCATGGAGTGATCCGTCACGGCTTCGACCAAGGGCTCGGCGTCGCAGACATCGGACATTATACCTGGCATGTGAGGCGCGGACGGGCGGGGCGATTACCGTGTATGGGCGGCATGGCGGCACTTGGCAAGCCGAAGTGGCGGCTGGGGGCTCAACGCGTTCGAACCGCGGCTACCGACAGGGAAGATTGCGCCTGTTCGAACGATGCCGAGGGCGGGATATGTTCCAAGAAAAAAGCGGGACCGGTGACGGTCCCGCTCGCCGCGTGACTGACCCTTATCAGGCCGGGATCAGTTCACGATCTTTTGATGCTTGTTGACGGCAGCATCGCCGCGCGAATTGATCGAAACCCAGATGTTGGGGTTCTGCTGCGACTGGCGCTTGACGAAATAATAGCCGGTGGCGTCCCATGAGCGGATGTTGTTGACGAGGTTGTCTAGCACGAAGTCGCCCTTGTCGGTCTTGACCGTCAAAATGGCATGGCCTTCGCCATTGAGGTCGTGGACGACCGTCATCAGCAGGGCTTGCCGGGGAAAGCCGGCGTCGAGCAAAAGCTTGCGCTTGAACAGCGCGTAGATCTTGCAATCCCCTTTGCCATCAATGGGATAGTCCCAGTGATCCTGCATGGTGCCCCAGTGTTCGAGATTGCTGACGGGCACGATATAGCCGTTCACCTCGCGGTTGACGCGGTCGAGGATTGCCCAGGTCTTGGCCGTCAGTTTCAGGTCCATGGGCGGCAGGACGGAGACCTTGCACTGATCGGGACGCCGACTGCAGAAATCCACCCAGCCATAGGGAATGCTGGTCTTGGCGCCGACTGGCGCCGCTGTCGCAGTACCCACGGTGCTGCTGCGTAACTTGTTGGATTCAAACGCTATTGCGTACGTCTTGAAGGAAGAGAGGTAAGGGTCCTCGTCGGAAACCGGCCTGGCGGATCCCGCCGATCCCGCATGAGCCAAGGATGCCAAGCCCAGACACACCGAAAAGACGCCCACGAGAAACCAGCGCAACATCACCGTCCACCACGCCTCAACGCTCTTGTTAACGAGGAGTTAACGCGAAAACGCCGGCCGGGGTCAATTAAATGTTTAATGAAAGGTTAATGCCGGGGCACCTCCATCCGTCTAATTGCAGGCAATCAGCGTAAAGCGTGCCTTACCGAGGCAGGGCGGTTTCCGATGCCGCGTCGACATGGAAGCTTGCGCCGAAGGGACGCCTCTGAAAGACAGCTTCCGGCATCGATGGGTCGGATCTGTCGCAAGCGCGCGGCGCTCCGGCCGGGCACCAAAACCTCAAAGGGCAGGGCGAGAAAAACGAATGAGCCTCACCGAAATCACGCAGGCGACCGTCACCTTCATCCGCGAGAACGAAGCCTGGGGCGTGCCGCTGGTGCTGGTGCTGGCCTTCGGGGAATCGCTGGCGTTCATTTCGCTGCTGCTTCCCGCAACCGTGATCCTGCTTGGCGTCGGCTTCCTGATCGGCGAAAGCGGCATCGCCTTCTGGCCGCTTTGGCTGGCGGCCATCGTCGGCGCGTTCCTGGGCGACTGGCTGTCGTTCTGGATCGGCACCAGGCTCGGACACAGGGTTACGAGCTACTGGCCGCTGACGCGCTATCCGGACCTCCTGCCGCGCGGCCACCGGTTCTTCGAGCGGTGGGGCGGGCCGGGCGTGTTCGTCGGCCGCTTCTCAGGACCGCTGCGCGCTTCGGTGCCGCTGGTCGCGGGCATCTGCGAAATGCCCGCGCTGACGTTCCAGATCGCCAACATCGCGTCAGCGATCATCTGGGCGACGGGCATACTGGCGCCCGGCGCCTTCGGCCTCAAATGGCTGCAGCAGTGGATGTAGCGGCTTCGCGGCGCACGAGCAGCTTGTCGATGCGCCTTCCGTCCATGTCGAGGATCTCGAAGCGCCAGCCCTCATAGGCGAAGTGTTCGCCGGCTTCGGGAAGATGGCCGAGCTGGAACAGGGCGAAGCCGGCGATGGTGTGGAAATCGCCGTCCGCCGACCCTTGCCGGAAACCGAGGCGCGCGAAGGCATCATGCGCCAGCATCATGCCGTCGACCAGCAGCGAGCCGTCCTCACGCTCGATGATGTCGGGGTCTTCGCCTTCCATGTCGGGAAGGTCGCCGGCGATGGCTTCAAGCAGGTCTGTCTGGGTGACGATGCCCTCCAGGCTGCCATATTCGTCGATGACGATGGCCAGCCGCACCGGCGCTCTCTTGAACTGGTCGAGCACACGGAAGATCGGCGTTCCCTCATGCACGATCACCGGTTCGCGGATGACGGCCATCGGGTCGACGGCATGGCCGTGCAGCACCTGGTCGAGGAGGTCCTTCTTCAGGATCATGCCGAGCGGCTCGTCGATGCCGCCGCGCCCGACCAGGAGCTGGTCGTGTCGACAGTCGCGGATGGTCCGCAACATCTCCTCCATGCTGTCGTCGGCGTCGATCCAGTCGACGTCGCGACGCGGGGTCATGATATCGGCGATGCGCCGGTCGCCAATGTTGAAGACACGCTCGACCAGTTCCTGCTGCGCCTGATGCAGCAGGCCTGCCTCCTGGCTGGCGGCGACGAGCAGCTTCAACTCCTCGGGCGAATGCAGGGATTCCTCGCCGGTGCCCGGCCGCAGCCCGCACAGGCGCAGCACGAGGTTGCCAAGGCCGTTGAGGCCGATGATCGCCGGCCGCAGCAGGAACAGGAACAGGCCGAGCGGGCGCACCACCCAGAGCGCGGCTCCCTCGCTGCGCTGCAGCGCCAGGCTCTTGGGCGCCAGCTCGCCCAGCACGATATGGAGGGCCGTGATGATGATGAAGGAAATGACGACCGCGATGGCGTGCGAGCCGAACGTCGCCAGCGATCCCGGCAGCGCGTTCAGCAGCGGTTCGATCAGGTGGGCGAGCGCGGGTTCGCCGACCCAGCCCAGCGCCAGCGACGATATCGTGATGCCGAGCTGGGTGGCCGCCAGGTTGGCGTCGAGATTGTCGACGGCGCGTTTCAGAGCGTTTGCATTCAGCCTGCCGGTGTTAACCAGTTCGATCACGCGGCTGCGGCGAACCGCGACAAGTGAAAATTCAGCCGCGACAAAGAAACCATTCGCAGCGACGAGGGCAAGTACGGCGAGTATTCCGAGTAAATCGTAAATACTGCCATCGATACTGGACATGATCTCCTTCTGGGCGGAATGCCGCCACGTGTTATGATTGAGAATCCACGCATAGCACGGTTTTGTTGCATTTATGCGCGGCTGTTTGGCGCGGATGAACGTCATCCACGTTTCTTGCGCGGCCAGACTTGCCGGCCTAGGGCAGGGGTAGCCGGTGCCCCGGCGTCGCCAACGCCAGACATCCGACATGATTTGAAGCAAGAGTGAACGGGATCGCATGGGCGGCATACTGGAATGGCGCGGGCGACACGCTATGATGGACTGAATTGGCGAGGCCCGGCGGGGTCCGCCGTAATGCTTCAAAGGCACTATAGGGCGTATCGATGTTCGGACTTGGCTGGGACCACCTCGTGGTCATCTTCGTTGTGGCGATGGTCGTCTTCGGGCCGGGCGAGCTTCCCAACGTCATGCGCCAGCTCGGGCGCACGATGAGGACGGTCAACAAGGTCACCGGCGACTTGCGCAAGCAGTTCGAGGACGCCGTGCGCGATGCCGAGAAGGAGCTTGACCTGAAGGATGCCCGCGCGGCGATCCAGGACGCCATGAGCAGTACGACCCTGACTCCGGACCCGGCCGCGCCGGCCAGCGACGGTGCGGCGAAAACGGCCACGACCACACCGGTCGCCACGGCGCCGACCGCCGCCGCGCCGACGAATTCGTAACTCCATGATCCCTGCCGTGACATCCATGCGCAGCCTGATCGCCTGTCCGGGATTGCGTCCGTGAAGCTTTCGCTTGGCCGGCTCTGCATTGCCTTGCCGCTGGCGGCGTTCGCGCTCGTGCTGGCCGACCATGTCGGCTCCACGCCGTTGCACCGCAGCGCGCTGTGGCAGGTGGTGCGGACTTGCACGCTCGCGGCGCAAACGGTCGGCATGCCCTTTCCCTGCGAGCAGGTGACGCTCGCCAGCGACGACGCGCCGGGCTCGGCCATCATCAAATCGCCGCTGCACAAAAGCGAGTTCCTGCTGATGCCGCTCGAGGCCGCGGCCGGCGTCGAAAGCCCGGCCGTGCGCGGCGGCGACAGTTCGGCTCTGTGGCAGCGGGCGTGGGAGACCCGCAGCATGGTCCAGGCGCGCCTCGGGCGGGAGCTGCCGCGAACGGCGGTCGCCCTGGTGGTCAATTCCGGCATCGCGCGCTCGCAGGACCAGTTCCACATCCATATCGATTGCGTCGCGCCGTCGGTGGAGCGCAAGCTCGCCCTCTACGGCCCGAAGGAGGAGAGCAGCTGGCAGCTGTTCCCGCAGGCGCTGATGGGCCAGCGCTACTGGGTCAAGGCGGTCGACAAGCCGGAGCTCGACACCACCAACGTCATCGGCCTGATCGCCGCCGGCCTGCCCAAGGCGCGCAGCGCCATGTACCGCGTCAATGTCGTGGTCGTCGGCGCCGAGCTCGCGGACGGCAGGCCGGGCTTCTACATCCTGGCCAACTGGGACAAGGTGGCGGCAGAGCGCTTGATGGACCACAGCTGCGCGATAGGTTGAGCAAAGCCTCGGCCTGCTCGCCCATGCGGCCATGGCGTGGTAAGCATCGGGCTCCCCTCATGATGGCATCCCCACAATGTTGAGCGTCTACCCGCAAGGCAAGGTTTCGGAAACGAAGGCGATCTGGCTCGATCTCAGCGACCCCGATCCGGCCGAGATCGCCAAGGTCGAGAAGCTGGCTGGCGTCGCCGTGCCCAGCCGTGCAAGCCTGAGCGAGATCGAAAGCACCAGCCGGCTCAAGGCGCGTGACGGCGTGTTGTCGATGAGCGTGCCGATGGTCACGCATGTCGACGGCGGCCTGCAGATGGCACCCGTCGGCTTCGTGCTGTCGCGCGAGCGTCTCATCACCGTCCGTTTCGGGGTGCTTCCGGCCTTTGATCTGGTCGCAGGACGGCTTGCCGAGTCCGGCCAGCCGCCGGCGACCAGTCTCGAAGTGTTCGTCGAGCTCTGCGAGGGCATGGTCGACCGCCTTGCCGACGCGCTCGAACAGACGGCCGGCGAACTGCGCACTCTGTCGGCGACCGCCTTCCATGTGCCGGACACCAAGGGCCAGAGGGCCATCCGCTCCAACAAGGTCATCCGCGCCCAGTTGCGGCAGGTCGGCCGCATGGGTGACCATCTGTCGGAGAAGCGCGATGCGCTGCTGGCGCTGGGACGCGCCATCGATTTCGCCTCCGGCATGACGGTGGACTGGGGCGATGATCAGCTCAAGTCGCGCATGAACGGCCTGAAGCTCGACGTGACGTCGCTCGACGACTACGAGGTTCATCTTTCGGACAAGGTGCAGTTCCTGCTCGACGCCATGGTCGGCCTGATCGGCATCGCCCAGAACGACATCTTCAAGATACTCACCATCGTCTCGATCGTCGGCATACCGCCGACATTGATCGCCGGCATCTACGGCATGAACTTCAAGGGCATGCCGGAATATGACTGGACCTTCGGCTATCCCTACGGGCTGGCGATGATCGCGCTCAGCGGCATCCTGCCGTTGGTGTGGTTCAAGTGGCGGGGCTGGTTCTAGGGCGTGCCGATAGCACGGCTTCAAGGAAACGAAGGGCCAGCATTGCAAACAAATTGGCGGGGGGGACGCATCCCACGGCATTTTTTCTTGCCGCCCTAGCTGCAATCGGGTGCGAGACGGTTAGACTGGAGGATATCTAGCGGCTTTTTACATTGGCGATTCGGGGGACGCGGTGCGGGTATGGTTACGCCGGACAGCTGCATTGATCCTTTTTTGGAGCTATGTTTGGCTCATCGCGCTAAGCGTTGGACCTATATTCCATCCCCTTGTTCAAGAACAAGGCCAACGGAATGCCCAGTACGATCAAGCCAATGGCGGAAGCGACCTTAAGAAGCCACTCGGCGAAACCTTCTGGGTACGGTTGACGACTGACCCTGTCGCTTTCTTTACCGCAGTCCTTGCTGCATTCACGATCGTTCTTGGTGGGTCCACTATTCTCCTGTGGTGGGAGACTAGAAAAGGCGGCGAAATCAACCGCCGGATGGCCGCCGCCGCCGAATTGAGCGCAAGGGCCGCTATAGGCATTGAACTGCCTATAATCCGCGCATACTCCCCGGATTTGAATGCGGTCGATGCTCCAGTTCCCCCAATTGGCCCTGTGGCCTCTACCCCTCTGACTCTCAGCCCATCGGCCTTTTGCTACGTCCCGGAGATTAAGTTCCAGAACTTCGGCAGGACCAATGCTTTTGTCGAAAGCCTTCGGATCGGATGGGAGGTTTGTCGCAATATGTATCGTGAGCCACTTTATAGGTTCAAAATTGTGCCCCGAGGCTTGCCAATCTGTCTCCCGGGTGAACCGCCAGAGGGGATGGATACCCCTTCGCACACGATTGTTCTGACTAAGGATCAAATCGACGCGATTGACGCTAGGGAGGTATTCCTGTGGTTCTTCGTTGAGTACCACTACGCTGACTTTTTGGGCAGCGACCATGTCGCTAGATTCTGCTGGCAATGGGCGTGCCCCGAAGGCGTTGGCAACCATTATCTCGCCGCCGTAGGCAACCCTCCCGAAGGGTACACCCGCCACACATAGAAACCGTACGACTATAGCATGCGATTTCATACCAGCCACCCGCTGGCATGTGGGTTAAGCCGGTTCGCCAATCCCGTGGCGTTTGCGCCATATTACCGCAGTTTTCTGCGCTTCCGGTGCTCACGCACTTCAAGTACGCTCCGCTCCGGTTCTCGGAGCCCGCCATTCTCGGCTCGGCCTGACCTGAATCTCGACATGCCCTGCGGCGCAGGCGCTACCCCAGGACTCCAGGTGGATCGCTTAGCTGTGGCGGTTGCCGGTCGATCGCGGCCATTTCAAAAAAATCTGGCATGGCGGGGATTAAGATCCCATCTCGGTCCGTAAACAGGACATGAAACGGTCGGTGCCACGCTTTGACATCATAGGACAGCTCGGTTCGCTGCGCCGCTACGCGCGGTCGCTGACGCGCGACAGCGTCGATGCCGAGGACCTCGTCCACGACGCGCTGGTGCGCGCCTATGAGCGGCGCGGCACCTTTCGCTCCGGCGGCAACCTGCGGGCATGGCTCCTGTCGATCGTTCACAACACCTTCATCGACCGCACGCGCTCGAAGCGGTCGGAAGCGGCGCGCAACGAGCAGGCCGGATACCTTGCCGATGCAAGTTCGCCCGCGCCGCAGGAGCATTCGGTGCGGCTGGCGCAGGTGCGCGACGCATTCATGAACCTGCCGGAGGAACAGCGCTCGGCGCTGCATCTCGTGGCGATCGACGGTCTTTCCTACCAGCAGGCGGCGGACGCCACGGGCGTGCCGCTGGGAACGCTGATGTCGCGCATCGGCAGGGCGCGCGCGGCACTGCGCGAGATGGAGAACGCCAAGCCGTCGCAGGGAAAGAACCACCTCAGGATCGTTGGAGGCCCGTCATGACCGGAGTTGTCGATCCCGTTGATGATACCGACCTCGACGCCTATGTCGACGACCAGCTGGACGTCACCCGCCGCATAGAGGTGGAGGCATTCCTGTCGGCCCGTCCGGAAGCGGCGGCGCGCGTGATGTCGGATCTGCGGACGCGCGACGAACTGCGCGTGGCGCTTGCCGGTTCCAGGGGCACGGCGCGGCCGGCCACGGCGGACGCCGCGCGGCGGCTGGAGCGCGGGCTGACGCGCGGCCGCATCTTCGGCGTGCTGCAGCGCGCGGCGGCGGTCGCCGCCTTCGTCGCCGCCGGCTGGCTGGCCAATGGCATTGTCGGGCCGATGTCGGTGACCAAGGTCGTCGCCTCGCCGCAGCCGCCCGCCTATCTGGAGGATGCGATCCGCGCCCACAAGACGACGCTCATGCGCGAAAGCATGGCGTCGCAGACGGAGGCGCCCAACTACAATGCCGGCGAGATCCGTGCCGCGACCGCCATCGTCATGCCGTCGCTGCCCAAGGACTGGAAGGTGCGCGACGTGCAGGTCTATCCGTCGCGCTTCGGTCCGAGCGTCGAGATGGCGGTGGATACCAAGGACATGGGCCTGGTGTCGCTGTTTGCGATCCGGCCGGGAACCTTCGACGTGGTCAAGCCGGCCATCGCGCCCTCGGGCGACATTTCCTCGGCCTATTTCCAGATCGGCGAGGTCGCCTACGCGGTCGTGGCGCGAAGCGATGTTCACGACCTCGACCGTGCCGCCGAAACGCTCGCCAAAACGCTTTACTAATACGCAAAGGAGAAACCGAATGAATACCCCTAATCTGGGATACCGCATGGGCGCCGGCGCCCAGACAGGAGCCGTCTTCGACGAGGGCCTGCGCCAGCACATGCTGCGCGTCTACAACTACATGGGCCTTGGCCTCGTGGTCACCGGACTCGTCGCCTTCATGGTGTCGTCGACGCCCGCGCTCTACGTGCCGATCTTCTCCAGCCCGCTGAAGTGGGTGGTGATGCTGGCGCCGCTCGCCTTCGTCATGCTGTTCTCGTTCAAGATGCAGACCATGTCGGCGGCCGGCGCGCAGCTGATGTTCTGGGCGTTCTGCGCGGTCATGGGCCTGTCGCTGGCCTCGGTGTTCCTGGTGTTCACCGGAACCAGCATCGCACGCACCTTCTTCATCACCGCCACCATGTTCGGCGCCACCAGCCTCTACGGCTACACGACAAAACGTGACCTGACGCAGTTCTCGTCATTCCTGATCATGGGCCTGATCGGCGTGGTGATCGCCAGCATCGTCAACATCTTCCTTGGCTCGACCGCGCTGCAATTCGCCATCTCGGTGATAGGCATCGCCGTGTTCGTCGGCCTGACCGCCTGGGACACGCAGACGATCAAGGAACAGTATGGCGAGAATTTCGACGGGGAATCGCGCCAGAAGCTCGCCGTGTTCGGCGCCTTCTCGCTCTACCTGAACTTCATCAACATCTTCCAGCTGCTGCTGAATTTCACCGGCGAACGCGAATAGTCGCCTGACCATCTCGGGCATTCCGCCCGAACATGAACGGGCGCCGGCTACCCCTGAGGGGTCGGTGCCCGCGCCTGGCCGGCGCCACGGGGGTGTTTGCCGGCCAGGCTCTCTTTCTGAGGCGCAAGCCTCTGTGCTCTGCATGTCATCCCCCAAAACCGCCGCGCATTTTTGGGCGACATGCACTGGAGCCCCATCTCGATCCAGTCGAGATGGGGCTCTATTTGTTTGAGCGGGAGCTTGAGCGGTTCACTCAGGATGCGATCCGCGCGCCCTGCGCATCGAGAAGCACGCATCCCATGGGATCGAAGCCGACATCCACCGCTTCGCCTTCGCGCAGCGGCTGGCCGTCGATCAGCGTGTTGGCACGCAGCGGCGTGTTGCCGCCGATGTCTATCTCGTAGACGGCGTTGCCGCCGAGATAGGAGGTCGAGACGATCCGCCCCGCCAGTCGGTTGGCGATTGCGGCCGCGCCGACCGTCAGCTTTTGCGGACGGATGACGACGGTGACGGCGTTGCCCGGCGAAAGCGCCTTCGGTGAGGCCGCCCTGACGGTGTGGCCAGTGGCAAGCGCGATCGTCGCTATCGCGCCGTCCATCGCGGTGACGTTGCCCGGCAGCATGTTGGCCTTGCCGAGGAAGTTGGCGACGAAGGCGGTGGCCGGCCGGTCGTAGACCTCGCCGGGCGTGCCGATCTGCTCGACCACGCCGGCATTCATCACCACGATGCGGTCGGACATGGAGAGGGCTTCCTCCTGGTCATGCGTGACGAAAATGGCTGTGATCCCAGTCTCTTTCTGGATTTTCTTGATCTCGACGCGCATGTCCTCGCGCATGTTGGCGTCGAGCGCCGAAAGGGGCTCATCCAAAAGCAGCACTTCCGGTTCGAAGACGATGGCACGGGCCAGCGCGATGCGCTGCTGCTGGCCGCCGGAAAGCTGTGACGGGAGCTTCTTCTCGCTGCCGGGAAGCCGCACCATCTCCAGCGCCTTGCCGACCCGCCTGACGATCTCGGGCTTCGGCACGTTGCGGTATTTCAGGCCGAAGGCGACGTTGTCGAAGACGTTCTTGTGGGGAAACAGCGCATAGTTCTGGAAGACAAGGCCGATGTTGCGCTTGTAGATCGGGATGTCGTCGACGCGCTTGCCGCCGATCGAGATCTGGCCGCTGGAAATGTCGACGAGGCCGGCGATCGAGCGCAGGATGGTGGTCTTGCCGCAGCCGGAGGGCCCGAGCAGCGTGACGAAGCTGCCCTTGCCGATCGCCAGCGAGAAATTCCGCACCGCCGCGAACTTGCCGTAGAAGATGTCGATGTCGCGAAACTCGACCGCCGGCTTGCCCGCGGGCTGTACGCCCCGGGCAAGCTCGCCGCGTTCAACCCCGGCCGCTGCCGGCCGGGGTTCGTGGAGCTTGTCGTCATGCACCTTTGGACACCCTGTCCCACTGCTTATTCCAGGCGTCCTCGTTCTTTGCCCAGTAGAGCGGATCGGCGTAGGTCAGCGACTTCATCGACCCGGTTGGATCGAAGGCGGGCAGGGCGGCGATCTTGTCGGTCAGCTTCACCTTGGTCGGGTCGAGCGAGGGCGGATAGTTCTGGCCCTCGGCGACCGCGATCGAGGTCGCCGGGTCGAGCATGAAGTTGATCAGCTCCTCGCATTCGGCCATCGGCGAACCCTTGAGGATCAGCATATCCTCCATCCAGGCATAGGAGCCGGCGGGGTCGAGATAGCCGATCGGCTGGCCCTGCTGCTGAAGTGCGGCGACGCGGCCCGACCAGGCGTCGGTCACCACGATCTCTTCGCGCGACAACAGGTCCATCAGTTCGGCGCCCGAGCTCCAGAATTTCTTGGCGAGGTCGCGGGTCTCGCGCACCTTGGCCCAGACCGCGTCCATGTCCTGGATGTTGTTGGGGTCCTGCTTGGTCTGCAGCGCGGCGTACCAGACGCGTGTGGTCATGTCGGCGTAGCCGCCGATCTTGCCGGCATATTTCTTGTCGGCGAGCAGGTTTGCACCCTTTTCCTTGGCTTCGTCGGCCGAGATCACCTTGGTGTTGTAGGCGATGCCGGTGGTGCCGTAGTCGTAAGGCACGGCCGAGAGCTTCGGCGTGATCTTGCGGAATGGATCGATCATGGCGGTCAGCACATTCGCCATGTTGGGAATGTTGGCCTCGTTGATCTCCGAGTTGAAGCCGGCATTGACGTATTTGATGTAGTAGTTGACGCCGGACGAATGGATGACCTGGTAGTCGCCGGGCTTCGAGGTCTTGATCTTGGTGATGATCTCGTCCTCGTCGCCGAACGTGCCCTGGACGACCTTGATGCCGGATTTCGCCGTATAGGGCTGGAAGGCGTATTTATCGATGGCCTCCTGCACCACGCCGCCCCAGCCGTCGAAGCGCACTTCCGAGACGGCGGCCAGCGCGCGTCCCATCCAGGGCATGGACAATCCGGTCGCGGCGGCAGCCGCCGCGGTCAGCGTCAGGAACGAGCGCCGGCTGATATCGCCGTTCGCGTAGCGTTCGCCAAGCCGCTCCAGTCTTTTGCCGTTGGTCAGTTTCATTGCAGTTCTCCCATTTACGTTGCTTTTTTTCTGAACCGGGTGAGGCTTTGCAGGATGAGCCCGCCTATCAAGGGAATGCCGACCGTCACCAGGATCATGACGGTGCCAAGCGCATTCACTTCGGGGCTGATCGAGATCTTCAGCATCGACAGGATCTGCGTCGGCATGGTCTCAACGCCCGCGGGGCGCCAGAACAGGCTGGCCGATGTGTTGTCGAAGGAGATGGTGAAGGCGAGCAGGACGCTGGCGAGCACCGCCGGGATGAGCAGCGGCAGCGTGATCTCGCGGAAGGTCGACAGCCGCGAGGCGCCGAGCGACAAGGCGGCTTCCTCGTAGGAGCGCTTGATGCCGACCATGCGCGCCTGCACGATCAGCACCACATAGGGCAGCGTCAGCAGGATATGGCCGAGTATCAGCAGCAGCATCGATCGCGGCTGGTCGATCGACTTGATCATCACCAGCAGGCCGACGCCGAGGATCGTCTCGGGCACGAGCGCCGGCAGGATGACCAGCGTGTTGATCGCCTGCTTGCCGGCGAATTCGAAGCGGACCAGCGCGAAGGCCGTCATAATGCCGATCAGCGTCGTCACTGCCGCCGTCACCAGGGCAATCCACATCGATGTCTGGAAGGCGGCCAGAACCGGCTCGTTGGTCAGCAACTTGGCATACCAGCGCATGCTGACGCCGGTCATCGGAAAGCCGCCGAACATGGAATCGTTGAAGGACAGAACGATGGTGGCGATGATCGGCGCGAACATGAAGATGTAGACGCAGACGGTGACGAAGCCGGTCAGCCGCCAGGCCCATCTGCCTTCGCGGTCGTGATGCACGGCCGTCATGCGCCCAGATCCTTCATGCACTGAGCCCCTTCATGATCTGGGACAGGCCCATATAGCGGCTGTAGGCGGCGGCGACCAAGCCGAGCAGGACGAACAGCACGATGGACAGGGTGGCGCCCATCGGCCAGTTCAGCTGGCTCATGATGGTGTCGTAGATCAGATTGCCGAACAGCGCGTCGCGGCTGCCGCCCAGAAGCTGCGGCGTCACGTAGCTGCCGGCGGCCAGCACGAAGCAGAGCAGCAGCCCGGCGCCCAGCCCCGGCAGCGACAGCGGCAGGGTGACCTCGCGAAACGCCTGGGCGCTGGTGCAGCCCATGGAGCGGGCGGCGGCGATCAGCGTGCGGTCGATGCTTTCGAGGCTGACATAGACGTTGAGGATCATGTAGGGCAGCAGGAAATGCAGCAGCCCCATGATGACGGCGCCCTCGGTGTAGAGCATCGGCAGCGGCTCGTTGATGACGCCGAGCTTGAGCAGCACGACATTGATCAGGCCTTGCTCGCCGAGGATGTGGATCCAGGAGAAGGTGCGGATGGTGAAGCTGATCCAGAACGGCACGATGAGCAGCAGCAACAGCAGCCATTTGTGCCGGAAGGTCGTGGCCCAGATGAAGTAGGCCGGGAAATAACCGACGACACCGCAGATCACCGCCGTGATGGCGCCGACGCGCACGGTCTTCAAAAGGAAGCCGTGATAGTAGCTGTCGGTGAGGAATTCCTTCCAGTTGTCGAAGGTCAGCGACGCCTGCTCGACGCCGGCGGTGACGAAGGTGAAGAAGGTGTAGACCGTCATCATCAAGATCGGCAGCAGCAGAAGCAGGAGCAGCAACAGCAGCGCCGGCGCGACAAGGGCCCAGGCCAATCGCTTGTCGTACAGTTTCCAGCCTTTGGTCACGATGGTCCAGTCCGGCTATCTGTCATGGATCGGCAAACTGCCGTCTCCCCCAAAGGTCAGCTTGGGCGATTGGCGTGCCGCTGTCCACCGTTTCACGCATCCTGGACTGCACAATTCCCGGGCAGGGTACAATGGCCATCAAAAGAGGGTGAATTTGTTCACCACGCCGGAGCATTGGCTGGGGAGTTTCTACCGGCCTTGACGGTGCTCGGCTAAGGTTCAGTCCGTCCTGGCATTGGCGGATGTTGCCGGGAGGTTGTGCTTGCCGGGTTTCCATGCGACGCCTTGACGATAAGGATTATCGGTGACGGGCAGCTTTCTTGATTAGGTGCCGCTTATATTTGCGGACCGGTCAATCGGCACCCCGGGAAACCCGCCACTGAGTGCTGATTGCCGGAATTGACAGATGCTTCTCCAGTTAGAGATGGCCCAGTTAGAGATGGACGATCCTGTTTCCAGTCGGCCCGCCGGGGTGGTCATTCTTGGCGGGGCGCATGGTACGCTGGCGCTGGCCCGGAGCCTTGGCGGCCGGAAAGTGCCGGTCTGGCTGGTCAGCTCCGACACGCCCTTGCCGCGCTTTTCGCGTTACGCGCATCGAACGATTACCTGGCCAGGTCCCAGGGAAGACGGCGCCGTTGCCTTCCTGCTCGATCTGGCGGCGACCCATGGTTTGCAGGGCTTTGTCCTGATCCCCAGCGGCGATGCCGAAGTTCGCCTTGTGTCGCAAGCCATCGACCAACTGTCTGCTGTCTTCGACGTGGTGCTGCCGCCGTGGGAGCGGCTGAAATGGGTCTGCGAAAAGCCGC
The DNA here is from genome assembly GCA_943370265.1 of Mesorhizobium carmichaelinearum. Taxonomy (GTDB): domain Bacteria; phylum Pseudomonadota; class Alphaproteobacteria; order Rhizobiales; family Rhizobiaceae; genus Mesorhizobium; species Mesorhizobium carmichaelinearum_A. Next base: position 323,246 of record CALRQH020000002.1, read on the forward strand.
TGCTCTACCGCCGGGCGCGCGAACTGGGCCTTGCCGTTCCGCTGACCTATGAGCTTGCCTCGCTGGAGCAGGCGGCCAGCGCCGAGCTGCGCTTTCCGGTCGTGCTGAAACCGAACATGGGCGGGCGCAGCCGTTTTGCCCGCGCCAAGGCGGTTCTCGCCGACAATCAGGAAAAGTTCCTGGACGCCTACCGATGGGCGGCCGAGCAGGTCGGCATCGAGAATGTCGTCGTCCAGGAAATGATCCCAGGGGGCGGGGAAAGCCAGTTTTCCTATGCGGCGCTGTGGAACCGGGGCACGCCGGTGGCGGAATTCACCGCGCGCCGCACGCGGCAGTTTCCCGTCGACTTCGGCTATACCAGCACCTTCGTCGAAATCGTCGACGAACCGAAACTGGTCGAGGCCGCGCGCCGGCTTCTAGGCTCGATCGGCCATCATGGGCTGGTGGAGGTCGAGTTCAAACGCGATGCCCGCGACGGCTCGATGAAGATACTCGATGTCAATCCACGGCCCTGGACATGGTTTGGCCTCGCCGCAGCCGCCGGCGTCGATCTTGGCGCCATGCTCTGGGCGGTCAGGTCGGGTGACAAGGTCGCGGCGGTCCCGGCGCGGCCGAACACGTCCTGGATGTATCTGGTTCGCGATGTTGTGACTGCAGCCAAGTTGATCTCGGGCGGCCGGCTGAACATCCCGGCCTATTTGCGCGCGTTCGGCTCCGTGCGGGCGTGGGCGACATTTTCGGCTGGCGATCCCGTGCCCGGTTTGATCGACATACCACTAACGGCATGGCGCGTGCTAACGCGGCGTATACTTCGCATACGCTGAAACAATTAACCGACAGCGCCGGTTAAGCTGCCGGCTTGCCGGCAGAACGCGGCCCATTTGCGCATTCTTAACCCGGCAACGTTTAGGACAGCGAGGCGCGCCTGACCGGGATTCCGGCCGCGATCGGGCGCCTGAAAACAGACCCGCGAGACCTAAAGACATGATCGCTTCCAAGGCCAGGACCGATTGCGAGGTGGCGGTGATCGGGGCCGGGCCCTATGGGCTGGGCGTGGCTTCCGCGCTCAAGGCGTCAGGCGTCGAGACGCTCACCATCGGCGGTGCGATGTCGTTCTGGCGCGATCACATGCCAAGGGGCATGCGGCTGCGCTCGCCCTGGCATGCCACCTATGTCGGGCACCCCAACGGGCCGCTGTCGCTGGACTCCTACGCGGGCAAGCTCGGCATCTCGCCGGAGCAACCGTTGATGCTCGAGGATTTCGTCAAGTATGGATTGTGGATCCAGGCACAGTCGGTTCCGGACCTCGATCCGCGCATGGTCAGTCGCGTCGAGACGGCCGACGGCGGGTTTCGCATTGCTCTGGCCGATGGCGACGGCATTCGCGCGCGGCGCGTCGTCGTCGCCACCGGCTTGATGAACCAGCAGATGATACCGGATGTCTTCAAGGGATTGCCCCGCGAACTGGTCAGCCATGCCAGCGAGCATACCAGCTTCGACGAGTTCGGCGGCAAGCGGGTCGCGGTCATCGGGCGCGGGCAGAGCGCCTGTGAAACCGCCGTGTTCGCCAAGCAAAGCGGAGCCGATGTCGAACTGGTCTGCCGTGGCGATATCCATTGGCTGGGCCATCGGGCGCTGTCGGGAAAACACGCCTGGAGCTTGCGCGATTTCCTTTCGGAGCGGCTGGCCTCGCCCTCCAGGGTCGGGCCTTTCCCGATCTCCTGGCTGGTCGAGGTTCCCGGCCTGGTGCACCATTTTCCGGAGGCAGCCCGGACCGGGCTCAACAGGCGCAGCCTGGGCGCCGGCGCGACGGGCTGGCTGCGGCCGGGTTTCGACGGCATCAGGGTCAATGCCGGCAGCAGGATCGTCAGTGCCGCCGCCAAAGGGCAGGGCATCGAACTGCGGTTCGAGAAGGACGCTGCCACCTTCGACCACGTGCTTTTGGGCACGGGCTACGAGATCGATATCGCGCGGCTCGGACTGTTTTCGCAGGACACCCTTGCCAAGGTCGCGCGCCGGGGTGGAATGCCGATCCTGTCGGAAGGGCTCGAATCCAGCATTCCCGGACTGCATTTCGTCGGCGCCAGCGCGGTCGGCAGCTATGGCCCGCTGATGCGCTTCACCGCCGGCACCCCGTTCGCGGCACGGACCGTCTCGCGTTTCGTCCGCAAGGCGAGGGGCAGGCGCTAGTCAGCGGTCAACGCTCGAAGCCAGCCAGTTTTCGACCTCAAGCCCGGGCACACGTGAGAACTCCCTGGTGTTGTCGGTCACAAGCGTCGCGCCGATCGCCAGCGCCTGCGCCGCGATCCACGTATCGTTTGCCCCGATGGGCGTCCCTTGGCGCTCAAGGATCGCTCGTATCCGGCCATAATGCCGCGTCGTGACATGATCGACACCAACCAGCACCAGCCGTCCGGCCAGAGTGGACAGGCGGGCACGATTTCGCTCGCCGTAGGCACTCTTCTCCGCGCCAAATTCCAGTTCGCCCAGCACGATCGCCGAAAGCCGAATGGCGCTCAGATCTTCCAGTTCCAGGCGTCTGCTGACCTCTTCGTGTCCTTTCAGCGCCGCGATCACAATGTTCGTATCCAGAAGATAGAGACCAGGCACGATCTAGCCATCCAGTGAGGCTACGGCCTCGGCCGGCGCGTCTTCGGGCGCGACCAGGTCGATTTCGTCGGAATCGGCCCAAAGATCGCGAAAGGCATCGGCCGCCTTGCGCGGATGATCCGGAACCAGGCGCGCAATCACCTTGCCGTGCCGGGTAAGGGCAATTTCCTCACCGCCCTCGACCTCCGCCAGCAAAGCGGAAAAGTGGGCTTTCGCCTCGACGATGGGAACGCTCTTCATGGCACCTCACAAAATGACCATATGGTCAGAATATAGGTGTGCATAATCGTTTCGTCAAAGCCCTAGGCCCGCGACCCGGAACACCGCGTAGTCGATCGTCCGGACTGCATCGAGGAAGCCGGGCATCGGCGGCACGGCAAGCTCCGTGAACCTGCCTGTGTCGCGGATCGCGGGCCGTGCCCAATCGATGGCGCGATGGCTTGAGCTTCCGTAGACAATGAAGCAATCGCGTGGATGCCGTGCGAGCGACGAGACGAGGTTCTTCAGCACGATCTCGAAGACATCGCGGGAAAACGGATTGTAGAAATAGACGACCAAGGGCGTTTCGGGAAAACCATAAGCGGCGGCATCCGCCTGGACGACGCTGAGCGCCCGGCATTTCTGCGAAGCATCCCTGAACCTCGCTATGTTACCCCCAGCGATCTCGACGAGCTCGCGCGCGAACTCCACGCCGATGATGTTCTGGAAGGGATAGCGCGAGGCCAGCAGAAGCGTGCGCGACTTTCCCGAGCCGATGTCGATGAACGTATGGTTTTGAAGATCATGCGGCAGGGACTTCATGATGAAGTCGAAGGACTTTGGCGAGGTGCAGACGGCTTCGTTGCCCTTGGCCCGATGCGGGCCGACGACATCGAGCGCATCGAGCTGGATCGAACCGGCTGTGTCGACGCCGTGCCGGCGATCCCATTTGCGGGCGAGGTGGTCGGCAATGACATGACGTACATTGCGCGCGACAAAACCGAGGCTCGCGCCGACCCCATGGCGGCGCACGAGCCTGACCGGCTCCAGCAGACCCTTGTGACGGACAAGCGCCCAGGCCCTGCCGAGGCGGCCGGACGATCGGTCCTCAACGCCATCCCGATCCAGGCGACGCGTCTCGAGATTTGCCATGCGACTCCATCCATCCCAACCGGGTGAACATCGTCCGGCATCATTGCACCGCCGCCGTTTAAGATTTCCTGACCAGTGGGCTGGAGAGGGCGGCGAGAGAAAATTGTTTCGGCGGCGGGCCGCTGGTCCTAGAGTGGCGCACCTGCCTCTTTTGCTGCGCCGCCAGGACTTGCTTTGAGTACGCATATCGATCGCCAACCGGATCGGAAGGATCTGACATGAAAGCTTTTGTCGTCGGTGTTTTCTGCCTGCTGGCAACCGTGCTGTCGGCGCACGCCAAAAGTGATGCCAGTGGGCTCGCGGACGCCACCGTGGTGATCATCCGCCATGGCGAGAAGCCGGACAGCGGCACGGAATTGTCGCCTGAGGGGCAGGCCCATGCCCAGGCCTATGTCGGCTATTTCCAGCATCTGGTGCTGGATGGCGTGCCGTTTCGTCCGGACGTGTTGGTGGCGAGCGCCGATTCCAAGAACAGCGCGCGAGAGCGCCTGACGCTGACGCCGCTGTCGCTGGCGCTGAAATTGCCGATCGACCAGAGGTTCGCCGACAAGGACGTCAAACCGCTGTTCGAGGCGCTGGCCAACGAAAACCATGGCAAGTCGATCCTGATCGCCTGGCATCATGGCGAGCTGGCGAAACTCCTCCATGCCTTCGGCGCGGATCCCGATGCGCTGCTGCCCAAGGGCAAATGGCCGGACAGCGTCTTCAACTGGACGGTGGTGCTGCGCTACGACCACGCTGGAAAGCTTATTCCCGGCTCGGCGCAGATCATTCAGCAGGATTTGGGCAAGTAGAGGCGCCCCGCTCGCCGATCCAGTCGACCAGCAGGGCCGCGACGCCGAAAGCCGCGCCGATCGCGCAGACGGCCCCCCATCCTCCCCATGCCCAGGCGATGCCGGCGAGCATCGATCCGATGGCGCCGCCGATGAAGAAGATGCCGACGAACAGGCCGTTGAGGCGGCCGCGCGCCTTGGGCTGCAGCAGGTTGATGGCGCGGCGGCCGAGCGTCTGGTCGCCGGTGACGCCGATGTCGAGCAGCACGGCGCTGATGCCCATCAGTACAAGCGGCCACCATGAGGTTGTAGAGACGGCGGCGCCCGCCCAGGCGGCGAGCGCAAGTGCTGCGATCAACACGAGATGGCAGGCGATCGTCGCCGGTCCTGTCCAGCCGCGGTCGCCGGCGCGGCCGAACAGCGGCGTCACAGCGGCACCTCCCGCGCCGACAAGCGCGAATAGGGCAACGCCACGCTGGCCAAGGTCGAAGGGCGATTGGGCGAGGCGCAGCGCCACCGAGGTCCAGAACAGGCTGAACGCCGCCATGACTAGGCTCGCGGTCAGTGCGCGGCGTCGCAGCACCGATTCGTCGTGCAACAACTGGATCAGCGAGGCAATCAGCGCCGGGTATCCCGACTTCGCCGCCGGTTGCCGCCTCGGCAAGGTGACGGCCAGCACGATGGTGAGCAGGACCAGTGTCGAGGCGCTGACGCCGTAGAAGGCGCGCCAGCCCCAGGCATCGGCGATGAGGCTGGCCAGCGGCCGCGCCAGCAGGATGCCGACCATCAGCCCGCTCATCACATCGCCGATGACACGGCCTTCCGCGCCGGGCGCCGCCATCGAGGCGGCGATGGGGACGAGGATCTGGATGGCCGAGCAGGCCGCGCCGAGGACGAACAGGACGATGAGCAGCGAGGCTGTGGTGGGCGCGAAGGCGGCGATGCCGGCTGCAAGTGCGGCCGTCATGAGCATGCGCATGATCAACGCGCGGTTCTCGGCGAGGTCCGCCAGCGGTACCAGGAAGAACAAGCCGGCGGCGTAGCCGAGCAAAGTGGCCATGGCGACCAGCCCGCCGCTCGCGGCATCCGCGCCCAGCGACGGTCCGATCAACCCGATCAGCGTCTGCGGGGCGAACAGATTGGTGACGATGATGCCGACCGAGGCGGCAAACAGCAGCGTCCGGGGGCCGGTGATGGTGTCGGCGGGCAGCCGCTCGGCCAGTTGGCCGTCATTGGTGTCGGGCATGATGGTCCTCGTGCATATTGCGTGAGGACTTTATGCCGACCTATTATCATGCTACAATTCAATCAATTCGATAATGATTATGCGAGATGCGCATGAATATCCATGATCTCGAGGCCTTCATCGCCGTGGTGGAAACAGGCTCGATCGTCGGCGCCTCGGCAAGGCTCAACCTCACCCAGCCCGGCGTCACCCGCCGTATCCAGAACCTGGAGGATGGGCTGGCGACTGCGCTGCTCGACCGCCAGTCGAAGCCGCTGAAGCCGACGGCGTCCGGGCGCCAGGCCTATGAGCACGGCCGCCGCGTGCTGCGTTCGCTTGAAGACCTCAAGGCCGGTGTGTCGCCGCAGGGCGAATTGAACGGCGAGTTCCGGCTGGGCATCATGCCCTATCTGTCGGATGCGGCACTTGCGCTGCCGCTCGACCGGCTGCGCGCGGCGTTTCCGCAACTCACCCTGCGCATCACCTCCGGCTGGTCGCCACGGCTGGTGGAGCAGGCGGTGCGCAGCGAACTCGACGCGGTCGCGGTCTGCCTTCCCGACGGCGTCAAGCCGCCCGACGAGCTGGTCTGCGACGATCTCGGCCTGCAGTCGGTGCTGCTGGTCGCCGCACCCGGTCTCGGCGTGCCCAGGCCTGTTGATCTCAACACGCTTTCGCGCTTTCCCTGGGTGATGAACGAGAATGGCTGCGGCTTCCGCGCCTTCATCCGCCACACGCTGGAGGCGGCGCGGTTGCCCTTCCAGGTCGGGGTCGAGGCGATGAGCGCGGACCTCAGGATGTCGCTGGTGGCGCGCGGCCACGGCATCGGCCTCGTCACGCCGGCGGCCTTCGCCGACAGCCCGTGGCGCGACAAGGTCGAGATCATCGACTGCGCCGATTTCAAGCCGCAGGTGCGCGCCTGGATGCTGCACCGCCCGCCGGCCGGCCGGCTCAGCCATCCGATAGCGCTGTTTCGCGACGCGTTGCTGGAGGGGCTGGAGATGCCGGCGCCACTGCTATCGTAGGCTGGCCGCTAGCTGCACTGCCTGCGACTGGCCAAGCGCTCCCGTCCTGTTGACAAGCCGCTCCCTGTCCCCGCACCTTCAGTTGATGCAAAACTCATGGCTAGGCATCGTCGGCTCCATTCGCGACAAACGTTTAAGCGACGCGGCAGACCCGTTTGCTTCAGCGTTGGGCGGTGTGGAGGCGCTTGCCACGTACATCGCAAGCGGCCCTTTGTGCTCGGTTCTGTTTGGCTGGACATCCATGTTCGACCTGTGCATCCAGCAGGTCGATGTCGAGCCCTATTCCGGACCTTTCTTGAGAGTGAGTCCGCTGGATTCCGGGCAGGTCGAATTCCGATATGTCGACACGGCAATCACACCAAGACAATGGCATAGGGAGACGATGCCCGATGCTGTCGTGCCCAGGCTAAACCGCTTTATGGATCAGCTCGGATGGACTGCTGTGCCGAAGCGGTAACAAGATCTTTCTCGAGACTGGATTTCGCTTTTTACTTTGCCGAATCCAATCAATCCGCTGGCAGCCATTGTTCGAATCTTGATTCAACGACACAGCCCACCGGCGATCAGCCCAGAATAGCATCCGGGCCGGCGCCGCAGACTATGGCGCAGACGCGCTCGCCTTGCTTCAGCCGCACCCGGCCCTCGGCAAGTGCTGCAATGGCGGCGGCGCCGCTGAGGTCGGCGGCGAGGCCCATTTCGAACCACAGGCTTCTGGCGGCGCGCAGCATCTCATCGTCGTCGACCAGCACGATCTCGTCGACCTTGTCGCGGATAATGTCGAAGATGCGGTCGTCGGTCCTGGGGCAGGCCATGGTCGCCACCGACGTCGTCACTCTGTCCAGCGCCACATTGCGGCCGGCTTCGAGCGCGCGCAGCAGCACCGGCGAGCCCGCCGCCTCGATACCGATGACGCGCACGCGCGGCGCCAGCGCCTTGATCGCGGTCGCCACGCCGCTGACTAACCCGCCGCCGCCCATGGCGACGAGAACGGTCGTCACATCGGGCATCTGGTCGAGGATTTCGAGCCCGACCGTGCCTTGTCCGGCGACCACCGCGGGGTCCGCGAAGGGGTGGAAATAGACTGCGCCGGTCTCGCGGACGAAGGCCTGCGCCGCCTCGTTGGCTTCGTGCCAGGCCGAGCCCACGATGCGGGTGGCCGCGCCCCAGGCCCGCAGTTTCTCGATCTTTGCCGGGGAGGCGTTGGTGGGCAGGAAGACCCTGGTCGGTACGCCGGCCATGAAGCCGGCGCGCGCGGTGGCGATGCCGTGATTGCCGCCTGAAGCTGTAACGATGCCGCCACCGAGTTCGGCGCGTTCGAGCGACAGCAGCCGGTTGGTGGCGCCGCGCGCCTTGAACGAGCCGGTGACCTGCAGCAGCTCCAGCTTCAGCATCAGGTCGACGCCACCGGCCAGCGGCGTCTTCAGGTTGCTGGCGGCGATCATCGGCGTGTGCCGGACATTGCCCTCGATGCGCGCCGCGGCGGCGCGGATATCCTCGAGCGCAATCACGCCAGCTCTCCTTCGTAGCGGGTGGCGACGGTGACGCAGCAATTGCCGACGACGACGCGGCCGGGTTGGCGGCGCCCATAGACAATGCCGTCCGACAGATAGCGGACGATTTCCGGCGCACGGCCCGGATCGGCCAGATTGTGGATGCGGCCGGCGTCCTCGCCGGCATGGACCTTTGCGCCCAGCGCATGGAACGGCTCGAACACGCCGTCTGTCGTCGCCAGCACATAGCCGTCATGGCCGGGAATGCGCAGGATGTTTTCAGGCCGCGCGGCCGGCGGCCTGCCTGTCGGTGGCAGAACGCCGAGATGGCTCAGCACATTGCGCACGCCCTTGCGGCAGATGCCGAGCGCGTCGAGCGACACCGTGCCGGCGCCGGCCATCTCGGTGCCGACCGTGGTCAGTCCGGCCCGCACCGACGTGGCGGTGGAGGTGCGCGGCTCGCCGAGATTGTCGATGACGACGGAAAGCGGCGCGTCGAAGGCCAGCACCGCTTCCATGTTGCGCTTGCGGTGGGCGGCGTCGGGCGCCGGCTCGATGATGGCGCTGGGCAGGATGTTGAGCGAGGAGCCGCCGGAGTGGAGATCGACATAGGCGTGGCCGAGCGGCATGACGATGTCGCTGACATAGGCCGAGATCTGCTGGGTGATGGTGCCGGTGGGGTCGCCCGGAAAGGTGCGGTTCAGGTTCAATCCGTCGACCGGCGAGGTGCGGCGGCCGGCCAGCACGGCGGGCACGTTGATCGCCGGCAGGAAGATGATGCGGCCGCTGACCATGCCCGGATCGAGTTCGCGGATGAGTTCGCCGAGCGTGATCGGGCCCTCATATTCATCACCGTGATTGCCGGCCTGCAGGATGACGGTCGGCCCGTCGCCGTTCTTGATCACGGCAATCGGAATGCGGGTCGCGCCCCAGGCGTCGTCATGCGGCGAATGGGGGATGTCGACGAAGCCGATCTGCTTGCCGGAGCGGTCGAAGTCGATGGTGGTGCGGGCGGTGGACATGCGGGCCATGTTTCTCTTTGAAACTCTGCGGGGATGGAAGGCGAGGGAGGAGCGGCGGGAGCGAGTGCTCCCGCCGCCGAAAGGTCAGATCGGCGGCAGGGTCGGCAGGGTCGTGCCGATCCACTTCTGCGACAGCGCCGAGAGCGAGCCGTCGAGCATGCCGAGATGGATGTAGGTGTCGAGCCAGCGCAGCAGCTCGGGGCTGCCCTGCTGGATGCCGATATAGCAGGGCGAGAACTGCAGGATGAATTTGGGCTTGAGCTGCACCTTGGGATCCTTGTCCATCAGGTCCTTGGCGACGACGTCGGCGGTGGCCAGCAGCTGCGCCTGGCCGGAGGTGAAGGCGGCGGCGGCGGTGGCGTCATCGTCGAAGCGCACGATCTTGGCATTGGGCGCGGCCTTGGTCAGTTCGAGGTCCTGCGTCGTGCCGCGGGCCACGGCGACGGTCTCGTCCTTGAGCTCGGCAGGGCTTTTCAGCGCAATGCTGTCGGGGCCGAAGACGCCGATCGAAAGCGCCGCATAAGGCGAGGTGAAGGCAATCTGCAGCGCGCGCTGCGGCGTCGCGCCCATGGCGGCGATGACGATGTCGAGGCGGTCGGTGACGAGATAGGGCACGCGGTTGGCGCCGGTGATCTGCTGCAGCTCCAGCTTGACGCCCAGCGCCTCGGCGATCTTTTTTGCCATGTCGACATCGAGGCCGACCGGCTCGTTCTTGGCGTCGACCGAACCGAAGGGCGGCACGTCGATGGGAACGCCTATGCGCACCGTGCCGGAGGAGAGGATTTTCTGCAGGTCGGCGGCGCGCGCCGGCATCGCCGAGACTGCGCCGGCCAGGAGCACGGCTGTGACGATCCTGGTGAGATGCTTGAACATGGAACTTCCCCTTTTCTGGTTGGACTTTCTTTTTCTTAGTGAAGGACGGCGCTCAGGAAGCTCCTGAGTTCGGCCGTACGAGGCGAGAGCAAGGTCTCACGCGCTGGCCCATCCTCGTGGATGCGGCCCTCGTGCATGAAGATCACGCGGTCGGCGACGTTCTTGGCAAAGTTCATCTCGTGGGTGACGAGCATCATGGTCATGCCTTCGCTGGCGACGCTTTCGAGCACGCGCAGCACCTCGCCCACGAGTTCGGGGTCGAGCGCGGAGGTGATCTCGTCGAACAGCATCAGTGTCGGCTGCATGGCCAGCGAGCGGGCGATGGCGACGCGCTGCTGCTGGCCGCCGGACAATTCGTCGGGATAGGCCAACAGCTTGTCGGCGAGGCCGACCTTGGCCACCACGGCGCGGGCGACTTCGCGGGCGGCTGAGGTGTCGAGCTTGCGCACGAGCTTCAGCGCCAGCATGACATTGCGCTCGACATTGAGATGCGGGAACAGATTGTAGCTCTGGAACACCATGCCGGCGCGCTGGCGCAGGAGGTTGAGGTCGGCATTGGGCGCGGTGACGTCGATGCCGTCGACGACGATGCGGCCGGCCTGCACCTTCTCCAGCCCGTTGATGCAGCGGAGCATGGTCGACTTGCCCGAGCCCGAGCGGCCGATGATGGCGACGATCTCGCCTTTTTCCAGGGTGAGCGAGATGCCCTTCAGCACCTCGACGGCGCCGAAGCGCTTGCGGATGTCGGCGATCTCAACGAGCGACATGAAGTCTCCTTTCCAGCGTGCGGGCGAGCTGGGAGAGGGAAAAGCAGATGACGAAATAGATGGCGGCGGCGGTGAGGTAGACCGGCAGCGGGGCGAAGGTCGCGCCGCTGATGATCTGGCTGGCGCGGGTCAGTTCGACGAAGCCGATCAGCGCGGTGAGCGAGGTGTTCTTCACCAGCTGGACGAGAAAACCGACGGTGGGCGCGACGGAGATGCGGATCGCCTGCGGCAGCACGACATGGCTGAGCCGCTGCGCATAGGTGAGGCCGAGCGCTGCACCCGCCTCCCATTGCCGCTGCGACACCGATTGCAGGCTGCCGCGCCAGATCTCGCCGAAGAAGGCCGAGGCATAGATCGAGAGCGACAGCGCCGCCGCCGTCCAGGCGTCGACCGAAAGACCGATGAGCGGCAGGCCGAAGAAGAAGACGAAGAGCTGGCCGAGCAGCGGCGTGCCCTGGATCAGATTGATCCAGGCGATGGCCAGCCAGTTGAGCGGCTTGAACGGGATGACGCGCAGCACGGCCACGACAATGCCCAGCAGCCCGCCGCCTACGGTGGCGGTGAGCGCCAGCAGCAACGTCCAGCGTGCCGCCTCGATGAGGTAGGCGATGTCGGAACCACCGAATTCTCGGATCATCGGCGCGGCCTCCGGACAAAGACCAGCCAGTAGATTCCGGCGAAGAAGGCACGGAAGCCCAGCGTCAGCACGAGATAGGAAATGGTTATCAGCGCGTAGGTCTCGAAGGAGCGGTAGGTGCGCGAGTCGATGAAGGCAGCCTGGTGGAACAGCTCGGTGGCGCCGATCGAGGAGACGACGCTGGTGGCCAGCATGACCAGCACGAACTGGCTGGCGAGCGCCGGGTATATGGTCTTGACCGCCTGGAACAGCACGACATGGCGAAAGGTCTGGCCGGCGGTGAGGCCCAGCGAGCGGCCGGCCTCGACCTGGCTCTGGCGCACGGATTCGAAGCCGGCGCGCAGGATCTCGGCGCCATAGGCCCCCATGTTGATCGACAGCGCGATCAGCGCCGCGGTGTTGGCGCCAAGCCTGATGCCGATCGAGGGCAGACCGAAGAAAACGATGAACAGCTGCACCAGCAGCGGCGTGTTGCGCAGCGCCTCGACATAGATACGGGCGCAGGCGCGCAGCGGCATCAGCGAGCTGATCGAGGCCATGGCGACGACCAGGCCGATGGCCAGCCCGCAGACCATGGTGATGACCGAGAACTGCAAGGTCAGGAGAACGCCCTGCACGATCTCCGGGATGTAGCGCAGCAGGATGTCGAATTTGAAATTATAGCTCATGGATGCAGGGCGCCCCCCATTGCAGCTCCAGGTCGATCGCCATTTTCCGCGCGGATATGCTGGACATCACGCTACCGTCGCTTCATATGTGACGTCAAGCGTCATCTATAAAACCATCGCTGATCGCCGACGAAAAGCTCAACTACAGGTGCTCCGACCCGGGAAGGGGCTGGATTCCCGACGTGGCTGGCCGATCGTCGCCGGCGACGCGTGTTGGCCCTCGTGACCATGAGGGGGTCGGCACGGTGCCGTGTCCATTTCGAGCCATGCTGGCGCGGCTGAACCCCGCCTGCGCCGAGATCGCGCATGAACTGCGCGGGTAGGCTCAACCCGCGACGATGATGTCGCGCGGCGTTTTCGCCAGCACCTCGGCGCCGCTCGGTGTCACCAGCACATTGTCGATGATGCGGGCGCCAAGACCCTCGGCGCCGATGAAGACAGGCGGCTCGATGGTGACGACCATCCCGGCCTTCAGCACATGCGGGCTGTCGCCGATCATGTGCAGCGGCTCGGCCCAGCTCGGCGGAAAGCCCGGCCCCAGCGCATAGCCCGATGTGTGGACACGATGGGGTTCGAGCCCGGCCTCGCCGATGACGGCGCGGGCCGCCTGGTGTGGCACGGTTGCCGGCACGCCGTCGCGGATGACAGCGATCATGGCATCGCTGGCGCGCAGAACGATGTCGTGCAGTTCCACCATGCGCGGCGTCGGCTTCCCAAGCGCGAAGTTGCGGCCGATGGTGGCGGTGTAGCGGTTGAAGGTGGCGCCGAATTCGATGCTGCCGAAGTCGCACTGTTCGAGCCGCCGCGCGGTCGGCGCGCCATGGCTGTAGGCGGAGCGCGGGCCAGACACGAGGTTGATCGGGCTGGCGGCGATGCCGCTGCCATTGCGCAGCAAGGTCTCGTGGATGCCGCCGGCCAGCGCCAGCTCGGATTGGCCTGCAGCGAGCTCGCCGGCGAAACGCTGCATGCCGAGGTCGGCAAGCGCGGCCGCGCGCCTGATATAGCCGATCTCGGCCGGCGACTTCACCAGCTTCAGGCCGGCGATCAGCTCGGTCGCCTCGATGAGCCGGGCATCGCCGATGACGGCGCGAAGACCGAGATAGTGGTGCGGGTGGAGGTAATAGGCCGGCACTTCGAGACCGACGCGCTGGCCGAACACACCGTGGCGCCGGGCCACGCCGGCAAAGGCGGCGACCGGATCCTCGTTCTCGCCACCGCCATAACCATATACCTCGCCGGCAACCGAGTCCGTCTCGAATTCATGCACCTCGCCCTGGCGGGTGAGGACGACGAGCGGCTGGTCGCGCGCGCCGACCAGCAGGCACTGGAATTCCTGGTAGCTCTTGGCATCGCTTCCGGTCAGCCAATGGATGGAGGCGGGGTGGACGGCAACCAGCCAGTCGTTACCAACAGCGGACATGGCGGCGCGGACGCGGGCCAGCCGGTCAGCGAATTCGGCGGCGGTGAAATCGTGTCTCGACATCGCTCCCCCGTCACGCGTCCCGCGTCACCGCCATCGCCTCGATCTCGACCAGCAGGTTCTCGAAGGCAAAGCCGGCGACGCGGATGGCGGTCACCGCCGGACCGTGCTCAGGGTAGAATTCGCGCTGCACGCGGGCGATGGTCGCGCGGGTCGCCTCGATCTCGGCCCAGCTGCCCTCGGCGTGGTAGTAGATATAGAGCTTGGCGACGTCGCCTTCGTCGAGGCCGCCCTCGGCCAGGGTGCGGCGGATGAACTCGAAGACGTTGCGGGTCTGCGTCTCCATGTCGTCGCCGACGGCCCGCGCCTTGTTGTCGGCCGAGATCTGGCCGCCGATGAAGGCGAGCTTGCCGATCTTCCAGCCTTGCGTGAACTGCGTGTTGGGAATGCTCCAGTCCCAATGGTTGGCCGGCTGCAGGCGCTGCTTGTCGTCGCCGAGCATGCCGATGCCTTCGACCTGGATAAGCTCGTCGGCATTGGCCATGCCCTGGATGCGCAGGCCGGCACCCGCCGCCGAAGGCACCGACATATAGCGGCGGCGCACATTGGTCATCTTCTCCCAATAGTCGGTGACCTCGCGGCCCTCGCCGAAGAAGCGGAAATAGGTGTTCTGCCGCATCAGGCTGTTGCGATCGCCGCCACCCGCCCGCAGCATCGTGTTGAGGTTGCGGAAGGCTTCTTCGGTCTGCACCTCGATGTCGCCGATCCCCAGCACGTTGCCGTCGGCATCGAGCGAGCGCTGGCCGCCGATGAACAGCAGGTCGCCGACCTTCCAGCCATGGACGAAGGGCAGCTTCTTGCGCCAGCGCCAGTGGCCGGGCGGGTCGAGCAGTTCGCGCCTGCCGCCGGTCACCACCCAGGCGTCGACCATCAGCAGCGCGCCCTCCCTGTCGAGACCGCAGCGGATTTCCGTGGTGGTGGGGCCGGGGGCCGTGAAATAACGGGCGCGCACGGAATCGAGCTCGTCGAGGAAAGCGCCGGCAGCATCGGCCTCGCAGCTGAAATAGATGTTGTGCTTGACCACATCGGCCATGCCTGCGCCGACTCCGGTGAGAAGTGCCGCCAGCCGCTCGAAGATGACGCGCGACTGGCCGGCGACATCACCGGCCACCATCTTGCCGCTTGCGTCCGTCGCCATCAGTCCACCGACAAAGATCAGCTCGCCGGCGCGGACGGCCTGCGGCTCCGAGCCCTCGACATCCTTGAATACCTGCATGCGCACCGCGTGTTCTCCTCTCCAATTTTGCCAACTTACTTACCTGCAAGTCAGTACATCGTCAAATGCTGGGGACGCCGCAAAGCTTCCGCGTCCAAGGCGAGCGCATTTGGCTATGATGCCGGTATGGACGAGACCGATACGAGACAGGCGATCAAGGACACGGCGCTGGAGCTTCTGGTGCGCCACGGCTATCGCGGCACCAGTTTCGGCGACATTTCGGCGGCACTGGGCACGACGCGCGCCAACATCCACTACCATTTCGGCAACAAGCAGGCGCTGGTCGACGAGGTGCTGGGCGACTACATGCAGGCGACGCTGAGCGGCTTGCGCGCTGTCTGGGCGGCTGAGGGGGCGAGCCTCTCGGATCAGGTCGAGGCGATGATCGCCTACAGCCGTGCGCGTTTCCTTCACTTCAATCCGGCCGGCACGGAAGGGCACAATTGGAGCCTGATCACCCGGCTGCGCCAGGATGCCGACCTGCTGGGCGACCGTGGCCGCCAGATGCTCAGCCATTTCGGCGTCGAGCTGTCGGCGCTGTTTGCCGAGGCGCTGTCATCAGCCGGCCGGCGCGGCGAGCTTGCGGCCAATGTCGTGCCCGCCGACGCCGCGCTGCTGTTTGCCGTCATCGCCGACAATGCCGCGCCGATCACGCTGGCCGAGGGCGGCTTCGAGCGGCTGGAGCGAACCTATCGCAGCCTGCGGCAGATGATCGAGAACCGGTCCTGACTGATTCAAGGTCCGGCTCCATCTGTCTGTTTATGCTTGGCTAATCCTGCCTGCCTCAAGCTGTGCCGTCGCGGTCGCCGGCCTCGGCGCCTCGTAGATAGGTCGGCTGTTCCAGAAACATTTGCGCGCCAGCCCGCATCAATCTCGCCGGCCGCCTGGCGGCGCAGCGAACTGAGTGCGGCGCGGGGGGCGTTGATTTGGGGTGGAGGGCGTGCGGTTCGCGCCTCTATTCGGTCACTCGTGCCAAAGTATCTTTGCTCCTGAAAGCCGCCAGTCGGTCATCTGGCCGGCGACGGCTGCACCGTCGCCTCGCGCGATGCGGACAGTCCCTCGAGAAGCGGCGCGTACGCGGCGAGCCTGCGGGATACGAACTCGGTGAAGAGCCGCACACGCTTCGTCTTGCGTGTCTCCCCCTGTGTCAGGAGCCAGACCGTTCCGTACATGTGCAGGTCGGTGCCCGGCACCCTCACCAGCAGGGGGTCGGCATCGCCAATGAAGCACGGCAGCGTCGTCATCCCGAGCCCTTGCCGTACAGCAACGATCTGCGCCTCGCCGTCCGTGGTCCGGAATGGAACCCCCGTGGTGCGAACCTCACCCTCGCTGGCCCAGTCCGGGATGCCATGAATGCTTATGACGATCCACCGGATGGGATCAGGCGCGCCCGCACGCCACGTGGCCAATCGATCGCGCGACATGTAGACGCCGCCGAACAGCTCCGGTCCCTTCAGGCCGTGAAGATTGAGCGGCAGTGTATTGCGGTCGTAGACGACGCGGATCGCGACGTCGGCCTCTCGATTGGTCAGATTTGCCAGCTCGCCGGACGACAAGATTTCCATCTCAATGTCCGGATGCAGCCGCGCGAAATCGGCGAAGTCGGACATGAGCAGGTGCGTCGCAAGCGGCGGTGCCAACGTCACCCGCAGAAGCCCGCGCACGCCCTGGTCGCGCCCAAGCACGCGCGTCTCCAGCTGGTGCGACGACGATTCCATCTGTTCCGCGAGCTCGAGGACTTCCTCACCCGCAGCCGTCAGGCGGTAGCCCGAAGGCAGCTTTTCGAACATCAGCGCCCCGAGGCGGTCCTCGAGCTGGGCGATGCGCCGCAGCGCGGTCGCGTGGTTTACGCCCAGGCGCTTGGCGGCGGCCCGCACCGAGCCTCCGCGCGCGACGGCAAGAAAGTAGCGAACGTCATCCCAGTCGATCATGGTGCAATCCGGCACCGCGCGGTGCGCCTTCCAAGCCCGTATCTAGCACATTTAGCAGAAGTATGGCTACCGGCGCCCTGACATCGGTCGCCCAGCCGGATCGATTTCGCACCACCGGTGTGCGTGCTTGCGGACTGAACGCCTGACCCCGACGGACCCATCTTAAGGCTCTCGGGGCGTTCCCGAATGACCAAGGCGGAAGCCTGGAAGGATGCACGTCATGACCAGACTGAATGGAAAGACCGCCGTCATCACCGGCGGCGCCACCGGCATCGGCCGCGCGGCGGCAAAGCGCTTCGTCGAGGAAGGCGCCTTCGTCTTCATCTTCGGCCGCCGCCAGGAAGCGCTCGACGCCGCTGTGGCGGACCTCGGGCCCAATGCCCGCGCGGTGAAAGGCTCGGTCTCGGATGAGGCCGACCTCGACCGACTCTACGCGGCTGTGAAGGCCGAGCGCGGAAGCCTCGATATCGTCTTCGCCAATGCCGGAGCGGGAGGCCCGCTTCGGCTCGGCCAGATCACCGCCGAGCACATTGACGAAACCTTCGACACCAATGTGAAGGGCACGATCTTCACGGTCCAGAAGGCGTTGCCGCTGATGGGCAAGGGCGGTTCGATCATCCTGACCGGATCGAGCGCCGGCACCACGGGCGCCCCGGGATTCACCGCCTACAGCGCGAGCAAGGCGGCAGTGCGCAATCTCGCGCGGACCTGGGCGGAGGACCTGAAGGGCACCGGCATCCGGGTCAATGTGCTGTCGCCCGGGGCGACTGCGACCGAACTCGCGAAGGAAGCGCTGGGCGAGGAGGGCCAGAAGGCCTACGGCGCGATGACTCCGCTCCAGCGCATGGCCGATCCGGCGGAAATCGGGGCCGTGGCCGCCTTCCTCGCATCGTCGGACAGCAGCTTCATGACCGCCAGCGAGGTCGCCGTCGACGGCGGCCTGGCGCAACTCTGACCCCCATACGGGACCACGTTTCTCAAACTTCACGACAAAGCAAAACACACGACCAAAGGTCAAGGATCATGAAAAAACTCGAAGGCAAGGTTGCGGTCATCACAGGCGGAAGCAGCGGGATTGGCTTGGCGACGGCCAGGCGCTTTGTGGAAGAAGGTGCACACGTCGTAATCACTGGGCGACGAGAGAAAGAGCTGAAGGAGGCCGCGGCCTTGATCAAGAGCAATATTACGACGGTCGTGGGCGACGTGTCACGCTTGGAGGATCTGGACCGGCTCTATGCCATCGTGAAAGAGAAACATGGTCACATCGACGTTCTCTTCGCGAACGCTGGCGCGGGGACAATCGCACCGCTCGCGGTCGCTACCGAGGCCCACTTTGACCAGACCTTCGACGTGAACGTGAAGGGGCTGTTCTTCACGGTGCAGAAGGCCCTTCCCCTCTTCAAGGACGGCGGCTCGATTATCCTGACGTCTTCGGTATCGAACGTGTTGGGGGTGCCTGGGTTCAGCGCCTACGCCGCGAGCAAGGCGGCTGTGCGCAACTTCGCGCGCGCTTGGACACTGGAGCTGAAAGACCGCAAAATCCGCGTGAACTGTCTGAGCCCCGGAGCCATCGATACCCCAGCCTTGGCAACTACGACGGGCCTTACCGCTGAACAAGCCGAGCAAGCTGCCGAACAGTTCATCACTCAGATCCCTATGAATCGCAGAGGTATGCCCGATGAAATCGCGGCTGCCGTCACGTTCCTCGCCTCGGATGATGGTTCTTACATCACTGGCGTGGATCTCGCCGTTGATGGCGGCATGGCGCAGGTCTGAGCCCGCAGCGGTCCCGCGGCTGGCCCTTCAGTCCCGCCAGGAATGACCCCGCTTCTCAAACCTTAGTTCCAGCACAAGATTAGGAGAAATATTGTGAGTTACGCAATTATCGGCTTCGGCGATATCGGCAAGGCCCTGGCCAAGGCGTTTTCCCGCAAGGGCATCGACGTGTCCGTTGCGACCACGCGCGACCCGGAACGCTTTGCAGCCGATGCGGCCGCGATCGGACCCACGATCATTCCCAAAACACTGGCGGAGGCCGTCAAGGCGGACATCATCTTCCTGGCTGTCCGTTTCGAGTCGCACCCGCAGGTCGCGAAGGCGCTCGCCACCTGGCAGGGGAAGACCATCGTCGATGTGACCAATGCCTACGGCGTGCCTCCTGAGAAACTGGGGGGACAGCCTTCTTCCAGGTTCATCGCGCAGGCTTTCCCCGGTGCAAGGCTGGTCAAGGGCTTCAACCATTTGATCGCCGCCACCCTTGACCAGGACCCGGCCGTGCATGGTGGCAGGAGAGTCGTGTTCCTGGCGAGCGACGATGATGCTGCCGCGGCGGAGATCGGTGCGCTGGCGGAAAAGCTCGGTTTCTCGCCGGTCAGACTTGGCGGGTTGTCGGAAGGCGGGCTGCTGGTCCAGGCGCGCGGAAACAGCTGGGGTCATCTGATCTTCAAGGACCTGGTCAAGTTCGACTGACGAACACGCTGCGGCCATCGGTTCGGTGTCGAAAGTGAATGAGCCGGAGATCGCCGACTCGCACGCCGCGCGCTCGTCCAATGCCCAACCCTGAAGGAGATTCCCATGTACGACCAATCCAAGCTATCCGAGTTGATCCGGTTCGCACGTATCGATGCGGGCTCCACCGTCATCGACGTCTACCCGGGCGACGGCGACTGGACCCGCCTGTTCTCCGACATCGTGGGCCCAGAGGGACGAGTCTACAGCTTCGTGCCGGCCGAAGTCGCCGACTTCAAGAACGATCCGGTTGGCCGCATGCGGACGCTCGCGAAGGAGCCTGGCCGAGAGAACGTCGACGCGGTCTCGGCGGACCTCGTGGCGATGCCGCAGGTCACGCAGCCTGCGGACGTCCTGTGGCTGCACCTGTTCTACCACGATCTCCACACCGCGCTGATTCAGAAGAAGGGCGCGACGGCGGCCCGGTTCAACCGAGCCGTCCACGAGCGGCTGAAGCCCGGTGGGGCCTACGTCATCGTCGACCACGCAGCCGCCGGCGGAGCAGGCACGGGCGACGCCCAGTCGCTGCATCGGATCGACCCTGCGTCAGTCCGCGAGGAGGTGGAGGCAGCCGGCTTCGTACTGGACGCGCAAAGCTCCATCCTCGCGAACAAGGACGATCCGCACTCGATCAAGGTGTTCGATCCCTCGATCAAGGGCGAGACCGATCGCTTCGCCTATCGGTTTGTGAAGATCTGATATTGAGCTGTTCGCATATGAGGTCGGCACTACCGGAGGCGGCTTTGACAAGCGCGACGACCGAGTGGTTGGCTTCGATAGTCCGCCCGGAAGGTCCACCGCGGACTACGGTAGTGCCGTAACCCGGCGGCGCGGCGAATTGGGCGCGCCGCGTCAGGTCTTCGAGCAACGCGCTGGTGTCGGCTTACCGCCATTGCGCGGTTGGGCCGGTGCGGCTGGCTGCTTGCTCGTCAAACTCAATCACACGCAGCCGCCGTCTTCAGCGCCTGGGCGCGCGAAGGCTGGGGCAAAGCCGCGATCCTGCGCACGGCGGCATAGAACCTGGGATAATCGCCTCCGCACAACTCGTGCAGGCGAAGGAACGCCGGAACCTGTTCGCCGTAGACGGCGGTCGCGGCGAGCTTGGCGTTGTTGATCGGGCTGTCGAACCAGCCGTCATATCCCCGGTATCCCGCCCATCTGTTGTCGCGCATGTGCCGGTAGCGCGCGCGCAGCCTGTCTATCGTGGCTGCCTTCGCGGCCGCCATCTTCTCCGCGCTGCGGGGACTGCCATAGACCTGGGCCAACTCGTCGCGCGTTTTCGCCACAAGCGCCAGAAAATCCGCGCTGCGCCGGCGGTCGGCCTCGTAGCGGCGCAAGCCGGCGCGGTTTCCCGTGGCGCGCAACCATTTCCTCGTGCCGCTGGTTTCGACGGAAACCGCGAAGGCCTCGTTGAAGGCGGAATCGCCGTTCACATAGATCTTCTGATGCGCGAGCTCATGGAAGACGAGGCTGGCGATAGAGGTGTCGTCCTGGCGCAGCATGGTGCTGAGCAGCGGGTCGCTGAACCAGCCCAGCGTCGAATAGGCGGTGACGCCCGACACATGGACGTCCAGCCTCTTCCCACGCAGTTCGGCGGCACTTTCGGCCGCGGCTTTCAGCGAAAAGTAACCCCGGTAGGGAACGCAGCCGAACACCGGAAAGCACCATGTCACCGGCGCGAGCGAGAATTGCGGCGCGGCAAAGACGGCATAGGTCACATCGTCCCGGCCGACATCGACATAGGAGCGGTAGCTTGAGTTGTCGGGCAGCGCCAGCTCATCCGTGGCAAAGCGGCGTATGGCGCTGGCCGACGTCAGCTTGGCGCGCAACGCCTTGGGCGTCGAAGGATCGTTGATCAGCCTCCCGACATTCTTCCGCGCCGCCATGAGCCGCACATGGCCCTCGATCGACTGCGCGTAATAGGAAACGCTGGTGCAGCCGGAGATGGCGGATGCCAGGATGAAGGCGGCGAGCAGGTGAAAGAAGCGCCTCAAAGGTTGGCCATCGCCGGCTTATCTCCCCACGGAGCAAATGTCCGCATTTGCCCCAGTCTGAAACCAGTCTCAAACAGGCGCGCCGATTTTCGTCAAGAGCTGGTGGGGAGGGAGGTGCCGGGTTTGGGCCTCATGTGAGCCGTCGAGGTCGCTGTTGCTGCCGTCCGAATGCAGACATCGCGTAGGCCGATGGTGACTGTCAGCAGAGCTACGACAGGCTCAGTGCCGAAGGCGCCGCCGGATGCCTGCCTCCGTATCTTGCTGCTCCGCCTGATATTCGTAGGTCTTCACCACGGACATCAGAAGAGATGATGAAACAAACGGATGGGAAAAGTGAAGTGCCTCCGCCCATCTGCGATACTTGGCTGCAAGCTCTCTTTCCTGCCCTCCGCCTTCGCCGCGCCAGTGCACACCACGGGCGTTGTAGAGCCCGGTATGAGCGCCTCGCAATACTTCTTCAGATTGCAAGTCTTCCATCACGTCGCGAACAGCTTCGTTGGGCCATACCCCGTCCTTGCCTTCAGGAGCGCTGGCCAAAAGCTTGCCGAGGCAGACGTCGGCAATCTCCGCGCGGTCGAGCTCGGCGCATTGCTCCCGGACCTTGCTGACCCACTCAGTCAGCTTTTTGAGGTACTCCTCATCGCTGGCTTCACCTTGTCCCGGTATACGTTCTAGAGCTTCAAGCAAGCGGTAGCCCCTTTTCGCGAGGTGTTCCCGTCCTTCGGCCACATGGAACTCCGGAGGGTCTTCACCGGGAGTCTTGCGCTTGTAGGTCCAGACGATCGCCTGCACGAACATTTCCGGATGGTCCTCGATATAGCGTTCAAGGTTCGGAATCTGGTGTCCATCACCACCACGGAACGAGCGAGCCAGCACATCGAGATACGCAAACTCCAGCCCCGCCTTGTCTTCAAGCGGCACGTCGGGATTCCGATCAAGCAGTTTGAAGGCGAGCTGGATGTCATAGTCGTGCAGCTGGTACTCGCCTCCCTTGTCATCGCCTTCCTTGGTCATTTCGGAAAGCATCTGGACCAAAAGTTCGGGGCGCACCTCATCAAGCTTGAAGTGAACCGCGGCGAAGGCGGCACGCGGCCTCTTTGCATTGAGCAGACGCCTGATGCTTTCGTTGTTTTCATTCGGCGCATCGAATACGTACTCCGGCACGACGTCGCGCCAGTAGGTCGCCCGAGCTTCTTCTGACAGCTGATCTACGAGCTTCCATGTCGCCGTGCGGTAGGGCGAGAGGAGCAGCATGCGAAGCGCCTCTTGCTCGGACAGCTTTCCACGGAGGCTCGCAAATAGCGACTTGTGCTGTTCGCCGTCGAGTGCACGCAAAGCACCGGCTGCAATGCCGCTTCGGCCAGTGTCTTCATCCCTGGGGCGAAGGCATTGGAGCATCAGGTCTCCGAGCTGTTCGGCGTGCAGGATTCCACGCGCCAGATACCAGCCGATCTGCCGCTGCGAATTGCCCTTCTTGGCGAGGCTGAAAACGCCCGGCAGACCGTCCGTCGCCACAATCTCCATCAATGCGTCGATCCGGAGCTTTTCGATGCGGCGTTCGCGGGCCTGAAAATCAAGCTCGACGTCCGCGAACTCATCAGCCGATTCCTCGACCCAGCTCTGCCGGAACAGCCACTCGTGCTTGTTGACGACGTCGGTCGGCTCCATCGAGGCATAGACAGCTTTCGCGGTTTTCGAAAGCGTGACCTGTCCCTCTTCGTCCGCCTTTTTACGGCCACGCCGGGAAAGCACCGTGACGCGGATTTTATCGCGCACGCGGGCGATGTCGTTGTCGCTGGCTCCAGTCTTCCGCCAGTCGTCGATGATTTTCCAAACGCGTTTCTGATCCTCCAATCGCAACACGTGGAGCCGTGCGATGAGGTCGCACAGCATGTCGACCGTGTAGGACGGCATAGTCAGTGCAATCTCGACCATCTCGCGGACGAAGCTGTTGATGGGACCCCAAATGCCGAAGGGTTCACCAAAGCCATATCCATCGGGTCGCCATTTGGGCTTGTGGGCGTAGTCTCCGACGCGGTTGCCGTAGTCGCCAAACTGCTGGAGGCAAATCTCCCAGCCTACCGCCGGATGCTTCTCCAGCAGCATTCGAATGGCTTTCAGTCGCGTGTCGTGATCCGCCGCCGTCTGCGGCATCCAAGCTCTGAAGATCGAGCCCAACGATCCTATTGGCTTATTCGCCCAGTTGTCGTCTATTTTGACTTCGGAGAGCCGCCCGAGAATCTTGACGACCCGGGGAAAGGTAGCGGGGTTCCATGCCAGCCCCTCAAGTGCCCAGAGAAGACCGGTGCGCGCAGGGGAGCCAAAGAGGCCTGTGTCCACAGGGCGCAGTAGGCCCAGTGTGGCGGGATGCTCTGATCGGAGGTCGCGTTCAATAATACTCAGAAATTCCTCAGGGGCAGCTTCAGCATAGAGGGGAAGGTCACGATCATTCGCTTCCAGCTTGCGGGTATCGAGCGGCTCGAGCAGCTGCCGCACCAGCTTGGCAGCGGCAAGCTCGCCATCAAAACCGAGGCGCTTCCCAAACAGATGCTTCCCGTGGACTGCGAGCATAACCAATGTCTCGGAAATGCCCTCGCGCAGCGCCGAAGAGAACTCGCGCTTCTTGCCGCGCATGCCCGCCGCCCACCGCTCGTTGTCAGGGAGATCGAGAGCGGGGTCATCTTCACCAAGAACAATCTTTGCGATATCGAAGAAGTGGTTGAGGTCGCCTTGCGTGATCGCGCCTGCAATCGCGAATAGCGAGTCGATTTTGGAGATCACACCGCGATAGTTGCCGATGGACCAAACTGGGGCATCGTTCAGCGGCAAGAGTTCCTGTACACGCTTCTCCAGCGCATCGAAGGGGACGTCGCCACCGAGCAGCGATAGAGCCGTCTGGTCGGCCTCGTTGCGCGCATCCCACGTGCCCACAAGCACGAACGGAACAAGGTTCGAAGAGGCTTGGTGATTGGCAGCCCACACTGGGGTTTGAATGGCCGGAATCGTCGCAAGCCGTCGCCGGAGAAGTGTGAGTGAACGACCCGAGGCGTTGGTAAGCGATGTTATTTCGTCGCGCGTCTTATCCATCGCCTCAAGCGCCTTGGTGAAAGGCTCGTAGCCGAGGGGTTCCAGAACGATGTCGGGATCGGCGTTCGCGGCGTTACGCGGGTATACGACTATCGTGCGCAATGAGCCGCTATAGGGACCAAACTCCCGCTCGACCTCACGCGTGTGCGCCACTGCGATGAAATCGGTCGTGCCTTGGGCGAGTTTAGGAAGCACGCCCGGTTCGTCGAACACGAGCACCTGGTCCTTGTGTTGGGCGAACTCAGGCTCACTCAAGATCTGGCTCAGAAACGCCACGGCTTCCTCAACCGAGTCCGCAGTGATGATGAGGGGTTCAGAGCTGCCCTTCGACAAGAACGACTTCATCCGGCTGCGCCAGACATCGTTTGCTGTGCTGAAAAGCGAAGGATGGAGAGGGGGCTCCGCAACGTTGGCCCAGTCAGTCCAGCATTTTTCGAGAGTGCGCACGCCACTCGACGGCCGCGCAGTCTGGTTGGCAAACCAAGTCTGCGCGGCGATGGAGGTTTCCATCCATTGTTCGAGATCGCTGGCGTCGTAGGCGCGAACGTCCTTCCAGAGCTTCTTAGCCTTCATGTCGGCTACCCACGCAGCCTTGCCGGGCCAACGCCTCGGCGTAACAAACACGAAGGTGATGTTCAGACGGTCGGCTTTCTTCGTGGCCTTCACGCTTTTCGAGAAATCGCCGTCCGCCTTCGTCTTGATGTCCGCATTGACGCCGAACTCCCAGCCTGAAGTACCGGCAGGAACCCATGGCGTCCCGGAACTGGCTTCAACGTAGCCGTCCCAGCCGGGGCGCTCCGCGTCGTCGTTGCCCGGGAAGTCGACCTTCTGCAGATCGTGCCCGGTCGAGTTGACGAGCGTACGAAGCAACACCGACAGCCGAGTGCGCGCCAAGATCGTCGTGGAAAACCAGCTAACGATGTCGTTCGCCTGGATGCCGAGGAAGGGTGTCACGTAGGCGCGCGCGCTCGCGGCAGCGCCTCCAGCCTTGCCCATGTGCGTGTCATACGCGTTCTGAAGATCGAGGATGTCTTTGGCGGGCACACCAAAAGCGCGCTCTAGCCGCGCGGCCATGTCGGGCGTCGCGGAGACCTTTGCGTTGAGAAAATTCGAAACCCCCGGACGACTGATGCCGACGAGCTTGGCCGCGTCCGTAACCGACACGTTGCGAGGCTTCAGGATGTTTTCCCGGACCCAAGGGCCCGGATGAAGGGGGGGCGATTCTTTTACCATGGGTTAAGCATAGCACATCCGTAATGTGTAAGGCAACACCTTACATCTGTGGTTGCGTCTATCGCGAAGCTGTATCGGCGACCGCATCCCTCGAGAGCGGCATCGAGTTAAGTTCTGGCCAACCTGCCCGAAGGAAAATCGAGCGTCTGCTTTAGGGTCTCGTAGAGGGGTGATTGCGCCCTGCGGTGGGGAAAGTTGAACGACCGCTTCCTGCTTAGTCCGATCCAAAGGCGGATTGTCAGCAGACGGCCCCATTCCGGACTGAGCCGGGCGCCGGACGGTCTGTACGGAGGGTCCATCGCGAACGCCCTTTCGGCTCGATACGCGGGCGCAACAGGCGATGGCTGACAGCGCGGGAGAGCGGTAGGCGCCGCTGTCCGGTAATGCCGTAACCTGGCGGCGCAGCGGATTCAGCGCCGCGTCGCGTCAGGTCTTCGGCCAAGTCCTGCTACCGGCTTACCCCGCAATCGCAGCCCGCAGGATGGTCCGCAGTTTCTCCCGGTCGAGCTTGATGGGGTTGCCGCCGGCGCTGGGGTCGGTCTCGCCCATCGTGGCGACGCGGTCTTCGTCGATGTCGGCCAGGCCGATGCCCGGCAGGGTGTTGGGGATGTTCAGGCGCTTGCGCAGGTCGACGATCCAGTCGACCACCGCCCGCGCATCGTGGGTCGGCAGGTCGAGGAAGCGGGCGAGCAGGGCCAGCTTTTCTTGCAGCACAGGCGCGTTGAACTCCACGACATAGGGCATCAGCACGGCGTTCAGCAGGCCGTGATGGGTGTCGTAGAGGGCGCCGAGCGGATGGGCGAGCGCGTGGATGGCGCCCAGGCCCTTCTGCAGGGCGACGCAGCCCATGCCGGAGGCAATCAGCATCTGCGCGCGGGCCTCGATGTTCTTGCCATCTTCCACGGCGACGGGCAGCCAGGTCTTGATCAGTTGCAGGGCGTTGAGCGCGATGCCCTCGGCCATGGGGTGGAAGCTCGGCGCGCAATAGGCTTCGAGCGCGTGCGACAGCGCGTCCATGCCGGTGGCGGCGGTGATGTGGGCAGGGAGCCCGGTGGTCAGCTCCGGGTCCATGACAACGACATCCGGCATCATGCGCGGATGGAAGACGATGACCTTGCGCTTTTCCGCCTCGTTGGTGATGACCGAGGCGCGGCCGAGTTCGGAGCCGGTGCCGGCGGTCGTCGGTATGGCGATGACGGGGATGAGGCGCGACGTGTCGGCGCGCTTCCAGTTGTCGCCGATGTCCTCGAGATCCCACATGGCGATGGACTGCGTCGCCATCAGCGCGATCGCCTTGGCGGCGTCGAGCGCGCTGCCGCCGCCGATGGCGATGACGAGATCGTGCTGTCCCAGCTTCAGGAAGGCCACGCCGTCGTCGACATTGCCGCCGGTCGGGTTCGGCTTGACGTTGTGGAAGAAGCCGGCGTCCAGTCCGCCCGCCTTCAGCACGTCAAGCGTGCGCTGCACCGGGAAAAGCGACTTCAGGCCATCATCGGTGACGACCAGCGGCCGCTTCGCGCCGAGCTCGCGCACGATGTCAGCCAGTTCGCCGATGCGGCCATTGCCGAAGCGCACGGAGGTCGGAAAGCTCCAGTTGGCGGAGACGGCCGGGGTGAAAGCGGTCATGGGATCATTACCTTGAATTGGCTTGGAGTTTTCGTTGGTTCAGGCTGTCGCCAGTTTCTGTCGTCTGAGCGCCCGGCGTCGCAGGAAATCGACCAGGAACACCAGGACCAGCGCCGGGATGAAGTTGAGCGTGGCGAGCGCCGGATAGATCGGCGAGGAGCCGACGGCGATGCCGCTGTAGACGAAGATCGGCAGCGTGCGCGCCGTGCCCGCCAGCGAATAAGAGACGTAGAAATTGCCCCAGGAGAGCAGGAAGGCAAAGGTCGCGGCCGAGAGGATGCCGGGCCACAGCAGCGGGAAGGTGATCTCGCGAAACACTTCCCAGCCGGTGGCGCCGGCATCGCGCGCGGCGTCCTCCAGCGTCTCGTCGAAGCCATGGACCTGCACGGCCACGATCACCAGGGCGAAGGGGGTGATGTAGACGATGTGGCCGATGATCACCGTCGCCAGTCCGGTCGAGAAGCCCAGCCAGTTGCCGAGCACCGAGAACCACAGCAGCATCACCACGCCCAGCAGCAGTTGCGGGAAAAGCAGCGGCAGGAAGCTGATGGTCCGGAAGGTGTTCTGGAAGCGGAAGCGATAGCGGATCCAGGCCACCGCGCCGGCCGAGCCGAGCACGGTGGCGAAGACCGTCGAGATGGCCGCCACGATCGCCGAATTGGCCACCGCCGGCAGGAAGTCGGGCTTGCGGAACAGCTCGCCATACCATTCGAGCGAGAAACCCTCGATCGGGAAGGTCAGCACGCGGCTGCTGGTGAAGGAAAACACGACCAGCGTCAGGATCGGCACGTAGAAGAAGAGGATCAGCAGCGCCACGGTGCCGACGAGGAAGACGTCGACGAACCTGTCCTTCAGCCGTTCGGGGATCATTGGACAGTCCTCCCGCGATTGCCGCGCATCAGCACGGCCGCGGCGAGCGCCAGCGAGAGGGCGCCGATGACGATCAGCACCAGCGTCAGCGCCGCACCCAGCGGCCAGTTGACCCGCGTCTCGAAACTCTGGCGGATCAGCTCCGAGGCCAGCGGCGCCGTGCCTCCGCCCAGGACCTTGGGCTCGAGGAAGGCGCCGAGGCTGAGCACGAAGACCAGCACCGCGCCGCAGTAGAGGCCGGGGCGGGCGAGCGGCAGCGTCACCTCGAAGAAGGCGCGCAGCCGCGATGCGCCGGAATCATAGGCGGCGAGCACCAGGTCGCGATCGATGCGCGCCAGCGACAGATAGATGGTGAACATCGGATAGACGACCAGGCCATAGACCATGCCGATCATCGTGCCGGTGGGCGTGAACAGGAGATTGAGGGCTTCCGGGCCGAGACCCAGATGCGCCAGCAGCCAGTTGGCGACGCCGCTCTTGTCCAGCACCAGGATCCAGCCGAAGGTTTTCAGCACCGCGTCGGTGAGGAAGGCGAAGATGATCAGGATCTGGATCTGCGCATTGTAGGCCCTGAGCCGCGTCGCCAGCGCGTAGGCGGCCGGAAAGGCGATGAGCACGCAGACGACCACGCAGACCAGCGCCATGGCGACGGTGCGCGCCATGATCGTCCAGTAATGCGGCTTGGAGAACACCTCGGTCCAGATTTTCAGGTCCCAGGTCCAGGACAGGCGGTAGAACTGCGTCGTCTGGAACGACAGCACCAACGTCATGACCAGCGGAATGACGAAGAACAGCAGCATGACGATGCCAAGCGGCGCCACCGTTGCCACCAGAACCGGATCACCCCAGCGCTTGCTATCGGTTCGCACGGCTCACTCCGAAAGCAGGAAGCAGCGGGTGGGATGGAAGCCTATGCGCACGCTGTCGGACACCTTCGCCGGCAGTTCGAGCGAGCCGGCGAGGTCCATGACCACAGTCTTTTCGAGGCCCGGCACGCGCACGCGATACTGCGTCGACGAGCCCTTGATGAAATATTCCTCGACGATGCCGTTCAGCACCCATTCGCCGGGCTCGGCCGCGCCGGTGACGAAGCGGATGGTTTCGGGACGCACCAGCAGCGCCGTCTGGCTGCTGCCCAGGAAGGGAGAGATCTGCTCGGCTGCGATCACGGCGGCGCCGTCGCCGGTGAGCGGCGAGGTGACCTTGGTCTCCTTGCCATCGCGTGAGACGGCAACCGGCAGGAAATTGGTCTCGCCGATGAAGCCGGCGACGAACATGTTGGCGGGCCGGTAGTAGATGTCGGAGGGCGTGCCCAGTTGCACGACTTCGCCGGCGCGCATGACGCAGATGCGGTCGGCCAGCATCATGGCTTCCTCCAGATCATGGGTGACGAGGACGAAGCTGGTGCCGAGTTCGCGATGCAGCTTCTTCAGCTCGGCCTGCAGGGACTTCTTCAGCTTGGCGTCGAGCGCGCTCATCGGCTCGTCGAGCAACAGCACGCTGGGGCGCGAGATCAGCGCGCGGGCCAGCGCCACGCGCTGCTGTTCGCCGCCGGAAAGCTGGACGGGGTAGCGCGTCAGATATTCGCGCTTGAGATGCATGAGATCGAGCATGGCTGATATGCGCTGGTCCATCTCGGCCTTCGCCACCTTCTGCAGCTTGAGCGGAAAGCCGATATTGTCCGACACGGTCTTGTGGGGAAACAGCGCCAGCTTCTGGAACACCATGCGCGTCGGCCGCTTGGCCGCCGGGACGCCCTGCATGTCCTGGCCCTGGATTTCCAGCACGCCGGCGGTCGGGTCCTCGAAGCCGGCGAGGATCTTCAGAAGGGTGGTCTTGCCGCAGCCGGACGGGCCGACCAGCGCCACGAATTCGCCGGCGCCAATGTCGAGCGACACGCCGTGCAGGGCCCGCATGGAGCCATAGTCCTTGACGATGCCAGATGCATTGATGATTGGCGCGTCGATGATTGCGGTTGTCAAAACTCGCCCGCCCTGAATGTGGGTGAAATGATCATGGAGCCCGCGCGCCGGAACGCGCGGGCCTTGAAGGCGACGCTTAGCGCGCGGCCAGTTCTTCCTGCCAGATTGCCAGCATATCGTCGATGTTCGGCGCGACGGTGTGGAAATGGCTGTTGTCCCAGGCCGTCCACATGTAGTCCATCTGCAGCGCCTTCTTCTCGGCGTCCGAGAAAAGGGCTTCCGCCTTCTGGTTCGGAACGAGGTTGCAGGTGGCCTCGGTGATCGACAGCTGCTTGGCCACTTCCGGCGAGACGATGTATTTCAGGAAGTCGGCGGCGACCTTGGAGTCGCGGCCGTTCTCGATCAGGCCCGTCGCCTCCATCCAGATGATGCCCTGCTTGAGGCCGTTCCTGGGCTCGGGAACGATCGACTGGATGTAGTCGTGGCCCTTCATGCGCAACGACGAGGTGGCGTAGGTGCCGCCGCCGATCAGCGCCCGGAACGAACCGTCGATCAGGCCCTTCTGGGCGATCGCAAGGTCGGCGACGATGGCGCGGGTGTTCTTGAACGCCGCGCGCAGCACCTTGCGCACTTCATCGAGGGCGGCCTGGTCGAGCGGAACATAGGGGTCGACGCCGGCATAGAGCGCCAGCGGCATGATCGGCCAGTCACCCCAGTCGAGCAGGCAGATCTTGTCCTTGTAGGCGGCATCGAACACCGGAGCGTAGCTCGACCAGGTCTCGAGCTTGTCGAACTTGGTGTTGACCGTCGGGCCGACCCAGCCCCAGCGCGTCGGCAGGCCCGTCGCCTTGCCCTCGAACTGCAGCGGCGCGAAAGGCGCGCGGAACTGCGGGTAGAATTCGGCGTACTGGTCGGCGAAATCCTTGTCGTCGATGTAGCGGCAGATGCCCGCCGGCCCCATGCGCGCGATCCACGGGCTGTCGGACGAGACGAGGTCGAAATCCTTCGAGGCACCGGCGGCGAGCTTGGCGAAGCCGCCAGCGGAATCGGTGATCAGGTCGACGGAGATGGAAACGTCCTTCTGCTTCTGGAACGGGTCCAGGATCGACGGCGCGTTGTAGCCTTCCCAGCACATGTAGTTGAGGCTTTCGGCGGCGGATGCGCCCTTCGGCATGCCGAAGATGCCGGCTCCGGCGGCCGCCAGTCCAAGGCCGCCCATGCCCTTCAGCACGGCGCGGCGATCGACGCCCGCCCGTGCCGTGATGTCTGCTGTTTGTTTTTTCATTTGCCTGTTCCCTTTCTCTTTATCAGCCCAAGATTCCGCGATCAGACGATGCCGAGGTATCGCCGGATCTCCCATTCGCTTACCTGTTTCTGGTACTCGCCGAATTCGAAGCGCCGTCCGGTGACGAAGCTGTCGATGAAGTCGTCGCCGAAGATCTCGCGGGCGACGGCACTGGCGTTGAGCCGCTCCGTCGCCTGGCCGAGATCGGACGGAAAGACGGCCTCCGGCGAGGGCGTCGCGGCATAGAAATTCTCGCCGCTTCCGGCCGGTGGCTCGATCTCGTTGCGGATGCCATGGAGGCCGGCGCCGATGCAAAGCGCCAGCGCCAGATAGGGATTGGCGTCGGCCGACGGCACGCGGAATTCGACGCGAGTGGATTCGGGCTCGTCATTGATGACGCGCACCGCCGCCGTGCGGTTCTGGACGCCCCAATTGGCAGATGTAGGCGCCCAGGCGCCGGGCACCAGCCGCTTGTAGGCGTTGACGGTGTGCGCGCACATGGCCAGCAGTTCCGGCATCAGCGTCACCAGGCCGCCGATGAAATGACGCCCGAGCTTGCTTATGCCGTCCGGCGCGCCGGCATCGGCGAACACCGCATTGCCCTGCCTGTCGCGCATCGAGACATGCAGGTGGCCGGACTGGCCGGGCAGCGCCGGGGAGAGCTTGGACATGAAGCCGGCGGTCAGGTCGTGGCGGGAGAAATACCCCTTGGCGAAATTCTTGAACAAAGCGGCATCGTCGGGGGATTTCAGGCCCTTGGCGTAAGTGAGCGGCGCCTCGAAACAGCCGGGCCCGAGCTCGGTGTGGATGGCATCGAGGCCGATCCCCATCGTCGTCATCGTGTCGTGCAGGCCCTGCAGGAGCTCACCATGGATGGCCGAGGTCTGCAGCGAATAGGTGCGGTTGCCCTGCGCGAAATAGACGAGGTCGCGATACTCCTTGGCGCGCAGGCTTTCGGGCGTCTCGTCGAACAGGAAGAACTCGTATTCGAAGGCCGAGAACACGTCGAAGCCCAGATCGGCGGCCTCGGCGATCAGCTTCTGGCAGAGATTGCGCGGCGAGCGCTTGCCGAACTCGCCGGAGAAATCGGCGATGCACAGCGCAGCATCGTCGGCAAACGGATATTTGCGCAGGCTGGAAACATCGAGGAAGGCCGGCCGGTCGATAAACGCGCCGTCGATGAAGGTCTTCTCGGCGATGTCCCAGAAATAGAGAACCTCGCAGAACGGGTAGCCCTTGGCGGCCAGCTTGACCGCCTTGTCGGCGGAGACCAGCTTGTCGCGAAATTCGCCGGCCGGGTCCATCATGCCGATATGCACGGCCTTGGCACCAAGCTTTTCCAGACCAGACACGAAGGTTGCGCCGGCTTCATTGACTGTCGACATATAGGCCCGCCCCAGTATTTTCGCCCTGAGGCTAGGCTTGGGCTTCACGCAACAAAATATCCCGTTAGGGACAGACGGGCAGGAAAATTGCTATGGCCGTGGGCAGGCCCGCAACGTGCGGCCAGAGGACGGGAGGATCGTGGTGACGACAGGTTTCGCGCCATGGAACAGGAAGATCGCAGCGGCAATCCAGGAGGTCGGCACGCCGGACTTCCCGCAGCGCATCGAGGAGGCGCTGAAGGCGATCATCGACCTGGATATCGTCATGATCTTCGCCTATTCCGGCACGGAAAAGCCTGTTTGCCTCTACCACAACATCGATCCCGTGCGCGCCGCGGTCGTGATCACCGCCTATGCGAACGGACCCTATCTGCTGGACCCCTTCTACCGCGCGGCGACGGACCCCAAGGCGATCGGGGTCAGGCAGTTGAGACGGATGGCGCCGGACCAGTTCTACAGTTCGGAATACTTCCGCAGGCATTACGGCCTGACGAAGATCCGCGACGAGGTCGGCATCGTCTGCCGGCCGGCGGGAAGCGCGGCCATCGTCATCAGCTTCACCCGTCCCATGGAATCGCCCGCATTCGGGCGGCGCGACCTCAAGATCATCCATGACGCCGAACCGGTGATCCGCCTTTTGATCGAACGCAACTGGAGCAACGCCCGGCTCGGCACCAGCGAAACCGAAGGCGAGCCGGTCGACCCGATGAACGCGACACTGAACAGGATGACGGACGGCGTGCTGACGCCGCGCGAGATCGAGATCACCTCGCTGATCCTGCGCGGACATTCGAGCGCGGCCATCGCCGACGCGCTGAACATCGCGGAGGGGACGGTGAAGAACCACCGCAAGAACATCCACCAGAAGCTCCGGATATCCAGCCAGTCCGAGCTGTTCTCGATGTTCATCTTCCACCTGTCGAAGCAATGATGGCCCGGTGTATCCGATGAGCGATGACATGAAGATCAGCCGGCGCAGGATGCCGATGGCGCTTACCGAGGAACTGGTCGCGCGCACGTTGCGCGCGGTGGAGGATGCCGGGCCGACGCCGGGCATGATCCATATGACCGACGCCGATTATATCCGCGTCCGAGACGAGGTGCTGGCCTCGGCGCCGGCGGGGCCAGCGAGGTTGTTCGCCTATGGTTCATTGCTGTGGAACCCGGTCGGGGAAATCCGTGGCGGCGAGAGGGCGGTGGCGACGGGCTGGCACCGGTCGTTCTGCTTCACCGTCAAGCGCTACCGGGGCACCGTCGACCAGCCCGGCCTGATGATGGCGCTCGATCGCGGCGGCCAGTGCCAGGGCATGGTGTTCGAGATCGCCGAGCCGCTGGCTGACAATCTTGACGCGCTGCTGCGCCGCGAGATGACCATCCTGCCTGCCGTCAACGTGCCGCGCTGGTTGCATGTGAGGACAGCCGCCGGCGTTTCGCGGGCGCTGGGCTTCGTCGTCAATCCGGCGAGCCCGCGCTATGTCCGGCTGGACAAGCCGGCGATTGCCGCAACGCTTGCCCGGGCCGTGGGCCATTGGGGCTCGGGCGCGCAATATCTGTTCGAGACGATCCGCCACCTCGAAGCCAGCGGCATCCGTGATCGCAACCTGTGGCAGTTGCAGGAACTGGTGGCGCAGGAGATCGGGCGGGCGCATAGGAATGGTCATTGAGGCGCAACAGTCGGACGGCTGGTTCAGATCAATTTTTCGCGCTGTCTCAGCCGGCGGCCTCGGACCTTTCCCCATCAATTCCTCCCGGGCCTATCCGCTCCTCAGAAAATCTTAATCGCTTCCGGGCGAATGTAGCTTTTGCCGCTCCAAGCAAGGCGGCGACGGACAGAGCCTGGACATGCCCCATATGTCGTACAGCCCAAAGGGTCCTGCGCGGCCGAACGCGTCGCGCTTGCGCGGTGGCGTGTCGGACGCCGAGGGCGTACCCGAGCATGCCCGCCGGCGCGATGCCGCCACCATCGCGCGGCTGAAGGGCGAACTCGCGGCACAGGCCGAACTGATCCGCGAACAGGGCGTTTCGCTGGCGCACAGCCGCAAGATCTTCGACCGCGCATCGGCCGCCGCGCGCATCGGCGTCTGGGAATGCAGCCTGCCCGACGAGACGCTGCACTGGACCGATGTGGTTTACGATCTGTTCGACCTGCCGCGCGGCACGCTTCCCGACCGCCAGCGGGCGCTGGCCTGCTATCCGCCGGCGTCGCGCAAGCTGCTGGAGACGATGCGCGGCCGGGCGATCGAGGAGCGCAGCGGCTTCACCCTCGACTGCGAGATCACCACCTTTGCCGGCCGCAGTCGCTGGATCCGCATCACCGCCACCGTCGAATGCGAAGATGACGTGCCGGTGCGCATCTTCGGCATGAAGCAGGACATCACCGAGGAAAAGCTCCTGTCGGACCGCATGCGCTACCTGGCGGAATTCGACGTGATGACGGGATTGGCCAATCGCGGCCAGTTCCAGGCGAGCCTGTCGCAGGCCGACAAGGCGGGGCAGGGCCGGGTCGGTGCGCTACTGCTGATCGATCTCGACGGGTTCAAGGCGGTCAATGACACGTTCGGCCATGTCGTGGGCGACGAGTGCCTGAAGGAAGCGGCGGCGCGTCTTGGCGCTGTCTGCCAGGGAGCCGACCTTGTCGCCCGCGTCGGCGGCGATGAATTCGCGGTGCTGCTCGGGCCGCATCTCGACCGTGGCGCGGTTTCCGGCCTTGCGCGCGGCATCATCGAAGCGATGGCCGAGCCCCTGAGTATTCGCGGCCAATCGCTCAGGCTCGGCGCCTCGGTAGGCGTCGCCTTCGTCGAGACGGAAGCGATGTGCGACCTGTTCATGAAGGCCGACACGGCGCTCTATGCGGCCAAGGCGGCCGGCCGCAACACGTTCCGCATCTTCAAGTCGGACACCCGTCCAAGAGGCCGTCGCGCCGACGCCGCGTGACTGGCGCGCTCGCGCCGCTCAGCCATTTTCATTTGGCATGCAAGGCATTCGAGAAAAGGTGTTATGAGTATGGCCGGGCCATTCCGGCCTTCTCCTGACACCCGAGGTCCTTCTTGCGTGAGCCGTCGCTGCTGCCTGTTTTCGGAAAGCTCGGTGTGAAGACACCGGCCGCGGCCATCGTGGCGCCGGCCCGTACGGGGCGGATGATTGACCTTATGCGCGAGCTTCTGGCGTCACACGGGGCAATCGCGCTGAAGCTCTCCATCGTCGTCTGGACGGTGGTTGTCCTCGGCGCCGTGTTCTTCATTGTGCAGGCCTGACCCCGAGGGGCGGCAACAGACAGGACGCCCCGATGCCGAACCGCTATGCGCTACGCAGGGAACAAGAGCACTGCTGGACCATCGTCGACGTCTTCACCGGCCAACCGGCCGTGCTCAAGCAACGGGTGATGGTCGGCATGAGCACACGCGATGCCGACAGCATGGTCATCCAGATGAATGTGCGGGACATCAAGCGGCGCGAAAAGGCCGATCGGAAGTCCTGATCACCCGCGGATTGATCAGACGGCCTTTCCAGTCTGTGCGTCAAAGACATGAAGCGATTCCGGTGGAAACGACAGCCAAAGGCTGTCGCCGTCGCGCGAGGCGAAATCGGCCTTGACGATGGCGAGGATGTCGGTCCCCGCGGCGTCCACCACCAGATGCGTCTGCGGTCCGGTTGGCTCGGCCACTTTCAGCGTGCCGGCAAGATCGCCGGTCCGGCGCTCCACGATCACGCTTTCGGGCCGGATGCCCAGCACGATGCGGTTCGTCGACGAAGCATAGGGGCGCGCCGTCAGGGCGATCTCGGTGCCGTCGCCAAGCACGGCCTTGATGCCGGCCGCCGTCTGGCGAAGCTCGGCCTTCACGACGTTCATCGCCGGGGAGCCGATGAAGCCGGCGACGAACAGGTTGGCCGGCCTGTTGTAGAGTTCAAGCGGCGTGCCGACCTGCTCGATGTTGCCGCCGTTGAGAACGACGATGCGGTCGGCCAGCGTCATCGCCTCGATCTGGTCGTGCGTGACATAGACGGCGGTCGTGCGGACGCGGTGATGCAGGAGCTTGATCTCGCCGCGCATCTGCACGCGCAGCTTGGCGTCGAGATTGGACAGCGGCTCGTCGAACAGGAACACAGAGGGATTGCGCACGATGGCGCGGCCCATGGCGACGCGCTGGCGTTGGCCGCCAGATAGCTGGCCGGGCTTGCGGTGCAGGAGGTCGGTGAGGTCGAGCATGCGCGCGGCCTCATCGATGCGGGTGGCGATCTCCGCCTTGCCCTTGCCCGAGAGCTTCAGGTTGAAGCCCATGTTCTCGGCCACGGTCATATGCGGGTAAAGCGCATAGCTCTGGAAGACCATCGCCACATTGCGGTCGCGCGGGCTCTCGTCATTGACCTTGCGCCCGTCGAGCAGGATATCGCCGCGCGTGGCGCTCTCCAGCCCGGAGATGATGCGCAGCAGCGTCGATTTCCCGCAGCCGGAGGGGCCGACGAGCGCCACGAACTCGCCATCCCCTATGCTGAGGTCGATGCCGCGGATGATGGTGGCCGCGCCGAATGATTTCTCGACGCCGCGCAGTTCGATGGATGCCATGGGTCAGCCCCTCTCTTCCGGACCGGTTGGGATGTCAGCGGACCTTGCGTACCGCGTCCATCAACGCCTGGACCTTGGCCAGCACGACCCTGTCGCCGTGCATCTTGCCGTTGCCTTTGACGTAGCTGCCGACGATGGCGCCGTCGGCGACGGACAGAAGCTCGGCCGCGTTCTCGCTGCTGAAGCCACTGCCGACCAGGATCGGCCCGACGGAACCGGCGCGGATCTGCTTGACCTCGGAGGGCGCCGTCGGATGGCCGGTGCGGGTGCCCGTCGCGATCAGGATGTCGGCGCCGAAGAATTCGACGTCGCGGGCCTGGTCCTCGATGTCACGGTCGCCGACGATGGCGTGGCTGCCATGCTTCACATGCACGTCGGCCAGCACGACGATATCCTGCGCGTCGAGTTCGCGCCGGTAGCGCATGGCCTCCGCCGAGGCGCCCTCGATGATGCCCTCATTGGCCACATAGGCATTGGCCCACTGGTTGACGCGCACAAACTGCGCGCCCGAACTCTTGGCGCAGGCCAGAGAGGCCTTGGCGGCGTTGGCGACGATGTTGAAGCCGAGCGGCAGCCTGGTGGCGCGGCGTACGCGATCGCCAATGACCGACATGGCGCCGATCGTCTCGAAGCCGATATCGTCGGGCTTGCGGAAGGGGATATCGCCGGCGTTCTCCAGCAGGATCGCGTCGACGCCGCCTTCCTCGAGGATCAGCGCCTCCTCGACGGCCTGGTCATAGACCGCCTGCAGCGATCCGTTCCGATAATAGGGCGAGCCGGGCAGGGGCAGCACATGCACCATGCCGATGATGGGCTTGCTGGTGCCGAACAGGCGCTGAAGTACCGGCGTGTCTTTCGTGTCGAGGTTCGACATCTTGTTCTCTCCTTGGCTTCCGGTGGCAAGGCGCGCCGACGATGACAAGTCAGCCAATGCGCCTTCGTGTTCTTGTTTCAGGCGATGCGCCAGATGCGCGCCGCGTTCTTCCAGAAGACCTTTTCGAGGTCCTCTTCGCTCAGGCCGATGACGCGCAGCTTCTCCTGCTCGACGCGCGGCGATTGATAGGGAACGTCCGAGCCGTATTGCAGGCGGTCGACCGAGACGTTCTTGAGGAAGGTCATGATGTCGAACGGATAGGCCTGCGACATGTCGACATTGATGTTGGGGTATTCCTGACAGGCAAGTATCGCCTCCCACAGGAAGGCGTGCATGCCGATATGGGCGAGCACGAAGGTGACGTCCGGATAGGCCTTGGCCGCCTGCGCCTGGAGATAGGGCAGGTCGCGCGGCGCATCGCCCGAATGCATGAGCACGGTGAGATTGTGCTCTTGCGCCTTGTCCAGCAACGGGCCCATGACCTTCATGTCGTTGGGCCGGTAGAAGTCATAGCCGGCGACCAACTTCAGGCCGCGGCAGTTCCATTCGCCGACATAGCGGTCGATGAGCTCCTGCGTATGATTGGCGCCGAAGGTCGGGTCGATGCGGGCGACGCCGACGATGCGGTCGGGATATTTCAGCGCGGCGAGGCCGACGTCGCCATTGGCCTCGTTGTAGTCGGCATCCCAGGGCGGCGTCTGCCGGCGGTCGTGCGGAAACAGCACGCCATGCGACGCGCCCTGCTCGTCGAGCAGGCGGATGACGCTGTCGGGTTCGCCTCTGACCAGATAGGGGACGCAGGTGTTGGCGGCGACGTTCTTGTCGGTGCCGTAATGCATATGGGCGTCGATTACTCTCACAGCGATAGCTTCCTTCCAAAGTTTGCCTCGAAGCGCTGCGCCACGCGTTGCGGCGAGGGCAGGTTCGACTGGCATCCCCATTTCTCGATGATGAAACTGGCGACGGTGGCGCCGATGCGCGCCGCTGTCTCGTGCGAATGGCCGCCGATCAGGCCCTTCAGCGTGCCGGCGACGAAGGAGTCGCCCGCACCGGTGGAATCGACGAAGGCATCGGGCGGGACCGATGGCATGTCCTGGCGGCAGTCGGCGGTGTACCAGGCGCTGCCTTCGCCGCCGCGCGTCACGATCACCAGACGCGGACCATGCGCCACTATGTCGGCCGGGGACGCGACGCCAAGCGCCTGGATCAGTGCTTCGGCTTCGCCACGGCTCAGGAACAGGACATCGCAGGCTTTCAGGAAGCGCGGCGCAAGATCGCCGGCGGTGGCGACCATGCCGTTGATTGCGGTCAGCGCGCCAGTCTTGCGGGCGTGCTCGATCGCGTTCAGCGTATAGGCGCCGAACATCTCGCTGATGACAACGGCGGCTGAGCGGTCGATCTCGCCATAGGGCGTGCGCCAATCGTCCTGCTTTTCGGCGACGCCGAGATGGGAGACGCAGAAGCCGCCATTGGCGGCATCGAAGAAGTTGAAGCTGTGGCCGGAACGAGCGCCCTCGATCACCTCGACGCCGGCAAGGTCGACGCCGTTGCGGATCATGTGGTCGGCGTAGCCAGAGCTGCGGAAATCGTCGCCGACGACCATGCCGAGCCCGACCTTCATGCCGAGCGCGCCGGCGACCGCAGCGATGTTGGCGCTGCAATCGCCGAAATGGATGGTCTCGACTTCCTCCATGGGCATGTCGAGCGGCACGGTCTCGCCGTCGCGCGGCAGCCGCTTCATGCGCAGCAGATGGTCGAAGATCGTCCACGACCCGATGGAGAAGAGTTCCAGTTCCTTCATTTCACCGCTCCCATGGTCAGTCCGCGGGTGATCTGTTTCTGGAACAGCACGGCGGCGATCATGCCGGGCAGT
Source organism: Mesorhizobium carmichaelinearum (assembly GCA_943370265.1). Classification (GTDB taxonomy): domain Bacteria; phylum Pseudomonadota; class Alphaproteobacteria; order Rhizobiales; family Rhizobiaceae; genus Mesorhizobium; species Mesorhizobium carmichaelinearum_A. Next base: position 363,312 of record CALRQH020000002.1, read on the forward strand.
GCCGAAACCATCGCCGAGGCGGCCATCATGCCCCACTTGATCTGGTCGAAGGTCATGGCCTGGAGGATGCCCATGGTGACGGGGCGCGTGTTGCCGCCGGCGAGCACGAGGCCGAAGATCATGTTGTTCCAGCTGAAGATGAAGGCGATCATCATGGCGCTGGCGATGCCCGGCCTCGCGATCGGCACGACGATCCTGGTGAGCATGGTCCAGATGCGGGCGCCGTCGATCCGCGCCGCCTCCTCGATCTCGATCGGCATGTCGCGAAAGAAGCTCGCCAGGATCAGGATCATCAGCGGCAGGGTGATCAGCTGGTGCACGAGGATCATGCCGACATAGCTGTCGTAGAGGCCGATGCGCGTGTAGATCACGTAGAGCGGTAGGATGACGGCGAGTTCGGGCGCGAAGCGGAACGACAGGAAGGTGAAGCGCAGCTTGTCCGACGTCTTGTCCCGGCGCCGGGCCAGCGCGTAGGCGGCGGGGATGCTGAGCAGCGCCGAGATCAGCACCGCGCCGCCCGAGATGATGACCGAGTTCATCAGGAATTTCAGGAGGTCGGGAACCTGGCCGCCGGCCCGCTCGGCCTCGTTGCCGAACAGCACCTCGACATAGTTTTCGAGCGTGGGCGTGAACAGGAAACGCGGCGGATAGGCGATGATGTCGCCGAAGTTCTTGATCGACATCATGAAGATCCAGACCAGCGGGAACAGCACGAAGCCGGCGAAGGCAAGGTAGCAAAGTGCCAGCGCGAGTTTCTGCACGAAGGTGCGAAGGAGGAACATCCTAGAGGCCACGGTTCTTCGCCTCCTGCTTCTGCCAGAAAGCCAGCAGCGCGCCGCTGATCGCGTAGCAGACCAGCCAGAGCACGAAGACGATGGTCATGGCGCGGCCGAGGCTCGACCAGCGATAGGCCTCCTCATAGGCCATGACATGCAGCGTGCGGGTGGCGTCGAGCGGTCCGCCCTTGGTGGTGGAATAGATGATTTCCAGCGACTTCAGGGAATCGGAGACGCGAAACAGCGCGACCAGCAGCAGATAGGGCGCCAGCAAGGGCAGCTTGACATAGCGGATGACCTGCCAGGCATTGGCGCCGTCGATGCGCGCCGCCTCGACGACCTCGCCCGATACGGACTGCAGGCCGGCTAGCAGGATGATGGTGGCGAGCGGAGTGAACAGCCAGGTGTCGATCAGGATGATCGACATCATCGCTGTCGACGGGCTGGTGAGCCAGGAGAGCGGCCCGATGCCGACCTGCGCCAGCAGCCAGTTCAGCACGCCACTCTGGGGATGCATCATGGTCTTCCAGATCAGGCCGGCGACCACCGGCGGAACCAGCAGCGGCAGCACGACGGCGGAGCGGAAGAAGGACTGCAGCCGGCCCGGCACATCGAGCAGGATGGCGAAGGCGAGCCCGAGCGGCAGCTGGATCGCCAGCGCCGCGCCGGCATAGGTCAGCGTGTTCGCGAGGCCGGTCCAGAACAGCGGTGTCTCGAACAGGTTGATGTAGTTGTTGAGGCCGACGAATTTCGAGGCGGGAATGTAGAGCTTCTGGTTGGTGAGGCTGGTGTAGATGCCGCTCAGGAACGGATATGTCGTGGACATGAGCAGGATGAGCGCCGGCGCCAGCATGGCATAGAAGGCGGCCTTGCTCATCCAGGTCTTGTCTGCTTGGGCTGCGATGCGTGCCATGGGGACTGTTCTGGTTGCTGGTGTCACATTGCCCGCAGGCGATTTCCGCCGGATGCGCCGTGAAGGGAGAACGATGCGGCACGCGTGCGGGCGTGTGCGTGGCGGATCCTGTTGAGAGCCGCCGGGGGCCCCCGGGTCAAGTCCGGGGGCAGGGCTCGAGCGGCTATTCGTCGAGCATTTTCTGGATGTCGGCCTGCGCTTCGCACAGATTGGTCTTCACGTCGCCCTGGCCGAAATAGGATTTCTGGATCGCCTCGGCCCAGCGGTCGAGCATGCGGGTCAGTTCGGGGTGCGGCGGAAAGCGGATGGTCGCGACCTCGGCCTCGGTCTTGGCGGCCTGGATATACTGGCCGGGCGTCTCGCCCCAGCCCTGCATCAGCTTGACCACTTCGGGAGCATCCCAGGCCGATTTGCGCACCGGGTTCATGTTACCGGCCAGATGCGTCTTGATCATCGTCTCCTTCGACGTCACCCACTGCATGAACAGCCAGGCGGCGTCCTTGTGGGTGGAGGCGGAATTCATCGACAGCGACCAGATCCATGCGGCGGCGGCGCGCTTGCCGTCGGGACCGAGCGGGGTCGGCGCGTAGCCGACATCGCCGGCAATGGCTGACTGCTTGGGGTCCTCATAGGTTGGCGCGAAGAGGTTCGCCTCGTTGAGCGAGAACACGTACTGCCCCGACGCGAAGCCCTGCATGGCCTCGTACCAGGTGAAGGCGCCTGCGCCCTCGGGAGAGGCCTTCTTGATCAGGGTAACGAAATCCTGCGTGGCCGCGATACTCTTGTCCGAGCAGATCTGCAGCTTGCCGTCCTTGTCCAGCATCTCGACGCCATAGGATTGCAGCATCGTGCCGAAGGTCAGGTAGGGCAGGTCCCAGTAGCGATCGAAGCGGGTGATGATGCCGTGCATCTTGCCGCTGGGGCCATCGATGGCCAGCTTGTCGGACATGGCCAGCAGATCGGCATAGGTCTTGGGCACCTGGAGGCCGAGCTTCTTCAAGAGGCTCGGGCGATAGGCCAGCTGGTAGGATTCGAAGTTGATCGGCAGCGTCCACAGCGAACCCTCACCGATGCCCTTGAGCGGGGTGAGGTCCCAGCGCCCGGCCGACAGGATGGAGGGGATGAAATCGTTGACGTCGTAGTCGGCGGCGGTCTTGTCCGGATTGGCGACCAGGCCGTCGAGCGGCTCCAGCCAGCCGGCGGCGGCATACTGCCAGTTGTTGAGCGGCGAGGTCATGAAGACGTCGTAGGTGCCGGTCTTCGAGGACAGGTCGGCAAGCAGCTTTTCAAAGCCGGACTGCTCGGCCAGTTCCTCGTAGGTCACCTTGATGCCGGTCTTGGCGGTGAATTCCGGCAGCAGCGGCTTCAGGCTTTCGACGAACGGGTGCGAGATCAGCATCAGGTTGATGGTCTGGCCGTCGGCGGCCTTCCAGTTCATCTCGGCGCTGGCCGGGGCGGATGCAAGCGACAGGGCCGAGGTCGCGATGAGCGCGGCAGCGACAGTCACGCGGCTGCGGCCCAGGCCGCGCCGGAGTAAGGACGAAAACATTGGCAGTTCCCCTTCGTTCAAGGCGTGAGAGCGGACACTTTGAATTTTTGTTGGCGGCTCTTGCACTTTGTTGCAATGGCTGCACAAATGAAGCTAGATGAGATGAAACGGCCGGTCAACCACAAATGTGCACACTCTGCACGAAAGTTTAGACATGACGCATAATGAAGAAGACCTGCTGGTGCAGCTCGCCTGGCTCTACTACGTCGGCAACAAGAACCAGGAGGAGATCGCCAACCAGCTGGGCCTGTCGCGCTTCAAGATAAACCGCATGCTGGCGCGGGCCCGCGAGAAGGGCCTGGTCAAGATCGCCATCCAGCACGAGACGGCGCAATCGCTCGATGTCGCCGGCAGGATCCAGGCGGCGTTCGATCTCAGGGAATGCATCGTCACGCCGGCGATTGCCGTGTCCGGCGGCGATGCGGACGAGGACGAGAACAATGCACGGCGCGCGGTCGGCATCGCGGCGGCGGCGTTCCTGGAAAGGCGCCTGCGCGTGCCAGGGCCGGTGACGATCGGCCTGGCATGGGGGCGCACGATCGCCGCGATGGTCGACGAACTTCCCAAGCTCTCCAAGGCCGACCTGAAGATCGTCTCGCTGATGGGGTCGCTCAGCCGCAATGCCAGGACCAACCCGTTCGATTGCGTCCATTCCCTGGCGCAGCTTTGCGAAGGCGAGGCCTATATCCTGCCGGCCCCGTTCATCGCCGACAGCGAAGCCGACTACGAGGTGATCATGAGCCAGAAGCTTGTCCAGCAGGCCCTGAAGCTTGCCAGCTCGGCCGATTTCTATATCGCCAGCTTCGGCGACTGCTCGAAACAGTCCTTCATCTACCATCACGACCTGCTGCACGATGACGAGATCGATCAGGTCATCAATGCCGGCGCCGTCGCCGATATGTTGGGCAAGTTCTTCGACAAGGACGGCGCCTTGCTTGACAACGCGCTGAACCGCCGCACACCCAGCGTCTCCTACGAGGACATACGCAGCCGTGACGTCGTGCTGCTGGCGGCCGGACTCTCGAAGGCCAAGGCATTGCCGGCGCTGTTGCGCTCTGGCACCGTCAACCGGCTGATCATCGATGGAGACCTTGCCGCGACGCTCCTGCCGCTGATCGGGCCGCGCTAGCCCGAACGCTTTCGGAGCAACACAAGGATCGATGTTGCCCCATGGCGCGAGCCGGCTCGATTCTGTCCATGGCGTGGGCCGATCGGAATGCGATGCGGCCGCTGCCGCCTACTCGCCGGCCACCTCGACATGCCACCATTTCGGCCGCCCGCCCCTGAAGGAGTGGTGGGTGGGCATGAGTTCCCTTGCCGCTGGCTTGTCGAAGATGCCCAGCAGCAGGGCAATGACGGGCTTGTCGTCGATGGCGCCGATCGTGCTGCCGCAGGCCCGACAAAAGGCGCGGCTCGAAAATTCCGATGACCGGTAGGCGGACGGCATGCCGCCGGTCCCGGTCCAGGTCACGCTGTCGCTCGGGAATTCCACCCAGGCGGCGGTCAGGGCGCCGGTGTGGCGCTGGCACATGCGGCATGAGCAGGTATGCGGAGCCTCGGCCGGGCCGACCGCCTCGAAACGCACGGCGCCGCAAAGGCAGCCGCCGGTGTAGCGCCTGGGCTTCGCCGCGCGCGCCTTGATGGTTGCGGATGTCAATTCCACGGCCCCCTTGAGTTGCAGCGAGTGCTTAGCTCAAGGGGTCGATCGGGTTCTAGCCGAAATCGGCGGCCGTCAGCACATACATGCTCTTGCGCGTGCGGTCATAGGCCTTCGACGCCACATCGCGGATGGCGTTGCTCTCCGTGTCGAAAGCGGCGAGGTAGCCGGCTTCGTTGGCCGCGGTTCCCGGCCGCATCTTCGACATGGCATCGGCGGCGACCGAGAAGGAAATCTGGAACATGCCGTCATGGCCGACGAAACGAATACGCTTGCCGGCCTCGTCATAGCTGCGGCTGCGGTTGGGGAAGGTGAGACTCATGTTTTTGCCTCCATTGCGGCGACCTTCTTGGTCACCCGCTTCTTCTTCGGCGTCGGGTTCAAGGCTTCGGCGACACGATCGGCCTCTTCCTTGGCCAGCCGCAATTCCCTCAGCTTCGCCGTCTTGATCTCGCGGGCCTTCGCCTCCGACACATATTCGGCGGTCGCCTTGTTGCGCTCGGCCGTCTTCTTCTGCTTGTCCACGAAGCGGGCTTCAGCCTTTTCCATGATACTCGGATTGCCGTCGGCCATTGGCTAAATCTCCCTTTTGTCTGAAATTGTGAAAACGAACTTTCTCGACAAATAGGGACTCGGCGGAGAAAATTCAATTTTTACAATATTTATGTCCCGGTAAATATCAGGAATCGGGCGGGCAAAAAAATACTTTTGAATATTTAAACCCGATCGTGAATAATTTTTGGCACTCCTATCTATCGAGTGCCAATGTGCCTATATACGAGGAGCGAGGCCGCCTGTGCCGGCCCCAGAAAGAAGTTCTCATGAAATTCCGGCCACTCCACGACCGCGTCGTTATTCGCCGCGCTGAAGGCGATATCAAATCCAAGGGCGGCATCATCATTCCCGACAATGCCAAGGAAAAGCCGCAGGAAGGCGAAGTCATCGCCGTCGGCCCCGGCGCGCGTGACGAAAACGGCGCGCTTGTTCCGCTCGACGTCAAGGCGGGCGACCTCATCCTGTTCGGCAAATGGTCGGGCACCGAAGTCAAGATCGACGGCGAGGACCTTCTGATCATGAAGGAAGCCGACATCATGGGCGTCATCGACAAGACCGTCGAAGCCAAGAAGGCTGCCTGAACCTCTGAGGAGCCGGCCTTCGCCAGGCTCCCGGGAGCGGCCCACTCCACCACACGAACGGGCCCACCACAAAAACGGGATTGAAAAAACCATGTCTGCCAAGGAAATCAAATTCTCCACCGATGCGCGCGACCGCATGCTGCGCGGCGTCGAGATCCTCACCAACGCGGTGAAGGTCACGCTCGGCCCCAAGGGCCGCAACGTCATCATCGACAAGGCCTATGGCGCGCCGCGCATCACCAAGGACGGCGTCACCGTCGCCAAGGAGATCGAGCTTGCCGACAAGTTCGAGAACATGGGAGCGCAGATGGTGCGCGAAGTGGCCTCGAAGACCAACGACCTCGCCGGTGACGGCACCACCACGGCAACCGTGCTGGCCGCCTCGATCCTGCGCGAAGGCGCTAAGCTCGTTGCCGCCGGCATGAACCCGATGGACCTCAAGCGCGGCATCGACCAGGCCGTCGCCGCCGTCGTCGGCGAAATCAAGGCGAAGGCCAAGAAGGTCAAGTCGTCGTCCGAGATCGCCCAGGTCGGCACCATCGCCGCCAATGGCGACGCCACCGTCGGCGAGATGATCGCCAAGGCGATGGACAAGGTCGGCAATGACGGCGTCATCACCGTCGAGGAAGCCAAGACCGCCGAAACCGAACTCGACGTCGTCGAGGGCATGCAGTTCGACCGCGGCTATCTCTCGCCTTATTTCGTCACCAATGCCGACAAGATGCGCGTCGAGCTGGAAGAGCCCTATGTGCTCATCCATGAGAAGAAGCTCGGCAATCTGCAGGCGATGCTGCCGATCCTCGAGGCGGTGGTGCAGAGCGGCAGGCCGCTCTTGATCATCTCCGAGGACGTCGAGGGCGAGGCCCTGGCCACGCTGGTCGTCAACAAGCTGCGCGGCGGCCTCAAGGTCGCGGCGGTCAAGGCGCCGGGCTTCGGCGATCGCCGCAAGGCGATGCTGGAAGACATCGCCGTGCTGACAGCCGGCCAGATGATTTCCGAGGATCTCGGCATCAAGCTCGACAACGTCACCATCGACATGCTCGGCCGCGCCAAGCGCGTGCTGATCGAGAAGGACACGACCACGATCATCGACGGCGCCGGCACCAAGGCGACCATCCAGGCGCGCGTCGCCCAGATCAAGGGCCAGATCGAGGAGACGACCTCCGACTACGACAAGGAAAAGCTGCAGGAGCGTCTTGCCAAGCTGTCGGGCGGCGTTGCCGTCATCCGCGTCGGCGGCGCCACCGAGTCGGAAGTCAAGGAAAAGAAGGACCGTATCGACGACGCGCTGAACGCGACGCGCGCGGCGGTTGAAGAAGGCATCGTGCCCGGCGGCGGCGTGGCCCTTCTGCGTGCAAGGTCGGCGCTTGCCGGCCTGACCGGCGCCAATGACGATGTCACCGCCGGCATTTCGATCGTGCTGCGCGCGCTGGAAGCGCCGATCCGCCAGATCGCCGAGAATTCCGGCGTCGAAGGCTCGATCGTCGTCGGCAAGCTTACCGACAGCAAGGATCACAATCAGGGTTTTGACGCCCAGAACGAGACCTATGTCGACATGATCAAGGCAGGCATCGTCGATCCGGCAAAGGTGGTGCGCACCGCACTGCAGGACGCCGGCTCGATCGCTGCCCTGCTGATCACGGCGGAAGCGATGATCACCGACGTTCCGCCGAAGGATGCGGCACCTGCCGGCGGCGGCGGCGGCGGCATGGGCGGCTACTAGTCGGATTCAGGTGAGGCCGATCGGCTTCGCCTGACTTTCCACGCCGGTTCTTCGCAAGAAGCGGCCGCGCGTGGGAAAACAATACGACGCGCCGGGGCAGTGTCCCGGCGCGCGGCCACGGCGGACAGTCAGCAAGGAGATCGATCCATGAGTGCATTCGTCCCGAAGCCGACACCAAAGACCAAGGCGATCGAGGAAAGCCGCTTCGAGCGCATCCTGCGCATCGCCGCCGCGCACAAGACCACCGCCACGCCACCGCGCACCCCACGCAAGATCGGCGACAAACGCCCGATGTGATCGGCCATCATTGACGACGCACCGGTTCTGTTGTTTTTTCCGCCCATGCGCGAACACGACACACATATCGTTGCCCGGGCGGCCGGCATCCCAGCAGGCGGGATGCAGGCGCGCTGGTTTGGGGCATGATCCCGGTTCGGATCAGGCCCGCACAGGAATAAACAGCGCTTGCAACCTCGCCGGTAACGGACGAGGTTTTTAGCATTCCCGCCTCGTCCATCCGCGAACCACCAACAGGATGAAGACATGGCACAGAACATCTACGATCAGGCTGATTTCTACGAAGGCTACGGCCAGTTGCCGCGCTCGCTATACGGACTGGACGGGGCGGCCGAATGGCCGGCGATCACAGCGCTTTTGCCGGAGCTCGCTGGCAAGCGGGTTGTCGATCTCGGCTGCGGCTTCGGATGGTTCTGCCGCTGGGCGGCGGGGCAGGGCGCTGAGAGCGTGGTCGGGCTCGACCTCTCTGAAAACATGCTGGCGCGGGCGCGGCGGGACACGGACAATCCCGGCGTTTCCTATGACATCGCCGATCTCGACACGCTGGTGCTGCCAGCCGGTTCCTTCGATTTCGCCTACAGTTCGCTGACCTTCCACTACGTCGAGGATTTCGCGCGGCTGATGCGGGTGGTTCATGAGGCGCTGGTGCCCGGCAGCCGCTTCGTCTTCACCATCGAGCATCCCATTTACATGGCGCCGATGAATCCGGGCTGGGCGCTGGACAAGACCGGGCGCCAGACCTGGCCGATCGACGGCTATTCGGTGGAGGGCGAGCGCCGCACCGACTGGCTGGCCAAGGGCGTGATCAAACACCACCGTACCATCGGCACGACGCTGAACACGCTGATCGACACCGGCTTCCGCATCGACCGCGTGGTGGAATGGCGGCCGACCGAACAGCAGATACAGGACCAGCCGGAACTCGATGTCGAGAAGGAACGGCCGATGATCCTGATCGTCTCGGTGCAGAGATAGGGGCGGGGATATGCAAGGGGAATGATCCTCGAGCGGTGGCGCAAATTGGTGGCCGGATGGGTCGCGCAAGATCGGCATGCCATCGACTGCGGTGATGCCTCCACCCTCGAACGCCTGAGCAACGGTCTATCGAGCGACCTGAACGTCGTTTCATCCGAGTGCATGGTCGCAATATGCCGATAATCTCGCCGCGTTCCAGGTGCTCTACAATCCTGCGCGGATGTTACTGCGGTGTCGTCGATAGCCTCGATGAATGCAGCGTGGATGGCCTCGTAGGCTGAAGCCGGTTGCTCAAACCGCTCGCGAGGTGATAGGCGTTTGAGCATGTCGACTGCCCTTTTATCGCGGTGCTGGAACCGATAATGACAGGCTCATTTCGCGAAGTAGTGACGAAATGGGAACCTGTCCCCGATTTTCCACGCGCACCGTGCCAAGTGTGGCGGCTCCGGTCAGATAATTACTTCGAAATCCACATCGAAGGAGACTTCTTCGTCGGAAATGATGTGAGAAGTCTTGGGTTGGATTTTCACCACGTTCTCGCTGTCTCGGCACATGACGACATGTTTGGGATGATAAATGTCGTCGACAAATCGTCGATCCCGGAGATTGGCGAAGGCATTACCCCTTCGTATCGATGGCCAATGTTAAAGGTTGATGAGTCTCAATGGCTGGCGTCAATAAACGGCCCGACCGATGGCTTCCACCACTTCATTTTATTAAGCCTGGAGTGCACGATCGAGGTAATCGCGCGTGACGCGGTAGCCTGTTGGCTTTCGGCCTAAACGCCCTCCAGGCGTCGGTAACTCCTGTTGCTGAAGATTAGTCATGACACGCTCGATGGCGCCGATAATGTCGCCGCCAGGCCTGCCAAGCTGTGGCCCACGCTGACCGACAAGGATTTCAATCGCTGCCGGAGCGCCGAGCCTGAATGGTTGCAATCCCTTGTAGTCGACATCCCCTCAGCTGCCGTCTACATGTCGGTCTTGGACTTTGGGATGGAATCATGAAACCGCTGTATTGGACCGCTGCCATCTTGTTTGCTGCTTCTACGGCCGCATTTGCTGCACCGATCGAAAGCTACACAGCGCGCCTGAGCGCAGCCGACCATTTCAACTCGTCAGGCGAACGATTGACCAGCGCCGCCGCCATTATCCGTCAGGATCGCGCCAACCTCTATGTCTACGGCAAGGGGGACGACGAGGACGAGGGGGACTCTTTCTTTGTCGACAAGGGCAACCGCGCAAGGCTGGAGCGCATGCTGAACAGCGGCACTTTCACGAATGCCGCCAGGCGTGCGATTCTGGATGGCACGCCCCTGGTCCACGTCGAGATTTATCGGGACTTCATCAACGTCACCGTCGAAAGCGACTAAGCCTCCAGAGCTTTCCACGCCACCGGTCCCCGCCGCTGGCGTTGGCCGAAGGCTGGTCTATGGCGCCGTTGATGAGCCTGCCCGATATTGCGGGAACGATCGCCTGCACAGCGAACGTCACGATGTCACCTGTCTGGCCGGCAGGCAGGCGATAGCGCGGAAGGATAAAGCTCGACGCGGATGCCCCCCTCTCCCCGTCACTATACGGGGAGAGGGTAAGGGTGAGGGGCAGCGCTGACGGTGCAGAAAGAAAGCAGACCGCTCGCTCACCGTGGATCGCTCTCCGATTGAGCAGGCAAGGCCTGTTCAATCATTCCGCACTGTCGGCGCCGCCCCTCATCCCCCTGCCGGGACCTTCTCCCCGTATAGTGACGGGGAGAAGGGGGCTGGGCGCAACGCTGAAGCTCAGGAAACGCCAGCAGGCGAACTCACGCCGCCTTGCATAGGGTAGGGGGGTATGCTACTTCTCTCGGCATGACGCACACGATCCGTGAAAAGCAAAAACTCCTGGCGCGGGTGCGCCGCATCCGGGGGCAGGTCGAGGCCATCGAGCGGGCGCTCGACAGCGAGGCTGGCTGCGAGGTGGTCATGCATCTGCTCGCCGGCGCGCGTGGCGCGATGACCGGGCTGATGGGCGAGGTGATCGAGGATCATGCGCGCACGCATCTCGTCGATGCCGAGCGTTTTCCCGGCGCGCTGAACAATGAAGCAGTCGACCAGCTGCTCGATGTCATCCGAACCTATGTGAAGTGAGTTCCGCCATGAGTACAGCCGCCATTCACAGCCACATGTTCCTGGGCGAGGAGCACAGCAAGAGCGAGCGCAAGACCTGGGCGGTGATCTGGCTCTGCGCGGCCATGATGGTGGCCGAGATCGTCGGCGGCCTCCTGTTCGGTTCGATCGCGCTCGTCGCCGACGGGCTGCATATGAGCACCCATGCCGGCGCGCTGCTGCTGGCCGCCCTTGCCTACACCTATGCGCGCCGGCATGCCGCCGACCCGCGCTTCACCTTCGGCACCGGCAAGCTCGGCGACCTCGCCGGCTTCACCAGCGCCATCATCCTGGCGATGATCGCCCTGCTGATCGGCTATGAATCCGTCTCGCGCCTCTATGCGCCCGTTCCCATCCATTTCGCCGAGGCTATCCCCGTCGCCTGCCTTGGCCTCGCCGTCAACATCGCCAGCGCCTGGCTGCTCAGCGGCGGCGGCCATCACGACCATGGGCACGGCCACAGCCACGGGCATAGCCATGGGCACGGCCACGCAAATGAACATGAGCATGCGCATGACGAAACGCGCATCATCGCCACGTCGGATGGCGATGTGGTGCTGGAAGTGTTCGAGGACGGCGTGCCGCCGCGCTTCCGGCTGCGCGCGCAATCCGGCTCTCCGCTCACGGCGGCATCCGTCTCGATCGAAACCGTGCGGCCGGATGGTGAACGGCAGACCTTCGCCTTCACCGATATCGGCGAGGGTCTGGAATCCATCGCGGAGATTCCCGAGCCGCATGCCTTCCAGGCCAATGTCACCATTGGTGGGCACAGCTATCCGCTGCTCTTCGAGGAGCATGAGCACGCGCACGGCAAGGCGGCCCGCGACAACAACATGCGCGCTGCCGTCATCCATGTCATCGCCGACGCCGCCGTTTCCGTGCTGGTCATTGTCGGGCTCATCCTGGCGCGCGCCTTCGGCTGGCTGTGGATGGATCCGCTGGCCGGCATCATCGGCGCGGTGGTCATCGCCAGCTGGGCGCTCGGGCTGATCCGCGACACCAGCGCCGTGCTGCTCGACATGAACCCGGACCGGAGCATGGCCGACAATGTGCGCCAGACCATCGAGAGTGAAGGCGACGAGCTGGCCGACCTGCATCTGTGGCGGCTGGGGCCGGGGCATCTCGGCGCCATCGTGTCGGTGGTCACGCCGACACGGCGCGGCGAGGATTACTACCGCGCCCGGTTGACACGGTTCCGCTCCCTGTCGCATCTGACCATCGAGGTGAGGAAGGCCGCGTAAGGTCGCTCCATCAGGGCGGCCCGACGAGCAGCCGGCAAACATCTTGCGAGAGTCCGCCATCTCCCGATGGCAACCAGATAATGCATAGCGATCAAGATGATCCGATTGCCGGATCCGGAAATTCACCCTTATTGAAAGGGTTGATCTGGTACAGTTGCCGCAGTCGCTGTGGGCAGGTGGCTCTGAATGCGTTTGCTTTGGGTTGGGGCGGTATCGATTTGCGCCGGCTAGGCCGAGGCTGACGGCAAAGCCGAGATTGACAGATCGCCTGCTCTCGACCATTCCTGCACCGCCGAGAAACGGAGGCAGCCAGTCCTGGCACTCATCACCGGTGTCGGCCGGACGACACCTGCGAGAGGTGTCCCCTTGTCCGCTGTCCCGTCATCATCGATCATTGCGTCCGAGCAGACTTTCACCACGGCGCGAACGTTTCTTCGCATTCCCCATGCGGCAAAAGCCGAAGGCGCCGACGTCGCCTTTCTTGGCATTCCGTTCGATCTGGCCACGTCCAACCGGCCGGGGGCGAGACTGGGGCCGGGCGCCATCCGTGGCGCCTCGGCGCAGCTTGCAGAATTGCCGGCCTATCCCGGCGGGTTCGACCCGCTTCAACATGTGAAAGCTGTCGATCTCGGAGATGTCTATCTCCACTATGGCGACTCCCGGTCAATTCCCGCAACCATCGAAGCCACAGCTGCGGCGGCGATCGCCACCGGAGCAACCCTGTTCGGCCTTGGCGGCGACCATTTCATCTCCTTCCCCTTGCTGAAGGCGACGGCGGCGCGTCATGGAAAGCTGGCCCTGATCCAGTTCGACGCGCACCCCGACACCTGGCAGGACCCCAAGGCGGCTCCTGGTGAGTTGGCCATGGATCATGGCACGATGTTCCGCACGGCCGTCGAGACGGGCATCATCGACCCCGCGCGATCGATCCAGGTCGGCATTCGCACATGGGTCGACGATCCCCTGGGCATCGCCATCCTCGACAACGTCGCCTGCGACGACGCCACGCCCGAGGGCATTGCCGCGACCATCCGGCGGGTCGTGGGCGAGGGCCCCTGCTACCTGACGGTGGACATAGACTGCCTTGACCCGGCCCATGCGCCGGGAACGGGAACACCCGTCGTCGGCGGCCTGGCGCCGCTCAAGCTGCTGCGGGTCCTGCGCGCCCTTGGCGACCTTGATATCGCCGGCTGCGATGTCGTGGAGGTATCCCCTCCCTACGACGTGGCCGGGATCACCGCGCTGAACGCAGCGACGGTCCTGTACGAGCAGCTATGCCGCGTCGCCCGCAAGAAGGGCGCCATCGACCAGAGCTATCCCCCGTTGTCGCGGGCATGAGAACAGGGACCGCTGCCTATTCGGGGCCGGCGGTCCGGTCATGTTCGCTGGCTGCCTCTAGTCGAGACAAGCCCGAGATCTGTCATTGGCAGGGTCAGGAAGACCGGCTGGCCAAACGCCGCGTTGGCGCTCAAACCGGCTTTGACAGGATGTAACCTATAGGTTACTAAATCGGCGAACAGATTGGGGAGATGCCCGTGTCATTCCCGTCAATGAGCGACGCCGATATCATCCGTATCGACCAGAAACGCCAGCGGCGCAGAATGATTGCCAGAGGCGCAATCACACCTGTATTCGCGATCCTGCTCGGCGTCGGCTGGGGGCAGTTGCATCGTTCACATACGGTACTCGGTATCAGCATCGTGGTGGCGGCAGGCTTTCTGCTGGCGCTGCTTGTTGCCATACACCTGCTCAATCGCCCTCAGGCGGAGGCCAATACACCGCGTGTTCTGCGGCTGCGGGCGGATGAACTGCGGTACCAGCGCACCCGCCAGTTACTGCTGGTTGCCGTCAGCGCATTGGTCTTTGGCCTTTCCGCGGCCGTGGTGCAGCGTCCGGGCGATATGCGCACGACTGAGTGGCTCATGGCAGGGAGCGCCGTTCTCGCCTTTATTTCAAACGCGCTGATTGTCAGCGGAATAGGCATAAAGCGTAGAATTCGTTCCGCTATGGAGGACGAACTAAGTACCTCTTTTCGCAATAGGGCGATTCAGGTCGGGTTTTGGGTTTTCGTGACGACAAATAGCGCGGCTTATTTGGTTTCATTGGTTGATCCCGCTTTCGCGAACGCGCTTCTGCCATGGTGCCTTACTGCTGGAGTTGGCGCTCCAGCCCTGTATTTCACCTATCTTGAGTGGGCGGCCGGCGGCGGTGAATGAGCTTTCCCTTGGAAACCGGCTGAAGGAAGCACGCGCCGGCTTTCAACTCACACAGGCCGAATTGGCGTTTCGCGTCGGCGTCTCGCGCAAGACCATCAACACGATCGAGAACGGTGTTTTCGTCCCGTCAACGCTGCTTGCGCTGGTCCTGGCCAAGGCGCTTGATACGACCGTCAACGACCTTTTTTACATCGTCGGCCTGGAGGATGAAGGGCAGCCCTGAGGTCATGTCAGGCGCGACGGGGGTGTATCGGGCGCTGGTCGCAGGTCGCTGTAAATCATCCCCGTTGAGGAGAATGTGCGGAGCGGTCAAGCCCATTCCTGGTCATGCTGGCTGGCATGGTGACGAAAGCCAGGCTGGAAGAGGCATGGCTGCGCCGGCAACTGGGCGAAGGCGCCTAAGATGCCTATGCCAAACGGGTGCCTATGCTCATCCCGTTCGCGCGGCTGTAGACGACGCTGCCGCCGGGAACTTACCGATCGGTAAGGCGACGGCGATGCGCCGGAAAGGTAGAGTCCGCAGGGTACGGATCACGGGCCGTGGGCTGACAGGCCCGCGGCGCGTTCATTGTCGTTTGGAAACCGCACGGACGAGACCAAGCATGATCGCCGACTGGTGCAAGGCCTTCCGAACCCTTCCGGCCGTTGCCCTTGCTTCCCTCGCCTTCAGCCTGGCAAGCGCTTCGGCCACGGTCGACGCCCTGGCGGCGGATGCCGCTATCCCCGTTGTTGCCGATGTCGCGCGCCGGGCCGATGTTCCGGTGTTTCTCGTCGGCCTTGGTTCCGTCGCGCCGCTGCGCACGGTGACCGTGACCAGCCGCATCGACGGCCAGCTGATCAAGCTCGACTTCGCCGACGGACAGGACGTGCATGCCGGCGACCTCATCGCCGAAATCGATCCGCAACCGCTGCAGGCGGCGCTCGAGCAGGCCGAGGCCACCAAAACGCGCGATGACGTGTCACTGGCGAACGCCAGGCTGGATCTCGCCCGCGCGCAGACCCTGACCAGCAAGGGCGTAGGCTCGACGCAGGTGCTGGACACGGCCAAGGCCGCCGTGGCGCAGCTGGAAGCGACCGTCAAGGTCGACCAGGCCGCCATCGATATCCAGCAGATCCAGCTGCGCTTCACGCAGATCCGCTCGCCGCTGGACGGGCGGGCTGGCATCCACATGGTCGATGCCGGCAACATCATCCGCGCCAGCGACACCGGCGGCATCGTGCGCATCAGCCAGATCCACCCGATCGCGGTCGACTTCTCTCTGCCGTCCGCCGATCTTCCCCGCATCCAGAAGGTGATGAAGGCCGGCAATGCCCCGGTGGTCGCGCAGGACAATAGCGGCCAGCAACTGGCCACCGGCAGCCTGAGCGTTGTCGACAACCAGATCAACAACGCCACCGCGACAATCCGGATACGCGCCGTCTTCGACAATGCCGATGACAGGTTGTGGCCGGGGCAGTTCGTCAATGTCCGCGTCCGGGTGGATTTCCAGCGCGGCGTGGTGACGGTTCCGGTGACGGCGATTGTGCGCGGCCCGGACGGGACGTATGCTTTCGTCGTCGGCAAGGACAGGCACATCGTCAAACGGCCGGTGACGGTGGCGTATTCGAATGCCGATCTCGCCGTCGTCGGCGAAGGTGTCCAGCCCGGGGACATCGTGGTCACCGACGGCCAGTACCGGATCCAGGAGGGGGATCTGGTCGACGTCACCGGCCCGGCCCAGGCGGCACTCGCGCCATGAATATATCAGCGCCCTTCGTCGTCCGGCCGATCGCCACCACGCTCCTGGCCATCGGCGTGACGCTGGTCGGCCTTGTCGCCTATTTCCTGCTGCCGATCGCCGGCGTGCCGCAGGTCGACATCCCGACGCTGCAGATCTCGGCCAACCTGCCGGGCTCAAGCGCCGAGACGATGGCGACGACGGTTGCAGCGCCGCTCGAAAGGCAGCTGGCGCTGATTTCGGGCGTGACGTCGATCAGTTCGAGCAGCTCGCTCGGGCGCACCTCGATCCAGGTCGAGTTCGACCTCGACCGTAGCCTCGATGGCGCCGCGCAGGATGTGCAGACCGCGATCAGCGCCGCCGGCGGCGACCTGCCGAAGGATCTTCCCAGCCCGCCGACCTACGAGAAGGCCAATCCGGCCGACGCGCAGCTGATGTCGATCGCCGTCACCTCCACAGACCTGCCGATCGACAAGGTCAACGACTATGTCGAGAACTACCTGGCGCTGCAGCTGTCGCGGGTCACCGGCGTCGGGCTGGTCGATTTCCATGGCGAGCAGAAATCGGCGGTCCGCATCCAGGTCAACCCATCAGCGGCCGCCGCGCTCGGCCTCAGCCTCGAGGATATCCGCGCGGCGATCGCGACGGCAAGCGTCAATGCGCCGAAGGGCACGCTGAACGGCCCGCGCCAGTCGCTGACGCTCGACGCCACCGACCAGCTGTCCAATGCGGCTTCGTTCAACGCGGTGATCATCGCCTACCGCAACGGCGCGCCGGTTCGCGTCAGCGACATCGGCACGGCAATAGACGGCGTCGAGGACATCAGGCAGGCGGCTTGGCTCGGCAGCCAGCGGGCCGTCATCATCGACGTCCACAAGCAGCCCGGCTTCAACATCAACCAGACGGTGCAGTCGATCAAGGACGTGCTGCCGGAACTCCAGCGCACGCTGCCGCCATCGGTCAAGATGCAGATCCTGGGCGACCGCACCCAGACGATCCGCTCATCCGTCTCCGAGGTGCAGTTCACCATGGCGATCAGCATCGGGCTGGTGGTGCTGGTCATCTTCCTGTTCCTGCGGCATGTGCGCGCCACGCTCATCCCCAGCATCACCATTCCGGTGTCGCTCTTGTGCACCTGCGCGGCGATGTACCTGCTCGGCTACACGATCGACAATGTGTCGCTGATGGCGCTGACCATCGCCGTCGGCTTCATCATCGACGACGCCATCGTCATGGTGGAAAACATCATCCGCCACATCGAGAATGGCGACACGCCGCTGCAGGCGGCGCTCTCGGGATCGCGCGAAATCGGCTTCACCATCATCTCGATGACGCTGTCGCTGGTCGCCGTCTTCATCCCGCTGCTTTTGATGAGCGGCCTGATCGGCCGGCTGTTCCGCGAATTCGCGGTGGCGGTGAGCATCGCCATCATGATGTCCGGGCTGATTTCGCTGACGCTGACGCCGATGATGTGCGGCTGGCTGCTGAAGCCGATCGACCACAATGCCCGCGAGAACATCGTGTCGCGGGCTCTGGAAGCCGCTTTCACCGGCATGCTGCACGTCTATGAGGCCGGCTTGCGCTGGGTGCTCAGGCACAAGCCGGTGATGCTGCTGTTCATGGCGGCGACGCTCGGCGCCACCTTCTATCTCTACCAGGTCATCCCCAAGGGATTTTTCCCGCAGCAGGACAACGGCACCATTTCCGGCAGTTCGGAAGCAGCGCAGGACATCTCCTACGACGCCATGGTGCAGCGCCAGCACGAGCTGGCCAAGGTGGTGACCGCGGACCCCGATGTGCAGACGGTCTATTACTGGGTCGGCGCCAACCCGACCGTCAACAGCGGCCGGCTGATGATCGACCTGAAGCCGCTGAGCGAGCGCCATGCGACGGCGACGCAAGTGATCAATCGCCTGCGCAAGGCCGCGGCCAAGGTCGAGGGCATCGCCTTGTTCGGCCAGGCCCGCCAGGACGTGCAGATCGGCGCGCGGGTCAGCAAGACGCAATACCAGTACACGCTGCAGGACCCCGACGTGAACGAGCTGTTCAAATGGGCGCCGGTCATACTGGCCAAATTGCAAACCCTACCCGAATTGCAGGACGTGACCGGCGACCTGCAGGCAAGCGCGCCCAGGATGATGCTGAAGATCGACCGCGACCTGATCGGCCAGCTCGGCATCACGCCGCAGGCCGTCGACGACACGCTGTACGATGCCTTCGGCCAGCGCCAGGTGGCGACGATCTTCACCCAGCTCGACCAGCACCATGTCGTGCTGGAGCTGCAGCCGCGTTTCCAGGAGGACGCCTCGGCGCTGGCGCGCCTGTTCGTGCGCTCCAGCACCAGCGGGCAGATGGTGCCGCTGTCGGCGCTGGCGCATTACGAGACGTCGGTGTCGCCGCTGACGATCAACCACCAGGACCAGTTTCCGGCGGTGACGCTGTCGTTCAACCTGGCGGCCGGCCATTCGCTCGGCGACGCGATCACGGCGATCCAGAAGCTCGAACAGTCGATGATCCTGCCGTCGACGCTGACGGCGCGCTACCAGGGCTCGGCAAAGGTGTTCCAGTCGTCGCTGGCCAACCAGCCCTACCTGATCCTGGCGGCGATCATCGCCGTCTATATCGTGCTGGGCATTCTCTACGAGAGCTTCGTGCACCCGATCACCATCCTGTCGACGCTGCCTTCGGCGGGCGTCGGCGCCTTCCTGGCGCTGATGGCGCTGGGCTATGATTTTTCGCTGATCGCGCTGATCGGCGTCATCCTGCTGGTCGGCATCGTCAAGAAGAACGCGATCATGATGATCGACTTCGCGCTGGAGGGCGAGCGACGCCGCAACCTGCCGGCGGAAGAGGCCATCTACCAGGCCTGCATCCTGCGCTTCCGGCCGATCATGATGACGACCATGGCGGCGCTGCTCGGCGGCCTGCCGCTGGCGCTGGGCAGCGGCGCGGGCTCCGAGCTGCGCCGGCCGCTGGGCATCGCCATTGTCGGCGGCCTGCTGCTGTCGCAGTTCCTGACGCTCTACACGACGCCGGTCGTCTACATCTATCTCAGCCGGTTCAGCCATCTCAGATGGTTCTGGCGCCGCAAGGCCGGTCCGGAGATCGTCATGGCCGGCGGCCCGGTGCCGGCTGTGGGCCCGCGGCCGGAGGTTCTGCAAACGCCACCGCCGCCGAAGCTGCACGAGACGCCCCAGGTGGCGAAGCGGCGCTGATGGTGCACCGGGAATTCCCGGCCTCGCGGGTGCCTTGATTAACTTGGCCGCCGCCGCCGTCCACTTCCATCCGGCTGGGGAACGCACTGTACAGGCCGCCGCGAAGGCGATATCAAGACATCCATAAATCCAAGGATTCGGATATATGGATAAGAAGAGCACATTAAACGCGCTGGCCGCTTTGGGGCAGGAGACGCGGCTGGATGTCTTCCGGCTGCTGGTGCGCGCCGGTCCGCCGGGCATTCCGGCGGGCGAGATCGCGACGCGACTGGACGCGGTGCAGAACACCATGTCGGCGCATCTGAAGGTGCTTGTCCATGCCGGGCTGATCCGGCCGGAGCGCGACGGCAGGATCGTGCGCTACGTCGCTGACATGACCGGCTTTCGCGACCTGCTGGCCTACCTGATGGAAGACTGCTGCAACGGCGCGCCGGAGCTCTGCCGTCCGGTGATCGATGCCGTGACCTGCAAGTGCTGCTGAGACGCGACGAACGGGAAAAGCCATCATGACCGATCACGCTCTGAACGCGAACGAAGCGGCGCGGCCCGGCATCGGCTTCGTCGAGAAATACCTGACCGTGTGGGTGGCGTTGTGCATCGTCGCCGGCGTGGCGCTCGGCCATCTGCTGCCGGGCCTGTTCGGCGCCATCGCTGCGGCCGAGATCGCCAGGGTCAACATTCCCGTCGCGGTGCTGATCTGGCTGATGATCGTGCCGATGCTTTTGCGCGTCGATTTCGCGTCGCTGGCCAGGGTCGGCACCTACTGGCGCGGCATTGGCGTGACGCTGGTCATCAACTGGGCGGTGAAGCCGTTCTCCATGGCGCTGCTGGGCTGGCTCTTCGTCGGCTTTCTGTTCCGGCCGTGGCTGCCGGCCGCGCAGATCGATTCCTACATTGCCGGACTGATCATCCTTGCCGCCGCACCTTGCACGGCGATGGTGTTCGTCTGGTCGAACCTGACGCGCGGAGAGCCGAACTTCACCTTGTCGCAAGTGGCGCTCAACGACGCCATCATGATCGTCGCCTTCGCGCCCATCGTCGGCCTTCTGCTCGGCCTGTCGGCCATCACCGTGCCATGGGGCACGCTGGTTCTGTCGGTGGCGCTCTACATCGTCCTGCCGGTGATCGTCGCGCAGATGGTCCGCGCACGGCTGCTGGCGGCGAGGGGGCAGGCCGGGCTCGATGCGCTGCTGGCAGCCATGCAACCCCTGTCGCTGTTTGCCCTGCTGGCGACGCTGGTGCTGCTGTTCGGCTTCCAGGGCGTGCAGATCATCGCGCAGCCGCTTGTGATCGCGCTGCTGGCGGTGCCGATCCTGATCCAGGTCTATTTCAACTCCGGCCTTGCCTATCTGCTCAACCGCTTGTCCGGCGAACGGCATTGCGTGGCCGGACCTTCGGCGCTGATCGGCGCATCGAACTTCTTCGAGCTGGCGGTGGCCGCCGCGATCGCGCTGTTCGGACTGAATTCGGGTGCGGCGCTCGCCACCGTCGTCGGCGTCCTCATCGAGGTCCCCGTGATGTTGTCGGTGGTGTGGATCGTCAACCGCAGCCGGGGCTGGTACGAGCAGGGCCCCGCCGTCAAGAAAACCATGTCGACAGAAAGGGCCTCGCAATGACCGTCACCATCTATCACAACCCGGCCTGCGGCACCTCGCGCAACACGCTGGCGATGATCAGGCAGTCGGGCGAGGAGCCGCTGGTGATCGAATACCTGAAGACGCCGCCGTCGCGCGAAAAGCTGGTCGAACTGATCGCGGCAATGGGGATGGCGCCGCGCGACCTGCTGCGAGAGAAGGGGACGCCCTATGCGGAGCTCGGCCTTGCCGACCCGAAATGGAGCGACGACGAGATCCTCGACTTCATGCTGGCGCATCCGATCCTGATCAACCGGCCGATCGTGGTGACGCCTCTTGGCGTTGTCCTGGCGCGGCCGTCGGAAAAGGTGCTGGATATCCTGCCCAACCCTGAGATCGGTGCGTTCACCAAGGAGGACGGCGAGGTGGTTGTCGATGCCGCGAGCAAGCGGGTGGGGTGATCAGCTTGTGACAGGGAGAGGGGCGCTGCCATTGCCACTTTCGCCAATTGTCAGCGGTGCAGAAAAGGCGCCAGCCTCGCGGCCAGCTGCTTTCTCCCCGTCACTATACGTCACTATACGGGGAGAAATGTCCGGCAGGGCAATGGGCGGCGCTGACCTCGACAATGGTCGCTCCCAGCAGGTTGCACACTGTCTGAAGCGATTGCCCTGCCGACAAACTCCATAGCATCTCTCAATGCCGCGGGATCTTGCTCAGGAACGCGCAGCCGCGGTCGGTCCTGGTGTGCGAGAAGAATTCTTCCGGGGTGCCGCTTTCGACGATGGCGCCGGCGTCCATGAACACCACGCGCTGGGCGACCTTGCGGGCAAAGCCCATCTCGTGCGTCACCACCATCATGGCCTGGCAACCGGAAGCGGGCTCGTGGGGGATGGGAACGGCTCATGTCGCGGGCCGATGACGCATGGCCGGACTGCCGGGCCTTTCGCGGCGCGGTGCGGGCCGCTACAGCTTGGCCGGACACACACCAGCGAAAGGCGAGCAATGAGCAGCGTGCTTCCACAAGTCCATCTGGTTCGGCATGGCGAGACGGCGTGGAGCCTGTCTGGCCAGCACACTGGCCGCACCGACATGCCGCTGACGGAAGCCGGCGAGGCCGCCGCGCGTGGTGTGGCTGATCGCCTGAAGGGCCTGTCGTTCTCGGCGGTGTGGTCGAGCCCCTCGCAGCGCGCCTACAACACCAGCGTGCTCGCCGGCTTTGGCGCTGGGAGCGTCAAGAACGACGACCTGCAGGAGTGGGATTACGGCGCCTATGAAGGGCTTACGACCACGCAGATCCTGGCCGAGCGCCCCGGCTGGAACGTGTTTCGCGACGGCTGTCCGAAAGGCGAGAGTGCTGCCGATGTCGGCGCGCGGGCGGACAGGATCGTCCGGCAACTGCGCGAGGCCGGTGGCAACATCCTGATCTTTTCCAGCGCGCATTTCCTGCGCGTGCTCGGCGCGCGCTGGGTCGGCCTGCCGCCGGAAGGCGGCGCGCTGCTGGTGCTGGATACGACCAGCATCAGCGTGCTCGGCTACGAGCACGATCTGGGCGAGCCGGTCATCCGCAAATGGAACCAGAGGTAGGCCGGCCGCAGCGGATCGAGACGCCGAAACGACGCGCACCATTCCAGATAGTTCCTGCAACCAGACGTTGTTTGCGAACGGCCAGGGGGAAGCATACGGTCGAGCGGCCATAGCTGGAATGCTGGGCGAAACGAGAAAAACAGCCTGGGAGGAATGGAAGATGACGACGTTGTTCGTGCGGCATACCGTGTCCGACTACAAGGCCTGGCGTAAAGTCTACGACGCCTTTGGTCCCACGCAAAAAGCCAAGGGCGTGAAGGCCGAGAGTGTCTATCAGGCGGCTGACAATCCCAACGACGTGACCGTGACCCATGATTTCGCCACCGTCGCTGACGCGCAATCCTTCATCAAGAGCGAGGACCTGAAAAAGGCGATGCAGGGCGCCGGCGTGGTCGGCGCTCCAACCATGTGGATCACCAACAAGGCCTGAGTCTTCGTCATAGCCAGACAGGCGGCAGGCCGTAGGCCCCGAACAGATCGGGGCCGAGCGGGCCGACATGGATCGTCCGGCGGCAGCGCGGCGAAGACCGCATCGGGAGCGGCCGCGCCCCGGGCGACCGCAAGCACGGTCGCGCCCTCGCTCCACACGGTTTCGACGATCGCGCGCCCGACACTCCGGCTGCCTCCGACCACGACGATATCGTGACCTTGCAACGATCCCATGGATCACCTCGCTGTTCCGGCCCGGACTCTTCCGGTGCCTGATGATCAGGACAGCGGATGTGAGCCGAAATCATCGGTGCGAGGGAAAAATTTCTGGAGCGCTCATTCTTTCGGGTGAAGTGACGGGAGCGCAGACCGTTATGTTGAAGACCCCACAGCGCCGGTCACAGAGCACCAGCTTTGAGCTGTTCTCATCCCTCCAGCAACACCACCTCCTCCGCCGTCAGATGTCGCGCAGAACCCTTGGCGAGGTCGCCCAGTTGCAGCCGGCCGATGGCGATGCGGATGAGGCGCTTGACCTCGATGCCGTGGGCGGCGAGCAGGCGGCGGATGTGGCGGTTGCGGCCTTCGTCGAGCACGATCTCCAGCCAGGCGGTGCGGCCGCCGCTGCGCAAAAGCGCGATCGAGTTGGCCGTAAGGGTCTCGCCGTCGATGGTGACGCCGGCGCGCAGTTTGTCCAACATCGTCTCATCCGGCACCGAGCCGACCTGCACGTGATAGGTCTTGGGCATATGCGAGGCCGGGTCCATCAGCCGGTTGGCGAAACGGGCGTCGTTGGTCATCAGCAGCAGGCCCTCGCTCGCCTTGTCGAGCCGGCCGACCGGCGAGACGAAGGGCAGATCTAGCCCTTCCAGGCAGGCATAGACCGTGTCGCGCTGTTGCGGGTCGTCGCGGGTTGTGACAAGCCCGCGCGGCTTGTTGAGCATCAGATAGACCTTGCGCTCGGCAACAACCGGCCTGTCGTCAACGACGATGCGGTCGCGGTTGAGGTCGACGCGCGCCGAGGCGTTGCCGACCACCTTGCCGTTGACGCGCACGCGCCCTTCCGCGATCAGCACCTCGGCCTGCGTGCGCGAGCACAGGCCGAGTTTCGACAAGGCGCGGTTGAGGCTGACGCCTGTGACGGGCTTGCCGATGTCGGGCCTGCCTGTGGGCCGCTTGCCGGGTGGTGATGGTCGTTGGGCCATGCTGTGCGGATCGGTCCGTTGTATCGGAGAGATGCCATGGGCGGCGAGGGCTTCGCAAGCCGGATGCGGCGAGGGCTAATCCCGCCCACCAAAAAACGCGGTCAGCACAGGCACGTGCGCGGCGGGTTTCAGCATGTGGTTCTGGCCGGGCAGCGTCCGGTAATTTGCATTGGGCAGGGCTTGGGCCAATGCCTTGTTGCCGTGCCGCATCCATGCCGGGCTCCTGCCGCCATCGGTTACAAGTGTCGGCACGTTCACGCCGGCCCAGCGGGCGGGGTCCAGTGGCTTGCCTAGCTGATCGCCGGCGACGATGGCGCCGTCATGGGGCAAGGTATCAGCCACTGCTTTCAGCTTCGGCCAGATCGGCGTCAGCTTCATGAAGAGGATCAGCAGGCTGGGCATGCCCACCGATTTGAGGAAGGCGGTCACGGCATCGCCGCGCCGGCCCTCGGCGATGGCTGCCCGGATCGTGGTCCAGTCGGCTTCCGTGGTCTCGCGGCTGTCGTCGACGATCAGCGGCGCCTCGTAGAGCGCGAGCCTGGTGATGCCGGGCAGGCGGGTTGCGGCTATCAGCGCCAGCATGGCGCCCGACGACATGCCCCAGGCATAGGCTTCGCCGCCCGCGGCCTGCAGCACCGCCTCGATATCGTCGACCTCGCGCTCGACGGCGTAGGGCGCGGTGTCGCCGCTGTCGCCACGGCCACGGCGGTCGTAGCGGAACACGGTGAAATGGTTCTCCAGCGCCTTGGCCAGCGGGCCGCTCGGCCCCATGGTGCGCGAGCAGAGCGCGCCGTCGACGAGGATCAGCGGATGGCCCTGGCCCCGGCGCTCGCAGGCGATCGGCGTTCCGTCCTTCGACAGGACGGCCCGGGTCGCCGGGGTTCGCGCATTCTCAGGCCGCATGGTCGGCCCCCTCTATCAGCTCTTCCAGCCGGTCGAAGCTCTGCGTCCAGCCGCCGCGCATGCCCAGCGCCAGCAGGCGCTCGCGGTCGGCGCGACTGGCCAGCGTCACCTCGAAATGGACATGGGTTCGCTTGCCGTCGGGCGTGAAGGTCACGGTGTGGCGGCTTGGCCCCGGCGGCTTGCCGGTCCATTCGCGGATTTCAGGATCCGGCTCGTCGCTGTAGCTCAGCCGTTCATTTTCGCTGACCTCGATATAGCTGCCCTGGTTGCGGTAGAGCGCGCCGCTCAGCGTGCGCATGTCGATGCGCCAGCGGCCGCCGACGCTGACGTCGAGCACGCAATGCGGGATGGTGCAGTCCTTGATGCCCCACCATTGCGCCACCAGAAGCGGATCGGTCCAAAGCCGGAAGACGCGCTCGACCGGCGCATTGAAGGTCCGCTCGATGACAAAGCTGCGGTCGGCGGCGGCCTCCATGGTCCCGGGCGCGCTCATGGCGACTTGTCCGCCTCGCGCCGCAGCAGGTCTTCCATGCGGTCGAAGCGGCCTTCCCAGAGCTTTCTGTAGTCGTCCAGCCAGCGGTCGATGTCGCGCAGGGGATTAAGCTCGATGCGGCTGAGATGTTTTTGGGCCGCCCGGCTGCGGGTCACCAGCCCGGCCTGCTCGAGCACGCCGACATGTTTTGAGACGGCGCGCACGGTGAGCGCGAAGGGCCGAGCCAGTTCGGCGACCGACGCCTCGCCGTCGAGCAGCCGGGCAAGAATGGCCCGGCGCGTCGGGTCGGCCAGTGCCGCGAATGTATGGTCGAGGGAGAATTCAGCAATCATTTACGGAACCAATCAGTTCTGGAACTAAATGGTTCTATACTGGAACAAAGCCGTTGCGTCAACGGTGTTGGCGTCGTTGTAGGGGAAGGGCGCTGCAACGCGCGGCGGCGACGGGGAGCGGGCTCTACGAGAGCTGAGCGGAGGTCGCGGTGCCTGGCCCGGCCTACCAGGTACCCATGAGTGCCGCGCATGCCAGGAGCAGGCCCGTCAGGATGTTCGACAGGAACAGCCTGAAATTCAGCTCCGGGCGCTGAAGGTCTATGCGCTGGGTTTGCCAGGCGAGATGGGCGGCGACCACGACCATTCCGGCGGCGTATGGCAGCGACATGCCCGACAGCCAGCCGCCCAATGACCATGAAACGACTGTGATGGCGTAGAACAGGCCGATCCAGGCTTTTCCGCCCTGGCCGAACAGGATCGCCGTCGATTTCAGGCCAAGGCGGGTGTCGTCCTTCACGTCCACATAGGCGTAGACGGTGTCGTAGCCGATCTGCCATGCGATGGCGCCAATCCACATGATGACGGCTCCAACGGGCACGTGCCCGGTCACCTCTGCCCATGCCATGAGCATGCCCCAGTTGAACGCCGCGCCCAGCACCGCCTGCGGCCAGTGGGTGAAGCGCTTGCAGAGCGGATAGATGAAGACCAGCGGCAGCACGCAGAGTGCGATCAGCCGGGTATAGGGGCTGAGGAAAAACAGCAGCGAGGCCGCGAGCGCCAGTTCGACGACCAGAAAGCCAATGGCCTGGCGGGTGCGGAGCTGGCCGCTGGCCAAGGGACGAAAGCGGGTGCGTTCCACATGCGCATCGAAGTTGCGGTCGGCGATGTCGTTGACGGTGGAGCCGGCGCTTCGCATCAGCAGGGCGCCGAGGCAGAAGACGATCAACTGCCAGAGCGCGGGAAAGCCATGCGA
Source organism: Mesorhizobium carmichaelinearum (assembly GCA_943370265.1). Taxonomy (GTDB): domain Bacteria; phylum Pseudomonadota; class Alphaproteobacteria; order Rhizobiales; family Rhizobiaceae; genus Mesorhizobium; species Mesorhizobium carmichaelinearum_A. Next base: position 390,301 of record CALRQH020000002.1, read on the forward strand.
GGCCTGGATGAGCGCGGCCAGGCAGGGAAAGAGCGTCAGCCACACACCGACGGGCCGGTCCAGCCGCGCGAGCCTCGTATAGGGCCGCCACGCCGAAGGCAGCCTGCGATCGACCCAGTCGCCGGCATGGATATCGCTGAGGTCGGGTCGGCTTGATGCAGTCATGCGGAGATCCGTATCAATGGTTGATGAACCAGCTCAAACGAACGCCTTTGGTCGCTCAGTCCGGCAGATGGCTTACACAGCCCTGCCGACCAGTGCGCCGATGCCGGCGGTCAGTGCCATCGCCAAGGCGCCCCAGAAGGTGACGCGCAGTGTCGCCCGCGGGATGTTGGCGCCGCCCGCCTTGGCGCCGATGGCGCCCAGCAAGGCGAGGAAAAGCAGCGACGCTACGGAAACAGCCGGTACCAGCAGGGTGGCCGGTGCAACCAGCACCATGGCGAGCGGCATCGCCGCGCCGACGCCGAAACTCGCCGCCGAGGTCAGCGCCGCCTGGATCGGCCGCGCCGTGGTCATCTCGGTGATGCCGAGTTCGTCGTGGGCGTGCGCGGCCAGCGCATCCCTGGCCATCAATTGGTCGGCCACCTGTCGGGCAAGGCCCGGTTCCAGCCCGCGCTTTATGTAAACCTGCGCCAGCTCCGCGCGTTCGAACTCCGGCTGGGTCCCGAGTTCCTCGCGCTCACGATCGAGGTCGGCTTTCTCTGTGTCCGACTGCGAGCTGACCGAGACATATTCACCGGCCGCCATCGACATGGCGCCCGCCACCAGCCCGGCAATGCCGGCAACCAGAACTTCCGAACTTGCAGCGGACGCAGAGGCGACGCCGACGATAAGGCTGGCGGTGGAGACGATTCCATCATTGGCGCCAAGCACGGCGGCGCGCAGCCAGCCGATGCGCGAGACGAGGTGGTTTTCGGCGTGACTGCGGCTCATATTTTTCTGTCCTGAAAGTTCCCTAAGATTTGTCGCCGCCGAGATAGTAATGGATATCGCGAATTGGCTCTCGGCTGTGCGCCATATCCCGCTAGCGAACCACCAGAACCGGGATCTCGGTGTAGGATAGCACTTCCGCCGTCTGGCTGCCCAAAAGCAACTTCCCCAGACCTTGGCGCCCGTGCGAGGCCATGACGATCAGGTCGCAGCCCTGGGTCCGCGAAAGTTCCAGGATCGCCTCGGCGGGCTTCCTGTTCTCGACATGCAGGACCTTGGCGTGAACGCCCAGTGCATCAGCGGACTCCTTGCATCGGCTGAGCATCTCCTTGGCGTACTGCCGCGCGTTTTCCTCATAGGCGGCGAATTCATCGCCGGCGGCATAGCCGGCCATGGCGCCGCCCCAGGCGAAGATCGGGAACGGCTCGGTGACGTTGACGAAGGTGACGGTGGCGCCGAGACCCCTGGCCAGTTCGAGGCCATGGGCGACGCCCTTCTCGGCCAGTTCCGATCCGTCGGAGGCGATAAGCAGATGCTTGTACATGATGATGTGACCTGTTGTGCAAGGGGGCATTCGAGTGCCGATGCGCGCCCTTGGGTGGCGGGGCCTTGGGAGGCTGAACCTGATATAGTTTCCCTATCCGCTCCGTGACAGGGCCACCTTGACGTGAATCAAGGCCAGGCGAGGACGCTGGTGCCAAGCCGCTATCGCGGATCGGGCAGGTCGGCGATTTCGGCACGCGGATCGTCATTGGCGAGCGGCCGCAGCCTTGCGCGCATGCTGGGGCGGGGGGCGGCACTGGGAACCCTTTTGCCGTCAGGGCCGCGCGCCTGGTCGAAGGCGACGGTCTTGTTGGCGCGGGTCGCGGCCGCCATGGTCAGGGCCAGCTGTTCGAGCGCGTCCATGGAGCGGCGGAAGAAATCCCGCGCCACGGCAAGCACAGGATAGCCGATCTTTTCGCGCGCCTGTCCCGCGATCATGGTGTCGAGCACGGATTCGCGCCGTTCGACCGCCGCCACGTCGGATTTGCGCCTGGAGGTGGCGAAGCGCCGCGAACTGTCCTCGAACGACGCCATGAAGTTGCGGAAGCGCACCCAGCGGTGATTGGCGAAGACGTTGACGTTGGCCTTGCCGGTCTTGGGGTCGCTCGCCGCCAGCGGATCGAAACGCGCCGCGATCAGCAGACCTGCCGCGCGGCCGCGATAGTCGAGATCGTCGAGCGTGTTGGCGGGCATGTCGAGGTTGAGGCCGCCTTCGTCCGGGCGCAGCGCGATGTTGACGACGCGTTCGCGGATGCCCGGCGCGATGACCATCTCGTTGTCGCTCCAGAAACGGGCCGTGTTGACCAGCGTGAAGATGAAGGAAAGCAGCCCGGCACCCGTCGATTCATCGAAGCTGGTGAAGGGAGCGGGCGTCATGTTGTTGCCGGTCGCCATCGACACCATTTTCCAGACGACGTCGCCCGGTCTCGGATCGCTCCGCGGCACGATCTTTGGGCGGCTGGCGACGGCGCGCTCGGCCGAGCGGGCCTGCGCCACCGGCTGGTCGGCATCGGGCGATCCCTCCTCGGTCATGTCGGCGTCGCTGTCGCCGTGCTGGACGGGAACGTCGGACTCATAGTCGATCAGGTTGAGGCAGAAGGTCGGCCGCGACGGCACCGGGCTGTCGAAGAAATGGACGGGGAAGTTGGAGGTCAGGCCGCCGTCCGAGAACCAGACGCGGCGCAGCCGGATCGGCTCGCCCTTGGGCTTGTGGGCGTAATCCGGGGTCATCAGCGGCACGGCTGCCAGCAGGAACGGAAAGCTGAGCGACAGCCGCGCGCCGAAGACGATCGGCAGGTCCTGCGGTTTCGGCAGGCGGATCACGTCACCGCGCTGCTCTACGTTGTTTTCGGGCGAACCGGCATTGTCCAGCATCCACTTGACGATCGGCGGCGGGAAATAGCTGACGAGCACGGCCTTCTCGATATAGAGGGTCGAGGGCGTCTCCAGGAAGGGAAGCTGCGCCGAGCGGTTGCGGCTGATGTCGCTGGCGACCATGACAAGGTCGATGGAGCGCGGATTGGCCGGGTCGACGACGGGGTTGCCCTGGGTCTTCTTCCCATCGGGATCGGGAGCGCTCCACAGATCGCCGAAGGTCATCGGCGAGTGGTCGAGCGGCCGCCCGGCGGCGGACTGGACCTTGCGGTGGATCCACGGGGTCAGGCCCTCGAAGGGGCCGGCGCCTGGCGGCGTCCGCAAGGACGGCGAGGAGAGCCCGGTGCAGATGCCATAGAAATTCGCGCGCCATGCCGGCAGCCACGCCCAGTACAGCATGACCACGAACATCACCGTCAGGATCACCAGCGCGAGCGCGCATGCCGCGATCCCGGCCGCCAGGGCAAGCAGGCCATGGCCGTCTCGGCACAGCACGTACGCGGCGGCGAGGCCGGCAAGCAGTGCAAGCGCGGTGGGGATCGCGATCTGCCATGACGACAGCGCTGACAGCAGGGCCTTGGCGCGGCCCTTCCCGCCGCTGAAGACGGGGGCGATAAGGCTCAGCAGCCGCCTGGTCGCGGGTTCGGCCGTAAACAGATGGAAGAGCCGCGTGTGTCCGTCATCGGCGTATTGGCCAAGTTCCTTCGGCATCTGTTCGAGTTCGTCGAAGGCGCTGGCGTTGCCGCCGGTGCGGCGGCCATATTCGGCCGCGCCGGTTATCGCCGCCGCGATGGCGCCGACCGATGTGCCGCCGATGGAGTGGAACGCATAACGCCTGGCGATCATCGCCACCGCGCCGGGATAGATGATGCCCGAAGTGACGCCGCCGGCCATGACGATGTCGCAGTCGAGACGCTTTTTCGCCGGATCGTTCGCCTGGGGCGGTGCGGGAGCGTTGCCTGTTGCCGTCTCGACCTGAGCCATGTGTTTCCTCCGCCCGGCCGCCTGTTTGCTTGGCGGAACCGGCCATGAAAGAACAAATGCGAAAATCCTCACGGCAACGATACAGACGGAACGGCCTCGCTCAAAGGCGGGTCGGAAGTTTATTTTCCAAAAGTACTTGGCGGGTGTTTCAGATGGGGCAGGCACGACAGAGCCCACGCGCCGCCAGCCGCATATGCTGTTGGACGGTCAAAAACGACCGAGAGCGGATTTATGTGCTAGTCTTGCTGACTATCAAGCTGATGGCAGGTGATGGCGATGTTGGAAACGGACAAGGTGTTCACCGGCTCCATTCCGGAAAACTACGACCGCTATATGGTGCCGCTGATTTTCGAGCCGTTCGCCGCGGATCTTGCACGACGGGCCGCGTCCTTCTCGCCAACAGCCGTTCTGGAAATCGCCGCAGGCACCGGGGTTGTCACCCGCGCACTGGCGCCAAGACTGTCCCCCGGCGCAAGCTATACGGTTACCGACCTCAACCAGCCGATGCTCGACTACGCCGCTTCACGTCAGGCTCCGGACGGTCGCATCAGATGGCTGCAAGCGGATGCGCTGGCGCTGCCGTTTGAGGATGCGGCCTTCGATCTCGTTTGCTGCCAGTTCGGCGCGATGTTCTTTCCCGACCGGCCATCCGGCTACCGCGAGGCAAAGCGCGTGCTGAGGCCCGGAGGACATTTCCTGTTCAACGTATGGGATCGCATCGAGGAGAATGTGTTTGCAGATGATGTGACGAATGCGCTGGCAGAGATTTTTCCGAACGATCCGCCGCGCTTCCTGGCACGCACGCCGCATGGCTACCACGACACGGCACTGATCCGCGGCGAATTGGAGGAGGCGGGTTTCTCTCGCGTGGCGATCGAGACGAGAGCCGAACAAAGCCGCGCATCCTCGCCGCGCGTTCCCGCCGTTGCCTATTGCCAGGGAACCGTCCTGCGCAGCGAAATCGAGGCCAGGGACGCGGGAAAGCTGGAAGCCGCGACCGACTACGCCGCCTCCGCGATCGCGCACAGGCATGGCAGCGGTGAGGTTGCCGCCAAAATCCAGGCACATGTGATCGTGGCTGTGGTCTAGGGGTGGACTATCCCGGCACTTCGCGACATTCCGGGGCCGTGGCGTCGACCTGACCCTTCAACAACCTCTCATGAAAGCCACCGAACGCGCCATCCCGCGAAACCTGGTGGATGACCATAGGACGTCTTCATGAACGATGGCCCCGCACGAGGAGATACGCCGGCAAGGCACGATGCCTTCATCGGTACCTGGAGCGTTCGCCGCACGGTGATCGATTTCCTGGCCGGCACACGTTGCGTGTTTTCCGGGCAGGCTGTGGTGACCGCTTATGCGTTCGAGGAAACCGGCGACATCAGCATCGGTGAGCGCACGCTGCCGGCGAGCCGGAGCTACAGGCTGGAGAGGCGCGCGGATATGATTTCGGTCCTTCGCGCCGACGGCTCCGCCTTCATCAGCCTTGACGGGCGTGCTTCGCAGAGCGTGCGGCATGATTGCGGCGCCGATCTCTATCTCGGGCGCCTGTTGTTTCGGGGGCCAGACGAATGGGCCGAGGCGTGGCGGGTCAAAGGCCCGCGCAAGAACTATGCGAGCCTCAGCCGGTTCGTGCGCCTGAACGATCCGCAAGTCGATCCGTCGGCGAGCAGATAGATTACCTTGAAGTGTTTGGGATCAGTTTTCGACCGTGGCTAAAGATCATGGCGCCGGCGACTGGCGAGCCATCGGCCAAGGCATTTCGCGAGACCGTTTCCTGGAAATTCAAGTTCGTTCTCGATTTCGCCCCTTACTGATGCAATTTGCCTCTGGTGGAGTTTCGGTAGGCATACCAACGCCTGCTGAACGTACCCGCTCAATATGCATGCAATCGTCTCAGGCGGTTGCTGGCTTGAAGGTCAGCGCAAGGCCGTTCAAGCTGTGGCGCTCTCTCCGGTCGGTTTCGCGCTGCTGGCGAGAACCATGCGAGCCTCGGCCGCTTCGTTCGGTGCGCCATCGAAGCCCGAGCCGTTCGCCGACATAGTGCCAGATCCACCCAAAAATGGTCTCAGAATCACCCATCTGGGGGATGCGTGCGGCCGGCTTTGCCTCCATCTTAGGGCGAAGTTCGTCAGGCGAGGGCCAGGTGCCGTCGCGCAACAGCACCGGGGGGTGTTCATGAAAAAGCGTTTTCTGGCCAGGGATCTGTTTCCCCTGGGCGTGCGCACCAGCATTCGAATCGAAGCCCGATTTCGCAACCGCCGCCGGTGGAAGGATGGGGTCCTGACGCTCTCGGACGGGCGGAAATTCAGGTTCGTGCCCGGGGTGCGGCTGCATGATCTTGCTCCCGGCGAACGGGTCACGATCACCTATGATCCGGCCAGTCGCATCCATGTGGTGGGCAACAGCGGCGGCAGCACCACGGCGATTGCCGGGATCGAAGCCGAAGCTGCCGTCGAAGTGACGGCCGACGCGGCCGAGTAGAGCCGCTGGCACGACATGGCTTTGCTGCGGCCACAAAGGCCGTCACTATCGGTGTCTCCGCTGGGGGCGGATCTTCGTTGGGACGCGGCTCGGCGGGAGCCCGCCCGATGCCGCACTTCCGGCGCGCCTGGAGTTCACCGGAAATGGTTGGAAAGTATTTTCGACGCTGCTAGATATTCTTGCGGCGGCGGCTGGTTGCAATACTTGGCCTCCCGCCATCCGCGAGGGGGCGGACCTCATGATATTGCTGGTGATTACATTTCTGCTGGGAATCGGGCGGAAGGGCTGGTTGTCGCCGCTCGTTCCACTTGTTGTCTCCGTTGTCCTGGGGGTTCTTTCGGCTTTGGGCCCCGGCCTGACCTGGTTTGAGATCATCACGACATCCGGCTTCTTTCTGGACATGATGAAGACAGCGGTTTTGTACTATCTGGCCTATGCGGCGGGCGAGGGCGTTCGCGCACTCTACGATCGGAGCCATGGGTCTGCTGCTGTGTCCGATGCCGCGAGTGTCGATGACATCGGCGGGAGTGATGCCGGCAAATAGGGCGATTCGGGGCAAATGCAAACAGTCACCAACGCTGTCGTTCGGATCGGTTGTGAAATCGATTGGGGGCTCCCGATGAGCGCAGGCAAGCCGGTCACGCCGGCCGGGCGCTGGCTTTCCCGGCGAACGCTGGCGAGCATAATCCTGCTGCTTGTCCTGCGCCTTCCTGCTCTGGCCGCCAGCAGCGATTGTGTCGGCGATAATTTCGTCGAAGCGGCACGGCGGATCGCCGCCTGCACGCATATGATCGAGGACCCGACCGAGCCTGCTTACAATCACTCGGCCGCCTACTTCAAGCGCGGCAACGCCTGGGTCGCCCAACATGATTACGACCGCGCCATTGCCGACTATGATCAGGTGATCAATCTCGATCCGTCGTTTGCTGATGCTTACTACAATCGAGGCATCGTGCTGTTCCACAAAGGTGCGGACGACCGGGCCCTCGCCGATTTCGACAAGGCGATCAGCCTTGATCCGAAGGATGCCGACGCCCGCAACCATCGCGGCGTTGTCTGGGTGCGCAAGGGTGACTACGACCGCGCCATTGCCGACTACGACCAGGCGATCGCCCTCGATCCGAAAAACGCATGGGCTTACGGCAATCGCGGCATCGCATGGGCCGACAAGGTCGACAATGATCGTGCCATAGCCGATTTCGACAAGTCGATCGGCCTCAATCCGAAAAATGCCAACACCTACTTCAATCGAGGCCGGACGTGGGCGCACAAGGGCGATTACGACCATGCCATCGCCGATTACGACCAGGCGATCAGTCTCGATCCGAACGATGCCGGTAGTCACAATAATCGTGGCCTCGCCTGGGCGCATAAGGGCGATTATGGCCGCGCCATCGCCGACTATGACCAGGCGATCGGCCTCGATCCCAAGGATGGCGATGCATACAACAATCGAGGCAATGCCTGGGTGCACAAAGGCGACAACGATAGCGCCATCGCCGACTTCGACCAGGCGATCAAGCTCAATCCCAAGGATGTTGACGCCTACAACAATCGCGGCCTCGCCTGGGCGCATAAGAAAGACCTCGACCGCGCCATGGCTGATTACGACCAGGCGGTGAGTATCGATCCCAAATATGCGAATGCCTATTACAATCGAGGGGCCGCCTGGAAAAGGAAGGGCGATTTCGACCGCGCCATCGCGGACTACAACCAGGTGATCGAGCTCAACCCGAAAGATGCTTTGGCCTATCAAAGTCGTGGCGTAGCCTGGGCGCGCAAGGGCGACTACGACCATGCTATTGCCGATTACGATCAGGCGGTCAGCCTCGATCCGAAGGATGCCACCTTTTACCTGGACCGAGGTATCGCCTTGGTCCGCAAGGGTGAAACCGAGCGCGCCATCATGGACTACGATCAGGCGATCAGTCTGGATCCAAAAGACGCTGCCACATATAACAGCCGAGGCGCCGCCTGGGCGCGCAAAAATGACAAAGACCGTGCCATTGCCGACTACAATCAGGCCATCGCCCTCGATCCAAAACGTGTCGAGGCTTACAGAAACCGAGGCATCGTCTATTTTTATTCCGGAGCGCTTGCCAAGGCGCAGGCCGATTTTGAACAGGCGGCCACGCTCAAGCCGGATGATGCATATTCCGCAATGTGGCTCGACATTGCGGAGCGACGCAGTGGCTCCGCAAGCCAGTTGAGGCAAGCAACTGGCAAGCTCGACATGGCGAAATGGCCGGCGCCAGTGGTTCGAATGTTGCTGGGCGAACAGACACCCGCCGACACACTGGCGGCAGCCGTCGATCCAGACAAAGCAACCACACGCGGCAATTCGTGCGAGGCGAATTTCTTCAATGCCGAGCTAAACCGCCTTCAGGGGCACCGCGATGAAGCTTTGCGGCTTTACCAAGTCGCCGTCAGCGATTGCCCTACAGGTTTCGTCGAATACATCGCGGCCAAGGCGGCGCTGCGAGAACTGGGCGTTACGCCTTGATCAAGCCATGGTCGCACCATCGATCTTGGCGTTCGCGGCGACGCGCCGTATGAGGCTCGACACCTCGTCATTTCGTCCACGGTTTGCCCATGCATATCGAAATCCACCAAGCCGATCGCAGCACACTGTTGCCGCTCTTTGCCCTGGCTGACGATTCCCCG
>CALRQH020000003.1:0-393634 GCA_943370265.1 Mesorhizobium carmichaelinearum
GGCCAGATACATGACCCTGGAAACAATCAGCCAGATGAGCGATGATCCCCTCATCAGCCTGCCAGCCGTGGCGCGCTGATCAGCCCGGCCCATGCCGGAGAGCACGGCGACCAATGCCGCCAGCTACACCACGCAGCGGGACACGATCCGGCCTGCGACAAAAATACGAGCCATAAGAGCCTACCACGCCGTCAAGGACAAATAGACGGGTCTGAGTGAACCGGCCCAGCTCATCGTTTGCATCCATTGGCAGTTCGACAGCACGTGCATGGCCGTTAGAATTGCTCCAGGCGATCGTTATGCAGCCAACAGAACGCGGTGAGCACGTCTTCGAAATAGGTGTGCCTACAGCAAGTTGATGGCCGGATGCGGTCTGCAAATCGGGATACAGTTCGGATAGCGTTACCGACGAGAACGGATCCGCCTTGCAGGCCGGTCGAGCCGCCTCACTGCGCAAGGATCTGGGCCAAATACGGCATGTCGCTTCTAGACAGGGCTCGAAACCTTAACCAGTTTATTGGGTAATCGCCCTTGTGCGCGCCATTGGCCATTCTACAGTGTTGTACACGCGAGGGAGGACGGATCCTATGAAGGGAACATGGGTCCTATGAAGCTCAGACGACGACCGATCCGTGCGACACTTTGATAATTTCTATCAAAGCTGGAGCAGGCTTTCGTTGGCTTTGCAGTTCCTCCTTGCTGGCGGTCTCGGATTGCTTGCTGTAATGTTGGTGGTCGGCCTGTGGGTTACATCACAGATCAGAGAAGGGGTGATGCGCAATTCCGCCGGCGCCACCGCGCTTTATGTCGACAGCGTGATTGCACCGCTATTGCCGGATATGCGCTCTAGCCAGCAACTCAGCGCAGGCGTCAGGCGGGCGCTCGACGAGACGCTTGACCAGGGCGCGCTTGGAAAGAGGTTGGTCTCGTTCAAGCTTTGGCGGCGCGACGGCAAGATTCTGTACGCGAAGGACGCGGTGTTGATAGGCAAGGTGTTCGAGCCGGGCGCCCATCTGATGCAAGCGTTCGAGGGAAATGTCGTGGCTGAATTCAACAGCCTTGACGCTGTCGAAAGACAGGAATTGAAGACGACCTCCGCCCCGCTGCTTGAAATATACAATCCCATTCGCGAGCCGTGGTCCGGGAAGGTGGTAGCGGTATCCGAATTCTACGAGATCGCCGACGACTTTCAGGCAAGTCTGGATTCGGCCTTGTGGTCGAGTTGGCTGGTGGTCGCAGGAGCGACGGCTGCTGCGTTGACGATGCTCTACGGCATCGTGCTTCGGGGTAGCCGCACGATCCAAACACAGCGCTCGGCGCTCGAGGCAAAGGTTGCCGAACTGCAGGCCCTGCTGTCACAAAACTCATCGTTGCGCGATCGCGTACAGCGCGCCTCACGCCGCGCCACCGCGATAAATGAGCGCTATTTGCGCCGCATCGGCGCCGATCTCCACGACGGGCCGGCCCAGCTTGTCGCGCTGGCAGCGCTTCGCATGGAAAGTCCGCTACTTCTGGATCCTACAGCATCCTTGCACCTTCGTGAGGCCGAGATCACCGACATTCATCACACGCTCGACGAGGCAATGCACGAGATACGAGCCATCTGCAACGGCCTCGTACTGCCACAGATCGAAACGGCGGCAGTTGCCGATATACTGCGTCTCGCGGTCGCCGAGCACGAGCGCCGGACAGCATCCTCGGTATCGCTTGCGCTTCCTGCCCAGCTTCCTGAACTCGGAACCTCCGAGAAAATCAGCATATATCGTTTCGTCCAAGAGGGGCTCAATAATGCCTGGCGCCACGGAAAAGGCAAAGACCAGGCGATCAAGGCCAGGATGGCCGGCGGCAAGCTTATTATTCAAGTAGTGGACGGTGGCCCCGGCTTTGACCCCGCTTCGAGCGAGGGGCTTGGACTTGCCGGTCTGCGAGAACGCATAGAGAGCATAGGTGGGCATTTCGAAACATCCTCCAGTCGCAGAGGGACCCGATTGACCATCACCCTATCTATCGAGGACCAACCATGACGGCCGTCGTCCGCATCGCCATCGTTGACGACCATCCATTGTTTCGCGAAGGCGTTACGCGCAGCCTTCGTGAAATCGGCGGGTTCGAAATCATCGGGGAAGGCTCCAGCGCCGCCGATGCCGAAAGGCTCGCCACAATCGGACCGCCAGACATAATACTGCTCGATATAAGCATGCCCGGAGGCGGGTTGGCGGCCGCTGCAAACATCCTGAGGATGCATCCCGACCAGAAGATTGTCATGCTCACAGTCTCCGAGGCGAACGCGGATCTGGCGGTCGCGCTCAAGGCCGGTGTGCGCGGGTACGTGCTGAAAGGGGTCGGTTCGAGTTCCCTAGCCGAGATCCTGAGCAGCGTCGCCGCTGGACAAAAATATGTATCGCCAACGCTGTCGGCCCAAGTGTTGAACGACATGTTCCGGCCGGGGAACCAGAAAGCCGATCTCCTCGCACAACTCTCCGAGCGGGAATCCGCAATACTGGCGCTGGTAGCCGAGGGCCTCAGCAATAAGGAAGTTGCAATTCACCTTGCGCTGCAGGAGAAAACAGTCAAGCATCACATGACACGCGTGCTTGCTAAGCTCAATGTGCGCAATCGCACTGAGGCCGCCCTTCTCATGCATGAGGCCAAGGGCCGCCGTATGTGAGCAACTGGATTGCAATCGTCTTCATCAACTCCTGGACGTCACAAGGCTTTCAGACGCGACACGTCTGAAGCTTTCACGGCGCGATCGATGATGATACGACCCAGCGCGTCCTTCATCTTGAAGCGCCCCGCCTCGATCCGTTCAGTAATACCGTCGGGGTGAACTACCTCGATGGTGTTGCCTGTAACGGTTACTTTGTCGCCGGTCGCGAGATTTAGGCCCGTTCCCGTCCCGCTCGTGCTGGTGCTGGGCGCATTCTTGCCGTCATTGTTGCCACTGCCGCTGGAATTCCCGTCTCCATCACCACTGCCGTTGCCACTATTGCCATTGCCGTCGCCGCTGTTGCCACTATTGCCGTTGCCACTATTCCCGTTTCCGCTGTTGCCGTTCCCGTTTCCGCTGTTGCCGTTGCCATTCCCGCTGTTGCCGTTGCCATTCCCGCCGTTGCCGTTGCCATTCCCGCCGTTGCCATTACCGTTGTTCGCATGAGCAGCCGCGAGTTCGACCTTGAAGCCGCCGGCGTGGTCATGCTCAAGACTGTAGGGCGCAAACGTCAATGCCACCCCGGCCGATACAGGAGCAATGAGCCGCAGAAGGCGGTTTGGCGTGGGGATATGCATCCTATTCTTCTTCCTGCCAGGCGGATTTCGACGATAAGCCCGAACCATACCTACCGGTCATCGGTTCATTGCAACAGAACGGTCCCCTGTCCGGCTTTGTTCCTCATCCGACGCGTCCACGGCCATGAGTCGGACCTTGGTCGCTACGATGAGTGTTCAGAAGTCCGGCCCCCTCGGTCTAAAGGTCCGCCATGGGAACGTCCGAGGAAAATTGGGCGCTCATTGCACGGACGTCCCACGATACGGCGATATCAGAACTGAAAAAAGAGCAAAAAATTCGGAAACACACCAACCTCGACGCGGACACCCCTCGATGAGCGCGAGGACTTCAGTTCGCCGGGGGGACAACGTCATCAAGGGCCGACCGACCGCCACTCGACATCGTCCGACGACGATGATGATCAGCGCCGAATGAGAACCCGGCACAAATCAATGAAGGCAAGGCAAAGACGAAATCTCCGCACGAACCAACAGTTGTTCAGGTTTCGTATGGGTTGGTTTCAGGCCGCATGCGGCCTGCGCTGACCTTCGGTGCCCTCCGATTCGGAGTGCCATTGGCTATCATTGTTCAGGAGCAAGCCGTCCAACACCGCAAGGAGGGTGCGTACAGCGTTCGACTTGCAGGAATAATACACCATCTGCCGGTCGCGCCGGGTTTCGACAAGATCGAAGGCGCGCAGTTTGGCAAGATGCTGCGACAGTGCGGATTGGCTGAGCTGAACCTTCTCGGCAAGGACGCTGACTGACATTTCACCATCAGCAAGATGGTTCACTATCAGCAGCCGCTTCTCGTTTCCCATCAAGGCAAGAAAGCCTGCGGCGGATTCGGCACTGGTGTTGAGTCTGTTCGAGATCATTTATTTCCCCATGATATCATGCTCGCCCAAATGCCATTGGGGGCGATGGCATCGGAGTTCCATAGCAGGCCTAGGTATTCCTCGCCTTTTCGAGTCAGAACTCGTCACGACAGGCTGCGGCAAGTTTACTAGCAAGGCGTTCTTTTCGCAACACTATAACGCAAATCACTAATATTCTCGTGCGAGTTGCATGGTGCGACATCTGTCTGTCGTGGCAAGCGGGGCCGCTGTCGGTCGCCGGAAAGACGCATTGTCGATGATACGGGTGCCTGTCGTGACGAAAGCAAGGTGTGCATTTCACGGACGGAACCTTCACGATCGACTGCGCAGAAATCGCGAGGTCAACACCAGCGCCAAGTCGGATAGCAATCCGGCGACGACGAAGGTCCGCGCGGAAACGAGATCGGATGATTGCACAGTATGAGCCCAACGTGCGCGCAGATTCCTCGACCACGGCCCCGTCGGCGGTCAATCCTTCGCACACGAGGCCTCCGACTATCGGAAGTAGTCGGTCGAATTGTGAGCGTCGTGGCATCCGACCACGTAGACATGATGGGCAGTCCAATGGAGACGATCGAAGATCGTCCGTGTCCTATTTTTTTCTGATGTCGAAACGCTGAGTGGCCACGAGAAGAAGCGTAAGGCTGCATGGGAGGATCTCTCCCCTCGACATCTATCTGTCGCTCGGCAGACGGCGACCAAGGAACAAGCCTGAAACCAAGCCCGTCATCGATCATCGCGAACCGGCCGGACGCAAGCGAAAACCGTTGCCGGTAAATAACAGCCACATGACTACCAGCTCCGGCCTTCGTGAACGCAAGACCAGTCTCGGCGAACTGCGCGCCGATGGCATCGACCTCTCGGCTGCGTAGCGGATCGATATGGTTGCTCACGAGGATGACTTGCTGTCCCTCGCGCCGTGCGAACCTCTGCCGACGATCAGTGCGGTCATATAAAGCCTGCTTCACGTCCCTGCCGAAACCAGCGAGAGGATCTCTGTGTTTGGTCGCGAATTGGTTGACATCTATCCTTGCAAGTTCGAAGCGACGCCGTTGTCGCCTACCGCTGTGCACTGACCGTCTCATCGGTATCGGCGGAGCCGCGAATCTGTGCTAAGCCGCAGACCAAACAACCAAAGGACGACACCTGTGAGCGAACTGACCGTGGCCGAGGCGACCGAGAATATCTATGCTTCGCTGCGGGCGGACAATGCGGACATTGACGCACATATCGCGACGCTTAAGGCGGCGTTGACGCGAGAAGGGACAAAACAGGCGGTGTTCGATCCGACGAAGTTGGCGCAGAACAATCGCTCGGGCCGCAAAGTCATGCAGGCTTATTTTCGGCAGCGCGGCGTGAGCGTGAGGTTTTCGGACTAGTAGAACCGCGCTCGGGCGAAGTCGGGACCTGAACTCGGACGTTCAGCTCACCACAGCGGATCCTATGAGCCGACACGCAGACGCACGGTTGTAGCGGCACATCCGCCCCAACCGTCTGTTGCTTTCCCGTCAAGCCGGTGTCGACCAGATTTCCGTTGAGCGCGACGAGGATATCGCGCTCGTGATCCGCACCCGCGCACGAGGCCGCGTCATGCCAACCGATAGCCAGTACATTCTCGAAAGCATCAAGCGGGGATGCGTGATGCTTTCCGATGGTGAGTTCTTCATCGACAGGCTGGTGAAGTATTTCGGCAACGGGAGGATCCGGTGGCACGTCGAATTCCGGGGGCATCGCATCGAGTTGACGACAGGCCAGCTCAAGAAACAGCCTACTTTCCGCAGGAAGATGCTCGAACAGGCCGGTGTGCTGCCACCCCAGCGTTCCGGGGCCAGCTACAGGCGATGGGCTATCGACCTGAGGAAGAATGCCGTTGAGCTTCCCTGGCGAGATAGACCGGTCGATGTCGGTTTCGCCATCGACAGGCTTGTCAGCCATGGTGATCAGCGCTGGACCGTTGAATACCAGGGCAAGGCAATCAAGTTCACGACGACCAAGCTCCGCAGGCAAGTCAGTTTCCGCAAACGCATGCTGGCCAAGGCCAGGGTACTGCCGCCCCAACTGGACCCGGCTGCCTATCGGAAATGGGTGGACTGGCTTATCCAAAACGCCACCGAGGCTGCACCGCAGACCGGCGATGCCCTGATGACCGAGAAAAGTTGGCTCGACGACCTGCCAGAGTTAGCCGGCTGGCAAAAATGAAACGCCGCTCCGAGGGGCAAACCAAGAAGAAGGAGCACCGAAGCGAAAGGGAAATTCATTTGATCTGGAAATGGGCTTCTGCGTGCGAGGTTTACGAAGCGTTGGTGGGATGAGCACAAGAGCAGCGCGGTCTGAGGGCGGGACGGTGACGCATCGGTCTGCAAAACCGACGTAGTGGGTTCAATTCCCACTCAGGCCTCCACTTTTGAAGCCGCCCGCGCTTGCATAAGCCGGGCGGCTTTTCTTGTTGGGCGACGCCAACCTTGCCCTCT
This sequence comes from Mesorhizobium carmichaelinearum, assembly GCA_943370265.1. Classification (GTDB taxonomy): domain Bacteria; phylum Pseudomonadota; class Alphaproteobacteria; order Rhizobiales; family Rhizobiaceae; genus Mesorhizobium; species Mesorhizobium carmichaelinearum_A. The sequence goes on from CALRQH020000003.1 coordinate 6,617, forward strand.
CGAACAGTGGCGACGGCACTCTTGGGGTTTGCCATGCCTACAGATTTCGGTTCAGATTGATGGCGAAGGAATCTGGCTGAAGCTTGGCTCGCGGCCGGCAAGACATGCATGAGACTCCATGGATCACTTCAACCTCGGCAGCTACCGCCGCCCTATCTCCACCCGCTCCGTGGAAACCCAACACTGGTTCGATGTCGGCCTGAACTGGTGCTACGGCTTCAATCATGAGGAAGGCATCAAGTGCTTCGAGAAGGCGCTGGAAACCGAGCCTGCTTGCCCGATGGTGCATTGGGGCATCGCCTACGCCGCCGGGCCTTTTTACAACCTGACATGGAAGGAGCATGGCGAGGCCGAGGCCAACAGCGCGACCAAGCTTTGCTTCGAGCATGTGCAGCTTGCGCGCGCCAGCGCCGCTGAAGCCAGCGAGGTCGAAAGGCGGTTGATCGAGGCGCTGGCCCGCCGTTTCCAGAAGCCGCATCGGGTGAGCCCGCAGGAATTCGAACAGTGGGATGATGCGTACGCCGCCGCGATGCGGCTGGTCTATCAGAGCTTTCCGAACGACCATGATGTGATGGCGCTGTTGGTCGAAGCGCTGATGATGCGCACCGTACGGCGTCTCTGGAACCTCAAGACCGGCGAGCCGGCTGACAATTCCGATGTCGTCGAGGCACTGGAGGTTTGCGAGCGGTCAATCCGGCTCGCGGACGAGGCCGGCATCACGCAGCACCCGGCCATCGTCCATCTGCACATCCATCTGCTGGAAATGTCTGTCATGCCTGAACGCGGCATGCGTTCGGCGGATCTGCTTGGCGAAATGTGCCCGGACGCAGGGCATATGAATCACATGCCGGGCCACATCTATGTGCTGTGCGGCGAGTATGAGAAGGCCAAGCTTGCCAGCGAAAAGGCGGTTCGCGCCAACGACCTCTATCTCGCCTATGCGGATGAGCCGACCTATTACCTGCTCGGCTGCTGCCACGACCTGCATCTGATGATGTTCACCTGCATGTTCCTCGGCCAGTACAGACCGGCGCTGTGGGCCGCCGACAAGGTGCGCAGCCTGGTGACGCGCGACGTGATCAGCATGCCGGAGCGGCCCAAACTCACCCAGACGGTGGAAGGCTACCACGCCATGAAATCGCATGTGCAGGTGCGCTTTGGCCGCTGGCAGGAGATCATCGACGAACCGATGACCAAAGAGCCTGAACTCTATGTGCTGACGGCAGCCATGCAGCATTACGCCAAAGGCGTCGCGCATGCGACGCTCAGGCAATTCGACGACGCCGAGCGGGAACGCGAACGGTTCCATCAACACCTGACGCGCATTCCGCCTGAGCGGCGTTTCCTCAGCAACCCGACGCGGGCATCGCTTGGTGTCGGCGCCGCCCTGCTCGACGGCGAACTTGCCTATCACCAGGGCCAGTACGACGAGGCCTACGCTCACCTGCGGCAGGCGGTGGAACTTGACGACAATCTGTCCTACACGGAGCCTTGGGCGTGGATGCACCCGCCGCGCCATGCACTGGCCGCATTGCTTCTCGACCAGGGCCACGCACAGGAGGCCGAGCAGGTCTATCGCGACGATCTCGGTTTGAGCGGCAAAGTGCAGCGCTGCGCCCAGCATCCGAACAATGTCTGGGCGCTGCACGGGCTGGTGGAATGCCTGAAGCTGCGCGGCGAAACCGAGGAATTGCCCGCGCTACAGGCCAAACTCGCCAGGGCACTTGCCAAGGCGGACGTGCCGATCAGTTCATCGTGCCTGTGCAGGACCAGCGTGGAGCCGGCGCACAGTTGCTGTCATTGATATCCGTCGCGGTTGCAAGGCCCGCTTTCCCTACAAATTGCCTCAAAACCGCTGCGCAATTTAGCGCAACATGCAAAGCTCATGCAGTCCGCAAGCGAAGGCTTCTCGCCGAACATATCGACAAGAGTAGCGCGCATCGGCGCCGTCTGCAGAACGGGGACTGCGCATCCGTAGAAGAGGACGAATGTAGCGACCAGCATCGTCCGTTGGGTAAGAAACACCGCGACGAACTGCCGCCCAGTGTCGCTCCTGACATACCAAAGCAAGAAGGCGAGCCTCGGCACGACGAAAGAACCACCCCAAAGCCGAGGCAAAGCACAAGATTGCGGCGAATGACAGCGAGGCTGTCGTCCAACACCCGGCCGATTCGGAATCGGTCAGCCCGCTCCAGTTGGGCCGCCGACACCAGATACATTCCCCCTCGCCATCTCTACGAGAATATCTCCGCCAGTTCGCTGACGCTGGTGCCTTCCTTGACCTGGCGCAATTCGACGTAACTGACCGCCGTGGCCACCGAGACAACCATCGACACCACCGTCTGCACCAGAGACGCTACGATACCGGCGACAATTCCGTGAAAGAGGAAAACTATCAGTGCCATGGCCGATTGTATGGCGATCGCGATGATAAACAGTATTACGAACAGCCCGAACAGCGACCAGCGGCTGCCTTTGGTGAGGGCGCGGCTGCGCGACATGGAACCGAAAACGCCGAGCCGCTCCTGGATCAGGACGGGCACGGCCACCGACCAGCCGAGCCAGAGGATGATGCCGGGCACCAGCAGCGCCAATGAAGCAATGCCTGCGCCAAGCGCGACGAGCAGGCCGACACCTATGGTCGGCAGCAAATAGCGCACCGCTATCTGGATGCAGTCGCCAAAGGATGGTCGTTTGCCGTTCATGTCGTCAATCGTCGCCCTGACCAGGGACGATTGAAGCAAGAATGCGAAGACCACGACTACCAACCCCGCAACAATTGAAAAGGCGGAATTGCGAAACATCATGCTGCCGTCGGTCAGTGCATTGGGATTAACCCGCAACATCGCAGTCATGCGCGATTCTGACCAAAGTCGAAAAATAAGGCCCGGCAAGCCCGAAAACAGCAGCGCAAGCCCAAGGAATAGGCCAATATTACGGCCGATGACTGCAAAGCAGTTGTTGAACACCCTACCGATTTGGAATTTTTCGGGCCGTTCCATCGCTATCGAAGTCAAAGCGCGTGTCCTCCCCTGCCCCATCACTGATCAGGTCGACATGACCACAAGACAAGTCTGCCAATATTGATGACCAGCGTCCAGCCCACTTGCAATTTTCTTGGTGCATTGCCAGTGTCGATCCAGGACCACAGGTTGCAGGGGAGCGAGCGGAGTGGCAGCGGCACAGCCGGACACAGCGGGGGCCGAGCAGCTGGCACGACTGCACAAGCAACTGCTTGCGGACAGCTCCATCCAGTTCGACCTGCCGAGCTACGTGCCACCCAAGCCACCGAATTGGCTGGTCGATGTAATTTCGTGGCTGGGGCCCTACATGATCTATCTTTTCTGGGTCGCGGTCATCGCCGGTGCTCTAGTCATCCTGGTCATGGTCTTCCTCGAAATAAACGGCATTGCCTGGCGCCTGCCCTGGCAACGCAAACCTGGCGAGGCCGAAGCGGAAGAGAAATGGCGCCCTGACATCGCTGTTGCGCAAATCCTGTTGTCCGAAGCCGATGCGTTGGCTGCGCGCGGCGACTATGACGAAGCGGTACACTTGCTGCTTCGCCGCAGCGTGGCCGACATTGCCGGCCGGCTGCCCGACTTCCTGCGCCCGTCGCTGACGGCTCGCGACATTGCCGGTGCGCCGTCGATCCCGACCCGCGCGCGCGCAGCGTTCACACGGATTGCACGCATCGTCGAAGCCGCGCTGTTCGCACGCCGGCCGGTTGGCGCCGAAGGCTGGCGCGATGCGCGCGCGGCCTACGAACAATTCGCGTTCCGGGATGCCTGGACGTGAGTGCTGTAGCAGTCGAATCCGCAGCGCAGGAACCGTTCAGCCGCAAGACGCTGTTCTGGGGCATTTTCGCCAGCCTGTTTGCCGCGGCTGGGTTCTTCCTCCTGTCGACCTATGCCCCCGACTTTCGCCTGTCCGGCGAAGGCGCGACGCCGATGTCGAAGAGCGGCTCTGGCTATGCGGGCCTTGCGGTGTGGTTGCGGCTGAACGGCGAGACACCGTTGATGGCGCGCACCGAGCGGGACCTGGAAACCGACATGCTGTTGATCGTGACCATTTCGCCCGACAGCGATCCGCAGGCGTTGGAGCACATCCTCAAGGTTCGCAAGAATCTCGACACGCTTTTTGTATTGCCCAAATGGCAGACCTTTTCGCAACCGGACCACGAAGGATGGGAGATGAAGTTCGGGCGACTGCCCGCCTCCGAGGTGAACGACTGGCTCGGCAGGATCGCGAACGCAAAGATCGGCGATGGCGAGAGTATGGTAAAGCAGCTCGACGTCGCGGGCCAGACGGTCAGCGCACCTGATCAGTTGCAGTGGGTGACCGACGACGCCCCGCTCGTTGCCGCCGGCAATGGGAAGGCCGTACTGACGGAAATCAAAGACAAGCCGTTCTACATCCTGACCGACCCCGACCTGATCAACAATGCCGGGCTAAAGGACCCCGACAAGGCGGCAGCGGTACTAAAGCTGATCGCCTTCCTGCAGCCCGATGAAGGCCCCGTCATGTTCGATCTGACCCTGCATGGCGCCGGACGCAAATATGATCTCGCCAAGCTGCTGGTGGAGCCGCCGTTCCTGGCGCTGACGCTGTCGATCCTCGCAACGGCAATACTCGCATTCCTGCACGGGCTCGGCCGTTTTGGTCCGCCACGTGCCGAGGAACGCGCCATCCCCTTCGGCAAGCGCGCGCTGGTCGACACGACGGCCACGCTGCTACGGCGCGCCGGCAGGCTGGATGAATTGGGCGGGCGCTACGCAGCGCTGGCACGGCAGCGCGCCGGTGCCTTGCTCGGCGCTCCACTGGGACTGCAGGGCGAAGCCCTCGACCGCTGGCTCGATTCCCGCGACAAGGGCGAACGCAACGCATTCACCTCGCGGTCGCAGGCCACGGGCGAGGCGAAAAATCTGTCGGAAATGCATGAGGCGGCCGAACGGCTGCATGACTGGATAGCAAGGAGGCTCGGTGAACGTCGATGATGTGAAGGCCCTGGCGGCACGGATCAGGGAAGAAGTGGCCAAGGCCATTACCGGGCAGCACGATACAATCGACCTGATGCTGACCGCATTGTTCGCCGGAGGCCACATTCTGCTGGAAGGTCCCCCCGGCACGGCCAAGACAATGACGGCGCGTTGCTTCGCGCAGGCTCTGGGCGTCGCTTATGGACGCATCCAGTTCACGCCGGATCTGATGCCCGGCGATATCGTCGGCTCGAACATCTACAATTTCCAGAGCGGTCAGTTCACGCTGACGCGTGGTCCGATCTTCTGCGACCTGCTGCTCGCCGACGAGATCAACCGCACGCCGCCCAAGACGCAGGCCGCCCTTCTGGAAGCGATGCAAGAACATGCCGTCACCTTCGACGGCACGACGCATACGCTGAGCGAAAACTTCATGGTGGTCGCCACGCAAAATCCAATCGAGCACCAGGGCGTCTACCCGCTGCCCGAGGCGCAGCTCGATCGTTTCCTGTTCAAGCACCGAGTCAGCTATCCGGGCCTGGAGGAAGAACGAGCCATCATCGTCCACCATGGTGGTGGCTCCGCCTCGCATGACATCGCGCAATACGGCATCAAGGTGCAGACGGACCGCAAGACGCTGGAGAAGGCGCTTGCCACGGTAGGCTCGGTCACCCTTGTCGACGATGTCGTCGGCTATATCGCGGCACTGGTGCGCGCGACCCGCGAAAGTGCTGAGCTGGAGGTCGGGGCCAGTCCGCGTGCCGGAGCCATGCTGGCGCGGGCAGCACGGGCTCGAGCCGCATTGGATGGCCGCGCCTATGTCATACCCGACGACGTGAAGGCGCTGGCGGTGCCGGCGCTGCGCCATCGCGTCATCCTTTCCCCGGCGGCGCAAATCGATGGACGCCTGGTCGAGCAGATCGTCTCGGACCTTGTCGACCAGACGGAAGCGCCGCGTTGATCTATCCAAGCAGCCGAGCAGTATGGGCCGCGGCGGCGGGAGCGATCCCGGCCTTTCTGGTCGCGCTCGCCCTGCCGTCCGTCTGGTATCTGGGATTGCTCTGGATCTGCGTTGTGCTTTCCTTCCTGGCGGTGGATGCCGCTGCAGGACGTGGGCGTGCATCGCTGAGCGCCAGTGTCCAGGCGCCGCCCCAGGTCGGCGTCGGCGGACAATTCACCGTCCATGTCACCACCCGTTTTGCCGGGCGGCGCACATTGGAGGCGCGTGTGGGCCATGACGCTCGCGTGGCACCGGTAGAGAGTGCCGGTGGCCAGCTGGTTCCCACAGCCGGCGGCGGGTCACTCGACCTGCGATTTCAGGCGCTGCGGCGCGGCGTGGCCAGATTGGATCGGCTGTGGGTGCGTTGGCGAGGGCCGTTCGGGCTCGTCTGGAACCAGGTCGCCTTGCCCATGGAAAGCAAGGTGGCGGTGCTGCCCGATGTCAGCCGTGCGCGCGACGAGGCGATCACGCTGCTGCAGCGCGCCGCATTGCCGGACGGTCACGCGCAACGCAGGGCCGGCCAGGGCCGGGAGTTCGAGGCGCTCAAGGACTACCAGCCCGGCATGGGCAGGCGAATGATCGACTGGAAGCGCAGCGCCCGCCACGGCAAGCTTCTGGCGCGCGAGTTCCGCATCGAGGAAAACAACAACATCGTGCTCGCCATCGATAGCGGGCGGCTGATGTGCGAGCCGGTCGACGGCGTACCGAAGGTCGACCGGGCGGTGACTGCTGCCTTGCTGACTGCGTTCATCGCGCTGAAAGGCGGCGACCTGGTCAGCCTGTTCGGCTTCGATGCCAAACCGCGCGTTTCAAGCGGCGCGGTGCGCGGCTCCGCCAGCTTTGCGATGATCCAGAAGCGGGCGGCCGAGATCGACTATTCCAATGAAGAGACCAACTTCACCTTGGCCCTCATCACGCTTTCGGCGCGGCTTGACCGGCGCTCGCTGGTCATCATCTTCACGGATTTCGTCGACCCGATCAGCGCGGAGCTGATGTTGCGCACGGTGGGGCGGCTGACGGAGCGTCATCTGGTGCTGTTCATGATGATGAAGGATGTCGAGTTGGAGACGCTGGCCGATATGCCGCCACTTTCCGGGGACGACGTTGCCCGCGCGGTCACCGCCGGCGGCCTTCTGCGCGAAAGGCAGATCGTCATCGGCAGGCTGCGCCTGCTCGGCGCGCATGTCATCGAGGCTGACCATCGGCGGCTGGGTCCGGCGCTGGTCGAGCGCTATCTCGAACTCAAACAGCAGGACCTGTTATGAGCGCGCCGGCCGGCAACGATGTGGTGCGCCAGTCGCTGGCCAGTTTCCGGCTGGAGCGAGAGGCCGACTGGAAGACTTTCGAGGCGCTTCTGACGCGTGTCGAAAAACGGCCGCTACGCTCGCTGTCGGAAGACGAGCTTCTGTCCCTGCCGCTGCTATACCGATCGGCGCTGTCCTCGCTGTCGGTCGCAAGAGCCACATCGCTCGATAATGCGCTGGTCGCCTATCTCGAGGCGCTTTGCCTGCGCGGCTATTTTTACCTCTATGGTGCGCGGCGCGGCCTGAGGCATCGCATCGGCAACTTCTTCCTGCATGACTGGCCGCATGCCATTCGCGACCTGTGGCGCGAGACATGGGTATCGATCGGCCTGACGGCAGTCGGGGCCGGTGCCGGCTTCTGGCTGGTGGTCTCCGACAAGGGCTGGTACGACGCCATCATTCCCGCAGGTCTTGCCGGCGGCCGCAACCCGAATGCCTCGGCCGAAATGCTGCGCGGCGTGCTCTATGGCGGTGCCGGAGACCATTTCCTGTCAGGCTTCGCCGCCTACCTTTTTACCCATAATGTCCAGGTCGCGATCCTCGCATTCGCCCTTGGCTTTGCCTTCGCACTGCCCAGTGTGCTGCTGATCCTGATGAACGGGTGCGTGCTGGGCGCCATGTTCCAGATCTATGCAGCCAAGGGACTCGGTTTCGAGCTGGGCGGATGGCTCGCCATTCACGGCACCACGGAAATCTTCGCGATTGTACTGGCGGGTGCGGCCGGCATGCGCATCGGCACCAGCATCGCCTTCCCGGGTGAATTGCCCCGAATGGCGGCGGCGGCCCATGCCGGGCGTATCGCGGCGACCGCCATGGTCGGAGTGGTTGTGATGCTGCTGTTTGCCGGCCTGCTCGAAGGCATCGGCAGACAGACAATCACCAGCGATACGGCGCGATACTCCATAGGGGGCGGCATGCTGGCGTTCTGGCTCGCCTATTTCTATCTGTTCCGGATGGTGCGGCATGGCGACAGCTAAAGGCGCAACGGCCCGGCAAACGGACACCGCGTTGATCCGGCCGCTGATCACACCCGAGGGCGTCGATCTGCGGGTGAAGCTGGCGGACGCGGGCACAAGGGCGTCCGCATTCCTGCTCGATGTCGTGTTCCTGTCCACGGCCGGCATTGTCGTCACCATCGTCGCCATCTTCGGGCTGAGAGGCCTCGGTCGAGACGAATTGCAGCCATTGTTCGTCGTCTGGATCATCCTGATCTTCCTGCTACGCAATGCCTATTTCATCGTCTTCGAGGCGGGACGCCGCGCCGCGACGCCCGGCAAGCGGATACTGGGTATCCGGGTGGCCTCGCGCAACGGCGCTGGCCTGTCGGTCGACCAGGTGATTGCCCGCAACCTGATGCGCGAGATCGAGGTGTTTTTGCCGCTGTCGATCCTGGCTGGGCGCAGCGGCGCTGGGCTCGCCGACACGTTGACCACCATCTTCGGCCTGGTGTGGACGCTGCTTTTCGCTCTGTTCCCGCTTTTCAACCGGGATCGGCTGCGGATCGGCGACCTCCTGGCCGGAACCTGGGTGGTCGAGGCCCCAAAGCGCACGCTGCTTGAGGACTTGTCAGCAAGGAAGGATCCTGTTGCCAAGTCCTTTCACTTCAGCCAGACGCAGCTCGACGCATACGGGATTGCCGAATTGCACAAGCTGGAAGAAGTGCTCCGTCGCGACGACTATTTCGCGCTAAAGGCAGTGGCCGAGACGATAGGGCGCAAGATCGGCATCAATATCGAGGCGCTCGATTCAAGAGCTTTCCTCACCGCCTATTATGGCGACCTGCGAGCGCATCTGGAGCGAAAGCTGCTGCTTGGAAACCGCAAGGCCGACAAGCATCAGCGGTAGCAGTGTCGCTGCATTCAGCCCGCGATCTTGACGTAGGGATCCGGCGCGCCCCTAACCCAGCCACTTCTCGTAGTCGGACACCAGCAGGTGCACCGGAGCAACGTCCTCGTCGATGTTCGAGAACCGGCCGATAGGTTCGCGGAAGACGTTGTCGGTCAGATCGTCATTGACCGTTGAAACCTCGCCGATCAGCACGTCCTTGCCCTCGGCCCAGAAGGCATGCCAGACGCCCGGCAGCAGCGTGACGCTCTGGCCGGGGTCGAGCTTCAGCAGCCCGCCCGCCGGCAGCCTGTGGATGGTTCCATCGACAGGCACCGACACCTCGGCCTTCGGATCGATGCCGCCGTCGCGGTCATGCATGAACAGCTCGAGCACCAGCTTGCCGCCGCCGCGATTGATGATGTCCTCCGCCTTGATGTTGTGGCGATGCATGGGCGACAGCTGATCCTTGCGCGAGATCATGATCTTCTCGGCATAGAGCATGCCCATGCCCTTCTTCATATCCTCGTAGCGGCCGTTGCGAACGGTGAACAGGAAGAGGCCGAGCTCCTTGAATTTCTCCTGGCCGTAATCGGTGATGTCCCAGCCGAGCCGCGAGGTGAACACGGCTGAGGAGTCGACCTGGCGCGCCTTCATCTCTTCCGGCGACCAGTAAGCGAAGGGAGGCATGATGTAGCCGAACGAGCGAATGAAGGCGTCGGCTTCGCGGATGATGTCGTTGATGGCGGAGCGTTTCATGATCATGGTCCTTCGTGTCGGCTTGTCTGGGAAAATCGAATAGCCGAACGCCGATGCGGTGTCGATCCATCTTGCCTGTTCAAGCCCTGCGCGTTGCGCGCATGGACCACAAATCCGAGCCGCTTGCAGCGTGACATCGTGCGCTTTCAGGGTCATAACCCATCCGAATTTTCACAGGATGACAGACGATGCCGACCATCCACGATCTTGATACGCCGTCGATCCTGATCGATGCCGCGCGCGCTGAAGCCAATATCGCCCGGGCGCAGGCCCATGCTGACCGTCAGGGATTGAAGCTCAGGCCGCATATCAAGACCCACAAGCTGCCCTACTGGGCGAAGAAACAGGTCGCGGCGGGCGCGGTCGGCATCACCTGCCAGAAGATCGGCGAGGCCGAGGTGATGGCCGATGCCGGACTTGCCGATATCTTCCTCCCTTACAACATCCTGGGGCGGGCGAAGCTTGAACGCTTGCTGGCGCTCCATCGCCGCGTAACGATGTCGGTGACGGCCGACAGTCAGGACACAATCGAGGGACTGGCCGCTGCTTTCACGGATAGCGGTCAGCGCCTGTCCGTTCTGGTGGAATGCGATACCGGCATGGGCCGTTGCGGCGTCCAGTCGGCAAGCGAAGCCGTTGCACTGGCAAGGCAGATCGACAAGGCCGGCGGCCTCGCCTTCGGTGGCTTGATGACCTACCCGGCGGCAGGACGCGCCGAAGAAGCCGAGGCCTGGTTGGCCGATGCCAAGCAAGCGCTTGCCGCTTCCGGTCTGGCCTGCGAGCGCATCTCCAGCGGCGGCACCCCAGACATGTGGCGCTCCAGTAATACATCGGTGATCACCGAATATCGCCCGGGCACTTACATCTATCTCGACCGCTTTCAGGTCACCAAAGGCGTGGGGACTATCGACGATTGTGCGCTGACGGTGCTGTCGACAGTGGTCAGTCATCCGACGCCGGCGCGCGCCATCCTCGACGCCGGCAGCAAGGCCCTGTCCAGCGATACGCTGGGACTCAAGGATTTTGGCGAGTTGCTCGGCGCTCCAGACGCGAGGGTCACCGGTCTCAGCGAAGAACACGGCACCGTCACGCTTTCCGGAGACGCGAAGCTGCGCATCGGTGATCGCGTCCGCGTCGTACCCGACCATTGCTGCGTCGTCACCAACCTTTTCAACGAGGTCAACCTGATCGACGGCGATCGGGTGCTGGAAACACTAATGGTGACAGCGCGCGGCCGGATGGCGTGAGCGGAGCGCCCTTCGGGCAATAGAAAGTATCAGGCCGATTGCCGCTCTGCCTGCCTTGCAGCCACGCGGCGCATGGCGATGACGCGGCGGCGGCGGATTTCGGTGCGCATCGCCATCAGGTGCAGCGCGAAGAACAGCACCGTGAAGCCGACGGCCATCACCAGCAACGGCCACAGCAGGCTGGGATCGATGGTCGGGCCACCAAGCCGGAACACGGAAGCCGGCTGATGCAGCGTGTTCCACCAGTCGACCGAGAATTTGATGATCGGGATGTTGATGAAGCCGACCAGCGTGATGATCGCTGCGGCCCAGGCGGCGCGTCCGGCATCGTCGAGCGCGCGGGTCAAGGCGATGATGCCGAGATACATCAGGAACAGCACGAAGACCGAGGTCAGCCGGGCATCCCACACCCACCAGGTGCCCCACATCGGCTTGCCCCAGATCGAACCGGTGATCAGTGCAAGCGCCGTAAACGTGGCGCCGATCGGTGCCGCGGATTTGAGCGCGACATCAGCCAATGGATGGCGCCAGACCAGCGTGCCCAGCGCCGATACGGCCATCAGCGTGTAGCACATCATGGCGAGCCAGGCGAAAGGCACGTGGATGTACATGATGCGCACGGTGATGCCTTGCTGGAAGTCCTCAGGCGCCGCGAAGCTCATATACAGCCCGACAGCAAGGACAAGCGCGGCAATCCTCGCCAGCCACGGCACGACCCTGTCGGCCAGCCCGACGAAACGCGTCGGATTGGCGAGATCGGTCCAGCCGCTCAAGCGTGAAGTTGTGTCGCTCATACGACTTTACATAGACCGCCAACGCGATTGGGGCAATCGAGCGGTGGTGTCGCAGGCGGAGTTCAGCCCTTCTCACCGAGGTGAGAAGGAAGAAGCGTCATCTGCTCAGGCGGCTTCGCCCGTCACGGTGCGGCTGAGACGGCGAACCTCCTCATCATTGAGCAGGCCGCCGGCGCGGAGCAGGCTGGCGAAGCGGCCATTGCGCATCGACAATTCAGCGAAGCCGCCCATTTCAACCACCTTGCCCTTGTCCATGAACACAACCAGATCGGCGTCGCGAACGGTGGTCAGGCGATGGGCGATGATGAAGGTGGTTCGATCACGCCTCAACTCGTCGATCGCTTCCTTGACGCGGTCTTCGGTCTCGACATCGAGCGCACTGGTCGCTTCGTCCAGAACCAGGATCGGCGCATCCTTCAGGACGGCGCGGGCAATGGCGATGCGCTGGCGCTCGCCACCCGAAAGCTGCCCGCCGCGTTCACCGACAACCGTGTCGTAGCCGGCGCTTTTCGACAGGATGAAATCCTGCGCGGCGGCCGCATTGGCTGCGGCGTGAACCTCATCATAGGTCGCATCGGCACGTCCGACGCGGATGTTGTCCTCGATCGAGCGGTTGAGCAGCCCGGCGTCCTGGAACACAGTCGCGATCGAATGCCGCAGCGACTTGCGGGTCACCGTGCGGGTATCGATGCCGTCGATCAGGATACGGCCGTGCGAAGGTGTGAAGACGCGCTGCAACAGATTGATGAGCGTGGTCTTGCCGGCGCCCGTCGGGCCGACAATGGCCACGGTCTGGCCAGCCTGCACCTCGAACGACACATCGTCGATGCCCTGTCCCGAATTGGCGAATTCGAAGCCGACATTCTCGAACCGGACATGGCCAGTGACGTTGGCAAGTTCACGCAAGCCGTCCGGCTCGGCTGTGTCTGCGGCCGAATCCTCGAGACGATAGAAATCCTCGAGCTTGGCGCGAGCCTCGGAGATCTGGCTGGTGAAGGCCGACATCTGGTCAAGACGGGCGATCAGCATTCCGGCAAAGCCGGTGAAGGCGACGACATCGCCAACGCGGAGCTGGCCACGGGTGACAAGATAAGCGCCGATCGAGAGTACGACCATCATCGAAATGGTCGACGACAGGCGGTTCAGCGCGTTGGCGATCGCCCACCAGTCGAGCACCGGGTTCTGTGCGTCGAGCAGATCCTTCACGTAGCGCTTCAACGTCGCGGTCTCAAGGCCGATCCGGTTGTAGCTCTGCAGCACAGCGACATTGCTGACGCTGTCGGTCACATGGGCAAAGACGGTGTGGTAATGGCGTTCCACAGCAGTCTGCCCTGATTTGGTGCGCCGCATGACGATACGGCCAATGCCGACGTAAAGCACGCCGAGGCCAAGCAGCACGACCGACATGCGGATGTCCATGGCAAGCGCGGTCGGCACCAGCAGCACCAACGCGATGGCCGTCGCGAGATGCACGCGCATGAATTCGAGCCACAGGCTGAACAGGGTCTCGACAGCTCGCAGCAGCGTATGCAACGAATTGGAAGTGCCGCGCTGATGGTGCCAGGCAAGCGGCATGGTGATGACGCGCTCGAAGGACTGGCACAGCACTTCCGAACGACGGGCGTGGGCGAAACGATCGGCTCCGCGCGCCACCAAGACGTAGGCTATGACGTTGAAGGCGCCGAGAGCCGCCCAGACGGCGAGGGTCGAAAACACCTGGCCTTTTTCGGAAATGGCGCCGATCACCCGGCCCAACAGGATCGGCTCCAGGATTGCGACGGCGGCGAGCGCAACGTTCGCGCCACAGATCAGCGCTACGCGTTTCTTGTCGGCAGCGAGATAACCGAGTGCTCTCCAGTAGATTTGCAGAAGGGACACCGCAGCTACTCCGCCAAACTATTTATTGTGCACTGCATCATTTCATGACTCGTATCGGGTCACACGTCGCAAAACAATGCCCGTTTACAGCTTCCGTTCCCATTTCGCGAACAAAAGATGGCGACGTTCCGAAATCTGCCGTGATCAGCTAACGGTCTGAGATAAAAGGTGAAATGTCAGCCATGCGGCAAAATCATGGCAATCAGATAGTGCTGCCACAATTTTAATCAATAAAGGCTTGCGAGATGCCTGCCAAAATCGCAGTTACCGGGGTGCGAAGCATATCCCGGATGTATTCGGAATGCGAATCCTTGCGAGGAAGCCCTAGCGTTTGCAGGGCTGAAAATGACACCTAAGCCATTGAATCAAAATGAACAACCCGAAAATCGATCACGATTTTCGGGTTGTTCTCATAGCACATCCCCAGTATACGCCGCCCTCTAGGCGGGAATTCTGACGATCACCTCGGTGTTGTCGCCAGCCTTGGGCTCGAAAGATGATCCCTTGGTTTTGGCGCCGTTTACTTCAAGCGACACAGCCTTGGCCTTGCCGTCCCTGATGACGCGGACCTTGAGTTCGCCGCCAAACATCTTGAGCGTTGCGGTATAGCCGTCCCAATGGCTGGGGAGACGCGGCTGAAACTGGATGCGCTTGCCTCGCCTCTCTATGCCAAGGATGCTCTCGACCGCGGCACGATAGAGCCAGCCGGCCGAGCCGGTGTACCAGGTCCAGCCACCACGGCCGCCCCTGCCTTCCCCGGAGTAGATGTCGGCGGCGACAACGTAGGGTTCGACACGATAGTGCTCGGCCGATGCCTCATCGCGAGCGTGGCTGACCGGGTTGAGCATCGAGAAACAGCGATAGGCTTCGTCGGTGCGCCCCATTTCGGCCAGCGCAATGACGAACCATGTCGCGGCGTGGGTGTACTGGCCGCCGTTTTCGCGGACGCCCGGCGGATAGCTCTTGATGTAGCCGGGGTCCTTGTCGGTCTTCGAGAAGGGCGGCGTGAACAGCTTGACGATCTGGAGTTCGTCGTCGACCAGCATTTTCGTGGCCTGGTCCATCGCTGTCCTGGATCGCGCCGGATCGCCATCGCCCGAGAGCACGCTCCAGGACTGGGCAATGGAGTCGATCTTGCACTCATCGGAACTGTGCGAGCCAAGCGGCGCGCCATCGTCGAAGCTGCCCCGGCGGTACCACTCGCCATCCCAGGCCGTGGTTTCCAGGGCGCGCTTCAGCACCTCCGCATGCTTTGTCCAGGCCTGCGCGTGCTTGGTGTCGCCTTCGGTCTTGGCCACGGCGGAAAAGTCGCCCAGCGTCTTCAGCAGGAACCAGCCGAGCCAGACACTCTCGCCCTTGCCGTGGTCACCGACCCGGTTCATGCCGTCGTTCCAATCGCCGCCCAGGATCAACGGCAAGCCCGCGGGACTGCTGCGCTTGATGGCAAGGTCCAGCGCACGCGCGCAATGCTCGTAAAGCGAAGCGGTCTTCTTCAATGGCTCAGGCGTGAAGAAGGCATCATGCTCGCCCTCGGCCAGGGCCTGCCCGTCGATGAAGGGCAGTTGCTCCTTGAGGATCGCGGTATCGCCAGTCACCAGCAGGTAACGGGCCGTGGCATGGGCGAGCCACACAACGTCGTCCGAGATCATCGTTCGAACACCCGCTCCCGTGCGCGGCAACCACCAATGCTGCACGTCGCCTTCGGGGAACTGCCTGCGCGCGGCGTTGAGGATCTGCTCTCGGGCAAGGTTCGGATCATGCGCGAGCAGAGCCAGCGTGTCCTGCAACTGGTCACGGAAGCCGAAGGCGCCGCTCGCCTGGTAGAAGGCGGAACGGGCGCGGATGCGGCAAGCAAGGCTCTGGTACGGCAGCCAGTGGTTGACCATGGCATCCAGCGTCTTGTCGGGCGTCTCGACCTGGATCGTGTCGAGAAAACCGCGCCACTCGCGCTCATTGTCGGCCAACCGCTGATCGAAATCCTTGACACGGTGGGTTTGCACCAATGCGCTGGCTTCCTCGACGGATTCCGCATCCCCGAGCAGCCAGAGCATCGTCACATCGCCGCCAGCGGGCACTTCGATGTCACGGGCCATTGCCGCGCAAGGATCGTCACCAGCCTCGATACGGCCCGACAGGGAACTACCGCTGAGGACGGCATGCGGAAATTCGGTTGTCCCGTGCCGGCCAAGGAACTCACTCCGGTCCGCTGTCACCGATTGCGGATCGGTGTCTGCGGCAAGGAAGGCCACGCGCTCGCTGAAATCGAGGCCATAGGGATTTTGTGCCAGCAACGCACCGGTCGCGACATCCCTGGACGAAACGATCGTCGCTGCCGTGCGCGATCGATGGCCGCCAAGCACCCATTCGGCATAGGCGTAGACACGCAACCGCACCGGCACCGAGCCGCCATTCTGGATGCGCAACCGGGAGATCTTCACCGGATCCTGCGGATCCACAACATGGGTGAGATCCATCGACAACGGCCCACGCCTGGAACGGAAGGTTGAAAAACCCTGCCCATGCCAGGCTTCGTAAGTCATCGTCGGGTCGCGCACAACGGCGGCCAACGGCGAGAACGCCTTGCCGCTGGCGTGGTCGTAGATATAGACGCCCTCGCCTGGCCGGTTGGTCACAGGGTCGTTCGACCACGGGGTCAGCTGGTAGTCACGGCTGTTGCGGCTCCAGGTGAAGGCGGCGCCTTCGGCCGAGGTGTGGAAGCCGAACGACGCGTTGGAGACGACATTGATCCACGGCTGCGGCGTCGTGCGTCGGCCGGCCAGCCGCACGACATAGTGCCGTCCATCGCCGTCGAAGCCGCCAAAGCCATTCCAGTTGCTGAGCCCGCTGCCGTCTGCACGGCTGTCCACCAAGGCGTGCGTCCCCATTGCCGGAGCCATCGGCACTGGCAATGACGGCTCGCGAGCACTTGCGGATCCGACAGGCTGCTGGCCGTCACGCGCCTGCAGCGCCGCGGCTTCGGCCCGCTCGATCTGGTCGAAAATGGTGCCGTTACGCGTATGCAGCACCACCCGGGCAACCGCGAGCAAGGTCTTGTAGGTCGTCTCGTCCATCAGGTCGCGGCGCACTGCGAAGATATGCTGGCGCGGCCCAAGCTCCTTGCCGCGCAAGCGGCTGTTTTCGCACAGCGTCTCGACAGCCCGCTGCAGGTCCTGAACGTAAGAGGACGCCTGCTCGTTGACGACGACGAAATCGATCATCATGCCGCGGGCGCGCATATATTCCTGGAAGCGCAGCGCCTGGGCGACGATTTCCAGATCGGCGACATCGCCGATCCTGACCAGGAAGATCGGAAAATCACCGGAGATACTGGTCGGCCACAGGCTCGATTGCTTGCCAAGTCCGGAGGCGATGGATTCGGCCGGAAGGCGCAGGAACGGATCAGGATAGATCAGGTAGCGCGCGAGCTTCTGAACGTTGGCGGCGTCGGTCAGGCTCAACCCCAGATGACGGGTCTGCACCTGGCTACGCGTCCAGGCGAGCATCGCCTGGCGGGCGAAGCTTTCCTGATGGTCAAGCCGCGCGATGGCCTGCTCCAGTTCGGTACGGTTCGCGCCGACGGCAGTCCAGAATGTCAGCGATATCTTCTTGTTCGCGGGCACGCGCACCTGGCGGCGCAGCGAGACGATCGGATCCAGCGTGAAGCCGGAATGGCCACCAAGCTTTGCGCCAGGATCGAAGGCGGCCGCATCGACGATGGTGCGGCCGCGCCCGATGAAGGCGCGCCGGTCGGTTTCCGCCTCGGCGTCGCGCGCCGGTCCGGACGGATCGGTGACGAAGTGCACCATCGTGATGTCCGGTTCACTCGTCTCCCGCTTGCGCCGCGTAGCAAAGATCGCGCCGTTGTTGGGAGCAATTTCCGTTTCCACGAACATCTTCGAGAAAGCAGGATGCGCATTGTCCGAGGCATCCGAGCCGAGCACCAGTTCGGCGAAAGATGTCACTTCAATATGCCGATCGGTGTTGCCCTCGTTGTAGAGGGTGACCCGGCGGCCCTCGCCATTGCCTTCGGAGATGACGATGCATTCGACCTCGGAGCGCAGCGTGCCCACCGTTTTGACAAAGCTCGCCTTGTCGTCGGAGAACAAGGTCTGCGCCTTTTCCTCGGGCGCGCGCTTCGGTTCGGCTGTCGCCGACCACCAGTCACCAGTGCCGGCGTCGCGCAGGAAGATATAGGAGCCGAGCCGGTCTTCCGTCGGATCCGGCTGCCAGCGGGTGATGGAAAGCTCGCCCCAGCGGCTGTAGCCCGAACCTGTTGCGGTGACCATGATCGAGTAGCGGCCATTGGACATCACGCTGGTCGACCGCAGCGCCTGCAAGGGATTGAGCACGATGCGCGTGTCCGGGCTTTCCACCTCGGTCTCGTCCTTGGCCCTTTCGTCGGCCTCTGTCCTGACCGTAGCCGTCGGAATGTCGCGCGGCGCCCTTTCCTGGAGCAGCAATTCGGCGGATTCGATCACCGGATCGCTGTGGAAGCGGTCGCGCATGCGCCCCTCGAAAATAGCGTCGGCGACAGCGGCGATCGACATGCCCGAATGGTGCGCATAGTAGTTCAGCACCACGGCATGGTTGGTGCCCTCCGGCACGCGCTGCGGCGTGAAATCCACCGCGTCATAGTAGCCATGACGGCCAAGAGCGCCGATTTCCCGCAACCAAGCCAGGTTCTGGACGGCTTCGCGAGGACTGAACTGCGCCGCCAGCACGGTGGCATAGGGCGCGACCACCGTGTTCTGGCCAAGGCCGCGTTTCAGGCCAAGTCCGGGCACACCGAAATTGGTGTACTGGTAGGTCAGCTCGCGGTCGCGGGCGTTGTAGGCCGCTTCCGAAATACCCCATGGCACGTTCTTCTGACGGCCGTACTGGATCTGCCGCTTGATGATCAGCTTGCTGGTCTGGTTGAGAATACTGCCTTGCGGCTCCTTCATCACCAGCGGGGGCATCAGGTACTCGAACATCGAGCCCGACCATGACATCAGCGCGCCCTGGAAGCCGATCTCGACGATCGGCCTGCCAAGCCTGAACCAATGTTCTGTCGGCAGGTCGCCCTTGGCGATGGCGAACAGGCTGGTCAGCCGGGCCTCGGACGCAAGCAGATCGTAGCAGCTTTCGTCGAGCTGATGTTCCTCGACCCGGTAGCCGATCGAGAGCAGCTTGCGCTCCGGCCGCATCAGGAAGGCGAACTCCATCTCGAAGGCAAAGCGACGCGTGCGTTCGCGCAACTTCAACAGCTTGGCACGCAGGGCTTCGACGGCATTGTCATCGCTATGCGAGTCGGAGACATGCGCCTCGCACGTCGCTTCGAGCCTGGCCGCCCAATCGGCGATGACATCGCTGCGCGCCGATGCGGCCTCGGTGTCGATGGCGGTCGCCAGCTTGCGGATCTCGCCGGCCAGAATGGCCAGGTTGATGGTGCGAATCGACGCCATTTCGGGCTGCGCCTTGATGGTCTCGACCGCGCGCCGCATGCCGTCGAGACGGTCTGTCAGGCGCTGACGCAACGGCCGCAACTGGCGGCGGTCGTCAGGCAGCTCATCGAGGCTTTCGGAGAGGATCGTCACTGTGTCGAGGATGCCCTCGAAATCGCCCTGGAGATGGACGGAGGGTGCTTCCGCCCATTCCGCGCAGGCAGCGGCGACCGCGACAAGATGGCCGGCAAGATTGCCGCTGTCGACAGCTGAAATATAGAGCGGATAGAGCGGTTTCAGCGTCGTGGTGTCGTACCAGTTGAACAGGTGGCCACGGCTGCGCGGCATGCTCTCGACGGTCGTCATGGTGGCGTCGATGCGGGTGATGGCATCAGACAGGCTGATCCAGCCGAAATCGCGCGCCGAGACTACGGACAGGAGATAGACGCCGATGTTGGTCGGCGACGTGCGGGGCGCGACAACGGGCGCCGGGCTCTCCTGGAAATTGTCGGGCGGCAGGTTGTGATGCTCGGCCGTGACGAAGGTTTCGAAATAGTGCCAGGTGCGCCGCGCAACGGTGCGCAGCGCATGGATGTCGGCGGCCGAGATGCGCAAACGGTCCTCGGTTTCGGCCGAACGGCTGATCCAGGCGGCAACGGCCGGCGAACCGATCCAGAACAGGGCGAAGAAGAAGGCGACGAAGGCTCCGGTGGAATCCGCCAGAACCGGGATGGCAAGGCCGACAAAGCCGATGATCACCGCGCCATACATCATGCCATAGTAGGAGCCGAGATCGTTGTCGCCGTTCTTGTGCGCCTGCGAGGCGGTACGCCATTCCAGCAGGTTCTGCCGGCTGACGAACAGCCGGTAGAAGGTGCGGATGATCGCGTCGCCCATCATCCAGGCCAGATGCGCCATGAGAACGATTTTCAGCGCCACCATGGCGGTGCCAAAGGCAACGTCGCGGGCCAACGCCGAGAAATGGCCACGTGGCGTCTGGTCGCCGCTCTTCGGCAGGATCGCGTTGACGATGTCGAAGGTGGGCGCCATGAACAAAGTGAGAATGAGCAGCGCCTGCCATTGCGCCGCCTGCGTGAAGGGCAGCAGCGCCCAGCCGGCGATCGCCGCCATCACCCAGAAGATCGGTGTCAGCGAGCGGCGCAGATTGTCGACCATCTTCCAGCGCGACAGCGCCGGTACGCCGGAGCGCGGATCGAGGATGAAGCCGAGCAACTGCCAGTCGCCTCGCGCCCAGCGATGATGGCGCGACGCGTCGACTGAATAGCGCGTGGGATAGTCCTCGACCAGTTCGACATCCGTGACCAGTGCCGAACGCGCCAGCGCGCCCTCGAGCAGATCATGACTGAGGATGGTATTTTCCTCGATGCGCCCCTGCAGGGCCGCTTCGAAAGCGTCAACGTGGTAGAGGCCCTTGCCGGTGAAGGAGCCGTCACCGAACACGTCCTGGTAGAGATCGGATACGGCGAAGACATAAGGATCCAGGCCGCGATTGGCGGAGAAAACCCGCTGGAAGAACGACGCATCATCGCCTGATGTCAGCGAGGCGGTGATGCGCGGCTGCAGGATCGCATAGCCGGCCGTGACCACGTGCTTTGCCGCATCGAAATGCGGCCGGTTGAGCGGATGAGCAAGCTTGCCGACCAGCGTCGCAACAGCGTCGCGCGTGGTGCGCGTGTCGGCGTCGAGCGTCATCACGTAGACGACGTTTTCCGGCAAGGGCACGGCCAGAGGCAGGAAGGTGGTGTCGCTGTCGCCACGCAGCATCAGGTTCAGTTCATGCAGCTTTCCACGCTTGCGCTCCCAGCCCATCCATGCGCCCTGGGCGGCGTTATACAGCCGGTGCCGGTGCAACAGATAAAAGCGGGGTGCCCCAGTTTCGACGGGATAGCGGGCGTTCAGCCGGGCGATCTCAGCGCGAGCGTATTCGAGGATTTCCATATCCCCGGCGTCGATCTCTGTCTTGCTGTCGGGCCAGTCCGAAAGCAGGGCGAAGTGAATCTCGCCCGCAAGATTGGCGAGGTGATGCACTTCGATGTTGCGGATGTTTTCCTCGACGTCGTCGCGTGAGCCGATAAGCGATGGCACCACCACCAGTGTGCGCGCCTCCGGCGGCACGCCATGCTTGTAGTCATAGCCGACGAGCCGCGTTGGCTTCAGGAACAACAGGACGACAGTGTTGAAGAACGCCAGCGCGCCCTCACTGGCCGGCACGGCAAACAGCGCCAGCATCAAGACGATCGAAGGCACGGACAGCCCAAGGTGGGCGAGCGCGTTGCCGGCCAGAACGAGAAGCAGAGCCGTCAGCGCAAAGACAGGCAGCACGATACCCAGCCATCCGGTCTTGCGGAAGGTGCGGTTGACGATCTGGCTGACGGTCTGCCGATAGCCGATCGCCTTTTCCAGCTCCTGCCGGCGCGGGCCGACGAGGAAGAAGCCGACATCGGTGAGGGACTTGGCCGGATCGACCTCGGAGCCGGCGGACAGATGGCCGGCGAGTTCGATCGCCTTCTCAGCCACACGAAATTCCGAGAGATCGGAGCGGCGCGCCAGTTCCTCGATCGAGGTCCGGTACTGATCGCGCGAGAAGAAATCGAGCGCGGCGAAGTCGGTGCGTTCGCGCAGAAGCGTGTCGATGCGGCTGACGCCTTCGAACCACACCGTCCAGTCGACGTCGTTGATGAGGCGCAGGCCGCGGATGATGTTGCCGGTGGTCACATTGCCGCTGGACAGCGTGTGATGCTCGCCGATGATGATTTCCTCGGCGTCGGAGCCGGTTTTCTCGAGCTCCCCTTCCAGCCATTCCAGCGCCTTGCCGGCGTTCTGAGATCCGTCGCGCAAACGATAGAGCAACTGGGTGGCGAAGGTGGTGTCCTGCGCATGGGCACCGTAGGTCGACAGGATCGCCTGCCGGTCGGCGCTGTCGTCGGTTGCCAGCACGCGGTCGGCGACATCATTGGCGATCTGCCGCATCTGCCGGGTACGATTGACCCTGACGGCCAGGCGGCGAAGATTTTCGATCAGGACGAAGCGCAGCAGCGAAGGCAGCGCCCAGAGCTCGCCGATCTTCAGCGGTTCGACCGACTGAAAACCCTCGACGATCGCCTTGAACATGTTGGCTGAAACGGAACTGTCCGAGTGCGCCACATAGGTCCAGGCCAGCGCCAGCGCGCGCGGCACGGCAGCCCCGTCCGGCAGCTTCAGCGTCGGCAACTGGCGGTAGAAACGGCGCGGCAAATCGCGCTTGATCTGGAAAATGGTCTCTTCGACCAAATAATTGTTGTCCAGCAGCCATTGCGCGGCCGGAGTGATGGTCTCCCCCTTGGCCTGGGCGGCATTGGTCGAGCGATAGACTTCGAGGATCTTCTTGGCGCTGTCGCGGGTGCGCGCCTGAAAATCGAAGGGCGTCAGGCCGAACAGATCCTTGAGATCACCCCTGGCCAGGGTTTCGCCAAGCGCTCGCAGGCGGTCTTCAGGCAGATAATTGGAGCGTATCGGCTCCTCGGTTATGGCCGGGAAGCTGGCGCTTGTGTTGTCGATTTGGGCAGGGTTTGTCTGAATATTCATTGAAAATTCCGTATGGCGGACACTCAGCGGCGTCACCGCCACGGCAATGTCCTTAAAACCGATTCAAATGCAATTGGTTGCATCGCAACACTTGGCCGAAAGTTTGTGTCCGCACCACGACAGGGCGTTATCTTTCGACAACCTCCAGACGAGCGCCCCTCGCTCCCGTCCGGATTTGATCGACGAAGAGGATTCAGGCTTTTTCGTGATGTTATGGGGAGCTTACGCCATATTTCGCCGGCGTCACGATCATGTTTGGAAACAGACGTTAATTGTTGACCGCGGTACGATCGATGCGAACCACGAACAGCGTCGTGATCCCGGCCGGCTCGATGAGCATTCTTCCGGCATTCGGCTCGACCAAAAGCGTGTCGAGCGGCCCCAGGCGAGCTGGCATTGCTCCGGCCACCGTGATTTCCCCATCAAGGCTCAGGATGAGGGTCGTATCGGCTTTGGGCTGGATTTCGAGCGGAGCCGAGATCACCAGACGCTCGACCGCATGGGTCATGCGGCTGCGCCTTGTCATGACGTTGAGGTCCGTGATCGGGCCGGCAATCAGAGCCGCCATTGTCGGTGTATCGGCGGGAAAGGACAGCGGCGCGGCCGCCTTGGTCACTGCGACGGATGGCCGACCGGCAATGTCGAGGGAAATGCCCTCCCCTTCCAGCACCGCCAAGGTGCGGTCGATGCCGGCGAATTGCGAGAACGGACCGCCATTCTCGACGCGGGCCATGGAGACGCGCCAGTCGAAATCATCGAGTCCCGCGGCAGCGGGCGAAACGACGATCTCCGTCGTCACGCCACCGCCGTTCTTCCAGGGCATCGATCGGTATTCGGCTGCCCGCAGGATATGCATGGCCTCAGCCCAGAATGCCTGGCAGGTTGAGCTGGTGCTCCTTGGCGCACTCGACGGCGATGTCGTAGCCGGCGTCGGCGTGGCGCATGACGCCGGTCGCCGGGTCGTTCCAGAGCACGCGCTCCAGTCGCCTGGCCGCTTCAGGCGTACCGTCGGCGACAATGACCATGCCGGCATGCTGCGAGAATCCCATGCCTACGCCGCCGCCATGATGCAGCGACACCCAGGTGGCGCCGGACGCCGTGTTGAGCAGCGCGTTGAGCAGCGGCCAGTCGGACACCGCATCCGATCCGTCTTTCATGGACTCCGTCTCGCGGTTTGGCGACGCGACCGAGCCGGAATCGAGATGGTCACGACCAA
Source organism: Mesorhizobium carmichaelinearum (assembly GCA_943370265.1). Taxonomy (GTDB): domain Bacteria; phylum Pseudomonadota; class Alphaproteobacteria; order Rhizobiales; family Rhizobiaceae; genus Mesorhizobium; species Mesorhizobium carmichaelinearum_A. The sequence goes on from CALRQH020000003.1 coordinate 30,623, forward strand.
TGACCACCGGCGCCTTTAGTTCTCCCTTGGCCACCATTTCGTTGAACGCAAGACCGAGTCTATGCCGATCACCCAGACCCACCCAGCAGATTCGGGCCGGCAGGCCCTGGAAGGCGATGCGCTCGCGCGCCATGTCGAGCCAATTGTGAAGATGGGTGTTGCCGGGCGTCAGTTCGCGTACCTTGGCGTCGGTCTTGTAGATATCCTCGGGATCGCCGGAAAGTGCAGCCCAACGGAATGGCCCGATGCCGCGGCAGAACAGCGGGCGGATATAGGCCGGCACGAAACCAGGGAACGCAAAGGCATTCTCGAAGCCTTCTTCCTTGGCGACCTGACGGATGTTGTTGCCGTAGTCGAGCGTCGGCACGCCGGCATTCCAGAACGCCACCATCGCCTCGACATGTTCGCGCATGGAAGCGCGTGCCGTCTTCTCGACCGCCTTCGGATCGCTGACGCGCTTCTCACGCCACTCAGCCATCGTCCAGCCCTTCGGCAGATAGCCGTTGATGGGATCGTGAGCCGAGGTCTGGTCGGTGACCATATCGGGGCGGATGCCGCGCCTGAACATCTCGGGCACAATCTCGGCGGCATTGCCAAGCAAGCCGACCGATTTCGCCTCGCCGGCCTTGGTCCAGCGCTCGATCATCGCCATCGCCTCGTCGAGCGTGTCGGCGCGCTCGTCGACATAGCGGGTGCGCAGGCGGAAATCGATCGAATCGGGATTGCATTCGATCGCCAGGCAGCAGGCGCCTGCCATCACCGCCGCCAGCGGCTGCGCGCCGCCCATACCGCCGAGGCCACCGGTAAGTATCCACTTGCCCTTGAGATTGCCGCCATAATGCTGGCGGCCAGCCTCGACGAAGGTCTCGTAGGTTCCCTGCACGATGCCTTGGGTGCCGATGTAGATCCAGGAGCCGGCCGTCATCTGGCCGTACATCATCAAGCCCTTCTTATCGAGCTCGTTGAATTTCTCCCAGGTCGCCCAGTGCGGCACCAGATTGGAATTGGCGATCAGCACGCGCGGCGCATCCGTGTGGGTGCGGAACACGCCGACCGGCTTGCCGGACTGCACCAGCAGCGTCTCGTCATCGGCCAGCGTCCTCAAGGAGGCGACGATGCGGTCAAAGTCGTTCCAGGTGCGCGCCGCCCGGCCGATGCCGCCATAGACGACCAGCTCGTTGGGATTCTCGGCAACGTCCGGGTCAAGATTGTTCATCAGCATGCGCAATGGCGCTTCTGTCAGCCAGGAGCGCGCACTGATTTCGCTGCCACGCGGGCTGCGGACTTCACGAATGTTGTGGCGAGGATTGTTCATGCGGACATCTCCAGAAAGGAAAGAACTTCAGCCTTGTGCCCAGGCAGTTGCGGTCTTCAGAATTTTCTCGAGCGTGGCGCGGATGGGCGCTGCAAACTCGGCGTCATAAGGCACAGGCCAGTTGTCGGGCTCGCCTTTGCCTTCCGGCTCGCGCATATAGGCGCGATTGGACAGCTCCATCTGCAGCGCATGAACGCCGTTTTGCGGCTGGCCGAAATGGCGCGTGATCCAGCCGCCCTTGAAGCGGCCATTGACGACAAAGGTTTCGCCGGTTTCGGCCATGATCTGACCGACCGTTGCCTGCAGGACGGGATCGGTGCTCTTGCCGTCATTGGTGCCGAGATTGAAAACCGGCAGCGTGCCCTCGAACAGGCGTGGCAGCACCGAGCGGATCGAGTGGCAGTCGTAGACTACAATCGTCGGATGCAAAGCGCGCAGCCTGTCGATCTCGGCTTGCAGGGCCGCATGATAAGGCATGAAGAATTTTTCGCGGCGTTCGTCGACCTCCGACGGTCCCGGCTCCTCGCCTTCACGGTAGAGCGGATCGCCATCGAAGGTCTCGGTCGGACAAAGGCCGGTCGTCGCCTGGCCCGGATAGAGCGAGGCACCGGACGGATCGCGGTTGACATCGATGACGGTGCGCGAGATCGCGGTGTGCACCACGGTGGCGCCAAGGCCGCCGGCGAAATCATAGAGCTGGTCGATCCACCAGTCGCAGTCGCGGCGGCCCAGCCATGGCGACACCAGTCGGCTGTCGAGACCGGCGAGGTCGATGCCGGTGTGCGGGATCGACACCAGCAAGGGTGCGATGCCGCGAGTCACCGTCAGCCAGGCCGTGCTTTTCATCACACAGCTCCAGAAATCGACGGCAGCGCCACAGCACCCGCCGCTTCTATGGTCGCGCCGCTGCGGACCATGGCGATGGCCTTTTCCATGTCGGGATGGAAATGGCGGTCATTGTCGAGGTGCGGCACCTCTGCCCGGACCAGCTTGCGCACCGCTTCAAGTGCGGTACTCGAAGCCAGAGGCAGGTGGAAATCGCAGCCTTGCGCGGCGGCCAGCAGCTCGATGCCGATGACCGCGGTGGCATTCTCAATCATGCCGATCAGGCGACGCGCGCCGTGCGCGGCCATCGAGACATGGTCTTCCTGGTTGGCCGAGGTCGGAATGGAATCGACGCTCGCCGGATAGGCCTTCTGCTTGTTCTCCGAGACGAGCGCTGCCGCCGTCACTTGCGGGATCATGAAGCCGGAGTTCAACCCGGGCTTCGGCGTCAGGAAAGCAGGCATGCCCGAAAGCGCCGGGTCGACCAGCATGGCGATGCGACGTTCCGACAAAGAGCCTATCTCGCAGACGGCGAGCGCGATCATGTCGGCGGCGAAGGCCACCGGCTCGGCGTGGAAATTGCCGCCGGACAGTGCGGTATCATCTTCGGCGAAGATCAGCGGATTGTCGGTGACGCCGTTGGCCTCGGTTCCGAGCGTGTCCGCTGCCTGACGCAGGACAGTGAGCGCCGCGCCCATCACCTGCGGCTGGCAGCGCAGGCAATAGGGATCCTGCACCCGCTCATCGCCAACCCGGTGCGATTCACGAATGGCGCTGCCGGCCATCAGGTTGCGCAGCGCGTCCGCCGTCTCGATCTGGCCACGATGCTTTCTCAGCGCATGGATGCGCGGATCGAAGGGAGCGTCGGAGCCCTTGGCGGCGTCGGTCGACAAGGCGCCGGCGACCAGCGCCGATTGATAGAGCACTTCGGCATCGAACAAGGCGGCAAGTGCGTAGGCCGTAGAGAACTGCGTTCCGTTGAGCAGTGCGAGGCCTTCCTTGGCTCCCAATGTCACCGGCTCCAGCCCATGCGAGACAAAGGCGACCTTGGCCGGCACGCGGCCATGCGGGGTAAAGCATTCACCGACGCCGATCATCACCGCCGTCATATGCGACAGCGGGGCAAGGTCGCCGGAAGCGCCGACGGAGCCTTGTGCCGGGACGACGGGGATGACGTCATTGGCCAGCATCGCTTCGAGCAATTCGATGGTCTGTGGACGGACGCCGGAGGCACCCTGCGCCAGGCTGGCAAGCTTCAGCGCCATCATCAGGCGAGCGATGGCGACAGGCATCGGCTCGCCGACGCCTGCGGCATGCGACAGCACGATGTTGCGCTGCAGGGTTTCCAGATCCTCGGCGGGGATGCGGACGCTGGCCAGTTTGCCAAAGCCGGTGTTGATGCCATAGACCGGCTCGCCCTTGGCGACGATCCTCGCGACGGCCTCGGCGCTCGCCTTGATCTTTGGCCTGCAGGCATCGTCCAGCTTCGGAACGGCGCCGCGATAGATAGCGCGCCAGTCGGCCAGCGTGGCGTTTCCGGGCTTCAGCGTCAGTTCGGTCATTGTCCTCTCCAGATACGGGAATGCAGCGGGTTGAAACCCATGCGGTAAACGAGTTCGGCAGGACGCTCGATGTCCCAGATCGCCAGGTCAGCCGATTTTCCGGCCTCGAGCGTGCCGGTTTGTCCAAGCAGGCCCAACGCGCGAGCGGCTTCCCGGGTGACGCCGGCAAGGCATTCGTCGACGGTGAGGCCAAACAGCGTCGCCGCCATATTCATGGTCAGAAGCAGCGAGGTCAGCGGCGAGGTGCCGGGATTGTTGTCGGTCGCGACGGCCATGCCGACGCCATGCCGGCGAAACAGATCGATCGGCGGCTTTTTCGTCTCGCGAATGAAATAGTAGGCGCCGGGCAGGATCGTCGCCACGGTTCCGGCCTTGGCCATCGCCACGGCACCCGCCTCATCGGTGTATTCGAGATGATCCGCCGACAGCGCGCCATAGCGGGCGGCAAGTTCCGCACCATGCAAATTGGACAGTTGGTCGGCGTGAAGCTTCACCGGAAGCCCGGCGACCCCGGCTGCGTCGAACACAACAGCCATCTGCTCCGGCGAAAAAGCGATGCCTTCACAAAAGCCGTCGACAGCGTCGGCAAGGCCTTCGGCGACGACAGCCGGCAGGATCGTATCTGCGACCAGTTCGATAAAAGCGTCCTTGTCGCCCTTTGCCTCTGGCGGCAGCGCGTGGGCGCCAAGAAAGGTCGTGCGGACCGTAACCGGACGGCGCTCACCCAGCCGACGCGCGGCGCGAAGCGACTTCTTCTCGTTTTCCAGATCGAGGCCGTAGCCCGACTTGATTTCAACGGTGGTAACGCCTTCGGCCATCAGCGCATCGAGGCGCGGCAGCGACTGAGCGACGAGCTCATCTTCGCTGGCAGAACGCAACGCCTTGACCGACGAGACGATGCCGCCACCGGCCCGTGCGACCTCTTCATAAGTCGCGCCGGCCAGCCGCATCTCGAATTCGTTGGCCCGGTTGTCGGCATGGACGAGATGGGTGTGGCAGTCGATTAAACCGGGCGTGATCCAGCGACCCTCGCAATCAACCGTCTCTACACCCTGACTGAGCACTGGAGGCATATCTGCTTCAATACCGGCATAGACGATCCGGCCATCGCGCACGGCGATCGCGCCCTTTTCGACGATGCCCAGCCCAGACGCGCTTTCGGCCATGGTCGCCAAGCGCGCGTTGCGCCAGAGGCGAACCTCCGCTGCCCGACTTTTGCTCTCTCCAGCCATAATCTTTTCCGTTTCAATCGGTCGCGATTATGTATATACATATTGAAACGCACTGCAAGTCCTATCATCGCATGATAAACAGGGAATCGGGGAGAAAAACGTGACATCTATCTTTGCGGAACAGGCCCTCCTGCCCGACGGCTGGCATGCCGATGTGCGGATTGCGTTCACCGGCGACCGCATCACGGCGGTCGAAACCGCCGCCGGCATCCTGCCCGGCGATGAGCGTCATGCGATCCTCCTGCCCGGCATGCCGAACCTGCACAGCCACGCTTTCCAGCGCGGCATGGCCGGGCTTGCCGAGCTTCGCGGTCCCTCCGCCGACAGTTTCTGGAGCTGGCGCGAGGTGATGTACCGCTTCGCGCTGTCGATGACCCCCGATCAGGTCGAAGCGGTCGCGGCCCAGCTCTATGTCGAGATGCTGGAGGCCGGCTTTACGCGCGTCGGCGAGTTCCACTATCTGCATCACGACCGTGACGGCCAGCCCTATGCCAACATCGCCGAGATGGCCGAGCGCATCGCGGCGTCGGCTGGCGATACCGGCATCGGCCTGACGCTGCTGCCGGTCTTCTACGCGCATTCCTCCTTCGGCGGCGCCGCTCCGAATGAAGGCCAGCGTCGATTCATCAACGATGTGAATCGGTTCTCGCGCCTTGTTGATAAAAGCCGCGAATCCGTTCGCACTTTGAATCAAGCTGTCGTTGGTGTCGCGCCGCATAGCCTGCGCGCCGCGACGCCGGAGGAACTTACCCTGGTAGCGGCGATGGCGCCCGATGGACCAATCCACATCCACGTTGCCGAGCAAGTAAAAGAAGTCGACGACTGCCTTGCCTGGTCGGGCGCGCGGCCGGTCGAGTTTCTGCTTGGCCATGCCAGGATCGACCAGCGCTGGTGCCTGATCCACGCCACGCATATGACCGATGCGGAGACCGTTGGCATAGCAAGGAGCGGCGCCATCGCCGGCCTCTGCCCGGTCACCGAAGCCAATCTCGGCGACGGCACATTCCCTGCGCCGCTGTTCATGCAACATGGCGGCCGCTTTGGCGTCGGCTCGGATTCCAACGTCCTGATCGGGCTGCCTGATGAATTGCGCCAGCTCGAATATTCGCAGCGCCTGGCCCACCGCGCCCGCAACGTGCTGGCGGTGGCCGGCGGCTCGAACGGGCGAGCACTGTTCGAAGCCGCGCTCGCCGGCGGCAGCACAGCTCTCGGCGCGGGCGCCTCGCAGATCGCCGTTGGCGCCTCTGCCGATCTCGTCTCGCTCCAGGCTGACCATCCCTCGCTCGCCGGCAAGCGGGGCGATGCGATCCTCGACGCCTGGATATTCGCCAATGGCAGCCAGGTGGATTGCGTCTGGGTGCATGGCAGAAAACAGGTCAGCGGCGGCAGGCATGCGAAACGCGAAGCCATCGCCGAACGTTTTCGCAGCGTGATGACGGCGCTTTCGGCATGAACACGACCGGCACAGTCGATGCGGAAAGTGGCGGCTCGCTGCACCAGCGCATCCTGTCCGATATCAGCGAGAAGATCCTGTCCGGCGCTTGGGCGCCTGGCCACCGCATTCCGTTCGAGCACGAACTGACCGAACAGTATGGTTGCTCGCGCATGACCGTGAACAAGGCACTTTCGCAACTGGCCAAGGCCGGTTTGATAGAGCGCCGCCGCCGCTCCGGAAGTTTTGTGCGACGGCCACAATCACAAGCGGCGATTCTTGAAATCCACGACATCAGGATAGAGGTCGAAGCGCTCGGCTTGCCCTATCGCTATGAGCGCCTGGCGCGGCAGAAGCGACGCAGCAATGCCGAGGATCGCGAATTGCTGGAACTGGACGCTGCTGGGCCGGTGCTGGCGCTTGCATGCCTGCATTTTGCCGGCAAAAGGCCGTTTGCCTACGAACAGCGGGTGATCAACCTGGCTGCGGTCCCTGAAGCGGCCGATGAAGAGTTTCTCAACACGTCACCCGGCCCTTGGCTGATCGGGTGTGTGCCGTGGAGCGCCGCCGAGCACCGCATCCGCGCCGTCGGCGCCGATGCACGGATCGCGGGGGCACTCGACATCGAGGCCGGCGCGCCTTGTCTGGTGGTCGAGAGACGGACATGGAGCGCCGAGCATCCCGTCACCCATGTCCGCTTCACCTATGCTGCCGGGAATCATGCACTGGTGGCGCGGTTCACGCCGTCGCAGGGGTAGCCGCTTAAACGAAAGCCCCCGAAAACCGGAACCGGCGTTCGGAGGCTTCAGTTAATCAAGGTATCGCCGTCGCCCGCTGAAAGGCACGGGCGCCGCGGAACCGCCTCAGATCGCAGCGGTGATGATGATCTCGACGGTGTATTCCGGTCCGGCAAGCTTTGCCTCGCCAGTGGCGCGGGCCGGTGTGTTTCCCTGCGGCACCCACTTGTCCCATTCCTTGTTCATCTCGGCGAAGGTTCCCATGTCGGCCAGCCAGATGATCGCCTGCAGGATCTTGGTCTTGTCGGTGCCAGCCTTGGCCAGCAATTCGTCGATGGACGCCAGGATCGACTTGGTCTGCTCGCCAACGCTTGCGCCGGGCGTTCCGACCTGACCGGCGAGATAAACGGTGTTGCCGTGGATGACGATCTGGCTCATGCGCGGGCCAACATCGATGCGACGAATGCTCATTGAATGTTTCCTTCTTCTGTCGGTAGCGCCTCTTTAGGGGGGCGGTTCGCTTCGGGCAAGACCGACGGAGGGAAACCCCTTGAGCCACGGAACACAGACACACAGCAAATTGACCATGGTGCCGCAATTCCGCCGGATTGACTTGACTAATGTAATAACATCACATATCCAGCCGATCACTATCGGTAGCCGCCCTTCCCTCACGGATCGCAGAATGACAAACACCTGCCTGACCTTCCGCGACCTGACCCTCGGCTACAACAGCCACCCCGCGATCCACCATCTCAACGGCACGATCCGCAGGGGATCGCTTACCGCCGTGGTGGGTGCCAACGGCTCGGGAAAGTCGACCTTGATGAAGGGGATCGTCGGCGTGCTGAAGCCGATGGCCGGCGCGGTGATACGAGCGCCCGGCGTGCGCGCCGCCTATCTGCCGCAGCAATCCGAACTCGATCGTTCCTTTCCCGCCCGCGTCGTCGATCTTGTCTCGCTCGGCCTGTGGCCGAGGCGCGGACTGCTTGGCCGCTATACGACCGAGGATCGCGATTCCGTCAGCAAGGCGCTGATGGCCGTAGGTCTTGGCGGCTTTGAAAAGCGCCCGATCGACACGCTGTCGGGCGGCCAGTTGCAGCGCACGCTTTTTGCCCGCGTGCTGTTGCAGGATGCAGACCTCATCCTGCTCGACGAGCCATTCAATGCGGTCGATGCCAAGACGGTCGGCGACCTGATCGCCCTGATCAAGCGCTGGCACGGCGAGGAGCGCACCATCATGGTCGTCGTCCACGACCTTGAACTGGTACGCGAGAATTTTCCCGAGACATTGCTGCTGGCGCGCCAGCCGATCGCCTGGGGCGAGACGCGGGAAACACTGCGGCCGGAAAACCTGTTGCGCGCCCGCCGTTTTCACGAGGCTTGGGAGGAAAATGCTCCGTGGTGCGAGCCCGATGGCCATGGCCACGGGGACGACCATGCTCACGGTCGTGCTCACGACCACAGCCATGAACACGACCACAGTTCCGGCCCGAGAGCGGCATGATGGACAGCCTGTATGGTCTTTTCATCGCTCCTTTCGCCGATTTCGGCTTCATGCAGCGGGCGCTTTTCGGCTCGCTGATGCTGTCACTGGGCGCCTGCCCCATCGGCGTTTTCCTGATGCTGAGGCGCATGAGCCTGTCGGGGGACGCCATGGCACACGCCATCCTGCCGGGTGCGGCCGCCGGCTTCCTGTTCTATGGGCTGGAGATCCTGCCGATGACCATCGGCGGCCTGATCGCCGGCGTCATCGTGGCACTGGGCGCGGGTGCGGTCTCGCGCTTCACCATCCAGCGCGAGGACGCCTCGATGGCGGCCTTCTATCTGATTTCACTGGCCATCGGCGTGCTCATGGTGTCGATCCGCGGCTCCAGCGTCGATCTCATGCATGTGCTGTTTGGTACGGTGCTGGCGCTCAACAATGAAGCACTGGTGCTGATCGCAGGCATTGTCGTGGTCACGCTGGTCTGCCTTGGCATCTTCTGGCGGGCGCTGGTTGCCGAATGCCTCGACCCGCTGTTCCTGCGCTCGGTCAGCCGGCTTGGCAGCCCTGTGCATTTCATCTTCCTCGGTCTCGTCGTGCTCAACCTCGTCGGCGGCTTCCAGGCGCTCGGCACGCTGCTGTCGGTCGGCCTGATGATGCTGCCAGCAGCTGCCGCCCGCTTCTGGACCACGCGTGTCGAGCCAATGTGCGTGCTGGCCGTTGTGATCGGCTTCGCATCCTGCATCGCCGGCTTGCTTTTGTCGTATCACGCGTCGCTGCCCTCCGGCCCGGCGATCATCCTGTCGGCAGGTATCGTCTATTTCGCGTCGATCCTGTTTGGCACGCGCGGCATCCTGCGCGCTCGCATCATCCACCACCGCCACAGAACGGCCTGACACCGACCAGCCCTCTTCAAGGAGACCCGCCCATGCTGAAATTGATCCGCGCCGTCCTTTCTATGACCGTTATAACATTAACCGCTCTTGGCGCATCGTCGGCATTTGCTGCTCCCTTGAAGGTTGTCGCCAGCTTCACCGTGATCGCGGATTTCGCCAAAAATGTCGGCGGCGATCGTGTCAACGTAACCACCATCGTCGGACCAGACGGCGACGCCCATGTCTATGAGCCAAGCCCGGCCGACGCCGTGGCGATGGCCGGGGCGGATGTGGTGCTGGTCAACGGGCTGCATTTCGAGGGTTTCCTGCAGCGGCTGGTCGACGCCAGCGCCACCAAGGCGTCGATCGTAACCCTGACCAATGGGGTAACGCCGATCAATTTCAAACCGGAATTCGCTGACGCCGACGCGGCCGAGGGCGCCAACACCAGTGGCGGCAAAACGGTTGTCGATCCGCATGCCTTCCAGTCGATTGCCAATGCCAGGATCTATGTCAAGAACATCGCCGACGCCTTCTGCGCGGCCGATTCAAACGGCTGCGTCAGCTACCAAACCAATGCCGCCGCCTACTCGAAGAAGCTCGACGCGGTCGAAGGCGAAGTGAAGGCGGCGATCGCCTCGATCCCGGAAGCCAAGCGCGTGGTCATCACCTCGCATGACGCGTTCGGCTATTTCGAGCACGAGTACGGCCTCACCTTCCTTGCTCCGCAAGGCGTGTCGACGGACTCCGAACCATCCGCCGCCGACGTCGCCAAGCTCGTCACCCAGGTGAAACAGGACAAGGCCGCGGCGATCTTCGTCGAGAACATCACCAATCCGCGTCTGATCGAGCAGATCGCCAGCGAAACCGGCATCAAGGTAGGCGGCACGCTCTATTCGGATGCGCTGTCGCAGCCCGACGGCCCGGCCCCGACCTATATCGACATGATGCACAACAACATCACCCAGATCAAAGGCGCGATCCTCGGCAGCTGAGACAAGCCAATCGGAAAGGCGGAGCCGGACTCCGCTTTTCCGCTTTCGATCTGGGCCGCCTGAGTTGGATTCTTCGCTGGAAGTATCTATCTGCGCTGTGACCTCGAGCCGCGCAGAGCGCGGATCGACCGCAATTCGAAAGCCGCATCTCCATGACAGACTTCACGCCTTTCCAGTCCCTGCTTGGCGGCGCCCTCATCGGCCTGTCGGCGGTGCTTCTGATGGTGTTACATGGACGGATTGCCGGCATGACCGGCATATTGACCGGGGTCATTCCGCCGCTTTCGCCTGAGTGGCGGTGGCGGGCCGCCTTTCTTGTCGGAGCCGTGGCGGCGCCGCTTCTCTATCAGGCCGTTGGCGGACACATCGCCTTCAGCGTGCCGGTGTCGACGTTGGCTCTGGTCGGAGGCGGCTTCTTGGTCGGTATCGGCGTGCATTTTGGCGGCGGCTGCCCGAGCGGACACGGGATCTGCGGCATTGCCCGCCTGTCACCGCGTTCGTTCGTCGCGGTCGCGACTTTCATGGTCTCCGCGTTCGCCACTGTCTTCATTATCCGCCACGTGATCGGAGGCTAAGGCCATGAACAAGCTCGTCTCGGCCTTTTTTATCGGCGGCATCTTTGGCCTCGGCATTGCCATCTCCGGCATGATCAACCCGGCGAAGGTGCTGAACTTCTTCGACATCGCGGGAACCTGGGACCCGAGCCTGATCTTCGTCATGGGTGGCGGCCTGGCCGTAGCCTTCGTCGGTTACCGCCTGCTGTTCGGCTGGAGGAAGGCGCCGGTATTCGAGAGCGCCTTCGCGCTGCCAACGAAACGCGCCATCGACAGGGAACTGGTCGGCGGCGCGGCCGTCTTCGGCATCGGCTGGGGCATTGCCGGCTTCTGCCCGGGCGGCGCCATTCCCGCACTTGGCCTTGGCTATTCGGCGACACTGATCTTTGTCGCGGCTGTAATCTCGGGCATCGTCGTGGCGCGCTTCGCCCGGGCACGGCTCGCTCAGCCGGCGACGGCATAGGAACTAGTTGCCGCGCGCATCAGGGAGTGGCAAGACTCCAGGCAAGCCACAAGGCATTCAACTTTGCGAGGACGCACCATGGAATATCGCCAGATCAGCGAGGACTATTCGGTTTCGGGCCAGATTCAGCCGGAAGACGTAGCAGCCATCAAGGCCGCCGGCTTCAAGAGCGTCATCTGCAATAGGCCTGACGAAGAGCAGCCCGGCCAGCCTTCAGCCGGCACGGTCAAGGCAGCGGTCGAAGCCGCCGGTCTCGCCTTCCGCTACATTCCCGTCATCAGCGGCCAGATGACGGCCGAGAATGTCGAGGACCAGGCGGAGGCGCTTGACGAACTCGACGGCCCGGTGTTCGCCTATTGCCGGTCCGGCGCGCGCTGCACCAATCTGTTCGTGACGATACAGCAGCAGAAGGGTTAAATCGGCAACGCCCCGGTTTCCTTCAGCGTCTCCAGCACGATCGCGGTCTTCACATGCTGCACGGATTCATGCGGCAGGAGCACGCCATTGACGAACTCCGACAATGATTTGAGGTCGGGCGTCACTACCTTCAAGATGTAGTCCATCTCGCCGGTCAGCGCGTGCGCCTCCTGCACCTCGGGCAGCCGCGCCACCAGTTCGCCGAAACGCCTTGCATTGTCTCGGTTGTGGGTGGCCAAGGTCACCGAGATGACGTTGACCAGCGAAAAGCCGAGCTTGTCGCGGTCGAGCACTGCCCGGTAGCCCTTGATATAGCCGTCCTCCTCCAGCCGTTGGCGACGGCGTGAACATTGTGACGCCGACAGGTGCACCCGCTCAGACAAGTCGTTGTTGGTGAGCCGCGCATCGCCCTGCAGCAGCGACATTATCTTGCGGTCAAACTGATCAACACGCGTCTCATCCATGATTTTCTCTCCGCATGCGCACGATCTACGCATATCTTGATCATTCCAAGCGTTTGAATGCAAGCACCATGCAGCCGGTCCGCGCTATCATGGCGCTGTGTATGGTCCGATGCGGCCATCTCGAGTTTTGGAGGAAAGCCATGGGTCCCTTCCCGCACGACGCCCCGCCCGCAAAAATCAGTGCAGCCAATCCGGCTGGCACCGATGGCTTCGAGTTCGTCGAGTTCGCGCATCCGGAGCCGGAGAAACTGGCCGAGCTGTTCACCCGCATGGGCTATGTCGCGGTGGCCAAGCATCGCGCGAAGAACATCACCGTGTGGCGCCAGGGCGATATCAACTATGTCGTCAATGCCGAGCCGGGTTCGCATGCGATGAAATTCGCCGACAAGCACGGACCATGTGCTGCCTCGATGGCCTGGCGCGTGGTCGATGCCAAGCACGCTTTCAACCATGCCGTCTCGAAGGGTGCCACGCCCTATCAAGGCGACGACAAGGCGCTCGACGTTCCGGCCATCGTCGGCATCGGCGGCTCGCTGCTCTATTTCATCGACGCCTATGGCGAGAAGGGCTCGGCTTATGACGCCGAGTTCGAATGGCTGGGTGCACGCGACCCGCGGCCACAAGGCGTCGGCTTCTATTTCCTCGATCACCTGACCCACAATGTCTATCGCGGCCAGATGGACAAGTGGTGGGACTTTTACCGCAATCTGTTCGGCTTCAAGCAGATTCATTTCTTCGACATTGACGGCAAGATCACCGGACTGGTCAGCCGTGCCATCACCTCGCCCTGCGGCAAGATCCGTATTCCGCTCAACGAATCCAAGGACGAGACCAGCCAGATCGCCGAGTATCTGAAGAAGTACAATGGCGAAGGCATCCAGCACGTTGCGGTCGGCACCGACGAGATCTACGCCGCCACCGACAAGCTCGCCGAAAACGGGCTGAAATTCATGCCCGGCCCGCCCGAAACCTATTACGATATGTCCTATGCGCGCGTGAACGGCCATGACGAACCGATCGCGCGGATGAAGAAACACGGCATCCTCATCGACGGCGAAGGCGTGGTCGACGGCGGCATGACCAAGATCCTGCTGCAGATTTTTTCGAAAACCGTGATCGGGCCGATCTTCTTCGAGTTTATCCAGCGCAAGGGCGACGAAGGCTTTGGCGAAGGCAATTTCCGCGCTCTGTTCGAATCGATCGAGCAGGACCAGATCAAGCGCGGCGTGATCAAGGTACAGGCGGCCGAATAGGCTCTCAGGTCGGGCGGATTGCGCATGGCTCATCTCGGCCATGCGCAAAATCAGGATTTGAGCCCCAGCCGCTCGACCTCTTTCTCTCTCAGCTTCACATCGTAATCGAGCAGGAACTCGTCGAGTTGCGGCGGCTTGACCGAGGTGCCCGACAGCATCGCGTGCACCTGGCCGCGGTGATGGATGTCATGCAGGAAGACATGGGCGAGGATGTCGCCGATGCGTTCAGGGATCATGCCGTCCTCGCGCCGGTCGGTGATGACGTGGCGATCGAGGTCGGTCTCTGATAAGCCATCGCAGAATCCGATAAGCTTGCGGTCGAAATTGGCCTGCGCGGCCGCTAGGCTCGCCGCATTGTCGAACGGCGAATAGTCATCAAAGGTGGCTGCGCCGCGACCGCCTTCCGTCAAGAAATCGAGATAGAGAAGATCCACCGCCAGTATGTGGTTGAGCGTCGCCTTGATCGACGGGAAGAAGCTGGTTCGTTCGGCTTCGAACTCGCCTGGCTTGAGCGACAGCACGGCGCGATAGAGCCGGTCATTCGACCAGAGGCTATTGCCGGCCATGCGGCGGAGATGATCCAGCAGGTTCATCACTGACCCCCTAGCTAAATCTGCCTGACGTACTTCTCGACCGTCTGTTCGATAGCGCCGAAGATCGAATGTCCGGCCTTGTCTTTCATCTCGATGCGCACCGTGTCGCCGAAGCGCAGGAAAGGCGTTTTCGGTTCGCCGGTTTCTATGGTCTCGATCATGCGCAGTTCGGCGATGCAGGAGTAGCCGGCGCCGCCTGCCGATACAGGCTTGCCCGGGCCGCCGTCGAGCTTGTTGGATACTGTCCCTGAGCCGATGATGGTGCCGGCGGCCAGCGGCCTTGTCTTCGCGGCATGGACGATCAGCGCCGGGAAATCGAAAGTCATGTCGATGCCGGCATTGGCACGGCCGAACGGCTTGCCGTTGAGGTCGGCAAGCAGCGGCAGGCTGACCTTGCCGCCGTCCCAGGCGTTGCCCAGTTCGTCCGGCGTCACGGCCACCGGCGAAAAGGCGGAGGATGGTTTCGACTGGAAGAAGCCAAACCCCTTGGCGAGTTCCGGGCCGGTGAGCGCACGCAACGTCACATCGTTGACCAGCATGACCAGCCGGATGGCGGCGCGGGCGTCATCGAGACTGGCGCCCATCGGTACATCGTCGACGATCACGGTCACTTCCGCTTCCATGTCGATGCCGAAGGCCTCGTCAGCCATGCGGATGGGATCGCGCGGCGCAATAAAGGAATCCGAGCCGCCCTGGTAGATGAGCGGATCGGTCCAGAAGCTCGCCGGCATCTCGACGCCGCGCGCCTTCCGCACCAACTCGACATGGTTCACATAGGCCGATCCGTCAGCCCATTGATAGGCGCGTGGCAGCGGCGAGTGTGCATCATGTTCGTGGAAGCGGGCCGATGGCACCGCATTGTTCTCCAGCGACTCCGCTATCGTCGCCAGATGCGGCGAGATGCGCTGCCAGTCATCGAGTGCCGCCTGCAGCGTGCGCGCCAGGAACGAGCCATCGGTGTACTGTGTCAGGTCGCGCGAAACGACGACGAGTTTCCCGTCGCGCGTCCCGTCCTTCAGTGTGGCAAGCTTCATGCGGTTCCCTCTCCTGATGCGGCTTTGTGGCCGCTTAGCTCCACAACAAGGCCGTCATGGGCGATCGTCAAGTCGCCGGCCCATGTTTTCCTGATAGCGGCGGTCCAGTCGGCCTCGCCTATCTTGGGATCGTCGGCCGGAATGAGATGATTGAGCACCGACCTGCCAACGCCAGCATCGCTGGCGATGCGCCCGGCCTCCTCGGCAAAGCTGTGACTGGCAAGCAGATGCTCTTTCAGCCGCGCGCCATTGCCGGTTTTGGCGACCAACCGCTCGATGCCTTCCTCCAGCATGGCTTCATGGACCAGGATATCCGCACCTTCGGCAAAGTTGGCGAGTGGTGGAAAGAAGGCGGTGTCGGCGGAGAACACCACGCTTTTGCCGCCGTGCTCGAAACGCAGGGCAAAGCAGTCAGTCACCGGCGGATGATCGACGCGCAGTGCTGAAACCTTCAGGCCGCGCTGCTCGATCGCTTGGCCTTCGCCGAATTCGTTGATCGAAACCAGCTCACGGATATCCGGCCGGCCCTCATCAGCGATGCGAATCTCGATGTCGAATTCCATCGCCTGACAAAAGCGCTGCCAATAGTGACCTGTGCCGGGTGGGCCGAACACGCTCACCGGCGTCGCCAGCCCTGCCGTCCAGGCGGTATGCAGCAGCGGCCCCAGTTCCAGCACATGGTCGGAATGCAGATGCGTGATGAAGATCAGGTCGAGCGCCTTCAGGCTGACGCCGGCATCGACCAGACCGCGCGTCACGCCAAGCCCGCAATCGACGACGATGGTCCGCCCTCCGATCTGTAGCAGTGACGAACTCGGCCACGGACCGCCCGGCCGCAGCGCCGGGCCGCCTTTCGAGCCGAGAAGCACCAGCCGATCCGGCGTTGATCCGGCGCTCAAGACCAATCGCCCTCGGGCGTGCCGTTGAAGCGCTTCTTCAGGTCGGCCCAGCAGTCGATGTAGTTGTCCTGCCGGGTTTCCAGTTCGGCGCCGTAGCGGGTCAGCATCTGCGGAAAGCGGGTCTCGAACATGAAGGCCATGGTGTTGTCGAGCTTGACCGGTTTCAGATCGGCGCGCGAGGCCTTTTCGAAGCCAGGCGCATCCGGGCCATGGGCCAGCATCAGATTGTGCAGGCTGATCCCGCCTGGGATGAAACCTTCTTCCTTGGCATCGTACTGGCCATGGATCAGCCCCATGAATTCACTCATGATGTTACGGTGATACCAGGGCGGCCGGAACGTATCCTCGGCCACCAGCCAGCGCGGCGGGAAGATGACGAAGTCGATGTTGGCGGTCCCTTCCTCGCCGCTCGGCGCCGTCAGCACGGTGAAGATCGATGGATCGGGATGGTCGAACAGGATGGCGCCGACCGGCGAAAAGGTCGCCAGATCATATTTATACGGCGCGTAGTTGCCGTGCCAAGCGACGACATCGAGCGGCGAGTGACCAATCTCGGTGACATGGAAATTGCCGCACCATTTCACCGTCAGCCGGCACGGCGTTTCCTTCTCCTCGAACCAGGCGCAGGGCGTCTTGAAATCGCGCGGGTTGGCAAGGCAATTGGCGCCAATCGGGCCACGATCGGGCAGCGTCAGCTTGGCGCCATAATTCTCGCAGACATAGCCGCGCGCTTCCTCATCGGCCAGTTCCACCTTGAAGACGAGCCCCCGCGGCAACACGGCGATCTCGCCGGGCCTGAGTTCGATGACGCCCATCTCTGTGACGAAGCGCAAGGCGCCGACCTGCGGCACGACCAGCAACTCGCCGTCAGCATTGAAGAAGTGGTCGTCGACCATCGATTTGTTGGCGACATAGACATGCGCCGCCATGCCGGTCTGCCCGAGCACGTCACCGGCCGTGGTGATGGTGCGCATGCCCGCGACAAAATCGGTCGGTTCCTTCGGCATCGGCACCGGATTCCAGCGGTACTGGCCAAGCGCCAGTTCATGGTCGCCGACATTGGGAGCGCTCTTCCACAATGGATAGTTAGCCGGCTTGAATCGGCCAGTGTGCCTTACGCTCGGCCTGATGCGATAGAGCCAGGAGCGCTCGTTGGTGCCGCGCGGCGCGGTGAAGGGCGAGCCTGAAAGCTGCTCGGCATAGAGGCCGTATGCCGGCCGCTGCGGCGAGTTTCGCCCTTGCGGCAGTGAACCGGGGAGTGTCTCGGTCTCGAAATCGTTGCCGAAACCCGGCATGTAGGAAAAGGCCATCGCTTCCTCCCTTGCGCACCCAGTAGACGCCAGACGCCAACCGGATTGACCAAACTGGTTTCATTTGTAACCATTGAAAATGTAACTATCAATGGCGACGAGAATTGCCGCATCGCGTGTCGCGCAACCAGAAAAGCTGTTCCATGGATCCGGAAATCCTCGAACTGGAAGCCTTCCTCCCTTATCGACTCTATCGTCTCGCCGACGCCGTCAGCCGGGAATTCTCGAAGATCTACAGCGACCGGCTCGGACTGACCCGGCCGGAATGGCGCACCCTTTCCGGTCTCGGCCAGCGCGGCACAATGACCGCGACGGAACTCGGCGAACAATCGGCCATGCACAAAACTAAGGTGTCACGTGCCGTTGCGGAGCTTGAACGGCGCCGTTGGCTCATCCGAACGCCAGACGAAAATGACCGCCGCGTCGAGCATCTGACGCTGACCAAGGCTGGACTTTCCGCCTATCGCGAAATGGTGCCGCTGGCGAAGGCGTTCGAGCGGGAATTGCTGGCCAGGCTGAGCGCCAACGAGCGGGCCTCCGTCGTCAAAAGTGTCGTGTCACTGGAAACAGCGTTGGGTCGGAGACAGCGGCCGTCGCCGGAGAAAATATGAGACGATCGCTCCGTTGAAGCAAACATTGTCTGGCGATCCTTACTTGCCCGACAGCTGATTTCAGCGCTGAATGTCAGCCGGTGGATGATCCATGAACGGATCGGGGGATGGATGAAGTCGCTGATCGCCAGGCCGGTGGCTGTGATCGTTTTGCTATTTGCCCGAGCCATTACCGCCGTCCGGCCGTTTTGGCATGAAGGCAGGCTGCCTCGCCGTCGCTCGATCTTCTTTGCCAATCACTCCAGCCACGGGGATTTCATCCTGATCTGGGCTGTTCTGCCGCCGCGCCTGCGCCGGCGGGTTCGCCCGGTAGCGGGCGCCGACTACTGGCTGAAATCCAAAGTCCGAGGTTTCATCGGGCGCGACGTTTTCAATGCCGTCCTCATAGATCGCAATCGCGAAGGACGCACGATGGATCCCGTCGAGAGCATGGGGGAGGCGATGAAAGAGGGCTCTTCGCTCATCCTCTTCCCGGAAGGCACGCGCAACCAGTCCGACGCGTCCTTGCAGCCATTCAAATCCGGCCTGTTCCATTTGGCGGCATTGCACCCGGACTTCGAGTTGGTGCCGGTATGGATCGCCAATCTCAACCGGGTGATGCCGAAAGGGGAATTCGTACCTATCCCACTGATCTGCACCGTGACGTTCGGCGAGCCGATGCACCTGGCTGATGGCGAGGGCAAGGATGCGTTCCTCGAGCGGGCACGTGGGGCACTACTCGCACTGGCGCCGAGAAAGGCCGCGGAATGAGCTCAACCCAGTTCGACATGATGGTTCTCGTGCTCGGCGTCTGCTGGATCCTGCTCGTCGCCTCTTTCGTGGGGCAGATCCTGGAACGACGCTTGTCGCCAGACGGTTCGAATCCGGCCATCGAGAACCTCAACGCCCGCATCAATGCCTGGTGGGTGATGGCAATCCTCATCGCCATAGCCTTCATCGCCGGGCGCATCGGCGTTCTGCTTCTCTTCGGCTTCTGTTCCTTTGCCGCACTTCGCGAATTCGTGACGCTGACCAATACGCGGCGCGCCGACCACTGGGCGCTGGCCACGGCGTTTTTCGTCGTGCTGCCGATGCAGTATGTCCTGCTCTGGATCGAGGACTACGAGATCTTTTCTGTTTTCATCCCGGTCTACGCCTTCCTGTTGATGCCCATCATCTCGGCTGTGCGGGGCGATACCCAGCACTTCCTGGTCCGGATCGCCGAGGTGCAATGGGCGCTGATGATCTGCGTCTTCTGCGCCTCGCACGTGCCGGCTCTTCTGACCTTGCACATTCCCGGCTACGAGGGCCGCAATGTGCTTCTGATAGCCTTCCTTGTCATCGTCGTGCAGTTGAGCGACGTGCTGCAATATGTCTGGGGGAAGATGATCGGACATACGAAGATCGCCCCAAGGCTTTCGCCGTCCAAGACGGTTGAAGGCTTCCTCGGCGGCGTCGCGAGCGCCAGCCTCATCGGCGCTGGTCTGTGGTGGATCACGCCGTTCTCTCCTCTTCAGGCGGGCGCGATGGCCTTCCTGATAACGCTGATGGGTTTTTTCGGCGGCCTTGTGATGTCCGCCATCAAGCGCGACCGCGGCGTGAAGGATTGGGGCCATCTGATCGACGGCCACGGCGGCCTGATCGATCGGCTGGATTCAGTGGTTTTCTCCGCTCCGATCTTCTTCCACCTCACGCACTACTTCTGGTCGCCGGCATGACATTTCCTTTGCGTACTCCCAAAGCGCCATTGCCATTGGCGGGCGACCCGCAACCAATCGACGTTCCGGAGGGGATGAGGCAGTGATGAACACAGGCGATCGCAGACCGCTTGCAAGCCGCGACACGCGCTGGGCACAAGCGACGGCTAGACGTCTCGCCACACTTTCCGTGACCCCCAACCGGATTTCGCAGGCCAGCATCCTCGCCGGAGCGCTGGCCGGCGCCGCCTTCTGGCTTGGCGGGCAGAGCGACGGCACGGCGCGTTTGCTGCTGTTGCTGGGCGCAGCGCTGTTCTGCCAGTTCCGCCTGCTATGCAATCTGTTCGATGGAATGGTCGCCGTCGAAGGCGGCAAGGCGTCGGCCGATGGGCCATTCTGGAACGAGTTCCCGGATAGGATCGCCGACATCGCCATCATGGTCGGAATAGGCTACGGCATCGCCATGCCTGGCCTTGGCTGGGCAGCGGCCTGTTTTTCGGTTCTCACCGCCTATGTGCGGGAACTGGGGCGGGCCAACGAAGTGTCGAGTGATTTCTCCGGCCCGATGGCCAAACCACATCGTATGGCCGTTGCGACCGTAGCGGCCCTGCTGTCTTCAGTGGAATTCCTCTGGAATGGCCACAACCAAGTCCTGACGCTCGCGCTTGCCATCATCGCGATCGGTGCCGCCGCAACTGCGCTGCGACGCGCCTGGCGACAGGTCCGATGGCTGAAAACCATGCGACCCTAGCTTCCGGCGCGACGGCCTACCAATCCATCACCACCTTGCCGGAACTGCCGCTGCGCATAGCATCGAAGCCGGTCTGGAAATCGTCGATGCCGATCCGGTGGGTGATCAGCCCGCTGACATCCAGCGGACCCTGCACCAGGGCGATCATCTTGTACCAGGTCTCGAACATTTCGCGGCCATAGATGCCCTTCAAGTGCAGCATCTTGAAGATGACCTTGTTCCAGTCGATCTCGAAGCCGGTTGGGGCGATGCCGAGAATGGCGATCTTGCCGCCATTGTTCATGGTGTCGATCATGTCGCGGAAGGCGGGTGCGGCGCCCGACATTTCGAGGCCGACATCAAAACCCTCGGTCATGCCGAGCGCCGGCATGACGTCGCGCAGCTTTTCCTTCGAGGCATCGACGACATGCTGGACGCCGAGCTTTTTCGCCAACGCCAGTCGCACCGGATTGATGTCGGTGATCACGACTTTTCGCGCCCCGACGCATTGGGCGACGAGCGCGCCCATGATGCCGATCGGCCCGGCGCCGGTGACCAGCACGTCCTCGCCGACCAAGTCAAAGGACAATGCCGTATGGACGGCATTGCCAAGTGGATCGAAGATCGCGGCGATTTCGTCCGGCACATCGTCGGGGATCGGCACGACATTGTGCTGCGGGATCGCCAGATATTCGCCGAAAGCGCCAGGACGGTTGACGCCGACGCCAAGCGTGTTGCGGCACAGATGCCCCCTGCCCGCGCGGCAATTGCGGCAATGGCCGCAGACGATATGGCCTTCGCCAGACACGCGCTGGCCAACCTTGTATTCGGTCACCGCCGCGCCGAAATCGGCGACGGTGCCCACGAATTCATGGCCGGTTACCATCGGCACCGGCACTGTTTTCTGCGCCCACTGATCCCAATTGTAGATGTGGACATCGGTGCCGCAGATCGCTGTTTTCTTGATCTTGATCAGCACGTCATTGGGGCCGATCTCCGGTACCGGCACTTCTTCCATCCAGATGCCCGGCTCGGCCTTGGCCTTCACCAGCGCCTTCATCATGTTCGACATTCTGTTGTCCCTTGAATCTTTTGATCCGGAGCCGCTTTTCGGCGTGGGCTACTTAGGAAATCACGCCCAATTCCCTGCCGACCACGCCGAACGCCTCAACCGCACGGTCGATGTCTGCGGTGGAGTGTGCCGCCGACATCTGCGTGCGGATGCGCGCCTGCCCCTTCGGCACGACGGGGAAGGAGAAGCCGATGACATAGATGCCACGCTTCAACATGCGCGCCGCCATCTCCTGCGCCAGCGTCGCATCACCCAGCATCACCGGAATGATTGGATGGTCGGCACCGGCCAGCGTGAAGCCGAGCTTGCCCATCTGAGACCGGAACCGTGTCGCGTTTGCATATAGGTGCTCGCGCAAGGCATCGCCATTTTCGATCATATCGAAAACCCGGATCGAAGCTCCGGCGATCGCCGGCATCAGCGTGTTGGAGAACAGATATGGACGAGAGCGCTGGCGCAGCCAGTCGACCACTTGCCTCTTACCCGACGTGTAACCGCCGGACGCGCCGCCCAGCGCCTTGCCGAGCGTGCCTGTGATGATGTCGACCCTGCCCTCGACACCGCAATGCTCGGCCGAGCCGCGGCCGTGTTTGCCAACGAAACCAACAGCATGGCTGTCATCCACCATCACCATGGCATCGTATTTGTCGGCGAGATCGCAGACGCCCTTCAGATTGGCGATAATGCCGTCCATGGAAAAGACGCCGTCGGTAGCGATCAGGCGGAAGCGGCAATCCTTGGCCTCTTTCAACCTCGCTTCGAGGTCCGCCATGTCGTTGTTGGCATAGCGAAAGCGCTTGGCCTTCGACAGCCGAACGCCGTCGATGATGGAAGCGTGGTTCAGTGCGTCGGAAATGATGGCGTCCTCTTCGCCGAGCACTGTCTCGAACAGGCCGCCATTGGCGTCGAAACAGGAGCCGTAGAGGATCGTATCCTCCATGCCAAGGAAGGAAGAAATCGTCGCTTCGAGTTGCTTGTGCTCCTCCTGCGTACCGCAGATGAAGCGAACCGACGCCATGCCATAACCATAGCGGTCGAGCGCTTTCTTCGCCGCATCGCGCAACTCGACGCTATCAGCAAGACCGAGATAGTTGTTGGCGCAGAAGTTCAGCACCTTCTCGCCGCCGACTTCGATCTGGGCCGATTGCGTCGAGGTGATCACGCGCTCGGATTTGTAAAGACCCGCCGACTTCAGCCCGGCAAGCTCATTGTCGATGTGAGAAAGGAATGCGGTGGTCATGATCCGGCCTTGTTCAATGTCTGGATTGACTGTCGTCCGGCGCGCGCGAAAAATCCATCGCAAATGCGACCGCTTCGGTGGCCTTTGCAACGCCGGACGGAATACCGCTTCTGGCAAGCGGCATTGAACGACGGATGTTCAAATACAAGCGTGCCGAGCAAGAGCGCGATAACCATTTCACGTGTTTTCCAACACGGTCTCTATCGCCGTCCCCTTGACTTCCAAACCTGTTAACACTTCCACGCCAATGGTCCTTGCACAGGAATCCGTTGGCGAAGGGCCGCCCCAGAAATGTCGCAGCAGCCGGTGCAAGCCGTTTCGAGCAGGCTTATATTGCTGATCAAGGCTGGGTACTGGGCGGCATTGATGATTATTGCCGCCATGGTGATGGCTTCCTTCATCCTTCTCCAGCAGATGATGGCTGCGCAGCAGCACGACGATACCTTGCTCGATATCGTGGGCACGCAGAAGGCGTTGTCGCAACGCATCGTTTTCCTTGCCGGTGCAACGGGAGCCGCCTCACGCGATCAGCAGCCGGCCCTGGTCACCGCGCTCAAGCAGGCGACGGATGAGTTCGAAACGAACTATAACCTTCTGCTTCAACGCACCGCCGCCGATCCGGCATCGCCGGCAAAGCTCGATCCAAGATCGATCGAGAGCGTGCTCTTCGCCAAGCCGTTCCACCTTGACTACTTCTCGGTCGGGCTTATCGCCAATGGTGAGCGCTTTGTCTCGGCCTTTGAATCCCAACTCGCCATGCCCGGCGGCGACTACAAGGGCGGCGGCGAACGCGTCAACCTCAACACCTCCGTCGCCAACGCCACACTGTCGGGCTACGCAGCACTTGGCCAGCGCATCAGCGCCTATGCCGGCGCGCGGTCTGACCGACTGCTCGATCTTCATCGCACGCTATTTTATGCGACCATCGGTGTCATCGTCCTGGTGGCGCTTTTCATCTTCAGGCCGATGTCGAACGCCATTCTGCGCAAGACGCATGAGTTGGTCGATGCGCGCAATTCCATGGCCTTCATCGCCGTTCATGACGGCCTCACCGGCCTGCACAATCGCAGCTTCCTGACCGATCATTTCGACACGCTGATCAAGGGTGCGCAACGGCGGCGGGAGCGGCTTGCCGTGGTGCAGCTTGACCTCGACCGGTTCAAGCAGATCAACGACACGCTCGGCCATGCAGCCGGCGACTACGTGCTGGTCGTCACGGCGCAGCGCATGCGCGATTCCTGCCGCGCATCGGATCTCTGCGTGCGGCTTGGCGGCGACGAGTTCGTCATGATCCTCAACGGCGCCGGCGGCACGGAAGACATCAACATGGTCGCAAGGCGGATCCTGGCCCAGATCAACGAGCCTATCATCTTCCAGGGCACGACCATCCTGCCAGGCGCCAGCGCCGGCATCGCCGTCTATCCCGTCGATGCCGACAATGCCGGGGATCTGCTGGTTCACGCCGATCTGGCGCTTTATTCCGCCAAGAAGCTGGGCGGCGGAAACTTTTCGTTCTTCTCCGAGGAATTGCGGCGTGAGCTCGACTATCGAAAACAACTCGAGCACGACATCAGGATCGCCATCGCGGACAAGGCATTCGAGGTCTACTTCCAGCCGCAGGTTTCGCTGACCAACGGGGCGATCAGCGGCATTGAAGCACTGATTCGGTGGAACCATGCCGAGCGCGGCATGATTTCACCCGGCGAATTCATTCCGGTCGCCGAGAAATGCGGCTTCATGCCCGAGATAGGCCGCATCGTCATCGCCAAGGCAATAAACGAAGCTGCGGAGTGGAATCGTGCCGGTATTGCTTTCGGCCGGCTCGCCGTCAACGTGTCCGGCAGCGAACTGCGCGAACCGGATTTCGACAGGTTCCTGTTCGATACGCTGGAAAAGGCCGGGCTGCCGCCGCAGAAACTCTCGCTGGAAATCGTCGAATCCGTCATTCTCGATGACGAGAAGACCGGCATTGCCGCAAAGCTTCGCCACATACGGGCGGCCGGCGTGCATCTGGAACTCGACGATTTCGGCACGGGCTATGCGTCGCTCAGCCATGTCAACCCGAACGAGATCGACCGGCTGAAGATCGACCGCCGCTTTGTCCAGAACATCCATGAGAATGGCGACAACTCGAAGATAGTGCGCGCCATCACCGAACTGGCCCGCGGCCTTGGCATCTCGATCGTCGCCGAAGGCGCCGAGACCGAGGCCGAGCTCGATTCGCTGTTGGCGATCGGCTGCGACCAGGTGCAGGGCTACTCCATCGCCTTCCCGATGCCACAGGAAAAGGCGCGCGAATGGCTGATCGCGCGCACTCCCCGGAAAGCCAAGTTGACTGTGCTGCAAGGCAGCCTGGCCTGAGCGATCAGGCCGCCATCTTGACAAGCGTGCGCGGAAGTGGCGGCGTACCACGATCGGACACAGGGTATCGTGCATGGTGGCGCCGCTTCGATTTGCGCTGACAATATTGCTGTTTCTGGCGTTTCCAGCACACGCGGCGCAACGCGTCATCTATCTGACCTTCGATGACGGCCCGCTTGATGGAACCAGCAACATCCTTGACGTGCTGGAAGCAGAGCAGGTTCCGGCGACGCTGTTCATGGTCGGCATGCATGCGCAGGCGAGCGCATCCAACAAGGCACTCGTCAAGCGCGCGAAGAGCCTGCCGCTGGTGACGATTGGCAACCACAGCTACAGCCACGCCTATAATCATTATCAGCATTTCTACGGCGACACCGAGGGCGTGGTCGCTGATATGCTGATGGCGAACGCAGTGCTGGGCCTGAAGCCAGTCGTACACGCGCGTCTACCGGGGCGCGACGTGTTTCGCCTGCCGTCGATGTCCAAGAATGACAACTCACTCGGGCAGGCGCAGATAGGGCGAGAGGATCCCGACTACGAATTCGTCGCTGCGTCCGGCTTCTATCTCTATGGCTGGGACCATGAGTGGGTGCACGAAGACAGCGGCAAGCCGGTTCAGAGCGTCGATCATCTGGTAGACGAGATCGATCACCTGTTCGGCTACGGACATTTCGTCAAACCTGGGAAGCTGATCCTGCTGATGCATGACGAGATGTTCCGGGATGCGTTCGACGGCAAGACGAATTTGACCAATCTGATCGATGCGCTGAAACAGAGGAACTACACGTTCGGCGCGCTTCCGGGCTATGACGGCTGAGACAGCCATGAAACCTCGGTCGCACTAACTCCCCACATTGGCGCGCAGCGCCGCGAGCACCTGGGCGAACCCGGCAAGCGTCTCGTCCGACAATCCCTTTCGCAGCCGCGTGTCGAAGGCGAGCGCGGCCGTCCGCAATTTCTGGAACATCGCCTCCCCGACCTCCGTCAGTTCGACCTGATGAACCCGGCGGTTGGCCGGATCGCGTCGACGCGTCAACAGGCCCTGTGTCTCCATCGCGTTGAGATGGTGGGTCAGCGTTGCCCCCTGGATGCCGATCATGCCGGCGAGTTCGCGCTGGTTGGCCATGGCCCGCGACTTGATGGACAGCAAGGTCAGCCAGACCGGCAAAGTGCCACCGGCCTCGACCAGGGCCGCATCGAAGGCCTGGGCGACAAGCTTGGCGGTCTGGCCGAGATTCATCCCGACTGGCGGACGGTCAAAAGGTGTCATGACCAGACTCTAGAGCAAGCCATCGGCCGATGGAACTGGGGGTCACCCATTCATTGACATCTAATCGTTAGATATCTAATAGTAGCGATGACAATAAATGAAAAAGGAAACAGCGATGCAATATGCCTACATCGTCGTTCTGGGGTTCCACGTCATGGCTGGCGTGTTCTGGGCCGGCACCACGATCACGCTGGCGCGTGATCCGGAGATCCGCGCCGAGCGCTTCTTCCGCCCGCAAATGGGCTCGGCCGGTATGGTTTTCCTGACCGGCGCGCTGCTCTGGTATTTCTTCCACGGCGCCTATTTCGGCTCGATGGAAATGGTTCTGGCGCTCGGCATCGTCGCCGCATTTGCCGCTGCCGGCGTGCTCGGCGCGCTGGTCGGGTCAGCCAGTCGCCAGCTTTCCGGAGCCGACGGCGCAACGGAGACGCAGTTGCGCGCCAAGATGGCCATGGGAGAGCGTATCGCGGCGGGCTTGCTGGTGGTCACCGTGCTGTGCATGGCGGTCGCCAGGATGTTGTGACACGCCGTGTGGCCGCGACAGCAAACCGCAGGATCGTATGTCATCGGGTAAGAATGCCCGTGACATGCGCGGCGCGCAGACCAACAGAGTACCCAGGTGGCTCTCCTTACGATGTCTGGCTGCGCGCCACCGCGACCACAAACGGCAACAGAACTTGCCTCAGGTCAGTTTCTTTCGCGCCTGTATTTTCAGCGCCTCCAGGAAAGTGGCAGGCTCCCATTTGGCATCGAGTGCACGGTGGAAAAGCGCCTGCTGGGTTTCCGCTGCGAGGCCACCCAGCGGCGGGTCATGATCCAGATTGGTCGGGAAGGAATATCCTTCGGCGCAAGAAGCTATGGCATTGTCCGCTGCCTCCCGGGTCAGGCTGCCATCGCCCAGCATGCGTTGGAGCACCGGATAGAGAGTGGCGCTCATGCGGGTCCGATACACACGAACGACGGCGAACACCGTCTCGCTGCTTGAGGAAATCGCGCGACGCGGCAGCAATGGCCTGCTGCTCAAGCCGCCGGATGTCCCGGAGATAGCCGTTGCGGTCGACCGGGTCGCTCAATCAGGAATACCCGTGGTGATGCTGGTGACGGATCTGCCAAACAGCCGGCGACTCGCCTATGTCGGTGTCGACAATCGTGCTGCCGGCGAAACGGCTGCCTATCTGATTGGCGAGTGGCTCGGTGAAAGACGCGCCGATGTCCTGGTCACCTTGAGCAGCAACCGGTTCCGGGGCGAGGAAGAGCGCGAAATCGGCTTTCGCCGCGCGCTACGCGAACATTTTCCCAGTCTCGGTATCGTGGACATCAGTGAAGGACACGGCATCGATCGCGCAACGGGTGAGTTGGTGCGGGCTGCCCTGTCAGATCATCCGCGGATCGCGGCCGTTTATTCCATTGGCGGCGGCAATACGTCCATCGTGCAGGCATTCGCTGAATTGAACCGGCCCTGCCGCGTGTTCATCGGCCACGATCTCGACGTCGACAATCTCGAATTGCTGCGAAGCCGGCGCATCTCGGCCGTCCTGCATCACGATCTCAGGCACGACATGCGAACAGCCTGCATCCACATCATGCGGGCCCAGGGCGCCTTGCCCAAGTCGATCGTGCCCGGAGCATCTAACATTCAGCTCATCACGCCATTCAACATACCGGTCTGATCGACCCCAGCCCGTCAAATCCTCAACCCAAACCTGATGCCGTCATAGATGGCTGCGTGGATGTTGCGCGAGGCAACAGCGTCGCCGATGCGGAACAGCACGAAGCCACCTTCCGCATTGCGTTTCGGAAAGATGTCACCACCATTGACCAGCCGTTCGTAGTCGACCGCACCGCCATTCTTCGACAGTGGCTTCAGCGCCAGGTAGAGGTCGTCGAGCGGCGCCGTGCCGTGCTCGACCACCACCTGATCGACCCGCCGCTCGCCGCGCCAGCCATCGGCGAAGTCCGAAGCGAGTTCCGCTATCAGCTGATTGCCTTCGCGCCGTACTGAACGCAGCCTTGTGTTGATGGTGACGGTGACGCCCTTTTCCTGGAAGGCGCGCATGTAGGGAACGTGGTTCATGCCGCCCATTTCCGGAGCGAAGAACCGCTCGGGCGAGACAAGCTCCAACCGGGAGCCATTGTTGGCGATCAGTTCGGCCGCCCCCATGCCCTGATGGCCGCCATTGTCGTCATAGAGCAGAACGTTTTCGGCCGGCTTGACGCTGCCGGCCATGATGTCCCAGCTTGAGGTGACAAGGTTGTCGCCCGCCGTCAGCGGTGGGTTCTGCGGCAGTCCGCCAGTGGCGACGACCACTACGTCCGGTGACAACGCCAGAACATCGTCCTTCTCGGCCCAGCTGTCGTAGCGGATCTCGACGCCCAGCCGTTCGAGTTCGGCCAGCCGCCAGTCGATGATCCCTATCAGTTCCTTGCGCCGCGGATTCTGCGTCGCCAACCGCACCTGGCCGCCTGCCTGGCTTGAGGCTTCCAGTACTGTCACCTGATGCCCACGCTCCGCCGCGACGCGCGCGGCCTCCAGCCCGCCGGCGCCAGCGCCAACGACGACGACCTTGCGCTTCGGCCCCTCTGTCTTCGGGATGACGTGGGGAATATCGGCCTCGCGGCCGGTGGCCGCATTGTGGACACACAGCGCCTCGCCGCCCTCATAGATTCGGTCGAGGCAATAAGTGGCGCCGACACAGGGGCGAATTTCGTGCTCGCGGCCTTCCATTACCTTCTTGATGATGTGCGGGTCGGCAATATGGGCGCGCGTCATGCCGACCATGTCGAGCTTGCCGTTGGCGATCGCATGGCGTGCGGTGGCGACGTCTGAAATCCGCGCCGCATGGAAGGTCGGGAATTTGGTCGCCGCCCTCACCTCGCCGGCGAAATCGAGATGCGGCGACGAGCGCATGCCGGCCACCGGAATGACCTTGGTCAGTGCTGCGTCGCTCTCGATGGAGCCGCGGATGATGTTGAGGAAATCGACCTTGCCGGAGTTGGCCAGCCGCTTCGCGATCTCGACGCCCTCCTCCTTTGACAGGCCCTTCTCAAAATCCTCGTCCGCCACCATACGGATACCGACGACGAATTTCTCGCCAACCGCCGCACGCACAGCTTGCAGCACCATGTTTGTGAAGCGCAGGCGGTTGTCGAGCGAGCCACCGAACTCATCGTCACGGTGGTTGGTGGCCGGCGACCAGAAGCCGTCGATCAGATGGCCATAGGCCTCGAATTCTATCCCGTCGAGGCCGGCGGCCTGACAGCGCTGCGCTGCCGATGCATAGTCGGCGATGATGCGCTCGATATCCCAGTCCTCAATGGTCTTGGGGAAGGCGCGGTGCGCCGGCTCGCGCACCGGCGAGGCAGAGAGAACCGGCAGCCAGTCGGCCTTGTTCCAGCCGGTGCGGCGGCCGAGATGGGTGATCTGGATCATCACCTTGCAGTCATGCTCATGGCAGGCATCCACCAGTTCAGCGAGCCACGGCACGATCCGATCGTCATAGACATGCAGATTGCCGAAGGCAGCAGGGCTGTCGCGCGAAACGATCGCCGAGCCGGCCGTCATGGTCAGCGCCATGCCACCCTTCGCCTTTTCGGCGTGGTAGAGCCGATACCGCTGCTTCGGCATGCCGTCCTCGGAATAGGCCGGCTCATGGCTGGTCGACATGACCCGGTTCTTCAGCGTCAGATGCTTGAGCTGATAGGGTTGGAGAAGCGGATCGTTGCTGGTCATCATCTTCCTGCTGTTTTAAATTGTGCTAATGAGCGGCAAACCCAAATGAGGCCACCGCCCATGACCATCACCAAAGACCTTACCCAACTCGGCACTCACGT
This sequence comes from Mesorhizobium carmichaelinearum, assembly GCA_943370265.1. GTDB lineage: Bacteria > Pseudomonadota > Alphaproteobacteria > Rhizobiales > Rhizobiaceae > Mesorhizobium > Mesorhizobium carmichaelinearum_A. Next base: position 60,860 of record CALRQH020000003.1, read on the forward strand.
CGAGGCGCCACAGAGCCCCGAAGCAGCGGTCCTGGAAACCGTACCGTTTGCGCGCGGCGACGGACCGCCGGCTGTCGTGCGCTTCACCTGTCCGGAATTCACCTCGCTCTGCCCGGTCACCGGCCAGCCGGACTTCGCCCATATCGTCATCGATTACGCGCCGGACACGGCTCTGGTGGAATCCAAGTCGCTCAAGCTGTTCATGACCTCGTTTCGCAACCACGGCGCCTTCCACGAGGAATGCACCGTCTTGATCGGCCGGCGCATTGTGGCGGCGACCAAGCCCTTGTGGTTGCGCATTGGCGGCTATTGGTATCCGCGCGGCGGCATTCCGATCGACGTCTTCTGGCAGACTGGCGCCCCGCCGGAGGGAGTCTGGCTGCCGGACACCGGCGTCGCCCCCTATCGTGGGCGCGGCTGAGTTGCGTTTTGAAGGGCGGGCAGGAAAGCGCCCCTTCTGATCTTCAATCGCCATCATTCACATTGGTACTGGCTGAGTGCCCATTCGCCCGTCACCGACAACAGGTCCGATATCTTCCAGTTGCCACCGACCTTCTTGAGCTTCCACTCCAGGCGATGCGGATTGCCGCCCACGACAAAAGCGACGATCACCTTGGCTTCATCGCCGTTGACGGATTCGAGTGTCTTGAAGCTCTTGTCGATCGCGTCCTTGTCATAGTCGACATTGTCCAGCGCCATGTTGGGGTCGAGGCATTCCCCCTGCCCCGACTTCCGCAGCGCATCGCTCTTGTCGAGCACCGTCTTAGCCGGGTCGATGAAATGGCTGCGCTGGGCCGGATCAATCTCAAGCCCCAGGTGCTCGTAGAAGGGTTTTACCAGCGCCGTCGGCGAGCCCGGCAAAATGGGTGCCTCCGGCTTGTTTTCAGCCGGAGCCGACTGTGCGGGCGGGCTTGCCGCTGGCGCGTTCGCAGCCGGAGCGCCGAGCAATCCCTCCGCCGAGGCGCCGCTCAGCCCCCCCATGGCAAGACAAACGCTCATCAAGACCCGGGGACAGAAACCGGCCATGGCGTCACTCCGGGTCCTGCCCCGCGACGCACTCAAGCTTGCTGAGCGTCCAGTCGCTTGTCTTCGAGGCGATGTCGGCGATCTTCCACTTGCCGTCGATCTTCTTCAGCGTCCAATGCATCTCGCGCCCGGCATCGTCCCCTTCCGGAAAGAGGTCGAAGCTCGCCGTCACCTCGGCGCTGTCGCCATCAATTTTCTCCACCAGTTTCAGGGTCTTCGACAGGGTCTTCTGGTCGAAATCCTGCGCATCCAGACCTGGATCGAAATCGATGCAGGCGACCTGGTCCGGGTTCTTCTTCGTCGCCTGGTCGTTCAGGTCGAACAATTTCGTCACCGGGTCGGTGAAGCGATCCCGGTATTGTGCATCGGCCTCGAACTTGACCTCCGGCACGTAGAAGAACTTCACCGCGTCGGAGGCAGGTCCGGCCAGGGCCGCGACGGGCGCGGCAATCGAAAGAATGGCAGCAAGAAGCGGCAGTTTCATGCATTTCCCCAGATGCTGGACGATTGAAGTCAATCAATACCACGCATCTTGCATATCGGCTTTTTTGCGATCCATGAAGGCCTGCCGCGCCCTGTTTCAGCTGTTCAGCCAGACGTTCTGGAGATCCATTTCGTAGGTCTGGTGAATCCCGTAATTCTTCACCTTCTTGTTCATGTGGCAGTAAAGCTTCTGCCAGAACGGCTGGATGATGACGCCGGAATCCTGCAGGATCTGCTCGACATCCTTCATGACCTCCTTGCGCTTGGCGACGTCGACAAGCGAGAGCGCCTGCTGGAGCTTGGCGTCAAATTCAGGATTGGAATAGGCCGATTCATTCCAGGCTTCGCCGGTGCGGTAGCCGAGCGCCAACACCTGAACGCCGAGCGGGCGCATGTACCAGATCGTCATCGAATAGGGATATTTCGTCCAGTCGTTCCAGAAGGTTGAACCTGGCAGCACCGTGCGCTTCACCTTGATGCCGGCATCGCGCAGTTGGCCGGCAATCGCGTCGCCAGTGTTCTTCTGCCATTCGTCCTCGACGGTGATCAGCTCATGCTCGAAGTCGGCCTGTCCTGCGTCTGCCATCAGCTTCTTGGCGCCGGCCGCGTCCCGCGTCTTCTTGGGCAGCGGATAATATTCCGGATGGATCGGGCTGACATGGTGGTTCTCGCCGACGGTGCCGCGGCCGTTGTAGCCGAGTTGCAGCACTGCGTTGTTGTCGACCGCCATCTGCAACGCGTTGCGCACACGCTTGTCGTCATAGGGTTTGTGAGTCGTATTCGTTCTAGCAACCAATGTGGTCGCCGTCGCGACTTCCGATTTCACCAGTCCCATCTTGTCGAGTATGTCGATGAAATCGGAGGGTGTCTCGAAATTGAGGTCGATCTCTCCAGAGTCGAAGGCACTCACCGAGGCGTTGAAATCGGTGCCGTAGTCGATGAATTCGACGCTATCGAGAGGTGCCTCGCCGCCCCACCATTTGCCGTTCTCGCGGCGCTTGACCACCGCTTTCTGGCCGACCGAGTAGGACACCAGTTCGAAAGCTCCGGTGCCGATCGGCTTCTTGATCGGATCGGCGCCATCGGCATCGAAATTACGGTGAACGACGAGCGCCGGGTAGTCGGTGAAGCTAGGAATGATTGCGATATCGGGCTCGGAAAGCTTCAGTTTGACCGTGTGGTCGTCGACCTTAGTGATCGCGCCGTCCTTCGCCTTGCCGGTCTTTGCGTCGATCAGCGCGCCGACGCGTGCCGCCATGGAATTGCCCGCGGCCCCCTTCTCGCACCAGCGGTTCAGATTGGAGACCACGTCGTCGGCGTTGAAAGCATCGCCGTTGTTCCAGGTAATGCCCTTGCGCAGATGCAGCGTATATTCGGTGGCGCTGTCGTTGACATCCCAGCTTTCGAGCAGGACCGGCTCGAATGTGAACTGTCTGGTATAGCGGACAAGCGGCTCCAGCCAAGTGCGGGTGACGTTTGCCATCTCTGTCCAGTCGTAGGTGCGCGGATCCTTCTGCGCCTTGACCGACATCGCGACATGTAGCGTTCCACCCTTCTTGGGCTCTTCGGCCAAGGCCTGGTCCGGCGCGGCAAGGCCGATCATGCTGTAGGCAAGGGCCGTCGACGCACCAAAGGCACTTGCCAGCGCCAGGAACTCGCGTCGGTCCATCCGGCCTGCGCGCGCTTCTTTCGCCATCGCTTCGATAGCGTCCGGCACGCTATCTCCATTGCTTCTGAAAATCGTCATTTCTTCCTCCCTTATGGTTCCCGTTGGGTCTTCGCCCTTTGCATCAACTGACAGTGTCCGGCAGCTTCTCCTCACGCCGTGCGATCAAGTCCCTGAGACCCTCGGCAATGCCCTCGTCAAGCTTCGGCTCCTCGTAATCGGCCAGCATGTTGCGCGCTTTCTCGCGGCCGCGTGTGTCGTGGTCCTTCGCCCCCTCGGCCTTCCACTGTTCGAACGAATTGAAGTCCATGATGCTGGGCATGAAGAAAGCAGACTCGAAATGTTCGAGCGTGTGCTGGGTGCCCAGGAAATGGCCCTGCGGCCCCACCTCGCGGATCGCCGCCATCGCTTCCTTGAAATCGTCGAACGGCAGCCCGCCGGCATATTTGTACCAGCCGACAAGCTGTTCGCAGTCCGTCGCGAATTTTGAGTAGCCGCAGGTCAGGCCGGCCTCGAGCCATCCGGCGGAATGCCAGATGTAGTTGGCACCGGAAAGAATGGCGGCATGCATCAGCATGTTCGCCTCATAGCCGGCCTGGGCGTCGTTCAGCTTCGACCCTACATGGAAGCCCGAGGTGCGCCACGGCAGCCGGTATTTCCGCGCCAAGGCTCCCATTAGATACATCATCTGGGCGGCTTCCGGCGTGCCCCCCATCGGAGCACCGGTCTTCATGTCCACCGTGACCATGAACTGGCCGTAGATCTGCGGCGACCCCGGACGCAGCAACTGTGTGAAAGCGACGCCCGCAAGTGCCTCCGCGTTGACCTGCGCGACCGCTCCCACGGCAGAGGCGGCGGTCGAAGCGCCGCACAGGGCGAAGGGCGCCAAGATGAGCGGCTGGTTGTGGCGCGCATAGACCTTCATCGCGTCCAGCATGGTGGCGTCCCAGACCAGCGGCGAGTTGCAGTTGGTGATCGACACCAGAACCGGGTTGTCCCGGACATAGTCTTCGCCAAACACGATGCCTGCCATCGCCATCGTGTCTTCCGCTCGTTCCTTGGACGTCACGATGCCCATGAATGGCTTGTCGGAGTGCTTCAGCGCCGAATGGATGATGTGGAGGTGACGCTTCGGCACCGCAATTTCCATCGGCTCGCAGATGACCGAACTCGACGAATGGAGCGCCGGCGCCATATAGGCGAGCTTGTGGAAATTGTTGAGGTCGGCAAGCGTGCCGTAGCGCCTGTTGTTGTCGAGGTCGCGCACGTAGGGTGCGCCATACATCGGCACGAAGATTGAGTTGTTGCCGCCGACGCGCACCGAACGCTCAGGGTTGCGCGCATTGAGCGTGAACTCGGAGGGGACTTTCGAGACAAGCTCCATCAGGAGGGCACGGTCGATGCGGACGCGTGTCTCGGAGACGTCGGCACCAGCCGCCTTCCACATGGCGATCGCCTCGTCGTCGCGGAACTCGCAACCCACCTCTTCGAGAATCGAGAGCGACTCCTCGTGGATCAGTTCGACAGCCTCGTCCGGAACCATCTGGTAGACCGGAATCTTGCGCACCAAAGTCGGGAACGATGCAATTGGCGCGGCGCGAAGCGCTTTCCGTCCGAGACGGCCACCGCCCCGGCGATGAGACTGTTCGGTCAATTCAGCGGCGGGTGCGTTCATGAGTCCTCCTAGCGTCCGTTCCAGCTAAGTTAACGAGATGAAACATAGCTGTGACGCTGGAAAATCCTGATCTTTTGTATAAGCTGAGCTTATGCGAAGCCTGCGCCACCTCCTGCCCTCGGCCGGCAGCCTGATTGTCTTCGAAGCCGCTGGGCGGCTGTCGAGTTTCACCGCCGCCGGGCGCGAGCTCGGCATGACCCAGGCCGCCGTCTCCTATGCGGTGCGCGGGCTGGAGGAACAGCTCGGTGCCAAGCTGTTCCAGCGCCGCCACCGGCAGGTCACCCTGACCGAAGCCGGCGAGCGCTTCCACGCCGACGTGTCGCTTGGCCTTTCGCATATCCGCAAGTCGGCGGAGGATCTGCGCCTGCAAGCGACCGGCGGCCATGTGACGCTGGCCGCGTCGACGGCCTTCGGTTCCTTCTGGATGATGCCGCGCCTGCAGCAATTTCGCGACGAACTGCCGGGGATCGATCTGCGCATCCAGACCGCCGACCGCGACCTCGACATCATCGCCGAAGGCATTCCGCTCGCCGTACGCGGCGGCGAGCCACGCGACTGGGCGGACTATCATTCGCTGCCGCTGGCCGACGAGGAAATCTTCCCGGTCGCCGGCACCAGCTATCTGGCGAAGTTCGGCATGCCCAGGACCGTCGACGAACTGGCCACGCACCGTCTCATACATCTCGAGGAGCCCTACCGCGAGGCGACGAGTTGGGACGAATGGTTCCAGTCCGCCGGCGGTAGCCTCGACGATACCGCGCGCGGCCTGCGCATCAATGATTACGGCCTCGTCATCCAGGGTGTCATGGAAGGTCAAGGCATAGCACTCGGCTGGCGGCATCTCGCTGAGCGGCTGCTGGCAACGGGCCTGCTGGTGCCGGTCACGGATCATGTGCTGAGAACCGGCAAGGCCTTCTATGTCGTATGGCCGAAGAACCGGGAGCTCAGCGACAATGCCCGCAAAGTGCGGGACTGGTTGGCGGCGCAGGCGTGAAAGAAAAATGGTTGCATCAAGAAAATTTAATCTACCGGAGGTAGTCGCACTGGTTTATTGAGTGATTCTGGGACGGGGGTAACTATGATTGCTAAGTTCGGTGGCCATCTCGGCGTTGGTATATCTGGCCTGATTTCTTTTTCCTTGGTCGTGCTGGCCGTAATAGCCGTCAACCATCTGACAGGCTTCAACATTTTTTTATTCGGCTTATGGGTGATCATTCCCGCCGGGGCGTTGCTGACGGGAGTAGCTGCAACATCCGGCTACTATTTCGGCGGCCTGTATTTTCATACTCGACCCACATGGTTTCTGTTTGTTCAAATCGTGATTGCAGCCGCTACGGCGCAATTTGTCATCTACTATGGTGAATATCGCTCGTTGGTTCTCGACGACGGCACAATGGCTTCTGATGCCATAGGGTTTTGGGATTATCTCGATGTATATCTGCGATCGATGCATATCAGGACCGGACATGGCGGCCATATCGACACAGGCGAAGTCGGCGATTTCGGCTACTGGCTGGCGGTGATAGATTTTATCGGATTTATACTCGGAGGATTTTTCGTCTTTTTCATGCTGCAGAGTTCTCCGGGCTGCTGGAAATGCAGCCGGTACCTCCGGAAAATAGGCAGGACAGCCCAGATGTTTCCAGACCATGGGCAGTTCGCGGAATATTACGACACTCTTTTCAAGCACCCCGTCGGCAGCAAGGCTTTCGCGGACTTGATGAAAGGCAGCCCCAAAGTCCGCAAACCAGCGGTAGATACGGTCATGATCGCATCGGATCTTCTCGGCTGTACACATTGCAATACGCAGTTGCTCACCCAGAACGTTGAAATCCTGGGAAAGAAGGGGTGGAAGGACATTCCGAAACTGACCCGGCACGTCCGGCTGCCGGACGGGGTCGATTTGCGGCAGGTGGTGAAACCGGTCTGATTTCGATGACGGCAGAGGGCCCGACGCAATTGGCCTATGCGCAGCGACGGCGAATCCGCCTATAGTGGCGAGATGCCTATTCGCCAGCTTTCCGAAACGATGATCAACCAGATCGCCGCTGGCGAAGTCATCGAGCGTCCGGCCAGCGTGGTCAAGGAACTGGTCGAGAACGCACTTGATGCCGGTGCTTCGCGCGTCGAGATCGTCACCGCCGGCGGCGGATTGAACCTGATCCGCGTCACCGACGATGGATCGGGCATTCCCGAACAGGAGCTCGCACTGGCGATCGCGCGTCACTGCACCTCCAAGCTTGCCGAAAACATTCACGACATCCGCTCGCTCGGCTTTCGCGGCGAGGCGCTGCCGTCCATCGGCTCGGTGTCGCGACTGTCGATCCGCTCGCGCACGGCGAGCGGCGACAGCGCCGCAGAGATCGGCATCGAGGGCGGCCGCGTCTCCGCTGTCAGGCCGGCGGCGGCCAATCGCGGCACGACGGTGGAGGTGCGCGACCTGTTCTTCGCCACGCCCGCGCGGCTCAAGTTCATGAAGGGCGAGCGCGCCGAAAGCTCAGCGACCAGTGATGTGGTCAAGCGCATTGCCATTGCCTTCCCCTCCGTGCGCTTCACATTGGCTGGCTCCGACCGCTCGACGCTGGAGCTGCCGGCGACCAACGACAGCGCCGAAGGCAGCCTGCGCCGCGTCGCCCAGGTGATGGGTGCCGACTTTCCCGACAATTCCATTGCCATCGATGCCGAGCGCGAAGGCGTTCGCTTGACCGGCCATGTCTCAATCCCGTCCTTCTCGCGCGCAAATGCCTTGCAGCAATATGCCTATGTCAACGGCCGGCCGGTGCGCGACAAGCTGATCGCCGGTGCCATCCGTGGCGCCTTCGCCGACGTGTTGCCGCGTGACCGGCATGCGGTAACTGTGCTGTTCCTGACGCTCGATCCGGCCATCGTCGACGTCAATGTCCACCCGGCCAAGGCCGATGTGCGCTTCCGCGATCCCGGTCTGGTGCGCGGCCTGATCGTTGGCGCCATCCGCCAGGCGCTTGGCGATGCCGGCATCCGCGCCGCCACCACCGGAGCGGCCGGCATGATGGCGGCGTTCCGGCCCGGTGCCGCATCCTATGGCCATGGCGGCCCGGCCAACGGTCATCGCAGCTACGACGCTGCATACCACGCCTCCGGCCCGGCCGGGTTTGATCCGGCACGCTCGCCGCAACGGCCGCTGGATATGGGGTTCGAAGGCGCAGGCTTCGAGCGTCGCGGTTTGCACGAGAACGAACAGGCAGCGTTCGATGCCGGCCCGCTTGCCAGCGCCGATGCGCGCGCGGGACAAGGCGATGCAGTGGAACCGCTGCTTGGCATGGTGCTCGGCGCGGCTCGCGCCCAGGTGCACGAGAACTACATCGTCGCCCAGACCAGGGATTCCCTGATCATCGTCGATCAGCACGCGGCGCATGAACGGCTGGTCTACGAGGCGCTGAAGAACGCACTGCACTCGCGCGCGGTGCCGTCGCAGATGCTGCTGTTGCCGGAGATTATCGATCTGCCGGAAGAGGATGCCGAGCGCCTGGCCATGCATTCGGAGACGCTTGCCCGCTTCGGGCTCGGCATCGAGCGCTTCGGCCCCGGCGCGGTCGCGGTGCGAGAAACACCGTCGATGCTCGGCGAAACCAACGTCCAGCAACTGGTGCGCGACCTTGCCGACGAGATAGCCGACAACGACACGGTCGAGACGCTGAAGGAGCGGCTGGACAAGATTGCCGCAACCATGGCCTGCCACGGCTCGGTGCGCTCCGGTCGTTTGCTCAAGGCCGAAGAGATGAACGCCCTGCTGCGCCAGATGGAGGCGACGCCCGGCTCCGGCACCTGCAATCACGGCCGCCCCACCTACATCGAGCTGAAGCTCGCCGACATCGAAAGGCTGTTTGGGCGGCGTTAGTTTCGCAAACGCCAAAAGAGCCGCCACGCGGCGGCTCTTTTGAGTCAGGAAACCTGCCCAAGCTTTTGAACTACCTCCTCAAATTCACCACGATGACCCCGCCCAGCGCCAACGCGCCGCCGATGATGCCGAGCAATGTCGGCACTTCGCCAAGCCAGAAGAAACCGATCAAAGCCGACACTGGTGAAACTAGGTAGAGGAAATTCGAGGCACGCGACGCCGGCAGGCGCGACAGTGCGGTCGCCCAAGCGGCGTAGGCGATCAGGCTGGGCACGATGCCTAGATAGAGGACGGCGCCAAGGCCGGCGGTGTTGGCGACGGCGGCCTGCGACAGCGCGCTGGGCAGGAAGGGCGACAGGCAGAGTGCACCGAGCACCATGTTCGAGGCCGAGATGGTCAGCGGATGATGACGGGCAAACAGCGGCTTCTGGACGATGGTGTTGACGGCCGAACAGAGCGCGGAGCCAAGCACCAGCAAAGCCCCGGCATTGAAATGCAGACCATGCCCGTCAGCCATTGCTATGATGCCGATGCCCATGAAGGAAATGATCGTTCCGACCCACGCCATGCCGGAAAAGCGTTCGCCGAGCAGAGCCATCGCCATGATGGCGGTGAAGATCGGACTGACATTGATGATGAAGCCGGCGGCTCCCGCCGAGACCGTCAATTCGCCGAAATTGAGCATAGCCGTGTAGAGCGCGACGAAGATGGCGCCACCAAAGGCGAAGCGCCATAGCTCGTCGAGATTCGGCAGCGCTGGGCGCCTGATGACAAGAAAGATCGCGGCCGGCACGGCGGCGATAGCGAAACGCAATGCGCCAAGTTCCAGTGGTCCGAAGGCGGCGAGGCCGGCGCGGATCGCGGGGAATGCGGAGGCCCAGCCGACCACCGTCAGCCCCACTGCGATGGCTGCCGTGGGGTCCATCCGTTGTGTCGGATTCAACGTGCTGGTGGTCGCAGTCATCTCACCATCCTCATGCCTTCGGTCCTGAAATGCAGAAACGCCTTTTCCGACTGATTGACAAACGACCAAATCGAGGATCACCTGTGACTATGGATCACAGCTCAGACACAATGGTGCCGCTCGAAACACTGCGCGCCTTCGATGCGGCGGCGCGAACCGGCAGCTTTTCGGCGGCGGCCGAAAAGCTCAACATCACGCACGGCGCTGTCAGCCGACAGATCGCCAAACTGGAGGGCTGGTTGGGGTTGAAGGTGTTCGATCGCGGCGCGCGCGGTGTAACGCTGACAATCGAAGGCAACAGGCTGCACCTGCGCACGGCCGAAGCGTTCGCGCTGATTTCCAGCCATTCCGACCGTTGGGTCGAGCCGCGCGGCACAGCCGTGGTGAGACTGACCTCCATACCCTCGATCAGCGGGCTGTGGCTCATGCCGCGCATGGCGGCGCTGGAGAACGATCCGACGAGGCTGCGCATCGTGCTCGAGGTCGACATTCGCCAGGCGGACCTTGCGGACGAAGGCATCGACCTGTCGATCCGCTGTGGGCGCGGGCGCATTCCGGGGCGCGTCTCGGTGCAGCTGTTCGAGGAACAAGTGTTTCCGATCGCATCGCCGGAGCTCGCCCGCGAGATCGGACGCGGCGATCCGGCCCGGCTGCTCAAGTTCCCGCTGATCAATGATTCCGACGCCTCGGCCTGGCGTGCCTGGTTTGCGGCGCAAGGCATGGATTACCGCCCTCGCCCGCAGGATCGCCGCTTCGAGGACTACAATCTGGTGCTCGACGCCGCCGCCTACGGACTCGGCATCGCGCTGGCGCGGCCGCCCCTGACCGGGCATCAGCTGAAATCTGGCCGGATCGTCGCCGTCGACGACCGCACCGCGCTCAATCCGGTTTCCTACTGGCTCGACCGTCCGATCGGACGTCCACGCACGGCCGCCGCCGATCTGTCGCGACGCATCGCGGCACAGGCCGGGCTGGCTGCTGAAAAGATCGAGGAATTCATCGAGTCCGACCGGTAGAGGTCGCCTGCGAACCGCTGGTCAGCGGAGCACAAGCAAAACCAACCCGATGGCCGTGGCGACGAACAGCCCGACAGCAAGCGACAAGAGCCCGGCATTCATCGACATGTCCTGGGGCCGAGCCCCGTTGGCGGACCGGTTCGCCTCCGATCCCTGCTCCGCCCTGGCATTGGTTGCGGAGGCCTTGCGCAAGGGCGAAGCCTGCGCTGACAGAAGCGCCAGCCATGGCTGGTCCGTTGGCCTCACAGTTCCACCATCATCAACCCTCGCGGGTGGTATCACCGGACCTCGCCGCGCCTCATCACCGCCCGCTGTCGGTCTCCTCGTTACTGCTGAGGGCGGTCCGGTATCATCAGCCAATTCATTTGGCTCCGCCAACGCTTGATACGCCTGCACGATCTGTGCCGAAGTCACCTGCTGAGCCCTTGAGACATGCGCTGGTGCCGGCGACGAGACAGGCAACGCGAATGCAATCGATTGCGGGCGGAGCGACGGCAGCGGCGGCTGGACCAGCGCCTTCACCAATGCCGTCTTGGCCGGATCGGCCTTGGCTGAAGGCAAGGCTTGCGGCGTGATCGCCTCTCTCAGCTGAGAGGTCAGGCGGGCGGTTGAAATATCCATAGTGTCCTCGCCGTGGCTATTTCCACTCATGAATAGTGCATCTGTGTTGCGTCAGGCTTGTCACAAGCTTGACCTTGCCGGCAATTTGTGGCGATGAAATCATCATGACATCTGGCGCCATTTCATGATGAACCGCTTCGAAGGCCCCGGCGGCAAGGAAGCCCGTATCCGCTATCTCGACGGCGACTTCCAGGTCACCAGTCCCGGCTCGTTCGTGCGCTGCGCGGTGACCGGCGAGAGCATTCCGCTGGACGAATTGAAATACTGGAGCGTCGCCCGGCAGGAACCCTATGTCAGCGCCAAGGCCTCGCTGCGTCGCGAGATCGAGGTGCATCCGGAACTGCGCAGCCGGCGCTAACCCTTGAGCTTGCGCTGGCGCCATGCGTCCAGCGTCTCGTCTATGATGCGCTGCGGCACGTGGTCCAGTTCGAACACGGTATCGATCTCCAGCACCTCGAGCCGATCAAGGAATTCCCTGGAAACCCCGTGACGCAGCCGGACGGCATCCTTGGCCGTGGTGATCAGGCCGAGATTCTCGGCCCGTGCCGTCGCCGCCAATTCGGCTAGTTCGTCCTCCGCGTAGAAATGATGATCCGGAAACGGTCGCGTCAGCGACACTTCGCCGCCGGCGTCTCGCACCGTGTCGAAGAATTTTTCAGGATGACCGATGCCGGCGAAAGCCAGGAACCGCTTGCCTGCGAGGCCTGCCGTGTTGGTCGGCTCGGTATGCGCCTCGAAGATCGGCCGTCCGGCGCGCGCGGCCTGGCGGACCACGGCGTCGGCGGCGGTGCCCTCGCCCATCTTCAGCAGCGCGCTGGTGAAGACCAGTTGGTCAACGATCCTTGCCCTCAGTGGCCCGCCGGGAATGACCCGGCCATTGCCGATGCCATAGCGCGCATCGACAACGACCAGCGCGAAATCGATGTGGACGCGCGCGCTCTGAAAGCCGTCATCCATGATAAGGAAGTCACAGCCGTGTCGTTCCATCAGCAGTCGAGCGCCGGCGGCACGGTTCGGCGTCACCGCGACCGGCGCGTGTTCGGCCAGGAGCAGCGGCTCATCGCCGACATGCTTGGCGGCATCGTGACGCGGATCGACAATATGCGGCTGAACGAAGGAACCGCCATGGCCGCGCGACAGGAAGCCGGGATTGAGTTGCATGCGCCTGGCCTGCTTGGCCAGAGCGATCGCCACCGGCGTCTTTCCGGTGCCGCCAACCGTGAAGTTGCCGATGCAAAGCACCGGTGCTTCAACCTTTTCGCGGCGCGCCGACCGCATGCGGCGGCCGGCAATGGCGGCGTAAGCAGCCGAAATCGGCGACAGCGCCCGGACCTTCCAGTCCGGCTCCTCCCACCAGAAGGGGGGCGCTTCGCTGGACACTAACGACCGTTGGCGCCCTTCAGGCGCGATTTGACGATTAGCGGCTGGATGTAGGGTTCGAGCGACTTCAAGGTGCGCGCCAGCGCGCCGCGCATCTCGTCGACGGTCGCGGCGCCCGCCGCCATCATCTCATGGCGGGCCACCTCATTGGTCAAAAGGAAATTGACGGCGCCTGCCAGCATGTCACGATCGCGCACCAGCTTGGCGCCGCCGCTGTCGATCAGGCGCTGATAGGCCTCACGAAAGTTCTGCACATTGCGGCCGGCAAGCACCGCTGTGTCGAGCATCGCCGGCTCCAGCGGGTTCTGGCCGCCTTCGGACGTCAGCGAGCGACCGACAAAGGCGATTTCCGTCAGCCTGAGATAAAGCCCCATCTCGCCGATCGTGTCGCCAAGCAGAATATCCGAATCGGCGGCGACCCTGTCACCCTTGCTGCGCCGGGCAACTTTGAGGCCCATGCCGGAGATCTGCGCGGCCAAGGCCTCGGCGCGATCGGGATGACGCGGAACGATGATGGTCAGGAGCCCAGGATGCCGCTTGTGCACCGTGGCGTGAACCTCGGCGGCAACAACCTCCTCGCCATCATGCGTCGAGATCGCCGCCCATGTCGGCCGATCGCCGATCTGGCGCCGCAGCGTCGCCAACGCCCTGTCATCGACCGGTGGCGGCAAGGTGTCGACCTTGAGATTGCCGGACACGGTGACCGGCCGGGCGCCCAGCGAGAGGAACCGCTCGCCATCGACATCCGATTGGGCGACGACATGGGCCAGGTTCTCGAACAACGCCTCGGCGATATTGGCGCGCTTCTTCCAGGACTTGAAGGAACGGTCGGACAGCCTGCCATTGACCAGGACCTGCGGTACGCGGCGCGCGCCAAGCTCCAGGATGGTCATCGGCCATATCTCGGATTCAGCGATGATCGCCAGGTCTGGACGCCAATGGTCGAGGAAGCGGCTGACCGCGGGTTTGAGGTCGAGCGGCACATATTGGTGGATGATGCGGTTGCCGAGCCGTTCATCGGCGACCTGCGCCGAAGTGACGGTACCGGTCGTCAGCACGATGTTCACGCCGTAGTCGAGGATGCTCTCGACCAACGGCACGACCGCAATGGTCTCGCCGACGCTGGCCGCATGAATCCAGATCACCGGCCCTTCCGGGCGCTCGCGCCCGGCGACGCCATAGCGCTCGCGGCGCCGGTTGCGATCTTCCTTGCCTCTCGACGTGCGCCAGGCGACATAAGGCCCAACGAGCGGATAGGCGGCAGCGCCCGCGAACCGGTACGCCGACAGCATGGCTCGCGCCCAGCGCTCGCTCATTGGCGGCAATCCACAAGGCGATACGCCTCGGTCGTTGCAGCGTTGAGTGCGGTGGTGATCTCGAGGCGCTTGCGTTCCATCTCGGCTTCATCTGCATCGGCGGCCACGAAGATCGGCGTGCCTATGACGATAGAGGAGCGGCCGAAAGGCAGGTTGATCGTGGTCTTGTCCCAACTCCTTTCCAGCACCTTGCGGCGGCTGGTGGTTATGGCGACGGGTAGGAGCGGCCGGCCGGAAAGGCGTGCCAGGAGAACAATGCCGAGCCCGGCATCGCGGGGCGTGCCGTGAGGAATGTCTGCAATCATGGCGACGTTCTTGCCGGCGGCGAGCGACTTTTTCAGGGCGATGAGCGCCTTGGCGCCGCCCTTGTCGAGATGCCTGGCATTGTCACGCCCGCCTGAGCCGCGCACAGCCTCAATGCCGAATTTCTGCAGCATCAGTGCATTGAGCTCGGCATCCGCACTGCGCGACACCATGGCGACCAGCGGCTTGCGCTTTGGATAGTAGGCCGGCGTGAGAAGATGCTGACCGTGCCAGAGTGCGATGATGCCGGGCTCGAATTGCGCATAGGCGCCACCCGAAAACCGTGCCGACCCGTCAGCCAGGCGATTCGTCAGCCGCACAAGCCGCACGAACTGGGCGAACAGACTGGCAATGGCATTCTTGACGAATCGCGACTGCGCCAGCGGTTCGCGAATCTTGCGCCAGAACGCTTTGGTCGTGCGACTGCGCCCCCTGCCCGAGGGCGCGGTCTCCGTGGCTGGCTCTTTCGCCAGATCGTGCTCCATCGAGGTCAACCGACAGCCTTGTTGTCGGGGTCCAGCAGACGATGCAGGTGAACGACGAAGTAGCGCATATGGGCATTGTCCACGCTGGCTTGCGCCTTGGCTTTCCACGCGGTGTGGGCGGATTGATAGTCCGGATAGATGCCGACGATATCGAGCGCATCGAGATCGCGGAACTCCGTGCCGCCGAGCTTCTTGAGTTCGCCACCGAACACCAGATGCAACAGCTGCTTCTTTCCGTCTTCTGCGGCCATGTTGATCCTTCACATATTGTGAGTTTGTGAGTGGTCTAGACCAAAGCCACTGATTTTGGAACCTTCGAAAGCATCTTGCCTCCGTCCGTAAGCCGGTTTCCGGTTTTCGGCATCATGTTTCATGCAGTCCGGCAATCAGCCCGGCCATCACGCGGAGCAGTTGGCCACTACCGGCAACGAGCGCCCCGTGACGAATGACTTCACCTGCATAGAGGGGCGCGCGACCGAGCCGGTCCAGCAATTGGCCGCCGGCTTCGTGCAGGATGAGATCGGCGGCGGCAATGTCCCAGTCGTGCGCGTTCGGCTTGACGAAGGTCGCATCCAGCGCGCCGTCCGCAATCATCGCCAACCGGTAGGCAAGCGACGGACTATAGGCAGCCCGCTTCAACCGGGACCGCCAGTCAGCCGGCATCAAGTCGACCATCGGCTTGGGGCCGGCAATCTCCGCCATCTGTCCCGGCTTGCGAACCATGATCCGCCGACCGTTCTTGAAGGCGCCTTCGCCGGGTAGGGCCCAGTAGGTTTCGTCCATTGCGGGACATTCCAGCACGCCGGCAAGCGTACGGCCGTCCTCGACCACCGCGACGCTGACACACCATGTCCGCTGCCCTTCCAGAAAGCCTCGCGTGCCGTCGATGGGGTCAACGACGAAGGTGCGGCGCGCAGAAAGCCTGGCGGGATTATCGGCGGTTTCCTCCGACAGCCAGCCATAATCGGGGCGAGCCGCCAGCAACGCGTCGCGCAGATAGGCATCGGCGGCATGGTCGGCTTCGCTGACCGGGGAGGTGCCGCCCTTCATCCACACTTGCGGGTTGTTGCCGAAGTAACGCATCGCGATAACGCCGGCCTCGCGGGCAGCGTCACGCAAAAGGGCAAGATCCTCTTCAACCCCCGCTGAAATGACCGGGTCAAGCTCCGGCAAGGGTCATGCCTTCGATCAGGAGTGTAGGTGCTGCCGTGCCGAAATTACGGTCGAGATCGCTCGCCGGAACCATGTTGAGGAACATCGTCTTCAAGTTGGAAGCGATCGTCACTTCCGCGACCGGATAGGAAAGCTGGCCGTTCTCGATCCAGAGGCCGGAAGCGCCACGGCTGTATTCGCCGGTCACCATGTCGACGCCCTGGCCGAACACCTCCGTGACATAGAACCCGGTCTTGAGCGAGGCGATCAGGTCTTCCGGTGACCTTTCGCCCGGTTCGATGGCAAGATTGGTCGACGATGGCGAAACAGATGATCCATTGCGCGATCCACGGCCGTTGGTGACCAGGCCAAGTTCGCGCGCGGCCGAAGTGGACAAGAACCAATGGTTGAGCACGCCCTTCTCGACCATGAACAGTTTTTCGCCCTCGACGCCCTCGCCGTCGAACGGACGCGAGGCCTGGCCCCGGCGCCGGAGCGGCTCGTCGGTGACGGTGATCGAAGCCGCAGCCACCTGCTTGCCCATCATGTCGCGCAGGAAGCTGGTCTTGCGCGCCACCGAGGCGCCGTTGATCGCACCAGCCAGATGCCCCGCGATGCCGCGCGCTACGCGCGGATCGAACACCACGTTGACCGGGCCGGTCGCTGCCTTGCGCGCGCCGATCCGGCGCACGGCGCGCTCGCCGGCCTTGCGGCCGATATCCTGCGGCGCGTCGAGATCGGAAAAATGCTGGCGCGAGGAAAATTCATAGTCGCGCTCCATGCCGGTGCCCTCGCCCGCGATCACGCTGGCCGAGCGCGAAAAGCGCGAGGCGACATATTGGCCGAGAAAGCCGTGCGAGGTGGCCAGAACCAGTCCGCCAAGCCCGGCGCTGGCGCCGCTGCCGGCGGAATTGGTAATGCCCTTGACGGCAAGTGCGGCCTCTTCAGCAGCAAGCGCGTCTTCCTTCAGCCGTTCGGCCGAGACCTCGGTGGCGTCGAACAGGTCGAGATCAGGCGTCCGTTTGGCCAGCAGTGCCTGGTCGGCCAAGCCCTGATAGGGATCTTCCGGCGAAACTTTTGCCATCGCCACGGCTCGCTCGGCCAGCGCCTTCGGGTCGGACGCAGCGGTCGCGGATACGCTCGCCACGCGCTTGCCTACGAAGACACGCAGCGAAACATCCTCGCTCTCGGACGATTCCGTGCCCTCGACCTTGCCGAGGCGCACCGACACGCCGGTCGAGCGGCCACGCACCGCCACCGCGTCGGCGGCATCGGCGCCGGCCCGCTTGGCAGCCTCGACCAGGGCCGCGACGCGGTCGGTCAATTTTGCTGCATCGAGCGTGTCTGTCATGCTGATAATCCTGCTTTTCGGCCTGCTTCGGGTGCAGCCGCTGCTGCACCATCTATTGTTCCGGTCCGGCTTGTGCAATGGGAGAAGCGGTAATCACGATGCTTCGCTCTGTCTGCCGCGACCGGGCCCAGGCATCGCCGCCCGGTCCACAGCCTGCTCGGAGCATACGCCATGACGCCCTTCCATCTCGCCTTTCCCGTCCGTGATCTCGATGAAACACGCGCTTTCTATGGCGACGTGCTGGGGTGCGCGATTGGCCGCTCCTCGGCGACCTGGGTCGACTTCGACCTTTTCGGCCACCAGATGTCGGCGCATCTGCGGCCGCAGGCGTCCCAGGCCGCAAGCGACGGCAAGGTCGACGGCATTGTCGTGCCGATCCCGCATTTCGGCGCGGTGCTGCTGATGGATGAGTGGGAGCGCCTCGCCGCGCGGCTCGAAGCGCGCGACGATGTGGACTGGCTGGAACGGCCGATGGTGCGCTTCAAGGGCGAGCCCGGCGAACAGGCGACGCTGTTCATCCGCGACCCCTCGGGCAACGCACTGGAATTCAAGGGCTTTCGCTCGCTCGAGCAGATTTTCGCGCATTGAGCCGACGACAGAGGCCGGCGACGAACCGGCTCGCCGCTACGAAACCGCTACCGGCGTCCAGATCACATCCTCGATTCTGTGGGCGCCCGTGGTCAGCATCACCAACCGGTCGAAGCCGAGCGCGATGCCGCTGGCCTGCGGCATGATGGCGAGCGCGGCGAGGAAATCCTCGTCGATCGGGTAGCGCTCGCCATAGATGCGCTGCTTCTCGTCCATCTCGATGACGAAGCGCCGCCGCTGTTCCTGCGGATCGGTCAGTTCGCCAAAGCCGTTGGCCAACTCGACACCGCAGCCATACAACTCGAAACGCTCGGCGACACGCGGATCACGCGAGCTTGGCCGGGCCAGGGCGGCTTCGGCGACCGGATATTCGCAAAGGATGGTGGCGCGGCCCAGTCCCAGCGCCGGCTCAACCTTCTCCACCATGACCCTGCTGAACAGGTCCGCCCAATTGTCGTCCGGCGCGCTCCGCAGCCCGGCGCGGTTCAAGGCGCCGTACAGGGCATCGCGATCGGTGCTGCCGTCGGCGGCGATGGTGGCGAGCAGGTCGATCCCGGCATGGCGCGTGAAGGCGTCGGCCACCGTCAGCCGTTCCGGCTCGGCGAAGGGATCGCAGTCGCGGCCACGGAAGCTGAAGCGCCTGGCCCCGGCCCGCTCGGCGGCAAGCGCCAACAGCGCGGCGCAATCCAGCATCAGGCTCTCATAGCTCTCCCCCACCCGGTACCATTCGAGCATGGTGAATTCAGGATGGTGCAGGGGGCCGCGCTCGCGGTTGCGATAGACGGGGCCGAAACTGAAGATGCGCTGTTCCCCGGCGGCAAGCAGCTTCTTGCACGCGAATTCCGGCGAGGTGTGCAGATAAAGCGGCGAGCGCGCCCCGTCCGGACCGACGACCTCCGTGGCGAAGGCCACCAGATGCGCCTCATTGCCGGGGGATACCTGCAGGGCGGCGGTCTCGACCTCGACAAAATCGCGGCGTGAAAACCAGTCGCGCAGGCTGGCGGCAATGCCGTTGCGCAGCATCAGCCTCGGGCGTCGGTCGGCGTGAACATGAGGCGTCCACCAGGGCGAAGCGTCGGTCATGGGACTATACCAATTGTGAATTGGGCTGGCGGGATCGCCCAAGATGCGCTACGGCGCACACAGGATGGCTCTCGCAGCCGATTTATGACAATCAACGATTTCAGGATGTAAAGCCGTGGTGAAGGTTATCGCCAGTTCGCTCCGCAAAGGCAATGTCGTCGACAAGGACGGCAAGCTCTATGTGATCCTCTTTGCCGAAAACATCCACCCAGGCAAGGGCACGCCGGTGACGCAGCTGGACATGCGCCGTATTGGCGATGGGGTGAAGGTCTCGGAACGCTACCGCACCACGGAGCAGGTGGAGCGCGCCTATGTGGAAGAGCGCGAGCACACGTTCCTCTACCGCGACGGCGAAGGGTTTCATTTCATGAACCCGGAAAGCTACGAGCAGGTGGCAGTGTCGGAAGCCGTGGTCGGTGACATGGCGCCTTACCTCCTGGAAGGCATGGCCGTGCAGGTGTCACAGTTCAACGGCATTGCCATTTCACTGGTGCTGCCGCAGCGCGCTACGTTCGAAGTGGTGGAAACCGAGCCAACGACCAAGGGACAGACGGCCTCGTCGTCCTACAAGCCGGCCGTGCTTTCCAACGGGGTGCGCACGCTGGTGCCGCCGCACATCGCGCCGGGTACACGCGTGGTGGTGATGACGGCTGATGGCTCCTATGTAGAACGTGCGAAGGACTGAGATCCTTCGCAGATACCAGCCTGCCATGCCCGGCCCATGGTGTCGGGCGTGTTCAAGCGCCGGACTTGCGCGCGAACCTTGGACCTACCCGGCGACGCGCTTCCCTCGCTTGCCCTTCCCGCCTCGTGCCTCCACGGCCTTCTCGATCTGCCGCTTCAGTTCGTCCTTGATGTCTGCCGTCTCGTTCATCAGGGCGTCGACCTTCATGAAGTCGAGCACACGGTATTTTGACACCGCGGGGCGGATCAATATGTCCGGCTGACGCTGCTTCAGCTTGTTGGCGATGATCGACTGCATCAGCAGTTGCGTCGCGCCGAACATCAGGTCGACAGAGGTCGGCTGCTTGCCCTCGGCCTCCTCGGGCGCGCCAACCACGTCAACGGCGATGATGATGTCGGCGTCGTTCTCGATCAGGTCAAAGGGCACCGGATTGTAGATGCCGCCGTCGATCAGCAGCCTTCCGTCGCGCATCACCGGGCGAAACACCGCGGGAATCGCTGCCGAAGCGGCAAGGGCCGAGTGCAGGTCGCCGTCGCTGAACACGGCGAGCTTGTGGCCGAAATAATCCGTCGCCGTCACCTTCAGCGGGATTTTCAGCTCGGCGAAGGTTTCAGGAACCGCTTCGGGCAGGAAGGCCTTGAGAATGCGCTCGACATTGAACTGGCTGACCCTCAGCCCGCCCTGCATCGCCTCGGCGAAGGTTTCCGGCCGGGCCCTCCACATGCGGCTGGCCACCTCGGTGCGCCGGCCGAGGATCGAGCGGGCATAAGCGTGGATCTCCTTGCCAGTCATGCCCGATGCCATGCCGGCGCCCATGATGGCGCCGATCGACGAGCCGGCGATCGCCACCGGTTTGATCCCAAGTTCGTCCAAAGCCTCGATGACGTGGATATGCGCCAGTCCGCGCGCGCCACCGCCGCCGAAGGCGATGCCGAAACTAGCCTCCATTGGCAACCTCGCCAAGCTTCGGCCCAACGACCATGATGGCCGGTTCCGTTGAGAGCAGCTTCCTGGCCGCGGCCTTGACCTGATCGAGCGTCACGCCGTCGATGTAGGCCGTCCGCCGCTGCATGTAATCGATGCCGAGCTTGTCGACCTGCAGCTGAACCAGGGTCGCGGCGATGGCGCTGGAGGAATTCAGATTGTTGATGGCGTAGGCGCCGATCATGTATTTCTTGGTCGCCGCAAGCTCCTCCTCGGTCGGACCTTCCTCGGCCATGCGCTTCACCACATCGCGGACGATGCCAAGTGTCTGCACCGCCCGATCCGAGCGCGTCGCGGTGGTAATGACGAGCGAGTTGGCGTGGTCCTGGTTGATCAGCGACGAGTTGACGCTATAGGCCAGACCGCGCTTTTCGCGCACCTCGCTGAACAGGCGCGAGGTGAAGGTGCCACCGCCAAGGATCTCGTTCATCAAGGCAGCCGGGAAGAAATCCGGAGCATCCCGCTTCACGCCCGGATAGGCGAGTTGCAGCGAGGTCTGCGACAGGGCGTAGTTGACCTCGACATGCTGCGCCAGCTTTGGGTCGATATCGGCAACCGGCCTCAGCAGCTGCTTTTCCGGCAGGTCACCGAACAGCAGGTCGAGTTTCTGCTTCAGCGTTTCGGCGTCGATGGCGCCGACAACAGCGACATGCAGGCCGCTGCGGGCGAAATTCGCCTTGTGGAAAGCGCGCAGATCATCCGGCGTGATCGTGGCGATGCTCTGCCTGGTGCCTTGATCCGATCGCGCATAGGGATGAGTGCCGTAGATCGCCTCCGCCCATTTGGTCTGGGCAATCGTGTCGGGATCGTTCTCGCCGGCAATAATGCCGGACAGAATCTGCGCGCGGATGCGGTCGATCGGTGCCTGATCGAAACGCGGTTGCGTGATGGCCAGCCGCAAGAGTTCGAATGCCTCGTCCTTGCGCTCGGCCAGCATGCGCATCGACCCGTAGGTACCGTCGCGCCGCTCGTCGAAACTCATTTCCGCACCGACGTCGTCAAGGCGGATCTGGAAAGCCTCGCTGTCGAGATTGCCGGCCCCCTCGTCGAACAGCCCGGTCATCAGATTGGCAAGCCCTTCCTTGCCCGGCGGATCCTGCGTCGAGCCACCGTCGAAGACGAAGCGTATGGCGATGATCGGCACCGAATAATCTTCCACAAGCCAGGCATCGACGCCCTTCGACGACTTCACATCCTGTATGGCCACGTTGGCGCGCGCGGTGACCGCCGGCAAGATCAGGAACAACACCGACAGGAACAGGACCGCGATGTGCGGACGGAAGCGAATGGTGCTGAGCCGCGTCATCAATCAGTTCCCCGCCTGGGTTTGCGGCAAGAGATAGCCGGTTGTCGAATGGTCAAGAACGAGATAGCGGGCGGCAACGGCCTTGACCTGATCGGCGGTGACCTTGCGGATGCGATCCGGCCATTGCTGGACATCCTGCACATTTCCGCCCGTGGCCAGCGTCGAGCCATAGATGTTGGCCATCGAATCCTGCTTGTCGCGCGCGAATATCATCGAGCGCACATATCGATCCTTGGCCTTTTCCAGCTCCTCGCTGGTCACGCCATCCTTGGCGATGCGCATCACCTCGGCGTCGACAGCCGCCTCGACATCGGCCAGCTTGGCATCGCCGCGCGGAGCGCCGTAGACGGTGAAATTGGTATCGTCGAGCATGGTGCCCTGGAAGAAGGCGCCGGCGCTGGAAGCGATACCCTGCTTGACCACAAGCTGCTGGTAGAGACGGCTGCGCATCCCGCCACCCAGGATTTCGGCGAGCAGATCGAGCGCTTCCGCTTCGCCACCCTTGCCTGAATGGTAGGATGGAACCACCCACTGCGTCGAGAAGCTCGGCACGCTGACGCGAGCGTCGGAGAGCGTCACCGTGCGCTTGGTGTTCTGTTCCGGCTCGACCGGACGAACGCGCGGCGGCAGATCGGGGCCGCGCGCCACCTTGCCAAAGGTCTTCTCGGCCGACGCCTTGACCGCCTCAGGCTCGACATCGCCGGCCACGATCAGCACGGCGTTGTTGGGCCTGTAATATTTGTCGTAGAAGGCGGTGGCATCGACGCGGTTCAATTGCTCCATCTCCTGCATCCAGCCGATGACCGGAATGCGGTAGGGCTGGTTCTGCCAGAGCGTGGCATCAACCTCTTCATCGAGCACCGCTTGGGGGTTGTTGTCGATGCGCATGCGGCGCTCCTCGAGGATCACGTCGCGCTCGGTCTTGATGACATCGTCGGTCAGGATGAGATTGCGCATCCGGTCGGCCTCGAAGCTCATCATCTGCTCGAGCGCCTGCGGCGCGACCGTTTCGTGGAAGGCCGTGTAGTCGTAGGATGTGAAAGCGTTGTTGGAGCCGCCAATGTCGGACACGGCGCGGTCGAACTCGCCGGCCGCATGGTTGGTCGTCGCCTTGAACATCAGATGCTCGAAGAAATGCGCGATGCCGGATTTTCCCGGCGGCTCGTCGGCGCTGCCGATCTTGTACCAGACCATATGCGTGACGATCGGCGCGCGGTGGTCGGGGATGACCACGACTTCCATGCCATTGTCGAGCAGGAAATCCGTCACCTTCCCTTCGCTCGACGCGGAATCGGCCAACGTTGGACCTGTTGCCGCGAAAGCCAACGACGTCGCAAGCAGCGTTCCCCGCAGCCATTCAGCCTGAAGTGTCATCAATGGCTCCGGTTCTCATGGTCGGACGATATGCAAGGTGCTGGCGACAAGCAAAGTGAATTGTTGGTCATGTTGCCGGCAAAGGAGGCCGTAAAGAGGCCGAGTTCAGCTGGCTTCGATGAAGCGGATGACCGTCTCGCCGTAATTGCGTTCGTCGATGACGGAGAAGCCCGAGCCGGCGTCAAAGGCCGCCGCCGCAGCCTCCTCGACAACGCAGAGTGCGCCAGGACGCAGCCAGCCGCCGGCCTTTGCCGACTGCAGGGAGCGTTCGCCGAGGCCCTTGCCATAGGGCGGGTCGGCGAAGACGAGATCGAATGGGGCAAGCGTGCCCGCCTCGCCCAACGCGGCGGCGTCGCGTCGAAATATCTTGGTGCGTCCGGTCAGGCCAAACGTCTCAACATTGTCGCGGATCAGTCCACGGCCTTCCGCCGATTCCTCGATGAAGACGCCGTAAGCCCCACCGCGCGACAAAGCCTCGAGGCCGAGCGCGCCGGTACCCGCGAACAGGTCCAGGACGCGCCCGCCCTGCAGCTTGTCGGAGAACCGATGCGCCAGCACGTTGAAGACGGCCTCGCGGGTGCGGTCGGTCGTCGGACGAATCGCGTTGGTGCGCGGCGTCGCCAGCGGACGCCCGCGAAACTCACCGCCGACAATCCTCATTTCGCTCTGGGCCTCATTTCGCTCTGGACCTCATTTCGCTCTGGACCTCATCTCGTCCTGGGCCCCTTGGCGCCGCCGCGCGGCCGCTCGCCGCCACCGGCCGGACGCTCGCCACGCGGCTTGCCGAATGGCTTTGCACCAACAGGCTTGCCGTAGGCCGGCTTGAACGACGCCTTGCGCGCCTTGGCATCGGCCGCCTTGGCCGCATCGGCCTCGGCCCTGCCCTTGCCGATCGGCCGCGCGCCCGGCGCCATCCAGACATTGGCCTTGCGCTGACCCGGCGGATCTATCGGCTTCTGCTCGCGTTCGGATTTCTTCCCGCCCGGCTTGCCGCCAAATCCACCGCGAGGCTTGTCGCCAAAGCCGCCACGGGGTTTGTCGCCGAAGCCGCCGCGCTCGGGCCTGGGGCCACGCTCGCCAAAACTCTTCTCCGGCCCTGCGCTTCTGTCGGGACTTGTCGACAGCTTGCCCAGCGCCTCGTCGCGGCTGTTCTCGCGGCGCTTGCGGTTCTTGATCAGGCCGCCCTCGCCGATCGGGCGACGCTCACCATCGCGGGTGAATTTCGGCCGCTCGGGCTCTTCTTCGCGCACAGCCTCGCGCCGCACCGGCTTGTTGGAAAACGGCTTGGTGATCTCGGCGTCGAAATTGGCACCGGATTCCTCAACCAGCCGCTCACCGAGCTGATCGCGCAGCACGCGGCCCTTGATCTCCAGCACATGACCCTCGCGCAAATCCTCCAGCTGGAAAGGTCCGTAGGAAATGCGGATCAGGCGCGTCACATCGAGACCAAGCGCACCGAGAATGTTCCTCACCTCTCGGTTCTTGCCCTCGCGCAGGCCAAGCGTCAGCCAGGCATTGGTGCCCTGCTCGCGGTCGAGCGTCGCTTCGATGGCGCCATAAAAGACCCCGTCGACGGCGATGCCCTCGCGCAGGCCGGCAAGCGCGCTTTCCTCGACCTTGCCGTGGACGCGCACTCGGTAGCGACGCAGCCAGCCGGTGGCCGGGAGTTCGAGCACGCGTGCCAGTCCACCGTCATTGGTGAGCAGCAGCAGGCCCTCGGTGTTGATGTCGAGCCGCCCGATCGTCATCAGTCGCGGCAAATCCGTCGGCAGCACGTCGAAGACGGTCTTGCGTCCCTCGGGGTCGCGGTTGGTGGTGACCACGCCGGCCGGCTTGTGGAACAGGAACAGCCGCGTCCGCTCGATTGGCGGGATTTCCATGCCATCAAGATGGATGACGTCGCCCGGCATGACATTGAAGGCCGGCGAGGACAGTGCCTTGCCGTTGACCCTGACGCGGCCAGCCGCGATCAGTTCCTCGGCGTCGCGGCGCGAAGCAAGGCCGGCGCGGGCCAGCCGCTTGGCGATGCGCTCGCCGGCTTCCTCGGTCGCTTCAGCTGGACGCGGGCGCGGCTTGAAGCCACCGGCTGATGCTCCTTGAGGCCGATCGCCGGCAAAGTCACGCTTGGGACGGTCAGCGAAGTCTCGCTTGGGGCGATCAAAGCGCCTCTCGCCACTCTCAACTGCCGCAGCCGGCCGATCGCCGCGCGGCGCATAGGGTTTGCGTGGCCCTTCCCGCTTTTCATAAGGCGTTCCTTCGGGGCGTGGTCCCTTGTGGAACGGCCTTTCGGCGCGCGGTGCGTCGCCTTCGCCAGTCGCACGCGGCTTGTAGGTGCGTGCCGGGCGCTCGCCATCGGCGGCAACTGGACGATCGCCACGCGGCGCATAAGGCTTGCGTGGCCCCTCCCGCTTTTCATAAGGCTTGCCTTCGGGGCGTGGTCCCTTGTGGAACGACCTTTCGGCGCGCGGTGCCTCGCCTTCGCCAGTCGCGCGCGGCTTGTAGGCGCGTGCCGGGCGCTCACCATCGGCTGCAACTGGACGATCGCCGCGCGGCGCATAGGGTTTGCGTGGGCCTTCGCGCTTTTCAAAAGGCTTGCCCTCGGGGCGCGGTCCCTTGCTGAACGGCCTGTCGCCGGCCTTGAAGTCACGCTTCGGCCGCTCGCCATCCGCCGCCATCGGGCGAGGCGCGTAGGGTTTTTTCGCGCCGAAGGACGGCTTGCCGCCCTTGCCTGCCACGCCGTCGCGGCTGCGCGGTCCCGTCGATTTCGTGCCGTGGCCCGGACCCTTTCTGGGTCGGAATTTCTTGTCGTTGTCGTCCATGTGGCCTTTGTCCGTTTGCGCTGCTACAGCGTGGCGCATCCTTTCGGACGCGTGCAGGACGCCGTAGCACTTTTGATTTTGCGCATGATCCTTGCCGAAAACCGAGTCCGATTTTCGGATTGTGCGCTAGATAACAGGATCGCCGTCGGGTGGCGAGGAGATAATCGGAATGGAAACCGCGTGAGGCGGCCGGATTTCATGGCACTGGCGCTGAAAGAGGCCGAGGCCGCCGCCCTGCGCGGCGAAGTGCCGGTCGGCGCGGTCATCGCCAGCGGCGTTACCGTCATTGCCAGCGCCGGCAACCGTACCCGCGAACTTGCCGACCCGACGGCGCATGCCGAGATACTGGTAATCCGGAACGCCTGTCGCAAACTTTCAACTGAACGGCTCACCGGCCATGATCTCTACGTGACGCTGGAACCCTGCGCCATGTGCGCGGGCGCCATTTCCTTCGCCAGGCTGCGCCGCCTGTATTTCGGCGCTGCGGATGAGAAGGGCGGCGCGGTGGTCAATGGCGTGCGCTTCTTTGCCTCGCCCACCTGCCATCACGTGCCCGACATCTATCCGGGCATTGGCGAAAGCGACGCCGCACTTCTTCTGAGAGATTTCTTTCGCGAGCGGCGCGATCCCTGATCGGGACGAGCAACGGCCCCTGAACCAGGCCTTTACAGCGAGGGTAGCCAGTCGAACCAGCCGCTGCTCTTCTTGCCTTCCGCCGCTTTCTTGAGGCGACGTTCCTTCTTGTACTCATCTTCGCCGAGATCACCCTGCGGCGCGGTGTCGGCGGCGACACGATAGGCCACTGGCGGTTCGCTGAGATACTTGCGGGTTTTTGGATCGCCCTGCTTGCTTTCTGCGAGACGGCGCTGGATTTCGGCGGCGCGGCCCTTGTCGGAATCAGCTGGGGTCCAGGCCGGCGGGTGGCTTGAGCCTGCATCCGCCATCGCTTTCTTTACTGAAGCCGGGTCTGTCTGGACGTCATCGACCACTTGCGATTGGTAGGACGGATCGTTCTGGTGAGCGGTGGCATCGGCACGCAGACGTGCGCGACGCTGTTCGGGCGATTCGGGCCATTGAGCGCTGGCGGTCTGGATGCTTTCCTGCGGTGCCGGCAGCGCTTCCTTCTGCCCAGGTGCAGGCTTCACCAGCGTCGGACGCGGCTTGTAATCAATCGGGGTCTTGGTCTTCGGCGCGAATGAGAACGCACTGGTGATATCGCCAGCCAGCTGCGCGCCGGCGGTCTTGTCGGTTCCGTAGGTGGGCGACCCCACGCAACCGGACAGAGCGAGGCCCGATACGACAAGCGGCGCCAGCAGCGCAAGGCGCGCGTTATATCTCTCGGTCATATCAAAAAGTCCCACTCTAGACAGCCTCTCGATCGCCACCGGGCAAAGTCCGGTCCCCATCGCATATGCTCTTCCAACGGAAATCCGGCGACAATTTGTCGTCCGGAGTTTCGCTTATCTATCTCAACCACTCGTTAAGGGCAACGCGCGGACGGCCACAGGTCGCCCGCAGTGGCATTTGTGCACCTGTTTGACGCATCAAATCCGTCCCAAGGCCTTCAGCTCATGCAGAACTGCGGCATCGCGCGCCGAAACATCGGGGAATTCCACATCTTGCCCGACATCGGCGGTGTAGCGCCATGAGCGCGCGCACTTCACCAAGCCACGATCCTCGGCCTTCTCGACCACGACGGCAACGCCCTTCACGTCATCCAGCGTGAAAGCGCCCGCCGGTGCCTTGCCATGAACAATGACCAGATCGCTGGTAATGGCCATCTCCGCCATGTCGACGTCGGCGATCGCCGCTTCGAGCGCGGCATCGTCGAGCGTGACGACGGGCACTGCTTCCAGCGACGAACCGATGACCTTCTGGGCCCTGGCAATCTCGAGCGCGCCGGTGACGACGCGACGCACCTGCCTGATCTTGCGCCATTTCTCCGCCAGCGCCTCGTTCTTCCAGTCCGCCGGAATTTGCGGAAACTGGTCGAGATGCACAGATACTGCGTCCGGATGGCGGTCAAGCCAGGCCTCCTCGGTGGTGAAGGGCAGCATCGGCGCCAGCCACTTCACCAGGCAGTCGAACAAATGCCGCACCACCTGCACCGAGGCCTTGCGCTTCACGCTGGAAGGCCCATCGCAGTAGAGCGCATCCTTGCGGATGTCGAAATAGAAGGCCGACAGCTCGACGACCATGAAATCGAGCAGTGTGCGCGTAATGCGCTTGAACTCGAAGGCGTCATAGCCCGAGCGAACGACTTCATCCAGTTCGGCCAGCCGGTGCAGCATCAAACGCTCCAGCTCCGGCATTTTTTCCAGCGGCACCTCTTCGCCATCGTCATGGGCAAGCGTGCCCAGCATCCAGCGGATGGTGTTGCGAAGCTTGCGGTAGGCATCGATGTTGGTCTGCAGCACGTTCTTGCCGAGCCGCTGGTCTTCCCAATAATCGGTCGTCACCACCCACAGCCGCAGGATATCAGCGCCCGACTGCTTGATGACGTCTTGCGGGACCACCGTGTTGCCGAGCGACTTCGACATTTTTCGCCCGTCCTCGTCCATGGTGAAGCCATGGGTGACGACTGTGTCGTAAGGCGCCCTGCCCCTGGTGCCGCAGCTTTCCAGCAGCGAGGAATGGAACCAGCCGCGATGCTGGTCGGAACCCTCGAGGTAAACGTCGGCCGGCCATTTCAGGTCGGGGCGGTCTTCCAGGGTGAAGGCGTGCGTCGAGCCCGAATCGAACCAGACGTCGAGGATGTCCATCACCTGCTTCCATTTGGAAGCGTCGTGATTGCCCAGGAAACGCTCCTTGGCACCGGCGGCGAACCAGGCATCGGCGCCTTCAGCCTCGAAGGCATCCATGATGCGCTGGTTGACCGCTTCGTCCTTCAGCACGTTGCCATCCGCGTCGGCGAACACGGCGATCGGCACGCCCCAGGCGCGCTGGCGCGACAGCACCCAGTCCGGGCGTTCCTCGATCATGGCGCGGATACGGTTCTGGCCGGCGGCCGGCACGAAACGTGTATCGTCGATCGCCTTCAGCGCGCGGCTGCGCAGCGTGGAGCCGTCGCCGAGGTCCTTGTCCATGTAGACGAACCATTGCGGCGTGTTGCGGAAGATGATCGGCTTCTTCGATCGCCAGGAGTGCGGATAGGAGTGCTTCAGCCGGCCGCGCGCGAATAGCGCGTTGCGCTTGATCAGTTCGTCGATGACGGCCTGGTTGGCGTTGCCCTTCTTGCCGTTGTCGTCAATGACGCGCGCAGGCCCGCCCTCACGGTCCGGGCCAAAGCCCGGCGCGTCCTTGGTGAAGAAGCCACCATCATCGACCGTAAACGGGATCGCGGCGTCGATGCCGCGTGCGCGCAAGTCCGACGCAGCATCCATCCATGCGTCAAAGTCCTCGCGGCCATGGCCGGGCGCGGTGTGGACGAAGCCTGTGCCGGCATCGTCGGTGACATGGTCGCCGGCCAGCATCGGCACCGGAAATTCGTAACCACCGCCGAAACCCTTGAAAGGATGCGAAAGCACAAGGCTTCCAAGCTCTTCGGCGCTGACGTTGCGAAGATGATTCAGGGTGACCTTGGCCTTGTCGGCCGAAGCCTCTGCCAGAGCCGCGGCGAAGATCAGCTTTTCACCGGGCTGCGGACCGAAAGCATTCTCCGCAGCCGTGACCTCGTAGAGGCCATAGCCGATGCGCGGCGAATAATTGACGGCACGATTGCCGGGGATGGTCCACGGTGTCGTCGTCCAGATGACGACATGAGCCTCCAGCAAGTCCAGGGACTGCCCGCTCAGGCCCGGGACCAATGTTGCGGATTCACCATCCGGAACGTTGGCGATGGCGATATTGGCCACCGGAAATTTCACCCAGATCGTATCGCTCTCATAGTCCTGGTATTCGACCTCGGCCTCGGCCAGTGCGGTGCGTTCGACGACGCTCCACATCACCGGCTTGGACCCGCGATAGAGCTGGCCGGACATGGCGAATTTCAACAGCTCGCCAGCGATGCGCGACTCGGCATGGAACGCCATGGTCGTATAGGGATTCTTGAAGTCCCCGATGACGCCCAGACGCTGGAACTCGCCGCCTTGCACGGAGATCCAGTGCGCCGCGAACTCACGGCATTCCCTGCGGAACTCGTTGACCGGCACCTCGTCCTTATTCTTGCCCTTGGCGCGGTACTGTTCCTCGATCTTCCATTCGATCGGCAGGCCGTGGCAGTCCCAACCCGGCACGTAATTGGAATCATAACCGCGCATCTGGAACGAGCGGGTGATGACGTCCTTGAGGATCTTGTTCAGCGCATGGCCGATATGGATGTTGCCGTTGGCGTAGGGCGGTCCGTCATGCAGCACGTATTTCGTGCGGCCGGCCGCGCTTTCGCGCAGTTTTCGGTAAAGGTCCATGTCCTGCCAGCGCTTGACCAGCACCGGTTCCTTTTCCGGCAAGCCCGCACGCATCGGAAAGTCCGTCTGCGGCAGGTAAAGCGTCTTGGAATAGTCGATTGTCGAACTGTTGGGCGTTTCGTCGGTCATTGCTCTGCCATGTGCGTGCCCGGCTATACAGCCTGCGGCGTTGAAGTCTTCGCTTTGACGCATATCGTTTCCCAAAACCGGAGCCACTTTTGGGCAATATGCGTTGATGATCTGGAAAAGCGCGAGAGGCCGCGCGCAAGATTCCCGGCGGTTCCGGCGGCACTCAGGCCGCCCGAAACACCGGGCCGGTAATTCGTATCGCAATGGCGATGGGACGCGAAAAGCTCGTCATAACCGGGCTTTTAGCGGACAAAGAGGCAAGAATAAAGCGTCTCTTGCTGGATTCGGCTACATCGTGAAATCGAAGCGATAGGTGGTCGAGACGCCGATCGTGAACTGGTTGCGATCGCCGCGCTCCCTGACCAGGCTGGAATCGGCCGCCGGACCCATGAGGCGGGAGTATTCGCCGAACAGGCTGGCCGTCATCGGGTCGGTCACCTTCCAGGTTATGGCGCCGCCAAGGCCTGTCGATTTCAGCCCCCCACCGGGATTGTATTCGCTGAGGCCGGAAGCCACGGCTTCCTGCGCATTGACGCCGTAATAGGCATCGAAATAGTTGGCGGAGGCGAACGAAACGCGCGGTCCGCCCGAAATCCTCACAGTGGGCGTCACGTCGTAGAAAGCGTCCGCGGCGATGTCGGCGACAAAGCCATTGTGGGCGCGAATGCCATGCCGCAACTCGGCGCGCGCGCGCAGCCAATCCGTTGGATAGAATTCGAAGAAGCCGCCGACCTCACCGCCCCAGCGCACCGGGTCGAGACCTTTCAGTTCGTCGTCGCTGCTGCGCGAGAACAGGAACTTGCCGGTCAGGCCGGCCCGAACCCCGCCATCGTCGATCAGCGCGAGCGAGATGTTGTCGTTGCGGGAAACGAAGCGCGCCTGCGGTCCGGCCTTGCCCAACGAAATGATCGGCGAGGCGCTGAGCAGGTATCTCTTGCCACCCTCGAAACTCGGCGCGACCATGCCGGTCGCCCCGAGCGTCAGGTACCAGTCGCCAGACATCCAGCCAAAGGCGCCGTCACCGGCCTCGGCGGCGCCGGTCGCACCCAGCATGAAGGTGGCCAGAACCACCGCGATCGTCCTGACAGAACGCATTGTCACTCCGTACACATACAAGGCCCGTCTTGATAGCAAGCCTTTGCGGCGGTTTGGTAAAATTTGATTTAAATTCGACCGGGATGCTCCAGCTTTTTCGGAGTGTGCCCGCCGCAGGACGCTCGCTGGACGGGCCAGGCCTTCGAGGCTAACCTCCGTATCGGCTACATGCAACGCGACACTCAAAGGAGATGGCGGCGATGACCTTGAACGGCGATGCCCTTAAGACTGCGATTGGCCAGACACGATCGAAATGGGGGTGGTTCGTCGCGCTCGGCGTGCTGCTGCTTATCTTCGGCGGCATCGCCTTCGGCAATCTGTTCATTGCCACGGTCGCCTCTGTCTATGTGGTCGGCTGGCTGATGCTGATGGCGGGTGTCATCGAGATCGTGCATGCCTTCGGCGTGAAGACCTGGGGGCGCTTCTTCTACTGGCTGCTGAGCGGACTTCTCTATGCGGTCGCCGGCTTCTTCGCCTTCGACAATCCGCTGCTGGCCTCCACCGTGCTGACCTTCCTGCTGGCGGTCGCACTCATTGCTTCCGGCGTGCTCAGGGCCTGGGTCGGCTACAGCCACCGGCCTGAGAGCGGCTGGGGCTGGGTCGTCGCGGCCGGCCTCATCAGTGTGCTTGCCGGCCTGATCATCGCCATGGGCTGGCCAGTCAACAGCGTGTGGGTGCTTGGGCTTTTCCTGGCGATCGATCTGATCTTCCAAGGCTGGACCTTCATTGCCGTCGGCCTTGCCTTGAAGAAATAAACCTGGCTCGGAAGAAAACGTTCAAAAAGCCATGGCTGCGTCGAGTTCGGAAAGCGGCTTGACGCCGGCCAGGAGTGCTCGCGCCTCGGCTTCGTCGCGCTTCATCTGCGCAACCAGAGCGTCCAGTCCATCGAACTTCACCTCGGACCGCAGGAAGCCGAAGAAGGACACCGCGCAGATCTCGCCGTAGAGATCGCCGGAAAAATCGAAGACGAAGGTTTCCAGAAGCGGTGCGCCATTGTCGTCGACTGTCGGGCGGCGGCCGAAACTGGCAACGCCATCGTGAAGTGTGCCGTCGGCGCGACGGAAACGGACGGCATAGATGCCTTCCTTCAGATTGGTCTCCGGCGAAAGCCTCATATTGGCGGTCGGGAAGCCAAGCGTACGACCAAGCTGCTGTCCGCCGATCACCTGACCTTCAACTGTAAAACGGTAGCCGAGCAGCCCGGCAGCCTCGGCAACCTCACCTTCACACAACAATGCGCGGATGCGGCTCGACGACACCACCTCGGCCCCCTCGTCGCGGAAGGCGTCGACCAGGGTGACGCCAAAGCCGTGACGCTCGCCAGCCGCCATCAGATAGGCAGGGCCGCCCTGTCGGTCCTTGCCGAAGTGGAAGTCGAAACCGGTCACGGCATGGGTGACGCCAAGATTTCCATCCAACACATCGGTGACGAAAGACGCAGCCGACAAGGCGGCAAAGTCACGATCAAAAGGCTGCTCCACGAGCGCGGCAAAACCCAATTGCGCAAGCAGCCGCGCCTTCATTGGCGGTTGCGTCAGCACGAACAGCGGAACGTCCGGCCTGAACACCTTTCGTGGATGCGGCTCGAAGGTCAGCACCAAGGCAGGCGCGCCGCGCCGGCGCGCCTCGGCTAGCGCACGCTCGAGCACCGCCTGATGACCGCGGTGAACGCCATCGAAATTGCCTATCGCCACGACGCCGCCGCGCAAATGCGCCGGCAGCGGCGAAACAGCCGAAACGCGTTCGAAAGCTTGCGTCATCGGCCGATCCTATCGCAGTCTCGGGATGACGGCGACGGGCCGATAGCCGTGCTTTTCCAGAAAAGCGGCGAGCAGCAGGGGGTCAGGTCGCTGCGAATCCCCATAGTCGCGGGCATGGATGCCACCCGACACATAGAGCACGTCGAGGCCGTTGTCGGCGGCGCCCTTCACATCGGTCATCATGCCGTCGCCGATGGCCAGAACTTCCTTCCGATCGACCGGACGGCCAAGAATGTCGGCGACCTCCGCCAACGCAACCGCGTAGATCGGCGCATGGGGCTTGCCCGCGATCAGCGTGCGGCCACCGAGTTGCGCATAGTCGCGAGCCAACGCACCGGCGCACCATATGATCCGCTCACCGCGCTCCACCACGATATCGGGGTTGGCGCAGATGAACGGCAGGTTCCTGGCGCGCAGCCGCTGCAAAAGCTCGGCATAGTCCTCTGGCTTCTCCACCTCGTCATCGAACAAGCCGGTACAGACCACGCCGGACGCCTCGAATTCCTCGACAAGCTCGACGGCGAGATCATCATAGATCGTCAGGTCCCGATCGGCGCCGATATGGAAGATCTTTCGCGGCCCCTCAGCGATCAAGTCGCGCGTCACGTCACCGGAAGTCACCACGCGGTCGTAAGCACCGGTCGGCACACCGATCGCGTTCATCTGCGCCACCACATCGGTATTCCTGCGCGGTGAATTGGTGATCAGGACAACAGGTATTCCCGCGTCGCGCGCGGCCTCCAAAGCGGATGCCGCCACGGGGAAATGACTTTCGCCGTTATGGACCACACCCCAGACATCGCAGAGGATTGCCGAATACCCCTTCGACACATCCGTGAGCGAGCCGATGATTTCGGGCGAATCCGCCATGTTGTTTCCTTGAGTCATGATCATTGCGAGAGCCACGGCCGACGGTCCGCCGCAGCCCGGTTCGAATTAACCGAACCGCCTCGCGCTGTCACCAGCTTTCACCGAACGACATGGTGCGTTGGCGACGGTTCCCGCCTTGGCCCGTACGAGGCGCGACAGCGTTATGGTTAACCGCCATTGAAAAGATGGACCGATCTTCTAGGCATTTCAGCAACCTCAAATTTAATGATTAATGAGATTATCGCGATCGCAAGTGGGTCTTGCCGAGGGGCACTCAACAGCATGATTGGCAAATTCTGCCGGGACCGGCGCGGAAACTATGCGTTGGTGACCGCTGTCGGCATGGTGCCGATCATGGCTGCTGTGGCGCTTGCCGTGGACTATGTGGAGTTGGTCCGCCAGCGACAGAATACGCTGAACGCATTGGACGCCGCCGCTATCGCTTCGGCCCGACAGATTGCTTCCGGGGCTGGCGACAACGATGTCAAAGCCTATGCCAAGAACTTCTTCGAGATCAATCTCGGGCGTGTCAATCCGGCCGACACCGCGCTTACCGTCACCCTGCCTAACAACAACATGGGCGGCGGCACGCTGAAGCTGTGCGCTGCCTCGCAATATCATCCCTATTTCCTGCCAGCGGCGGCGATGCTGATCAGCGGATCGCCCAACACGAAGACAATCAACTTCTCGGCATGCTCGGAAGTCCGCCTCAAGAACACGCTTGAGGTAGCGCTGGTGCTCGACAACTCCGGGTCGATGGACACCCTCGGTTCCGGAACCGGCCAGAAGCGCATAGACCTCCTGAAGAAAGCCGCAAAGCAGCTGGTCGATACCATGGCCGTCCAGGCTCAGCAGATGAGGCAGATCGACAGGCCAGTCCAATTTTCCCTGGTTCCGTTTTCGGCGTCGGTCAACGTGGGGCCCACGCACGATCAAGACAATTGGATGGACCAGGACGGCATCTCACCGATCCAGCACGAGAATTTCGACTGGACGACGATGACCTCAGGCAACGATGCAAATAAATACGCCCAGAATGTCAACGGTGTCTGGTACAAGCGCGGTGCCGGCTGGGGCGACACCAAGGACCAGAAACTGACCCGTTTCAGTCTCTATGCCGACATGACGGTCGAATCCGGCCGTGAGGAAGTACCCAATTCAAAGCAGTATATCTGCGATACATACAAGAAAAATGGCACGTGCAGCAGCGGTCATTGGACCACCCCACAGTACATCTACACCACCAGCCGCTACGCGAGCTGGCAGGGTTGCGTAGAAGCGAGGCCTTCGCCATACAACAATGACGATACCACTCCGGATGCTGCCAACCCGGCCACACTCTTCGTCCCCATGTTCGCACCGGATGAGGCCGGTACGCTATGGCGCGATTTCAACAGGGACGGCACCAACGACGTCGATAGCCTGTCTTACAACTACAGCAATAACTGGTGGGCTGATTGGCCCTACTACACCGGGACTCCAACCGCTGCGCAGCGGCAGTCCGACATGCGCAAATATTTCCTGATCAAGCCCTATGGATCGACGTCCGCAGCCGCGGGCGATGGTCCGAATTCGGGCTGCACCACCAGTCCGATCACGCCGCTGAAGGACGTGACCCAGGCAGCGGAGAAACAGGAGATCGACGATGCCATCGATGCCATGGCGTCGACCGGAAACACGAACGTGCCAGAAGGCCTGGCCTGGGGTTGGCGAACAGTATCGAGTAACGAGCCCTTCACCGAGGGTCGACCGAACACCGAAAGGGGCAACGACAAGGTAATCATTGTATTGACCGATGGTGCCAACACCTACAGCTCCGTCAGCGATGCCAGCTATGCGAAAAACAGGTCGACCTACGCGGCCTACGGCTACACGGGTCTGACCTACCCGGGATCGGGAAGCGTGACCCGCTTGTTCATGAACACGAGCACGGCGATCGGCAAGACCACCTACACGGATGGCAACTACACGGCGGCGTTGGATGAGCAGATGCAGACCCTTTGCACCAATGCAAAGAATTCAAACATTCTGGTGATGACGGTCTCGCTTGACCTCAGCACCACGAAGACCGCTGACAAGAAGGCCATCGCGGCACTTACCGCCTGTGCTTCCAATTCGCGCTTCCGCAAGGATCCCACCGATCCGAGCAAGCCAGCCAAGCTGTTCTGGAACGCGACCGGGGCTACGCTGTCGGACAATTTCAAGGAAATCGCCGACGAACTGTCGAACCTGCGGATCGTTGGCTGACCCGGAGGAAATTCGGACTTGAAATGCCTTGCGTCCCAGCGAGGCGTGTCCTGAAAAAGCGCCGGCCTCCAACCTTGGTTAGCGCTCGGTAAAGACCCGGCCGTGCAATCGAGCATTTTCCCACACCCGCCCTTCAGCGTTTTCTGAGACCTTGCCGGCATTGCGAACACGACGGCGGGGCCGCTTCAAGACATGTGGGAATTCTGGCGCCAGTTCAGTCGCGACAAGCGCGGCAACTATGCTCTCATGACCGTTCTCGCCATGATCCCGCTGGCGGGTGGCCTGGCGCTGGCGGTCGACGTCACGGAGATGAACCGGCAGAAGCAGATCGTGCTCAACGCGCTCGACGCCGCCAACATCGCCACGGCGCGGCGGCTGGTCGAAGGCGCGACCGATGACCAGTTGAGGGCCTACGCCCTCGATTTCTTCAGCGCTAATCTCAACAAGGTCAATCCGGCCAACACCACGCTCAATGTCGTGCTGCCCAACAACAAAACGGGCGGTGGCTTGATGAAGATGAGCGCGCGGCTTGACTACCAGCCCTATTTCTATCCCGTCCTTGCCCAACTCATCGGCCGATCCGAAGCGGATGGAAACAAGACGATCAGCTTCGACGTCGCATCGGAGGTCCGGCTGAAGAACACGCTGGAAGTGGCCATGGTGCTCGACAACTCCGGATCGATGACCACGCCCGGCACAGGTTCGGGACAAAAGCGCATCGATCTCCTCAAGACCGCGGCCAAGCAGCTGGTCGACACACTCGCCTTGCAGTCGGCCCTGATGAAGCAGATCGACAAGCCCGTCCAGTTCAGCCTCGTGCCGTTCGCGGCCTCCGTCAACGTCGGCACCGGAAACGACAATGCAGCGTGGATCGACACCTATGGATTGTCGCCGGTGCATCACGAGAATTTCGACTGGTCGACGCTGAGCGCAGCCAACAAGTATGCCCAGAAATCCAACGGTATCTGGTACAAGCGGGGAACGGGCTGGGGCGCGGAAGAAGGCCAGATGCTGACCCGGTTTTCGCTCTATCGCGACATGAAGGTGGTCACCAGCCATGAGCGCGTCGCCGGCAGCAAACGGGTCGTCTGTGACGAATACCGCTCCAACCACACATGCACGCGCAGCCATGACGAGTATGACTACATCGACACCTATGGCCCCTTCGCCAGTTGGCAGGGCTGTGTCGAAGTGCGCCCCTACCCCCATAATGTCAGCGATACGCCGGCTTCCGGTGGTCCCAACAATACCGGCATTGGCAATGGCGATCCGGCAACGATGTTCGTACCGATGTTCGCTCCCGACGAGCCCGGCAACCACTGGAAGGTGACACAGGATCCCGACGAGATTGCCCCAAAAGCCTACGGCGCCGCAAACAGCTGGTGGAACGATGACCCTTCGAGCACGACCGGCAAGACCCAGCAGCGCAACATGGCGAAGTACTTCATGCCGCGGCCGATGGATGCGCCTGTGCTCGGCAAGGGCGCCGGCCCCAACTACAGTTGCACGACAACGCCGATCACCCCGCTGACCGATGTCAGCAAGCCCGAAGGCCTGGCTGCCATCAAGGCGGCGATCGATCTGATGACGCCAAATGGCAATACGAACGTGCCGGAAGGCATGGTCTGGGGCTGGCGCACCGTGTCAAGCGGCGAGCCCTTCACCGAAGGGCGGCTGGAGACGGAAAAGGGCAACGACAAGGTCGTCATCGTGCTAACCGACGGCGAGAACACCTATTCGGTTCCAGGCAGCGACCCCGCCGGCAACAAGTCGACCTATGCCGCCTACGGCTACACCGGCCTCGGCTACAACAGCACTTCGGTCACCCGGTTGTTCGGCGGCACATCGAGCGCCATCGGCCAGTTCAATTATTCGAACAGCAACTACACGGCCGCGCTCAACGAACAGATGACCGCGCTTTGCAACAATGCCAAGGCAGCCAACATCATGGTCATGACGGTGGCGCTAGACCTGTCGCTGACCAATGCCGGCGACAGGAAGGCGATCGAGGCGCTGAAGGCGTGCGCCTCCGAATCGCGATTCCGCAAGGATCCGGCAGACCCGACCAAGCCAGCCAAACTTTTCTGGAACGCGACCGGCGCCTCACTGTCGAACGATTTCAAGGAAATCGGCAACGAGCTGTCGAACCTGCGCGTCGTCGGCTGATGGCCAACAGGCTCCCTCTGGCGCAATGACTGGAGTCGCGATGCCCTTGCGCGCCGACTCTGGCCGAGGCACATATTC
The DNA here is from genome assembly GCA_943370265.1 of Mesorhizobium carmichaelinearum. Taxonomy (GTDB): domain Bacteria; phylum Pseudomonadota; class Alphaproteobacteria; order Rhizobiales; family Rhizobiaceae; genus Mesorhizobium; species Mesorhizobium carmichaelinearum_A. The sequence continues at coordinate 99,765 of CALRQH020000003.1, forward strand.
GACGCTCGTGGGATCACATTTCCTGGATCGCACCTTGGTCGTCGGCGAGCACGAACATGCTTCATCGCCACGCACCCGACACGGCGTGGCCGGAGATCAAGGCAATGCCCGACGCCGCCAATCATATCGCATTCGCGCTGGTCTGCCTCGGCATGGTGCTGACTCCTGGCCCCAACATGATCTACCTGATCTCGCGATCGCTGTCGCAAGGGCCCAAGGCCGGGCTGATCTCGCTTGGCGGCGTGGCCCTTGGCTTTCTGTTCTATGTGCTGTCGGCAGCGTTCGGCATCACGGCGCTGCTGATGACGGTTCCCCTCGCATATGACGCGCTGCGCTTTGCCGGAGTGCTCTATCTTCTGTGGCTGGCCTGGCAAGCGGTGAAGCCGGGCGGTCGTTCGCCGTTCCAGGTTCGCGAACTGCCCAAGGACGCGCCGCGCAAGCTGTTTGTCATGGGCTTGGTGACCAATCTGCTCAATCCGAAGGTGGCGGTACTCTACCTGTCGCTGCTGCCGCAATTCATCAGTCCCGGAAAAGGGCATGTGCTGTCACAGCTTCTGGTGTTGGGCTCCACGCAGATAGCGATCAGCCTCACCGTCAATTCCATCATCGCGGTGACGGCCGGCTCGATCGCCACCTTCCTCGCTGGCCGGCCGCTATGGCTGGTCATCCAGCGCTGGATGATGGGCACGGTGTTGACAGCGCTCGCCCTGAAGATGGCGACCGAAGCGCAACGGTAACGCAGGCGCTCTACATCGGCCGCCTGATTTGCTGCGCCCGCTCCGGCTCGACAACCTTGCGGTAGAGATGCCAGGTGGCATGGCCAAGCACTGGCATGACCACGGCCAGTCCCGCAAACAGCGGGATCGAGCCGATAACCAGTAGCACGGCGACCAGCAGCCCCCACAGCGCCATCATCAGCGGATTTGCCATTACCACCCGCGCCGAGGTCTCGATTGCCGACACCGCGCCGACATCGCGGTCGAGCATCAGCGGAAAGGCGACGACCGTCGTCGCCAGCACGATCACGGCAAAGACGAGACCGGCCGCGTTGCCGACCAGGATCAGGGTCCAGCCACGGCTCGTCGTCAGCACCTCGCGGATGAAGCCACCGATCGAGGCCGGCGGCTGGTCGCCAAACAGGCTTGTGTAGATCGATTGCGCCGTGAACATCCACAGCAGGAACAGCGCCAGCAGCATGATGCCGATCACCGCGATCGAGGGGAGTGCAGGCGAGTGCCGGACATTCAGAGCGTGGCGCCAGGAGGTGTTCATGCCGAGTTCGCGCCGGCGGCTGATCTCGTAGAGGCCGAGCGCGGCGAACGGACCGACCAGCGCGAAACCGGACATCAGCGGGTAGATAAGCTGGATGGCGTTCGCCCCTGACGTCCACTGCGTCAGGATCAGGCCGACGATCGGGTAGATCAGGCACAGGAACACGTAGTGCGAAGGTTTTGCCCAGAAATCCTCAGCGCCGAGTCGCAAGGCGTCCCTCAGATCCTCGATGGTGATGCGGCGCACCGTGGGCTGCACGTGCATCCCACGCGCGTCCGCCATGACATGAAAGCCGGCCATAACCTTCCTCCCGTGTGTCGGGGCGGTCACCGCCAGGATGGCCGCCCATAGCTGCCACTGCTCGTACCAAGGGATGATAACCGATTTGGCAAGGGTTGTCGCCAAATGCGTCGCGTCTGCCCCGCCATCACGCCATTTTCATCACCGACGCATCAAACGCCAGACTCTAGCCTGGCGAGTTGAAAACCGCCTCGATGTGATGGCCATCGGGATCGATGACGAAAGCCGCGTGATAGTGCGGGCCATAGTCTGGCCGGGGACCGGGCGCGCCATTGTCATGGCCCCCATGAGCGAGTGCGGCGGCATGGAAGAGAGCAATGCTCTGGCGATCCGGGGCCGCGAAGGCCAGGTGAAAGCCAGGTCCCGGTGAACGCTGCCCTTGCGGGCGAAGCTTGATCGCCAGCTTGTCACCCCCGCCGGCAATGCCATAGCCCACGGCCTGATCCGGTTCGCCAGGACGGAGATCTTCCCAGACGCGGCAGTAACCAAGTGGCGCCAGTACGGCGTCATAGAATGCCGCCGAGCGCTCGATATCCGAAACTCCAAAAGACACGTGGTGAAGCATGTTGCGGAAATCCCTGTCTTTGATCGGCACCATCGAGCGGCTTTCACCAATTCTTGTAGTCGGCACTGACGCGGCTTGATTCAGGCAGCATGATCGTTGGCGAGCCGCCCGAACATCCGGAAATCATGGAAGTCTCCCTTGAACCAAGCTTTCTGGCGGAGTGTTCCCTCATAGCGAAATCCGGATTTTTCCAACACACGGTCCGATCCGGTGTTTCCGGGCAGCGTCCACGCCTCGATGCGGTTGAGGCCGAAGAACCGATGGCCGCAGACAGCGACCGGGACGGCGGCCTCTGTCATCAGGCCCCTTCCCCAAAAATCGGGATGCAGTTCATATCCGATCTGGCCGCATTTCCATTTCGCCTCGAAGTGGTTGTAGCGGATCGCTCCCGCAAGCCTCTTCGACTCCCGATCCTCGATCATCCAGGCACATCCCTTGCCGCTGCCGAACGCCTTTGCCATCCATTTCATGACCCGCTCCAGCTGGGCCTTGTTCGGTGCGGTCGGCCAGTTCGAAAACCGCGTAACATCGGGGTTCGACAGGATACCGCCGAAAGCCGCGGCATCTTCCTGCACGGGCGCACGCAACACCAAACGCTGCGTGGACAGAACCGGAAATGCACGTACAGCGGCTCGCATCAGTTCCTCATATAGTATGAGCTCTCAGGATTGCCGGCGGGTGCCAGCCGCGCGTCCAATCTATGTGACGCGGCCGGCGGAATCTCCATGCGCCGCATGTTCTCGCGCAAATTTCATCCGCTGCCCGCCAAAAGCCATGATCGCGGCTATTTGGGTCAGCCATGACGCTTATAAAAAACGCAGATGACGCCCGCTCCCCAATGGACAGACGAATGCTGATCAAGGCCGCCGGCCTTATCGCGCTTGCCGGACTTGCCGCCTGCGGCACGGTCTCGCTTCCGGCCGGCGAAGGCGCCGGCGCTTCGTCTTCCGCGGCCGCCACGCTTGCCGGGATCCGGACTGCCGCCGGGCTTGGCCCGCTGGCGCCCGATCCGCAACTCGAACAGGCAGCGTTGCAACAGGCCAAGTATATGGCGCGCAGTGGCCGCATGAACCATACGACAGGCTGGGGCAAGGATTTTGCCTCGCGCGTCAAGGACAACGGCATCACAGGTGCGGCGGCCGAGAACATTGCCGAGGGGCGATTCGACCAGCAGAAGCTCTTTGATATCTGGATGAATTCGCCGGGCCACCGCCGCAACATGCTCGACCCGCGCTTCACGCGCTTTGGCCTCGCCTATGTCCGTGACGGCCGCGACAGCGCCGTCCGCTATTGGGCGCTGGTGCTCGGAAAGTAGGCTTCCGAAGCGCCGCCCGCCCTATCTGGCCGCGCCAGCGGCCGCGGCATCGACAATCCTAGTCCATGTGTACGGCAGGCGCACCGCCGGCCGGCGCCCGCGCCGGTTTGCGCAGCAGGAAGACAAACGGGATGGCTAGCAGTGTCATCACCATCAGCAGCTTGAAGTCGTTGACGTAGGAGATCATCATCGCCTGGATATTGACCATGCCATCCACCTGCGAAAGCGCTGTTGGATCGCCGCCGGCGGCGGCTGGCGAGGCCGCCCACAGATTCGGGTTGAACGGGTTGATGAAGGCTGACAGCTCGGCGTGATTGACCTGCGTGTTACGGACCAGCAGAACCGTGACGACCGACACACCGATGGACGAGCCAAGATTGCGCACTAGGCTGAACAAAGCGGTGGCATCCGTGCGGAAGCGCGCGTCGAGCGTGGCGAAGGCAATGGTGGACAGCGGCACGAACACCATTCCCATTCCCAGGCCCTGGATGACGCCGGAGCTGATGATCAGCCAGTTGTCCATCTGAGGTGTGAAGCCGGCCATCGTATAGAGCGATTGCGCGGTCAGCAGAAAGCCGATGACGACAAGGATTCTGGCGTCGATCTTGGTCATGAGCCGCCCGACCACGAGCATCGAAACCATCGTGCCGACACCGCGTGGCCCCATGACGAGGCCTATGGTGATGGTCGGATAGCCGAAAATGACCGACAGCATTGGCGGCAGCAGCGCCATGCTCGCCAAAATGAGCACGCCCATGACGAAGATGAACGCCAGCCCGGTCACGAAATTGCGGTCGACGAAGATCTTCGGATCGATGAAGGGATGTTCCGCCGTCACCGAGTGAATGATGAACACCCAGAAGCCGGTTATGGAAAGACCAAGCTCGATCCAGATCTCGACCGATGAAAACCAGTCTACCTCGCCGCCGCGATCGAGTAGCAGCTGCAGCGCGCCGACCCCAAGCGAGAGCATGGCGAAGCCGAAGAAATCGAAGCTCCGGATGCGTCGGGCAACACTTGGAAGATACGCGGCCATGCCCAGGAAGGCGATGATGCCGACCGGCAGATTGATGAAGAACACCCAGCGCCAGTTGAAATTCTCAGTCAGCCAGCCACCCAGCGTCGGGCCAAGGATCGGTCCCAGCATGATGCCGGCGCCCCAGATGGCCATCGCCTGACCGTGGCGTTCCTTCGGGTTGATGTCGAGCAGGAAGGTCTGCGACAGAGGTACGATCGCCGCACCGAACACGCCCTGCATCAGCCGGAAGAACACCATGGTCTCCAGGCTCCAGGCGATGCCGCACAGCATGGAGAAAACGGTGAAGCCGACCACAGCCGTCAGGAACAGTTCCTTGCGGCCAATGCGGTCGGCCACCCAGCCGGTCACTGGCGTCATGATGGCGGCTGCAACGATGTAGGAGGTCAGCACCCAGTTGATGTTGTCCGGAGAGGCGCCTAGATCGCCGGTCATCGTCGGCAAGGCGACATTGGCGATCGTCGTGTCAAGCGCCTGCATGATCGTCGCCAGCATGAGCGCGACCGTGATCAGGCCACGATGCGGCACTTCCTTGAAGGGTTCTGGCGTGCTCATGGTGCGGAACTTCCAACCGGTAACGAAAACGTGTACGCTGGGTTCCCGGGCGGCGAAGCCTTCCTTGTGAAAAGACACTCATCGCGGTGGGACGCGAGTATCGATGTGGGGGTTACATCGACAGAGCGTCTGCCCACAAAGGGCGTTCGCCGCCCGGAAACCAAAGGACCAAAGGGTCTGGCGTTGGAAGGCTCAGGGCTCGACCGGGCTCATTAAAGCCCAATTCCAGCGCCCCTGCCCTCCCTGGCCACCCATAGGACCAATCCTGCCTTTCATCCGCGCTCGCGCACAGCGCACGTTCTGACTGCAGCCGATTACTCGGCCTCGCTGGCCGTGGCATGACCGAATATGCTCGGAAACCCGCGGGAAACGCCGGTATCGACGGTGACGTCCGCGCTCATGCCCGTGCGCAGCATCATCTTGGATTCTGGATCAGTCAGTTCCAGGCGCACTGGGATGCGCTGGGTGACCTTGACCCAGTTGCCCGTGGCGTTCTGGGCCGGCAGCAACGAGAATTCCGCCCCGGTGCCAGCGCCTATCGCCTTCACCGTCGCTTCGAATTTCCGCCCCGGATAGGTGTCCACGACGATTTCCGCCTTCTGGCCGGCCTTCATGTGGGTAAGCTGCGTTTCCTTGAAATTGGCGTCGATCCAGGTGTCGCCGGTCTCGACCAGCGAAAACAGCGGAGTGCCTGTGCCGACATACTGGCCGACCTTGAACGAAGAGGCCCGGCTGATGACGCCGTCGGCGGGTGCCCTGACCGTGGTCTGTGCCAGGTCGTAGGCGGCCTTGTCACGCGCGGCAAGCGCGGCCATCACGGTCGGATGCTTGTCTGTCTCGATGTCGGGATTGCCGGCAAGTGCGGCTTTTGCGCTGAGAATGCCTTGCTGGGCGACAGTCAGTTGCTGCTTGGCCTTGTCGAGGTCGTTCTTGGCCTGATCAAGCGAAGACTTGGTATTGATGCCCTTTTGGGCAAGGTCCGAAGCCCGGTCGAATTGCGACTGTGCATAGTCCATTTCGCTGGTGGCGGACTTTTCCTGGGCCATCGACTGGCTGTAGGCGGCGCGAAGCTGTTCGACGCCAACGCGCGCGACCGCAACCGCCGCGTCGGCTTGGGCAAGCGCGATCTGATAGGGAGCAGGGTCGACAACAAAGAGCACGTCGCCCTGCTTGACGACCTGGTTGTCGGCAATGCCGACCTGAACGATGCGGCCCGCGGTATCCGAGGCAATCGACACCTTGGCCTGCTGCAGATTGGCGTTTTCCGTTTCCTGGTAGCGGCCACCCGTGACCCAGACATAGCCGCCGCCTGCAGCCAGCGCCAAAGGAAGAGCAACCATCAGCAGCAAGCGGCCGAAACGGCGCTTCTTCTTCGGCGCGGACGGAACCGACTGCACCGGGGGAGCGACAGCCACGGAGGCAGCAGCCGGCTGGGCCGGCGCTTCCATTTCCACCTTGGTTGCGTTCTCGTCAATCTTGGCTACCGCGTTCATGCTGCTGCGCCTTCCGCACTCTTGATCTTTTCACTGGACGGCTCGTCATCCGCGAGGTTTTCCACCATCGCCTCAAGTGCCGAGATGAGGACACGGCGGGCTTCCGGCGATACGCCGGAAAGCGATTCTTCATAGACTTCGCCGGCCATGCTCTTGATCTTGGCATAGGCCTCGCTCGCCTTCGGTGTCGGGAAGATCATGCGCACACGCCGGTCGGCGGCATCGGAGCGGCGCTCAATCCAACCGCCCTCCTCCATGCGGTCGACCAGGCGCGAAACGCTGATCGGCTCTATCTCGAGCAACTCGGCAAGGCGCGCTTGCGATATCCCCTCTTCCTTGGCAACGCGGACCAGAAGCCGCCATTGCGCAGAAGAAAGGCCAAGGCCACTGGCTCTCGCCTCGAAGCGCTTGCGCATCAGGCGCTGCACATCGTGGATCAAAAAGCCCAATCTGTCTAAACCGTCGGAAACCATGAGCGCCATATATAATAAGCGTGCTTAGTATTCAAGATGCCCATGGTGCCAGAAGCCGATAAATCTGCACGACAGCCCCGCAGTCCAGTCGCATCGATGCACCAATCGATAAAGCCATGACGGTGGTTGCAGCGTCAGTTCCAGGTCGTGTATGGCGGTCGACGAGGACAAATTGACCGGGAGGACGATATGAAACTTGGATTGTTGACCGCTCCGTTTTCGGACATGCCGCTGGCCAGCGTCGCGGACTGGGCGCATTCGGCCGGCTTCGAGGCGCTGGAGATCGCCTGCTGGCCGAAATCAAGCGGTGCGGCTCGTCGTTACGCCGGCACCGCCCACATTGATGTCGCGGCAATCTCGGCGTCGGAAGCACGCGATATCGCCGCCTCCCTCGAAGCCAGGAACCTGTCGATCTCCGCGCTCGGCTACTATCCGAACCCTTTGCATCCGGACGCCGCCCACCGGCAGGCCGTCATCGAACATCTGAAGAAAGTTATTGTGGCCGCCGGCATGATGGGTGTTGGCCTGGTCAACACCTTCTGCGGTGGCGATGCCTCCAGAAAACTTGACGACAACTGGCAGGACGCAGTGAAAGTCTGGCCGGATATCATCGCTTTTGCCCGCGACAACAACGTCAAGCTGGCGTTCGAAAACTGCCCGATGATCTTCAGCTATGATGAATGGCCGGGCGGCCACAACATCGCCTACTCGCCGTTGATCTGGCGCCGTATTTTCGAGGCATGGGGCGGTGACGTCGGGATGAATTTCGACCCCTCGCACCTGATCTGGCAGATGATCGACCAAGGCCGTTTCATCCGAGAATTCGGCGCCCACATCGTGCACGCGCATGCCAAGGACCTGATGGTCGACCGCGACGGCCTCTATGAGCGCGGCATTCTCTCGGCCGGAATCGGCTGGCAGATACCGCGCATGCCGGGTCTGGGCGAAGTCGACTGGAGCGGGTTCTTTTCAGCCCTGTACCGGGCGGGTTACGACGGGCCGATCATCATCGAGCATGAGGACCGCCGGTTCGAAGGCAGCGACGATCTGGTGAAACGCGGCTTCCTGCTGGCCCGCGACGTGCTGCGCCCCTTCGTTAAGTAAGAACCGCAGTACCGGCATTGATGTCGCGCGTTCGCAGCCGCTGACCTTCACAGGCGGTTGCGGACAAGCATCGTCACAACGAAAAAGGCGCCGATCGAGCTGGTGATGATGCCGATCGGCAGTTCCTGCGGCGGCAGCAGCGTACGCGCCAGGAGATCGCTGGCCAGCAACAGTATGGCGCCAAACACGGCACAGGCCATGACAAGGCGCAGATGCAACTGACCTGCCAGGGGCCGGGACAGATGCGGGATCATCAGTCCGACGAAGCCGATGACGCCAGCGACCGACACGAGGATGGCCGTCGAGAACGCAGCGACGAGGAAGGTCGTCCTGCGCATCCGCGCCACCGGAACGCCCAGGCTTTCGGCGGCATTCTCCCCAGCCAGGAAAGCATCGAGCTTGCGATGGTTCCACAGCGCGTAACCGATGATGGTGCCCGCCCCCAGCATGGCAAGCGCAATGTTGTCCCATCGCGCCAGCCCGAGCCCGCCCATCGTCCAGAACAGCACCGAATGCGCCGCGCGCTGGTCGCCGGCGAAGACGAGATAGTTGGTCAACGCGGTGAAGATGAACGAGACGGCGAGCCCGGCGAGGATCAGCCGTTCAGGTCCTTGCCCCCTCACCCGCGCGACCAGCAACAGCACGACTGTCGTGGCCAGTATGCCGCCCGTGAAAGCCGCGACCGGTAAGGTCCAGATGCCGAAACTGTCGCCGAAGACGGTAATCACGGAGACCGCGCCGGCGGCGGCTCCGGACGAGAGGCCGAACAGGAACGGATCGGCGAGGTCGTTTCGCGTCACAGTCTGCAACAGTGCACCAACGACACCCAGTCCCGCGCCGACACAAATGGCCATGATCGTGCGCGGCAGCCGCAGGTCAACGACAATCTTGCCAACCGGGCCTGACACGACGTGCCCGTCCAGCCCGACCGCATGCCCAAGTGACGCGACAACATCCGTCAACGGTATCAGCGTCGACCCATAGGCGATCGACAACAAGGCGAGAGCGGCGATCACCGCCGCTCCCGCCGCCATGGCCAGTCCGAATGCCTTGTGGGGCAAGCTCAGAAGGCTTCCGGGTGCATCGCCTTGGCAATCTTGTCGATCGCCTCGATGTTGGCTGGCCCTGGCGTAAGCTCGGCATAGCGCAGGGCAACGAAACGCTTGTTCTTCACCGCATCCGTCTCCTTCATGGCCGGGTGAGCCTCCAGGAAATCGAGCAGTTTCTGGTAACCGCCGCCATCCTGGTAGTCGAGCAGGATCAGGAACTGCGGATTGCGGGACGCCACCGTTTCCCAGTCCGTCGTGCCCCAGCTGGTCTCCATGTCGGCCATGATGTTCTCGCCGCCGGCGGCGGAGATCATGGCGCTGGGGATCGCGAACTTGCCGGCGGTGAAAGGCTTGTCGTCACCAGAGTCATAAAGAAACACACGCGTGCCCTTGCGGTCACCGACCTTTGCCGTGATGTCGGCAAGCTGCTTCTGCCAGCCTGAAACAAGCTCTTGGGCCTTGGCCTCCTTGCCAAAAATCTTGCCCAGCTTTTCGACGTCGCCATAAAGCAGGTCCATCGACGCGATAGGACGGTTCTTGTCGAGGTGGACGCAGCTCTCCGTCAGTACCAGCGTCTTGATGCGGTGCGGAGCGAGCGTGTCGGGCGTCACCTCGCCGCCCGGCTTCATGCCGTAGTACCAGCCGGCGAAGAAGAAATCGGGATCGACCGCGACGAGGTTTTCCATCGTCGGGTACTTTGGCGCAAGTTCGGGGATCGAGCCCTGCTCGGCCTTGAATTCGGGGCCGACCTTGTACCATCCGGTGATGCCCGTGAGGCCGACGATCGACGGCTGCAGCCCGAGCGCGAAGGCCATCTCGGTCATGTTGAGGTCGTGGATGACCGCGCGCTTCGGCGCGGCGTCGAACGTCAACGGCTTGCCGCAGCTGTCGACGGTCACCGGAAAGGCAAAGGCGGTCGAGGCCAGCAATGAAAAGGCAAGGGAGAGGACGAGACGCTTCACGGATGTTGCTCCTTTTTGCATGAGAATCGGCGGGATCAGGACGGCGACGCGGCGCGGTTCGGAACTTCGAAAACAGTCAGCTCGCGATCCTCGGTCGGATGGCGCAGCCGAAACACATCGACGCCGAAGATCTCGCGGATCAGTTGTTGGGTCAGGGCCTCGTGCGGCGCCGCAAGCGCACGCAGCCGGGCCTGATCCATGACCGCGACCCGGTTGGCAAATGGCGACACCAGCGACAGGTCGTGCAGCACCGCGATCACCGTCATGCCCAAGCCGGCGACGAGTTCGAGCAGCTCGCCGCGGGCGCGCGGATCAAGATGGTTGGTTGGCTCGTCGAGGAACAGGATCCTCGGCTCCTGCGCGATGGCGCGCGCAAGCTGGGCACGCTGCCGTTCGCCGCCGGATAGCGAGCCGATGGTGCGGGCCAACAGCGGCAGCAAGCCGGTCCGTCGGAGCGACTCGACCACGATGTCGCGCTCCTCGCTCCTTCGCCGCAGGCCGGCATGCGGGATTCGTCCAAGCTCGACATAGTCGATCACGGCTAGCCTTGGATCGGGTTGATCGGTCTGCCCGACGACGGCCATGTGCAAGGCGCGCTCGGCCGCCGAAATCCTGTCCAGCCGGCGCCCGGCGAGCTTCACCTCGCCGGAACTTGGCCGTACCATGCCGGACAATATGCGCAGCAATGTGGTTTTGCCGGCGCCATTCGGACCGATGATCGCAAGGCGATCGCCAGCCGCCACCGAAAGGCTTACCGCGTCCACCAGACGCTGACCATTGACGGTCACGGTCAGGTCGCTCGCTTCGAGAAGAGACATGGTCATGCCCGACCCTCAGCATTGTACGGGCCGGGGACGCGGGCCAGTGTCTTGTCGGCCAGCCCGGCCGGGCGGTGCCCGGAATTGCACCAGCCATCGGCAAGCGAAGCATAGAGTTTCGCGAATTCCACCAGTTCGGTCGCATCCGAGCGCCGATCGATGGAACCAAAGAGATAAGTGGCTTTTCCATCCGACTGGAAGGCGACTGTCAGCGGCCGGGCGCAGCCGGCCATGCAGGCGACGCCTTCGACCGCATAGTTCAGGAGAGCCATCTCGTCGTCGACCAAGAGCAGGGAACGCAAATCGGCGCACAATTCCTCACCTGTCCTGATCCCGGTCGCGGGATCACGGCAAAGCGTGCATACGATAATGCGGTGGATGGCCTGGGAGGCGTCCAATTTTCCGTCACTTTCTCAACTGGCGACGGAAGGAATTCCTGGCAATCGGCCGACAAGACCAACGTCCACGTCTCCTCCCGGCACACCCCGTCCGGTCAACTCATGCTGATGGCAGGTCTCCTGGCTCGCGGGTCGTTGCGCCATCCTGCCTTCCCAGCCTCACCGGCCAGTGGCGTTTCGGATTTTGCTCGCCGCTTACAGTTGCGGGGGCAGCCACGGCCTCGACCCAAGCGGATCTCACCGTGTTCCCTTTTCACCCCTCGCCTTTCGGCGCGGGGACCATCACTTCCCAATCGTAGTTTCCCCCCGAGCCCATCGCAATAAATTTTTTGATGAACGCGCCGTTCGGATCACTGGTTCTTCAAAGCGTCGTTATGTAATATCGTGACTAAGAAGATATTGCCTACGCGTCAACCCTTTGGTTCGTCGGACTCCCGCTGAATCCGACCCGCGGCATCAAGGCTCGTGCCACTCTGAATGGTTGGGATCACTTGGCGAGATGACTTCGATTGTGCGCGATGCGCAATTTCTATCAAACTGGCCGTAAGGCCGGGCATCACAATGGCCGCGCCAACCTGCGAGGAGATGCATGAACCCGACCGAGAAAGCATTGTGGTTCGTTGAAAGCCATCTGCCCGAGCCGATCATGCTTGATGAAATCGCGCTGAGGAGCGGTGTGTCGCGCTTTCACGTAACGCGCGCTTTCGGCGCGGCCACTGGCCGTTCGGTGATGGGTTACATGCGGGCGCGCCGGCTGACCGAGGCGGCGCGCAAACTTGCCGCCGGAGCGCCGGATATCCTCTCGGTCGCGCTCGACGCCGGCTACAACTCGCATGAGGCGTTCACCCGCGCCTTCCGCGAGCAGTTCGGCACCACGCCGGAACTGGTTCGCGCGCAGGGCAACCTCAAGAACCTCCATCTCGTTGAGCCGATCCTGATGGACCAGTCCTTCCTTGCCACTCTCGAATCGCCGCGCTTCGAAAACAGCCGCGCCTTTCTGATCGCGGGTCTTGGCGAGCGCTACAGTTGCGAGACCAGCGCCGCGATTCCGATGCAATGGCAACGCTTCGGTCCCTATATCGGCAACATTCCCGGTGAAACCGGCGACATCGCCTATGGCGTCTGCGTCAACGGCGATGACGCCGGCAATTTCGACTATATCGCCGGCGTCGAGGTTTCCGACTTTTCGGACATCCCCAAGGAGCTTTCCCGCGTGCGGGTGCCGGCTCAGAAATATGCCGTCTTTGCCCATCGCGAGCACATTTCGACCATCCGCCGGACGGTCAATACGATCTGGAACAAATGGCTGCCGGCATCAGGGCACGAGGTCGCCGACGCGCCCGAATTCGAGCGCTATGGCAGGGAATTCGATCCGCGCAGCGGTGACGGCGGACTGGAGATCTGGATACCGGTCAAGGGATAAAGCTCCGGCAAATCGGGTTTCGGCAACCTCTCAGGCATTGGGAAACTTCTTGCGAGCCGCGATGACTTACTGCTTCTGGGAGGGCGTGTCCGGCGTTACCTGGCTTGCCGGATGAGAGCCTCGAACCCATCGGCCAGATGCGAGGCACCTGCCGCAAACGTCTTCGCGAGTTTCCTGGGACGGCCGGGCGTGTTGTTCGCATCAAGAAGCACCGCCTTGCCCTCATGCACCACGAAATCGAACTTGCCGTAGTCGAAGCCGAGTTCGTGTCGCAACGCGCGCAATTCCTGGGGCACGGGAACGGGTTCGCGACGAATTGTTTCGGATGCCTTGACCAGTCGCCTCGGCGATACATAGCGGAAGCAACGCTCATGGTTGCCGCAAAACACCCAGAACCGCGCGGCGAAACCATCCGGTTCTATTTCCGGAATGAACTTTTCCACGACCAGATCGTCACGGTCAAAGACATTATCGGGAATATCACCGACCGCTTCATAGATGTCATAGGCCTCCAAGGGCGACACATCAGGAAACGGCCGAGGCTTTCCGGCACGCTCCGATTGCCGGTTCAGAAATGCTTCCGGAATGCCTTTGTTGTTGAGATTGCTCTTGACGATGGCCGGACCTTGCCAGCCGTCGTCCCTCGTCAGCAGCGCTCCACTGACCCGCCGCTTGGAGATGTCGAACGCCTGGATATTGAGGCAGAACGGAAATCCTGAAGCGTAATCGACATAAACCTCGGGTGTTACCGTCGCGTCGACATGCAGCACTGCAATGTCGGCGGCATGGGAGTGCGAAACGCCCTGCTGAACGCGAATAGAATGACCCCTCCTTTTCAACTCAGAAAGAATATCGAAGAGTAAGTATGGGCTTGTCATGCGTAAGAATAAATCTCTCTTGCCGAGAAATTTATCGTGCTCGTGCGTTATGACAACAACTCGCGCCACCATCGCCCCCTTGGCATGCTTATCGCGTTCCATTAAGCAGCTAAGGATACGAGAATCCAGAGTTCTTTCATCCAAGCGGATTTATGACCAATCACTGGGACAATTACCACCGGCACTGGATGCTTCTTGAAGCACCGCTCCGGCCCACGCCTGAGACTGTCGACATATTCGAGCTTGAACTTGATCTGGATGATGCCGACATCCTCCTCCTGGGAGTAACTCCCGAACTGGCGGTTCTCGGGCGATCTTTGCTGGCAGTCGACCAATCCGCGACCATGATCTCCGGTGTTTGGGCCGGCAACAATCCCTCTCGGAGGGCGACAATCGGAAATTGGCTCGATCTGCCTGTTGGCCCGGCGAGTACGGACGCGGTTATTGGCGACGGTTGCCTGTCGGTCGTCGACTCCAGAGAAGCCCGCAATGCCCTCTTTGCCGAGATGGCGAGGGTCCTGAAACCCGGCGGCCGAGCGGCGATCCGTATCTTCGCCAGCCCGGAAACGGCAGAGAAGTTGTCCACTGTCCAGGCCTTGGCAGTGTCAGGCGGCATCGAGAATTTTCACGCGCTCAAATGGCGAATTGCAATGGCGTGCACGAGTGGCGGCTGCGATCACGCCATCGGCGTGCAAGCGATCCGCGACACGTTCAACGCTCTCTTCCCAGATCGGGAGGCTCTGGCCGCACGAACCGGTTGGAGCATGGCGTCGATCAACACGATCGATGTCTATGCCGGCTCCAGCCTCAGATACAGCTTTGCAAGGCAGAGCATGCTGATTGACGAGGCAGGCACCCATTTCAACGAGGTCCGCATCGTCTCGAGCGGTCGCTATCCTCTGGCCGAGCGATGCCCCCTGCTCGTGCTTCGGTCGCCAAAGCCCTCTCGATAAATGGTTCGCCACAATCGGATCAATCGCTTTCTGTGCATATGCGCGCCTTGACTCCGGCCAGTCGCGAGCTTATCTCACCGCCACGTTAGCACTCGCCACTAGTGAGTGCTAACCACAGGTCCGGCGCCGCCGGACGGAGGAACTGTTCTCACCGTTCTCATCGAGGAAGAAAACATGGCAAAGTCGAAGTTCCGCCCGCTTCATGACCGCGTGGTCGTTCGCCGGGTCGAATCCGAATCCAAGACCGCCGGCGGGATCATCATCCCGGATACGGCGAAGGAAAAGCCGCAGGAAGGCGAGATCATCGCTGTCGGCTCCGGCGCTCGTGACGACCACGGCAAGCTCGTCCCGCTGGACGTCAAGGCTGGCGACCGCATCCTGTTCGGCAAGTGGTCGGGCACCGAAGTCAAGCTCAATGGCGAAGACCTTCTGATCATGAAGGAATCCGACATCATGGGCATCATCGGCTGAATATCGGCCTCACCGTCAACTGAATTTCGGGCTTGATCCAAGCCCCTGCCAGGAGCTGAAAATGGCTGCTAAAGACGTAAAATTCTCCCGCGACGCCCGCGAGCGCATGCTGCGCGGTGTCAACATCCTCGCCGACGCGGTGAAGGTCACCCTCGGCCCCAAGGGCCGCAACGTCGTCATCGACAAGTCGTTCGGCGCCCCGCGCATCACCAAGGACGGCGTAACCGTCGCCAAGGAAATCGAGCTTGAAGACAAGTTCGAGAACATGGGCGCGCAGATGGTCCGCGAAGTTGCTTCGAAGACCAACGACATCGCCGGCGACGGCACCACGACCGCGACCGTTCTGGCGCAGTCGATCGTCCAGGAAGGCCACAAGGCGGTTGCCGCCGGCATGAATCCGATGGACCTGAAGCGCGGTATTGATCTGGCCGTCACCGAAGTCGTCGCGGCGCTCGGCAAGGCTGCCAAGAAGATCAAGACCTCCGAGGAAGTCGCCCAGGTCGGCACGATCTCGGCCAATGGCGACGAGTCGGTCGGCAAGATGATCGCGGAAGCGATGCAGAAGGTCGGCAACGAGGGCGTCATCACGGTTGAGGAAGCCAAGACCGCCGAGACCGAACTCGAAGTCGTCGAAGGCATGCAGTTCGACCGCGGCTACCTGTCGCCCTACTTCGTCACCAACGCCGACAAGATGGTTGCCGAGCTTGAGGACGTCTACATCCTCCTCCACGAGAAGAAGCTTTCCAACCTGCAGGCCATGCTGCCGGTCCTCGAAGCCGTCGTGCAGACCTCCAAGCCGCTGCTCATCATCTCGGAAGACGTCGAAGGCGAGGCTCTGGCCACGCTGGTCGTCAACAAGCTGCGCGGTGGCCTGAAGATCGCTGCCGTCAAGGCGCCGGGCTTCGGTGATCGCCGCAAGGCCATGCTGGAAGACATCGCCATCCTCACCGGTGGCCAAGTCATCTCCGAAGACCTCGGCATCAAGCTCGAGAATGTTGGCCTCAACATGCTCGGCCGCGCCAAGAAGGTGTCGATCTCCAAGGAGAACACCACCATCGTCGACGGCGCCGGCAAGAAGGCCGAGATCCAGGGCCGCGTCGCCCAGATCAAGCAGCAGATCGAAGAGACCACTTCGGACTACGACAAGGAGAAGCTGCAGGAACGTCTGGCGAAGCTCGCTGGCGGCGTTGCCGTGATCCGCGTCGGCGGTGCGACGGAAGTCGAAGTCAAGGAAAAGAAGGACCGCGTTGATGACGCCCTCAACGCGACCCGCGCGGCCGTGGAAGAAGGCATCGTTGCTGGTGGCGGCGTTGCGCTGCTGCGTGCTTCGGCCAACATAAAGGCCGCCGGCGCCAATGCCGACCAGGCTGCTGGCATCAACATCGTTCGTCGTGCGCTGCAGGCTCCGGCCCGCCAGATCGCTGCGAACGCCGGCGCTGAAGCTTCGATCGTTGCTGGCAAGATCCTTGAGAACAAGGGCGCGACCTTCGGCTACAACGCCCAGTCGGGCGAATATGGCGACATGATCGCCATGGGCATCGTCGACCCGGTCAAGGTCGTGCGCACGGCTCTCCAGGACGCGGCTTCGGTCGCCGGCCTGCTCGTCACCACCGAAGCCATGATCGCGGAGGCTCCTAAGAAGGAGTCGGCTGGCGGCGGCATGCCTGGCGGCATGGGCGGCGGCGGCATGGGCGGCATGGGTGGAATGGACTTCTAATCCAACCCATTCAGCCTTCAGATACGGAAAGGGCGGCAGAGATGCCGCCCTTTTTGTTATGTTGATGCCCATCGCGCCAACAGGGCAAATCCCAATTTTAAGCCACCATTAAGCATCAGCCGTGAAACACCTCTTGCCTTGAGGCAAGTGCAGCAAGGAATCGATCGCAATTATTTCTAACAACACCAGACACTTATGCAGTCACAGATTAGTTGACAGGTGACCTTTCCGGCCTTTCCACCAACAAGACATTGTTGAAACCAAACTCTCGACAACGCATTAAAAATGTCGCGAAAGCCGATTTTTAACACATGCGCGCTTACTAAAAGAGCAGTTCACGCCAAGGTTGCGTCGGAGTGCATCGTTTTGTCCATCAAGGCAGACATCGTCCGGATTTTCGGCAGATTCGCGAGTAGCCGCAACGGCAACGTCCTCATCATCTCAGCGTTGGTGATGCCGGTGCTCATCGGCATGGCCGCGCTGGTGACCGAATATGGCAGCGCCCTGGTCCAGCAGGCGCAGAACCAGCGAGTCGCCGACCTCTCGGCCTATGCGGGCGCGCTCGCCTACAACACGACGAAGTCAACGGACCAGATGACGGCGGCCGCCGTCAACGCTGCCGCTCTCAACGGCATTCCGGCAGCAAGCGTCACCGCGTCACTCATTGCCTCACCCAAAACCGCCGGTGTCAACGCCGTCACGGTCTCGATCAGCACGCAGCAGAATCTGCTGCTGGCACGCGTGCTGCAGAGCCGCCAGCAATTGCAGATCACGTCGAACTCGGTTGTCGAGGTCGGTGCTCAGCCACAGACACCCGGCTGCGTGCTTGCGCTCGACGGTACCCAGACCGGTGTCACTTTGAGCGGTGGCACCACCATCACCGCACCCAAATGCACCGTCTCGTCCAACAGCACGGTCACGGTCCCTTGCGGCACCTATATCTCGGCGATCGGCGTCAACTACAATTCCACGACAGCGCCCAGCCAGCCTTGCGGCGGCATCACCGGTCCGAACGGCACTGCGGCGGTGATCGCCAAGAAGTCGACAGCCGATCCGTTTGCCGGCAACGCGGCTATCACGGCGGCCGTCGCCCGCATCGCATCCGTCACCGCACTTTCGGCGACCACACCGCCGACGACTCCGGGGGGTACAAATATCGATTTTGGCTACAATCCAACATCGACGCAGCGCCAAGCGACCGCATTGGGCTGCACGGCCTCGGTAAATGGCAGCACGTGGACACTGAATTGCGGCGGCGCAACCACCGTCAATATCGGAGCGTTGACAATCCAGGGCGGCATCAATCTGAATTTCGCCACAACGGGAGCCGCGACGACCACATACAATTTCGCCAGCAACGTCACGACAAGCGGCACGACAAACTTCGGACCCGGCATCTACAATTTCGCCAAAGGTCTTACGACCAGCGGTGGCAGCACCACTACTTTCGGCGCGGGAACGTTCAAGATCGGCATGAGCGTCAATGCATGCAATGGTGCCGCACGCGTCAGCATTTGCAACACAAGTAACTTGACCTTTGGCGGACCGAGCATCTTCGAACTGCCGGGCGGGTTCAACAATACAGGCGGCTCGACACTCACCTTCGGCTCAGGCACTTCCAACAGCTACAAGATCGGCCCCGGCAGCAATGGCGATGCGATCACGCTTGGTGGCGGCGGCACCATAATCATGGCCGATGCCACCGGCGCCAACAGCGTCTTCCAGGTCGTCGGCAACGTGAATGCTGGTGGCGGCGGCAGTTGCTTCGTCATCAGCGCGGCGGCCCAGCACGACATTTCTGGAAACTTCATGGCCTCCGGTGCGGTTCTGATGGGCGCCGGCGTCTATACGGTTGATGGCTATTTCACCCTGGGCGCCAATGGCGGTGGCAGCGCCAACTGTGGCGGCAGTTCGATCAGTGTCAGCGGCACAAACGTCACATTGGTACTGTCGGGAAAAACCAGGGCCACTTCGGGAAGCTGCAGCGGCTATGTCTTCTGCATCGCCTCTGGCTACAGCAACATCGTGCTGACGGCGCCACAAACGGGAGCGACGGCGAAACTGGCCGTGGTCGGCCCCACGTCGACATCCAATACAGGTGGCGCAACACTCACCCAGGGCGGTTCCAACGCACAGATTTCCGGCGCGTTCTATTTCCCCTATGGCCCGATCACCCTGAGCGGAGGGGCCAGCATAGGCTCGACAACTGATACGACCAAATGCCTGCAGATCATTGGCTCGAGCATCACACTGTCAGGTGGCACCGCCGCGACTTCCGAATGTATCGCCGCCTCGGGGGCAACCGCCAGCAGCAAAGTGAGCCTGATCCAGTGAAGACGACAACCCCTTTCAACCTTCGTCTACCAGGGGCATTGCGGCGATCCTCCCTCGCGCGCTTCCTGTCGCATGAGACAAGCGGCGTTTCGGCTGTCGAGTTTGCGCTGATCAGTCCGATTTTTCTGCTTATTCTTGCCGGAACGGTCGATATCGGCGGCTCGCTGAAAGCAAAATTCGAACTGAGCACGGCGGTTTCCGCCGGCTCCAACTATGCTTTGCTCAACGGCGCCAACGTCAATTCCGCCGGCGGCAGCGCACTGGCCAACAACATCGTCGCCGTGACCGCAAGCGGGCTCGGCGGCAATGGCGGCAACGTCCAGGTCGTCATCAACAACGGCGCATCGACGTCCCTCAACGCCAGCACCTCCGTCACGACCCAAACCGGAACCGCCTCCAACGCCGACCAGTGCTATTGCCCAAGCAATTCGTCGGGCAGCCTCACCTGGGGATCCCCGGTAACCTGCGGCAGTATCTGCAGCGGTGGCGGCATCGCCGGAAAATTCGTGACGATCTCGGCAAGCAAACCCTATTCACCGCTCTTCGGCGGCCTCGGCATCGTCCAGGGCGGCAATATTACCGTCCAGTCGGTCGTACAGCCCCAATGAAGCGGCTCACGTCATTTTTTTTGAATACCTCAGGCGCCAGCGCCGTCGATTTCGCATTGCTTTCGGTGCCGCTGCTGCTTGTACTGATGGGAACCATCGAGTTCGGCCGGATGTATTGGACGCAGCACGTGCTGGAACAGACCGCCACCGCAGGGGCGCGTTGCGTCGGCGTTCTCCTGCCCGGGTGCACCCAGAATGGGGTTTATAACGCCGCAAGCACGGTCACCTATATCAGCGGCATCGCCGCGAATGGTGGCATCGTGCTGGCCAGCACGAACATCGCCGTCAACAACAATGCCAGTTGCTCAGGTCTGTCCGGCTTTTCTACCGTTCAGATATCCTACACATTCGCGACTGTGCTGCCGAACTTCCTCACCGCCCTGGCGAATGGTCCCAATCTCAGTGCGCAGGCCTGCTTTCCCAACCAGGGCGCGTAGAACTGTCTTCCAGCACATCGGTCCCGCGAATGGTTCCTATCTATCCGCCAATGTAAGTTTTGCGTCTGTCGCATCAACGCCCCGCGTCAGTCGCCCCGTGCCCAAGACAGCGCTTTCGATCAATGCGGCGACTTCATCCGCAACCGCCAATATCGGCCCACGGTCGCGGGTGGCGCGCGCGATCACCATCAGCCCTTCAAGCGATGATTCGACGAGCACCGCCAGCGTGTGCGCGCGGCGGTCGGGCACCCCTGCCCTGACAAAAGATGCCTGCAGCAGGCCTATCCATTGCTGGAAAGCCGATCGGCAGAGATCGGCCAATTCCGGCACATCCGCCGGCGCATCAAGGACCACGGGAGCGATCGGACAGCCAAGCGTGAACTCGTTCTCCTCCAGCATGCGTCCAATGGCCTGATAGATATGGTGTACGGCGACCGCCGGGTCAGCCTCCGCGGCGAGCGCCTCGCCCAGTCTTTGCGTCACCTTTTCAACGCTGTCGCGCGTCACCTCGACGACGAGTTGATCCTTTCCATCCGGAAAGTGAAAATAGAGCGACCCTCTCGGCGCACCGCTGGTGCTCAGGATGTCGTTGAGCGACGTACCGTGATAGCCGCGCTGCCTCAGCAACAGCGCCGTGGTCTCGAGCATTCGGGTGCGGGTGTCCTTGGCCATGTCAACCTCTGTCAGGAGCTTCCATTATAGGCATTGAGCCAAATATGACAATCGGTCTACATAATATGTAGATCAGTCCACATATTTAAGGTGCCAACGTGCTGAGATATCGCCTTGAAGGACTGGGCGGGAGAACACCTGATGATCAGAGAAGAGGAGCAGCCTGCCCCGAAACCACACGAGATCGTCGTACGCATCCGCGCCACCTCGAGGAAACGTTCGTCGCCGGCGAACGGGCGACGATCCGCTGGCGCTACTTCATTGCCGACGGCAATTCGGTTCGAGGCGTCAATCTGATGCGCGCCGAGAACGGGCTGATCGTCGAGACGATGGGATACGTCAAGGGATAACGCCCCGCCATGAATCCTAGCGCTCCGTCAGAGCCAGCTTGGCGCCAAGCATGACAAAGGCGCCGGCGAAGGTACGGCGCATCCAGGTCATCACCATCGGCCTCGACACGACATGGCTGCGGATCGAAGCCGCGAAGATGCCGTAGCCGACGAAAACGACGAAGGTCAAAAGCATGAAGACGCTGCTGAGCTCCAGCATCTTCGACAGCGCGTTAGGCTCCGTGGTGCTGACGAACTGAGGCAGGAAGGCGAAGAAGAAGATCGACAGCTTTGGATTGAGGATGTTGATCAGGATGCCGGAGGTGATCACCTTGCCGGCCGAGCGCGGCGCAACGTCCTGGTCGACGCTCAGGCCGCCCTTCTCCTTCAGCGTGTTCCAGGCCATGTAAAGCAGATAGGCGACACCCAGATATTTCAGCGTTTCGAAGGCTACCGCGCTGGTGTGCAGCAGTGCCGCAAGGCCGGTGATGGCAGCTGCCATATGCGGGATGATGCCAAGCGTACAGCCGAAGGCGGCGATGATGCTGGCGCGAGCGCCGCGCGAAAGGCCGGCGCTCAGCGTGTAGAGAACGCCGGTGCCGGGCGAAGCCACGACGATCAGCGACGTCAACAGAAATTCAATGCTCACGACGGTCCTCCGAGCTTTGGCGTTACCCGCACGGAACGTAGCTAGCGAAGGAGACGCGCACAAGCGCACTAACTGTCAAAGAAGCAGGTTCACAGAGTTGGCAGCCGGTGGGCATGGCGTGCCATCAGGCAATCGTCGTCACCGGGCATGCAGGCGCGGCAGACGTCGGGACGGACTTCGTAGATACCGCAAGCCGTCACCTTGCCAACCTCGCCCGTCAGCGCCGAACAGCGCACGCCGTCACAGCGCATCCCGGATTCATTGGCGGCCACATATTTTGCGGGGATCAGATCAAGCTGCGCGTCATCCTCGGTGGAAAAGCGAGGCCATTCCGATGAGTATGAGCAGCACGCGCCGCAGGTCTGGCAGTCGAAGACGGCCGTGACCGGGGCCCGCGACGATGGCGCGGTGGGATCGCTATGCGGCAAGGAGACTATTTCTTCTTCCTTGTCTTGCCCTTCGGAGCCTCGGCCGACGACAGGAACAGGTCGGCCGCGCCTTCCGCGGCGCCATCCGCCTGCTTCGGCGTGACAGACGGCTTCTTCACGTCGACTGCCGCCTTGGCAGGCTTCGCGGCGGCCGTGGGTGCCGGCAGTTCCTTGGCGGAAAACTTGATGGCCATGTCAATCCTCGTCAGCGAAACGCGATGATGGTGCGCGCGGATTGCGAAGGCGCCCGATCAGCGCCGACACCGCGGTGATATTCATCTCCTCGGGTGACCAGTTCCTGGCCTCCTCGATGTGATGGGGAGCCAGTTCGCGATGGGTGCTGCCACTATAGGCTGCATCCTGGTGGGTAGTACGCTCGTGGGTCTTGGCATCCTCGCGAATGTATTCGATCAGATAATTCGGGCATTCGGCGCGACCGCGCACGCCCAGCCGCACCTGGGCATCACCATGTGCCCGCTTGCAGCGCTCAAGCTTTTCGAGCACCCGCCGGACATATTCGATCGGCTTGTCGAGACCGTCGATAACATCGGCGATGGTCGAATCGGGGGCGATCGCCTTTTGAGGCACGCGCTTGGTAGCCATCAGCGTTTACCCACTCGTTTCGGCAACGCTGCGAGCGCGACGGCGGCAGCCATCTCTTCGGCTTCCTTTTCAAGACGCAATTCGCGCAACCTTGCGGTCTTCGCCTCCCGCGCCTCGCTGACGGCATCCCGTTCGGAAATGATGCGGCCGAGAGACATCGACTGGGTCTGGGTCTTGCTGAAGAGCGATTCGGCCCGATCGCCGGATACCTTCGAAGGTGCGGTCAAAATCTTTCTCCCGTTCGAAGCCTGACGCCGAAAATGGCAAGGCCGGTCTTTCGGCCAGGACCATGCACAAAGCAATACGGCATCCCGGTTCTAATTGCTGGCCGATTCAGATCTCTGGCCAATTTTCATATTTCTGGAATGTCCTTAGCATGTCAGCGCGGCTGTGCAGCGCTCTTTCGGCAATCGGAGTATAAAAATGGAAAAGGCCAGGCATTGCCTGACCTTCTGCCGAAGTGTCGCGCGTCTTTGGACGCGCGACCCGAAATTCGCCATCACCGGTGCCAGTACATCCGTGGTCACCGGAAGGCTGAATTCCGTTTTTCAGGCCGCCTTCAACTGATCGGCGGACATCTTGCCCGACTTGTTGTCGCGGACCATCTCGTAGCCGAGCTTCTGACCCTCGACGATGTCGCGCATTCCGGCGCGCTCTACGGCCGAGATGTGGACGAAAACGTCGGCCGAGCCGTCGTCAGGCTGAATAAAACCAAAACCCTTGGTGGCGTTGAACCATTTAACTGTGCCGGTGCTCATAAACGAACCCTTTCCATGGCAAATATTCGTTCGCCGTCGCGCGATTGCACAACAACGTTCGTCTCGATTTTGGATGGGGGAAGTTCGTCAAAGGCGCGCTTGGATGCGCGGATAACAAAAGTCAGTCAAACAAATATCGACGATTTATTTGTAGGCCACTTTTGGCGTGATGTCAATTCTTCTCTTCCAGACACGGCATGTCGCCCGCTGAGCCGGCCTAGGCCGCCATCTTTTCCAGATGGAGAATCGCGCGCCGAAGCGCCTCGAAGCACGATGGATCGAGCGCTGAGCCGACATCGCCGGCCATGATCTCCAGGGCCTTGGACACCGGCATTGCCGCGCGATAGGGCCGTTCCGCCGTCAGCGCATCGAAGATGTCAGCAGTGGTGACGATACGCGTATCAAGGTCGATCGCATCGCCTTTCAGCCCGCGCGGATAGCCCTTGCCGTCCAGCCGCTCATGATGCGAGCCAGCGATTCGCGAGAGTTCCTGGAATGCACCGATGCGCGACAAGATAATCTCGCCGAGTGCGGGATGATGGCGCACCGACGCCCACTCGGCTTCATCCAAACGGTCGGGCTTGTCGAGTATCTGGTTGGAAACGCCGAGCTTGCCGATGTCGTGCAGCAGCGCGGCACGTTTCAGGCGACGGCGGCGCTGTTCGTCGAGCCCGATCTCCTCGGCAATCATGTCGGTGAACAACGCCACGCGCTCGCTGTGGCCGTTGGTGAAAGGCGACTTGGCATCGACAACCTTGGCGAAGGCGGCGGCGACGTCGTCCAGATAGTCGTCATCGATCGGCAGGTGCTCGTCGGATGGCGAAAGGTCGATCACGGCCAGCGAAAGTTCGGGCGAGTCGAGCATGGTCCAGAAATTTGGAGCGGCGGCCGCGCGTTCGCAGGCGGCGACAAGGCGGGGCTCGAACCAGGTACCGGAACGCGCCTGCAACTCGGCGAGCGCGCCATGCGGACCGGCGCTGGCATAGAAAACGTCAGCAATCTGGGCGATCAACGCGATCCGTGCCTGGAGGGAAATCGCCTCCCCCTTCAAGCCCGCTGGATGGCCGCCACCGTTCCAATGCTCGTCCAGATCCATGACACCTCGTGCCACAGGTTCGGGAAACCGCATCTGCCGGACGATTTCCGCGCCTGTCTGACAGCGCGTCTGGAAAAGCTCGTTGACGATCGTGCCGCCATTCATGGCAATGTTGAGCAGCGCCCTGAAACGTTCAGCCAACTTCGCCTTCATGCCCGTCCGCGACAGCACGAAACGCAGGATCTGTGGCAGGCTGTCATTGACGAGGTGGAAGTCATGCTTGAGAGCAATATCGTCGGCAAGGTAAAGTCGGCAGATGCGTGCCGCGTTGCTGCTGCAGCCGACGTCCTTCAGCAGAAGCGTATAGTAGAGGTGTGAAAGCTCCTCGGGCGAGAGCCCTGCCTCACGGCCAATGTGAAAGCCGATCCAGCACGAGCGGACACAATGTCCGGTTGGATGGCCTTCGCTGATGTCGAGCGCATAGCTCAGCGCGCTGACCAGTTCGGAAAGCCCAACGCCTTGAACCGGCGACTTCTCCCTGCAAGACCGCATGACGCTCTGCCACCCCTGACACAAGGGTATAGAGCACGCCGGTCTTTAACGTTTCGTTCCACCTATGAGTGTATCCGGTTGTTGTTGTCGTTCGTCCGGGCCTTTGCGTGCGCGACTTCCGCTCAACGCTCCTGATCCGTCGGCCTGATGACGATCTCGTTGACGTTGACGCGAGCCGGCTGGCTTACGGCGTAAAGGATGGCGGCGGCAACGTCCTCGGCAGTGAGCGCCTCCATGGTGGCAAGCCGCTGATCAAGCCCCGCCTTCGATGCGGCGTTGGTGATGTGGTCGCCGAGTTCCGTACGCACCAGTCCGGGTTCGATCACCGTGACGCGGACCTTTTCGGCATAGACCTCGCGCCTGAGCGCCTCCGAAAACCCGACGACACCGAACTTGGTTGCCGCATAGCCGCTGGCGCCTGGGTTGGCGACGCGACCAGCGATCGATGAGACATTGACGATATGCCCCTTGGCCACCTTCAGATGCGGCAATGCGGCCTTTGTAACGCCCATCAGCGCGAGCAGATTGAGCTCGACCATACGCCGCCAGTCATCGAGAGCAGCGTCGGCCGCCGGCGACAAAAGCATGATGCCTGCGTTGTTGATGAGAATGTCCAACCGGCCCCATTCGGCGATGACCTTGTCGACCATAGCGGTGACGTCCCCGGCGCTGGTGACATCGGCCTCGATGCGAAGTGCCGAGCCCCCGGCCTTCTCGATGCGCGCGGCCAGTGCTTCGAGACGATCGACGCGGCGGGCAGCAATCGCCACCCCGGCGCCGGCGGCGGCCAAAGCCAACGCCGTTGCCTCGCCGATGCCCGATGAAGCGCCGGTTACGAGGGCGACCTTGCCCGTAAGCGCGGAAGAACCAGATGCCATTGCGAAATCTCCAGATCGAGCCCTACGACGTTCCGATTAGATAGGCCGCGCGAGGCGAAGTGGAAGCCCACCTCGCCAGCCAGGCATTATTCGTCCGGGCTGGGCTCCGGCCACGTCTCCCCGGCCGCTTCCGAATACCAGTACCGCATTGCCGGCGTGGCAAGCATGGCGTCGACATAGCCGCGGATGTCCGGCGCCAAGGGGCCGCCATAGGTGTCGAAACGGGTGACGACCGGAGCATACATGGCGTCAGCGGCGGTGAAATGAGCGAACAGGAAGGGGCCGCCGTGTTTTTCGCGATACTCCCGCGTCAGCCATTATCCCTCCTGGTCGCTCAAGCCTCATTTTTCCATCATCCTGCACACCGCAGGACCCAAAGCCATGCTGCATAAGCCGGCAACTGGCGTGCCGCCTGTGGAACCTAAGTCGCGAAAGCCCGTTTGTTCTCGCGGATGAAAACTCCAGGAGATGCGGACGTGGTGAACAAGGATCAGGTTGCGGGCATGGCCAAGCAGATCAAAGGATCTGTCAAGCAGGCCGCAGGCAAGGCCACCGGTAACAAGCGCACACAGATTGAAGGCATGGCCGACAAGGCCGCAGGCAAGGTGCAGAAGGCCTATGGTGATGTCAAAGACAAGGTCAGGAAGGCGTTCTAATCCTTCGACCGAGTGACGAGACACATTGAGGGTAGCCGATGAAGCCGCCTTCCTACGATCTCCAGTTGCGGCTGAACGCGTTCGTGAAAACAACTCCACCGTGATCGTCGCTCGCTTCACCGAGAACCAGGTCCATGCCCTCGTCAGTGACCCGCGCCAGCGCGAAACCGCCCAGATACGCAGCCTTCGGCTTGAACAGGTCAAGTCCATCGCGATTGTAGACCATCGGCGTCTCGTGCTGATGGCCATGGAAGATGCCGATCACGTTGTAGCCTTTCAGCGCCGACAGCAGCGCCTGCCTGTCGCCCTCGCCCCACCAGTGCGGTGGGCCGGCGCCATCATCGTCAAAGGTGCTTTTGGCCGGATCCCACCGCTCCGTCGAGAACGTGTCCCATCCGTAATGCTGAAAGAGCATGACCGGTCGGCCGTCCGCGGCATAGGTCGCCAGATCCTGCTTGAGCCAGGGCAGAGCACTGGTGGCGCCGTGTCCGGTATCCCCGGCGAAGCGATGCGTCTGGACGAGGTGCAGGCCACCCCAATCCCAGGAATAGCAGTCGGTGTCGACATCATAGCTGGTAGCGGGTACCGGCGGCTTGAAGAACACGCCGGCACGGTGATTGACCTCGACATAGTCGCGCATTTCACGCCGGTACCAATCCACATGCGGCGGTGGGCCATTCTGATCGAGGTCATGATTGCCGAGCCCGACATAGACGGGCAGATGCACGCGATCGGGGCCAACTCCCTCCTGATAACGCTGGCTGAACTGGAGAAGCTGTGTGCCCTCGGCGGGCTGCGTGATCTGGCCACCGCCATCGTCGGTCATGTCGCCACCGACGACGAGACCGCGCGGGGGGCCGATGCGGCGGCCACCCGAGCGCAGGCCGCTCGCCACGCCATTGATCTCGACAGGCCATTCCTTCTCGCCAATGTTGTTCAGCGCAGCGATGTTGCGCAGCAAGGCAGCATCGGTCTTGCCTTCCTGCTGGCAATTCGGACTGAGGCCGTTCGCCATGCGGCAGGCATGCACGTCGCAGACGAACAGGAAGGTGGCGTCGACATTGGGAACCCTCGCCCCGGCCTGCGCAAAGGAGGCTCGCGCGGCAAGACCCGTGGCTGCAAATCCCGCCGCCTGCTGCAGGAAACCACGTCTGGAGAACAATTTTGGCGACAAGTGATTCATCACCCGAAATTCAGCACGAGAGACACCCGGCCGTCCAGTTCCCACACTGCGCGAGACAGCGCCAGGAGCGCGGGCTCCCTGAGCATCGACAACATGTCGCAGGTCTGCCATCTCTAGGGACACGAACATTCATTTTGTGCGGCGGCGGGGATCCATGAAGACTGCGGCTATACTTGGAGTACTAACGAACCTGCTGTCGGCTGGCGCCACGCAAGCCACTCAATGCGTCGACGCCAAATCCGCCAAGGACGGTTTCGTTCTTGAGCGGCCTGGCATCCACAGCGAATTCCGACCGGTGGCGGGCGGAATGATTTCTGTCGCCAACAAATACGAATCCCAATCGCCGCAGACGCAGTTCCTGTTTGGCGGCCTAATCGAGGTGTTTCGAGACAGCAGCACGGGCCAGATGGCGATGATCCCGCTGTCCGATGTGCGCAAGCTGTTTCCGCTTAACGCTGGAGCGAAAAGCAAGACGCTTTTTGTCCGCCTGGCGCCGAACAAGCAGCCCAAGGGCACCGAAACGGTGGAAATTGTCGTCAGGGGCAAGGAGACATTCAGCCTGGGTGACTGCAAGTACAATGTTCTGACCGTCAAGGAGACAATCACGAACGAGGCTGGCGAAACGCTCGATCAGTACACAGCGCTCTACGCGCCCGATCTGCAGGCGGTGCTGGCCAAGCGCTACGACGAGGGCACCAAGGCCGAAAGCGTGGTTGGCTACGAGACCATCAAACCGCTGGCTGAATAGACTGGCGGGTCACGCCGTCGTCAATGCCGCAAGGCACTCGCGTAGCACGCCGGCGTCTTGTGCCGTCTTGGCCATGGACATGGCCCCGGAATAGGTGGCAACGGTGAGCGCCGCAAAGCGCCGCGGGTCGGTGCCTTGCTCCCTGCCGGTCTGCTGGTCGGTCGCGATCTTGTCGGCGATCGCTTGGCGCCATGCCGAGAAGATGCCTGCCAAAGCCGTGCGGAAATCCGGATCGGCGAGCGACAATTCGTGCGCCAGATTGTTGAGTGGGCAGCCACGCACGAAACCCTGCTGCTCCAGTTCCGCCGCCACCGCCTCGAACACCGCCCGGACGCCCTCGCGCGCCGAGGCCGCCGCCAGCACCGGCACGATCCAGGTCTGTTCGACCGCCGCAGCCACACGTTCCTCGATCACCGCCATCGCCAGCGCCTTCTTGGTCGGGAAATGGTGATGCAACGCGCCGCCGGTAACGCCCGCGGCCGTCATTAGGTCGCCAAGGCTGGAAGCGTGGTAGCCACGCACCTGGAACGCCCCCTCGGCGACATCGAGCACGCGTTTGCGCATGCCCTGAGGGTCGTTGATGCGTTTTCGCGGCCGCCGCTCTGGCCGGGCGGAAATCTCTGCTGACATTCTCGCAAGATAGCAGATTGACAAAACAGGGCAACCGGTTTGTTTTAAACAGGATGATCAATCTGTTTGGAGACTATTCGATGAATGTGCCGCTGAACACGAAACCAGACCTCGCCGCCTCGCCGGTCGTCGAACTCAGGCAATACACGCTGAGGCCCGGCAAGCGCGAATCGCTGTTCGACCTGTTCGACAGCAAGCTGATCGAGGGTCAGGAAAAGGCAGGCATGACCATTATCGGCCAGTTCCGCGATACCGATCGTGCGGACATGTTCGTCTGGCTGCGCGGCTTCGACAGCATGGAGGCGCGAAAGAATGCCCTGACCCGTTTCTATGATGGGCCTGTGTGGGCGGAGCACCGCGATGCCGCCAATGTCACGATGATCGATTCCGACGATGTGCTTCTGCTCAAGCCCGCATGGCCAGGTTCCGGTTTCGATCTATCGGGACTGCAACGGCCAGCAGGACATCGGGAAAAGGTACATGAGGGCAACCGTTTGACTGGCTTTGTTGCGATCCAGATTCATCATCTGCGGCCTGGCTCCGGGATTGGCTTCACCCACCGGTTCGAAACCGAGGCGGTTTCCTTGATCGAACAACTCGGCGCACGCGTGCTCGGCACGTTCGTCACGGAGCACACCGAAAACAGCTTTCCTCGATTGCCTGTGCGGGTCGGTGAAGACGTCTTCATCACCGTCACAGGTTTCGCCAGCGCCGAGGCCCATGCCGACCATCAAGCCGCACTTGCCGCCTCGCCAGAATGGTGGGCATTTGCACAGGCAACCCGGCCGAATCTTGCAAGACCACCCGAATTCCTGCGACTCTTGCCAACATCGCGGTCATTGTTGGGCCACCGGCCGTCGGTCACAAATGCATGACCGCCGGCCGATCCGGCCCCAGGCCGAGCCCGCAGAGACAACGCTATGGAGTGACCGTGAATTCCGTCCACATGCCGGCATCAAAATGACCCGGCACGTTGCAGATGAGCAGGTATTTGCCAGGCGCGAGTGTGACTGTAAGCGCACCCGATTTACCCGGATCCAGTTCTGAAACCTCTCCCTTGTCGCCGGCTTTATCCTCGTCGACCCGGTTCTCGTTACTGATGTAAGGGAGCGGTTTGCCGGGGTCGGCAAGGTACATCACGATCATCTCGTGGACGGTATCCTTGGAACTGTTCTTGACTTTGAAGGTGACTTCACCAGCCTTTACCGCTGCCGGCGAAGCCGTCATCCCCATCGTTGCCTTGGTGGCGTCAAGACCTGGAGTTGCATAGGAAAGTCCCATCGGCATGGTCATGTCCGATCCCTTGTCCCACAGCGAGACCTGGACAAAGGTAGCGGCCAGCGATGGGCTTGCAGCGCCCGCCATCATAATCACGGCAGCGAGCGACAACGCGCTATTCTTCAGCATATTTTTCACGTGGATCTCCTTCAGGGAACTGGAAGCGCTCCCATGGCCATCAATCGCACGCAGGCCAACGAGGCGCCTTGAGCTGGATCAATCCAAACGCGGTGTCGTACTGAGGCGCGTCGTGCTTTATTCACACATGCCCGGCAAGAGGCGGACAACGCCTATGAGGCCGCCTGGGGCACGGTCGGGCCCGATGAATTCGTCACGCATATGCTTGCTGCCGGAGGCCCGCCGATCATAGCCAACTCAAAAGGTGGCGATCAGGGGCCGTCCTTCAACCGATTCGCATCCTTCCCGCCAGCATTCTCTGCTTGAAGCCATTTGTGCAACGCGATACGCCCTTGCCGACTTCGACAAGGAGAGACCGTCGTGAGCGTAGCAAAGACCAGAACCGAAACCGACACGTTCGGCCCCATCGAGGTCGCCGCCGACCGCTATTGGGGCGCGCAGGCGCAGCGCTCGCTGGCCAATTTCAAGATTGGTTGGGAAAAACAGCCGACCTCGATCGTGCGCGCGCTGGGCATCGTCAAGCGGGCGGCTGCCGAAGCCAACATGGAACTCAAGCGGCTCGACCCGGCGATCGGCAAGGTAATCATCGCGGCCGCGCAAGAGGTCATCGACGGCAAGCTCGACGACCATTTTCCGCTTGTTGTCTGGCAGACCGGCTCGGGCACGCAATCCAACATGAACGCCAATGAGGTGATCTCCAACCGGGCGATCGAGATGCTTGGCGGCGTCATGGGATCGAAGAAGCCCGTGCATCCCAACGATCACGTCAATATGAGCCAGTCGTCGAACGACACCTATCCGACGGCCATGCACATCGCCTGCGCCGAACGCATCGTGCATGACCTGTTGCCGGCGCTGAAGCACCTGCACAAGGCGCTCGCCGCCAAGAGCAGGGAGTTCAACCACATCATCAAGATCGGCCGCACGCACACGCAGGATGCCACTCCGCTTACGCTGGGCCAGGAATTCTCCGGCTATGCAGCGCAGGTCGCCTCGTCGATCAAGCGCATCGAGATGACGCTACCCGGCCTGCAGGAACTGGCGCAAGGCGGCACCGCGGTCGGGACCGGCTTGAACGCGCCGGTGGGTTTTGCCGAACGGGTTGCGGATCGTATCGCTGCGATCACGGGCATCGCCTTTGTCACTGCGCCCAACAAGTTCGAGGCGCTCGCGGCGCACGACTCCATGGTGTTCTCGCACGGCGCCATCAACGCCTGCGCGGGCGCGCTGTTCAAGATCGCCAACGACATCCGCTTCCTCGGCTCAGGCCCGCGCTCGGGCCTCGGCGAACTGTCGCTGCCGGAAAACGAACCGGGTTCCTCGATCATGCCCGGCAAGGTCAACCCGACGCAGTGCGAGGCGATGACGCAGGTCTGCGTGCAGGTGTTCGGCAACAACGCAGCGGTGACCTTCGCTGGCAGCCAGGGCCATTTCGAGCTCAATGTCTACAATCCGCTGATGGCCTACAACTTCCTGCAGTCGGTGCAGTTGCTCGCCGATGCCTCGGTCTCCTTCACCGACAATTGCGTGGTCGGCATCGAGGCGCGTGAGGACAACATCAAGGCCGCCCTCGACCGCTCGCTGATGCTGGTGACGGCACTGGCGCCGACCATCGGCTATGACAATGCAGCCAAGATCGCCAAGACGGCACACAAGAACGGTACTACGCTCCGCGAGGAGGCTCTGGCCACCGGGCTGGTCAGTGAAGCCGACTATGACCGGCTGGTGCGGCCAGAGGATATGACGCATCCGGGGTAACGCAATCCCGAGAAAGCCGGTGACTGTTTTCCAGCCGGATATGTGTTGGCAGAGTATTTGCGGCGCTCGGTGATCTCGCGTCGCACGCCCCATGTCATTTTGTGGGGGGAGAATTTCCTCGCCTCGCCATGCCACACGACAAGAATTTGGCGCGCGTTCGGCGATCGCGGGAACATATCAACTGTGAACAATGTGTCGCCACATCAGCGGCTTTGGTGAACAGTCGACATCGTTTATCTGATTGGCAATCAAACCCATTCGGAGCGCCACCATGTCCATCAACACTTCCATCGCCGCCAGCGGCACCGCATCCAACAGTTCTGTCACGATCCTGCTGGGCCGTATCCTGCTTTCCGTCATTTTCCTGCTTTCCGGCTTCGGCAAGCTCACCGCCATCTCCGGCACCGCTGCCTATTTCGGCGGCCTCGGCCTGCCTGTCCCGACTGTAACGGCAGTTGTCGTCGGCCTGATCGAATTGCTTGGCGGCCTTGCCATCCTCGCCGGTTTCCAGACCAGGGCCGCCGCCTGGGTGCTCGCTGTCTTCACGGTTGCCACCGGGCTGGTCGCGCACACCGGCTGGGCCGACCAGATGCAGATGATCCAGTTCCTCAAGAACCTCGGCATTACCGGCGGTTTCCTGCTGCTGGCTTCATCTGGTGCCGGCGCCTATTCGATCGACGCCAAGCGCGGCTGAGCCTCCTCCCAAGCCCTGAAACGAAAGCGGCGCGGAATTTTCCGCGCCGCTTTTTCGTTGTCCATGCATGTGTCCCAGTCCGCCGTTCCCTGCCAAGATCGCAGCATTGGAATGGGCGACAGGGACCAGTCGGCCCGATCGACAATGGAGGTGACCATGCCCCGCAACATGCTGCTTTTGCTATCCCGATTGCTGTTCGCCGCCCTGTTCATTCCTTCCGGCTTCCACGCGCTTTCTGACATTCCCGGTACGACAAGCTATTTCGCGGGCCTCGGCCTGCCCCTGCCAATGCTCGCCGCCTGGGTAACGGGGCTGTTCGAGTTGATCGCCGGACTGCTCATCCTCGTCGGCCTCAAGACGTCGATCGCGGCATTGCTGCTCGCCGCGTTCTGCATCATAGCTGGATTCATCGGCCATTATGGCCAAGGCGGCGATGACCCGATGCTGACTTTCCTGCATTCGCAGATGCTGATGAAAGACGTCGCCACCGCCGGCGGCTTCCTGGCACTGGCGATGGCAGGGGCCGGAGCCTGGTCGATCGATGGACGTATGGATTCAGGGAACGCCTGACCGGTGTGACCGGCTT
This sequence comes from Mesorhizobium carmichaelinearum, assembly GCA_943370265.1. Lineage (GTDB taxonomy): Bacteria > Pseudomonadota > Alphaproteobacteria > Rhizobiales > Rhizobiaceae > Mesorhizobium > Mesorhizobium carmichaelinearum_A. The sequence goes on from CALRQH020000003.1 coordinate 133,502, forward strand.
CGGTTCAGTTGGTGTCCAGGAAAACAAAGTTCGCAAGGCGACTTACATTGATGGGTTGAGAAGCATAGCTCCCACGCCCCATCCGTCCGACGCCGACATACAAACAGAGCTGTTTTCTTTTTACCGCCATTGGCACCCAATCATATCCAAAACGATTTTCACCCCCGACGTAATTTCGAAGATTGCTATCTATAGCGACATACACATAACGATCTGATTGTACGAAGTTTTCTGTCTTCAAATATGGCAACAGGTCAGTTCTCCCGAAAATGGACCTGATCGCTCCCCCGATGGTCTGCGCTCTGTCCGCAAAAGCCTTGTCGATGCCGCCCGAACATGGCTCAAGCCTGGAAAATAGGTCGCCTTTCGAAATCGACTTCATGAATTTGAAGATGTCTGCACTTGGCTTGAATACAAGGTAATTTATGCGCTCCCCGTTCGGGGGCGTTTTCAACAGCCCATGGAAATTGAACAGTGTTCTGGCGCCCTCGTCCTTGGGATAGTGTCGATCCAGATCGAAGGTCCCCCTGGCCACGACGGACAGATCGAAAAGTGTCTGCGCGCTGGCGGGACCTGCGAAGAGGAGGAATATCACCGCGACCAACAGTTGAAGAACCTGCCAAGATTTCACGGGCTTTCTCCTCCCCCAAACTGTCGCGATACGCTTGCTCAGGCTGCCTACTTGACCGAGACGCTCGGGCCGCCCTCGACCGCCAGCACCAGCCGGCGGTTGGCGATCCGTGCAAGTTGCGCCAGCCGGCCAGCCGGCCGCTCGCCATAGAGATCAGCCAGCGATGCCGGCAGCACCAAGGTAAGCACCCCATTGCCGCGGTTTTCCCATTTGAGCCGTGGCATGATGCCCGGCATCGATGCCGTCAGCAGGTAGACGACACGCATCATCGCCGCCAGCAGGCGCGCACGTTCGAGATAGCGTGGCGTCGCCAGCGCCTTGATTTCCGGCGCGATGGCCTCGTTGAAGATGCCATCGTGGCGATAGGCGTTGGTCAGCGCCAGGAAAGCGCGACCGGGATGGTCGACGCCGTAGAAGGACGCGTGGGCGATGATGTTGAGCGACTGCCTGCCGCGATATTCGGGGTGCGCGCGCCAACCGATGTCGGCAAGCAGGGCCGCAGCCTGACGATAACGGGCCTCATCCTCGGTCTCGTCGATGCCGAAAGCGGCAAAGGTTCTGCCCGTCCATTCGACAAGCTCATGCGCATGGGTGACCGAGCGCGAGCGCAGCCGGGCGAGTTCTTCCGAGGCCGATATCAACGGGTCGGCCTTTTGCTCGGCCTCGTCGAGCAGGGAATAGAGAAACCCCTCGCGAACGCCCAGCGCCGACACGATGATCTTCGAGGGCTGCATCGCCGCCATGATTTCCTGCAGCACGATCGCGCCGTAGGGCAGCAGCGAGCGGCGGTTCTTGGACACGCCTTCGATGCCCTTGACCTTCTCGATCTCGCCCTTCGCCACCTGCCGGAGAAAATTGGAGGCGCTTTCGATGCCGATCTCGTAGTGGTGCATGACGCCAAGCGGATAGTTGGTCATCTCCATATGCAGCCTGGCAAGGTTTCGCCAGGTGCCGCCGACCGCGTAGAAGGGCCTGCCCTGCCCGCCTTTCAGCAACTTGGCCTTCGCCAGTTCGTCACGCGCGATCTTGGCCGCCTGGGCCAACGAGTTCTTCGCCATGTCCTGCAAGCGCAGACCACCCAGCGGCAGCGTTATGCCGTCACCGATCGCTTCACGATTGACGTCAACGAGTTCGAGGCTGCCACCGCCCAGGTCTCCAGCGATGCCATTGGCCGGATGAAAGCCGGAAATAACGCCCAGCGCCGAATAATAGGCCTCCTGCCGGCCGCTGATGACGCGAATCTCGGTCTTGAGCACGTCTTCGGCGCGATGGATGAAATCGGGACCGTTGACCGCCTCGCGAGCGGCGGCGGTCGCCAGCACATACATATGCTCGGCGCCGGCCTGGTCCGAAAGAGCGCGGAAGCGCCTGAACTCCTCCATCGAACGCGTTACCGCTTCTGGGTCGAGCTTTCCGGTCGAAACGATGCCGCGACCAAGGCCGGCCAGCATCTTTTCGTTGAACAGCATGGTTGGTGAGCGCGCTAGCCCCTCATAGACGACGAGGCGGATCGAGTTCGAACCGATGTCGATGATCGACAACGGTCGGCGGTCGTGAAGCCGGCCCTGTGATGTTGAGATCATCAGGCGGACGCTGCCGCGTTCTTCTTGCGGCGCTTGAATTGCGCGATGCGCTTTGGCGCATGCGATTTCAGCGCGTCACCCCGTCCCGACAGGCTCGGATTGGTCATGAAATATTCCTGCGCGTTGAACGGTTCCTCGCCTTCCTCCAGTACGACGCGACGGGAGGTGCCATCCGCCAGTACGTCGAAACTCTGCTGGTTGTCCATGATGTTGCCCAGCATGATCTGACCCAGGATCTGTTCATGCACAGTTGGGTTGGTGATCGGCACCATGGTCTCGACACGGCGGTCGAGATTGCGCGGCATCAGGTCGGCCGAGGAAATGTAGACGATGGCATCGTCGGACGGCAGGCCATGACCATTGCCGAAACAATAGATGCGGCTGTGCTCGAGGAAACGACCGACAATCGACTTCACCCGAATGTTCTCGGAGAGACCCGGCACTTGCGGCCGCAGGCAGCAGATGCCGCGCACGACGAGGTCGATCTCGACACCGGCGCGGCTGGCGTCATAGAGCGCGTCGATGATGATCGGATCGACAAGCGCATTCATCTTCATCCAGATGCGCGCCGGCCGGCCCTCCAGCGCATGCGTAACCTCGTCGGAAATGTGCTTGAGGATGCGGCTTCTCAGCGTGAAGGGCGAGATCGCGATCCGCATTTCATCGGTCGGCTCGGCATAGCCGGTGATGAAGTTGAACAGCTGGGCAACATCACGCGCGATCGTCGGATCGGTGGTGAAGAAGGACAGGTCGGTATAGATGCGCGCGGTGACCGGATGGTAGTTGCCCGTGCCAAGATGCACATAGTTGCGCAGCCGGCCGTCCTCGCGCCGCACCACCAGCGACATCTTGGCGTGTGTTTTCAGTTCAAGGAAGCCGAACACGACCTGCACACCGGCGCGCTCGAGATCGCGCGCCCAGCGGATGTTGGCTTCTTCGTCGAAGCGCGCCTTGAGTTCGACCAGTGCCGTCACTGACTTGCCTGCCTCGGCCGCATCGACCAGCGCACGCACGATCGGGCTGTCATTGGACGTACGGTAAAGCGTCTGCTTGATCGCCACCACTTCCGGATCGGCCATGGCCTGACGCAGGAACTGCACCACGACGTCAAACGACTCATAGGGATGGTGGACGACGATGTCCTTCTCGCGGATGGCGGCAAAACAGTCGCCGCCATGTTCGCGAATGCGTTCGGGAAAGCGCGGATTGTAGGGCGTGAACTTCAGATCATCGCGGGGAACCGAGACGATCTCGGAAATCTGGCTGAGCGCCAACGGGCCGGTGAGCACGCTGATGCGACTTGACGAGACGCCGAGTTCACCGGCGACGAAGTCGCGCAGTTCGGCCGGCATCAGCATGTCGAATTCGATGCGGATGACCGAGCCGCGGCGGCGGCGCTTCAGCGCGGTTTCGAACAGCCGCACGAGGTCCTCGGACTCCTCCTCGACCTCGATGTCACTGTCGCGAATGATGCGGAACGTGCCTGAGCCCTTGACCTCGTAGCCTGGAAACAGCTTGCCGATATAGAGACCGACCGCCTCTTCCAGAGGAATAAAGCGGACATGGCGCCTGCGGTCGGGCAAGCGGATGAAACGCTTCAGCGCCACCGGCAGGCGCAGGAGCGCACTCATCTCCTCGCCATTCTTGCGGTGCCGCAATTGCAGCGCCATCGAGAAGCCGAGATTGGGAATGAACGGGAACGGATGAGCCGGATCGATCGAGAGCGGGGTCAGCACCGGAAACACCTGGTTCTGGAAGTGGTCCTCCAGCCAGGTCTTCTCTTCCTTGGTCAGCGCATCGCGGGTGATGGTTTCTATGCCTTCCTTGTTGAGCAGCACGGTCAGCGCCGACAGGCTTTTCTGCTGGTCCTCCTGCAGGCGCTCGACCTCGCGCAGAAGCTGTTCGAGTTGCTGCTCCGGCGTGCGGCCATCCGGGCTTTTCAGCGCGATGCCCTCGCGGACCTGGCCAGCGAGGCCTGCAACCCGCACCATGAAGAACTCGTCGAGATTGGCGGCAGAGATCGACAGGAAGCGGACCCGCTCCAGCAGCGGATGATGGGTGTTCAGCGACTCCTCGAGAACGCGCCGGTTGAACTGCAGCCAGGAAAATTCGCGATTGACGAAACGGTCCGGATTGCCCTCGGGGCTCGCCACCTCCGCATTGATGAATTCACTCTGCACCGGCTTCAGTTCGTTCATGATTCCTGCTCTTCCCGCGCGTCGGCCGGTTAACCGGCTTAACTTATCCTCTGACAGGGTTTTGCGACAGTTTCATTTCATCGATCTTGCAAAGAGATGGGTTATGATCCAGATGCAAACGATCGAAGGCCAAGGAGACGATGATGGCAGGCGGTTCCATTCCCCATTTCCAGAACGATGCGGGCCATCCGGCAATCGACATCGGCGTCAAGGAATTCATGTGCACCGGCGCCAACCCGCCTTTCGACCATCCGCACGTGTTTCTCGACATGGGCGACGACAATGAAAAAGTCTGCCCCTACTGCTCGACGCTCTACCGCTATTCGCCGAAGCTGAAGGCGACGGAAACACTGCCGGCGGGATGCCTGTATATCGACCAGGCCGCGTGATTCGGCACGGCTGATCCTGTGGACGACACCAAGTCCCGGCCGATCGTCGTCGCCGGGGCAGGCATTGCCGGATTGACCGCAGCCATCGCTTTGGCAAGGCGCGGCTATCCGGTACAATTGTTCGAGCAGGCGCAACGCCTCGAAGCCGTCGGTGCGGGAATCCAGCTTTCGCCCAATGCAACGCGAATTCTTCACCAACTTGGCGTGCTCGACAAATTGCTGCAGGCCGCGGTTCGGCCGGAAGCGGTCGTGCTCAAGGATGCCGCAACACTGCGCGAACTGGCGCGCGTTCCGCTTGGACAGGCCGCCGAAGCGCGCTGGCACGCGCCCTATCTCGTCGCCCACCGTGCCGATCTGCAGGATGCCCTGATGGCGTCCGCTGTCCAGACGGCGGGCATCGAGATTGTCACTGGTGCGCGTGTTGCCCAGGTCGCGAAAACCGGCGATGGCATTGCAGCGGCGGTCGAGACCGCATCCAGAACATTCAGTATCGAGGGCCTCCTGTTGGTCGGCGCCGACGGTGTCTGGTCATCCGTTCGGCAACGGGTTTCGAACAGGACTTCCGGTACCAGCCATTTCTCGGGCGAACTGGCGTGGCGTGCCACGGTCGGCGCCGATAGCGTTGCGGGCAAAGCATTCGCGGCCATCGGCGTCGTCAATTGCGTGACCACCTTCCTGCATCGCGGCTTCCACATGGTCGCTTATCCCGTCAGCAAGGGGGCAGCGTTCAACCTGGTGGCGTTCACCAAGGGCGACCGCATCGCTGAAGGCTGGTCGGGTGCGGCTGATCCGGTGATCCTTGCCAAAGCCATGCGCGGCACGGCGCCAGAGTTGATCCGGCTGGTCGAGGATGCCGGCGCGTGGACGGCCTGGCCGATCCACACTGTCGACCTGCAACAGCCTTGGACGACGCCGGACGGGATAGCGCTTATCGGTGATGCCGCGCATGCGATGACACCTTTCGCGGCGCAGGGGGCGGCCATGGCGATCGAGGATGCAGCGACGCTTGCCGAGTGCGTCGCCACCTTCCCCGTCGATCCGGCAACAGGCCTTCGCGTCTGGGAAAACCTACGGCGGCCGCGTGTCGCCAAGGTTGCCCGTCGCGGCGCCCTCAATCACCTCGCCTGGCATGCGGCAGGTCCCGTGGCGATTGCCCGCAATCTGTTCCTGAAGACGCGCCCGCCGGAGAAACTGGCCGCCGATCTGGACTGGCTTTACGGCTGGCAACAGCAGAAAATCATCCGACGTTGAATGCTGACGCCGCGTTAATTGTAGAGCCGCATCGACAGGCCGAGCGAAACCGGCAGTGGATTCCACCAGCCGGTGCGCAGACCGGCGGTTCGTAGCGCCGCCGCCGTCCAGGTGTTGCAGCCAACCAGCGCGTTGAAATGACCGTTGGCTTCGAAAAAGCCATCGAAATTGGAATACGCGGCATTCCGGATCCGGATCGGGCCGTTTGGCCCCTGCTGGAAACTCGCCTCGATGAAATCGAGCAGCGCCGAGAACCGGTCGTCGCCGATGTCGAAGCCGGCAACGTCGGGATGAGGCTCCAAGATATCGCCTGCGACATCGACGTGCATGACTGAGGTATCGACAGTCAGGGCCTTCATCACCGGTATCGCCTTCAACTCCGACCAGGTAGGCGTCTCCAGATAGAAGGCACGGCCGCCCCAGCCAAAGACGATGTAGCGGACTTCCGGGATATCAGCGGGGATGCCTCCGTCGACCAGGAAATGGAACCGCTGGCGAACGGCGGCGTCGACAGGAATGGCGATGTCCGTGTGGATCGGATTCTTCAGTACGAGAATATGACGCGTCACGGCGGGCTTGGCACCGGCAGTTGTCCAGAGGGGTCTTGGCACAAGCGTGCCCAAGGCCACCGCGAGCGCTGTCACTAACAGCAGAAGGCCAAGAAATCGTGCCAGCTTTTTCATGAATGGCGGCCCTGCGAACGCATCTCGGCGTGACATCACCGCCCGCCCCTGCTCATCCATACGCAAAAGAGCCCGGCTCTGTTTCAGCCGGGCTCTCCGTAGTTCATCAAAAGCCTAGTGCAGTATCTGCGACAGGAACAGTTTGGTGCGCTCATGGCGCGGGTGGTCGAAGAACTCGGCCGGCGTGTTCTGCTCGACGATCTGGCCCTGATCCATGAAGATCACCCGGTTGGCGACCTTGCGTGCAAAGCCCATTTCGTGGGTGACGCACAGCATGGTCATGCCTTCTTCGGCAAGGCCAACCATCGTCTCCAGAACTTCCTTGATCATTTCCGGATCGAGCGCCGAGGTCGGCTCATCGAACAGCATGATGCGCGGGTTCATGCACAGCGAGCGGGCAATCGCCACACGCTGCTGCTGGCCGCCGGAAAGCTGGCCCGGATATTTGTTGGCCTGCTCGGGAATCTTGACACGCTTGAGGAAGTGCATGGCGATTTCCTCGGCCTGCTTCTTCGGCGTCTTGCGCACCCAGATCGGCGCCAGCGTGCAGTTCTCCAGAATCGTCAGGTGCGGGAAGAGGTTGAAGTGCTGGAACACCATGCCGACCTCGCGGCGCACCTCGTCGATCTTCTTCAGATCGTTGGTGAGTTCCTTGCCATCAACGATGATCTTGCCTTTCTGGTGCTCTTCCAGCCGGTTGATGCAGCGGATCATCGTCGACTTTCCCGACCCTGACGGGCCGCAGATGACGATGCGCTCGCCGCGCATGACCTTCAGGTTGATGTCCTTCAGCACATGGAACTCGCCATACCATTTGTGCATGGCGATGATGTCGATGGCGACATCGGTGGTTGAAATCTGCATCTTGGCGGCGTTGACCTTGATCTCTTCCGCGCTGACTGCATTTTCTATGGCCATTAGAAGGTTCCCTATTTTTTAGCGTTTGTGGCCGGTATCGAGTCGGCGTTCCGTGAACATCGAATAGCGCGACATGCCGAAGCAGAACAGCCAGAAGATGAAGGCCGCAAAGACGAGGCCCGAGATCGGCGTCTGCGGTGAGGCCCATGCCGGGTCTGAAAAATTCTGGCGGACCACTCCGAGCAGGTCGAACATGCCAATAATGTAGACTAGGCTGGTGTCCTTGAACATGCCGATGAAGGTGTTAACGATACCGGGAATGACCAGCTTGAGCGCCTGCGGCAGCACGATCAGGCCCATCTTCTGCCAGTAGCCGAAACCGAGCGAATCGGCGCCCTCGTACTGTCCTTTGGGAATAGCCTGCAATCCACCGCGCACCACTTCGGCCATGTAGGCCGAGGAGAACAGCGCAACGCCGACCAGCGCGCGCAGGAACTTGTCGAAGTTCACGCCCGGAGGCAGCAGCAAGGGCAGCATGATCGTCGCCATGAACAGGACCGTGATCAGCGGCACGCCGCGCACGGTCTCGATGAAGACGACGCAAAGTGTCTTCACCACCGGCATCTTCGAACGGCGACCAAGCGCCAGCACGATACCGAAAGGCAAGGAAACGGCGATGCCCACAAACGAGATCGTCAGCGTCACCAAGAGCCCACCCCACAAGGGCGTCTCGACATGGGGCAAGCCAAACATGCCGCCGACCAGCAGGATGAAGGCGACAATCGGGAACACGAAAAACAGCACGATGGCGTTGAGCCCCTTGCGCGGCACTTTGGGCATCAGCATCGGCACGAGCAAAACGACGAAAAGGGTCGCTACCAGGATCGGTCTCCAACGCTCTTCGACCGTGTAGCGTCCGAACAGGAATTGCGGGAACTTGGTGTTGACGAAGGCCCAGCAGGCGCCGGACCAGCCATTAGGCTGTATGCCGCCCTGTGCCACCGTGGCGCAGAAGGTGCGATCGGAGCCCGTCCATTGCGCCTGGACGAATGCCCAGTCCAGAAGCGGTGGCAGGAACAGAGCGACCAGCAAAATGCCGACTATGGTCAAAACCGTGTCACTGGTTGAGGCAAAAAGGTTCTTGCGCGCCCAGGCGACAACGCCGCGTTCGCTCAGCGGAGCGGTTTGCGCCAACGCCATCTCGGTACGCACCCAGGATGTGTCATGCTCCTGCATGGCCCTACCTCTCCACCAGCGCCATCTTGGCGTTGAACCAGTTCATGAACGCGGACGTGATCAGGCTGATGCCCAGATACACAACCATCCAGATCGCGATGATCTCGATGGCCTGTCCGGTTTGGTTCATCACCGTGCCGCCGGTCGACACCAGGTCAGGGTAGCCGATCGCGACCGCAAGCGACGAGTTCTTGGTCAGGTTGAGATACTGGCTGGTCAGCGGCGGGATGACGATGCGCATTGCCTGCGGGACGATCACCAGCCGCAAGGCCTGCCCCGAACGAAGCCCCAGCGCTGACGATGCCTCGCTCTGTCCCTTGTTGACGCCCCTGATGCCGGCGCGGACAATCTCGGCGATGAAGGCGGCGGTGTAGAAGGAAAGTGCAAGATAGAGGGACAGGAATTCGGGCTTGACCTGAAAACCGCCAGTCAGGTTGAACGTCGACTGCTTCGGCATGTCAAAGCTCAGCGGGAAACCGCTGAGGACAAAGGCAAGCAGCGGCAAACCAACGATCAAGGCGACAGACGTCAAGAACACGGGAAACTGTTGGCCCGTCGCCATCTGCCGCTGATAGGCCCGCCTCGCGACGAACCATGACATGGCGATGGCGAGAACAAGGGCTACCGGGATAAGCCACGCCCCCTCGCCCCAGACGAACTTTGGAAAGTAGAAGCCGCGGCTGTTGAGGAACGAGCCGAACGGCAAGTGAATGCTCTCCTTCGGCAAGGGCAGGACGGACAGCACGCCGAAATACCAGAAGAAGATCACCAGCAGCGGCGGAATGTTGCGGAAGGTCTCGACGTAGACCGTGCAGATTTTTCTGATCAGCCAATTGTTCGAGAGCCGGCCGATGCCGATCACAAAGCCGACGATCGTGGCCGTGACAATGCCGGCCCCGGCAACGATGACAGTGTTGATCAGGCCAACGACAAGGGCGCGCAGATAAGTGTCGTCCGACGTATACGGGATGGCGCTGTCACCGATGTCGAAACCGGCCCTGTTGGTCAGGAAGCCGAACCCCGAGGCAATGTTGGAGCGCCTGAGGTTTTCGACGGTATTGCCGACGATCCACCAGACCAGGAATGTCAGCGCCGCGACGAGGACCAACTGGACCACGATGCCGCGGACTTTCGGGTTGTTTATGAGTGAGCCGCGACTGGTTTCCTCGCGAAGGATTTCCTGCGATGCCATTCGACCATCCCCTGAAAAGAGAAACCGGAAGGCAACTCAGCTGCCTTCCGGATCACGTTTTCGATCAGCGGATCGGCGGAGCGTATTGCAGGCCACCCTTGGTCCACAGTGCGTTGATGCCGCGCGCGATCTTCAGCGGGCTGCCCGAACCGACATTGCGCTCGAACAACTCGCCGTAATTGCCCACCGCCTTGACGATGTTGACGACCCAATCATTGGAAACACCAAGGTCGGTACCGATCTTGGTGTCCGCCTCCTGGCCGAGCACGCGCTTGATCTCGGGATTGGTCGAGTTCTTCATCTCGTCGACATTGGCCTGGGTGATGCCGAGTTCCTCGGCGTCCAGGAGCGCGAAATAGGTCCATTTGACGATGTGGTACCATTGGTCGTCACCCTGACGAACGGCTGGTCCGAGCGGCTCCTTCGAGATGATCTCGGGCAGCACGACATGGTCGGCGGGCGAGCCAAGCGTCAGGCGAATGCCATAGAGGCCCGACTGGTCGGTGGTGTAGACGTCGCAACGGCCCGCATCATAGGCGGCGTTGGTCTCCTCCAGGCTTTTGAAGACGACCGGATTGTATTCCATCTTGTTCGCCTTGAAATAGTCGGCGAGATTGAGCTCCGTGGTGGTGCCGGTCTGCACGCAGACGGCCGCCCCGGAAAGCTGCAGCGCCGAATTCACACCCGGCAGCTTCTTGGCGTTGATCATGAAGCCCTGGCCGTCATAATAGGTGACGCCAGCGAAATTCAGGCCAAGCGCCGTATCGCGGTTGATGGTCCAGGTGGTGTTGCGCGAAAGCACATCCACTTCGCCAGACTGCAGGGCGGTAAACCGTACGTCGGCGCTCAGCGGCGTGAACTTCACCTTGGTGCCATCACCAAAGACGGCAGCCGCGACAGCGCGACAGAAGTCGGCATCGAGGCCTTTCCAGTCACCCTTGTCGTCAGGCGCGGAAAAACCGGCAAGACCGGTCGAGACGCCGCACTGGACAAAGCCCTTCGCCTTGACGTCGGCGAGCGTGCTGGCGGACGCCGCCGAAGCCATCAATCCAAGCGCGGCGGTTCCAAGAATGCCGATTGCAATGTGTTTCATGACCCACAGACCCTTTTCTGTTTTTCAGGCAAACCCTGTTCTTTTTCCCGTGTGAACGCAGCTCCGATCCCGGCCCATTTCCGAAACCCCGCATCGTAACCGACGCGCCGCCTCCCATTCACAAAGTGCATCGAAGGCGATTATTCTAGTGAGGTCAAGGGAAATGACCGAATCCGAAAGAGTTTGAAAACCAATCGCCTGAAATGCGCGAATTGCGGACAAACGCGCTCGCGAATTGGTCATCGAAGCCAACAGAGTCGGCAAAGTTGAAGCCGCGCAAATCCGCTGCGTGCTCTCTCGATCGACGTTCCAGAACCGCAGCGCGTTGCGGGTCTGGCCGGAGATGAATTGGCAGATCGGGACACTGCTAGGCGGACAGATCATCGCTGCGCTGAAGCCGAGCCCGCGCCGAGAAAGTCTCGGCTCAGAGCGCCCCGACGAGAAACCACGCGCCGACCGCCGCCATAAGCGCCCCGGAAAGACGCGCGATCAGCTGGCCGGCAGGGATGACCTTCTCCAGCAGGACGAGGAAGGCAATGCCGGCGATCCACAGCACGTTCATGACGCCGCCGACAAACAGAAGGGCCATCAGCGCCCAGCAGCAACCGAGACAATAGGCGCCGTGATCGATGCCGAGCCGGAGCGCGCCGAATGGCGTCGAGCGGAACCCGCCGCGTCCCGCCAGGAAGGCAATAGGCGCCTGGCATTGCCGAAGGCAGGCGCCCTTTATCGGCGTCCATTGGTAGAGGCCGGCGGCGATCAGGATGAGGCCGCCGAGTATCCGGCTGTCGGCCGCCATCGCCGGGTCCAACAGGGCGAGTCGCGCCAGGAGCCATTGCGCGCCGGTCGCAGCGATGCTGAAGGCGGCCCAGACGAGCAGATAGCCGCTGAAAAACCACATGGTGGACGCTATCGGCTGGCCGCTCGCCTGGGCCTTGCGGCCGACGCCGGCGTAAAGCAACAGCATCGGCGCGACAGACGGCGTCATCATGCCGACCATCATCACGGTCCACATCGCGAAGGTGAAGGCGAAATCGGCCGGCGACCAGGCCTGGAACGCAGGCGCCATCGCAGCGCCCATATCCATGGCGGACATGTCCATGCCCGTCATGTCGGTGCCCGCGTCCTGCGACCCGGGCACTGCCATATGGGTAGCGAGCCACAACACATAGGCCCAGGCAGCCGCGGCAATGACAAAGAGCGATGCCGCGACGACCGCGCGATCGCGCCGCAGCAAAGTCTCGAGGGTTGTGTCGCTCATGGCGTCAATGCACGACGCCGCTCTGCGAGAGATGGATATCGGCGAAGTGACTGTGGGAGTCCGCCAACTCGAAACGGATCGGTCCGGTCGCCTTGCTCCAGCCCCGCCCAGCCTCGGCGAGAGAGTATTCGAAGCCGTGCGGGAGATCGATGCGCACGCGATGCTCGGCGCCCGTGACCGGATTCTTGATCGGTTCGCCGTGGCCATCGGTCACGCCATGCACCTTCAACCGGCCGGTGCGCGCATTGACGTCGACCTCGAAATCGATGGCGGCGAAAATCGGATCATGAACCTTTTCAAAGGTGGTGGAGAAGACCTGGAATATCGTCGCGCCGGGTTCGGTGTCCTGGCCGGTGAGAATGCGAAGCAGCGCTCCACGCTGCGCCTCGGTCGCCCGATGGTCGACAACCACCGCGGCTTCGCCCTTGCCTTCATGGATGGCGCCCGGCCAGCGAAAAATGCCAGCAAACCGCAAGCCGTCCAGTTTTGTATCGCCGTGATGGCCCCGCTCGATTTCCATGCCAACCACCGCCTGACATGAGCCGTATGTCGGCAACGCGTTGAACTGGCATGGACAGCCATAAGCGCAGTTGCAGTTGACGAACTCGCGAGCCTTTATCATCCACTTAACGTCGGACATGGCGTCCCTCCCTTGGCTGTGTTCATCCTCTTTCAGTAAGCGAGATGCCAGCATTGCGGGGAACCGCTAGCGCAGCCGGAAACGCCTTCCAGCTGCGTGGATCATGGCGACCCGGCAATGATCTCATATTAGGCCACCATTATATATCTTTCTCCATTGCCTTGATAGCCCGATCCTCCGAGAGGACCGCGGCATCTGTCAGTGCCTCGATTGCTATCGGCCTCGGCCTGTGGTGGCGAATTGGCACATTCGAAGTCATTCGCCTGGCGGAGCCCGGCTGTTGCGCGGCCCATGCCGCCGCACTATGGCTAGCCCATCACCAAAAAGGCGAAGAAGAATGGCAAAAGACGGCAGCGAAATGGGCATCAACACGCGGCTTGCCCACTCAGGCAACAATCCGCACGACTATTTCGGCTTCGTCAATCCGCCGGTGGTGCACGCCTCGACGGTGCTTTTTCCCAACGCAGCGACGATGGCGGGGCGGAGTCAAAAATACACCTATGGCACGCGCGCGACGCCGACCACCGATGCACTTGCCCTGGCAATCGACGCGCTGGAAGGCTCGGCAGGCACCATCATTGTCCCCTCCGGCCTTGCCGCGGTGACAATCCCATTGCTGGCGTTCGTATCGGGAGGCGACCATATCCTCATCGTCGATTCCGTCTATTTTCCGACCCGCAATTTCGCCGACACGATGTTGAAAAGAATGGGCGTCGAGGTCGAGTACTACGACCCCCATGTCGGCGCCGGCATCGCAGCCCTGATCAAGCCCAACACCAAGGTCGTCTTCACGGAATCCCCTGCCTCCAACACATTCGAGATGCAGGACATCCCGGCCATCGCCAAGGCAGCGCATGCCGCCGGCGCCATCGTCATGATGGACAACACCTGGGCGACGCCGCTCTACTTCCGTCCACTCGATCATGGCGTCGACATCTCGATCCATGCGGCGACGAAATACCCGGCCGGGCATTCCGACGTGTTGCTTGGCACCGTGTCGGCCAACGAGGCGTGCTGGGAGCAACTGCGCGAGACGTTCTTCACGCTGGGCTGCTGCGCAGGGCCTGATGACGTCTACCAGGTGCTGCGCGGCCTGCGCACCATGGGGGTGAGGCTGGAGCATCACCAACGCAGCGCACTTGCCATCGCCGGCTGGCTGGAAAGCCAGGCAGGCGTGGCACGCGTCCTCCATCCCGCACTTCCCAGCCATCCGGATCACGCACTCTGGAAGCGCGATTTCTCGGGAGCAAGCGGTGTCTTCTCAATTGTGCTTGCGGGTGGTGGCCAGGCCCAGCAACACGCTTTTCTCGACGCACTCAAGATCTTCGGCCTCGGCTATTCATGGGGCGGCTATGAGAGCCTGGCCGTGCCCGTCTGGCTTGGCGACCGCGTCGTTGCCAAAGGCCCCTATGATGGCCCCCTGATCCGCCTGCAGATCGGACTTGAGGATGTGCAAGACCTGAAGGCCGACCTGGCACGCGGGCTGGCCGCGGCTGCGGCGGCCTGAGCAGACCGAGGCGTCGGCTTGCCGAACAGATTCAGCAAGCCGACGCAACCTGCCGGAAAGGTTGATGAAACGCCGGCGAAGGCCGCATCTCCTATCCCGAGGCGTATCTGACCCGCGCAATATTGTTCTCTGAAGTCGAGATTTTCCAGATCGATTTGGCTTTCAACTTCCGGGATATCGCGCGATGCAGTGCGATCATTCCCGCCTGACTTCGCAAGGGTCTCAGCCCGTCATGGCCTTTCGCCTTTTTGTTCCCATTCTTGCCGGCGCCACTTTGCGCGAGCGTATTGTCGCTTGCATCGGCGCCTTGATCGGCATCGCACTGACGGGCGCAATCTGCGGGCTGACGCTCGGCGGTGGACCGCATATACCACTGCTTGTGGCGCCGATGGGGGCGTCCGCCGTGCTGTTGTTCGCGGTGCCGGCAAGCCCCTTGGCGCAACCCTGGTCGATCATCGGCGGCAACACGATATCGGCGCTGGTCGGCGTGGTCGTCGTGCATTTCGTGCACGAGCCTGTCCTTGCCACCGGCATTGCCGTGGCGCTGGCCATAGCCGCCATGTCGTTCGCGCGCTGCCTGCACCCGCCGGGTGGCGCAGCCGCCTTGACCGCGGTGTTCGGCGGACCAGCCGTCATCAGCGCGGGCTTCCTGTTCCCGTTCGTGCCGGTGGCGGTGAACTCCATACTGCTGGTCGCACTCGGCTACGGTTTCCATAAACTCACGCGGCGCAAATATCCGCACATTCCCGCGCCTGCCCCGACAAGCAGCCACGGCACAATCGATCCGCCGGCGCAACTGCGCGTCGGCTTCCGGTCCGAGGACATTGATGCGGCACTGGGCGCGCTCGACGAAACCTTCGACATCGACCGCAACGATCTCGATCGGCTTCTGCGGCAGGTCGAATTGCAGGCGATGGTGCGCGCCCACAAGACCTTGCTGTGCGAGGACATCATGTCGCGCGATGTGATTTCGGTCGACGAGCACACATCCGCTGACGCGGCGCGTCAGTTGCTGCTCGACCACAACATCCGCACACTGCCCGTTATCAATGCCGAAGCAAGGTTGGCGGGAACCGTCGGGCTGCGTGAACTTGCGATGGCCGCCGGCACGGTCGGACCCCTGATATCGCCAGCGGCGACCGCCTCGGCCAGCTCGGCCGCCATGGGACTGTTGCCTGTGCTCACCGACGGCCGCAGCCATGCCGTGATCATAGTCGACGACGAGAGGCATGTCCTTGGCCTGATCACCCAGACAGATCTCCTGGCGGCAACGGCACGACTGCAAAATACGGACAGGCCATCGGCGGAAGCGGTATAACAGGCGCCGCCGCTTGATGAATGACGCTCGGCAAGACGATCTGGAACCTCCTTTGGAAGGGTCGTCCAATGTCCCGATGAGGAGATTGGCCATGCCTGTGTCCACACGGCACCGCCCGACGCCACGAGTTCGGCCGACTTGTAGCTTGTCCGCCGCGCCCTGGCGCGCGAGGGCGATGCATTCCGCACGGCCGTCAACGGCGACTGGGACGTGATGATCCCGCCAAAAAATCGGCGGGCCTGCTCCTGAAGAAGGCGGAGTCGGTCGACTAATCCTGCCGCTTCCCAATATGAAGGGTCATTTGACCGCAACACCCTGAACACAGCGTCAGAAACCGGTCGGCGCCGGAGCGGGCAGCTCGCTTTGACGTCGACCAGTCCAGCGCGAAGCTCAGACTACCGCGCCGACCGGAAGAGAGCCGCTCAGAAACGGAATGCCAGCCAGGCTGTGCCGGCCACGAGCGTGACCAGCGTCAAGGGCAGGCCGACCTTGAAGAAGGCGCCGAACGACAACGGCGTGCCGGCGGCTCGCGCCTGTTCGGCGACGATCAGGTTGGCGATCGAGCCAAGCAGCGTGAAATTGCCGGCCAGCGTCGAGCTCATGGCCACGACCAACCAGGCGCGCTGCGGATCTTCCAGGCCGGGTATGAATGGCCGCAGCGCAAGCACCGCCGGTACGTTGCTCATGATGTTGGACAGAACCGCAGTGAAGCCGGATAGCCGCCAGACATCATCCAGGCCGAGGTTTTTTGCCGAGGCAATCATCTCGGGGGTGAGCAGCGTCTTTTCGGCGCCGGCGACGACCACGAACAAGCCCGCGAACATGAACAGCAGCGGCCCGTCGATTTCGCGGTAGATGCGCGCCGGCTTGATGGCGCGGGTGAGCAGCAGGATGGCGCCGCCGATGAGTGCAGCCTTGGCGACGGGAACGCCGGCGAAGAAGGCGATGGCCAGGCCGATGCAGACGACCACCGCCTTGATGACCTGCCCGGTGTGCATGCGGCCGCGATAGACTTCCGGAGCGAGCTCAACCCTCCTTTCGAATTCGGTGCGGAAGACCAGGCGAACGATGATGATGACGGCGACGAGGCCGAACAGGGCGACGGGAGCCAGCGCCGCCGAAAATGCCGGATAGGAGATTCCCGACAGCGCGCCGATGACCATGTTTTGTGGATTGCCGGTGATGGTGGCAACGCTGCCGCAGTTGGAGGCTGTGGCGGTGGCGATGAGGTAGGGAATGGGGTTGCGCTTGATGACGTGGGTGACGTGAACGACGATCGGCGCCATGACCAGGCAAATGGCATCGTTGACGAGGAATGCCGACAGCACGCCGGTCAGCAGCGTCACCATAACCAAGAGCATGAACGGCGCATGCGCGTGTTCGATGGCGTAGCCGCCGAGACCGCGAAAGGCGCCGGAGACCTTCAGGTGCGCCACCACGATCATCATGCCGAGCAGCAGCGTGATGGTGTCGAAATTGATGGCGCGGTAAGCGTCCTCCATGCTGAGCGCGCCGATGGCGATCATAGCCGCCCCGCCGAGCAGCGCGATCCCTGCCCTGTCGAGGCGCAAGCCGGGAATGCGGCCTATGGCAACACCGGCATAGGTCAGGACAAGGATCACCAATGCCGCCGCGCCGATGAATGTCATTCGCAGAAAACCCCGCCCGCAACCTTCCCTACGCAGCTTTTAGCGACGCCCCCGCAAAGCGAAAGCGCCGATCGTGGAATCCAACCGATAAATCGGTGAGACTGTGGCAGGATCACCCGCGACGATCTCGCTGTGATATCCGCGCTAAAAAACGATCACGGCCTATGAGCTGATGGCCATCATCATCGTTCTTCGAACGCCGGAAGCCCTGTATGGCCAAACACGGCGATCGGTTGTCAATTCAACGCGGGGTCGCCCAGCGCCTCGACAACGAAGGATGCCGCAATCAGGTCGTCGGCATCGATACGTAGCGCGCCCTCACTTCCCCCCATGATGGCGGCGACCTTATGAAAGGTTCTCATTTCATGCGCGGTGATATCAGCACTTCGCATTCTGGCTTTCAGATCAGCGATGCGCAGCCCCAAAGTGTGGGACATTGCGATTTCACGGTTCGACATGGCACGATGCTCCTCCCCCAACCCATGCTTGTTTTGCTCTACCGCCTACCTCGCTCGCTGCCCGAACATGAGGATATGCGAATGCGACGCCTTGGAACGAGTCGTGCGCACGAAGGTTCCGGCGCCTCGAGTTCACGAAATAATAATGCAGAGTCTGCCGGTTCAATGCGCGGATATCGGTTCGGCTGCTTCGGCTTCCACTTTGCGATGGTTCTCGGCAAGCACCATGTAGACGGCCGGCACGACGAAGAGGGTGAACAGCGTGCCGATGGCAAGGCCGGTAGCGATCACCAGCCCCATATTGTAGCGCGACGCGGCCCCTGCGCCTGTTGCCAGGATCAGGGGGGCAACGCCGAGCACCATCGCGCCCGTGGTCATCAGGATGGGGCGCAGCCGAATGCCGCACGCGCCTTCTATCGCCTCGCGCTTCGACCGGCCGGCGGCCTGCAACGTATTGGCCACCTCGACGATGAGGATGCCATGCTTGCTGATCAGTCCCATCAGCGTCACCAGCCCAACCTGGGTATAGATGTTCATCGTCGCGCCGCCGATGCCCAGGCTGATGAAGGCCAGCGCGCCAGCAATCGACATCGGAACCGAAACCAGGATGATCAGCGGATCACGAAAACTGTTGAACTGTGCCGAAAGCGCCAGGAAGACGATGATCAAGGCAAGCGCGAAGGTAGCCGCCATGCCGCTTGATTCCTGCACGAACTGTCGCGACTGACCGCCATAGTCGACTGAAAAGCCCTGGGGCAGCGTGCGGGCGGCGATTGACCTCAGCGAATTCAGCGCATCGCTCACCGCGACGCCCGGTGCGGGGACGCCGGAAATAGTGGCCGAGTTCAACTGCTGGAAATGCGCGACCGAGCGCGGCGTCGCGTCGAGGCTCACGCTTGCGATCGCCGACAACGGAATCTGGGCGCCGTTAACGGTCGCGATCGGATAGTTCATGATCTGGTCGATGGTCTGTCGCGACCGCTGCTCGACCTGCGGTATGACCTGATAGGAGCGGTTGGCGATGCTGAAATAGTTGACGTAGCCACCGCCCAGCATCGTGGCCAGCGACGTGCCGACGCTGCTCATCGGCAGGCCGAGCGCCGCTGCCTTGTTACGATCGATCTTGATCGAGTACTGCGGGTTGTCGACGTAGAGGTCCTTGGTCAGGAATATGAACATGCCCGACTTCTGCGCCTCCTGCATGAAGGTGCTGGACACGTCGTTCAACAGGTTGAAGCCATTGGTGGTGCCGATGGCGAATTGAACCGGCAGGCCGCTTGCCCCCGGAAGCGAGGGAAACTGGAAAGCGACCGTCTGGCCGCCAGCGATCGTGCTAAGGGCATTCTGGACCAGCGGCTGAAGCACGGCGGCGGTCCGGGTTCGTTCATCCCAGGGTTTCAGCACCATGATATCGAACGAGACGCCGGGTGCCTCGATCTGCAGCGCCTTGTCGGTCTCCGGAAAGCTGCGGAATATCTTGGTTACCTGATCCGAGTTGAGCAGCTTTTGTTGCAGCGTGGCATTGGGTGCGTTCGTCACCTGCGCGGGAATGGCGCCCTGATCCTCCGTGGGGGCGAGTTCGCTCTTGGCGCTCGTGTAGAGGAAATAGATGCTGCCAAGGACGATGGTCGCGAAGACAAGGGTGACGGGTATCGTGTTGAGGCTGCCGTGGAGCAGATATTTATAGGGCCGATGGATTTCGGAAAAACGCCGATCGATGAAGTCCGATATGCGCTCCTCCCAGCCTGAACGATCGGCCAGATGCGGCTTGAGGATGCGCGAGCACATCATCGGCGTCAGCGTCAGTGCGATGATCATCGACACGGTGACGGCGCCGACCAGGGTAAAGGCGAACTCGCTGAACAGGGCGCCCGTCAGGCCGCCCTGGAAACCGATCGGCACATAGACAGCCACCAGCACGACGGTCATCGCCAGGATCGGCCAGACCAGTTCATGGGCGGCGTCAAGCGCCGCCTGCATCGGCTGGGCGCCGTCCTCGATATGACGATTGACGTTCTCCACCACGATGATCGCGTCGTCGACGACAAGACCGATGGCGAGCACCAGCGCCAGCAAGGTTAGAAGATTTATGGAAAAACCGAAGATCAGCATCATCGCGAAGGTGCCAACCAGCGAAAGCGGAATGGCGACGATGGGAATGGCGACGGAGCGCGGCGACCCAAGAAACGCGAAGACCACGAAAATGACGATGACCGATGCTTCGACAAGGCTCTTGACCACCTCCTCGATCGACCTGGTCACGAAAATGCTGGTGTCGTAGACGATGTAGCCCTCAAGCCCATGAGGCAACTGCGCCTGGATATCGGGGAAGACGCCGCGGATGCCGGAGACGACGTCGAGCAGATTGGCCGTTGGCGCAACCTGGATGCCGACGAAGACGCCCGTCTGGCCGTCGAAGGCGACCTGAACGTCCGGGTTTTGCGAGCCGAGCGAGACGGTCGCGACATCCTTCAGCCGGACAATGGTTCCATTGATCTGCTTGACCACCAACTGGTTGAACTGCTCGGCGGAACTCAGGGTGGTCTGCGCGGTCAGAACCGTCTGCGTCATCTGGCCCCTGGTCGTGCCAATGCCCGATATGTAGTTGTTGTTGGCGAGCGCCGTCCAGACATCCCCCGCCGTCAATCCATAGGCCGCCAGCCTGTCTGGCTTCAACCAGGCGCGAAGCGAGAAGGTCTTGCCACCGAGGACTTCCGCCGTCTGCACGCCGTTGACAGCCTGCAGCCTGGGCACAATCACCCGCGTCACGTAGTCGGTAATCTGGTTGGCCGCGAGGACGTCGCTGCGAAAGCCCAGATACATGGCATCGGTGGTCTGCCCGACCGAGACCGACATGGCCGGCTGCTGAGTACCCGAAGGCAGTCGATTGATTACCGAGGAGACCTTGGCATTGATCTCGGTCATCGCCGCGTCGGCACTGTAGTTGAGACGAAGATTGACTGTGATCGTCGACTGACCGCTGGTGCTCGACGAGGTCATGTAGTCGATGCCGTTGGCCTGGGCTATGGCATTCTCCAGCGGTGTCGTGATGAAGCCCGCGATCACGTCCGGCGCGGCACCGGCATAGATCGTGGACACGGTGACGACCGCATTCTGCGTCTGTGGATATTGCCGCACCGTGAGCGAACGGAACGCCTGGTACCCGATGACCACGATGAGCGCACTGACCACCAGGGCAAGAACAGGCCGGCGGATGAAGATGTCCGTGACATTCATGGCCGCGCCTCAGTTCGGATTCGCCGGCGATGCATTCGGATCGTTCGACGGTTGCACCGTATTGTTGACGATGACCGGAGTGCCGTTGTTGAGCTTCAACTGACCGGACGTGACGATTGTCTGACCTTCGCTCAACCCTTTCAACACCGCGATCTGATCGCCGCGGGTCTCCCCAGTCGTAACGAAAGTCTGGTTCGCGACGCGTTGCGGCTTGCCGTCGGGGCCGTTGCCCTTGTCGGTGACGACGAACACGACATTGCCGTAGGGATTGATGGTCACCGCCGTCTGCGGCAGGGTGATGTAGTTCTGGGGCGCTCCCACTGCGATCGATACGTTGCCGAACATTCCGGGCAGCAGCTTGTCGTCGGGATTCGGGAAGCTCGCGCGAATGGTCAGGCTGCGGCTCAGGCTGTCGACCAGCGGGCTAATCGCCGTGATCTTTCCGTCGAAGGCCTGGGTGCCGTAGGTATCAACCGTTGCCGTCACCGCCTGTCCGACCTTCAACTGGGACAAGGCCTGCTGCGGCATGGTGAAGTCCAGTTGAATCGGGTCAAGCGACTGCAGCGTGACGACGCTGGTGCCGGCGGCCAGATACTGGCCAAGCGTGACCAGCCTGATTCCGAGCCTCCCGTCGAACGGTGCCCTGATTGAATATTGGTCGATCAGGGCCTGTTGTGCCAGGACCTGTGCCTGCGCGGCCTTCAAGGTAGCTAGGTCGCCATCGACCTGGGATTGTGCAACGGTCCGCGTCTTGAGGAGCGATACGTCCCGATCATAGGTGATCTGCGCGTTGGTCACGGTCGCCTGGAATTGCTGCAATGTGGCAATCTGCTGGTCGGCCAGAAGCTGGATGAGGAGTGCGCCTTTCTTCACATCCTGGCCATCCTCGAAGCCAATTTTCTGCACGATGCCCGGCACCTGCGCCGACAGGTTGGTGCCTTGCACGGCGGTGAAACTGCCGACCGCGCGCGACACGGTCTGCCAGGGGCTCATCGGCGCGTCGATGGTCGAAACGGTTTGAGGCGGCGCTTTCAGGTTGGCGATATAGGCGGCGATCATATGGTTCTTGAAGGCCTGGAATCCGAAGATCCCCGCCAGGATCGCGCCAATCACGATCAGCATGATCGCCATGCGTAGTTTCATTGCCGTGAACTCCGCTCCTCGCCACGTCTGCTGGAGAATGGCATCAAGGTGTGGCGTGCGCCGGGAAAACAAAGGGGGATTTTGACGTGTGGCGGCTCGTTCTCATCCTCTGCGTGAAGCGGGCGGCCGATTGTATCGGCCTGCGACATTAGCTGTGAGCCGATCCCTCATGCTTGCCAATCAAAATCCCGTGACGCAGCCGTGAGCAATTCAAACGGTAAACGTCCGGCTAACAGGTCGTTAGCTGTCCCAACCTGGAGATGTAGCCATCGAAGCCACCGGCGGCTTGGACGACGCCAGCCTCTCGGCGTTCACGCGAGGCGCGAGCATTGACGCGGGTCGTGTGCGCGGTTCGTCTGGAAGAAGGGTTAGATGTCGCAGCCGAAGACAAAGTCAGCACAACTGCGTGAACCATCATGCCGGGCGTTGCCACCATTGCCCAAGCCGACCTAAGCAAGACCTCGCCTTCTTTTCCGAGCCACCGAGTTTCGTTCCATGAACAAACAAGTGCCGCCAGGAACAAGCCGCAGACAGTTTCTGCTATCGACCACTGCGGTCGTCCTTTTGGCAACCGCCGGCAAGGCTGGAGCCGTCATCATCAAGGGCGCGGCGCCCTGGGCGCCCTTCGACTACAGTCCGCCGCAAACGCTCGAAGCCGGCGCATGGTATTTTTTCACCCCCCAGGAAGCCGCGGCGGTCGATGCGATCGTCGAGCGATTGATCCCGGCGGACGAACTCAGCGTCAGCGGCAAGGATGCCGGATGCACGGAATTCATCGATCGGCAGTTGGCGGGCTCCTTCGGAACATTCGAACGCCTCTATATGCAGGGACCGTTCCAGGCTGGAGCCCCCGAGCAGGGCGATCAGTCGTCGCTCGTCCCCCAGCAACGATACCGCGTCGGTCTGGCCGGACTGGAATCGTACTGTCAGGACACTCTCAAGCAGTCCTTCGCCAGCCTTTCCGCCGACCAGCGGGACAAAGTCCTGACGGGGCTCCAAAACGGCGACATCTCGCTCAACGGCATCGATGCCAAACTGTTTTTCACCACCATTCTTGCCAACACGATGGAAGGTTTTTTTGCCGACCCGATCTACGGCGGCAACAAGGACATGGTGTCGTGGAAAATGCTCGGCTTCCCCGGAGCCCGTTATGACTATCGCGACTATGTGGAAATGCATAACCAGAAGATCGACCTGCCGCCCCTGAGCATTGCAGGCCGGCCCGAATGGAAGGCAAAGGGCTGATCGATGGCAACGAAACTTCCCGCGACAGACGTGGTTGTCATTGGCCTTGGCTGGGCTGGGTCCATCATCGCCAACGAACTGACCGATGAAGGTCTAGACGTCGTTGCCATCGAAAGAGGGCCGTGGCGCGATACGGCAGCGGATTTCAACCTGGCGTCCGCGCCCGACGAATTGCGCTACGTTCAACGGCAGGAACTGATGCTGCGCACTGCGCAGAACACCATCACCGCGCGCAACAATCCCTCGCAGACCGCGCTGCCGATGCGCAGTTGGGGCTCCTTCCATCCGGGCAATGGCACCGGCGGCGCCGGCAACCATTGGGCCGGCATCACCTTCCGGTTTCAGCCATCGGAATTTCGGCTGCGCAGCCACCTGACGGAAAGATATGGCGCCACCGCAATCCCGCAGGAACTCGTGCTTCAGGACTGGGGCACCGACTGGTCGGAGATGGAGCCCTTCTACGACGCTTTCGACAAGATTACCGGCCTTTCCGGGAAAGCGGGCAATCTCAAAGGAGAAATCCAGCAAGGTGGAAATCCGTTCGAGGGCCCGCGCTCGAATGAGTATCCCACAAGACCCCTGCGGCAACCCTATGGGCCGACGCTGTTTGCCGAAACCGCCCGCAACATGGGCTACAAGCCATTTCCGGTGCCTTCGGCGCTGGTTTCGGAACCCTATACCAATTCCCTTGGGGTCACGATGGGCCCCTGCACTTTCTGCGGTTTCTGCACCAACTATGGCTGCGCCAATTATTCAAAGGCCAGTGCGATCACGACCATTCTGCCCGTGCTTGTGCGCAAGTCCAACTTCACCGCACGCACGAATTCCGAAGTGCTGCGGATAACCAGGGACGCCAGCGGCAAACGCGCGACCGGTGTCGTTTTCGTCGACACGTCGGGTCAGGAGTGGGAGCAACCCGCCGAGCTTGTCGTGGTCACCGCATTCACCTTCGAGAATGTACGCCTCATGCTCCTGTCGGGCATCGGAACGCCCTACGACCCGCAAACCAATACCGGCACCACGGGCCGCAACTATGCCTACCAGACCGCCAATGGCGTCCAGCTTTTCTTCGACGACAAGAACTTCAATCCGTTCATCGGTGGCGGCGCGGTCGGCATGGGCATCGATGAGTTCAACAACGACAATTTCGACCACTCAGGCCTCGGTTTCTTCGGCGGCGGCAGCATACGCGTGACGCCTATTGGCGCGGCACCAATCAACAACCGCCCGGTTCCACCCGGCACGCCGAGCTGGGGATCCGAATGGAAGCGACAGACGGTCAAGAATTATCTGAGCAACATGTCCATCGGTTGCGAGGCATCCAGCTACACCACGCGGAACAACTATCTTTCGCTGGACCCGACATACACCGATCACCTCGGGCGGCCGCTGTTGCGGCTGACGTTCGACTTTCCGGAAAACGATCTGAAGATGGCGCAGTATTGCACCGACAAGGTCGGTGAAATCGCTCAGGCCATGGGCCCGCGCCAGATCGTCAAGAGCCCCAGCAAGGGCCACTGGAACACGGTCCCTTATCAATCGTCGCACGTGGTCGGAGGCTTCGTTATGGGAGCGGATCCGAAAACAAGTTCAGTCAATAAATATCTTCAAAGCTGGGAGGTCCCCAATGTCTTCGTCGTCGGCGCGTCGGCCTTCCCGCAGAATCCCGGCTACAACCCGACAGGCACCGTCGGCGCGCTTTCATTCAAGGCCGCGAACGCCATCCGTACCCTGTATCTGAAAGCACCAGGCGCATTGGTGCCGGCATGAAGACGCTTGTTGCAATGCTTGCAGGCACGGCGGGCCTTGTGGCTTCGGCAGCTCATGCCCAGTCGTCGGGCGACGCCCCCTTCGAGCAGGTCGAACGCGGCCGGTATCTTGCGGTTCTCGGTGATTGCGGGGCATGCCACACGACGGCGGCAGGCAAGCCGTTCGCAGGCGGCGTCGTCCTGAAAACCCCTTTCGGCGATCTTGTCGGCGCCAACATCACGCCTGATCCGGATACCGGCATCGGCAAATGGACGCTGGACGATTTCCAGGGTGCGATGTCGCAGGGCCTCGGTCGAGGTGGATACCATCTCTATGGCGCCATGCCTTTCACCGCCTATACGAAGGTTACGAAGGAAGACAATGCCGCGCTTTGGGCCTATCTGCGGACGATCGAGCCCGTCAACAATCCTGTCGAACCCAATCAGCTCCCCTTCCCTTTCAACATCCGCATGAGCCTTATCGGCTGGAATTTTCTCAATTTCACCAAGGGCGAGTTCCAGCCCGATCCCGCGAAATCGGCGGAGTGGAACCGTGGCGCCTATATCGTTCAGGGCCTTGGCCATTGCGGCAGCTGCCATACGCCCAAGAGCCTCACAGGTGGCGACAAGAACGGCCAGTTTCTGCAGGGCGGGACACTGGACAATTGGTACGCGCCCGACATCACGGCAGACGCCCACAAGGGTATCGGCTCGTGGTCGTCCGGCGACATCATGCAGTATCTGAAAACGGGCGCGAACCGTTTCGATATCGCATCGGGACCGATGGCTGAAATGGTCGAGAAGTCATCGCAACATTGGACGGACCCGGATCTCAAGGCTGTCGCGACATATCTGCTTTCGGTTGGCGGGGACGGCGCAAACGCACCAACCCCTATCGCCGCCGACGACAAGGGCATGGCGGCTGGCCACGCCATTTACGCCGATCGCTGCGCCGCCTGCCACATCGGCTCAGGTGAAGGCGTTCCAAAGCTGTTTCCAAAACTCGCGGGCGCGCCGCTCGTCAACAATGATGACGCGACGACACTGATCCGCGTTGTGCTTGCCGGGAGCGTGGCAGGCGCCACCAACGCCGTGCCGACCGCCCCGGCAATGCCGTCCTACGCCTGGAACCTGAGCGATGAGGACGTGGCGAATGTCCTCACCTATGTGCGCAACAGCTGGGGTAATTCCGCACCGCGGGTGAGCCCGACCGATGTCGCAACCTTGCGAAAACAGCTGCAGCAATGATCGCGCTCGGATGTTTGCGGTTCGAAGCCGCCCCCGATCTCACTCGTGATGCGCTACGCAGTCCACGAGAGTCTGGCTGCCACCCTTTCGACGAGCACGCATCAAGAACAAATAGTTGGAACAGTTCCAACTTTGCCGAAAAATCGGCGCCTCACTGACCAGCTAAGTAGTTGAATTATTGGCGATCCCGACAGGATTCGAACCTGTGACCATCGGCTTAGAAGGCCGGTGCTCTATCCAGCTGAGCTACGGGACCGCTAGCCGACCCACGGGCCGGCGGATTCTTTTATCCTGGCGCCGATCAGGTTTCCGATCAGTGCGTCCAGGGTATCCTGCGGTCATAGCGGAAATTTTCCGCATAGGAAATCTGGCGGCGCTTGCTTTCCTTCGGCTCCTCGACACGATAGGCGAGCCCTTCCTTTTCGGCATAGGCCACCGCTTCTTCCCTCGTATCGAAGGATAAACGGATCTGGCTTCTCATGTCGCCGGAGGTCGTGTAGCCCATCAACGGATCGATCTTCTTGCGCATCTCGGGATCGAACTCCAGCATCCAATGGCCGGTCTTGGCCTTGCCGGACTGCATCGCGGTCTTGGCTGGGCTGAAAATGCGCGCGGACATGGCCACCTCATTGCTACGTGCCGGCGGCACCGCCGCCACAGAATCACCGGGCCGTCCCATGGACGCTCCGGCACTTTTTGATCGACCCTGAAATCCGATTCCGGTTTTCGAGGCTTCATTCAGGCCCGTCCTTACTGCGCAATGCAGCTCGCGGCAAGGCTGATGGTTTTTTACACTTGCCATGCAACACCGAAATGAATAGGCAACAAACCGTTCGGAGTGTAGCGCAGGCTGGTAGCGCATCTGGTTTGGGACCAGAGGGTCGGGAGTTCGAATCTCTCCACTCCGACCATTCTTCCTTTCCCAAGGACAATCGTTGCCGAGGCGCCTCTAATGGCGTGCGCTCCGAATGCCTTGCGCCTTATACCTCCCCTTGCTGTCGATCCGTTTTTGATGCCAGTCTCGAAC
The DNA here is from genome assembly GCA_943370265.1 of Mesorhizobium carmichaelinearum. Classification (GTDB taxonomy): domain Bacteria; phylum Pseudomonadota; class Alphaproteobacteria; order Rhizobiales; family Rhizobiaceae; genus Mesorhizobium; species Mesorhizobium carmichaelinearum_A. The sequence goes on from CALRQH020000003.1 coordinate 161,097, forward strand.
CGCAGATGCCCAAGATGGCACATTTTCGACGACAGAGGTTTCACGAATGACCGCGAATGACCGCCCGGTGATCACCAGGAAAGGCCAGGAGAGCAACAAGACGAGCCAATCCGGCGGCATGGCGCTGGTGACTGGCGTTGGGCCGCAACATACCTCGGCGACGAAGCTGTGGTTCGGCAAGGCCAGCAACGCACCTGGTTTCCGTTCTCTGCCGCATCACCATGGCGAAGCTGAAACAGGCGCCTATCTGCTGTCAGGCAATGCCCGCATCTATTTCGGCAAGGACTACCAGGAATTTGTCGAGCTCTCGGCGGGCGACTTCATGTTCGTGCCGCCGTACCTGCCGCATCTCGAGGCCAATATGAGCACAACGGAAGAGCTGTGGTGGCTTGCGTGCCGCACCCCTGAAAACATCGTGGTCAACTTGCCCGACGTCGACGATGCCCAACTCATTGGCTATCGCCGCCGCTGAGCGCTGTTGGAACCTTGACTACCAACCTGCCGAAGACGCATCGGCGCACGATGCATCCGATTTGACACAGCTCGCCGGGAGAGAACCCCAACCGCCCCAATCCCGGCGAGCCTACACCTGATTTGGAACGCAACCAGGACCGGGGGTTAAGCCGGCAACCTGTTGCTGCAAGATAAATGCCAGCGTTGTTTTCCCAAAACGGGACAGCAACCAAGAGCTCTTGCGACACACTACATGTCGAACTCGCCCTGCCCTTCATCCATAGCGCTGATGGTTTCAGCAGCCAGCGCACGCGTGATCGGCGTCTTGCGCTCGAGTGCCGTACGATCCAGCCGTTCAACGACGCGCATTGCAGTCGCCAGTGAGCGCTCGATGCGCCGCACCAGATACTGAACGACGTGCGGTTCGACCTCGACCTGCCGGTCGGCGAACAGCTTTGTGATGACGCCGGCAAGCAACAGATCATCGGGCTCGTGGATCTCTACGGTCGCCGCGGCCTTCAGCCGCGAGGCGAGATCCGGCAATCTCACACCCCAGGCGGACGGAAAGCGCCGTGCCGTCAACAGCAGATGCGAGCCGGCGCCGCGCACGGCGTTGATCAGGTGGAAGAGGCCGTGCTCATCGACAGGGCCTGCATCGACATCATCGATCAAAGCCGGGCGCGCGCCCAGATTCGCGATGCAGTCGCCTATGCGCCCTGCGTCAACCTTCACGGCACCAGCACGGGCCTGCCAGATCGATGCCAGATGCGTCTTGCCCGAGCCGGCAGGGCCCGCCAGGACAATGACAGCCGACGGCCAGTCCGGCCAGCGGTCGACCAGCGCCGCCGCCTGCTCGTTGGTGGCGGAGACGACGAGTTCGTCGCGCGAATAGCCGGTGCCATGCCCTAGATCGAGCGGCAACTGGCGTGGTTGTTCGGTTTGATCTGCCATCGGGCTCAGCGCAGTTGCGCGCCCTTGCCGCGGCGTGTCCGCAACGGCGGAGGCGGCTCAGTTCCTCGGCCCTTGTAGAGGGGCGATTCGAGATAGCGCGCTATGGCGAAGCGCACGAGCACGGCGACCGCGGCTGACGCGGGAACGGCGATCAGCAGGCCGACGAAGCCGAAAAGCGCGCCAAAGGCGAACAGCGAAAACATCAACCACACCGGATGCAGGCCGACGCTCTTGCCCACCAGCCTTGGCTGCAGGATGTTGCCCTCGATGAACTGGCCAACAAAAAACACGCAGGCCACGGCAACCACCATGGTCCAGTCAGGCCAGAACTGGACGAAGGCCACGCCCACCGCGAGCACCAGCCCGGTCAGCGACCCCACGTAGGGAATGAACGAAATCAGCCCGGCGAACAGGCCGATGAGGATGCCAAAATTCAGGCCGGTCAGAGTCAGGCCGGTGGCATACATGGCGCCCAGCACGAGGCAGAGCGTGCCCTGGCCGCGCACAAAACCGGCGGTCGCCGAGTTGATGTCGGCGGCGATTGCCCGCACCGTCTCGACATTGTCGCGCGGCACCCAGCTATCGACCACAGCGACCATGCGGTCCCAGTCGAGCAGCATGTAGAAGGCGACCACCGGCGTCACCACGAACAGGCTGACCACGGAGACCAGCGCCACGCCGGAACTCCAGATCGAGGTGAACACCGTGGACAGCAGGCCGAAGCCGGAGGTCAGCAGCGAGCTCAGCCCGTCCCGCAAGCCGTTGGCGTTGACACCGAATTTCTCCTCCAGCCATTTCGGGTCAAAGGAGGTCAGCAGTGCCTGCAGACGCGTCAGATATTCCGGCAGCTTGCTGGCGAATTCGGCCATCTGGGTGGCGAGAACCGGAATGAGGACGACGAAGGCCAGCACCAGGACGACAAGAAAGGTGATGAGGATGACGACCGTCGCCATCAAACGGGAAAGCCCAAGCCGCTCCAGCCGGTCCGCGACCGGATCAAGGAAATAGGCAAGCACCATGCCGGCCACGAAGGGCAGCAGGATGGCGCTGAAAACATAGAAGAAAAGCGCAAGCAGGAACGCGCCAGCCAGCCAGAAAAAGACCTGCCTATGAATAGCGGATGACGGTGCCGCCTCGGCTGCATCGCCGGCAGCCTCGTCAACCCGTGCCTGGTGTACTGCCTTCGCCATAGCCGCTCATATGCCTCAGCCAAGCCACGAGATAGGCCGCGGCCGAAGCCACGGTCAAGACCCCGGACAGCAATATGAGCACCGGCCTCAACGGGTCGAGATGAACGGCCAGTGCCAGTTCGCCAAGCACCACCGCCGCCAGGATGATCTGTATGGCTGTGTTCGCCTTCGACACGAGCAGCGGCTTCATCTCGACCGGATGGCTCATGACAGTCGACAAAACCACGGCACAGACGATCAGTGCGTCGCGCGAGACCATGGTGACGACCAGCCACAGCGGCAGTTCGCCGATGAAGCCCATGACCACGAACACCGAGACCAGCAGCAATTTGTCGGCCATCGGGTCAAGATAGGCGCCAAGGCGCGAATGCTGGTTGAAACGGCGGGCGATGAAACCATCGACGCCGTCCGAAATGCCGGCGATGAGGAAACCAGCAAAGGCCCAATCCCAGCGCATGTCCAGCATGGCCAGAACCACGGCCGGCACCAGCACGAAGCGCATGATCGTGATCATGTTGGGGATGGTCAAACGCATATCCCGCCGCTTTTGTCTTGCTGATACATGATGGAAACGATGCATGGCTGCAAGGACCAGCGGCGAAAGCCAGGCTGTCCACGCTTTTATCGGGGGGCAAAGGCCGGCCATTTCGCCGTTATCCTTGCGAGGCGCGAGCGTTCATGCGAAGAGCCCCGCAAAGCAGGGAAAGAGTGATGAGCAAGCGCAAGAACGGGCTCACCTACGCCGAAGCGGGCGTCGACATCGATGCCGGCAATCTGATGGTCGAGAAGATCAAGCCGATGGTGCGCGCGACGCGCCGGCCTGGTGCCGATGGCGAGATCGGCGGCTTTGGCGGCCTGTTCGACCTCAAGGCCGCCGGTTTCACCGATCCGGTCCTCGTCGCGGCCAATGACGGTGTCGGCACCAAGCTGAAGATCGCCATCGAGGCCGGCAAGCACGACACGATCGGCATCGATCTCGTTGCCATGTGCGTCAACGACATCGTCGTGCAAGGCGCCGAGCCGCTGTTCTTCCTCGACTATTTCGCCACCGGCAAGCTTGATCCAGACCAGGGCGCATCGATCGTCGGCGGCATCGCCCAGGGCTGCCGGCAGGCCGGGTGCGCGTTGATCGGCGGCGAGACGGCGGAAATGCCAGGCATGTATCACGGCAAGGACTATGACCTCGCCGGTTTCGCCGTGGGTGCGGCCGAACGAGGCCAGTTGCTGCCCACCGACGACATCGTCGAGGGCGACGTGCTGCTCGGCCTCGCCTCCTCCGGCCTGCATTCGAACGGGTTTTCGCTGGTCCGCCGCATCGTTGCCACCAGCGGCCTTGGCTGGAGCGACCCGGCGCCTTTCGCCGACGGGCAGACGCTGGCCGAGGCACTGCTCGAGCCTACACGCATCTATGTAAAGTCGCTGCTCAAGGCGATCCGCGGCACGCACGGCATCAAGGCGCTGGCCCACATCACCGGGGGCGGCTTTCCCGAAAACATCCCGCGCGTGCTGCCCAAGGAGTTTTCGGCCGAACTCGACCTCGACGCCATTGACGTTCCGCCTGTCTTCTCCTGGCTGGCCAAGACCGGTGGCGTGGCGCCGGAAGAGATGATGCGCACCTTCAACTGTGGCGTCGGCATGATCCTCGCGGTCGCCTCGGGCCAGGCAGCGCAGGTCGCCGCCGTGCTGCAAGAGGCCGGTGAGACGGTGACGCCGATCGGTCGCATCGTGCCGCGTCGCGATGCCGGCGTCATCTATCGGGGCTCGATCGGCCTATGAGCAAGAAACGCACCGTCGTACTGATCTCCGGACGCGGCTCCAACATGACGGCGCTGATCGCCGCCGCCAGCGACCCCGCCTATCCGGCCGAGATTGTCGGCGTCATTTCCGATCGGGCGAATGCCGCTGGCCTCGGCATCGCGGCGGCGCGCGGCATCGCCACCAAGGTGATCACGCGGACCGACCATGCCAGCAAGGACGCGCATGACGCGGCGATCGACGCGGCCCTTGTGACGTTCGGTGCCGAGATCGTGGCGCTCGCCGGTTATATGCGCATCCTCGGCGGTCGCTTCGTCGAGAAATGGAAAGGACGGATGGTCAACATCCACCCTGCCCTGCTGCCCGCATTCAAGGGACTGGACACCCACGCCCGGGCGCTGCGCGCCGGTATTCGCATTCATGGCTGCACGGTGCACTTCGTCACGCCGGACATGGATGACGGCCCGATCATCGCGCAGGCGGCCGTGCCGGTCATGATCGGCGATAATGAGGACACGCTGGCAGCGCGCGTGCTCAAGGCCGAGCACCAGCTGTATCCGCTGGCGCTCGGACTGGTCGCGGAAGGCAAAGCGCGGATGGAAGGCGGCCACACAGTGTTTGCTCATTTCGCCGATGATGCCGATAACGGCACGTCGGTAGTCATGGCGCCCGATCCGCTGCGCGAGGAAGCCGATCTGGAACATCTGGCGCGCATCACGCCCTGAGCAGGCCAATGGCCGTTTTCGATAGTGCGGCACGATCAAAAGGCGATCTTGCCGGCGTCTTCGAGTATGATGACTCCGACGGACCTACGGCATATTTCTATCTTTGCAGAATCGAAGATGGAGTTACCGGCCAAGTCGAGGGAGCAATTCACGTTCGCTCGGGCCTCTGGAATATAACGGAGCCGGACATTGGCATCATGTGGGATCAGACTGAGCGACGCGTCGGGCTGTTCGTCCATGGCGTGCTTTGTGCCGCGTTCGATACGGTGACGGGAACAAAACATGGTGGCGGTATGGCAAAGATTTCCATGCCGACATTCGCTGGACCTGATGCACAGCTATGAAAACCCTGCTGCTCCTGCGTCATGCCAAGTCAAGCTGGGATGACCCCGACCTGACCGATTTCGACCGGCCGCTTTCGGGACGCGGGCTGAAGACGGCGCCACTGATTGGGCGCGAGCTTGCCAGACGTGGCTGGCTGCCGGACATGGCGCTGGTGTCGCCGGCTCTGCGCACGCGCGACACGTGGAGGCTGGTGGCGGCAGCATTTCCAGCCAAGGTGCCGACCGAATTTTTCCGCGCACTCTATGACGCTTCGGCTGGGGATATGCTCGACCTGCTGCGGCAGATGGATAGCTCAGTGGTCACCCTTTTGGTGGTCGGCCACAATCCGGGGCTGGAGGAATTGGCGCGCCTGCTTTCCGGCCCTGCTTCGAAAGCCGCGGCGTTGCAAACACTGTCAGAGAAATTCCCGACCGCCGCGCTCGCCCGTTTCGTCGTCGAAGACGACTGGGCAAAGCTCGCCCCGGGCTCGGCTGAACTGACTCATTGTCTCAGGCCAAAGGATTTTGGCTAGTAGCCTGGGCGCGTCTTACAGGCAAAACAAGAACGGCGGGCCATGCCCGCCGCTCTTTGTGGTCAAGGACGTTGGAAATCAATGACCCCAGATGCCCTGGCCCGACGGAGCCGGAACGTTGGCATTGGCGTCGCCCTGAGCCTGGTTCGGCTTCAGGATGGAGCCGGTATACGAGTTGTCGATATTGGCATTGTCGAAATTGCCGGAATGCCTGGTAACCGACTGCGTCACAGCGGGCTGGTTGACATTGTCAGAGCCAAAATTGTCGCTACCCGCAAAGGCGGTGCCCGTGGCAACGAGGATAGCGGCGGCGGTGAGTGCGATCTTGGTCATTTTAAGTACTCCTGATTCGAGATCTGGTTGATTGGTTGAATGCGGCGCGATCAGTGGTTACCGAAAAGGTCCCTGTCGCTGCCCTGCGTGACCGGCTTCTGGACGGCCGCGCCCTGCTTCTGGATCGAGCCGGTGGACGAATTGTCGATGGACTGCGTCACGGCAGGCTGATTGACGTTGTTCGATTGGAAATTGTCACTGCCGGCAAAAGCGGCGCCCGTGGCGACGAGGATGGCGGCGGCGGTAAGTGCGATCTTGGTCATTTTCGTTACTCCGGTATTTCGTAGTTCTGTCCGTCAAGTGGCGTGTGCCTTGGGAGGAATTCGCGTCGCTCGGACCACACCGAAATGGGTTAGCCACGCTGTTGATTCCAATCACGAAGATGTTCCGGCGCCGCCTGAATCCGGTTCTTGAAATGTCGCCAAGGACTCCCATCACTCAAAATTTTTCTATTTATTTCAATATCTTAACCAAAACCAGTCACCCAGGCACCAGGCGTCTTCCTGGCTGTCGTTCACCTTACGCTGCACGGTCTGTCAACAGAAACGAACCGTTCGGTTCGATTATTAAACATAAAAGGACGTTGCGGCCCGGGAACAACCTTTCTCTGGCGGTGACAGCCGGGCGTTTGCGTCGGGACCGGATCAATATTATCAGTTGTCGGGTGTGTTGATTTCCGGAACACCGCCAGGCCTCTGCGCGGCGTCCGTCGAAGAGCGAAGGTCGGCAATGGGCAGCGCCCGGAAACAGCGATAGAAATGCGGCTGCTGCTGGTCGAGGACAATCGTGAGCTGGCGGACTGGCTGGGCAAGACCTTGCGACAGGCAAACTACGTCGTAGACATCGTCCATGACGGCGAGGATGTCGAGCATGCGCTGGCAGCCGGCGACCACGCGCTGGTGATCCTGGACCTTGCCTTGCCGCGCATGAGCGGCCTGGAAGTGCTGCGGACATTGCGGGCGCGCGGCAACCGCGTCCCCATCATCGTGCTGACCGCCAACGCCAGCCTCGACGGACGGGTCAAGGGCCTCAATGAGGGCGCCGACGATTATCTGGCCAAACCTTTCCAGATTGAGGAGTTGGAGGCGCGCATCCGGGCCCAGTTGCGGCGCGCCAACGACCGGACCGCACCTGTCGTTGCCTGCGGAGATCTCGTCTTTGACACCAACACGCGGCTGTTTTCATTGGCTGGCGAAACGCTGTCATTAACGCCACGCGAACATGCCGTGCTGGAGCAACTGATGGTCAAGGCCGGACGCACGGTGAGCAAGGCGGCGCTGTCAGCGGCAATCTACGATTTCGAGACCGACGCCGACCCAAGCGCCATCGAGATCTATGTGCACCGCGTGCGCAAGAAGCTTGAGGGATCACGGGTCCAGATCGCAACCTTGCGCGGTCTCGGCTATCTATTGCGTCATGAGGATCAATAGCCTCCGCCTTCAACTGCTGGCATGGGTGGTGTTGCCGCTGGCCGGACTTGCCACCATCAATCTATGGACCAGCCATGGCAACGCGCTGGCCACTGCAGATCTGGTCACCGACCGGATGCTGCTGGGTTCGGCGCGGACCATCGCTGAGCAGGTCGCCATGGCCGATGGCGTGCTCGATGCCCCGATACCGCCGGCAGCGATCGAGATGTTCGACACCGGCGACCGCGACAGCGTCTACTACCATGTCAAGACTGCCCAGGGGCGGCTGCTGACCGGCTATCCCAACCTGCCGGAAGCACTGACGCCGACCAGCACCGAAGCAACCTATCGCGACCATCGGCTGCGGCTGCTTACCTTCAGCCAGGCGGTGGTCGGCGCAGGCGACGACTCGCCGATAACGGTCACCGTTGGCGTTACGCTCGCTGGGCATGACGCGATGGTGCGGCGTCTCTGGTTTGGCGCCTTTGCCCAGCAGTTGGCGCTGGTGGCGATTGCAGGCCTCTTCGTTCTGCTTGGCCTCCACCGAGGCCTGGCGCCGCTGATCAGGCTGCGCGACGCGGTGCGTTCTCCAGATCGCAGCGACCTCGACCCGGTGGAAGTGCCGGGCGCGCAGAGTGAAATCCGGCCGCTGATCGATGCACTCAACGCCTATATGGCGCGGGTTCGGGCGCAAATGGCGTCGCAGCGCCGCTTCATCGCCAACGCCGCGCACCAGTTGCGCACGCCGCTGGCGTTGCTATCGACGCAGGCAAGCTACGCGCTGCGGGAAACTGTCCCCGACGCTCGCCACGAAGCGCTGGTCGCCTTGCAGGCGAGCTCCGGCCGCCTGGCACGGCTGGCCGAACAGCTGTTGACCCTGTCGAGGGCCGAGCCAGGCAGCAGGCGGCCGCGCGCCGACCGCATCGACTTGACCGAAGCGGCTCGCCAGGTGCTTGAAACCCATGCACCGGTGGCCGTCGGCCGCAACATCGATCTTGGCCTCGACGAGATGGGGCCGGTGGAGGTAGTCGGCGACGGCACCATGTTGCGCGAGATGATCGTGAACCTGGTCGACAACGCGTTGCGCCACACGCCCCCTGGCGGAAGTGTCACCGTGAGGCCGGCCTCGCTTGGCGACGAGGCCGTGCTGACGGTCGCCGACGACGGCCCTGGAATCCCCGTGGACGAACGGGATCATGTTTTCGAGCGTTTCTACCGCATCGCCGGCTCCACCGAGGACGGCAGCGGGCTCGGCCTCGCCATCGTGCGCGAAGTTGTAGAAAATGCCGGCGGCCGCGTCACCCTCGGGGATGGCGCGACCGGCGGCCTGGTTGTCGAGGTTCGGCTGCCGCTGGCGGGCAAATGAAGCACTCGCGATGATGCCTACTGCGTCTCATGCAGCGGCTGAGGACGCCATTTTGCGAGGCGGTCCTCGACCATCGTCATCAGGTATTCGGCACCGAGCGCCACCACCATGACAATGACGATCGCAGCATACATGCCGGCGGCATCGAACGATCCCTTGGCAATGTTGATCAGCAGGCCGATGCCATAGCGCGCGCCGACGAACTCGCCCACGATGGCACCGATGATGGCGAAGCCGAAGCTGACATGCAGGCTGGCGAAGATCCAGCTCATCGCCGATGGGACGATCACCGAGCGCGTCAGTTGCCAGTTGGAGGCGCCGAGAATGCGGGCGTTGGCGATCATCGCCCTGTCGGCTTCCCGAACGCCCTGGAATGCATTGTGGAACACCACGAAGAAAACCATCACGAAGGCAAGCGCCACTTTCGAGGCGAGACCGAGGCCGAGGACCATGATGAAGATCGGCGCCAGAACCACGCGGGGGATGGAATTGATCACCTTGATGTAGATCGAGAAGATATCGGCGGCCATCCGGTTACGACCAAGCGCAACGCCAATGATGATGCCGGCGACGGAACCGGTGACAAAGCCGATGACCGACTCCTCCATCGTCACATAGAGATGGTACCAAAGCGGGCCTTCGGACGTCCCTTCGGTCGTCCATTCGTAAAGCCGCTGCGCGATCGCGCTTGGCATCGCGTAGAAGAACGGATCGATCCAGGCGAGACGCGCGGCAATTTCCCACAAGCCTAGGAAAGCAACCAGAATGGCAATACGCCAGAACATCACGGTGCGACGACGGTGCAGTGCCGCCTTCGCGGCGGCCGCTTCGATTTCCGCGTCGGAAGTGCCTGGCTTGAAAGCTCCTGCTCTGATGTCGATGGCGGCATCGGTCATGGCGTTCCTCCTCAGGCTGCCGCACGCGCATAGCTGGTCTCGACTTCTTCCTTGAGGTCGGCCCAGATCGTGCGCGAATAGTCGATGAAGCTCTGTTCGTAGCGGATGTCGGCGACAACGCGCGGACGCGGCAGGTCGATGGTGTAGACCGACTTCACTGTCGCGGGTCCGGCGGTCAGAACATAGACCTTGTCGGCCAGAGCGATCGCCTCTTCCAGGTCATGCGTGACGAAGACCACCGAGGCCTTCGCCTGCGACCACAGGCGCAACAGTTCTTCGTGCATCAGCACGCGCGTCTGGACATCGAGCGCGGAAAACGGCTCATCCATGAGAAGTATCTCGGGGCCGTTTATGAAGGTCTGGGCAAGCGCCACACGTTTGCGCATGCCGCCCGAAAGCTGGTGCGGATAATGATGCTCGAACCGCGACAGCCCGACGCGCGCCAGCCAGTCGCGGGCTGCTACCGTGGCATCCGACTTGGCCTTGCCGCGAAAGAGTGGCCCAGCCATCACGTTCTCGATCACGGTTCGCCAGGGAAACAAGGCGTCGCTCTGGAAAACAAAGCCGATGCGCGGGTCTATCCCCTTCACTGGTGCGCCCATCACACGAACCTCGCCGGCGCTTGGGCTTGCCAGCCCCGTAACCAGGTTGAGGGTGGTGGATTTTCCGCAACCGGTCGGGCCGACCACGGCAACGAATTCACCGCGCTCGACTGTCATGGTGAAGTCGCGCAGCGCCGTCAGCGATTTACCGGTTGGCGAGAGGAAGCGACGGCTGACATTGATCAACTCGATCGCCGGTGCGTTTTTTTCAAGGGTCATGGTGGAACTCCTGGATACGAGCAGACGCCCGCCGTCGGCCAAGGCCGCCGGACGTAAAAGACTGTCGGATGCCGGCGCGATGCATTTATCGCGCCGGCACCGCCTGCTACTTGGCGTTCTTGACGAATTCCGAGGTATAGGTCTTGGCAAGGTCGATCTGCTTGCCCTGCAGGTCCTTCGAGAAGGCCGAAAGCACGGTCAGTACCGTCTCCGGTCCACCCTCGGGCATTATCCCATCGGGGGTGAACATCGCCTTGCCGGCATCAAGGGCTTTCACATAGCCTTCCTTGTCGCCGACGTAATAGTCCTTCGGCATCTTGTCGGCGATCTCAGCGCCGCTATGCGTATTGATGAATTTCTGCGTCTTGACGAAGGCGTTGACCAGCTTCTGCACGGTGTCCTTGTGCGCTTCGACCCAGTCGGTCTGCATATAGAGCGAGGCAGCCGGATATGTACCGCCGAGAGCAGCCTTGGTGCCTTCCATCGTGCGCATGTCGATAAGAACGGATGCTTCACCGGTCTTCAGCAGTCGCGTGATCGTCGGCTCGGTCGTCATGCCCGCCTGGATCTTGTCCTGCTGCATGGCAGCGATAAAGGTGTTGCCGGCGCCAACGGGAACCGAGGTGAAGTCACCGAGCTTCAACCCGTTCTTGACGGCGAGATACTGCGTCAGGAAATTTGTCGAGGAACCGAGGCCGGTGACGCCAAGGCTCATGCCCTTGAAGTCGGCTGGCGACTTGATCTCGGGATGTTTCGTCGACACAAGCTCGACTTCGCCAGGCGCCTGGCTGAACTGGACGATGGATTCGACGAACTTGCCCTTTGCCTGCAGATCGATGCAGTGGTCGTAGAAGCCGACGACCCCTTGAACGGCACCGGCAAGCATCTCGTTTTCAGCATCGACGCCGGCCGGTTCATTCAGCAATTCGACGTCGAGCCCCTCGTCCTTGAAGTAGCCGAGTGCCTCGGTCAGCTTGGCGGGTAGGTAGATCTGCTTCTCGTAGCCGCCGACCATGATGGAAACTTTTTCGTCCGCGCGCGCGGGGGGCGCGGTGAAAGCCATGGTGGCGACGAGTGCGGTTGTGGCGGCTGAATCAAGCAGTATTCGCGCGAGCGACATGGCCTCTTCCCTTTGTTCGTTTCCCGCGCCCCTCCTCTCTCCCATCGCTTCCGCGACAAATATGGGGGCGCTCGCCAACAGTTACAGCACCAACCTTTCATCCAGCTTTCAAGCCAGTCCCGAAAGTCAATTCAAACCGTATGAATCGGTAAGCCGCGACTCGCCGGCCGTCGCGGCCCGCTCATGTGCTGCCAGCAAGCTGCTCGTCTTTGCCCAGCCCCAGCACGTCGCGCATGTCGTATTCGCCGGGTGCGCGGCCCGCTACAAAGAGCGCCGCGACCACTGCCCCGCGGGCGAACATGCTTCGGTCGCCCGCGGAATGCGACAAGGTCACGGTCTCGCCCTCGGAACAGAAACTGACGCTGTGATCGCCGACGATGCTGCCGCCTCGCATCGCCGCAAAACCGATATCTCCGGGCCGCCGGGCGCCAATCATGCCGTCACGAGACCTGACAGCGACGGCGCCGATGTCTACGCCACGCCCCCTGGCGGCAGCCTCGCCAAGCATCAGAGCGGTGCCCGACGGCGCATCCACCTTGTGGCGGTGATGGGCCTCGAAAATCTCGATATCATGGGCATCCGGGTCAAGCGCCCGCGCGGCCTGCTCGACCAGCCCCATCAGTATGTTGAGCCCCAGGGAGAAATTGCCGGACCGTACGATGGCAACAGTGATGGCGGCCGCTGCGATGGCGGCAAGCTCGGCCGCGTCGAAGCCTGTCGAGCCGATCACCAACGCCGGACCGCCGCGCTCGGCACAAGCACGCGCCAGCGATGCCGATGCGGCAGGCGCCGTGAAGTCGATGACCACGTCGGCAACGGCAAGCGCTTCGTCCCGGCTGACCAGCCCCGCGGCACTGGCGTCGGCTCGATGGAAGCGAGCGACCAGCGCCAGTCGGGGATCGGCTTCGACGACCTCGGCCATTTGCCGGCCCATGCGGCCCAGCGCATCGGCAATGGCGATCTTGATCGGCTGGGGCAAGGCGGGCTCTCCGAAGATATCCAGGGATCATGGCCCAACCTGCCGGTTCGGAAAAGATCCCGGTCGAACAAGAAGATAGAGCCAAGCTCTATCCGATTGATTCAGGCCCAGGCAATCCATGCCATCCGATCCATGGGCACCGCTGCGCCTGCGCTTGCCCGCCCAACACCCAATTAAGGTGCCATGCTCATCATTTCGGGGGCGATATGCTATTTTGCTGAAGTGTCCGGCCGCGAGGCGCCGCCTGGCAATGCATGTGGGGAGACATAGATGCTGCGGCCATTGCGTATCCTGCTTGCTTCATGTCTCGTCCTCCTGCCCGTCGCCAACACCGCTTGGGCAGCCAATATGGCGTCTGAAAAGCCCGATGACGCCGCCAAGAAGGCCGCGCTTGCCGAGGCGATGAATGCCTGCGATCAGGGTGCGTCCGTTCCGCTCGACCCCGACGCCAAGGCGCCGCCGGTGCAGTATGGCGAACTCTTTCCTGCCGATTTCGACCTGACGAAGCTGCGTGTCCTGGCCGACAAATGCCAGGCGGCCATGCTTGGTGCACCGCAGGAAAAGCGATTGAAACTGCAATGGCTGAGGATCAAGGTGGCGCTCGACGAACCAGGCCTCGTCTGGCTCGTCCCTCAGATAAAACTGCTGGCCGATGGTGGCAGCGCCGAGGCGAATTTCCTGCTGTTCGAGTTCTTCCAGATGCATCACGGCGATGCCGACGCCCCGCCGCTCATCTCTCGCGACATGGCGCTCGACAGCTTGCGGAAATCGGGAGATTCCGGTCATCTTGCCGCGCTGCTGACGCTACTCAACCAATATAGCCGGGGCCCGCTGCTTCGCCGTGATGCGCGCAAGGTCGTCGAAACCGCGCAACGCATCATCGACGCGCCTGTCCAGGGCCAGACGCCCGACGAACGCGACGCCCAGATCCGCGCGAGCATGCCCCGGCTGATAGCCGCGACCATGCTGGAAAATGATGGCTTCGCTGGCGACGAGCAACGCAAGGCGTTTGCCTTGGTGGCTACGGATTCCCATGCCGGAACGGATGGGCCCGAGCGCTCGGTGCTGGCCTACATCAAGGCGCTGAGGCTGGGGCGTGGGACGCAGCAGGACGCGACAAAAGCGCGGCAGCTTTTGGAAGAGCGCGTCAGCCAGGACGATTACGCCGTCCCGATGCTGGCCGACATGCTGGCCAAAGGCGAAGGCGGCCCGGCGGATGGCAAGCGCGCCATGGCGATGCTGCGCGCCGTCAAGAATATCCCTGAGGCCGGACCACAGCTGGCCGGCCTGCTGCTGGACGGCAAACTTGTCGGCCGCCAGCCGCAGGCGGCGATCAAACTCCTGTCCGCCTCGTTCGACCTCGACGACACCATCCGGCTTGCCGGGCTACTTTCCGATTATCCAGGCGTGCGGGTGGACAACGCGGCGGCCCTTGTCGAGCGCCTGAGCAACGGCGCGGTCGCCAGCGAGCCAGGCGCGGGACTGGCGCTGGCACGGCTGCAACTGTCCGACAATCAGCAGTTCAAGGATGATAACCTCGCTCGTGCCATGCTGAAGCCATTGGCCGATGCGGGCGACAGGGAAGCGCTCTGGCTTTACGCAGCCACGCAATATGCCAATCTTGATTCCACCAGCTACCGGCCGACCCGTCGGGACGACGGTCTGACAGACAATGAGTTGAAAAGTCTGCTTGATGACGGCATGGCACGGAAGGAGCCGCAAGCCTTCCTGCTCTTTGCCAGGCTGCTGCGGCGCGGCGTGATCTATCCGCACGATGACGCCAAGGCCACCGCCATGCTGATCAATGCCGCCAATCTCGGCAGCGTCGAGGCCATGGTTCTGCTCGGCGAGGCCTATGACAAGGGATTGGGCATCGACAAGAATCCGCGCGAGCGGCTGCATGCATGGCGCGAAGCCGCCCGGCTGGGTTCGCTCGAGGCGAAGGAAAAGCTCGCCGATGCCTTTCCCTTCGACAGTTTCGACAGGCTGATGACGCTTCGCGAGGGTGTCACAGAGCGCATTGCACTCTACAATGACGGCGTCGGCAGAATGGGCGTCGGCATACTCGGTGACGACGCGGCAAAGGTGGAACTGGGCAGCCTGTTCTCAGGCCCGGCCTCAGCCGCCGGAACGGCGGCCGTGGCTGGCGCGGTGATGGACGCATTTCGCGAAGCGCCCGCCGGGCTCGAGGACCAGAACCTCGTCGGCATCGGCAAGGCACTGCCCGACGAGATCCGCATTGCCATCGAGACGGTGCTGAAGAGCCAGGGATTCTATACCGGCGAACCCAAGGGTTATTTCGGCCCCGATGTGCGCGGTGCGCTGGCTGCCTGGGTCGATGCGAAGGGCCCCCTGCCCGACGTCGCTGAAACGGCGGCCGTGGCGGGATCCCAATCGGCTTCGCCAGACAAGGACACGGTCGCCGCCGAAATACTCGGGCGCGTTCGCGACAAGGCGTTCACCTCGGCGGAGGCCGCCAAGACCCACAAAGAGAAGCTAGCCTCCCTCAAGCTGCTGAACGTGCTCGCCCGCTATGGCGACATGGCTTCGCGCTGGGCGCTGGTGCGCAATTATCATCAGGCGAACATCGTGCGCAGCGTGGTGCCCCCCGAGGAAATCACGCGCTACGCCTTGGATATTCTCGTGACCAAGCCCGAGGGTATCGACAAGCCGGAATTCGAATTCATCTTCGACCTGACGCAGATCGCACAGGACGGAAAATCGGCGGCTGTTGGCAATGCCACCCTTCAGGCGATCCGCGACGACCCGCGCCTGCAGGATCCGCTGACACTCGGTGGCGTGATGGGCCAGTTTGCCTTCGCACCTGACGCCTGCGATGCGGTGCTGGCAGCCGCCCGAAACGTCGGCGTCGCCGATCTCGGAAGCGATGGCTGCGATGACAATACCCGCACCGCTCTCATCGCCTTCGGCAAAAGCAAAGGCGCGTCGGGCATGGACGTCGCCGTACGCGAGGCGGCAGCCGAAGAAATCAAGACATTGGATGCGCAGGCCGCGAAGTAATCAGCTCAACGCCACTTCCCCACTTACACAGCCACGGGCTCGACGCTGGCATCGGCCCGCTTGGTGCGCTCGCTGGCCAGGAGCACGATCGGACAGGTACAGGACGCCAGGACCGCGGTGGCCGTGTCGCCGAAGAACAGCTCTTCACCTGGCCGCTGCGTGACGCCCATGACGATCATGGCGGCATTCTTCGAGGCCTCCCTGACGATTGCCTTGTCGGGGGTGGCGCGTGTGCGGATCGCGGTATCGACTGAAACCCCATAGCGGTCGGCCAGATCGGCAATGTCCTTGAGAACCGCCTCCTCGCGGCGATGCGAAACGGAGGTCGACCTTCCGCCTCCGGCAGCGCCTTGCGAGACATAGAGGACCTTGACCCTTGCCTGGTGGGATCGCGCCAGCGCCAGCGCGAAATCGGCGGCGCGACGAGACACTTCCGTGCCATTGACCGGAACAAGAATGCTGGTGCCGGCCTGCAGCGTCGGCATCTTCGCCGCGCCGCCGGCCCCGTTCAGAACCAGGCAAAGCGGGCCGTCAAAACCCTCGGTGATGTCGTTGAGTGTCTTCGTGAACGACCCCTTTTCGGTCCGCACGTCCTCAAGGCCGATCAGCAGCATGCCGTAGCCCTTGCGGGCTTCCTGAGCGATGGTCTCGCGCGTCGCCTGGGATTCGGTGCGTGCCGTCAGATGCACCTTTTCCACCAACGTGTCTTCGGCCTGCTTGACCGCCCTGGCGCTCTTTTCCGCCCCTTTCTTGATTTCCTTCAACGTTCCGTCCGGCACCCTGGCGTCTTCGGGCCGTGCGAGATGGCCATCCTTCAATCGCAGCAAGGTGGTGGGCATGCCGCTGCCGCCGCCAACCAGTCCCGCGAGGTAGGCGGTGAACTTGCCGATCCGGCTGTCGTCGACCAGCACCAGCAGCCGCTCCAGCTTCGAGACGAAGCCGCGTTCGTCCAATGTCTCGCGTTCGACCCGCTGCTTTTCCGCATGGCCGACCGGCAAACGCCCCAACGCCCAGCGCAACATCGGCGGCATGGCCAGTGTGGTGAGCACCGCCATGGTGACGACCATGGTGAAGAGGTTGTGGGAGAGGATGTTCATCGACAGGCCGATGCTGGCGACGATGACCTCGGTCGAGCCGCGCGCGTTCATGGCACTGCCTACGGCGGTGGCTTCCCTGATCGACATTCCGGCAAGCTTGCCGCCGATGAACGCGCCGCCGAACTTGCCGACACTGGCAATGACGACAAGACATACCGTGAGCGTGGCCAGGGTCGGGTCGGAAAGCACGGTAAGGTCAGCCGAAAGTCCTGCCATGCCAAAAAAGATCGGCATGAACAGTGCGGTGATGACGCCGCGAAGCTGCTCCTCGATATGGCCCGACAGAATGGGCGACTCGCCGACTAGTATGCCCGCGACGAAGGCACCCAGGACCGTGTGGACGCCGATGAGATTGGTGATCAGCGCCATCACCCCCATGATGACGAGGATCATAGTGATGACTGCATATTCGCTGCGGAACGTGTCGTTGGTCCAGCGGATCAACGTGAAGACCAGGCGCCGGCCCAAGGTGAAGGAGAACACCATGAACAGAGCGACTTCGGCAACCGTCGTTACCAGGGGCAGCAGTTGCACCTGGCCGTTGGTGGCAATGCCGAAGGTAATGGCGATAATCAGCCAGCCGATCGTGTCCTCGATGATCGCCGAGGAGATGATGACCTGGCCAAGGTTGCGGCGCATGAAATTCATCTCGCGCACCACCATGGCGACGATCTTGACCGACGAGATGGAGAGCGCTGTACCGAGGAAGAGCCCGGCGACCACGCGCTGCGTCGGCTCGGGCAGCAAACTGTCGGGAAGGAACTGCGCCAGCGCGAACCCACAGACGAAAGGTACGATGATGCCGGTGATCGAGATGGAAAAGCAGGCGGCGCCGACCCTTCGCACCAACCGCAGATCCGTCTCCATGCCGGTCAACAGGAGCAACATCAGGATGCCAAGTTGCGAGACCGCATCCATCATACTCTTCTGCGCGGGGTCGCTCGGGAAGATCACATGCTGCGCCGACGGCCACAGCCAGCCGAACAGCGACGGACCAAGCAGGATGCCGCCGATCAACTGCCCCATGATCGCTGGCTGTCCGTAACGCTGCAGCACTTCGCCCAAGCCACGGCCGACGACCAGCAGAAGGACGATCTGGGCGACAAAAATCCCTTCTCCCGAGCCCCCCATGCCTGATGTATGGCCGGCCTCGGCCCCCCAGGCGCCGGTCGCAAACGCGGCGACCACTGCCCCCAGCAGAAGCGGGACAAAGGGTCGAGTCGACGTATGGGAAATCATCAAGCCCTCATCGCACGATGCGCGTCTCGCAATAACGCGCGACGCGCCGTTGCGTTGCCCATGTGCATGGGCGAGTTGCTTCAGGTCACGGCAAAGTCATCGCGTCGGAAATCCCGTTGCCGATTCCGGCCGCCCGGGTCTTTCACTGCGCCGGTCGCAGCCACACCTTGTTGTCGTGGAAGGCGGCGCCGCCATAGGGGGCGGGCGCATCGGCGCCGGTCAAGACATTGATGCCTTCGCCGCGCTCATGAGCGCTGTTTGGCCAGATGCCTTCGGCGATCACGACGCCACGCTTGATTCCGTTGAACAGCTTTGCGTGCAGCACCACCTCGCCGCGCGTGTTGCCGATCTCGACGCGGTCACCGTCCGCCAGACCGTGCGCCGCCGCATCCTCGGGATGCAGCAGGAGTTCAGGCCGGCCTTCCTTGGCCTTCGACACCGGCGTTTCCGAAAAGGTCGAATTGAGGAAGTTGCGCGCCGGCGATGTCGTCAGCCGGAACGGATGCTCCTCATCCGCCACCTCGATCAGATCGACATGGTCGGGGAATTCCGGCAGTCGCTCGACCGGACCGAACAGGCCCATGCTCTTCGGCGGCCGGTTTGGGGCAGCCTGCCCGCTCCAGTTGGCACGGAAGCGGAATTTTCCATCCGCATGGCCAAAGCCCTTGATGAAGTGTGCGGCCTCGAAATCCGGCTGCAGGTCGATCCACTTGTCTTCCTTCAGGCTGTCGAAGCTGCCCAGCCCACGCTTGCCCAGGATGATGTCGATATGCTGCTGCTCGGTGAGACCAAAACCCGGACGGTCGGCTACGCCGAGACGTTCGGCCAGTTCCTCGATGACGAAATGGTTGGTGCGTGGCCCTTCCGGCGGTTCGATCAGCTTGGGTCCGAGCGTGATGTGCTGGTTGCCGCCGCCCTTGTAAATGTCGTCGTGCTCAAGGAACATCGTCGCCGGCAGCACCACGTCGGCGAGTTTTGCCGTGTCGGTCATGAACTGCTCGTGTACGCAGGTGAACAGGTCCTCGCGTAGAAAACCCTGCCTCACCAGCCGCTGTTCCGGCGCGACATTCACCGGATTTGTGTTCTGGATCAGCATCGCCGTCACCGGCGGCCCGCCGTAAAGCGCGTCCGCCGCGCCGGTCAGCACCGGGCCGGTACGGGACTGGTCGAGATAGCGGATCGAGGGATCACGCATCTTCGCGCCTTCCAGCACATCCTGGTTGAGCTTGAAGATGCCGGAATTGGAATGGAAGGCGCCGCCGCCCTCATATTGCCAGCTGCCGGTGACAGCGGCGATGGAGGCGGCCGCGTGCATGTTGACCGAGCCGTTGCGCTGGCGCGCAAAGCCATAGCCGAGGCGGAAATAGGTCTTCTTCGTCGTGCCCACGAGACGAGCGAAAGCCTCGATCTCAGCGACCGAAAGCCCGGTGATGGCAGCCGCCCACTCCGGCGTGCGTGTTCCCAGATGTTCTTCGAGCCCCTTCGGGTCATCCGTGTATTTTTCCAGATAGGCGCGGTCGGCCATGCCTTCCCTGAACAGCACATGCATCACCGCGCAAGCCAGTGCGCCATCCGTGCCGGGCTTCAGCACCAGGCCGAGATCGGCCTGCTTCATCGTCGCATTTTCATAGACGTCGATGACGACGATCTTGGCGCCGCGTTCCTTGCGCGCCTTTATGGCATGGGTCATGACATTGACTTGGGTCACCACGGCATTGGTGCCCCAGATCACAACGCAGTCCGATTTCGCCATTTCGCGCGGATCAGGCCCGCGCAGGGCACCCGCCCCCATCATCCAGCCGGTCCAGGCCAGATTGGTGCAGATCGAGCCGAAGAAGCCGGAATATTTCTTGGCGTGGCGCAGCCGGTCGATGCCGTCGCGCTGCACCAGCCCCATCGTGCCGGCATAGTAATAGGGCCAGACCGTCTCCGAGCCGTATCTTTCCTCGGCCGCGATAAACTTTTCGGCGACGAGGTCGAGCGCGGCCTCCCAGCTCGCTTCCTTCCAGATGCCTTCGCCCTTGGCGCCCGCGCGCACCAGCGGTTTCAGCAGCCGATCGGGGTGATGGACACGATCGGCATAACGGGCGACCTTGGCGCAGACGACGCCGGCCGTATACGTATTGTTCTTGGCGCCATGGACACGGCCGATGCGGTTGCCGTCAAGCAACTCGACCTCGAGCGCGCAGGTCGACGGGCAATCATGCGGACAGGCCGAATGGCCGATGCGAAGCTTGGCGTGCTGGTTCATGGGAGCAATCTAACCGCTTCTGATCCCCGGGTGCAGGGCCAGATATGACGCGGACTTGTCTTCCCTTGTGAAGATGTGCCGCGAACTGAGTGGGCTACGATGCGTTCTTTCCTCAGCAAGCCAACGCGCGGTCTCCTTGAGGGAGAAGAGGAGCGCGACGTATTACTCCACCGTGCCTTCCTCATATTCCGCCGACATGGTCAGCCATTTTTCCTCGTGGCCAGCCAGCGTCTGGGCAAGCTGCGAGCGCTCCTTGGCCAGCCGCGTCGCCGTCGACGGATCCTTTTCGTAGATCGCAGGGTTGGCCAGTTCGTCCTCGATGCCATCGATGCGCTTGCGGATACGGTCCATCAGCGCTTCGGTGGCGCGGATTTCCTTGGCCAGCGGTTCGAAGGCAGCACGGCGCGCCGCTGCGTCGCGGCGGCGATCGGCTTTTGACGCCTTCTCGGCCTCGCGCTTGCCGCGGCGGTCGCCGGACACGCCGGTGACAAGCGTCTTGTAGTCCTCCAGGTCGCCGTCATACGGGTTGACCGCGCCATCCTTGACCAGCCACAGCCGGTCGGCGGTCGCCTCAAGCAGATGTCGATCGTGCGAGATCAGGATCACGGCGCCTGGAAATTCGTTCAGCGCATGGATCAGCGATTCGCGGCTGTCGATGTCGAGATGGTTGGTCGGTTCGTCGAGGATGAACAGGTTCGGCCCCTCGAAGGCCGACAGGCCCATCAGAAGCCGCGCTTTCTCGCCACCGGACAGGTCCTTGGCAGCGGTGTTCATTTTCTCGGTCGTGAGGCCGAACTGGGCGACGCGGCCGCGCACCTTCGATTCCGGCGCTTCCGGCATCAGTCGGCGCACATGCTCGTAGGCGTTTTCCTCCGGCCGGAGATCGTCGAGCTGGTGCTGGGCAAAGATCGCCACCTTCAGGCCCGGCGCCACCGTCATGGTGCCGCTCTCCTGCTTCAGCCGGCCCGACAGCAATTTGGCGAAGGTCGACTTGCCGTTGCCGTTGGCGCCGAGCAGCGCGATGCGGTCGTCGGCATCGATGCGCAGCGTCATCTTCTTCAGGATCGGCTGGCCTTCGGTATAGCCGACATTGACGTTGTTCAGGGCCACGATCGGCGAGGCCACCGTCTTCACCGGCTCCGGGAAAGAGAACGGCCGCACCGTATCGTTGACGATGGCGGCGATCGGCTTCATCTTTTCCAGCGCCTTGATGCGCGACTGCGCCTGCCTGGCCTTCGAGGCCTTGGCGCGGAAGCGTTCGACGAAGGATTCCATATGCTTGCGGGCGGCCTCCTGCTTGACGCGGCCCTTCTCCTGCAATTCCTTCTGCTCGGTATACTGCCGCTCGAACTGGTCGTAGCCGCCGCGCCAGAAGGTCAGCTTCTTCTGGTCGAGATGGACGATCGAATTGACGGCGCGATTGAGCAGGTCGCGATCATGCGAAATCAGAAGCACTGTGTGCGGATATTTCGACACATAGTTTTCCAGCCACAACGTGCCTTCGAGATCGAGATAGTTGGTCGGCTCGTCGAGCAGCAGAAGGTCGGGCTCGGAAAACAGCACCGCCGCGAGTGCCACGCGCATGCGCCAGCCGCCGGAGAATGACGAGGCCGGGCGCCGCTGCGCCGCGTCGTCGAAGCCCAGGCCGGCAAGAATCGTAGCAGCGCGTGACTCGGCCGAATGCGCATCGATGTCGGCCAGCCGCATATGGATATCGGCGATCCGGTGCGGGTCGGTCGCGGTCTTTTCTTCTTCAAGCAGCGCGGAACGTTCCAGGTCGGCCTTGAGCACGATCTCGATCAGCGGTTCCTCGGTGCCCGGCGCTTCCTGCGCCACCTGGCCGATGCGTGTGTTCTTCGGCAGGCTGATCGACCCGGTCTCGGAAGGAAAATCGCCAGTGATTGCCTTGAACAGCGTGGTCTTGCCGGTGCCGTTGCGGCCGACAAGGCCAGCCTTGGTGCCGGCCGGCAAGGTCAGCGAGGCGTGGTCGAGAAGCAGGCGTCCGGCCATGCGGAGCGAAAGGTCTGAGATAACAAGCATGGCCGGGCTTTTGCACCGGACATCCGCGCTTCGCAAGACCTGAGCCGCCAATTGACGGTATCCGGCATGAAAAGCGCGGGACCGGCGCTATGACAGATGCCTATCTCGACGCGCGATCAGGCCGTTGCCTTGCGCTTTGTCGTTTTACCTACGACGGCCAGCGGTATTGCCGGCTTGCGGCCGAGCCCAGAAGACTTTGCCAGCGCTGACCTTGTAGCTGAGTAGTTCGCGGCCACCATCGGGTAGTCCGACGGCAAGCCCCATTTGGCGCGGTAGTCGTCGGGGCTCAAACCATAGGTCGTATTAAGGTGGCGCTTGAGGGATTTGAACTTCTTCCCGTCTTCCAGGCAGATGATGTAATCTGGGAATACTGACTTCTTCGGGTTAACGGCCGGAATCAGGCTTACACTTTCAGGAGTGGCAGCACCGCTCAGTCTTCCAACCGACGCCCTGACGCTCGCAATCAGGTCCGGCAGGCCGGATACCGGGAGCGGATTGTTGCTTACATAAGCCGAAACAATATCTGCTGTGAGTTCGTTGATCGTTTTTTCGTCGATATTGGACAAGTATTTTGACCTTGCTGACGAAAACGTCGCTGGCCCTGTTGAAGACTCTTCTCGACGTCTCGGTTTAATTGCGATCCCCAACGGACCACCAAGTCCCGATATACTACCTTGACTTAGTAGATGTACATTCCATGAAAGACTGAAGTCGGGCAAATTAGAAAATCTAATACTTGGAAGCAGAGGCCCTGGCTGGTTGGTGGTCAGCCAGGATCTCAAGAACACGTTTCCACCGGGCACAACGGCTGAAGTCCTTTTGCTCAATCGCTTTTTCGGCCTTCAGCGCAGCATAGAGCAGCGCTTCCGCGCCGAACTCGTTGACCAGCCAATGGGCTTCCTGTCTGGCGAGGCGTTCATTTTCGTCAAGCATGGTTTCCAGCCTCCGAACGTTCCGTGCCGACCGCTATACAACTACCGATGACAAGAACCGCACCGACCACGGCCGTCACGGTCAACCGCTCACCGGACAGGGTCAAAAGCAGAGTCGAGGCGATCGGCGTGAGATACGCGATAACAGCAACCTTGCCGCCATCAAGCTTCATGGCACGCGACCAGAAGTAATAACCCAGGCCCATCGGGCCAGCTCCAAGATAAAGCCCTAGAAACAGATCCGGTTCAATGTGCCAGGCGACAGCATCGTTAGTGCACCATAAGAATGTGATGACTACGCCGATCAGCGCGGACGGCAGCAACAGGCGCTCCGGCGAGATTGTAAGGCGACCGACGGCAATAGAATAAAAAGCCATGCACACCGCCGAGCCGAACGCCGAGGCATAGCCGATGACGTTGCCTTGAGACCATGATGGGTGGCGGCCACCCGAAATCACCAGCACGACGCCGATGAACCCAAGTGCGGTGGCAATAGCCAGCAATGCCGGGCGCCGCGCTGTCGCGAGCACGATCACCGCCGCGGCGACCATCAGGGGCCAAGTATAGGCGACAAGATTAGCTTCGATCACCGGCATCGAGGCGAAGGCGATATATTGCAGGACCATGGTGCCGACGAGGCCTATCAACCCGACCAGGATCGGAACGAGACCCGCCCTCACGTCAACCGGGCCGCCGCGCAACGAGGCTTTTTCTTGGCTCATCAGCCTGATTGCGGCGAAAACCAGGGCCGCACCAACGAACTGCAGGAACTGCACCAGCGATGCCGGATGATGTTCCAGCAAGGATTTGCCGACCAGGGCGTTGGTCGACCAGAGGGCGACCGCACCGGCGGCGAACGCCAGCGCGCATCCGTGGGCTGATCCATCCCGGGAGACCCCGGATGGGGCTCCATCTTTCTGTTTGGCCATGATCCGTTGCGAAACCACTATTCTGCTTCCGGACATGGCTGACCTTTGGTCCGTGGCCATGGCTGGTTACCATGTGTCCCTTGCCGCGACCGGCACCGGCGCGGCGGCTTCCGACGGGACATGAAGTTCCTCCTCATGACGGCGATAGGCAGGCAGTTGGTTGGTCCAGACATCGTCGGCCAGTTCGTTGACCCATTCGCGGTCATGGTCGTTGTCGGCCGCGAGATAGAACATGCGGTTGTCGTCGACATACGGTTTGGCCACCGATCGCTGGTTGAGCACCAGGGTGACGCGCTCGCCATGCTGGATCGGCGCGGTGCGGTGCAAGACGCCAAGAAACTGGCCAAGCGTCGCGTATTCCATCTTGTGGTCGATGCGCATGACGCGATTGCGCGGGATCTCGCGGCCCGATTCCAGGATCGCCCTGCCCTTCTCGCTGTTGTCGCAGTAGATTTCGAGGTGCCCGCCGATCAACTGGTCACTGATCGAAAGTGGAACAAGTTCCGTCACCGGAACGCCGTCGCAATGCCATTCGACCGCGCCGTCCTTTGGATTCATGAAGGTAACGGTCGTGCCGACGATCGACAGCGGATAGGGCTCGAGCCTGGTTCCCATCATGTCCGACAGCCGCTCCAGCCGAAGTTTGTCGTTGATGAGTTCCCTGATTTCGGGGATGTAGCGGTCGGCGCCGGTTATGAAGGTCAGGTCAAGATGCTTGTGCACGGCATGGCTGGCCTTCAGCCTCAGTGCGGCTTCCTCGATGGCGGCCAGCAGCGCCGGGTCATAACCGTGAAGATATTGCGCAACGCCGAAACTCGAAATCTTCCAAGCCGTATCATGACCGATGATGGCTTCACGGCTCATCGCATAGCGCAGGTCGGGGATGGTGTGTGCGTTCATTCAACTTCTCCCAAGGTGTGATGAGACTTGGAGGACAGTCGATTATGTTAGCTACCTCTGTAAAATTAGGAATGCTGGTGCTACCCTAAGCCCAGCTTAAGGTCGAAAACCCGTGCGTCTGCTCAGTCAGGTCAACCTCAACTCATTGAAGATCGTGGAGAGTGCTGCGCGGCACAGGAATTTCACGCGCGCCGGCGAAGAGCAGTTCATAACGGCCTCCGCCGTCAGCCAGCGCGTCAAGAGTCTTGAGGACCAGTTGCGCTTCAAGATTTTCCTGCGCGGCGGCAATGCCGTTTCGCTGACGCCGGAGGGCGAGACCTATGTTTCACGCGTTCGCGAAGCGCTGGAACGAATCGTCGCCGCAAGCATGGAAGCGACGGGTCAGTCGCAGGAGCATGTATTGAAAATATCGGTGTTGCCGACATTCGCCGCACGCTGGCTGTTTCCACGCCTGCCATTGTTTCAGCAGCAATATCCTGACATCGAGATGCGCGTTTCGACCTCTTATGCGACGCATGAATTCGCGACTTCGGAGTATGATGTCGAGATCCGATATGGCGACGGCGGCTTTCCCGACCTGCGCTCCGAACTGCTGTTCAAGGAAGACCTGACGCCGGTCTGTAGCCGAAAACTCTTCCATCAGGTTCTGGGCGACAAGCCGCTCTCCAAGGTAACGCCGGAAGACTTGCGCCATTTCACGCTCCTGCATTCCGATACCTGCACCCAGAGCTGGGAATCCTGGCTTGGTTTTGCCGGGGCCAGCTTCGTGCTCAACGAAACCAAAAGCATATACTTCGATTCATGCATGATGTCCTATGAGGCAGCCAATGCAGGAATGGGGTTTGCGGTCGCGAACCGTGCCTACATGGCCAGCGACATCCGTGCCGACAGGCTGGTGGCGCCGTTCGCGGTTCATCATCCGAACACAGCAGGTTGGTATTTCGTCTGCCCCGACAAGATGCTTGCAGCCCGCAAGGTGTTGTTGTTCAAGCAGTGGGTCATGGCCGAAGCTGGGCTGACGCAACTCCAGTTGGATATCGAGATCGGCGCCTGAGCGTCGATGATCTGCGGAACGATTTGTCCCTCAAGTAGAGAGCTATCGCGTGATGGACGCCTACGCCCAAACCATACAGCCCGTGCTGGTTGGCAAGACCGTTGAACTCAGGCCCCTTCTGCAAGACCATTCGCGGAGTCTTCTGGATGCGGCCGCGGACGGCGAGTTGTGGAACATGAAGGCCACCGTCGTTCCTGGGCCTGATACCGTCGATGAATACATTGCTGTCGCCTTGGCGGGTCGGCAGGCCGGGACCGTGATGCCCTACGTCATAGTCATCAACGATACGGGACTGCTCTGCGGAAGTACGCGGCTCTGGAAGATCGATCGCAAGAACAGAAAGCTGGAGATCGGGCATACTTGGCTTAGCCGTTCGATCCAGGGATCGGGGGTCAATACCGAGGCGAAATACCTTCTTCTGACCCATGCGTTCGAAGCCATGGACTGTGTGCGCGTACAGTTCACCACGGACGAACTCAACGACAGGTCGAGAGCCGCCATCTTGCGGATTGGAGCGAAACAGGAAGGGATCGTTCGTAACGAGCGGATCATGCCCGATGGACGCAAGCGCAACTCTGTCCGCTTCAGCATCATTGATTCCGAATGGCCCGACATAAGGACCATGCTGCAGAAGAAAATGAGCCGGCAGCCTGTGTCGCTCGCGAAGCTCGATCAATAGCTTCCTGTAGCCGGCGAGCGCCTCGCAATCACGCCATGACGCAGGGGAAAGACTCAGCTAACATCGGGCGTGCGGCGGACCTGATATCCGCCTGGCCGGCGCTTTTCAGGCTACCTCCCAAGCGGCGCCGGCCTTCTTCCACGGCATTCCGATCAAATCAGGCGAAGGCCCTGCCCTCTTCCGTGCGCTGGAACAACATCAGATCCAATCCGAGGCTCGGCCGGCCCAAGATGGTCAGAATGGTATGCGCTTGACCGCGGTGATGGGTCTGATGGTTGAACAGATGGGCCAGCGCCGGCGCCAGCCGCTGCGAAACGGTCCGCATGTCCGATACGGTCATGTAGGTGAAGCGACCCGACAGCGCCTTGTCACTGAGGCCGCCGACCCAGTCGATGATCCGCCTGTCCTCCGCTTCGCGCGCCATATGCAACACCGGCAATGCCCGGTGAATGATCGCGTCGAGGCTGGTCGGTGCGTCGCCCTCGCCGGTGAAGCGCTTCATCCAGATGCGATCGGCGGTCAGGAGATGATTGAGAGTACCCATCATCGAGCCGAAAAAGGCGCCGGTGTTGCGACTGAATTCCTCATCGTCGAGTTCACCTGCGGCTTCGTAGATGCGGCCATTGGCCCATTGATTATAGGCCGCGAACATCATGAAATGCTGTTTCATTCTTTTCTCCCGGCCCCGCATTCGCCTCGGGCCTACCTAAACCGCAGGAACGCCAACGCCAATGACCATTTTGCTCTATGATCTCGTCGGGAATGACGCCGCCCGTCCGTTCAGTCCGCATTGCTGGAAGGCGGCGATGGCGCTTGCTCACAAGGGGCTGGACGTCTCGACCGTGCCGACACGCTTTCTCGAAGTGCCGACCGTGGAAGGCGGCGCGTCGAAAACCGTTCCGGTGATCCGCGACGGCGAGAAAGTCGTTGTCGACTCCTTTGCCATCGCTGTTTATCTCGACGAGGCCTATCCGGATCGGCCAACGCTGTTTGGCGGCGATGGCGGGAGGGCGATGGCGCGCTTCATCGAACGCTGGTCCCAGCTGACAATCCACCCCTATGTCACCACTGCGGCGCTCATGGATCTCTACGCCATGCAGGACGAAGCTAATTCGGTCTATTTTAGACAGAGCCGTGAGGCGCGGCTTGGCAAAAAATTGGAAGATGTCACAGCTGCCCGCGATGCCGGACTCGGCGGCTTTCGAGCCTCGCTGGAGCCGCTGCGCTCGATGCTTGCCTATCAGCCGTTCATCGGCGGTCCGTCGCCGCTGTTTGCCGACTACATCGTCTTTGGTGCATTGCAATGGGCACGCATCGCTTCGCCTTACAGGCTGCTCGACGATGGCGATGTCGTGGCGCAATGGTTTGAACGCTGCCTCGACCTCAACGGCGGTCTTGGCCGAAAAGTCTCCGCGGCGGCATAGCGACATCGGTTCCACTCTCGCTTCGACTGGTGCCCGCACCCGACGCACATCAACGGCCCTTCACCATCACGTCGAATTGAAGAGCGGGACAGCCCGTGCCCTTGTGAAATGCGACACTGCGGCTGCACAAGCGTCGCTTCAGGCATCTCATCGCTGCCCCGATCCAGGCAAGAGTGAAACGAATACCCAACCGCCCAGATATACAAAGGCAGCGCGACGGCATGACGTCAGGCCCCGAATTCCTCGACGGCTTTCGTGCCGAGCTTCTCAACCTCTTCCTGTGGCGAAGGGACGTGCGCCGTTTCAAGCCCACGCCGCTTCCCGAGGGAACCCTGGAGCGGTTGCTCGGCCTCGCCAGCATTGCCCCCTCCGTGGGGCTGAGCCAGCCCTGGCGGTTTGTCGTGGTTCAGAGCCCGGATCGCCGTGAAGCCGTGAGGACTAGTTTTGAACAATGCAATGCGCAGGCACTCGCATCATTCTCGGGCGAGCGCGCCGCGCTCTATGCACGGTTGAAACTTGCCGGCTTGACCGAGGCGCCTTGCCAGTTCGCGGTTTTCGCCGACCGCACAACCGAACAGGGGCATGGGCTTGGCCGCCTGACCATGCCTGCCACCATCGAATACTCGGCCGTGATGGCCGTTCATACCTTGTGGCTGGCGGCGCGCGCCGAAGGGATTGGCATGGGCTGGGTCTCCATCCTCGATCCGGTCCAGATGGCGTCGATCCTGGAGGCGCCTCCAGAATGGACATTCATTGGCTACTTCTGCGTTGGCTATCCGACCGAGGAACAATGCACGCCGGTGCTGGAGCAGGAAGGCTGGGAGTTCCGGCGTCCCTCGACCATAATAATCCGCTGACGACAACGACGCCAGCTTCCCCTTGGCAATGGGCCGGGCGGCTTGTATAGAGCCCGCCACTCTCAACTCCATCCCTCATCACAAGGACGACCACATGGCGCTCGAACGCACCTTTTCCATGATCAAGCCGGACGCGACCCGTCGCAATCTCACCGGCGCCATCACAAAGATGCTGGAGGATGCCGGCCTGCGCGTCATCGCTTCGCGCCGCGTCTGGATGAGCCGCCGCGAAGCCGAAGGTTTCTATGCCGTCCACAAGGATCGCCCGTTCTTCGGCGAGCTGGTGGAATTCATGTCATCGGCACCGACGGTGGTGCAGGTTCTCGAGGGCGAGAACGCGATTACCAGGAACCGCGAAGTGATGGGCGCCACCAACCCGGCCAACGCCGCCGAAGGCACCATCCGCAAGGTCCACGCGCTTTCGATCGGCGAGAACTCGGTGCACGGGTCCGACGCCCCGGAGACGGCAGCAGAAGAAATCAAATACTGGTTCTCGGACACCGAGATCGTCGGCTGAGCCGACAATCCAGACAGCAGGTCATGATGAAAGGCCGGCGAAACGCCGGCCTTTTTCGCGCCGGAGATAGCGCGAACTCCGCAGTGTCTCATAAGAAGTCTTTCAAGCTGATCTCACACGAGATGCATGCATAATAGGGTATCGAACACCATTGATATGGAGTTGACCCAACCATGACCAGCGCCATTCCCGGATTCTTCCAGGGCACCGACATGCCGACCAGCGGATGGTGGGAAGCGCTCTGGCCTGACCCCGCTTCCGTGCTGGCCGCGACAGGGCTCAAGCCGGACATGGACGTGATCGACCTGTGCTCCGGAGATGGCTGGTTCACATTGCAGATCGCCAGAATTGCACGCCATGTCACGGCCATCGACATCGATGCCGATTTGCTTGAGGTCGCCCGCCGGCGACTGATCGAGAACGGTGCAACGAATTGCGACTTCGTGGCGGGAGACGCCTATGAACTCGCTGGACTGGTGTCTCGACCTGCCGACTTCGTTTTCATGGCGAACGCCTTTCATGGCGTTCCTGACCGGCCTCGTCTGGCTCACGCCGTCCATGCGACGCTTGCGCCGGCCGGGCGTTTTGCCATCGTGAACTGGCATCCGACCCCACGCGAGAAAACCATCGTGATGGGCGAGCCTCGCGGGCCGAAGACCGAGCTAAGATTGTCTCCTGAACAGACTATCGCCGCCGTCGAGTCCAGCGGCTTGCAGCTTGCAGGCCTGGTCGAAGTGCCGCCCTATCACTATGGCGCCGTGTTCGAAAAATCGACCGCGTGAGAGTGCGTCGCCGACGTCCGCCTCAGCTTGCCGCGCCGAAGCGCAGGATGTCGCGGTTGTCCTTGTCGGCGATGATCAGCTTGCCGTCGTCAATGCGAAAGGATGAAGCCTTGGCCAGCGCGTCGAACATCGCCTTCTCCTCGGCCATCACCTCGGGCGCGCAAGCCTTGAAGGTCGAGCCGATGTTGCTGATCGCAATCGACTGGCCTTCGACCTTGGCGGTGGCGAAATAGACATTGCAGGGGCCGCTGCCGCCGGCCTTGCCGGTCTCGCTGATCCGCAACGTCGCCTTCGGATCCGCAATCGCGCCGATGCCGTCGACATATTCGACGACCCAGCTTTGCCCGAAGACCAGCCCCAGATCGGCCGAGGCCTGCGGCACCATCTTCAGAAGAATCGTCTGCGGCGCATCGGTCAGCGGATCGACTTGATGGCTGGTGTCACTGATGAACATGAGCTTGTTGTCGACGGTGATGCGCGCCTGCAGCGCATAGGTCATTCGCGGCCGGATCATCGAAGAATCGAATTTTATTTCGAAACTGATCGGCACCTGGCCAGCCGGAGACACCTTCTGTTCACCGATGATCGCGGCCGGCGCATCGGCCAGCGAGACATCGGCAAGCTGCACGGAAAGCACCGCGTTCGGCGGCAGTGCGATGCGCTCCCGGTACACCGCCTCGCCTTTCACCGCCTTCTCCGCGGCGACGGATAGTTCCGGCACGGCCAGAATGCCTACGATCAGCGGCGCGAAACCAAAGATGAAGAACTCGGCGATCCTGTCCAGCATGACCTTGCTCCCTTTGCCACGTGCAGTTGGCCTAAGAAATACGGTCGTTCCGTGACAGCCTCGCGGTATTATTCGGATGGCGATGTCCATCGCGAGGCCGCCTCGTCGTCGGTCTCCTTGGCTTCCACCCAGGCTCCTTCGGAGCCGTCGACAAGATGTTCTTTCTTCCAGAACGGCGCGCGCGACTTCAGGAAGTCCATGAGGAAATTCGCCGCCTCGAATGCCGCTTGCCGGTGCGCGGAAACAGCCACCACCAGCACGATGTTCTCGCCCGGCTTTATCTTGCCATGGCGGTGGATGGCCGTCAGGCCTTGTAGCGGCCAGCGCTCGACCGCTTCCGTGGCAATGCGTGCGATTTCGGCTTCGGCCATGCCGGGATAGTGTTCGAGTTCAAGCGCTGAGAGCCTGCCCTGTTCGTCGCGGCAAAGGCCGGAGAATGTCACCACGGCGCCGATGTCGGCTCGGCCTTCCGTCAGCTTGGCGATCTCGGCGGCGATATCGAAATCCTGCGCCTGGATACGCACCGTCGGTACGACCGTGGCCGACACCTCAACCTCCGGTCATTGGCGGAAACAGTGCGATCTCGCGAGCTCCGGCGATCTTCTCGCGATGATCGACATGCTCCTGGTTGATGGCGACGCGGATAACGTCCGGATATTGCAGCGCGTGCTCGTATTCCTCGCCGCGCGATTTCAGCCAGCGCAGCAGGTCGGAAACGGTCTCGATGCCGGCCGGCAAGTCCACGTCCTCTTCCGGTATGCCGATCCGCTCGCGCACCCAGGCGAAGTAGATGAGCCTGATTTTTCCGCTGTCCATATCACTCGTCCATGATGTGCTTGAGGCCTGCGCGGAAATAGTCATAGCCGGTGTACAGCGTGACGAGCGCCGCGATCCACAGAAGCACCAGGCCGGTCTGCGTGGTCAGCGGGAAAATCTTGTCGCCGGCCGGTCCGGCCAGCAGGAAGGCGATGGCAACCATCTGGATCGCGGTTTTCCACTTGGCCAGTTGCGTCACCGGGACCGAGACCTTCAGCGCCGCCAGATATTCGCGTAGACCCGAGACCAGGATTTCGCGGCACAAGATAATGATCGCAGCCCACAGCGACCAACCGGCGATGCCGGCATGACGGTCGGTATCGGCCGCCAGCAGCAGCAGGCAGGTGGCTACCAGCAATTTGTCGGCGATCGGGTCGAGCATCTTGCCGATGTTGGAGGTCTGCTGCCAGGCGCGCGCCAGGTAGCCGTCAAGATAATCCGTGACGCTCGCCAGCAGGAAGATGATGAGCGCCGACCAGCGGGCAAAGTCGCTTGATTTCAGGTGTCCTTCGAGAAAAAAACACAGCACCACCAGCGGCACCGCGATGATGCGGGCGTAGGTCAGCATGTTGGGCAGGTTGAACGCGCGCTTGGCCATATTTTTGGGAACTCTTTTTGCCTGCGTACTCAAATCAGAAGCGAATGTGGGGGGTCAACAGGCGAGAATCGATTGGCCAGTCCAAAATAGCGTCAAAGATAATTTCGGCGAGCCTCGTTTCTTATTTTCGTACATGTCGCGACCTCAACCCCTGCACACTTTTGGGTGACATGCGTCAGCTCTCGTGAAAATGGTTGTAGACCAGTTTCGCGACTTGTTCCGAAATGCCGTCGACCTTGACCAGATCCTCGACAGCCGCGCGGCTGACCGCCTTGGCCGTGCCGAAATGCAACAGCAGCGCACGTTTGCGGCCGGGGCCGATGCCGCTGATCTCGTCGAGTGGGCTCTTGACCATCTCCTTCTTGCGACGGGCACGATGCGAGCCGATGGCGAAGCGGTGGACCTCGTCACGCAGCCGCTGCACGAAATAAAGCACCGGATCGCGAACCGGGAGCGAAAATGAATCCCTGCCCCTGACGAAGAAACGTTCACGGCCGGCATCGCGATCCTGGCCCTTGGCGATGCCGATCGCCACGACACGGTCCTCGATGCCGAGATCTGAAAGTATTTTGCGCACGGCGGTCATCTGCCCCTGGCCGCCGTCGATCAGGATGACGTCGGGCCACGCAGGGAAACTGCCGGAGATGTCGTCGTCGACATCATCGGCCGCCCCGGCCGACGCCGCGCCGTCGGCAACCGCGACATCGCCGTGCTCCTTGAGCAGTCGCGAAAAACGCCGCTCCATGACCTCACGCATCATGCCGAAATCGTCGCCCGGTGTGATCTCGGTCGAGCGGATGTTGAATTTCCGATACTGATTCTTGACGAATCCTTCCGGCCCGGCGACGACCATGGCGCCAACGGCATTGGTGCCCATGATGTGCGAGTTGTCGTAGACCTCGATACGCACTGGCGGCTTGGCGAGGCCAAAAGTCTCGGCAAAACCGGCAAGCAGCCGCCCCTGCGTGGAGGTTTCGGCCAACCGCCTGCCCAACGCCTCGCGTGCATTCTGCAAGGCGTTGTCGGTCAGGTCCTTCTTTTCGCCACGCTGCGGCACCGAGATCGCCACCTTGCGGCCAGCGCGGGTCGATAGCGCCTCAGCCAGCAGCTCCTGGTCCTCGACGCCGTGCGACAGAAGAATGGTGCGCGGCGTCGGCTTGTCGTCGTAGAATTGTGCCAGAAATGAACCCAGCACCTCGGCTGCTTCCAGTGCGGGGTCCGCCTTGGGGAAATAAGCGCGGTTGCCCCAATTCTGGCCGGTGCGGAAGAAGAACACCTGGATACACACCTGACCGCCTTCCTGGTGGATGGCGAAAACGTCGGCCTCGTCGACGGTGTCCGGGTTGATGCCCTGATGGCTCTGCACATGCGACAAGGCTGCCAGCCGGTCGCGATAGATGGCCGCGCGCTCGAAATCGAGATCTTCCGAGGCCTGCTGCATGGCGGCGGAGATTTCCTTCTTCACCTTCTGGCTGCGGCCGGAGAGAAAATCCTTGGCCTCTTCGACCAGTTCGGCATAGCCCTCATGCGAGATTTCACCCGTGCAAGGTCCGGCACACCGTTTGATCTGATAGAGCAAACAGGGTCGCGTGCGGTTCTCGTAGAATGAATTGGTGCAGCTTCGAAGCAGGAAGGCGCGCTGCAGAGAATTGATGGTGCGGCCGACAGCGCCCGCCGACGCGAAGGGACCGAAATAGTCGCCTTTGCGAGACCGCGCGCCGCGGTGCTTGTAGATGCCGGGCGAGACATGATCCCCGGTCAGCAAAATGTAGGGGAACGACTTGTCGTCGCGCATGAGAACATTGAATCGCGGCCGCAAGCGCTTGATAAGATTGGCTTCAAGCAACAGCGCCTCGATCTCGGTGCGGGTAACGACGAACTCCATCATCGCCGTCTCGCGCACCATCCGGCCGATACGGTTGGTATGAAACCTCCCTTGAGCGTAGTTGGTGACCCGCTTCTTCAGGCTGCGCGCCTTGCCGACATACAGCACGTCGCCGGCGGCGTTCATCATGCGGTAGACACCGGGCGCGTTGGGCAGGCGCTTGACGAGGGTCTGGATCACCTCGGCGCCGACCATGCCGTCGGCGTCACCCGCATGCGGCGTCCAGTCAATGGCGGTGAACGATACGTCCGGCCCGGCCGGGGCAACAACCTCCTCCGCCGCCTCGTCCTCCAAGTCGAGATCGAGATCGGGCGGCAGGTCGCCGCCGCCGCCTCTCTTGTGCTTATGGTCTACGGTATTCATTCCACCATGCCTGTCACATCGGGCGTTTGCCACGCAAGATGCTGGCCGCCATCGAGCGCGATCATCTGGCCAGTCACCGAGCGCGCTGCCCAAAGATAGCGAATAGTGCTCCCGAATTCCGACAATTCAGGGCCGCGCTTCAGAATCAAGCCATCGACCTGCGCTTCAAAATCCTCATCATTCTGCCATTTGTTCTTCAAGGTCGGGCCGGGGCCAATGGCATTGACGCGGATGCGAGGGCCGAGCGCCTGCGCCATCATCTGAGTTGCCGTCCATAAAGACGATTTCGACAGTGCATAGGAAAAATATCGCGGCGTCGGTCGCCAGACACGCTGGTCAATGATGTTGACGACAAGCCCTTCCTCGTCGGCCGGCAGGCCATGGGCAAACTCTTGCGCCAACAGGGCCGGCGCCTTTACGTGAACAGCGAAATGGCGGTCCCAGGACTGCCAGTTGAAATCCAGAACTGAATCGTCCTCGAACAGGGAAGCATTGTTGACCAGCAGGCGGACAGAACCAAGTGCGGCCTCGGCAAGTGCGACGAGACCTGTGACCCCGGCCATGTCGGTCAAGTCGGCAACAATCACCGTGGCGCGGCCGCCGGCGCTCTCGATACCTGCAGCCAGCGCATCCGCTTCCGCGCGCGAACGGTTGCAATGGATAGCGACGGCAAAGCCATGCGCTGCAAGGTCCTCGACGATCGCTTTGCCAATTCGCTTCGCGCCACCCGTGACCAGCGCCACACCGTTGGCTTTGTCCATCTGTCAATCCTCGATTCCACGCCACAAAAAGCTGCGCCGGCCAAATATGGCCCGCCATAGGTTAAATGCCGTTCGCACCTTGGGCAGGATTGTGGCAATGCGGCCTGATCGGCATCCTGGATACAGATCAAGACTCGGGCCGCCCTTCAGAATATAGAGCGCTGAACCCCTTGCACCAAGCCGGTTGCAGTGCAGCATGGCAAGCCTGCTGACATTCGCTGTTGCGAAGATGCAACGTCAAGTTTCAGCCTCATTCGTGCCAGGGAATGACCCAAGTTCAGGTTCGCTTCAGCCGCATTTTGACACGACATTTGGAACCGTTGAACGCCAGATCCGTTTACCCCCCGGACGGGTTGAGGGCGCTCATGGAAAAAACAAGCCTGTGTCCTGTGGCTTAAGGAGTAAAGAACAATGCAAGCCAATCTTAAATTTGCCCGGCCTTTGGTCGTGGCACTCGGGCTCTTCGCCCTCGGCGGTACCGCTTATGCCGCCGACGTGGTTCAGGAAGAGCCGCCGGCACCCGCGCCGATTGCCCAGCTTCCGGTCGCGTCCTGGGCCGGCCCCTATGCCGGTCTGAGCGTCGGCTATGGTTTCGCCGGCCATGCCAACCTGCGGGATCAAGGCAACAACGTCGGCACCAAGGGTTTCGTTGGTGGCGTGTTTGGTGGTTACCAGTGGCAGCAGGAGAACTTCGTGTACGGTGCTGAAGCCGATATCGGCTACAACGGCGTCAAGGGCTCCAATGCTGGTGCGGACGCCAAGGGCGGTGTGGAAGGCTCGCTGCGTGCCCGTCTCGGCTACGCCGTGACCCCGGACATCCTGCTCTACGGCACCGCCGGCGGCGCGCTGAAGGACCAGAAGGTCGATGACGGCGTCGCTAGCGACAGCAAGACGATGCTGGGCTGGACTGCGGGTGTCGGTACCGACATCAAGATTACCGAAAACGTGTTCGGCCGCGTCGAGTACCGCTACACGGACTTCGGCAGCAAGGACTTTGGCGGCGGTATCGGCAACGTCAAGTCGACCGACAACCGCGTCACCTTCGGCGTCGGTATGAAGTTCTAAGTCGTTCAAGCCACGACACGAAAAAGCCGGGCCTCGCGCCCGGCTTTTTTTGTCGCTGCC
This sequence comes from Mesorhizobium carmichaelinearum, assembly GCA_943370265.1. Taxonomy (GTDB): domain Bacteria; phylum Pseudomonadota; class Alphaproteobacteria; order Rhizobiales; family Rhizobiaceae; genus Mesorhizobium; species Mesorhizobium carmichaelinearum_A. The sequence goes on from CALRQH020000003.1 coordinate 198,008, forward strand.
ATTCAGGCCGGCACGTATGCCTTGAGTTGCGGAAACTTCTCGTCGAAGCGCGCAACCCAGCGCGTCAGCCTGCCGCGACCCTTCTCCCACTGTCCGGCAAAACGCAGAGCGAGATAGCCAAGGCAGGCACGAACAGCTATCTGGCCGGCGGTGATCTTCTTCGGCAGTTTTGGCGGATTGGCGTTGAGCATGTCCAGCGCGCTGGCGATCTTTGCCCACTGCCGATCCAGCCAGGGTTGATAGATCATGTCCTCGGGACGTGTCCGCCGCTCGTAGACCATAGACAGCGCGCAATCGCAAATGCCGTCAGCCAGCGCCTCCAGCACTTCGGCTTCGAGCCGCTTGTCCGGATTGCGCGGAAACAACATGTTCTTCGAAACCCGATTGAGATGCTGGGTGATGACGCGGCTGTCATGGATCGAACGCCCATCATCAAGCACCAGGACCGGAATCTTGCCAAGCGGGTTGGCGCCGATCAGCTCGGCCGGCTTTTCTTCGGTCTTGACCGGCACGGCATCCATGGCGATGCCGGCATAGACAGCGGCCATACGCACCTTGGAACTGTAGGGCGAGGAGGATGCATAAAGCAGTCTGGGCATGATCGGTTTCCTGTTTTTGAGACAGGCACTGTTGATCATGCACGCCCTTGCAGGCAACAGCCAGAAAGAGAAAAACCGGCCGCCACGCCAGGAGGCAGCCAAATCCCAATCGGCTTCGAAGCGACAAGCATGGTCGCTGCGTGCATATGAACCTTCTGGACGACCCCAGCCAAACCAAAGGGCGCATGGACTGATTCTTGAGGCCAGTCCCGGCCAGCAAACCAGCGAGCAAGGCATCCAGTTTGATGCCCGCTCTGCTGCCTTGCGCCCCGCTCTGGCTTGAAGAACCGCTTACTTCTTGGCGGACTTCGCCTTGGCGGGAGCGGCCTTCGGCTTTGCCGCCGGCGCTGCTTTCTTCACCGCGGGTTTTGCCACGGCCGCAGCTGCCGCCTTTTTCGCCGGGACCTTTGCCGGAGCTGCCTTCGCCTTTGGTGCGGCCGCCTTCGGCTTGGCCACGGGCGCTGCTTTCTTCGCAGCGGGTTTTACGGCCGCCGCTGCAGCCTTGGCGGGAGCCTTCGCCGCCGGCGCCTTGGCCTTGACCGGCGCTGCCTTTGCGGGCGCGGCCTTTGCCTTGGGTGCTGCAGCCTTCGCCGCTGGCGCAGCCTTCTTCACGGCAGGCTTTGCGGTAGCCGCTGCGGCTTTCTTTGCCGGAGCTTTCGGTGCCGCGGCCTTCGGCTTTGCCGCGGGAGCGGCCTTCTTCACTGCTGCTGGTTTTGCGGCGGCCTTCGGTGCCGCTTTTGCTGCCGGAGTCTTGGATGCCGGCGCTTTGGATGACTGCTTAGCCATGCGATGCCCCTTCCGTTGTGCCGACGGCCGTGAATGACCCCGGCGGGTCATGCATATCTGACTCGCTCTTCTCTAGCCAGCGAAGCGATTTGCCTGAAATTTTGGCAGCCGGCCAGCAATCCGACGCCACTTTCGGCGACACGCAATCCGGTCGCCCGCGCGAGCTAAGCGCCCCCGGTGGTCCGGTTTTCTTCAGATCAATGGTCGCGTCAGCGCAGGACGCGGCAACTGCCGTTATAGACCATCCAGCGATCGAAGCCCGCAACGCAGAATTCGACATTGTCGCCGATCGAAGCGAAGCCTTGCCCTTCCTCGATCAGATACCAGATGGCGCGGGCGCGGCCATCGGACAGGTTAACGGTTGCGCCGCAATAACGGCGCCCTATCGGCCAGGTGTCATTGGCCGGAAGATAGCGGTGCTGGTGGATGCGGTGGAAATCGGTGATCTGCACGTCCGGCAGATGCGGCACATGCTTGACCTGATAGCTGAAGCGGCTGGTGATCTTGCTCAACACCCATGGCTGACCGCAAACGCCGCCATCATCGTCGGAATAGCTGGCGGGAAGGTCGGCCGCGTGCACGGCCTGCATGACGCCAAGCGGCGCGCCGAGCGGCGTGCAAAGGCTTATCACGGCGGCAAGGGCGGATTTGGCGAAGCGAGTCATGACAGCCTCTTTGAATCTGTGAGCCACACTGTGCGGATTCGGCCGGTTGCGGTCAAGCGGTTGCACTGGCGATGGTGAACATGTTGAAAAGTCATGCCAACACGGCGTCCTGGCAACAAGCCTCAGGATAATGACGCGGATTGCCCTGCCCCGACCTCACGCTTGCCCGACAGCTTCGCGTCCTGGCGACCGGTGCGCCGCGAAACCTTCAAGTCGCCGATACGTGCCTACTCGCCGGTCAGCCATTCCAGCGACCAATGCGCCGGTTTTCCCACGGCGAGCAACCTGTGCAAGGTTGGCAGCAGCGTACGCAGCTCCCCCTCAAGCGTGAACGGCGGATTGACCACCACCATGCCGCTGCCATCGAGGCTGGGTTCCGAGGAGGCGGGCCGGATCTCGAATTCTATATCGAGTATTTTTGGAACGCCGGACTGCTTCAGCGCCTTCCGGAAGGCGATGACTGCCTTGCGGTCCTTGATCGGATACCACAGCGCATAGATGCCGCCAGGCCACCGCTTGTGCGCCTTCACCAGCCCGTCGACGAGCCGGTCGAACTCACCCGCTTCCTCGAAGGGTGGATCGATTAGGACAAGGCCGCGCTTCTCCTTTGGCGGCAGATGGGCGCCGAGCGCCAGCCAGCCGTCGAGTTCCAATACCCTCGCCTGGAAATCGCCAGCGAATTCTGTCTTCAGTTTTGCCGCATCCTTGGGGTGCAGTTCGATCGCCGACAGCCGATCCTGCTTGCGCAGGAGATGGCGTGCAATCAACGGCGAGCCCGGATATTTCTTCACGCCGCCATCTGGATTGAGCGATCGCACAACCTCCAGATAGGGCGCCAGCAGCGCCGCTGCCTTGTGGTCGAACGAAGCATCGATCAGCCGTCCAATGCCGCCCAGCCATTCGCCAGTCTTCTGTGCTTCGACCGACGAGAGATCGTAACGACCGATCCCGGCATGGGTATCGACGACACGAAACGCCTTGTCCTTCTGCTTCAGATACTCAAGCAGCCGCGTCAGCACCACATGCTTGACGACATCGGCGAAATTTCCGGCGTGGTAGGCGTGGCGATAGTTCACTTGGCACCCCTGCCCCAGCGCGGCGGCGGCTGTGAGTTCGGATTTTCGGGCCGGCCGCCACCGCCGCGACGCAGCGCCAGCATAAAGCCGATCGCGCCGACAGCCATCAGCGAGAACCCGATGGGTTGCGCACGCTTGTCGACCTCGCCGACGCCCGAGCGCAATATGAGATCCACCGACCGCATCTCGATACCCTCCGCATCGCCCGGGCCAACCGTGAAGACATAGGGGCCGGGGCTAACCACGGGGATCAGGCCCGCCTCGTCGCGAAAGATCTTGTCTGGCAATTGCGGGCTGGCCTCGCGCGGGTCGGAATGGTTGAACTGCAGCGTCGAGGCCAGCACCGTGCGCCCGCTGGTGGCGGCGGTCAGCGTCAATACCGTGTGTTGCTGCGAGACGATCCGCTCAGCCTTCGCGGTCAGGTCGACCATCACCCGAACCGGTTCGTCGCTGCTGCTCAATTCCACCGTCGCAGGCTTGAATCGGCCTTGCTCGTAAACCCGCCAGGTGCCGATCTCATGGCCGGAGAAATTGCTCATCGCCCAAGGATAGATGGCGCCGATGCCAATGCCAGCGAGCAGGATCAGGGCAAAGAGAAAACGCATTATTCATTCCAATGGAATTGGCATGGGATTTCGGCGTGTATCACGCCTTGCGTTCCCAGCGGCGGTCGGGCGTCTGCTGCCAGTAGGTCACAGCGTGACCGGCATCCTTCATCGTCTTCCAGTGCGCCCGCGCCGCCTCGACCTGGGCTGCATCATGGCCGTCGAACAGGAAGACGGCACGTTCGTAGCCGGCAAGATCCGGCGGCGTCGCACCATCGACCAGGAAGCGGATTTTTGCCTCGTTCGGGTTGCTGTCGCCTGTGGTCAGAAGGATCGGCTGATCGGCGGAATGAGCTTCGCGATCCGTGGCATGGGCCAGGAACGAATCGTCGCGAAATGTCCACAGATGCATATCGAGTGCATCGCGCCGCTCCTCGGTACCGGCTTGCACCACAGCGCGCCAACCGCGATCGACGCTACGCTCGAGGAGGCCGGGAAGCGCGTCCTCGAGCGTCGATTCGGTCAGGTGGTAGAAAAGGACGTCGGCCATCGCCTTCTATAGCGTCGACAGCCGCTTCGTTTCCAGCCGCCTATTGCTCATAATTGTCCCGCACGAGACGATCGAGGAGCCTGACGCCGAAACCCGAGCCCCATGACTGGTTGATCTCGCTCGACGGCGCGCCCATCGCGGTGCCGGCAATGTCGAGATGCGCCCATGGCGTGTCCTTGACGAAGCGCTGCAGGAACTGCGCGGCGATGATGGCGCCGCCATAGCGGCCGCCGATGTTCTTCATGTCGGCGTTCTTGGAATCGATAAGCTTGTCGTACTCGGCGCCAAGCGGCATGCGCCACAGCCTTTCCTGTGTCGCCTGGCCGGCTGCCGTCAGCTTTTCCGACAGTTCATCATTGTTGCAAAACAGCCCGGCATAATGCTGGCCGAGCGCCACCATAATAGCGCCGGTCAGGGTCGCCAGATTGACCATGAACTTCGGCTGGAAACGGTCGTTGCAGTACCACAGCGCATCGGCCAGGACGAGGCGGCCTTCAGCGTCCGTGTTGAGCACCTCTATGGTCTGGCCTGACATTGACGTTACAATGTCACCTGGACGCTGGGCATTACCGTCGACGGAATTTTCCACCAGCCCGATGATGCCGACGACATTGGCCTTCGCCTTGCGCGACGCGAGCGCCTGCATCAGGCCGGTTACCGCAGCGGCACCGCCCATGTCGCCCTTCATATCCTCCATGCCGGATGCCGGCTTCATCGAATTGCCTCCGGTATCGAAGGTTACGCCCTTGCCGACAAAGGCGACAGGGCTGTCCTTGGCCTTGCCGCCATTCCATTGCATCACCGCCATGCGGGCGCCACGCGGCGAGCCTTGCGCAACACCGAGCAGCGAGCCCATGCCGAGCTTCTTCATCTCCTTCTCGGTGAGGATCTCGACCTTGACGCCCAGTTCTTCCAGTTCCTTGGCGCGGGCGGCAAACTCCACCGGTCCAAGCACGTTTGCCGGCTCATTGACCAGGTCGCGCGCCAGCAGGACGCCATCGATCACCGCCACCTCATCGGCGAAGGCCTTTTTCGCGGCCGCTGGATCATCGGTGTGGATGGTTATCTTGGCCGGCTTCCTCGTATCGTCCTTGCCATCGCCATTGTCCTTCTTGGTCTTGTACTTGTCGAAGGAGTAGCTGCGTAAAAGGATGCCCGCGGCAAGGTTCGCCGCCTCCTGACCGCCAACAGAGGTGTCGGCCAGATCGAGAATGATCGCAACGTCGACCGCCTTGCGCAACGACGCGGCAATGGTTCCACCAAGCTTCAGCCAGGCGTAGTCATCGAGCGCAGCCACCTTGCCGGCACCGATCGCGACCAGCCTATCGAACGGCGTTCCCTCGGGCGCCAGCACTTCCACGACGCTTGCGAATTTGGCCGTGAAGTCCGCGACCGGAAATGCGCGGTCGAGCGTCTTGACGGGATCGCAACCCTTTGCCGCGTCGCTCAACCCGCTCCCGTCCGCAGAGAACACGAAGACGCTCCCCTTCTTGGGCGTTGATAACTTGGCAAAGGCAATCGAAGGTCTCGAATTCATCATGTCCTGCTTTCGGGGAGGTGCTTCAAACGTTCCGACGTCGTCTGGCGGAGTGCGCGACATTTGGTCGTTTTCCCGCATTTGGCAAGACTTTGCCGAAATGGCACCCCATATGGCTGACGAAACCGACGTCGATTCGGCACGGCACGGCTCCGCTTCTTTCGCCGCAACCTGTTGTTAACCAAGCATGTTCGCCCTTTCTTATCCATTCCCGCCGACACTCCGGGCTGCCGGGGAACATGATGTGGGACGGGAACCAGATCGAACCGGTTGTGCGGGCGGCGGCGGACGGCTACCTTGTTCGGCGGCATGATGCCGTTCGAAAAAATCGAGAAAAGCCTTCATGAAGGTCGTTGAACGCTACATCATGCGCCGCGCTTTCGTGGTCTTCATGGCAGCGCTGGTCTGGACGCTGGCGATCGTGTGGACCACGCAAGTTCTTGCCCGTATTGATCTCGTCACCGACAGTGGTCAGTCGGCCCTCACCTTCTTCGAGGTCGCCGCTCTCATTTTACCGTCGATCATCCCGATCGTCGTGCCTTTTGCGCTGGTGGTGGCGGTAGCGCAGACGCTCAGTACGATGAATTCGGATTCGGAGCTGGCCGTCATCAATGCAGCCGGTGCCTCGCGCTGGACAATCGTCAGGCCGATCATGCTGCTTGCGCTCGGCGCCAGCATCTTTTCATTCGCCGTCGACAACGGCATCGATCCCTATGCACGTCAGAAGAATCGCGAGCTGGTGGCGTCATCTCGGGCGGATCTGTTGACCCTGGTCATCCAGGAAGGCACGTTCCGCAAGATCGACGATGGCCTGTTCCTGCAGATCGGCGAACGGCTTCCGGACAATCGTCTTGGCGGCATCTTCGTTGCCGATTCGCGAGAGGAAGGCGTCAACCTCGTCTACTACGCCAAGAGCGGCTCCATCATCGAACGCGGCGCCGAAAAGGTGCTGATGATGAACGACGGCGTCATCCACCGCAAAACCCTGACCGGAGATCTTTCCGTCATCCGGTTCACATCCTATGCATTCGACCTGTCTGCTTTCATGTCGGCAGCTTCGACTGTAACCCTGATGGCGAAGGACCAGACGACGCAATATCTGCTTAATCCGGACCCGAACGACAAGGTTTTCCAGCGAGAGCCCAACACCTACCGAGCCGAGATCAACCAGCGCTTCACGGAATGGACCTACTCGCTGGTCTTCGCGCTGATCGCGCTTGCGGTGGCCGGCGACGCACGCTCGCATCGCGAGGCACGCGTCAATCCGCTGATCACGGCCATCGGCATCTCCCTGTTTGTCCGCTGGCTTGGATTCTTCGCCGACGGCAAGGCCGACACGGTGCCGCAATATGCCTACATGGTCTATGGCGTGCCGATAGTCGCGTCCGCGGTCGCCATCTGGTTCATCGTCACCAACCGAACCATGGAACTGCCGGTGGCCTGGGCTGACTGGATGAGCAACTGCGCCGAGCGCCTCACGGAGGGATGGAACTCCCTCAAGCTGCGCTTTTCCAGGGGCAACACGTCTGGACAGAGGGTCGGCTGATGGGTTGGACGCTGGGCCGGTATTTCTTCTTCCGCTATGTATCGATCACCATCTGGTTCTTCATAGGCCTGCTGGCGCTGGTGTTCCTGATCGATTTCACCGAGCTTTCCGGCCGCACCACCGGCTTGCCGGGCTTCACCTACGGAACTGCGCTCGCCATTTCGGGGCTCAGGATGCCGATGATCATGCTGCAGACCGTGCCGTTCGTAGGCTTGTTCTCGGCAATGGCCACGCTGGTATCGCTCAATCGTAGATATGAGCTGGTCATAGCGCGCTCCGCCGGCGTTTCCGCCTGGCAGTTCCTTTTGCCATGCTGCATCGGAGCGCTGCTGTTCGGCGCCGTTTCCGTCGGGATCATCAATCCGATCGCCGCGCATGCCTTTTCCTGGTCCGAGCAGATGGAGACCGAACTCCGCTCCGGCAAATCGAACGCCGTTTCGGCCGATGCCGCCCCCTGGATCCGGCAGAAGACCAGTTCGGGCGACACCATCATCGGCGCCCGCGCCATTCTCAACCAGGGCCTGGAGATGGCCGACGCGGTCTTCTTCATCCTCAGCCCGCAAGGCGATATCGTCGAACGCATGGACGCGGCACGTGTCTATCTGCGCGACGGCTACTGGGAACTGCGGGACGTCAAGATATTCAAGGATGGCACCATCCGCTCGGTGGACAGCGATCGCGTACCGACCAATCTGAAACCCGAATTCGTCCAGGAGCGGCTGGCGCGCCCGGAAACGATTCCGTTCTACGATCTGCCGGGCAAGATCGAGGTTGCCCGCTCCTTCGGCCTCAAGGCAAATGCCTTCGCCATGCAGTTTGATTCGCTCGTGGCGCTGCCGTTCCTGCTCGTCGCCATGACGCTGATTGCTGCAACAGTATCAATGCGATTTGCGAGGATGGGGCAGTCCGCGACGATGATTCTGGGTGGCGTCCTCGCCGGGTTTCTGCTTTATGTCGTTTCAGTGTTGGTCAAAGCATTCGGCGTTGCGGGATTCGTGCCCACCGCTGTGGCTGCGTGGGTTCCGGTTGTTGTAGCTATGTTCTTTGGGGTGACATTTCTGCTATACAAGGAAGACGGCTAGTGAGGGAGGCGGTTTTGCGCAGCTATAGGCAGGCCGGGTTGGCGCGCCTCTATGCGGCGAGCGCCTTGGCATGCCTTGTTGCCTGCGGCGTCACCATAGTGCCAGCCGTTGCCCAGCAGGTAACGGATCTGGCGCCGAAAGTGCCCTCAGGCTCGCAGATGCTGCTGGCGGCGGATACGCTTGTCTACGACAACGACAACCAGACGGTAACGGCCGTCGGCGGCGTGCAGATCGACTATGGCGGCAATCGCCTCGTGGCGCAGCGGGTCGAGTACAACCGCAAGACCAAGCGCCTCGTTGCCAGCGGCAACGTTCAGGTCGTCAACGCCGACGGTACCAAGGTCTATTCGGACCATGTCGACCTCACCGACGACTTCGCCGACGGCTTCGCAAACGCACTGCGTGTCGAAACGGTCGACAAGGCCTATTTCGCGGCGGAAAGCGCCGAGCGCATGGGCGGCGTGCTGACCACGTTCCACAATGGCGTCTACACCGCTTGCGAACCCTGCGAAGACAAGCCGGACAAAGCGCCGACATGGCGCGTCAAGGCGCGGAAGATCATCTGGAACGGCGAGAAGAAGACGGTTCGCTTCGAGAACGCGAATTTTGAATTCTTCGGCTTTCCGCTCGCCTATCTGCCGGCGTTCGAGATCGCTGACCCAACGGTCAAGCGCAAGAGCGGCTTCCTGATCCCCAGCATCGGCTACAAGAGCGACCTGGGCTACAGCGTCAAGATCCCCTACTATTTCGCGCTTTCGCCAACCTACGACCTTACGGTGACGGGCAGCGGCTACACCAAGCAGGGTTTCCTTGGTGAGGCCGAGTGGCGCCAGCGTTTCAACAATGGCGAATACAGCCTGAAGATCGCAGGTATCCAACAGCGGGACCCGGGCGCGTTCGTCGACAGCAACGGATACAATGTTGATTCCGGAGCGTCGGGCGATCCCAACAAATTTCGCGGCATGATGGGTACCCAGGGCCAATTCGCCATCAATCCGCGCTGGAACTTCGGCTGGAATGTCCTGTTGCAGACAGACAAGGATTTCTCGCGGACCTACGCCATCCAGGACTACAGCGACGTCATCCATCGCTCCGAGATCTACCTGACGGGCCTCAACGACCGTAACTATTTCGACTTGCGCGCCATGCGCTTTGATGTCCAGGAAAATACGCTGAGCTCGGATCCTTCCGCTCGCGCCGGTCAGCAGCCCTGGGTCCTGCCGTCGCTTGATTACGCGTACATCCCCGACATGGCGGTGGCCGGTGGCCAGTTGTCGATCAATGTAAACGCCAGGGTCATACGCCGCGACAGCCTGGATGAAGGCTTCAAAACGCCATATGACAGCAGCACTCCGACCGTGCGTGTTCCCGGCATCCAGGGCGACTCCGGGCGGTTGACGGCGGAAGCCGAGTGGAAGCGGACCTTCACGACCGAGGACGGGCTGGTGCTGACGCCGATGTTCGCGCTACGCGGCGATGCCAGCTATCTCAACGCATCGTCAGCCTCGCTTGCCGCCATCAACGACATGGCGACGACCTTGGGCGTCCCAGACGACATGCGCTCGTCGCTGGCTACCTACATGGCCACCGCCGGCCTTGAGGTGCGCTGGCCCTTGCTGTTCTCCGCGGCCAATTCGAGCCATGTCTTCGAGCCGATGGCGCAGGTTTTCGCGCGCCCGAACGAGCAGTATGTCGGCGGCCTCGCCGTACCCAACGAAGACGCGCAGAGCCTCGTCTTCGACGCGACAACATTGTTCGAGGAAGACAAGTTTTCCGGATACGATCGCGTCGAAGGCGGCACGCGGGCCAATGTCGGCCTGCGCTATTCCGGCTCCTATGACAATGGCTGGAGCACAAATGGCCTGTTCGGCCAGTCCTACCAGCTCGCAGGACGCAACTCCTTCGACGCACCGGATCTCGTCAATGTCGGTGCCTATTCCGGCCTCCAGACGTCTTCATCCGATTATGTTGGCCTCATCGGCCTCAACAGCCCCAACGGGTTCTCCGGCTCGGTCAGTGGTCGTTTCGACGAACAGACCTTCGAAGTCCGCCGTGCCGAGTTGAAGGCCGCGTATTCCGGCTTGCCGGTTTCGCTGAGCGCCAAATACGCATTCATCCAGGCCCAGCCTCTCTATGGCTTCACGACCGATCGCCATGAGGTAACGCTTGGTGCCTCGACGCATCTTGCCGAGGCGTGGCGCGTGTTCGGAACCGGCACTTACGACATCCAGAGCAGCCTGCTGGTCAAGGATGGCGTGGGCTTCGCCTACAATGATTCATGCTTCACCTATCTGATGACCTTTTCGCAGTCGCGCGACCTGAACACCCGAGAGGTCTCGCAGACCATCGGCTTCAACCTGTCGTTCCGCACGCTCGGCGATTTCGGCTCGTCACAAAGCTCGGTCGATACGATCCAGTAGCGAATATCGGCGGCCAAGAGCGGGGACGTCGGCAGACGACATCGTTTTGCCGCATAGGTCTGGCACCGATTCCATGCACCCTGGGGCAGGGATAAGGTAGAGCGGGACCGGAATAGAATTGGGATGCTTTTGATGAGGAAATACCTCTTTTCGGCGGGATTTGCCTTGCTTGTGGCTGCAACATCCGTCTCGATGACAGTCATGACGCCGCCGGCATTCGCCAGCGAGATCAAATACATCGTCAACGACATACCGGTGACCAGCGGGGATATCGCGCATCGGGCCGCCTTCCTGCGTCTCCAGCACAAGAAGGGCGATGCGGCCAACGAGATGATCGAACAGACATTGCGGATGGCGGAGGCCAAGCGGCTCGGTATCAAAATCGGCGACGCGCAGGTCGAGGCCGCCTATCAGCGCTTTGCCACGACCAACAAGATGCAGATCAGCCAGCTCGACAGCGTCATGGAAAAATCGGGCGTGACCAAGGAGCATTTCAAGGAATTCATCCGCGCCCAGATGGCCTGGAACCAGGCGTTGAGCGCGCGTTACCATTCCGGCGATGGCGCAAACAGCGAGCAGGACGCGGTGAAGCGCATGCTCAGCAATGGCGGCACCAAGCCAACCGCGATGGAATACATGCTTCAGCAGATCATCTTCGTGGTGCCTCCAGCAGAGCGCAACGCAACGCTGGCCAAGCGAAAGCGCGAAGCCGATGCCATGCGCGCCCGTTTCAATGGCTGCAACACCACGCGCGAATTCGCCAAAGGTCTCATCGACGTCACCGTTCGCGACCTCGGCCGGGTGCTGGCGCCGCAACTGCCGCCGGACTGGGCAGAGCAGGTCAAGGCCACCAAGGTCGGAGGAGCAACTCCTGTCCGCGAAACCGAACGCGGCATCGAATTCATCGGCATTTGCTCTTCGCGCGAAGTGTCCGACGACAAGGTCGCGCAAATGGTGTTTCAGAGTGAAGGTTCCACCGACAAGGCCGCCGACGACCTCAGCAAGAAATATGTCGATGAACTGAAGGCGAAAGCCCGCATCGTCAAGCGCTGAATTCCGGCATGACCGTGCGTGGCGTCGAGATTCCGCTGGCCTTGACCGTTGGCGACCCTTCCGGTGTCGGGCCCGAAATCGCGATCGCCGCGTGGCAGGCTCGGGACGCATTGGCGGTCCCGCCCTTCTACCTCCTCGCCAATCCGCAATTGATCGCCGCACGGGCAGGTCATATTGGCGCCTGTGTGGAAATCGCCGAAACGACGGCGGCACAAGCATCGCGACTATTTTCGCGCGCATTGCCGGTCGTGCCTCTATCCGCCCGCTTCGTCGACAGCCCCGGCCGGCCCGACGCGGCCAACGCCGCCGGCACGGTGGAAGCCATCGACCGCGCCGTTGCGGACTGTCTCGCTGGCCGGGCAGCGGCGGTCGTCACCTGCCCCATTGCCAAGAAGCCGCTCTATGATGCCGGCTTTCGCTTTCCGGGCCATACCGAATATCTGGCGCATCTGGCATCGCTTCACACCGGAACCGAGGTGATGCCGGTGATGATGCTGACGGGACCAGACCTCTCCACTGTTCCCGTCACGATCCACATCCCTCTGGCCAAAGTGCCTGAGGCGCTGACGACCGAACTGATCGTCGCCACCGCGCGCATAACCGCCTCCGACCTTGTGAGCCGTTTCGGCATATCGAAGCCGAGGCTTGCCGTTACCGGCCTCAATCCGCATGCCGGTGAAGGCGGGGCAATGGGTATCGAAGACGATCAGATCATCCGTCCGGCGATCGACATCCTGCGCGCGGAGGGGATAGACGCCTTCGGCCCGCTACCCGCCGACACGATGTTCCATGCCCGGGCTCGCCTCGGCTACGATGTCGCCATCTGCATGTATCACGATCAGGCGCTCATCCCGGCAAAGGCGCTGGCCTTCGACGAGGCCGTCAACGTCACGCTCGGCCTGCCCTTCATCCGCACCTCGCCGGACCATGGCACCGCCTTCGACATCGCCGGCAAAGGCATCGCGCGCACCGATAGCCTGATCGCGGCCTTGAAACTTGCCCGAAGGCTGGCCGACACCGGAACGAAAGCCGCTGCCGCATGAGTGCTTCCTTCCAGAGCATGCGCGCATGAGCATCGATGGCCTGCCGCCGCTTCGCGACGTGATCGAACGCCATGGCCTGCAAGCAAGGAAGGCGCTCGGCCAGAATTTTCTGCTCGACCTGAACCTGACAGGCAAGATCGCACGCACCTCTGGCGACCTCTCGACGACGACTGTGATCGAGGTCGGGCCCGGACCCGGCGGATTGACCCGTGCGCTGTTATTGCATGGCGCCAGCCGCGTCATCGCCATCGAGCGGGACGAGCGCTGCCTGGCTGCATTGGCGGAAGTGTCGGATCATTATCCAGGCCGGCTGGATGTGATCGCGGGCGACGCGCTGAAAACGGATTTCGCAACCCTTGCCGGAGACGGGCCGACGAAAATCGTCGCCAACCTTCCCTACAACATCGGCACCGAACTCCTGGTGCGCTGGCTGACAGTCGTCGACTGGCCGCCTTTCTATACATCGATGACGCTGATGTTCCAGCGCGAGGTGGCCGAGCGCATCGTCGCCGCGCCCGGCAGCGATCACTATGGCCGGCTCGGTGTGCTCGCCGGCTGGCGCACGGAGGCCAGGATCGCCTTCGACGTGCCGCCACAGGCATTCACGCCGCCGCCCAAGGTTACCTCGTCGGTGGTGCACCTGGTGCCGCGCCAGACGCCCCTGCCTGTCGACGTGAAGAGGCTCGGACGTGTCACCGAGGCCGCTTTCGGCCAGCGCCGAAAGATGCTGCGGCAAAGTGTGAAGAGCCTGGGCGGCGAGGCTCTGCTCGAGCGCGCCGGCATCGACCCGACACGGCGTGCCGAGACGCTGAGCGTCGAGGAGTTCGTGCGGCTGACCAATTCGGTATAGCTCTCCTTCTCCCCGCCCACGGGCAGTTGGAGAAGATCAAACCGTCTTCTCGTCCAGAAGGCCGGACACGAAATCGAACAGGCCCGGCCGGCGATCGCGTCTCAGTCGCTCGGCAGTGACGATGCCACGCACCTCTGCGAAGGCGCGATCGAGATCGTCATTGACGATGACGAAATCATACTCCTTCCAGTGCTCGATCTCATTGCGGGCGTTCTTAAGCCGTGTCTCGATGACCGATTCCTGGTCCTCGGCACGGCGCTTGAGTCTTGCCTTCAATTCTTTCATCGACGGCGGCAAGATGAAGATGGAGACGATGTCCGCACGCATCTTTTCCTTGAGCTGCTGGGCGCCCTGCCAGTCGATGTCGAACAGCATATCGCGCCCTTGCGCCAGCGCCAGTTCGGCCGGCTCACGTGGCGTCGCGTAGTAGTTGCCGTGCACCTCCGCCCACTCGAGCAGCGCGTCGGAATCACGCAGCCGCTCGAAGTCGCGCATGGTCCGGAAATGATAATGGACCCCCTCGATTTCGCTGCCTCGCCTTGGCCTGGTCGTGACCGAGACCGACAATTCCAAGCTGGAATCGCTTTCGAGCAGATTGCGCGCGATCGTGGATTTTCCTGCGCCGGACGGCGACGACAGGACAAGCATCAGCCCCCTGCGGCGAATACGTGAGCCCAGATCTCGTGCAACCATCGGGTCTTTGGCAACCATCGGGTTACTCCAGATTCTGGACCTGCTCGCGGAACTGATCGACGACCGCCTTCAGTTCCAGCCCGATGGCGGTAACAGCGGCGGCGTTCGACTTCGAGCAGAGCGTATTCGATTCGCGGTTAAATTCCTGTGCCAGAAAATCGAGCTTGCGGCCAATGGCGCCACCGCCCTTGAGCAGCGCCCGGCCGGACGCCACATGCGTCTTCAGGCGGTCGATCTCTTCGCGAATGTCGGCCTTGGTGGCAAGGAACGCCGCTTCCATATGCAATCGGCCAGCGTCGAGATTGGCGGAAGCATCCATCAACAGCCGAACCTGTTCTGCGATCCTTTCCCGGATCGCGGCGGGCTCGCGTGATGGATCCGCTACGGCCCGCAGCGTCAGCGACTCGATGGCGTCGATATGGCCGGACAGCAGCGATCGCAGCGCTTCGCCTTCCCCTTGCCGCGCCTTTTCCAAACCGCCCAGCGCCTCCTCGAGCGTTGCCATGATCGCCGCATCGAGAGCAGCCCGCTCGTCCTCGGTTTCGGTGGTTTCGGGGATGTCGAGCACGCCGCGAAGCGACAGCAGCCCATCGGCGGTCGCCGGAGCCACCCCGAACTGTTCCTGCAGCCGTTTGGCCAGCCCGGCCACATCCTTCAGGAATGCTTCGTTGACCACTGGCTGCGCTTGCGTGCCCATGGCGCGGCCGATCGTCAGCGTCGCCTGGAAATTGCCACGGGAAAAGCGCTTCTGGATCGTCTGCCTGACGACTGGCTCCAGCCGCTCGAACCCCTGCGGCAGTCGCAGCCTGACTTCGACACTCTTGCCGTTGACGGATTTTACTTCCCAGGCGATCGCGGTGCCGGAGGACTCACCCGCAGCTCGTGCAAAACCAGTCATGCTCTGCAAATTCATGTTATCCATGCGCCCCCTGGCGCGTGATCCCGAAATAGGACGCGATCTTGCGCAAGTTTCAAATTCCCGCACGCGCTGCTATTCGGTTGCGCAGTGCTCCGTCAAAAAAATCAATACGTCCTGCGCACGAACTCCTGGAGCGCGAGGTTTTTCAGACACGGTGCAACTACTGCGCAGCGCCGGCGTCGCCACCATCACCACCGTTGTCCGTCGGCTTGTCGGCCTTGGTGTCGCTGGGGCCGTCATTACCCGTCTGATCGCTACCTTTGGCAGCATCAGCCTTGGCGGCATCGTCGGCCTGCTTCTTCTGCAGCGCCCGATAGCGGGCAACGTTCTGGTTGTGCTCTTCCAGCGTCGAGGCAAAGACATGGCCGCCCGTACCGTCGGCGACAAAATAGAGGTCGTCGGTTTTCGACGGATTGGCGACCGCTTCAAGTGCCGCCCGGCCTGGATTGGCGATCGGCGTCGGCGGCAGGCCGTTGATCAGATAGGTGTTGTAGGGTGTCGGCTTCTGGATATCCGACTGATAGATCGGCCGATCGGCCGGCTTTCCCTTGCCGCCGAACAGACCATAGATGATGGTTGGATCCGACTGCAGCCGCATGCCCTTGGCCAGCCGGTTGAGGAAGACGGCGGCGACACGCGAGCGTTCATCACCCCTGCCCGTCTCCTTCTCGACGATCGAAGCCAATGTGACGAAATCGTCGATACTGGCCAGCGGCAGATCAGGCGCGCGGCGTTGCCAGACATCCTCGACCAGTTTCTTCTGATCGGCCAATAGCTTGTCGACCATCTGCTGGCGTGTCGCACCGCGAGTGAAGCGCAAGGTGTCGGTAGCGAGGCTGCCCTCGGCTGGTGCGGTCTTCGGCATGTCACCGCTCAACGCATCCTGCGCGGCAATGCGCTCCAGCGCCTGCTCGACCGTCAGCCCTTCAGGTATGGTCAGCGAATACATCACCGACTTGCCGCTCTTCAGCAGGTCCATGATATCGCGCATGGATGCCTGGGGCTTGATTGCGTATTCACCGGCCTTGAGCGCCGAGCCGTTTCCGTAGGCTCGCACGCCAAGGCTGAAGACACGGGCGTCGCTGATCAGGCCGCGCCGCTCGAGCTGGTCGGCAATGTCCTGAACACCGGAGTTCTGTTTGACCATGAACGTGTCGCCGTTTGCCGACGGACCTGGCTCATTGAACGCCTGCCTGCCGAAGTAGAGCGCCAAGCCGCCTGCCAGGATTACCAGCATGATCAGCGAGAAGAAGAAATTCATGAACACGACGATCTGGCTGCGCGAGGCGCGCGAGCGGCTGGGCGGCGGCGTGCCGACTTCGGGCCGCAATGCCTCGCTGGCAGTCTTCGGCACGATAGGACCTTGCGCCGCGGGCTTCTGGCCGAATTCCCCGTTGTTTCCCGGACTTGTGTTCATAGCGCCCTACCGTTTGATCTCTTAGAGCGAAGTGCGTCCCAGTGGACAAAAAAAAGTACGCTCTAACATTTCAAGTCTGCGCATCGTGCTTTGCGAAAATCGATTTCGATTTCCAAGCCGATGTGCGAATCCCCTGCGGCAGAGTAGAGGCGAATATGGCGAAATTGACGACGCGGCGAGGCGAGGCCGACCGGCGAACCGGTCAGCCATTGTAACGCTGGAAGACAAGCGAAGCGTTGGTGCCGCCAAACCCGAAGGAATTGGAAAGCGCGACGTCGATCTGACGGGCCCGCGGCGTGTTCGGCACCAGGTCAATCGCCGTTTCCCGCTCGGGATTGTCGAGATTGATGGTCGCCGGCGCAACGTTGTCGCGTATGGCCAGGATCGAGAAGATCGCCTCGGCAGCACCTGCCGCGCCCAACAGATGGCCAATCGACGACTTTGTCGACGACATCGATATCTTAGACGCGGCGTTGCCGACAAGGCGCTCGACCGCGCCGAGTTCTATCGTGTCCGCCATGGTCGAGGTGCCGTGGGCGTTGATATAGTCGATATCCGCGGGCGTAAGCTTGGCCCGGTTCAGCGCCGCCGTCATGCAACGGAAGGCACCGTCCCCGTCTTCAGCCGGCGCCGTGATATGATAGGCATCGCCTGTAAGACCGTAGCCGGTCACTTCGGCATAGATCTTTGCGCCGCGCGCCTTGGCATGCTCAAGTTCTTCAAGCACGACGACGCCGGCGCCCTCACCCATGACAAAACCATCGCGGTCGCGATCATAGGGGCGCGAAGCTTCTTGCGGCGTGTCGTTGCGCTCGGTGGACAGCGCCCGGCAAGCGGCAAAGCCCGCGAGCGAAAGCCGGGTCACAGGCGCTTCGGCGCCGCCAGCCAGCATCACATCGGCATCGCCGAAGATGATCAGGCGGGCGGCATCGCCGATGGCATGCGCCCCGGTCGAGCAAGCGGTGACGACGGCGTGGTTCGGGCCTTTAAGCCCGTGCCGGATAGACACCTGCCCAGACACAAGATTGATGATGTTTCCCGGGATAAAGAACGGGCTGATGCGACGCGGCCCGCGCTCGTGGAGAATGAGCGCGTTCTCGGCGATGCCTTCAAGGCCACCGATGCCGGAACCGATCATGACGCCGGTGGCGCAGCGCTCCTGCTCGCTCCGAGGCTCCCAGCCGGAGTCCTTCAGCGCTTCGTCGGCGGCTGCGATCCCGTAAAGGATGAAGTCGCCGATCTTGCGCAGTTCCTTCGGCTCGAGAATAGCCTCTGGATTGAGCGTTCCATTGCTGCCGTCACCCCGCGGAATGACGTGGGCGATCTTGCAGGCAAGATCGTCCACCTCGAATTCGGTGACACGCTTGGCAGCGCTTCGGCCGGTCAGAAGTTCCTTCCAGCTGTGCTCAAAGCCCATGCCGAATGGCGACAGCAACCCAAGGCCCGTGACGACGACACGCCTCATCGCAGGTCCTCCCCAGGTGATAACTGCGAAAGCGTCAGGCCGAAGCCTTGTCGATGTACTTCACGGCATCGCCAACGGTCAGAATGGTCTCGGCCGCATCGTCGGGGATCTCGACGCCGAATTCTTCTTCGAACGCCATGACGAGTTCAACCGTGTCGAGGCTGTCGGCGCCCAGATCATCGATGAAGCTTGCCTGCTCCGTCACCTTGTCGGCATCGACGCCAAGATGCTCGATGACGATCTTCTTGACGCGCTCTGCGGTGTCACTCATGTGGGCATCCTCGTCTTTTGTTTGTCTGTCTTCGTTAGCGGGCAGAATGCCGCTAATCAAGCTGAAAGATGGCCCTGTTGGAAACACAACAGCACAGGACCGGTTCTTGCCCGAACCGCCGGGTTGCGGGCCGCATTACACGAAAATCCGCCCGGGTCCAAGGCGAAATGGTTAGTTTTCACAACCCTTCGAGACCTTGTCAGATCATCGCCATGCCACCGTTCACATGAATGGTCTGTCCGGTGACATAGGCGGCCTCGTTCGAAGCGAGGTAAGCGACGGCGGAAGCGACCTCGGCGCTGGTGCCCATACGCCGGGTGGGGATCGCCGCCATGATCGCCTCTTTCTGCTTGTCGTTGAGCTTGTCGGTCATCGCTGATTCGATGAAGCCCGGGGCGACGCAGTTGACGGTTATGTTCCGGGTCGCGATCTCCTGCGCCAGCGATTTGGACAGGCCGATCATGCCGGCCTTGGACGCGCAGTAATTCGCCTGTCCTGGATTACCGGTGACCCCCACGACCGAGGTGATGTTGATGATGCGGCCATGCCGGCGCCGCATCATCGGATGGGTCAGTTCGCGGGTCAGCCGGAACACGGCGTTCAGATTGACCTCGAGCACAGTGTCCCAGTCGGCGTCCGACATGCGCACGAACAGGCCGTCCTTGGTGATGCCGGCATTGTTGACGAGAATGTCGACACCTTCGAGATCGGCCTCCGCCTTCTGGCCGAGCGCCTTGACCTCATCGCGGTTCGCCAGGTTGGCCGGAAAGAGCATGACCCGGTCACCGAGTTCGGCGCCCAGCGTCTCCAATTTCTCGATGCGAGTGCCATGGAGGCCGACGACCGCGCCCTGCGCATGCAGCACGCGGGCGATTGCTTCGCCAATGCCACCCGATGCGCCGGTGACGAGCGCCTTGCGGCCGGTCAGATCGAACATTTTCTTCTCCTTCAAGAGAACGCCCTTTTACACGGGCGAGGTCAAATCGAGCATTATTATGCGAGCGATGCCAATGCCGCATCAACTTCAGAGGACGTGCCAATCGCACTGGTGGCAATGTCGCGATTGATGCGCCGCGCCAGACCGGAAAGGACTTTTCCGGCGCCGACCTCATAGAGCGTGGTCACGCCGTTCTGGGCGAACCATTCCACGGTTTCGCGCCAGCGCACACGGCCGGTCACCTGCTGGACCAATCGGCGAGCAATTTCGTCCGGATCGTTGGAGGGCGTCACTGACACATTGGAGACCACGGGAACGACCGGCGCATTTTTCGTCACGCCGGCCAGGGCTTGGCGCATCACATCCGCGGCCGAGGCCATCAGCGCCGAATGGAAAGGCGCTGAGACCTGCAGCATCAACGCCCGCTTGGCGCCCTTTTCCGTGCAAAGCTTCGCGGCCAGTTCGACCGCCGCCCTGGCGCCGGAGATCACCAGCTGGCCGCCGCCATTGTCGTTGGCGATCTGGCAGACGGAACCCGTGACGGCCTCGGCGCAGGCGGCTTCAACGTCGGCCTGCTCCAGTCCGATGATTGCCGCCATGGCCCCCTCGCCGGCGGGCACCGCCGCCTGCATGGCATTGCCGCGTATGCGCAAAAGCCGGGCGGCGTCGCCAACCGAAACAAACCCCGCGGCCGCCAATGCCGAATATTCGCCCAATGAATGCCCGGCGACATAAGCGATCTTGTCCTTCAAGGAAAAGCCACGCGCTTCGAGCGCCCGGATCGCGGCCAGCGACACCGCCATCAGTGCCGGCTGGGCGTTGGCGGTCAGCGTCAGCGTCTCTTCAGGTCCCTCCCAGATCAGCTTCGACAGATTTTCGCCGAGCGCATCGTCGACTTCCTGGAAGATTTTTCGAGCTTCCGGGAAAGCATCGGCCAGATCCCTGCCCATACCGACTGCCTGGCTGCCCTGCCCCGGAAAGGTGAATGCGATGGCCATATCCTGCTCCAGCAACTGATTTTGCCTGCCTGTGACGCAAGGCGGGCGGCCAAGTCAAGCCCACGCCTTGGCTGCGCCTTTGCGGACCTTGGCACGCAAATGCCGGCCGAGCGCCTGTTCCAGATGGTTTTTTGACGATCACTCGTGATGAAACCCGCTCACGATTCGTTTGCTGGCTCTTCTCATTTTCGCCACAGGCGCTAGTTTCCGGTGACAGTTCAATGACAATTCAGTGACGAATTTATTGCAGGCCCGGGGAATTCTAGATTGGCAAAAGCTTTGAAAGGCGCAGGCAAAGCCGCGCCACAATTTCTGGAAGGCGATCCAGCGACCGGATATCTGCCAGGCAGAGCCTGGCCGATTATTCGTTACGGCCTGACCAGCCTGCTTGCCTCGGCCATCCTGGTGTTCGCGATCGAACTGATCGTTCGCGGAGATTTTGCCGGCACAGTTTCCTTCTTCTTCCAGCCCTTCAAACCAGGCTGGACCACGATCGTTGTGTTCGCGCTGATCATGATCGGCCTCGATGCCGTGCTCGGCCGCACATATCAGAGCTTGATGATCATTGCGCCGCTGACCCTGTCGCTGGCCTTTGTCGGGCACCAGAAATCGCTCTATCTCGGCGATCCGCTCTATCCGACGGATTTCCTCTATGCCCGCCAGATCGTCGCGCTATTGCCGCTTCTGGTGCGTGATCGCCCGATGACGGCTCTTGCCATGGCCGCCGGGATCGTCGCCGGCCTCGCGTTGCTCGTCTTTGCCTGGCGCCAGTGGCGTCGCCGTGCTCCGGCGTTGAGTCACAAGGGTCGCCTTGCGCGGCTGACGCTGGCGGTGCCGCTGCTCGCCTTCTTTGTCTCGATCATGGATTACGCGACCTTCTCGTGGACGCGCGACCGGCTGCAGATCATTCCGATGATGTGGGACCAGAAGGAGAACTACGCCTCCAACGGCTTCGCGCTCGCCTTCGCGCTCAACGTGCCGATGGCCCATGTCACGGCACCGGCTGGCTATTCCGACAAGGCGATCGAGGCGATCCAAAAGCCTGATGTGACGGCCTCCTTGCCCGACGAAAAGCCCGATATCATCATCGTCATGAGCGAATCCTTCTGGGATCCGGCCATTCTGCCTGACGTCACGATCACGCCCGATCCGATTCCCACCGTGCGATCGCTGCGCTCGGGTGATGTGTTCTCGCCGGAATTTGGCGGCATGACCGCCAATGTCGAATTCGAGGCGCTGACCGGCTTCTCCAACGCCTTCCTGCCGGCTGGCAGCATCCCCTATCAGCAGTATGTGCGCGCACCGGTTCCGTCGATGGCGACATTCCTGAGAAGCGAAGGCTACGAGACGCGCGCCATCCATCCCGGCACCAGCTGGTTCTGGAACCGAACGCCCGTCTATGCCGATCTCGGCTTCGACGACTTCAAGTCCGAGGAAAACCTGCCGCCAATGGAACGGCGCGGCCCGCTGGCCTCCGACGCCGCCATGACCGACGAGATCATCCGCGAGGCCGATGACACCGACGAGCCATTCTTCTTCTTTGCAGTCAGCCTCCAGAACCATGGGCCCTATGAGCCCAACCGCTATGTCAACCCGACCCACACCGTCGAGGCGCCGACCAGCCAGTGGGCGCGCGATTCACTCTTGTCCTATGCCGAAGGCGCCTCTGATGCCGATCGCGGCCTCCAACGGCTGATCGAATGGGCAAGGCAACGCGAACGGCCGACGGTCATCGCCTTTTTCGGCGACCACCTGCCACCACTCGGCCCAGTCTATGTTGAAACCGGCTTCATGACCAACAACGTCGCGCCACGCAGGGAGGCCTCCGTCGAAGCCGCTTTGCAGCACCACCAGACGCCCTTGGTCGTCTGGTCCAACCGCACCGGCGCGAACAAGGATCTGGGCGCGGTCAGCCCTGCCTTCCTGCCCTACCACGTCATGAAGACGGCAGGCATAAGCCATCCTTACTACACCGGCTTTCTGGGCGGGATGCGCGAGCACTACAGCGTCGTCGACCGCAACCTCTTGCTGAAGCCTTCGGGCGAGGCGACACCCGACTGGGCGCGGCAGAAAGACATAGACCCTGCCATCCGCGATTTCCGGCTGCTGCAATACGATATGATGTTCGGCAAGCGCCACGCGGCGCCCGACTTCTTCCCCGAAACGGTGGACAAGCTCGTCGCCCACACCACCAGCTAACCAGCGAGCTCTGTTTTCCGGACGAGGTCGCCTAGTTGGTCAATTGCAGCTTGGAGAACTTGTTGGCGATCTGCTGAAATACGTTCGGCAGTTTGCTGGGATCGTTGACGGCATAATAATCGGCCGGATTCGACGCGCATGCGCTGTAGAGCGTGCGGTTGGCAGCAGTGTCCGACTGCAGCACCATTGTATAGATTTGGGCGCCCTGGCTCTTGAGCTG
The DNA here is from genome assembly GCA_943370265.1 of Mesorhizobium carmichaelinearum. Lineage (GTDB taxonomy): Bacteria > Pseudomonadota > Alphaproteobacteria > Rhizobiales > Rhizobiaceae > Mesorhizobium > Mesorhizobium carmichaelinearum_A. Next base: position 220,879 of record CALRQH020000003.1, read on the forward strand.
GGTGCAAATGCTTTTGGTCCAGCCGTCGACATTGCGCGCGGCCGTCGTCTGGTTGTCCGATCCGAAGCGACCGCCCGCCAGATAGCCGTAGGACGTATAATCGGATCTGGTCGGCTGATTGCTGGCGCCATAGACGACGTTCTCGCCATCGGTCAGCAACATCACGACCTTGCTGACGCCAGGCGTTTTCCATGGCGTTCCATCCTTGTAGGGCGGATCGGGAGACAGAACCCGCATTCCCCAGGACAAGCCTTCCGACACATTGGTGCCCGAGCCGTTCCACTCGGTCATCTCGCTCGCGGCCTTGCGCAGCTTGTCGAAATCATCGGTCAACGGGACAACCGGCGTGGGGCAGGCACGGTTCGGGCCGACCGTTAAGGCACCGCTCGTTTCGGTGATGAATTTGGTGGCGGGCGCCACATATCTGGCGATCTTTTCCATGTCCGCACGACGGGCCTGATCGGCAACGGTTCCAAGCAGTCCACTGAGATCGATGCCTAGAATATTGATGCCAGGTTGCGCGAGCAGGGTCTTGTTGCTGATATCGTCGAGATAGGAATTATTGTAGCCGGTCGCAGAATTTCCGTAGGAACCGGAAGGTTTCTTTGCGTCATCCGGATCGTCCGGCGCGAAATAGGGCACGAACAGCGTGTCGGGCCTGGACGGATCAGGCGGCGTGTCGGAGATATTGTACGCGCCCGGTCGCGCCTCGACGCAGCCCTTCCAGCCCGTGCCGTTCCATCCGGTCTTCTGCCCAAGCTGCTTGAACAGCGCGATGTGGTTGGGACGCTTGCCGTCGATGACCGGGAAATTGATACCATTGGTCGACGACTTTCCGTCCATGTCGATCCATGACGGATCGAAGCCCTCGCCATTGACGTTGACCGCGGTGACAAAAGGAACCAGCGACACACGCACCTTGCGTGTCGGGGACTTGACCGCCTCGAGATAGTCCAGCAGCGATTTCGTTGCCTGTCTCAGCGCGGTCATGCGTGCGCCGGCCATGGAGCCGGTGTTGTCCAGCACCAACACGACTTCCAGCTGATTGTTCGATTCAACGGCGGAAGCATCGGCGGTGATGTGCCTCTCGTTTCCGAACAGGAAGGCAAAGTTCAAATTGACGTCCGCCGACGCGACCGCCTTCGTCCTGACGAAATTGACACCCTTGTCGACGGTCAGCGTCGCCACGGCATTTTTCAATTCGCCATGGCCAGCGATGTTTGCCTGGAAGAAGCGGCTGAAGGCGTCCGGCCGGGTGACGTCGAGGTCACCGAGATGCGAGGATGCAAGGTTCGCCGCGTCGAGCGCGTTCTGCAGGTTGCTCTTGGCCCTCATCAGCGCCGAGACATCCGACGCGAAGGCGACGGCCGTCAGGATTGCCGGCAGCCCAAGCGCCAGCAGCAAACTGAAGTTGCCGCTCTTCGAGCGACAGAAATTCTTGAGCATCCTTACCCCCCGGCCGTGCCCAGTTTTCCGCTTTGAGGGCGGCTATCCCGATCTCCTGCACCTTTCGCGGTGAAATGACGGTTGATAAGGCCGTGCAATCATGCGCAACCTGACGTGGTGGTTAATGATTGGTTTCGGGAAGACCGCCAATTCTCGCATGCCGCAGCTGTCTGCGTGAGCACTGCGACAAAGGGGGCGCCGGCTGAAACACTGTCCGCCCTTGCCTTCCCTGGGGATTGCTGTATAGACGCCCGCAATCTGCCGGTCCTTGCTGGGGGCTGAACGGAGGGCCGAAGGTTTTCCAAAACCTTCGTGTGGAACCAGAAGCGTTTCCGCCTCCCGTGTCTCCGCTCTCGACCGTCTCGTCATGCTCCTTTCTTCCCCCTCCCCCTCACCGGGACCAGTGGGTCAGAGAAGTTGCAGAGGCTTTTGCCGCCGGGACCGGGAGAGAAACGAAGAAAGGCAAAGATACAATATGGCTCTTTACGAACATGTGTTTCTTGCCCGGCAGGACCTCTCGCAGCAGCAGGTCGATGCGCTTGTCGAACAGTACAAGGGTGTCATCTCCGCAAATGGCGGGTCCGTCGGCCGGGTCGAGAACTGGGGACTGAAGTCCCTCACCTACCGGGTCAACAAGAACCGGAAGGCATACTACACGCTTATGGATCTCACCTGCCCGCCGGCAGCGCTCAACGAGATGGAGCGCCAGATGGGCCTGTCTGAAGACGTGCTGCGTTTCCTGACCATCAAGGTCGAGGCGCATGAGGAAGGCCCGTCGGCCATGATGCAGAAGCGCGAAGAGCGCTCCGAGCGTGGCGGCTTCGGCGATCGTGATCGCGGCCCGCGTTCGTTCGGCGACCGCGATCGCGGCGACCGTGGCGATCGTGCGCCGCGCAGCTTCGGCGACGCCGGTGCTGATCGTGGTCCGCGCCGTCCGCGCGAAGGCTTTGAAGGGGGTGCAGAATAATGGTCGACATCAACCAGATCCCGACCCGGCGTCCGTTCCATCGCCGCCGCAAGACCTGCCCGTTCTCTGGCGCCAACGCGCCCAAGATCGACTACAAGGACGTGCGTCTGCTGCAACGCTACATTTCCGAGCGCGGCAAGATCGTGCCGTCGCGCATCACCGCCGTCAGCCAGAAGAAGCAGCGCGAACTCGCCAAGGCGATCAAGCGTGCCCGCTTCCTCGGCCTGCTGCCCTACGTGGTTCGTTAAATTTCCAAGCGGGCGGCTCGCCGCCCGCTCTTGTCCCACGGCGACGGGCGCCGCCGGGTTAGTTTGATGATGCATGTCGTTGTCCCAAAACCGGGGAAACCACTTTTGGGCGACATGCATTGAAATCCCGGGTTGAGGCCAAAAGCCTCTAACTGCCGCGACAGGCAGGACAGCGACACCGGCGGCAACGCCCCTTTTGCTTCCTGACCTGTTCCATCGAATTCGGCGCTTACGCGCCCAACTGAAAGGAACAAAACCATGGAAGTCATTCTTCTCGAACGCGTTTCCCGCCTCGGCCAGATGGGCGACACCGTCAAGGTCAAGGACGGGTTCGCTCGCAACTTCCTGCTGCCTCAGGGCAAGGCGCTGCGCGCCAACGAAGCCAACAAGAAGAAGTTCGAGGGCCAGCGCGCCCAGCTCGAAGCACGCAATCTCGAGCGCAAGTCGGAAGCGACGCAGGTTGCTGAAAAGCTCGACGGCAAGAGCTTCATCACCGTTCGCTCCGCAGGCGAAACCGGCCAGCTCTACGGTTCGGTGTCGACGCGCGATATCGCAGACCTGCTGACGGCGGAAGGCTTCTCGATCGCCCGCAGCCAGGTTCTGCTCAACCATCCGATCAAGACCATCGGCCTCACCAATGTCGCTGTTGCCCTGCATCCGGAAGTCGAAGTCACGATCACCCTCAACATTGCCCGTACGGCCGATGAAGCCGAACGCCAGGCCAAGGGCGAGACACTGACCACCGCCGAAGCCATCTACGGCGACGACATCAACGACAACGCCCGGCCGGAGAACTTCTTCGACCCGAATTCCGAATTCGAAGGCGGCGAAGACAACGCATGATGATGTGATGACGTTGGAGATGCGCTGCATCTCCCACCGACATCCGATCGATTCCAGTCATTCTGGACCAATGCCCGGGCCTCGCGCCCGGGCATTTTTGTACCAAATGGAACTTTTCGAACCCCTATATATTGATGCAGAGTAGGACAGCCTGTCTGACCGAGAGGGGACATTTGGTCATGAATATTCTGTTGAAGCGCGTTCTCGACCGCCTGGTGCGCACCGGCAATCTCAAGGTAACCGGCCCCAAGGGCGCGACAGTGGTTTTCGGCGACGGCAGCGGCGAACCGGTGCACATGCACATCAAGACCGCGCATGCCGAGCGCGCCATTACCTTCGATCCGATGCTGGCCGTGCCCGAAGCCTACATGGACGGCGAACTCGACATTCTTGAGGGCGGCGTGCTGGGCGTGATGCGCATCGCCTTCCAGAACATGGGCAGCGGTGGCATCGATGCGACCTGGTCAAAAGCGATCGAAGGCCTGCGCCATGCCTTCCGCCGCCTGCAGCAGATCAACACGACCTCGCGCTCGCGCCGTAATGTGCAACGGCACTACGACCTGTCCGGCGACCTCTACAGGCTCTTCCTCGACGAGGACATGCAGTATTCCTGCGCCTATTTCGAGCAGCCGGACATGACGCTGGACGAGGCGCAGGCCGCCAAGAAACGCCACATCGCCGCAAAGCTCAGGCTGAAACCTGGCCAGACCGTGCTCGACATCGGCTCGGGCTGGGGAGGGCTCGGCCTCTATCTCGCCAAGGCCTTCGACGTCGATGTGCAGGGCGTGACGCTGTCGACCGAGCAGCACGGTGTCGCCACTGATCGCGCCCATGCGCAAGGCCTGGAAAGTCACGTCCATTTCGAACTGAAAGACTACCGCGAACTCAACGAACGTTTCGACCGGATCGTTTCGGTTGGGATGTTCGAGCATGTCGGCGTCAACCATTTCCGCACCTTCTTCGACAAGTCGGCGACGCTGCTCAAGCCCGATGGTGTGATGCTGCTGCATACGATCGGCCGCTCCGGCGTGCCATGGGCCACCAGCGCCTTCATCCGCAAATACATCTTCCCGGGCGGCTACATTCCTTCGCTCTCCGAGGTGATGCCCGCGATCGAGAAATCGGGGCTCGTCGTTACCGATGTCGAGATCCTGCGCCTCCATTATGCCGATACGCTGAAACACTGGAGCCAACGCTTCGCCGCCAACCGCGACAAGGCCAAGGCGATCTATGACGAACGCTTCTGCCGCATGTGGGAGTTCTATCTGGCCGCATCTGAAGCCGCCTTCCGCTGGCAGGATCTGGTGATCTTCCAGATTCAAATCGCCAAGAAGAACGACACGTTGCCGATGACGCGCGACTATATCGGGAAATGCGAAAAGGCCCTGGAGATGCGCGATATGGGCCACCGCGAAAAGGCACCTGCCGCCGCCAAGCCCGCGCGTCGCCGCAAGGTGGCTGACAAGTAAGGCAGCCACGGCAATCGCGCTATTGCCGCTTGCCATTGCCGGCTGCTGTCGTGAAAAAGGTCTCGCCAATGTCGCGAGACCTTTTTTGATGAATTATCTCCTCTATATCGCCGCCGCCCTTGCCGAAATTGCCGGGTGCTTTTCGGTCTGGGCATGGTGGCGACTGGAAAAATCGCCGCTGTGGCTGGCGCCGGGCCTCGTCTCCCTCATCCTGTTCGCCTGGCTGCTGGCGCTGGTCGATACAGCGGCCGCCGGCCGCGCCTATGCCGCTTATGGCGGCATCTACATCGCCGCCTCGCTGGCCTGGCTTTGGCTGGTGGAGGATGTGCGCCCTGACCGTTGGGATCTTGCCGACGCGGCGCTCTGTATCGCCGGCGCCTCGATCATCCTGCTCGCTCCGCGGGGAGCCTAGATCATGGAGCTCCCCGCCCTACTTCGACAGGCCGTCGACCGTATCCTCGAAAAGGTGCCGCTGCCCGTTCTCAAGCAGGCCGCCAAGACTCTTTCGGACCGCTACCGCGCCGAATTGCGGGATGGCCGCCTGCACATGGCCGAGGACATGGCCGTCAAGGCGTATCTTGCGACGCGGCTACCGGCGACCTATGCCGCTGTTCGTGCCAGTCTCGACGCCCTCGAAGAAGCAAGACCGGAGTTCACGCCCAGGACATTGCTCGATGTCGGCGCAGGCCCTGGCACTGTGCTTTGGGCCACGACCGATCTTTGGCCCGACCTGCGCCAGGCAACCCTGGTCGAGGCCAGCAACCCGGCGCGCAAGGTCGGCGAGGCGATGGCCTCGGGTGCGACCAGTTCCGAAATCACCTGGCTTGCCGGCGACATCACCATTGACCTGTCCGAGCTCAAACCCGCCGACCTCGTCACCGCGGCCTATGTGCTGGACGAGATCACGCCGGCATCGCTGCCGAAGCTCACCGATCGCCTCTGGCAACTCACCGCCGACACGCTTTTGATCGTCGAACCGGGCACCCCGGCCGGCTGGCAGCGCATCCTTGCCGTGCGCCGGCAGTTGATCGAGGCTGGCGCGCATGTGCTTGCGCCTTGCCCCCATGACGCGCCCTGCCCGCTCGCACCACCAGACTGGTGCCATTTTGCCCGCCGCGTCGCCCGCTCGCGCCTGCACAGGCTTGCAAAGGACGCCGAGGTGCCATGGGAAGATGAGAAATACATCTTTGTCGCTGCCTCGCGTCAGCCTGTTGCCTCCCGTCGGGCAAGGGTGATCGCGCCGCCGAGATCCGGTTCCGGCAAGATCCAGCTCAAGCTTTGCGAAGAAGACGGCAGTGCTGCCGAGACGCTGTTCACCAAGCGTGACGGTGAAATGTTCAAGCGCGCCCGACGCCTGAACTGGGGCGACACGCTGTCCGACTAGTGTTTCGGAAATGTGTTCTCGAACTGACGTGTCGCCGGCCGAGCGCCGGTTCCTGGAAGGGCTGATGGCCCGGCTTTGATCGTGTCGCTCAGCCTGTCGGCGCTTGGAAACCCTCATCAATTTTCTTGTTTTGTTCCACCCATGGCGATATCGTTGCCACTCGATTCGTCAATCGAATTTCGTGTGGATTGCCGAGTAATTTTTTCGACGCTGTGAATCGTGTGCACAAGCGGGATAAGTCAAAGTTTGTTTATGCCCCGCCAATCGTCTCTGCTAGCGACGGGTCGGGATCAAGATCGGGGATATCATGGCAGAAGCAGCGCGAAAATTCGGCGTGGCGGAAACACCGCTCTATCGCGAGGCTCCGAACAACATCGAGGCCGAGCAGGCGTTGCTTGGCGCTATCCTGGTCAACAATGATGCCTTCTACCGCGTCTCCGACTTCCTGAAACCAAGCCATTTCTACGAGCCGCTGCACCGCAAGATCTTCGAGATCGCGGCCGAATTCATACGCATGGGCAAGGTGGCGACGCCGATCACGCTGAAGACCTTCCTGCCCGCCGACGAGAAGGTCGGCGACATGACCGTGGCGCAATATATCGTGCGGCTGGCGGTCGAAGCCGTCACCGTCGTCAACGCGACCGACTACGGCCGCGCCATCTATGACCTTGCGACGCGGCGCGCGCTGATCACGGTCGGCGAGGACATGGTCAACATCGCCTATGACGCCCCGGTGGACATGTCGCCCGCCGAGCAGATCGAGGACGCAGAACGCCGCCTGTTCGAATTGGCCGAAACCGGCCGCTACGATGGTGGCTTCGAGAGCTTTTCCGATGCTTTGAAAACCGCCGTCGACATGGCTGGCGCCGCCTATATGCGCGACGGCCATCTGTCGGGCGTTTCCACGGGCCTGCGCGATCTCGACCATCGCATGGGTGGCCTGCAGCCATCCGACTTGATCATCATCGCCGGCCGCCCCGGCATGGGCAAGACGTCGCTTGCCACCAACATCGCCTACAACATCGCCGCCGCCTATGAGCCGGCGCCGCAGGCGGATGGTTCGTTCAAGGCGGCCAATGGCGGCGTCGTCGGCTTCTTCTCGCTCGAAATGTCGTCGGAACAGCTGGCGACCCGCATCATCTCCGAGCAGACGGAGATACCGTCGTCGAAGATCAGACGCGGCGACCTCACTGAAACCGATTTCGCAAAGCTCGTTGCCTACACTCAGGAAAACCACAAGCGGCCGCTGTTCATCGATCAGACCGGCGGTATCTCGATCGCCCAGCTGTCCGCCCGCGCACGCCGCCTGAAGCGTCAGCGCGGACTGGATGTGATCGTCATAGACTATATCCAGCTCATGCAGGGCTCATCTTCAAAATCCTCGCAGAACCGTGTGCAGGAAATCACCGAGATCACCACCGGATTGAAGGCGCTTGGCAAGGAACTCAACGTTCCGATTATTGCCCTTTCCCAGCTTTCGCGTCAGGTCGAAAACCGCGACGACAAGCATCCGCAGCTGTCCGATCTTCGTGAATCGGGCTCGATCGAGCAGGACGCCGACGTGGTGCTCTTCGTGTATCGAGAGGAATACTACATCAAGAACAAGGAGCCGGAGAAGGACACGCCGGAACACCTCGCCTGGGAAGCAAAAATGAACGAGGTGCAAGGCAAGGCCGAAGTGATCGTGGCAAAGCAGCGCCACGGCCCGACGGGCACCGTCAGCCTTGCGTTCCAGGGGGAATTCACGCGCTTCTCCGACCTTGCCGAAGAGCATCACCTGCCGGAGAGGTTCGAGTAACCCCTTGGCCTGCCTTTCACTGTGCCCCACCGCGCCGATGCCCAGGCTGTTGGAAAGCCGCATATCCCACACAGGCTGCGCCTGATGGCCAAATCGCGCGTTCAGTTCATCTGCCAGAATTGCGGCTCGGTGCATCAGCGCTGGGCGGGCAAATGCGATGCCTGCGGCGAGTGGAACACGCTGGTCGAGGAAGGCACGTCCGGCGGCATCGGCTCCGGACCGGCCAATACGCGCAACGCGCGCAAGGGTCGCGCGGTGGTGCTGACGACGCTGTCGGGTGACATCGAGGACGCGCCGCGCATCATTTCCGGCATCGGCGAACTCGACCGTGCCACCGGCGGCGGGTTCGTTCGTGGTTCGGCGCTGCTGGTCGGCGGCGATCCCGGTATCGGCAAGTCGACGCTGCTCACCCAGGCGGCCGCGGCACTCGCGTCAAAAGGCCACCGCATTGTCTATGTATCGGGCGAAGAGGCGGTGGCGCAGATCAGGCTGCGGGCGCAACGGCTGGGTGTCGCCTCGACGCCGGTCGAACTCGCCGCCGAAACCAATGTCGAGGACATCCTCGCCACCATCGCCGACGGCAAGCGGCCGGACCTGGTGATTCTGGATTCGATCCAGACCTTGTGGACCGACCTAGCCGATTCGGCGCCCGGTACGGTCACCCAGGTGCGAGCTTCAGCTCAGGCGATGATCCGCTATGCGAAATCCACCGGGGCGGCGATCGTACTGGTCGGCCATGTCACCAAGGAAGGCCAGATCGCCGGTCCCCGCGTCGTCGAGCATATGGTCGACGCCGTGCTCTATTTCGAAGGCGAAGGCGGCCACCACTACCGCATCCTGCGGACCGTGAAGAACCGCTTCGGCCCCACCGACGAGATCGGCGTGTTCGAGATGTCGGACAAGGGTCTGCGCGAAGTCGCCAACCCATCGGAACTTTTCCTGGGCGAGCGCCATGCCAAATCGCCGGGTGCCGCGGTTTTCGCCGGTATGGAGGGGACGAGGCCAGTGCTGGTCGAGATCCAGGCGCTGGTCGCACCATCGTCGCTCGGCACGCCGCGCCGCGCCGTGGTCGGCTGGGATGGGTCGCGGCTGTCGATGATCCTGGCCGTTCTCGAAGCTCATTGCGGTGTCCGCTTTGGCCAGCATGACGTCTATCTGAACGTCGCCGGCGGCTATCGCATCTCGGAGCCGGCGGCCGATCTGGCAGTGGCGGCAGCACTGGTTTCCTCGCTCACCGGCCTTGCCCTTCCGGCCGATTGCGTCTATTTCGGCGAAATCAGCCTTTCGGGGGCCGTGAGGCCGGTTGCGCATGCGCAATCGCGCCTCAAGGAAGCCGAGAAGCTGGGTTTCGGAAGCGCGGTTCTGCCCTCGGGCAGCGGGGAACTTGCCGGGGGGATAGGGGCCGGTTCTTTCCAGCCCACCGAGCTTGCCGATCTCGTCGCACGCATAGCCGGCACACGCCGAAGCCGCGTGGACGAGGAAGAGTGACGCGGCTCATAGAGTGGGGCGAAAGACATGCCGATTACGCTGCTTGACGGAATTCTTGTCGGCTTCACCCTGGTGTCAGCGATGCTCGCCATGGTTCGCGGTTTTTCCCGCGAAGTCCTGTCCGTGGTTTCCTGGGCAGCGGCGGCCGCTGCGGCCTTCTTCTTCTACAAGCCGCTCCTGCCCTACATCCAGCCTCATATCGACAATGACAAGATCGCCATGGCGGCTTCTGCCGGCATCGTGTTCATCGTCGCGCTCATCGTCGTCAGCGTCATCACCATGAAGCTCGCCGACTGGATCATCGATTCCAGGATCGGGGCGCTCGACCGTACGCTCGGCTTCCTCTACGGCGCGGCGCGCGGCATCCTGGTTGTCGCTGTTGCCCTGATGTTCTTCAACTGGCTGGCCGGCGCCAAGGCCCCGGCCTGGGTCGCCGATGCCAAGTCGCGTCCGTTGCTCGAATCGATCGGCACCAAGCTCGAAAGCCTGATGCCCGCCGATACGGAAAATGCGATCCTCAAGAAGCTCAGCTCGAAGGCAGGTGCCGGGGCTCCGGCAGTTCCTGACGCGCCGGCGGCGGACGCTCCCGCAACAGGCGACGATGCCAATACCCCTGCGCCCGATGACAACGAGGCGGCCCCGGCCGACAATGCGCCTGCAAATTCGGCCCCGGCCCCAGCACCCACCAACCCCGCGCCGGCAAACTGACGCGGAAAAGTCGACGATCATGTGAACGGCTGCACGGTGCGCGTTGCTTTCGGCGCGCACCCGCACTATATGGCGATTTTAGCGGAGCTTAAGATGGCAGACGCAGACGACGTGCTTTCCGCCGAAGCCGATGATCACTTCCACGACGAATGCGGTGTGTTCGGCATTTTTGGCCGGCAGGACGCCGCAGCCATTGTCACACTCGGATTGCATGCGCTGCAGCATCGCGGCCAGGAAGCAGCAGGCATCGTCTCCTATGACGGCACTCAATTTCATGTCGAACGTCATGTCGGCCTGATCGGCGACACCTTCACCAAGCAGCGCGTCATCGACAGCCTGCAAGGCAACCGGGCTATCGGCCACACGCGCTACGCCACGACGGGCGGCGCTGGCATGCGCAACATCCAACCCTTCTTCGCCGAGCTCGCCGATGGCGGCTTTGCCGTTGCCCATAACGGCAACCTCACCAACGCCATGACCGTGCAGCGCGCGTTGCAGAAGCAGGGCGCGATCTTCTCCTCCACCTCCGACACCGAGACGCTGCTGCACCTGGTCGCGACCAGCAGGGAGCGGGACCTCAATTCGCGCTTCATCGATGCGGTGCGTCAGGTCGAAGGCGCGTTCTCACTGGTGGCGATGACAGCCAAGAAGATGATCGGCTGCCGCGACCCGCTTGGCATCCGTCCGCTGGTGCTTGGCGATCTCGACGGCGCCTGGATCCTCGCCTCCGAAACCTGCGCGCTCGACATCATCGGCGCGCGTTTCGTGCGCGACCTGAAGCCTGGCGAAATGGTCGTCGTCACCTCCAAGGGCATTGAAAGCCTGTTCCCGTTCGAGCCGCAGAAGACCCGTTTCTGCATCTTCGAATATGTCTATTTCGCTCGTCCCGACTCTTCCGTCGAAGGTCGTAATGTCTACGAAGTGCGCAAGCGCATCGGCGCCGAGCTTGCGGTCGAAAGCCCGGTCGAGGCCGACATCGTGGTGCCGGTGCCCGATTCGGGCACGCCGGCAGCGATCGGCTTCTCCCAGGCTGCAGGCATCCCCTTCGAGCTCGGCATCATTCGCAATCATTATGTCGGCCGTACCTTCATCCAGCCGGGTGATTCGATCCGCCACATGGGCGTCAAGCTGAAGCACAACGCCAACCGCCGCATGATCGAAGGCAAGCGCGTCGTGCTGGTCGACGATTCGATCGTGCGCGGCACCACCAGCCAGAAGATCGTGCAGATGGTGCGCGATGCCGGCGCCAAGGAAGTGCACATGCGCATCGCCTCGCCGCCGACACGCGCCTCCTGCTTCTATGGCGTCGATACACCCGAAAAATCGAAGCTGCTGGCATCGCGCATGTCGATCGAGGAGATGGCTGAGTTCATCCGCGTCGATTCGCTCGGTTTCCTCACCATAGACGGGCTCTACCGTGCAGTCGGCGAAGCCAGCCGCGACAACGAGCAGCCGCAATTCTGCGACGCCTGCTTCACCGGACAGTATCCGACCCGCCTGCTCGACTTCGAAGGCCATGACAATGTGCGCACGCTGTCGCTGCTGGCGACGAGCGGATCGTAAGGTTTGCCGGACCACTATTTGCCTTCCTCTTTGCACCCTCTGCCCCCAAGGGGCATGGGGGTGTCCCACCCCCTGTCAGTCGGAATCCTTCCCATGACCCTCGACCTTTCCGGCCGCGTCGCGGTTGTTACCGGCGCGTCGCGCGGCATCGGCTACTTCATCGCCAAGGAGCTGGCCGCCGCCGGCGCTCATGTCATCGCGGTCGCCCGCACGGTTGGCGGCCTGGAGGATCTGGACGACCAGATCAAGGCTGCCGGCGGCCAGGCGACATTGGTGCCGCTCGATCTCGCCGACATGGCCGGAATAGACCGGCTGGGCGGTGCAATCCATGAGCGGTGGGGCAAGTTGGACATCCTCGTCGCCAATGCCGGCGTGCTGGGTGTCATCTCGCCGATCGGCCATGTCGAGGCCAAGACCTTCGAGAAGGTGATGACCATCAATGTCACCTCGACCTGGCGGCTGATCCGCTCGGTCGACCCGCTGTTGCGGCTCTCCGATGCCGGCCGCGCCATTTTGCTTTCTTCCAATGCTGCGCATTCGGCGCGCGCGTTCTGGGCGCCTTACGCGGCTTCGAAAGCCGCCGTCGAAACTATGATGCGCTCCTGGGCGCATGAAACGCAAAGCCTGCCGCTGCGCGTCAACGCCGCTGACCCTGGCGCCACCCGCACCGCCATGCGTGCGCAGGCCGTGCCCGGCGAGGATCCGGAGACGCTGCCGCATCCGTCCGAAATCGCGCGGCTTATCGTGCCGCTCGCCAGCCCGGAACTGAAAGAGACGGGGCAGATCTTCCAGGCCAAGCACAACCGCTTCGTTTCCTACCGGCAGCCGGAATAGCTGCACGCACCCGGCGATTCGAAGCGCCGCGGTCTTCCTTCACGCGGCTGTGATATGCTCGTGGGAAGCTGCGAACCGGCCACGCTTTCGCCATCCCGACGAAGTTGATAGACTCGGTTCGACTCCCACTACAGCGCCCGAACCGGGCAGAACAAGGAAACTCCCATGGCTTCGACGACCGTAGCGTTGGTCTGGTATCTGGTAATCGCCGGCCCGGGGGGCGGTATGGCCGTTCTCCCCAGCACCTTCGACAAACGCGAACAGTGCACCGCCGCCGTCGCCGAATATCAGAAGCAACCGACGCCGGCCGGCTGGTCGCTGCAGTGCGTGCCGAGCGCGTCGCCCTTTACCGACGAAGGCGACAACGAAGTTCCATCGGCGCAGTAACCACACGCTTGGGAAAATCGCCCAGGCTGCGTGTGATCGCCGAAGCCGTGGTCACACGCATTTCAATGGCCGGCATGACGCACGTCAGCGTTTCGCGCTCACCGTCAGTTCCGGCTTCTGGCTGATTGTCTGGAACACCACGCAGTAGCGTTCCGTCAGCTTCAGCAGCGTATCTATGCGCTCCGGCGGCTCATTCGTGTCGAGGTCGAATTTCAGCCTGATGGCGCGGAAACCGACCGGCGCGTCCTTGGCCACGCCAAGCGTACCGCGAAAGTCGAGGTCGCCTTCAGCCTCAACGGTGGCGGCGCCCAGTTTGAATTCCAGCGCCGTCGCCACCGCCTTCAGCGTCACGCCGGCGCAGGCCACCAGCGCCTCGAGCAGCATGTCGCCCGAGCACAGCTCAAGCCCCGAACCACCGGTCGCCGGGTGCAATCCGGCGATGGCAAGCGCCCGGCCCGTCTCGACCTTGCAGGCGATCGACTGGTCGTCGATCGAGCCCTTCGCCTTGAGCGTGACAAGCGCGCGCTCCGCGTCGTGGCGATAGGCCTCCTTCAACGGCGCCTGCATCGCCTTCAATCCAGTCGCGTCCATTTCCAATCCTTTCGCTTCCTGCCATGTTCGGACAGGGCATTGTCACCGTGGGATGCCGTCGGTCCAGCCGCATGGAGCCCGCGAGGATGTGCGGGCATCACAACGTGATGCAACTCCCTGCCCCAACGCAAGCCCGCCGCTGGCGTAGCGCGACTGCGTTTTTTCACCCGTATAGCGTACCCATGCGAGGCCTGATTTCAAAGCCTTCGCATTGCTTCCGCAGTCATTTCTCTGAACAGATCCGCAGGCCCGCGCCGCATGGCCGACATTGCCATTCTCGAGACACGCGAAAGGGTGCTTGCCGGCATCCTGTTCACGGGCGCCGCCTATTTCCTTTTTTCCACGCAGGATGCATCGATCAAGCTTCTGGTCGCCGGCATGACGGTCTGGCAGATCATGTTCTTTCGCAGCATCACGATCCTGGTCGGATGCGCGGCAATTGGCGGGCGTCGTCTGTTCGAGGACACGGCGCGGTCGTCCGTCCTGGGGCCAATGTTCTTGCGCAGTGTGCTCACGCTTGCTGCCTGGATCTGCTTCTACAACGCCGCCAGGACCCTTCAGCTGGCCGAACTGACTACCATCTACTACGCGGCCCCCATCATCATCACGGTGCTTTCGGTAGTGATGCTGCGCGAGAAGGTCCCTGCAGTGCGCTGGCTGGCGGTGTTCATCGGCTTCGCCGGCGTCTTCGTCGCCTGCGATCCGACGCGCCTGGGATTGTCTATGCCGGTGCTGCTGGTGCTGGCCGCCGCGGTTTTGTGGGCCATCGCCATCATTTTGATGCGCAAGACCTCGCTTGCCGAGCGCACGATGATCCAGCTCGTCTTGAGCAATGCCTTCTTCCTGGCGTTTTCGGCCGTGCCGACCTTCTTTCTGTGGCAGGCAATGGCATGGGACCAATTGCTGTTGTTGGTCGCCGTCGGCGCGCTGGGCGGAATCGCGCAATATCTTCTGTTCGAAGGCATGAAGCGCGCGCCCGTTTCGATCTTGGCGCCGCTGGAATACACGTCGCTAGTCTGGTCCTTCGCACTGGGTTTCGCGATATGGGGCGATGTACCACGCCCTGAAGTGTTCACCGGGGCGGCAATCATCGTCTCGGCCGGCCTGCTGATCATTGGTAGCGAGCGTTTTCGCAAGAGGGCGTAAACTCTGCGGACAATTCGCGCGCAAGTGGCCCCAGCTGACAGCAGGGTGTCAGTATGGGCCGGGCTAGTATCCGCCATGGCGAAGGATTCTTGAGCATGCCGGCAAACAGCACCCCATCCACCGAGCGAACTCTTGGCATTGTCCTGGTGTCGGCATCGGCGGCCGTGTTCGCCCTTACCGGGGTGCTGACCAAATCCATCCACGCCGATCCGCTGACCATCACCTGCTGGCGCGGCTTTGTCGGCTCGATCCTGATCACACTCTACGTGCTGTGGCGCCGACGGCGCTCCGGCGGGCAGGAAAGCCTGCGGCTCGGCTGGCGCGGCTGGCTTCTGGCGGTCGAGGGAGCCCTGGGCAGTATTGCCTTCATCTGCGCCTTCAAGTTCACCTTCGTCGCCAATGTGGCGATCATCTACGCCACCGCGCCCTTCGTCACCGCCCTGCTTGCCTTTGTGCTGGTCAGGGAGCAGTTTCGCCTGCAAACCATGATTGCAGCCGCCGTGTCGCTCTGTGGCGTGGCGATCATGGTCTGGTCCGGTTTCGGCACCGGCAATCTGTTGGGCGATTTTCTGGCGTTGCTGATGACGATCGGCAGTGCGCTCTACATGATCATGGTCCGCGCCTTCCGGGAGACGCCTGTGGTGTGGGCGGGTGCTGTGTCTGCGTTCCTTCTGTTCGTGCTCGGCTGGTTCGTAACCGACCCGCTGGCTGTTTCACTCCGGGACGCCGTCCTGCTCGTGACCTTTGGCGCATCCTTCGCGCTGTCGTCCATACTGTGGACGGAAGGAGCACGGCTTATCCCGGCCCCAGAATCGGGCCTGCTCGGCTCGGCCGAAGTGCCCTTCGCCATCCTGTTTGCCTTCCTGTTCCTGGCGGAGATTCCGCCCGCCGCCAGCATGATCGGCGGCGCCATCGTGCTGTGCGCCGTGTTCGCCCATGCCGGACGCGACTGGATGAAGGCCAGACAACAGCGCGCAACGGTCTCGATTTGAAAAATCTCGCGACGTCACGGAACCATCGCCGGTTTCGGGCATTGTTGTCGCGACGGGCACCCCAAGTCCCCCCAAACCCCTTGCCCGTCCTACCTCCAGCCGACCGTAAGGTCGGCTTTTTCTTTGCCTCAGCCGAAGCCACCTGACGAGGCGAGGTTGCCGCTGATCAGCGCCGCCAGATCTCGGGCAGGAGATTGTGCTTCGCCTCGCAGCCGTATGGCGAACTCCGCAATGGGGACTGGCGGCAAGCCAAGATCGCGCGGCGCCCTGACGATCCCGGAATGCCCGAACCGCGCCGTTCTCAGCGTCAAAGCGATACCGGCATTCACCGCCGTGCGCAGGCCGGCCAGGCTGGCGCTGGTGGCGGCGATCCGGTAGCGGCGCCCTGCCGCGTCAAGAGTAGCGATCGCGGCATCACGAAAACCGCAATGCGGATCGAGCAGCGCCAGTGGCACATCGTCCTGCCGTGAGGCCAGCCCCTTTTGCGAACACAGCCAGACCATCGGCTCCCTGAGCACGCCGACTTCATCCGGCGTCGGGAACTGGCGCATGGCGATCGTCAGATCAAGAAGGCCGGACTGCAGCGCTTGCGCAAGTTCGACCGAGCGGCCAACGCGCAGTTCGATCCTGACACGCGGATGGCTGACGGCGAAGGCCCTGAGCAGATCCGGCAAGCCGCTATCAGCGAAATCCTGCGTGGTGCCGATAGCGACGCGGCCGTCGGCCCTCGCGCCCTTGAGCGCAAGCCACGCCTCGCTGTGCACGGAAAGGATATGGCGCGCGTGGCCGACAAGATCTTCGCCGGCCGGCGTCAGGCCGCGCCCTCGCCCCTGCGGCATCAACAACGGCTCGCCGACGATATCCTCAAGCCGTTGCATCTGCGCCGTTACCGCCGAGGGCGTGCGGCCGACCATCGATGCCGCCTGTGCCAACGAGCCGCTATCGACGAAGGCGAGGAAGGTTCTGAGAAGGTCGGGATCAAGCAGTTGCATATTTCGATATTATCGAATCAAAACCTAAAAACAATTCGATTTTTTTAACTCAAGGATAGCGACATAGTCCTTCCAACGGCAATCAGACGCCGTTTTACCAAGGAGAAGGAAAATGCCTATCATCAACATCAGCGTTACCGGCAAGCCAGACGCCGCACTGTCCGCCAGGATCGCCGAGGACGTAACCGAGATTACCGCCACGCAGTTGCGCAAGGACCCAACGATTACCGCGGTTGCGATATCCTACGTCGATCCGCAGCACTGGTTCGCCGGCGGCAAGTCGCTGGCCGACCACAACGCAAACACCTTCTGGCTCGACATCAAGGTGGTCGACGGCACCAATACAAAGCTCGAACTGGAAGCCTATCTTAAGGCGATCTTCGCTGCTTTCGGCCACTTGCTGGGCGCTGTGCACGAGGAAAGCTATGCCTTCGTGCATGAAGTGCCGGCAGCCGCCTATGGCTATGGCGGCAAGACGCAGGAGTTCCGCTTCATCAGCGGGAGGTTAAAGGCGGCTTGAGCGCCTTGTTCCCGCATTGACCTTGACCCCACATCGTCTAGGTTCTTGCCGAAGCGGCCAGCCAAGAGCCGCAGAGCGAGAACGGGAGGATGCGGCATGATCCTGACGCTGGCGCTGCTTGCCGGGCTGATTGCAGCCTGGCTGATGATCGCGGTGGTGGAGAAATTCCGGCTTGGGCTTCGCTTCGCCCAGGCCGTGCTCTATGTACCGTTCAAGCTCGTCTACCGGACCGCCGACGATCGCATCAAGATCGCTCGCAATGCCCAAACCCCTGTCATCTACGTCATCTCGCATCAGTCGCGCATCGAGCCGGCGCTGATGCTGTCGCTGCTGCCGGAAAACACGCTGCACATCCTCGACGACGCCTCAGCGAGATCGCCCTGGCTGGAGCCGTGGCGCGAGCTTGGCCGCACCATCGCCTTCAACGCCGAACATGTCTTCGTCAGCCGCCGGCTGGTGCGTGTGCTGAAGGGCAAGGGCCGGCTTGCCGTCTACCTGCCCGACGCGGTCGAACCGGATGTGAAGTCATTCCGGCTGTTTCGCGCCGTCACCCGCATCGCCATGCAGGCCGACGCCTGTATCGTGCCGATCTTTGTCGGCGGTGCGCGTTACCTGCCGGTATCGCTGTCACCCGCCGGGATCGCACCGCGTCGTTGGTTTCCGCGCCTGTCGATCAGCGTGCTGGAGCCAATGACCATCGCCGAGCTGGTAGCGCGAAACCCAGACCAGGCGTCGAACACCAATGCGCTGTTCGACCGTTTCGCCGAAGCACGCTTTGCCGCCACCGATCTCGACCGTGGCCTCTTCCTCGCCATGCGCGATGCCGCCGACCGCGTCGGTGTCTCGCATCCGATCATCGAGGATGTGATAGGTGGCGCACTGAGCTACAGAAAACTGTTTATCGGTGCCCGGGTTCTGGGTCGGCGTTTCGAGGCCCTCACGGCGCCGGGCGAAGCCGTCGGAGTGCTCCTGCCCAACGCCAATGGCGTCGTGCTGTCGCTGCTCGGCTTGCTGTCGGGCGGGCGCGTCTCGGCGATGATCAACTACACAGCTGGTCCGGCAAGCGTCACCGCTGCTGTTCGCACGGCGGTCATCCGCACCGTGGTCTCGTCGCGCGCCTTCGTCGAGAAGGCCGACCTCGCCGATATTGTCGCGGCTGTCGAAACAGGCGGTGCCAGACTGTTGTGGCTGGAGGATCTGCGCGAAAGCGTGACGACATTGGACAAGCTCACGGCCGCTATGCTCTGGCGCGTGCCGCTGCAGCCACAGGACGCGGCCAAGCCGGCGGTGATCCTGTTCACCTCGGGCTCGGAAGGCACGCCCAAGGCGGTGGTGCTGTCGCACAAGAACTTGCTTGCCAACGCCATGCAGGCCGAAGCCCGGATCACCATCTCGCCGGCCGACATCCTGCTCAACGTGCTGCCGGTGTTCCACTCGTTCGGCCTGACGGGCGGAACCATCCTGCCATTGGTCACTGGGGTGAAATTGTTCCTGTACCCCTCCCCGCTGCACTACAAGATCATCCCCGAGATCGCCCGCAAGGTCAGGCCGACCATCATGTTCGGCACCGATACGTTCCTGGCCAACTATGCGCGCACCGCCAAGGATGGCGATTTCTCAAGCCTGCGTTTCGTTGTTGCCGGTGCCGAAGCGGTGAAACCGGAAACCCGCCGCGTCTATCGCGAGCGCTTCCGGGCCGAGATCATCGAAGGTTTCGGTCTGACCGAGGCCGCACCGGTTGTCGCCGTCAACACCGCGATCCATGGCCGCGACGGTACGGTCGGCCGACTCCTGCCGGCCATGCGCATGAAGCTCGAGCCGGTCGAAGGCATCAGCGACGCGGGGCAATTGTGGCTGGATGGCCCGAACATGATGATGGGTTACATGACCGCCGATCGCCCTGGCGAATTGCAGCCGCTGACCGGCTGGCACGACACGGGCGACATCGTTGCCGTCGATCGCGAAGGCTTCATCACCATCCGTGGCCGCGCCAAGCGCTTCGCGAAGATCGCCGGCGAGATGGTGTCTCTGGGTGCGGTCGAGATGCTGGTACAGTCACTATGGCCCGAACAGTGCCACGCGGCGGTCGCGGTGCCGGACAAGCGCCGGGGCGAACGCATCGTTCTGGTCACCACAGCCGAGGACGCCGACCCGGAAGAATTGCGCAAGTTCGGCAGGCAGGCGGGTGCTGCCGAATTGATGGTGCCCAACGACATCGTCAAGGTGCGGGAAATTCCAGTGCTGGGCTCAGGCAAGACCGACTATGTCTCGACCCGCAAGCTGGCGCTCGACAGGCTTGGGGTCGCCGCGTAGCCGTCAGCCGATATCCGAGGGCGGCACCTTTTCGCCTTCAATCCTGGCGCGCTTCGAATAGGCCCGCACACTGAACGGCAGGAAGATCAGGTAGCCAGCGACCGACGCCGTCAGCGTATACCACGGATAGGTCATGAGAAGCAGGATGTAGAGGACGACGCCGAGGATGATCGGCAGCACCTTGTCGCCGGGGATCCTGAAGCTTTTGCCGGAATAAACCGGCAGCCTGCTGACCAGCAGGAAGGCGATCAGTATCGTGAAGCCTGTGGCCACCAAAGCTGTCAACCGGGTCGGTTCGACGCCGAGCCGCAGGAATGAAAGATAGAGTGGCAGCATCACCAGTACGGCGCCCGCCGGCGCCGGCACGCCGACGAAATATTCGCTCTGCCATGACGGGCGATCCATTTCCTCGTCAAGCACGTTGAAGCGGGCGAGCCTCAACCCGCAGGCAATTGCGAACAGGAGCGCAGCGATCCAGCCCGGCGAGCCGGCCTGGTCGAGCATGAAGGCATAGAGCACCAGGGCGGGCGCCACTCCGAAATTGACGATGTCGGCCAGGGAATCCATCTGCGCGCCGAATTTCGAGGTCGCCTTCAGCATCCGCGCAAGACGCCCGTCGATGCCGTCGAGAAAGGCGGCTAGCAGCACCATCACCACCGCAGTCTCAAAGCGGCCCTCGAAACCGAAGCGGATGCCGGACAGGCCGGCACAGATGGCAAGCACGGTGACGAGGTTCGGCAACACCATGCGCATAGGGATTTCCCGAATGCGCGGTCCTCCGCTGCCATGCGCCTCGAATTTTTTAAACGGCGCGCCCACCGGTCAGGAAATCCGCACGAGGGGTGTTCCGGCAACACCACCGAATTCGGCCAGCACGGTCTCGCCACCAACGGCCGTCTGGCCAACGGCAACGCGCGGCGTAGCGGTCGACGGCAGGAACACGTCGACGCGCGAACCGAAGCGGATAAGGCCGAAACGCTCGCCAATGGCGATCGTGCCGCCGGTCTCGGCCCAGCACACGATGCGCCGCGCCACCAGGCCAGCGATCTGCACCGCCGCGACAACGCCGTTCGGACTCTCGATAACCAGACCGTTGCGCTCGTTTTCGGTGCTCGCCTTGTCGAGTTCCGCATTGAGGAACTTGCCCGGCCTGTGCTCGATCCTGGAGATGCGGCCACGCACAGGCGCGCGATTCACATGGCAGGAAAAGACATTCATGAACACGGAGATGCGGGTCATCTCACCGCTGCCGAGGCCAAGTTCGCGCGGGGGCACCGCCGGTCCGACCGCCGAGATGATACCGTCGGCGGGGCTCACCACCAGACGGTCGTCGACCGGCGTGACGCGTTCGGGATCACGGAAGAAATAGACGCACCATGCCGTCAGGATCAGGCCGATCCAGAACAGGACCGAGGAGAAATAGCCAAGAAAGAGCGTTGCCGCGCCGAAAGCGGCGATGAACGGATAGCCCTCGCGATGGATCGGAACGAACGCATTCTTGATCGTGTCGACGAGGCTCATCGGTTGAAAACAGGCTCCATTTCAGGTCCGGCCTGTCTATCGGAAACAGCCCCCCGCCGCAACGCGACAATCAGACTAGCAAGAGCAGGAGCCATGCAGGCAGCGCATGCGCTGCTTGCTGGGGAGAAGCCGTCCGTCATCCGCGGGCCCAGCTAGAAACCGGGAATCCGCTGGTAGTTGGCGATGTCCGCACGAACGCCCAGCCGAGTGAGCGTTTCCTGAGGGTTGAAACCGACAAGCGCCTGCGCCGCCTTGACGATTGGCACGACATTGTCGATGGCCGCCTGGTTTTCCCATTCGACTATGGTGACGAGATTGAACTCACCTGGCCCCGAGAATTGCTCGAGCAGGAAATCCTGCACGAAGCCTTCCTGCAGGCGCAGCAATTCATGTGTCGCTCTGACCTTGCGGAGTATCTCCTCGCGGGCCTCGTTGGGGACGACGAACTTGTCCACCCTGAACACGCTGACATCGTCAACCTTTTGATTTAGCTGATCCATTTGTATACCTCCGATCAAAACAGGCGCGCCGGGCACCCTTCGATGGGAGGTCTACAATCTCAACTTAAGTTGAGGTCAAGCGGGAAAATCAGTACGTCGCGCCTTCAATTCACCTCGGATGTGCGACGGCGAACAATGACGCCCAACTCGTCGCCCTCGCGGGCGATGCGCAGTCGCTCCTCAGCTTCGGTCGCCTCGCGCTGGCGATCCCACATCGAGGCGTAGAGGCCGTGCTTGCGCATGAGTTCAGCATGGGTGCCGCGCTCGGCGATCTGGCCATCCTGCAGCACGATGATCTCGTCGGCTGAAATGACCGTCGACAGACGGTGGGCGATGACGATCGTCGTGCGGCCACGGCTGACCAGATCGAGTGCTGCCTGGATCTCCTGCTCGGTATGGCTGTCCAGCGCCGACGTTGCTTCATCGAGCATCAGGATAGGCGGCGCCTTCAGGATCGTGCGCGCAATCGCCACGCGCTGCTTCTCACCGCCAGAGAGCTTCAGTCCGCGCTCGCCAACCATCGAGCGATAGCCTTCAGGCAGGCGCTCGATGAAGGGTCCGATCTGGGCCAGTTCGGCTGCTTTGCGCACATCCTCCTCGCTGGCGCTGGTACGGCCATAGCGGATATTGTAGGCGATGGTGTCGTTGAACAGCACTGTATCCTGCGGCACCATGCCGATGGAGGCGCGCAGGCTTTCCTGCGTTACGTCGCGAACATCCTGGCCGTCGATCAGCACCGCTCCGCCCTGGATGTCGTAGAAGCGGAACAGAAGCCGCGAAATCGTCGACTTGCCGGCGCCTGACGGCCCGACAATGGCAACGGTCTTACCGGCCGGCACCTCGAAACTGACGCCCTTCAGGATCTTGCGGTTGGGATCATAGGAGAAATGCACGTTACGGAATTCGACCTTGCCGGCGCCGACGACCAATGGTTTGGCATTCGGCTTGTCGACGATCTCCTGCGGCACGTCCAGAAGGTCGAACATCTGCTCGATATCGGTCAGGCCTTGGCGGATTTCGCGGTAGATGAAGCCGATGAAATTGAGCGGCACGGAAAGCTGCACCAGCATCGCGTTGATGAAGACGAAGTCGCCGACCGTCTGGGTGCCCCGCTGAACCTCCAGCGCCGACATGCACATGACGATGACGGTGCCGATGCCGAAGATGATGCCTTGGCCGAAATTCAGCCAGCCGAGCGAAGTCCAGATCTTGGTGGCCGATATCTCGTAGCGCGCCATCGAACGGTCGAAGCGTTCGGCCTCCATGCTCTCATTGTTGAAGTATTTTACCGTCTCGAAGTTGAGCAACGAGTCGATCGCCTTGGTGTTGGCGTCAGTGTCGCTGTCATTCATGTCGCGGCGGATGCCGATGCGCCAGTCACTCGCCCTGACCGTGAACCAGACATAGAGCCAGACGGTGACCGCGACGACGACCACGTACTTCCAGCCATAGGTGTAAGCAAAGATGCCAGTGGTGAGCGCGAATTCGAGGATGGTCGGCGCGGTGTTGAGCATAATGAAACGGACGATCGTCTCAATGCCCTTGGTGCCGCGCTCGATGATGCGCGACAGGCCGCCCGTACGCCGTTCCAGATGAAAGCGCAGCGACAGCTGATGCATGTGCACGAAGGTGCGGAAAGCAAGCTGGCGCACGGCATGTTGCCCGACGCGGGCAAACAGTGCGTCGCGCAGCTGGTTGAAGCCGAGCTGCACCAGCCGCACGACATTGTAGGCGACGACCAGCATGACCGGCGCCAGCAAGAAGGACGGCAGCGGCGGCACGGATTTGGCGTCGCCAGCTAGGGCGTCGGTTGCCCATTTGAAGAAATAGGGGCCGGCGACGAGCGTCAGCTTGGCGACGACCAGCAATAGTGTCGCCCAGATGACGCGCGCCCTCAGGTCGGCGCGATCGGCCGGCCACATATAGGGCCATAGATTGAGCAACGTCTTGAGGGTCGAGCCTGAGTCGGCGGAGACGGTTTTTTCGGCCATTTTCTTATCTCTTATTGTCGGCGCAGCAGGAATTGACGAGCGCGTTGAGCGACGCGGAAACACCGGCCAACGCTTCGTGGTCAACTTCATAGCGCGAGCGTTGCCGGTCTGGCGCGAACCGGACCAGCCCGGCCTCGACCAGGACCTTCAGGTGCTGTGAAACGGTGGATTGTGCCAGATCGAGATGATCGACGACTTCGCGGCAGCAACAGGAGTTGCTGGCGGACAGGTGTTTCAATATCTCGATGCGCGCCGGGTGCGACAACGCGGCAAGCCGGGCGGCAACGGCGCGGCTGTCCGGCGCGCCGCAGTTGCGGTCAGTTCCAAGGCGGGATTCGGTCATCGTTCATCGGCGATAAACGATGAACCGCAGGACCGCAACCTATCCTGATGGGCAGAACGGCTTTACTCGGTCTTGGTCGGGGCCGTCGTTGCTTGGTCGCCCAGCGCCTTCAGATTGGCTGCCTCACCTTCTTTCGACTTTTCAGGAACCTTGAACACCTGTCCCGGCCAGATGCGGTCGGGATCGCGGATCTGGTCCTGATTGGCCAGGTAGATGGTCGAATAGCGCACGCCGTGACCATAGACGCGCCGCGAAATCCGCCACAGCGTATCATTGCGGCGGATGATGACGGCGCCGTCGGCATGCTCGAGCTTCGGCGCAACAATCTCGGGTACGTCCGCTCCTGGAGCCGCGGCCGCGACCTGTGCTGGCGCCTCCACGGCTGGCGCAGGCTTGCCTGCATCCGCCGGTGCGGATGTCGCCGCAGACGCCGGTTTTTCGGCGACAGGCGCGGGTGTGGCAGCAACGGCGGGCGCTGCCGGTTGGGCAGCAGGCACGGCTGTGGCCGGAGCGGAGGGCGCTTCGGCGGTGGCAACCGTGGCAGGCTTTGCGTCAGCAGGCTTGATCTCGGCAGGCGCGACCGCTGCGACCGCCTCGCCCGGCTCGCGTTCGAACGGCACGGCTGCGCGGGCAACAACCTTCACCCCGTCGGCATCAAGGCCATCGACATGAATGGTGTAGTTTCCGACCGGAATGTCGCGCGTCGCCTCTACCAGGAAATGGCCATCAGGCGAGGTCTGCGCGTCGCCAAGCAGGATGTCATTGGCATAGGCGCGCACCTTGCGGCCGGCATCGGCAAGACCGGCGATGAAAATCTTGCTGCCATCGATCTCGACCGCCTCGACGACGATCTTGGGTTCCGCCGCGGCCGCGGCAGCAGTCGCCGCCGCCGGCACAGCCGGCTTTGCCGGAGCGGCTTCAACCACGGCAGGCGCCACAGCTGCAGGTGCGGCCGGCGCCACAGCTGCAGCCGGCGCCTCCGCATTTGGCTGAGCGGCGGCCGGCGCGGCGGCGGCCTGCGCCTCCGGCTTTTTCTCCGCCGTGGGAACGGTGATCAGTTCCGATGGCTTGCCTGGTTCCTCCACCATCGCCAGAACCTGTCCGGACGAATTGGCAGGAACCGAAACAACGGCGGTCTGCGCTGAAGCGATCACGACCTTGTCGGGCGTCGTTGAGCGCAGAGTGATCGTATAGTCACCGGGCTTCAGCGGGTTATCGAGGACGATGACGAACGCGCCATCGGCGCCGGCGACAGTCGAACCAAGAACTGTCGAGCTGTTGAGTATCTCGACCTTGGCATTGGGCGCCGCATTGCCAGCAACGACGATCGAGCCATTGCTTTCGACCCGTACGACATCAAAGGTCGGCGCGAGCGACCCGGCGGCAGCCGGAGCGGCTGTAGTGGCCGGCGCGGTGGCCGGTTCTGATGGCTTTGCCGGGGCCATCGCGTTTGTGGCGGGCGCTGCCGGCGCCATCGCATTTGTAGCCGAAGCAGGAGCTGCCGGCGCCGGCGGAGCGGGAAGCCGCGCTTCGGTCCCCGATGCAACTGGCTTTGCCTCTGTCCCGGCCGGCGGCGTCAACGCCACCACTTCCGCCGGTGGCGTATGTTTGAGATACGGGTCGAGTGCGCCCGATACATAGGCGGTCCCGGCCGCGGCAACGGTCCCACCCGCCGCGAACAAAAACGCCTTCAATGGATTAATTGCCATATTCCCCTGCCCCTTAGCCACCTAATGCCGGTCTAGCGTGTTTTGCAAAGGCCGACAAGAAAAAGCCCGCCATGGGCTTGACCATGGTTACGGACCCAATCACCAATCAGTGCATGAACACGATTCGATCCGTCTGCGTCTATTGCGGTTCGTCTCCGGGCCGTGAAGAAATCCATGTCAAGGCCGGGCACCTGCTCGGGCGCTCCATTGCCCGCTCAGGCCTGCGGCTTGTCTATGGCGGCGGCACCAAGGGCATCATGGGAGCCGTCGCCGAGGGCGCGCTGCGGGCCGGCGGCAAGGTGACGGGCATCATCCCACGCTTCCTGATCAACAGGGAAGCGACAGAAACCGCGCTTGACCGGCTCGACGAGCTCTTGATCACCGAAAACATGCACGAGCGCAAACACAAGATGTTCGAGAAATCCGACGCCTTTGTGGCGTTGCCGGGCGGCATCGGCACGGTCGAGGAAATCGTCGAGGTCATGACCTGGGCGCAGCTCGGCCATCATCGCAAGCCGATCGTCTTCGGCAATGTCGGGGGATTCTGGGATCCGATGCTGACCCTGCTCGATCACATGGCCGCCGAAGGTTTCATCCATACGGCTCAGCGGGTGAAGCCGCTGGTGGTCAACGATCCCGAAGCGATCGTAGCCGCTATCATGGTGGCCGGTTCCTCGGTCGACGCGCCGACCGAAGGCGTACAGTCCGTAATCGACAAGATGTAAGGCCAAGGCAGTAGGGCAATATGTTCGAGTGCTAAAAAACAGCACTCGGGAGATGCTTCCCCTACTGCCTACTGCCTACTGCCTACTGCCTACTGCCTACTGCCCTATTGCCTACTGCCCTATTGCCTACTGCCCTATTGCCTCTTCCTGAGCCGCCTGCCGCAAGGCTGATATCACCGCGCGGCGGTCATGACGCCGCCATGCCAGATGGATCGAGACCGTGCGTTCGAACCATGGCAATTCGCGAAACTCGATCCGGGGCGGCGCGGCACGTCGCAGGCTGGCCTGCACCGTTGCAAGGCCAAGTCCGGCACTGACCAGCCCCAGCGACGTCAGCGGATCGGCCGTCTCATAGGAAATGTTCGGCAGGAAGCCGGCCTTGGCGCAGGCGGCGAGGAACTGGCCGCGGTTGGTGTCATCGGGCTGACGCACCACGGTGATCCAAGTACGTCCGTCGAGATGATGCGGCTGGATTTCGCTGACATCGGCAAGCGGATCATCTTCCGGCATCGCCAACACCAACGGCTCGCGACTGATCAGCGTGCAGTCGATATCCGGATCGTCGGCCGGCGGCGAGTAGATCAATCCCATATCGAGCACGCGTTGACGCAGCCCTTCCAATTGTACAGCCGAACGCTGACTGATCAGCCGAAGATGGAAGTCGGGCCGGTCGCGACGAAATTGCCGCAGCATGCCGGCGACAATCCCGGCGTGGACGGCGCCCTCGACATAGCCGATGGCGAGGCGCCCGACGGCGCCGCTGGCGAGATTGCGGCCGAGATCCTCCAGTTGCCTCGCGTTGGCCAACAGCGTTCGTGCCTGCGCAAGGAAGGCCCGGCCTTCGGCATTGAGATGGACCCGCTGCTTTGCACGTTCGAACAGCGGAGCCCCAAGTTGCTGCTCAAGCTGAATGATCTGCCGGCTGAGCGGTGACTGCGAGATATGCAGCAGTTCGGCGGCGCGGCCGACATTGCCAGTTTCCGCTACGGCAACAAAATAACGGATCTGGCGCAGGTCGAACATTTTTTCTCACTATCTAGTCCTCAAAGGTCTCAACTTTAGCCTAATCAGTCTTGGACAGTCTTGCCAGTCAAAGCGATGGTTGGTCATCACAACCAAGGAGATCGCCATGCAATTCTTTGCCCTTCTCACCCGCAATACCCAAAAGTTCACCGATGCTGATTTCGCTCCGCTGCTGCCTGGCGAAGGCGAGCAGCGCCGCGCGCTCTACGCCGAAGGCGCCGTGCGCCAGATCTGGAACCGCGGCGACATTCCCGGCAGCGGCATGATGTTCGAGGCGAATAGTGATGCCGATGTGCGCGGCCTTCTGGCCACGTTGCCGCTGGTCAAGGCGGGCATGATGGACATCGCCGCCATTGTACCGCTCAACCCCTATCCAGGGTTTGGCCCGAAGCGCTAACCCTCCATCTGTGCGAGGGTGCTGGCGAAGACAGGCCCCCGCGCAGCATTCAATACCCGTGCCCAGGTTCATTCAGATCGCGTGAAGACGTGTCCAGCGGCGATTTCCGTTTACAGCCCACCCCTTGTTGGCTATCGGAGACCTGGGCAGGGGACGGCATATTGGATAACGGATCGGACGGCAAAACCAGCCGCGCTCCACGCGCATCCGTCGTCATGACCGTCTATACCGACCAGCGCTTTCTCGATGCAGCGGTCGAGAGCATCCTGAACCAGGAGTTTCGCGATCTCGAACTTGTCATTGTCGATGACGGGACCGGACAGGACGAGGTCTTCCGGGCCTTGGCACGTCGCGACCCGCGCATACGACTGTTCAGCAATCCAACCAACCTAGGCACCGCCGCCGCGGCCAACCGTGGCATCGAAGCTGCCCGTGGCGACATTATCCTCCGCCTCGACGCCGACGACATTGCAGAGCCAACGCATGTCGGGCGCCTCGTCGCCGCATTGGATGATGACCCGGAACTCGGCCTTGTCGGCAGTTCCGTCACGTTGATCGACGAAGCAGACCGCGTCGTCGGCGTGGCGCGGATGCCCGAAACGGATCTTGAGATCCGATGGACAATCCTGTTCCACAATCCGTTCTACCACTCGGCGGTCGCCTATCGTCGAAGCTGCTTCGAGGCGGCTGGACGCTACAGGATCGATGAACTGGTTTCGCAGGACCATTATTTGTGGTTCGACATGCTGCCGTTGTGCCGTGCGCGAAACATCGCCGAGCCGCTGACGCGATATCGGCTCAATACCCTTGGGCTGACGGCGACAAATGCAAGCAATCCGCGCAATCGGACCCATCCGATCCGCGAGGCGTTGTGGCCGCGTCTTGGACTGACCTATGATCTCTATGACGACGCCTTCGCACTGGATCTGACCCATTTCATCCGGGGGCTTGAAATTGCCGCCGAAAGGCGCGCACCCGCTTACCGCAAGTTACTAACCGTGCTGCGTACCTTTCTTGCTAGGTCCCAGCCTTTTGCGCGCGATGAGGACGCCGAAGCTGCGCAAAAGCTGGCACATGGCATCGTTGCGCGCACTCTTGCCAATCGGCCGGCAAGGTTGTCGGAAACGCTGAGTATCTGCTGGCTATGCTGGCTGCTTGACCGACGCGCCGCGGCCCAGGCCGCGATGATGCAGATGGCAAGCATGCTCAAAACTGGCTGGCAGGTGACGAGACGGTGCCTGACCGGATCGTGGTCAAATCAGCCGCGAGGTCCGGGGCATGCATTCCTGTCGGCCCATGCTAGTCAATACGGCGAATTTCATCGTGATGGCCAAATCATAATCCAGAAAACTGAACCCCTGAAATACAAGAGCCCAGCAACATTCTCGCAACACGCACCCGCCCCGCTTGAAAACGCAGTTCAGAAGCTTGCAGCGGGTGAAACTAGCGTCGAGTTTGTCTTGATCGTGGAGGCGGGCATTTTGGAGGACCAAGCGCTTTTGCTGTGCGAAAGCATACGATGTTTCGCCGGCGCTTATTCGCGGTGCCCGATCACTGTCGTCTCGCCAAGAAGCGGGCGTCGCCCGTCACCGTCGACGATCCGCCGTTTGGAGCAGTTGCAGGTAGAATACTTACCGATCGAGATCGAGAGCTGCTGCCCACAATACGGCACTTCCTACAAGGTTCATTCGCTCGCTTATGTCGAACGTCGGCCCGGGCCGCCGATCGTCATTCAGGTCGACAGCGATACGGTATTTATTGCCGAGCCCGATTTTTCGCTTGGCACGAGTTCCGCTGCCGCTCGTCCGGTGGACGTGAAAGGGATGTGCACAACAGGACCTGGTGACGCGTTCGACAGCTACTGGAGAGAGTTGTGCACCCTTGTCGGTGTCGACTATGAGCATCTCCCTATCGTCCAGACAACGGTCGGCGGCCAAGCCGTGCGGGCGAGCTACAATGGCGGGCTTATTGCAGCACAGAGGGCTTGTGGCCTCTTCCAACGCACCGAAGATATATTCAAGCGATTGGTAGCCTCAGGGATGATGTCATGGGGTGCTGATGGCCCAAGCTTCAGCACTGGAACCGGCGTCCTGAGCGGAGAGGCTACCGCCTACTGGGGAACAAGTCAGGCTGCCTTTTCGCTGGCAGCCGTCGCCGGAAATCATTCCGTGCGAGTGTTGCCGGTTACGCACAATTTCCCTCTCCACAGCACCGATCCACTTTCAGTGCCGAATCCATCGCGATTGGTGCACATTCACTATCATGGCCTGTTTACCGCCGGATCAGTCGATGCGAACCCGATACTGGACGGAACGTTGGAACTTCCAGCTGGAATTCCCGAGTGGCTGCGTGCCCGGTTGCCGCTGAACGAGAATCCCCCTCCCGAAGTCGCTGAAGGTGACGCTTCGAGGCAGCCAAGGAGAAAGGCGATCCTTATCCTGGGAATGCATCGCAGCGGCACCTCCGCGCTGAGCGGCGCCGTCAAAGCGCTGGGAGCTGCCGGCCCGAAAAACCCGATACCTGGAGACCACGCCAATCCCAAAGGATACTGGGAAAGCATCCCGCTCAATCGCAGCAATGAAGACTTTCTCGCATCGGCGGCTTCCTCCTGGCATGACTGGCTGCAACTCGATCCGCGGTGGCTTCAGTCTCAGGCGGTTGAACAGCATCGCCACAGGATCAAGGCAATCCTGGAAAGCGAATTCGGCGGAGAACCGCTGTTCTTTGTCAAAGATCCGAGGATTTGCCGATTTGTCCCGCTGGCGTCTTCCATCCTGGGCGAGATGAATGTCGATACAGTCGCACTGCTGCCGATCCGAAATCCTCTCGAAGTCGCGCGTTCACTGAACCGGCGAAATGGCCTGCCGTTGCCGACATCATTTCTCCTGTGGCTCAGACACGTGCTCGATGCGGAATATCATTCGCGAGACATGCCGCGACATTTCTTACGCTATGAGAAATTCCTGATCGACTGTCGGCATCATATGGATCAGGCAGCCGAGAAAACCGGCATCGTCTGGCCCTCTCTTGCCGCTCAGCCTGAGATCGAGCTGTTTCTGAGTACGGACCTTCATCATGAACGTGCCTCGACCGAAGACATGCGGAACCATCCGGATGTCACACCGCTGATCAGCACCAGCTACGACATTCTTTGCGCAATGGCGGACGATGGCGACAGCCGTCACTTGCGTGACCAACTGGATGTCGTGAGAACGAAATTTGACGAAAGCTGTAGCGTGCTGGCCAAGGCGGTTGCCGCGGATAAATTGGGCGCCGAAAAATTGCGCGACGAGATCGTGGCGCGGATTGCCGAGCGCGATGCCCTCTTGCGCGAGCGCGACGCCTTGCAGATCGATCGGGAAGGCTTGTTGGCAGACCGCGAAGCGCTTCTCGCATCGAGCAGTTGGCGGATCACGGCACCACTGCGATGGATCCGCAACCCGCGTGTTCGCCAAAGATAGTTGCGGTCCCTGACCGCCAGCCGTCTGGCGCTTCGGGTCATCGACGAGTGTCAGGAAACCGTCACACGAAAACGGGTTCGCCCGTGCTAAAAATTCGCCGTCGAGCTGCGGCTCGGTTCAACGTTGTGCCCTGCATTTGGCGAAGCGACCATGAACATCGCCCTCAACCCGGAAGGCACCGACCTGTCGCCTTACCTGCCCGACGGGCACGGGCTGTTTTTCATCTATCATTTCACCGCCGATGGCACGAGGACCAAGGATGCCGCCGCGGCCTGCTGGACATGGCGCAGCTATCGATTGTCGGACCTGCATGCGCGCCAGGAGATCGCGGCCGAACCAGAGTTGCCGCAGCCGGTGCGCGACGCCTTCCTGTCCGCCAGCCATGGCTGCCATATAGACCTCGGGGATGGCTGGCTTTACGGCGATCTGCCGGACCTGCGCCACGATTATTCGGCGGAGGCACGTGGCCTTGGCCATTTCCGTTTTGCTTTCAACGACACGATGCTGATCGGCGGCCGAAAGCAGCCATTGCAGTCAGTCGACAATATCCGCAAGGCAATCGACAACGGGGCGCGCAAGTTCCGCTCGCCTGCCGAACTGATCGAAGCCGTCATGGGCCAATCGCTCGATGGCATGGCAGCCGAGCTTGCCGCGCTGGGCGACAGCATGGATGGGATCGAGGACCGTATCGTCTGCGATGCATGGCACAATGAGCGCCAGACGCTGGTGGACGCTCGTCGGCGCCTGGTGCTGATCCACCGCCAGATGGCGACGTTGACCAATCTGTTTCGCCATCTCGACCACGCGCATCGCGACGACCTGCCTGACGCCCTCAACGATATGGCGGCGCGGCTCTCGCACCGGGCGCAGACGCTGCATCATGACGGCGAGCAATTGCAGGCACGCGCCCGCCTGCTGCAGGACGAGTTGATGGCAAAGCTGACGACGCAGTCGAACCAGTTGCTTTACGTGCTGTCGGTGATGACGGCGGTGCTGCTGCCGATGACCATCATTTCCGGCCTGTTCGGCATGAATGTCGGCGGCCTGCCGCTCGTCGACACCCCGATGGGTTTCTGGCTTGTATCGGCGGTATCGCTGCTTATCGCGGGAGTTGTCTATATGTTCGTCAGGCGGCTTGGGCGGATGTAAAACGCTCAAACGGCGCGAAGATCCTCGATGATGGTGCCGGCGGCGCGGACTTCCGCCTCATGGCCGGGCTCGCGCCACGTCTCGGCAAGCGCGGCAGCGTACCATTCGCGCATCGCGGGCAGGTCAAGCAAACGCGCGGGATAGGCAGCCGCTGGGCCCTCGAAAGACAACCCGTAGGACTGGGCCCGAAACGCCACCGGGGCAAAGAAGGCATCGACGGCGGTGAAGGCGTTGCCGGCCAGGAACGGTCCGCCGAAGCGTGCAAGGCCATCGTTCCAGAGATCGCCGAGGCGGAAGAGATCGTGCTTCAGCGCGTCGGACATCGGCAATGGCCGCACACGCACGCCGCAACTCATCGCGCAGTCATTGCGCAGGGCGGTGAAGCTCGAATGCATTTCGGCCGAGGCTGAGCGCGCCCAGGCACGGGCCTTGGCTTCAACCGGCCAAACGCCGTGATGTCGCTCGGCCAGGTATTCGGCGATTGCGAGCGAATCCCAGACCGCCCAGCCGTCATCGACAAGGCACGGCACCCGGCCATTGGGCGAGAAGGGTCGATAGAGGTTCCAGCTTGGACCGGACGGAAACGGCGTCAGGCGCTCCTCGAACGGGATCTCGAGCATGTGCATCAGCACCCACGGTCGCAGCGACCATGAGGAATAGTTCTTGTTGGCGATATGCAGCACGTACATCTGGAAATCCTATCGTATCGCGGCCGGCCGGATCTCGCGGCCACGGAACATCGACCACGAATAGATTGCCAGCGCGACCCAGATGAGTCCGAAGGCGACGGCATCGATGCCGCCGAAAGGCTCGTCGAAAATCAGCACGGCGATCAAGAAGACCATGGTTGGCGCGATATACTGCATGATGCCGATGGTAGACAGACGCAGGAGCTTGGCGCCGAAAGCAAACAACAACAGCGGCACCGAGGTGACAGGGCCGCAACCGATCAGCAATGCCGTATCGGTGCCACTTCCGGATACGATGTGGTCCTGGCCTGTCGTGATCAAGTAGGCGATGTAGCCCAGCGCCGGCACCGATAGCAGCATCACCTCGAGCAGGAAGCCCTGGCTCGGGCCGATCGGCAGTGTCTTGCGAAAGAAGCCGTAGGCGGCGAATGAGAAAGCCAGCGCCAGCGACACCCAAGGCAGTTTGCCTGCTTCGACCGTGAGCACCGCGACCGCTATCGCCGCCAGGGCCACTGCCGCAATCTGCAACCGGCCGAGCCGCTCACCAAGCACGAGCGCGCCGACGACGACGCTGACCAGCGGGTTGATGTAGTAGCCAAGCGCCGTCTCGACCGTGCGATCGACGGAGATCGCCCAGACATAGATGCCCCAGTTGATCGATATCAGAGCTGCGGTCAGCGCGGCCATCGAAATGGTGCGGGGCGAGCGCAGCGCCGCCTTGAAATCGGCCGTGCGGCCAGCCCAGATCAGAACAGCCGCCGCGATGGGCACCGACCAGACAATGCGGTTGGCGATAACCTCTGCCAGCGGCAGATGAGCAACAGCCTTCATGTAGAAGGGCAAGAGGCCCCAAAGCAAATATGCGCCCAGGGCCAGCAGAAAGCCGCGCCGCGCCTTCGAATCCGCGTCCAGGGTCATTGCGTTTGTGGCCATGGACCAACGCTATGGCTCAGCCATCTCCGCAAGACCATCGCAAAATTCTGATGGATCAATGGACTTCCGCTGATGGTTCAACGCTACTCAGCCGCGACAAGCCCCGCCATATCGCGGTTCTTCATCAGCTTGTAGATGATCGAATCCATCAGCGCCTGGAAGGACGCGTCGATGATATTTTCGGAAACGCCGACCGTCCACCAGCGCGCGCCGGTGCCATCGTGCGATTCGATCAGCACGCGGGTGATGGCCTCGGTGCCGCCATTGAGGATACGTACCTTGAAGTCGGCGAGTTCGAGGTCGGCGATCTCGTTCTGGAATTTTCCGAGATCCTTGCGCAGCGCGATGTCGAGCGCGTTGACCGGGCCGTGTCCTTCGGCCACCGACATCTTCTCCTCGCCCTCGACCAGTACCTTGACCACCGCTTCCGACACGGTCTTCAACTGGCCATTGGCGTCGAAGCGGCGTTCGATCATGCAGCGGAACGAAGTGACGTGGAAGAACTCCGGCAAGCCGTTGAGCATCTTGCGCGCCAGCAGTTCGAAGCTGGCGTCGGCACCCTCATAGGCATATCCTTCCGCCTCGCGTTCCTTGACCACGGCAATCAGTGCATCGAGCCGGTGATCATCCCTGGGCACTTCGATGCCGCGCCGCTTCAGCTCGGCGAGGAAATTGGCCTTGCCGCCCTGGTCGGAAACCATGACGCGGCGACGATTGCCAACGGCTTCGGGCGGAACATGCTCATAGGTCGCCGGCTCCTTGGCCAGCGCCGAGGCATGGATGCCGGCCTTGGTGGCGAAGGCGGAAGCGCCGACATAGGGAGCTTGCGCCTCCGGTGCGCGGTTCAGCAACTCGTCGAAGGCGCGGGAAAGACGAGATACGCCGGTCAAGGCCTCGGCTGAGATGCCTGTTTCAAAGCGATCGGAAAAGGCCGGCTTCAGCGCCAGCGTCGGGATGAGCGTGATCAGATTGGCATTGCCGCAGCGCTCGCCGATGCCGTTCAGCGTACCCTGGATCTGGCGCACGCCAGCCTCGACGGCTGCCAGCGAATTGGCCACGGCCTGGCCAGTGTCGTCATGAGCATGGACGCCGAGATTGTCGCCCGGTATGCCCGAAGCAATGACCGTCTCGACGATGGCGCGGACTTCCGACGGCTGCGTGCCGCCATTGGTGTCGCACAGCACCACCCAGCGGGCACCGGCATCATAGGCCATCCGGGCGCAGGCCAGCGCATAGGAGGGATTGGCCTTGAAGCCGTCGAAGAAATGCTCGCAGTCGACCATAGCTTCCTTGCCGGCCGCAAGCGCCGCTTCGACCGAAGCCTTGATCGCGTCGAGGTTCTCCTCGTTGGTGCAGCCAAGTGCGACGCGAACATGATAGTCCCAGCTCTTGGCGACAAAGCAGATGGAGTCTGATTGGGACTGGATGAGTGCCGCAAGGCCGGGATCATTGGACGCCGACACCCCTGCCCGCTTGGTCATGCCGAAAGCTACGAATTTCGCGCGCGCGGTGCGGTTCTTGGCAAAGAACGCCGTGTCGGTCGGATTGGCGCCAGGATAGCCGCCCTCTACATAGTCGAGACCGAACTCATCGAGCAGTTTCGCGATGGCGATCTTGTCCTCTACCGAAAAGTCGATGCCCGGCGTCTGCTGGCCATCGCGCAAGGTCGTGTCGAAGAGATAGAGGCGTTCGCGACTCATCGTCATTTGCCCGCGAATTTATCCGTCGCCCGGATCAGCCGGTCGAGGATGCCAGGTTCGGAATAGGCATGGCCGGCGCCCTCGATCAGATGGAAATCCGCTTTCGGCCAGGCCTTGTGCAAGGCCCAGGCGTAGCGCGCCGGACACGGCATGTCGTAGCGTCCGTGGACGATGGTGCCGGGAATATCCTTGAGCTTGTGCGCATCGCGCAGCAACTGGCCCTCTTCCAGCCAGCCGGCATGGACGAAATAGTGGTTCTCGATGCGGGCGAAAGCGATCGCATAGTCATCCTGGCCGAACGGACCGCTGGTTTCTGGCTCCGGCAATAGTGTGATCGTCTCGCCTTCCCACAGGCTCCAGGCACGGGCGGCCTCGATCTGCGCCTTGCGATCGCTGCCGACCAGCCGTTTTCGGTAGGCCGCCATCATGTCGCCGCGTTCCGCCGCGGGGATCGGCGCCAGGAAACGCTCCCATTTATCGGGGAACATTTCCGATACGCCGAACTGGTAATACCATTCGAGCTCCGCACGCGTCAGCGTGTAGATGCCGCGCACCACCAGTTCGCTGACGCGCTCAGGGTGCGTCTCGGCATAGGCCAGCGCCAGCGTCGAACCCCACGAACCGCCGAACACCAGCCATTTGTCGAAGCCGGCCATTTCGCGCAGGCGCTCGATGTCCGCCACCAGATGCCAAGTGGTGTTGGCCTCGATCGAGGCATTGGGCGTCGACTTTCCGCAGCCGCGCTGATCAAACAGGATGACGTCGTAGAGCTTCGGGTCGAACAGCCGCCGATGCTTTGGCGAGATCGTGCCGCCCGGACCGCCATGCAGGAACACCGCCGGCTTGGCACCCTTGGTGCCGGACCGCTCCCAGTAGATCTGGTGGCCATCGCCGACATCGAGCATGCCGGAATCAAACGCCTCGATCTCCGGATAGAGGGTACGCAATTGACTGCTCATAGCTGCAAACCTTTGGTCGGCCATTCCGCCGTTTCGTGATCGGGGTGCTGGAAGGAAATGATCGATTCCTGCCGCGCGTAGTAATCTGGGTCCTGGTGTACGGGCGCGTCGAAGATCTTTTCCACCCAAGGCAGCCGGACGGCATAATTGACCTGGATCTGCGGCGCGAGATCCGAGCGGTCGTCGAAGGCGCCGATTGCGATCTCCAATCCGCCGGGCTGCCGGTAGGTCAGTGGCGTGCCGCAGCGGGCACAGAAGCCGCGATCGATGTTGACCGATGACTGGAAATAGCTTGGCTCTTCATGGGTCCATTCGACGCCATCCTTGGGCACGGTCACCAGTGCGCCGAAGAACGAACCAAACTGTTTCTGGCACATGCGGCAATGGCAGATGGACGGACGTCCAAGCGGCCCGTGAATGCGAAAGCGCACGGCGCCGCATTGGCAGCCACCGGTTCGAACGGTCTCGGTCATGATCTTTCCTCTGGCGGCCATTGTTCGGTGTCGTGGTCGGGGTGCTGGTAGGAGACGAGACCAGCAAGGAAGGCGACGGCCTCGGCGTCGTCCATCGTGTCCTTGCCGGGTAAGTTCGGAATGGTGTCGACATAGGGCAGTTTTGCCTCGATTCCCCACTGGATCACCGGTGCTATCCCCTGCGGATCGTCGAAAGCGCCGATGGCGAGTGCGATGCCATCCGGGGCGACGTAGCTGAGCGGCGTGCCGCAATTGGCGCAAAAACCGCGTCTGCCGTGGTTGGACGACTGGAAGTATTTCGGCTCGCCGCGCGTCCAGTCGAACATCGTCCCGCGTACCGAGACAAGCGGCGCGTAGAAAGCGCCGAATGCCTTCTGGCACATACGGCAATGGCAGACGGAGGCATCGCCGAGCGCGCCTTCAACGCGGAAGCGTACCGCGCCGCATTGGCATCCGCCCGTGTATATCGGCCGGTTGTCGAGGCTCATCGATGCTCACTCCGGCGCATGGCAGACGGCCTCGACATTGTTGCCGTCGGGGTCGAAGACGAAGGCGCCATAGTAATTGGCATGATAGTGCGGGCGCAGGCCCGGCCCGCCATTGTCCCTGCCGCCAGCGGCGAGCGCAGCCGCGTGGAAGGCATCGACTTCGGCACGGCTGCGCGCGGTGAAGGCGACGTGCTGGTGGTCCTTCGGCTTGTCCTTGCCGCCGTGCAGCCAGAACACCGGCCGGTCGCGTCCATAACCCCCGACCTTGGCGCCGCCGGTATATTCCCGTGGCACCATGTAGAGGAGCGAGGCGCCAAGCGGCGCCATCGCCTTATCGTAGAAGGCTTTCGAAGCGTCGAAATCGGAAACTCTGATGCCGAGATGGTCGATCATCTTTTTACCTCCCAGGTGGTGATACGTTCGCCGGTGGCGGGGTCCTTGCCATCCTTCAACTGTATGCCTTGTGCCAGCAGTTCATCGCGGATGCGATCGGCTCCGGCCCAGTTCTTGGCGGCGATGAGGGCGAGGCGCTCGGCGATCGCCCTGGCGACACCATCTTCATCAACGGCCGCCGATGCAACATCGAAACCGAGGAACAGAAGGGCCGCCTTCAGCGAAGCGGCGGCGTCGTTGTCATCGGCAGCCTCGCCGGCCAGTTGCGTCAGCACCTGGAAAGCAGCATAGGTGGCGAGGTCGTCGGACAGGGCTTCCACCACCTCCGCAGGCAGCAATGTTGCCGCTGCCGGCGCCAGATCCGCGGCCCGCTTCCATTTGCGCAGCGTATTCTCCGCCTCTTCCAGTTTGCGCACCGAAAAGTCGATCGGCTCGCGGTAATGCGTCATCAGCATCGCCAGCCGCAAGACGTCTCCGGGCCATTTGCGGCCACCAAAGGTCTCCGTCTCCAGCAACTCGTTGATCGAATAGAAATTGCCCAGGCTCTTTGACATTTTCTGCCCCTCGACCTGCAGGAAGCCATTGTGCATCCAGATATTGGCCATCACATCGGTGCCATGGGCGCAACGAGACTGGGCGATCTCGTTCTCGTGGTGCGGGAAGATCAAATCGAGCCCGCCACCATGGATGTCAAAGACCTCGCCGAGATAGGCGGCCGACATCGCCGAGCATTCGATATGCCAGCCTGGCCGACCTCGGCCCCATGGCGAATTCCAGCCGGGCTCTTCCGGTGACGACAGCTTCCACAGCACGAAATCGCCGGGGGATTTCTTGTGTGCGTCCACGGCCACACGGGCACCGGCTTGCTGCTCGTCGAGGTTCCGCCTCGACAATTGGCCGTAGTCCGGCATCGACGCGGTGTCGAACAGCACTTCGCCTGCTGCGACATAGGCATGGCCGCGTTCGATCAGACTTTGAATCAACGTGATCATGTCGGCCTTGCCGTCGGCGCGAGGCTCGACGAACTCGGTCGCCCGCGGCTCGACCGTCGGCTCCAGGCAGCCAAGTGTCGCCACGTCCTTATGGAACTGGTCCGCTGTCTTTTCGGTGACCCTCCGGATCGCCTCGTTCAGCGACAATTTTCCCGAAGCAATCTCGCTACCGAAATCGCGCAGCGCGCGAGCGTTAATCTTGTCGTCGACATCCGTGATGTTGCGCACATACGTGACATGTGCCGTGCCGTACACATGGCGCAGCAGACGAAACAGCACATCGAAGACTATCACCGGCCTGGCATTGCCGATATGGGCAAAGTCGTAGACCGTCGGGCCGCAGACATACATGCGCACGTTTTGCGAATCGATCGGAGCGAAATCCTGCTTCGACCGCGTCAGTGTGTTGTAGAGGCGCAAGCCATTCGATGCGTCGGACATTCGTGCCTTCCGGTTACTCAGTTCTGGTCGTGCCGGGTCAGTTTTGCGCGAAAACGCAAAGCGTACTCCAGCCTGCTGGCCGGGGCGTTTGTCCAATCTGGAAGGAGATGAGGCGAAAACGTCCGGACCAGCGCGAGGCTAGCCAATAATGCAAATGCCACAAATGGCGAAAGACGTTTTCATGGGCGGCTTTATCGCCTTGGCCGGTGTTGCCGTCAAGTCGCTACTTTCGGCAAAAGTGTCGTTGGCTCACGAGTTAACTTGCGCTGAAACATTTTATTAAACATGTCGGCACAGTCATGAAACACTAGCCGAATAGACGACAAGGCGTCACGATTTGGTCGGATTCGACCATCAGATGTAGACACGAAAATGTTACCAGGGAAGAGAACGATGCCTCGAACCAAGCAAGACCCAAACCGCGCCAAGCAACCGCCGCTCACCAACCACTATAGGGCAATCGGCCCGGCCGCGATCGTCGCCGCTCTTCTGCACACCGCCAAGAAGAAAAAACCGACCCAGAAGATCGTATCTCCGCGCACTGCCTGATGTTGCGGGGCCGGCGCTTTAGGCCGGCATCAAGGGCGCCGATATGCCCCCGTTGTCCAAGCATGATCTTTCGGGAAGACGTGCCCCACGCCCTCGAATCATGCTTCAAAATAAAGTCATCTGACTGTCGTCCGCGCCGGGTTTCTGGCGCTTGGCCTTCTCGACCATCGGCCCAACGACGCCCCTCTCCTGAATCTCCGGACCCGTATTGGCGACCTTGTTGACAAGGTCGGAAACCGGAATCGCCTCGAAGAAATCAGGTTGCGCCGGCTGCAGCAGGTCGGCCACGTCGCGTGGCTCCAGCGTGCGGCAGTCCAGCCAGCGTGCGAAATTCTGTGGATGGATCACGATCGGCATGCGGTCGTGGATATGGGCGATGCCGGCATTGGCGCCGACGGTCAGGATAGCGCCGGTGTCTATTTCCGAGCCGCCGGGTTCAGCATAGGTCTCGATAAGCCCAGCGAAGGCGACGAGCCCGCCGTGCTTTGGCCGGATCCAATAGGGCTGCCCCTTCTTGCCGCCGGCCTGTTGCCATTCATAGAATCCAGAAGCCGGCACCAGCGCGCGGCGATGACGCATGGCGGCGCGGAACGAGGCCTTGTCCGCCGCACCTTCCGAACGCGCGTTGATCAGCAGCGGAAACTCCCTGGTGTCCTTGACCCAGGTTGGGATCAGCCCCCAGCGCACCAGAATCGACTGGCGATTCGGCAGGTTCGAACCCGGGGCTTGCGGGGCTCCGGCAAGCGCCATCAGGATCGGCTGCGTCGGCGCGATGTTGTAGCGCGCCGGAAATTCGTCGAGACCCGTCACACCCAGAAATTCCGCCGTCTGGTCCGGCGTGGCGGTCAAGGCAAAACGTCCGCACATGAACTGGTACTCGCGAATTGTTAAGGTGCGAAAGTGGCTATGGAACCGGCGACATGCAACCGCTAAAGCTGCCTCCCGGAGGCCGGTCCACAAGGGCCGTTTTCTATCGAGTCGATAGGGACATATGGACGAGGCACGAAAGACACTTCCGGCAGTCTCGGTCGCCCTCGTGCGCGACGACACCGTGCTGCTGGTCAAGAGGGCACGGCAACCGTCGCAGGGGCTCTATGCCTTTCCGGGCGGCAAGGTCGAATCTGGCGAGACATTGGAGCAGGCTGCAGGGCGTGAACTGCTGGAGGAGACCGGACTGAGCGCCGACGGTTACCGCCCACTGCGCGAAATCCATATCGACGGCAGAAGCGATGACCATCCCGTCGACTACCGGCTCACGGTGTTCGGCGCCACCTATGCCGGCGGCGAGGCCGTGGCCAGCGACGATGCGGAGTCGGCGGCTTTCTATACGCTGGCGGAAATGTCGGCGCTGCCGCTCGCCGGCTCGGTCTTCGACGTCGCCGAGGAACTGCTCGGCCTCGAAAATCGCCTTGCAGGCGACAAATTGTTTGGCCACAAAGGTTTATGATCCGCGCGCCGCTGCTTTTCGCTGCATGTCTTGCCGTTAGCCTCGCTGTCACGGCAAGGCCAGCCTTGACTGCCGAGGCACCGTTCGAGCCTGGCCTGATGCGCCTGGCGGAGGTTCTTGGCTCGCTGCATTTCCTGCGCAATCTGTGCGGCGAAAAAGGCGACCAGTGGCGCGGCGAAATGGAAAAGCTGCTCGATTCGGAAAACCCGGATCCGGAGCGGCGTGCCCGCTTCATCGCCAGCTTCAATCGCGGCTACCGTTCCTTCGGCGGCACTTATACGCAATGCACCGCCTCGGCCACGGAAGCCATCAGCCGCTACATGAAGGAAGGCGAGACCCTGTCGCGCGATATCGCCTCGCGCTACGGCAACTGACAGCCGGCTGACCAATTCCTGTTGGATATAGACGCTCCCTCCTTGTGTCTCGCGACGCGGTGGTGCACCCTTGTGTTGCACTTCTGCAACTGCGTTAATGAAACGTTACCGCGCAGATGTGAAATTAACTCAAACTGAAGGTTTCCGTCCCGTTGGCCGATCTAATCGGCTAAGTTTACCCTGGATCGGACGTCATTTTGCGGAGCGCATTGAGTTTTCTAAAAAGCGATCAAAGAAATGACGTATTTACAAAGGCTTAGATAGGCCGTCCCGTTAGAGAGACAACTCAAGTCAGATTCGCGACTGGCGGATCGCCGCTTGAAAGGGTGGACATCGCAGATGGAACATGGCGTCAACGACATCGACGCGCTGGTCAGGGAAGAGAAACGCCTGACCGCCGTGGAAAGCCACAGCGAAGCCTGGGCGGAAGGACTTTCTGCCGGAATCGAGCCCGAGATCATCGCCGAAGCGGCGCTCGAAACCGCATTCGGTGAAATGTTGCGCGCCAACGGCGAGACATCGGCCCTTGCCCTGCTTGATCGCATGCGTGAAAAGGTGATCGCCGGGGCCTTCGAACCTGAACGGTGGCGGCACTGAACCCACGGGTTCTTTGACGACGAAACACCGTTTGGGCATCATGCCCGGAGCCATGGAGACACGGGCAGTGAATTTATCGATGTCAGGCAAGCCAAGCGGCTTGGTCCTCAGCATCTGGCTCGCCGCTTTTTGCGTCGCCACCCCCGCGATGTTGTTTCTCGCCAGCAAACCTGCTTTTGCGCTGAGCGAGATCAAACGCGAGGAACTTCCCTCGCCAATCATTCCATCCGCCGACAATGATATGTCGCCGCCAGGCGGCGCCGTGCCGATGCCGGACCCAGTCGGCACGCCGCCTTCGGCCAGCCAGCCCAAATCGCCTGATGAGGCCGAGCCGGCAGGGCCGAAGAAAGATGGGGTGGCCTCGCCACGCGTCGATCCCAACGCCCCCCTGCCTGAGGTTGTCTACGACCTCAACAAGCTGCCAGAACCCGTCAAGCGCATGCACGACCTCATCGTCGAGGCCTGCAAAAGCGGCGACATCGGAAAGCTTCGGCCGCTGATCGGCACGGGCGATTCCATCACGCAGCTGTCGCTGACCGACATTGACGGCGACCCTGTCAATTTCCTGAAAGGCCTTTCAGGTGACGCTGACGGACAGGAAATCCTGGCCATACTGGAAGAGGTGCTCGACGCCGGCTTTGTCCATCTCGATGCCGGCACACCGCAGGAGCTTTATGTCTGGCCGTACTTCTTTGCATTGCCTCTCGACAAGCTCGATCCCAAGCAGCGTGTCGAGTTGTTCAAGATCGTCACCTCAGGTGACTATGACGACATGAAGCAGTTCGGTGCCTACATCTTCTACCGAGTCGGCATTACGCCCGCGGGGCAGTGGACGTTCTTCGTCGCGGGAGATTGAGCACCCGGCCTTTCAAACAAAATTCCAGGTCATTGCAGGAGCGATATCCACTCGCTCCCGAAACCCGGCAAGAAGAATTCGAATCACGCCAGCCGGTCGCACTCACGCGACAGGCAATGCCTCGGAAAATTCCACCGCCCTGCCATGTCCCGCGGTGACAATCTCCCCCTCCCACATCACACGCCGGCCGCGCACGATGGTGCCAACCGGCCAGCCGGTCACCTGCTTGCCGTCATAAGGTGTCCATCCTGCCTTCGAGCCAGCCTGGGCGTTGGTGATGGTTTCACGGCGCTTGAGGTCGACGATGGTGAAATCCGCATCGTAGCCGGCGGCGATGCGGCCTTTCCTGGCCATGCCGAAGATGCGCTGCGGGCCATGGCTGGAAAGATCGACGAAGCGCTCCAGCGTCAGCCTGCCTGCATTCACATGATCGAGCATGATAGGCACCAGCGTCTGTACGCCGGTCATGCCCGACGGCGACGACGGGTAGGGCTTTGCCTTCTCGGCCAGTGTGTGTGGGGCGTGGTCGGAACCCAGCACGTCGACGATGCCTTGCGAAATGCCATGCCAGACGCCATCGCGGTGGCTGGAGGAGCGCACCGGCGGGTTCATCTGGATCAACGTGCCCAGACGCGCATAGTCGTCGGCGCTCAGCGTCAGGTGATGTGGTGTCGCCTCGCTGGTTGCGACATCCTTGTGCTGCTCGAGGAACAGAATCTCCTCGGCAGTCGAGATGTGCAGAACATGGATGCGGGCACGGACCTGCCGCGCGATGCGAACCAGCCGCTCGGTGCAGCGGAGTGCGGCGATCTCGTCGCGCCAAACCGG
The DNA here is from genome assembly GCA_943370265.1 of Mesorhizobium carmichaelinearum. Taxonomy (GTDB): domain Bacteria; phylum Pseudomonadota; class Alphaproteobacteria; order Rhizobiales; family Rhizobiaceae; genus Mesorhizobium; species Mesorhizobium carmichaelinearum_A. Next base: position 265,106 of record CALRQH020000003.1, read on the forward strand.
GTGCGATGACGGATCGCCCTCGATCCGCTCGCCAAGCCGTTCGCGCAGCCTGAACTCGTCCTCTGAATGGAAGGCGGCGCGACGGCGCGTGTTCCTCAGGATCGAGGCGACCCCCTCATCGTCCTCGACCAGCAGGTCGCCTGTCGACGAGCCCATGAACACCTTGATACCCGCCGCACCCGGCAGCCGTTCCAACTCGCCGACGCTCCCGGCATTCTCGCGCGTGCCGCCGACCCAGAAGGCAAAATCGCAATGCATGCGGCCGGTGGCGCGCCGCACCTTGTCGGCAAGCGCCGCTTCGCTGGTGGTGAGTGGATTGGTGTTGGGCATCTCGAAGACAGCCGTGACGCCGCCGAGCACGGCCGCGCGCGAACCTGTCTCCAGATCTTCCTTGTGCTCCAAGCCCGGCTCGCGGAAATGCACCTGGCTGTCGACGACACCCGGCAGGATGTGCAGCCCCCGGCAGTCGATCGTCTCGCCGGCTGACACCTGTTTGAGATCGCCGATAGCGGCAATGCGTCCCTTGATGATGCCGACGTCTCGCGCGCCCTGGCCGTCATGATTGACCACCGTGCCGCCTGTCAGGATGAGGTCGTAGGTCATGGCCATGCTGATCCGATCTCTTGCGGGGGGAGTGTCAGCGGCTTACGTAAAGGCCAGCACTTTTGCAAGATCAGGTTCATTTCCACCCATGCCCTTTGCCCTGCTGAAAGACCGAGCCCTCATTTCCGTGTCAGGTCCGGATGCAGAGCATTTCCTGCAGAACATCCTGACCACCGACCTCGACGCGCTTCGCGTCGGTGAGGCAAAGCCAGGTGCGCTGCTGGCGCCGCAGGGCAAGATCCTGTTCGATTTCCTGATTTCGCGCGAGGGTGAAAACGCCTTGCGGCTGGAATGCCGCGCCGACATCGCTGACGATTTCGTGCGCAGGCTGACGCTCTACAAACTGCGCGCCAAGGTCGAAATTGCCAAGACGGATCAGACTGTTGTCGGCGTTGCGTGGGGAGATGATTCAACGTCCTCACACGCCGATTCAAATTCGGTTTCAGACAGGCGCTTCACGGGCGTGGCCGTCACACGCACCTATGGTGAGCCCGGCAACGTCGGCGATCCGGCTCTCTGGCACGCCTTTCGCATTGCCAATGGCATTGCTGAAAGCGGTGCCGACTATCAGCTAGGCGATGCCTTCCCGCATGATGTCCTGCTCGATGAGACCGATGGGGTAGGCTTCAAGAAAGGCTGCTATGTCGGCCAGGAAGTTGTCTCGCGTATGCAGCATCGCGGCACCGCCCGGCGCCGCGTGCTGATCGTCTCTACCGAGCATCCCCTGCCCGCTCCAGGTACGGAACTTACAGTGGACGGGCGGCCGCTCGGCACGCTCGGCTCGACGGCTGGAACGGCGGGCCTTGCCATCGCGCGCATCGACCGCGTCAAGGCCGCGCTCGACGCCGGCCAGGAAATCCTGGCGGGCGGCGTTCCCGTTTCGCTGGCCATTCCAGCCTGGGCGAAATTTGGCTTCCCACAAGAAACCGTCGGCGCGGAGGGGGCCTGATGGCGGCCGATCGCGCCGGTGCGCCAGCGCGCGCCTGGCAACGCATGCTGTCCGGCAGGCGGCTCGACCTGCTCGATCCATCACCGCTCGATGTCGAGATTTCCGACATCGCCCACGGGCTCGCCCGTGTTGCCCGCTGGAACGGCCAGACCAGCGGCGAGCATGCCTTTTCCGTGGCCCAGCATTCACTGCTGGTCGAGGCCCTCTTTTCCGATATCGAACCGGAGGCGTCGGCCGATGCGCGACTGGCAGCCCTGCTCCACGACGCGCCGGAATATGTCATCGGCGACATGATCTCGCCGTTCAAATCGGTGATGGGCGGCAGCTACAAGGATTGCGAACTCCGATTGCAACGCGCCATCCATCTGCGCTTCTCGCTGCCACCTGAGTTGGGGGCGGGGTTGCGCAAGGAGATCAAGCGCGCCGACCAGATCGCCGCCTATTTCGAGGCGACCCTGCTCGCCGGCTTCTCGACCGCCGAGGCCACTGAGTTCTTTGGCCGGCCGCGGGGCTTCAATGCCGATCGCTTCGATTTCACGCCTCGCTCGGTCACCTGGGCGCAAAATGCGTTCCTGAAGCGCTTTGCAGCGATCGAAAGCCAGCGTCGAGTGGTTGTTCCAGCACATCCAAGCGACTGAAAACGGTAAATTAACCGGCAAGGATAACATTACCGCGTTGGATCACGGTCTGCAGGCGCGCCTATGCCCGTCGCTGATTTCAAGGCTGGTTCGCCCACCCCCGGACGGGAGGCCGAAGGCGTTAGCCCCATCCGGCGAATTGAAGACGAGCTGCGCGAGCAAAACGAGCGTTTTTCGGCGGCCGTCGAGAACATGTCGCATGGCCTGTGCATGTTCGATGCCGACGAGCGCATGATCATCTGCAACGGCAACTATATCCGCATATTCTGCCTTGATGCCAAGGTCATGCAGCCGGGCATTCTGTTTTTCGACATCCTCCAGCATAGCGTCGACATCGGTGTCGCCTCGCAGAGCGCCGAAGAGCTTTACGCCATCCGCAAGCCCTATATCGACCAGGCGAAACCGTCGACCTACGAGGAAAGCCTTTCCGACGGACGAATCATCAATATTTCCCACCGGCCGCTCGCCTCGGGCGGCTGGGTGTCGATCTATGAGGACATCACCGAACAGCGACATGCCGAGCAGAATCTGAAGGAACAGCACCGCCGCTTCGACGCCGCGCTGGCCAACATGTCGCAAGGTTTGCTGATGTATGATGTAGACGGCAAGTTGATCGTACGAAACCAGCGTTTTCTGGAACTCTATGGGCTGGATGAGGCCGACTTCCCTTATGGTCTTACGCACCCCGAGTTGCTTCAATTGTTGGTGAGCAAGGGCATTTATGCCGGCGTCGACATCGAAGACGAGGTTTCCAAGACGGATGCCTGCCTGCGTGCCGGCCAAACACGGTCGACGCACCGCCATCTTGCCGACGGCAGGACGCTGATGATCTCGCGCCGGCCGATGAGCGGAGGCGGCTGGGTTGCCACTTTCGACGACGTCACCGAACGCCGACGTGTCGAAGAGCGTATGACTCATCTGGCCCATCATGACACACTGACCAACCTGCCCAACCGTTCCATGTTCCGCGAACGGCTCGACCTGGCGTTGAGCGACACCAATGACACGCGTCTTGCGGTATTCTCGCTCGACCTCGACCGTTTCAAGGCCATCAACGATACCTGGGGGCATCCGGCAGGCGACTGGCTGCTGAAATGCGTGGCCGAGCGTTTGCAGAACTGCCTGAGCGACGAAACGGATATCGTTGCGCGTTTCGGCGGCGACGAGTTCGTCATCATCCAGTTCGACCCCAAGGGCCAGGACGATGCGGAGAGGCTCGCCAAGCGCATCGTCGAGGCTATTGGAAGGCCGTTTCACGACAGCAGCCGCGACATGCATGTCGGCATCAGCCTTGGCATCGCGCGTTTCCCGCAAGACGGCAAGGACGCCGAAACGCTGCTGAAAAACGCTGACATGGCGCTGTATCGAGCGAAGAGCGAGGGACACAACCTCTACCGCTTCTTCGAGCCGGGAATGGACGCGATGGTGCGGGCGCGCCGCGCGCTTGAAGCAGACCTTGAGGCAGCACTGCCGCACCGTGAGTTCGACCTGGATTTTCAACCGATCATGAACATCGCCTCCCGCGAGATCGTCGGAGCTGAAGCCTTGATGCGGTGGCACTCGCCGGCTAGAGGCCTCGTTCAGCCGGACGATTTCATCCGGGTCGCGGAAGAAACAGGGCTGGTTGTACCGCTTGGCGAATGGGCGTTGAGAAAGGCCTGTACCACCGCAGCCAAATGGCCATCCGGACTGCGCATCGCCGTCAACGTCTCGGCCATGCAGATCAGGAGCGGCGCCTTCGCGCGAAGCATCATCTCGGCACTGGCCTATTCCGGCGTGGCGGCTGAGCGGCTCGAACTCGAAATCACCGAGACCGTGCTGATGGACGAGAGCGATATGGTGCACAAGGCGCTCCGGCAGTTGCGTGATCTCGGCGTCCGCATCGCCTTGGATGATTTTGGCACCGGCTATTCGTCGCTCGGCTATCTGCGTCGGTTTCCCGTCGACAAGATCAAGATCGACCGTTCCTTCATCTGCGATATAGACAAACGCGACACCGCCGCGATCGTGCGCACGATCATCGGGCTCGGCACCCAGCTTGGCATCACGGTCACGGCGGAAGGTGTGGAGACAGAAGCGCAGCTCGACTTCCTGCGCAACGAAGGTTGCGTCGAGGCGCAAGGCTACCTGATCGGCGCACCGTCGAATGCAGCGACCATGCAGCGCCTGCTTGGATCAGCCTCTGCACGCCGCCAATCCAGGTGAGCGCTGTTGAGGCATCGGGTCCTTCGGCGGAATTGAGATTTACGCTGGCCCGGCGGGCCAGCCCACTCAACGCAATGTCTCTATGTATTTTTCGTGAAAGCTGACGTAGCCAGGCTCGACCACCTTCAGATGCCGTTCAATCAGCGCATGGAACTCCGGCAATTGATGAAACGGCACGCCGGGATAGGCGTGATGCTCGGCGTGAAAAGGCATGTTCCAGGCGAGCTTGCGCACCACCCAGTTGGTCAGTGTCGTCCTGGTGTTTTCCAGCATGTTGGCAACGAACGGACAGCGGCCGTGTTCGGCCAGCAGGTAAAGGCGCAGAAATGGCTGGCCGAGCAGAGCGGGAATGATCCAGACATAGAGCAGCGTCGTTGCCTTGAACCAGAGGGCCAGCGCCAGCACGACCAAGTAAAAGGCAATCATGGCGCGCGCCTCGGCACGCACTTTGGGCCGACCTTTGGGCGGGACATAACTTTCCAGGCTGCCGCCAACCGCATTGCTGTAAACTGTCTTGAGATGGCCCCACCACACAGGAATGCCCGAGACATGGACAAGATACTGCCTCAGCGTCTCAGGCTTGGGAGAAGCCAGTTCCGGATCATTCTCGGGATCCTGGGTGAAACGGTGGTGGGCGAAATGGAAGTAGCGGAACCAGTCGGCCGGCAATGCGAGCGCCAGACTGCAGACCCGTGCCACGGCGTCGTTCAGCCATTGCGTCTCGAAAGCAGTCCGGTGCACGGTCTCATGCAAGAGCGTGAACAGGAATACGATGAGGATGCCTTGCGGCAGCATCAGCAGCGGCCAGAACGGAACTTTCGCAGCAATCAGCGATCCGATGACCACGATGGCCCCCCAATGCGCACCAAGCTGAACGAGACCCGCGACATCCGACTTGGCGGTCAGACGACTACGCTCTTCCGGTGTCAATGACGCGATTATGTCGCGATGGTCCATCAGTTCGATCCTGGTTGGGATTTGACGAAGTCATTCTAGCCATTGAAAAAACTTTCCAAAAACGACGATTTCTGCAATTTGGATAAGCATAACTTATCTATCTGGTAGCCATGGTCGCACTTCCGTCTCTGAAAGGACTTCAGGCCTTCGAGGCCGCTGCGCGCACAGGCAGCTTTGCAGCGGCAGCGGACGAGCTTTCGGTCTCGGCCGCCGCCGTCAGCCAGCTCATCCGCACAGTCGAGGAGCAGATGGGCCGCAAGTTGTTTCACCGGGTCAACCGGCGCGTCGTCCTCACCGAGGCTGGTGTCGAGATGCTGCCGAGGCTGACCATGGCCTTCCAGGAGATCGGCAGCGTCGCGCGCGAACTAGGCGGCGGTGCATTCCGCCCGCGTCTGGTGGTATCGGTTCCGCCGTCCATGGCAATGGGTTGGCTTTCGCGACGTCTCGCCGGCTTCGCGGCAAGCCACGGCAGCGTCGACATTTCGCTCAGAGGCGACGACGACCCGGTGCCTTTCGATCGTGATCTGATCGACATTAGGCTCTCCTACGGCCCGCACTATCGCGAGCACCCGACCGAGGACATCGTCCGGGACGCCGTGTATCCCGTCTGCGCGCCCGGACTCGCCGGCACGGTCAAACCCGAAGGCCTCATCAGCCTGCCGCTCATCCATACCGACTGGGGACCGACAGGTGCGTCCTTTCCATCCTGGCGCAACTGGTTCGAGACAGGCGGTGTCGAGCCCGGCCGGGCAGCGCAGCGCGGCCTCTCTGCCAACTCGTCGCGCGCAGCACTCGATCTCGCCATTTCGGGGTTGGGCGTCGCACTGGCTCAAGGGATCTATTGTGCCGAGGCGCTGGAAGACGGCAAGCTGGTCCGGCCTGTCGCCCGGTCGCTGGAACTGCGCCAGACTTACTGCCTGACGATCCCCGAGCGAAGCTCAAGGCGCGACGTGGTGGCGACTTTTCGCCAGTGGCTGATAGAGGAATGCCGGCGCGCGGTGGGCTCGCCGGCGCTCCGTTAAGCGACATAGCCCGGTGATGTTCCCTGGGCCGGTCAGAGGTGCCCGCTCAATGCTTCGACCATCTCCTTGTTCGTCGCCACCGGCACGATCTCGAACTCCACCATATCCGCCCATTCGATGACCCAGCGCTGCAGCAGTGTGACATCATCGGCCTCCACCAGCAGGAAACAGCGGCTCATATCCGCCGCGATCCGGCTATGGTGCACGAGAAGCTCGTCCGGCTTCAGCCGGCCACGGTCACGGAAGCGGCGGTAGATCTCCTTACGGTCGCGGCCGGTAAAATCCTCGATCACGATGAACAGCATCTTCTACCCTCGATCAAATCAGCGGCCCGGCCGATCCAACCGTTCCAGGAACCACTGCGTCAGCCGCACCCAGACTTCGTCCTTCTCGCCGGAATCCTCCCAGCCGTGATCGAGGTTGGGATTGTCATTGACCTCGATGACGAAGACGCCGTCCTTGGTCTCCTTGAGGTCGACGCCGTAGAGGCCGTCGCCGATGCAGCGCGCCGCCTTCACCGCCGTCTCGACGACGTGGGCCGGAGTCTCCTTGAGCGTGAAGGTCTTTATGCCGCCCTGGTCCGGCTTGCCGTTGGCCTTGTGGTTGACGATCTGCCAATGCTTCTTGGCCATAAGATAGTGCACGGCAAACAGTGGCTGGCCGCCAAGCACACCGACGCGCCAGTCGTATTCGGTCGGAATGAATTTCTGTGCGATCAGGAGATCGGAATCCTCGAGCCATTCGGTCGCCAGCGTCTTCAATTCCTCGAAGGTGGCGCATTTCTTGACACCGCGCGAGAACGAGGAATCCGGTATCTTCAGCACCAGCGGAAAACCCAGCGTCTGCGCCGCCAGCTCAAGATCCGAGGTGCCGGCGATCATCACCGTCGGCGGCACCGGTACCTTGTTGTAGGTCATCAGTTCGTTGAGATAGACCTTGTTGGTGCAGCGGATCATCGACAGCGGATCATCGATGACCGGCATGCCCTCCTGCTGGGCGCGGCGCGCAAAACGGTAGGTATGGTTGGAGATCGAGGTGGTCTCGCGGATGAACAGCGCGTCGTAATTGGCGAGCTTGGCCAGATCCTTCTTGGTGATGGGTTCGATTTCAACACCCATCTTTTCGGCGATCTTGGCCCAGTAGCGCAGCGACGAAATCTGCGATGGCGCCAGTTCCTCATGCGGATCGACCAGCGTGGCGAAAGTGTAGCGCGCCGGCGTGCGGCCCTTGGTGTCGCGCCACTCGCGGTTGGTGTAGGTTTCGAGGCACTGGATGAAGTGCGCTTCCTCTTCCTCGGTCATCCGCACCAACGGATGGAAGCCGATCTTGCGGATCGAGGCCCATTCCGCGCTGTCCTTGATGTGGACCTCCAGCGCCGGCGCCCGGAACCAGTCGAACAGAAGTTTCGCGAAGCGGTCCCAGACCTTTGACGGGCCGATGCCGAAGAAGATACAGACCTTTTGCGGAAAGGCGCCGCCCAGATCCTTGCGGCATTTGTTGAGAGCCAGTTCCAGTTCCGGCAGCGCATGCTCATAAAGCTTGCGCTCCGACAGATCGATCATCGTCTCGACCGTCGGGATGACCTTATGACCACGTGAGCTGGCCAGTAGCGAGGCATAGTAGCCGCGGCTCTGATAGCTGTAGCTGTTCGACAGGTTGATGACCTTGGGCCGCTGGCCGCGAAACAGCGACGGATGCGCGAGGTAGTCGCGGTTGGTAATGATCTTGTGCGGTGTCGCCACCTGGTCGAGATCGCTCTGCCGGCCTGTCAGGATGACCCAGGTCATTGTCTTCAGCGCTTTCCGAGAATGATAGCCGCGCGCAATCCGTCGCGGCCGAACTGGGCCATGTTCATGAAGATGCCGTAGGGCACGGGAATGTTGGCGGCATCAAGGATGGTCTCTTGTTTCTCGTCCTCGACCCAGGGATCGTGGATCAGAATATGGTCGCCATCATCGCCGATTGCGAGCACCCAGTGCGGCACCTTCTTGCCGAACATGATGAAGCCGCTGATGAGGACCAGCACGAGTTTCCCTTCCGCGATCGCCGCGCGAATATCATCGATGACGAACGGACGGTAATTGACCGGGATGCCGTATTGTTCCGCACGGCGACGAAAATCGACCTGCGCCAGTTCCATCACCCGGCGCTTGTCCTCGCTGCGCACCGACTGCAGAAACAATGCACCGTAGAAGGACACATATATCTCGGCGGAAAGGCCGCTTTCGTGACCGGCGACGGCCAGTCCGAATGGTTCGCAGCCGCCAGGACCCGACATCATGAAAATCGTCGTCGCCTCGCGCCACAACCGGATTTCCATGACCGGATCCGGCACGAAGCCGCGATCGAAATTGGACATAGCCATCATCAGGCAGCATGGACCACAGGTGAATTCACAGGTCTGCTGATAGAATGGCACTTTGGTCGCGATCGGAATGTCGCCGCGCAACGTCTTTTCATAGCGCAGCGCGGCTTGGCCGTCACCATAGTAACCGGGCTCGCGGCCGATCTTGCGGTAGCCGCTCTGCTCATAGATGCGGATGGCCCTGGCGTTGTCTTCACGCACTTCCAGGCGCAGCATCATGCGGCCATGCTCGAAGGCCGCCTCCTCCGCCCGCTCCAACAGCAGCCGACCGATGCCGCGCCCGCCAAAAAAGGGACCGGTTGCGATGGAGTAGAGGCGCGCGACACCGCTGCCCTTGCGAAACAGCACGACGGCATAGCCGGCAACATGGCCATCGTACTCGGCGACCAGCATCTCGGCGGTCTCGCGTTCGATCAACAGGCGAAAGGAACGGCGGGAAATGCGGTCGCTCGCGAAAACGGCCTTCTCGATGGCAGCGAGGTCATCGACGTCGGTCGCGCGGGCCGTGCGGATCTCGGCAGGCATGCGGGCTCGGAAAACCTCGATTGGGTTGTGGAAACGCCCTTGTCTAAACACTGCTGATATCAGCCGAAGTGCCGATAATCATCAAGCGCTATCGCACCTCGATTAGGGCCGAATTGTGACAGTTCGGGCCCTGCGGACGAACCCGAAAATCGGATAGCATTTTGTACGGAGATCGCCGGGAAGTAGCGTGCAGGGCATCCTTGCGCACCAGAAGGGAAACGCGATGCCGTATGCATCTAAGCGGCATGGCTATCCGCGCGCATCATCGCCTGCAAAAGCCGGCTCTGCTCAGCTGGCCAGACCGTTCACAAGTTGCGTGTAGGCGCTCTTCGCCACTTCGGCCAGCCGCTCGTGCGGCAGCGAACCGACAACGGCGCAGCCATAACCCTTGTCCAGCCAGTAGACGGCCTGCGGGCCATCTTCAGCCAATGCATAGGTACCCTTGGCATTCTCCGACGATTCGGCGGTGACGAAGAGAGAGATGCGCTCGCCCTTGTCGTCCTGGTAAAGCAGCATCGCGGCTTTGCCCTGGCCTGCCGGCAAGAGCCGGCCACCGACCAGTTGAAACCCGTTCGCTGTCAGGTCCGGCGCCACCAGCTTCAGGCCTACCCGGTTGGACAGCCAGGCCTGCAGGTGATCCTTGTCACTTGCCGGCACTTCCACCGCGTGCCGTTGCTCCACGGCATAGATGACATGAGCAGCGATCGCCTGTTCGGCAAGCTGATCCTCCGCCGGATCTTCCTGACCTAGACGGTCAATGCCGGCAAAATAGCCGCCAAGACCGCCAACAGCCAGGACCGCCGCCGCGGCCGCCGCAAGCCACCAGCGCGAGCGCCGTGCGGGGCCCCTCATCGGCGTCTCGCCCAGCACAGCTTTGCGCAATCGCGCCGGCACAGGTTCATCGATCACCACGGCGAAGGCCGCACGCAGCGCGGCGCGATCGGCTGTATAGCGCGCGCTCTTCGCCTTCATCTCCGGATTGGAGTCGAGCCAGGTCTCGTAAGCCACGCGTTCGTCAGCCGGCAGTTCGCCGTCGAGTGCCATGTGAATGTCTCGTTCGGAAAAATCGCGCCGGATCATTTCTCAACGATCCTTATTGCCCGGCGGCGGGCTGTGTCGTCCAGCAATCCGCGCAACTCCTCACGTCCACGCGCAATGCGCGACATCAGCGTGCCAGCCGGCACGCCAAGAATGTTGGCGGCCTCGGCATAGGAAAATCCTTCTATGGCGACCATCACCAGCGCGGCGCGCCGGTCAGGGCTGATCGCCTGCAATGCGTCGATGATTTCACGCGAAGCAATGCTTTCCACCTGCTCGGCCGGCGCGGCAAGCGCCTCGCCTGCTTCCAGCGGCAGCATCGCAGCCTCGCCGCGCCGGTTTACCTTGCGCATCTGGTCGATGAACAAATGGTGCATGATCGTAAACAGCCACCTCCGGGGGCTTTCTCCAGTCTGCCAATTGTCGAGCCGGACAAGTGCCCGCTCGAGACAATCCTGGACGAGATCGTCGGCTGCATCACGGTCGCGCAGGAGCGAGCGCGCGTAACGGCGCAGACGGGGTATTTCGCCAAGGATTGCTGCCTTCTTCTCGTCCATGACCGCTGGTTCTGAAGTCGCCTCTTGCTTGGAACAATTGAACGCGCCTTCTCGGCGCGGCGCAAGCGGCCAGCGCGAAGCGGTCCGCCGCCCCGGTCACCCAAGCAATAAGGTAACGCCACAAGCGGCCATTTTATTCCCGCACGGACCTGAAACCCATGGTTTCCATGCGATTACCCGTTTTCCCTGGCCGCACGGGTCAGCAGACGCTGATAAAACAGGCCAATTCCGATCAGAACCGCGCCGAGACCGATGAAGGACAATGCCCGCAGCACCCCTTCGAGCTCCGACATGTCGAACAGGAAAACCTTCAGCACCGCGACCGAAATCAAAACAGCCGATGCTATGCGCAGCACTTGCGATTTCAGCCAGACGCCGGCCGTGAGGAGTACGACGCCCATGACCAGCCACAACGCTGAATAGGTGTAGGTTTCAACCTGGCCGAGGCCACTCCAGTAGCCGATGAACTCGCCCTTGAAAGATCGCCTGACCGATAGTGTGGCATAGGCAAAGGCGAGCAATGACGCTACCAATGCCAGCATGGCAGCGTACCATTTCGGCCGTTTGTCGCGGGCGTACAGCGCCAGCCCGCCAGCAGCGACAGCCGGTAGCAGATAAGCGAGGAACAGCAGGTTGAATACCGGGATCCGGCCCGTGGATTCGTCGGTGAAGAGCGGATTCAACGTTGCGAAATGCTGCCCGACAATGAACAGCACCGAGGCCACGCCCGCCGCCATCGATCCATAGCGAAACACCGAACTGGGTTGACGTCGATCGATTGCGATCAGGATGGCGCCGGCACCCAGCGCAATCAGTGTGTAAATAGCCTGCTCGGCTAGGGACGGCGCGCCGTTGGCAATGACGCCGCCATGCATGGCGTGGCGCACCAGCATGGCAACGGTAAGCAGCGCAAACAGTACCGCGGCCGCCTCCATTGCGAGCCGCGGTCGGCCATTTGTGGTACGGGCGAGCTGCCAGGCTGAGAAGCCGAAGGCGAGCGCCGGGATGCCATATCCCGGTAAAAGCCAGTTGAAAACCGGCGTTGTCGACAGGAATTCGGCGCCAACGACTGTCGGATCGAATGCTACGCGGCAAAGCACCGCGATGGCCGCACCGACGGAAATCCAGCCCAGCACAGGGTAGCCGCGCCAGCGGGTGGCCAGCGCGGGCACGACCGCCGACGCTCCGATCATGATGGTGGTCATGCCGGAACCGAATGCCATATGCAGCATCAGAAGTGCTGCAAAAGCTGCGCCGCCAAGCGCGAATGAAACGGCAGCTCCGCCCTTCCTCGGCGGCGTTTCCCGACCCGCGATCCATTCGCCGCCAGCCGCGAATGCCGCCACCAGCAGCGCCGCCCCAAACGCGTAGCCGAAGTCGCGATCGAGATTGCCGAAGGTGAACCAGAGCGAAAACAGGATCACCAGCGGCACGATCACGCCCCAGGCGGCCCAGGAAGCGGCGCGAACCGGCGCCGATGCGGCCGATCCCCGGGCCGCCCAGAAGCCGGCAAGGATGAAAAAGAGCCCCAGAACGATGCCGATCCTGAACGTCAGGGTGTCGGCAGTGACTACCGCCACGCCATTGACAATGAGATTGCCGCCGGGAAAATCCGAAGCGACGTCCGTCGGCGGTATGATGCCCAGATAGACCATGACGGCGACCAGTCCGGCGGCGTACAAAAGCGGCACCGCTCGCGTGCGGTAGAGCGCGACAGCCACCATGGCAGCGAGCAGGACGGCGCCGGGCAAGGCATCGCCGGCCAAGGCGAAGGCCGGATCGACGAAGAGTGCCAGAACGCAAAGTCCGACAAACACACCCGGCGCGACCGAAGGCCAGTCGAAGCCGCTGGCTTGTTCAGGGTCCGCGCGATGACCGAGCCAGACGAAGGCAAGAATGGCGAGCGTGACAGCGTTGATGAACAGGATCACCTGGAGGTTCGCGCCCGGTGAATCGGTCATGTAGAGGATGGTCCAGATGCCGGTGCCGACAAAGGCAGCCGCCATCAGCAGGCCCCAATAGCGCAAGCGCGCAATGGCGCCGGTTGCGGCGAGAACAATTGCCAGATAGCCGAACAGGGCCCATGGGTTTGGTGCCTGCGAGGCAATCAGCATCGGTGTCACAATGGCGCCGAGCAGGCCTATCCCGGCCAGGGCCTGGCCGTGGACGAGCGCAGCAACAATTGTTGCAATGCCGATGCCCCCCAGCAGCACAAAGGCTAACGCAGGCCCGATGAAGCCGTAGACGCCATAGGCTGCATAGACCGTGCCGAACAGGACAAAAGCACCGGCCGCCATCAGGATCGCGGGAATATAGGCGCCGGCGATGCCTTGCACTGGAACCTTGAACCCCGTACGGCGAATGAATTCGCTGGCGGCAAGCAGCATCAGGCCGAATATCGCGGCCATCGTCAGCCGCACGCCAGGGCCGAAAATCCCGGCTTCGATCGTGTAGCGGATCAGGAACAGACCACCCAGTGCCAGGGCAATGCCGCCGACCCAGACCGCCCAGCGCGTGCCGAGCGCGGTTTCGACATCTGACTGGCGGGCGGCCTTCGCCGGCGCGGCCGGCTCGACAGGTCCGGGTGCCGCGGGCGCGGGCACAGTCCAAGGTCCGGGCACGGCCTCGGCAGTGGTTTCATCCTCTACCACCGCGGCCTGTGGCGCAGCGGTTTCGCTCGCGGGTGTCGATGCGGCGTCCGTGGCTGCCGCCACGGGCGCGTCCGCAGGCCTGCCGCCATCCTCGACCTCAACCGCCGGCTTGGCCTGCGGCAACGCCATATGCGCCCCCGAATTCACGAGACCGCGCAGTGCACCCAACTCGCGCTCGATCAAGCCGATTCGACTCTGCTGACGAGAGACGATGACGAACAGCGCGATGATGGCGACAAGGCCGATCAGGCTTTCAAACATAGCGGTTCCCCCAAACCGGACTGATCCCTGCAGTCACGTCAGCGCACCGCGAGATTGGCCGCTGGAAAGATCGAGCATGTTTCGGTGCCAAAGGCCAGCAGCTTGCCGCCGGGATCCTTCAGTGTGGCTTCCGACACCGCCAGAGTGCGCCCCTTGTGAATCACCTTGCCCTCGCACACCACCTCGCCGGTCCCTGGCGTGATCGGCCGTGTCAGATTCACCTTGAATTCCGCCGTCGCATAGGCCTCGCCTTTTTCGAGCAGCGTCTGCACAGAGCAGCCAAGCGCCGAATCCAGCAGCGTTGCCGCCCAGCCGCCATGCACGCCGCCTAGCGGGTTCAGATGACGCTCGTTCGGTACGCCGCGAAATACGGCACGTCCTTCCGACACTTCGGTGATGGCAAAGTTGAGCTGTAAGGAGATTGGCGGTGCCGGGTATTGGTTGTCGATGATGCGCTGGAGCAACTCGATGCCGGTGTATTTCAGAATGTCCCCATGCGGAATGGTGCCGAGGCCGAGCACCGCGACGTGGCCGGGATAAAGCTCCACCTCGCTCATACGGCGCGTTCCCCGGTTGCGGCCTTTGCGGTCAAGACCTTGTGAGACGCATAGTGTTTGCGCAATGAGGCAAGGAAACCGGCCCGCGCCCCAGGCGCCTCGATGGCACGCGGTTCGTAGACATGCCGGACAAAGAAGAACCCTGTAAGCCGGAATGCATCTTCGATCGCCCCCGGATCGGCGCGCAGGCCGGAGCCGCGTTGCAGGAAGGCGGGCAGCGCCAGCATCTTGTCGCGCCATGGTGTGCCGGCCTGCCGCGACACGGCGCGGCCGGACTTGGGCGAGACATAGGCAAGGTCGTCCCGGCTGCCGGTCGCCGCACACTGGCTGAGATCCAGGCCAAAGCCGAGTTCTTCCAGGATCAGTAGCTCGAACCGCGCCACCAGTTCGCCGGCGGCGTCGGCATCGTCGAGATGGGCGATCATGACGCCAAGCGTCTCATAAAGCCCGCCATGGGCATCTCGCTCCGGCAGAAGACGCAGATGCGCGGCCAAGGTCTGCAGGCCATAGACGGCAACGGCGCTGTCCATCAGCCGCGCGGCATTCATCTCGATCGCCTCGGCCTGGAACGTGCCGAGATGTTCGTCAAGGCGTGCGCGCCATAGAAGGTCGACGCGGTTTCCAGGCTGGAGGACGGGTTGCTGCTTGCGCGAACGCCCACCGCGCACGAGGCCGAGATGCCTGCCATGCGCGCGTGTCATCACCTCGAGAATGGCGCTGGTTTCGCCATGCTTGCGGGTGCCGAGAATGATTCCCTCATCGCGCCATTCCATGACGAGAGCTTTTCACCCGTTGGGTGGCGAAATCAAGATGAGGTCCGTGCTCTAGCGAAGCGGCACCGGGGGCAGCCCGCAAAAACGCCCGCAGCGATACGCTGCGGGCGTTTGAGTAGGATCAGTCGATCTTTAGAACGAACGCTGGAAGCGGAGAATGCCGCCGACATTGCTCTTCTTGGTCGCACCAGCCCATACGGAATTGAGCGGGGTGTCGTTGCCGACGTTCTGGTAGTCAACTTCAGCCGTGATCGTAAAGCCGGGCACCATGGTATAAGCAACGTTCGCGGCGATGCCGAGGTTCTTCCAGTCGTCATAGGAGACCTGGGCGTTGAACGACGTCTTATTGTTGAACTTGTAGGTGCCGCCGCCCCAGATTGCCCAGTTGCCGCCCCACTGCTTGTAGAAGCCGCGACCCTTGGCATTGATGGCATTGGTCGGATCGTTGAGGTTGTTGTCCGAGCCGTAACCGCCCATGACGAACAGCGACAGTTCCTTGCTGACATTCACGTCCAAACGAACCTTGCCGGCCACTTCCTCGTAGTTGCTGTCATAGGCGACGACGCCGGTGATCGCACCCCAGTCACCCTTGTACTTCAAGCCGCCGACCACATGCGGAACATAGCTGTCGATGGTACCGACTTTGCCAGCGCCTTCTTCGAGCGAGATCAGCCCCGAGAAGCCGTTACCGGCGTCGAAGTAGTATTGAACGACGTTGCTCTCCTGCCCACCATAGGGCACGATCGTATCCTGGATGACGTTGCCGGCATAGCCGATGAACGTATCGAAAGCCGTATCGTCCTTACCGACGCGCAGGCCGCCGAGCTGAATCCAGGCGTAGCGCAGCGAGAGAGACTTGTTGCGGCCCTGCCAGTCGTTGCGGCTGTCATTGGACGTGGACTGATTAGAATAGTCGCCGCTGCTGTTGCCGTAATTGAAGCGGGTCTCGGTGTAGGTCTTCAAGGTGCCGAGCTCAGTTTCCTGGCCGGTCCAGGTCTTCAGCGTGAAGCGGGTGTTCTTGTAGTAGGTCGAGTGGCTGTCACCGTTCATGTGGTCCGGAACGTGGTTGACGCCATCGAACGAGCCGACATCGCCGGCGCCGATGTCGTAGCGGACATAGCCGCCGATGCGCAGGCAGGTCTCGGTGCCAGGAATATAGAAGTAGCCGGCGCCGTAGACGTCACAGATCTTGACGTACTGGGCCGGTTCTGGCTCGGCAACGACGACAGCGTCAGCCGCGCGAGCGCCAGAGACTGCGATCATTGCCGCAGCGGAGCCGAGAAGAAGGCTCTTGATGTTCATTTTCTGACCTCTCCAGTCATAGTTACAATTTGGCTTCGGAATTTGTGGCTGACAGCAGCATTCCCCGCCTTACCCCACGTCGAAAAAGGCGGCATCGCGCCCCTCTTTCGGCGGCGAACATACTCACGGACCTTCAGTCTTCAATGACAAATTCAAAAATAATCGCTGCAAAGTAGACAGTTTAGTCCCGTGTTGTACAAATATCACGCCACAATAGATAAATGGCACAAATGGCACATCGTAGTATTTTTTACATTATTACTATAAATTTCTCCGGCTAAGTAAATTTGTATATACGCCTCACTCCCGACTTTCGATAAATAATAAAATTTCCTTCCGGTAATCGCCGCAAAATAGGAAATATATCTCAAGATTTCGGCGTGCGAGGAATGGGTATCTAAAGGCGAATGCAGCCTGGATGCTGCATGCAACACCGTCACGATACGTGGCAGTATTGAGCTACCGCCTGACGTGGCGACACGTCGGAAATGGATTTGGCCATCCATTGGCGAGGGCTTTTGACGGCAGAGCGAAACTCACGGGGGCATTGTCGCGTTATTGGTTCGAGAACAACGCGTCCTGACCAATCAAGATACCCATTTCGTGACACTTGCCGCCCCGATCACCGCAATCGCCATCTGCCTTTCGCTCATTATGACGGGCGCATGGGCAGTTGCGATTCGCTCGGGACAATCCGGATGGGTGGATGCGATATGGTCATTTGCGGTCGGCGGCGCCGGCGTCGCGGCGTCGCTCTATCCTGTTGGCGAGTTGCCTCAACCGACACTTCGACAGTTCGTCGTTGCCGGGCTGGCGACGCTCTGGTCGCTGCGACTCGGTCTGCATATCGTCGCCCGGACGAGAAAAGGCGGCGACGATCCGCGCTATGCGGCGCTTCGCGAGGAGTGGGGTGACCAATTTCGCAGCCGCCTGTTCTGGTTCCTGCAGATCCAGGCCGCCTGTGCGCTGTTGCTGGTTATCGCCATCGCCGTCGCCGCGCATAACCCCGCGCCTGCCCTTCGCTTCAGCGACTGGCTGGGCGTCCTCATCCTTGCCGTCGCCATCAGCGGCGAAGCCGCGGCCGACAGACAACTGACCCGGTTCCGCGCCGACCCCGCCAACAAAGGCCGCGTCTGCAACATTGGCCTCTGGGCTTTTTCGCGTCACCCTAACTACTTCTTTGAATGGCTTGGCTGGCTCGCCTATGCGGTCATCGCCATCGACCTGAGCGGCGCGTATCCATGGGGATGGATTGCGCTCTGCGGTCCGGCCTTCATGTACTGGCTGCTTGTCCACGTCTCCGGCATCCCACCGCTGGAAGCGCACATGCTGCGATCGCGCGGCGACAGCTTTCGCGCCTATCAGGCCCGCGTCAACGCTTTCTGGCCCGGACCGTCAGTGCCGGCATCCTCCCTCCGGACACCGAAGAGTGGCTCCCCATGAACCTGATCGCCTCCGCCATAAACACCATCGAGCGCACGCCATTGCCGGACCCGTTGACCCGGTACGGTATACAATTCCTGGTCGGTCGAACTAGGCGCCGCCTATCGGCGGGACCGATGTCCACCGAAGGCGATTTCGCCCGCGCCATGGCCGAGCACCCGATCGCCGCCCATGTCGAGGCTGCCAACGAGCAGCATTACGAACTGCCGCCTGCCTTCTTCGGCCTGGCACTTGGACCGCGCCGGAAATATTCCAGTTGCCTCTATGGCAATGGCGCCGAAACACTGGCGCTGGCGGAAGTCCACGCGCTGGAGGAAACCATTGCCCATGCCGATATCATCGACGGGCAACGCATCCTGGAGCTTGGTTGCGGCTGGGGCTCGCTGACCCTGTTCATGGCCGAACGCTTTCCGGCCGCCCGGATCGTCGCCGTTTCCAATTCCGCTCCGCAGCGTCGTTATATTGAAGAGCAGGCAAAGACACGCAACCTCGACAATGTCCGCGTCATCACCGCCGACATGAACGAGTTCTCGCCGGAAGGGCTCTTCGACCGCGTGGTCTCGGTCGAGATGTTCGAGCACATGTCGAACTGGCAGAAACTGCTCGAGCGGGTCAAGGCCTGGATCGCCAATGACGGCAAGCTGTTCCTGCACGTATTCACCCACCGGAAAGGCTGCTATCGTTTCGACCACGCCGACAAGAGCGACTGGATCGCCAACCACTTCTTCACCGGCGGCGTCATGCCCAGCCATGGCCTGATCCGGCGTTTTCCCGAAATCTTCGAGGTCGAGCAGGAATGGCGCTGGAGCGGCAGGCATTACCAGCGCACCGCCGAGGACTGGCTGGCCAATTTCGACGCCAACCGGCCAAAGATCGATCGCATTCTAAGCGATGTCTATGGCGCTGATGCCGCGCTGTGGCGCCGGCGCTGGCGACTGTTCTTCCTGGCAACGGCTGGGCTCTTCGGCCATGCCAATGGTGAGGAATGGGGCGTCAGCCACTATCGCCTGCGTCCGGCCAAGGGCAGCCAGAATTGAGCAGTTCGTCGCTTTGGCAATCGCTTCGTGCCTATGCCGCCCATGACGATCCACGGGTTGCGACCGCCAATCTGATCGCGTTGGTGGTCGTTTCCAACCAGCCCTTCTATCCGCTCTATCTCTACTGGATCGTAGGGCCGGACATCGCGCCATCGTTCTGGCTGTTCCTGTCGACGCCATTTTTCGCGGCCGTGCCTGCCGTGGCCCGGCTGTACCCAAGCGCTGGCCGTGCCTTGCTGCCGCTTGCAGGTATCGCGAACACGATGCTGAGCGCCAAGGTTTTCGGCGCTACATCCGGCGTCGAGATGTTCCTGTTTCCTTGCGTGCTGATCGGCTTCGTCGTTTTCAGGCCCAGCGAACGCCTGATCGGGTTCATGATCGCGGGCGTCGCCTTCCTGGCTTTCACGTTCCTGCATGGACGCTATGGAGCACCGATGCATCTCTATACGCCGCAGGAATATGCCGCTTTCGTCAAGCTCAATGCGACAAGCGTGGGAATGCTGACCGCGTTTGTCGGGCTGCTGGCGGCAAGCCTGATCGGTGAACGCGACGACCGCTGAGCGCTAGGCGGTCCGAGTGAGATACCAGGAGATGAGGAATCCCAACGTCGCTGCAGTGCCCGACAGTATGGTTCCCCAACAGAGATCGGCGATGGTTATCTGCACCGGCCAGTTTTTCAGGGTCGCCTGGTTGGTGAGGTCGTATGTGGCATAGGCAATGAAGCCGAAGACGGCGCCGTTCAGCGCGGCTGTCGCCGCACTCCCCGTCGCGAAGGCCGGCCGAATGCCGAAATAGACGATACCGCCAACATAGATTGCATAAAAGAGAATGGCTGGCGCCAGGTTGAAACCATCGACGAGCATGTCACCGAGCAGCGGCCTGTAAAGCCGGCTTGCCGTCAATGCCAGCCAGATCGAATCGATCCCGAGGAACACGAGCGCGGTGGCCAGATAGGCTATTGCGTAAATTCTCAAGCGTCTCTCCTGTGCAGGGTTTTTTGCAGATCCGCTGCAGGAACGGCCAGCGTGGCGATACAGTTTCGCGATACAGGCACGCTTCGGCCCATTGCGATCAACCGAACCACAAAAAATAGGTCCTTTGCCGAAACTCCAATCGGATTGTCCGCGTATTTCCCAGACGTGGCGACGAGGTTGGTATGAAGGCAAGGAAGATCGTGCCGGGTTTGAGCGTTCTCTGGCTGGCTGGCGCAGCTGTTGCTGCGTCGCAGCCCGACGCCAGCGGCATCTGGATGCGCGGCGATGGCAATGCAAAAGTGCGTATCGCGCCTTGTGGGTCCGATATCTGCGCCACAAATCTATGGATCAAGGATACCAGCGGCGGCGAAAATGTCGGCGACAAACTGGTGATGTCGGTCAAGCCGAAGTCCGCCGACACATTGGCTGGCAAGGCCTTCGATCCGAAACGCAACCTGACTTATTCGATTCAGGTCAAGGTCAGGAAAGCCAGCCTCGTCACACGAGGCTGCATCATTGGCGGCCTTGTGTGCAAGAATGTGAACTGGTCGCGCGCCGACTGAGGCGTCGTGAGACTGTTGGCCTAGCGCGGGAACTCGAGCCCCATCTCACGGTAGCGCTCGGGGTCGTCGCCCCAGTTCTCGCGCACCTTGACGAACAGGAACAGATGCACCTTCTGTTCGAGGATGCCGGCGATCTCCATGCGCGCAGCCTGGCCTATGGCGCGTATCGTCTCGCCCTTGTGGCCAAGCACGATCTTCTTCTGACTGTCGCGCTCGACATAGATGGTCTGATCTATGCGCACCGAACCATCCGGCTTCTCTTCCCATTTCTCGGTCTCGATATGCGAGGAATAGGGCAATTCCTGATGCAGCCTGAGATAGAGCTTTTCGCGAGTGATTTCGGCCGCAAGCTGGCGCATCGGCAGGTCGGAGATCTGATCCTCGGGATAATACCAGGGGCCTGCGGGCAGCGCTTCGGCCAGATAGTCGAGCAGATCTTTACAGCCGGAACCGGTCAGCGCGGAAACCATGAAGGTGCGCTTGAAAGGCACTTTCTCATTGGCTGCCGCCGACAAGGCCAGCAGCGCCTCGTGCTTGACCCGGTCGACCTTGTTGAGGATCAGCACCATCGGCTGGCGCACGTCCTTCAGTCGTTCCAGGATGGCGTCGGCATCGCCACGGATACCGCGTTCGGCGTCGATCAGCAGAAGCACGATATCGGCGTCCTTGGCTCCGCCCCAGGCGGTGGTCACCATCGCCGTGTCCAGCCGGCGCTTCGGCTTGAAGATGCCGGGCGTGTCGACGAAGACAATCTGTGCATTCTCATGCGTGGCAATGCCGCGCACGATGGCCCGCGTTGTTTGCACCTTGTGGGTGACGATCGACACCTTGGCGCCAACCAATTGGTTGACCAGCGTCGATTTCCCCGCATTGGGCGCGCCGATCAACGCGACAAAGCCAGAGCGCGTTGCGGCAGCTTCCGTTCCCGGAGCTTCTTCGGTGGTCATGCAGCGCTTCCTTGATTAAGCCAGACGCCTTCGCGCACAAGCAATGCCGCGGCAGCAGCCTGTTCTGCCTCGCGTTTGGATCGTCCACTGCCGGTCGCCAGCTGGAAAGCGCCAACCTTGACGCTGACGGTGAACAGAGGATCATGATCGGGGCCCTCGCGGCTTTCGATCTTGTAGGCCGGCACAGCGCTTGCCGCCTGGTGCGCCCATTCCTGTAACTCGGTCTTGGCATCGCGTCGGGCAGCTCCCGTGGCTTGCGAGCGCGACTGCCAGTATTTGTGGATGAAGGCGCGCGCCGCCTCCAGACCACCGTCGAGATAAAGCACGGCGATGAGCGATTCCAACGCATCAGCGCGCAGATTGACGCGTTTACGACCGTCGAGACCACGCACATCGGAGCCGGCACGGATCAGTTCGGGCAGGCCGATATCCTCGGCGATTTCCGCCAAAGCTTCAGCATTGACCAAGGCATTGAGCCGAACCGACAGCTCGCCTTCGGCAGCGTCCGGAAACGCCGCCAGCAGCATGTCCGCGATAACCAGACCGAGAACGCGATCGCCGAGGAATTCAAAACGTTCGTAATCAACGCCGGCATGGCTGCTGCGGGCGCTGGCATGGGTCAGCGCGCGCTGCAGTCGCTGGCTATCGGCAAATGTATGACCGATGCGCCTCTTGAGCTCATCGGCAAGCGCGTCCGCCGACAACCGCTTCGTGGCCATCACCTAGTCTACAAAATGGAACAGGCGCGAAGCGCGCATCAGCGTCGGCCATTTCCAGATTTCGAGCGGGCTCGCCTTGCCGGCAATCGAGAAGAAAATAAGGTTGGCGCGGCCGACCAGATTTTCCGCGGGAACAAAGCCGACACTGAAGCGGCTGTCGCTGGAATTGTCGCGGTTGTCGCCCATCATGAAATAGTGCCCGGGCGGCACATCGAATTCGCGGGTATTGTCGCCAATCGAGTTCGGCGTCAGGTCAAGCGTGTCATAGCTGACGCCATTCGGCAGCGTCTCGCGATAGACGTCAACCGGACGGTTCGTCTCGGTGATATCGGGATTGTCGATCTGGCCGGTTTTGACGCGAGGCACACCAACGCCATTGATGAAGAGCTGGCCATCCTTCATCTGTATCTTGTCGCCAGGCAAGCCAACGACGCGCTTGATGTAGTCGACGGATGGATCGGGCGGGAACTTGAACACCACCACGTCGCCACGCTTCGGTTCAGACCCCCAGATACGGCCAGAAAAAATATCGGGTCCAAACGGCAGCGAATAGCGCGAATAGCCATAAGACCATTTGGTGACGAACAGATAGTCACCTTCCAGAAGTGTCGGCCGCATCGAGCCGGACGGGATGGAGAACGGTTGGAACAGAAGCGTGCGAATGACCAGCGCAAGCAGCAGGGCCTGGATGATGACGCTGACTGTCTCGCCAAGTCCGCCGGATTTCTTCTCTGATTTTTCAGCCACGCTCATGTCGTCCTCGATTGTGCGTTGGATGGTATAGAGTCTCGGCGCGCGCTGGGCAACGTCAATGCCGGCCGTCAGATGCAATCAATGTGGCGCTTCTTCGACCGGCAGGGCTTCAATGATCACGAAGGCTTGAGCAAGCGGGAAATCATCCGTGATGGTGAGGTGGATCGCGGCACTGTGCCCCCTCGGAAGGATCTTCTCAAGCCGCGCCATCGCGCCACCGGTCAGCGCCATGGTCGGCTTGCCTCCCGGCAGATTGACGACGCCCATGTCTCGCCAGAACACGCCTTGCGCGAGCCCCGTGCCCAACGCCTTGGCGCAAGCTTCCTTCGCCGCGAAGCGTTTGGCATAGGAGGCGGCCCGAGCCCTGCGCCCTTCGGAGCGGGCCTGCTCGACCTCGGTATAGATGCGTTGGATGAAGCGCTGACCATGACGCTCCAGCGACTTTTCGATGCGTCTGATATCGATCAGGTCGCTGCCTATACCAATGATCATCGTGCGGTGGAACCGATGCCGGCCGGATGGGAGGGCTCTTTCGCCCGCGCCGACTTTTCGGCCAGTCGCTTGCGCCTCTGTTCGCGGAAGGCGATCATGCCCCAACGCGTGACGCCGTAGAACAGGAGGCCAAATACCAGCCCAAGCGGCACCGCGCCGATCAGCATTGGCTTCAGGACAGGCCCCCACAATTGCGAAAATGAAAGGTGGTGCATCATCTCGCCCAGATGCGCGGGCGGACCATGCTGCGGAAGGCGGTCGTGCAAAATGAGCTTGCCGGTTTCCCAAGACGCTCCCCACAACAGCGGAAACGTCAGCGGATTGCCGAAGAAAACCGCGCCAAGCGCCGCCGCCACAAGGTTGCCGGCGATCAGCCAGCACAACACGGCGGCAATCGCGAAGTGGAAACCCACAGGGAAAAACGAGGCAAATACGCCCGCCGCGACGCCCGCCGCCACAGCGTGCGGCGTCGCCCTCAGCCGCAGGATGCGCTTCGCAAAATACTGGAGTGAGCGCGAGAAGGAGCGGCGTGGCCACAGATAGGTGCGGATACGCTCGATAGGCCCATCAGGTTTGCGGCGTCGAAAAAGCAATCTATTCCTGTTCCCGGCAGTTTACTGCACCCGCGCCAGTCATTCTTCGACCGGATCCCGATCTTGCGCTCCACGGTCAACCAAGGGCGACCGCATCCCTGATATAGCCATACCCAACCCCAACAACAACTAAACGGCGTCCGCGCGGCACGCAGGTGGCAATAATTTTTTGTAAGGTTCGTCCATCCAAGATCGGATGATCGCGGCGAATTTGAGAAGGGGCTCCGATTTGTCATCGCAGCCGAAGCCCGGGATACTACGTCCGGTATTGACTGACCTCGACAAGGTTGCCATCAGGGTCCCGAAAATAGACGGACATCATCTGTCCCTGCGCACCGATGCGCTCGACCGGCCCAACCTCGACCACGACACCGCTGTTCATCAAGCTGTCCTGGACCTCGCTGAGCGGCCGGTCGGTGATCAGGCAGAAATCCGCCGAGCCTGGCGTCGGCGCGCTCGCCTTGGGCTCGAAGATGCGTCCGAGTTCGTGCACATTGATCTTCTGGTTGCCGAAAGCCAGGGCCGTCGGCCGACCTGGTGCGTCGACGCACTCGAAGCCGAGTACCCGTTGGTAAAATTCGCAGGTGGCCTCGACAGAGCGAACCGTCAGCACCAAATGATCAATGCCGGCGATCACGTCCCCGCCTCCTTCAGATGTTGCGGCTGCCGGGCTTGATTGCCGGGATCGCGGCGAGTTCAGGCGGCAGCCGGTCCGCGGGATAGGCCGGCACTTCGTACTCGGCGAGCGCGATCAGCGGCACACCGACATGGGTCTTGCCTGCAGAACGGTCGATGATGCATGCCGCGGCAACGACCTCGGCGCCAAGTTCGCGCAGACAGTCAATCGTCTCGCGGATTGACAGCCCGGTGGTGACGATGTCCTCGATGATGACGACGCGCGCACCCTTTGCGATCTCAAAGCGGCGCAGGCGGAACTCGCCGTCTTCCCGCTCGACCCAGATGGCCGGCACGCCGAGATGGCGCGACGTTTCATAGGCCGGTATCAGACCGCCGATCGCCGGCCCGACCACATAATCGATCCTGCCCGGCACGGCCGTGCGGATCTTTTCGGCAAGCGCCTTGCACAGCCTCTCCGTCTTGTCGGCATGCATGAAGACCCGGGCTTTCTGCAGGAAGACGGGGCTTCTCAGACCTGATGTGAGGATGAAATGCCCCTCGAGAACCGCACCGGCCTCGCGGAAAATGTCCAGCACCTCATCGGTTTTCATGCTTCCCCTCACCCGTTGACGCGTCGCGCATCGCTGACGCTCGAATTGTCCTTGAGCTGCGACAGCAGCCGATTCAGATGCTTCAGGTCCCAGACTTCGAGATCAATCAGCATCTCGGTGAAATCAGGAGCGGTACGCACCATCGAAAGCGTATGGATGTTGGCGTCGTTCGATGCAACGACCTGCGCGATATCGGCGAGCGAACCCGGTGCATTGATGGCGGTGACCGAGACACGTGCCGGAAACCGCTCCTTGGTCTGCTCGTCAATGTCCCATCGCACATCGATCCAGCGCTCGGGCTGATCGTCAAAGGCCTGCAGGGCCGGTGACTGGATCGGGTAGATGGTGATGCCGGTTCCCGGCTGGACGATGCCGACAATGCGATCGCCGGGCACCGCCCCTTCCGGCGCGAAGCGTACCGGCAGATCGCCGCGTACGCCGCGGATCGGCACGGCGCCGTCGCGCGGCTGGTCCTTGTCCTTGCGCGCGGCACGGCCCGGAATCTGGAACAGCATGCCGGCGGCATTGCGGATCTTCGACCAGCCTTCCTCGCGCTGCTTGGGTGCAGCCGTGGTCACGCGCTCGTCCTTGTAATCGGGGAACACCGCCTTCATGACATCGGTAGAGGCAAGCTCGCCACGGCCGACCGAGGCCAGCACGTCCTCTATGTCCTTGCGCGCCAGCCGGTGCAGAACCTGCTTGAGGCTGTCTTTGGTAAAGGTCTTGCCGGCCCGCTCGAAGGCGCGCTCCAGGATGCGGATACCGAGGCCCGAATATTGCTTGCGGATGGCATTCTTGGTGGCACGGCGGATCGCCGAACGTGCCTTGCCGGTGACCACGACCGATTCCCAAGCGGCCGGCGGCACCTGCGCCTTGGACCGGATGATCTCGACCTCGTCGCCATTCTTCAGTTCCGTCATCAACGGCATGATACGACCATTGACCTTTGCGCCGACACAGGTGTCGCCGACATCGGTGTGAACGGCATAGGCGAAGTCGATGGGCGTGGCGCCACGCGGCAAGGCAATCAGCATACCCTTGGGCGTGAAGCAGAACACCTGGTCCTGGAACAATTCCAGCTTGGTGTTTTCGAGAAAGTCCTCGGGATTGTCACCCTCGGCAAGCTGCTCGATGGTGCGCCGCAGCCAGGCATAGGCGTTGGTTTCCTTCGAGATCGCGTGGGCAGCGCCGTTGGTCTTGCCGCCGGTGTCCTTGTAGATCGAATGCGCGGCGACGCCGTATTCGGCGATCTTGTTCATCTCGCGGGTGCGAATCTGCAGTTCGACGCGCTGACGCGACGGTCCAACGATCGTGGTGTGGATCGAGCGGTAGTCATTCTGCTTCGGCGTCGAGATATAGTCCTTGAAGCGGCCGGGAACCATCGACCACGTGGTGTGGATGGCGCCAAGCGCGCGATAGCAGTCTTCGACCGACTCGACGACGACGCGAAAGCCGAAAATGTCGGACAGCTGTTCGAAGGAGAGCGCCTTGGCCTCCATCTTGCGAAACACCGACCACGGTTTTTTCTGACGGCTTTTCACACCGGCCTTGATTGCATGCTTTTCAAACAGCGCGGATAGCGCCTTCTCGATCTCGGACAGCACATCCTTGTTGCGCTCGAAGATTTCGGCAAGTCGGGCGGTGACGGCGCGATAGGCTTCCGGATTGATGAAGCGGAAAGCGATCTCTTCCAACTCCTCGCGCATGCCTTGCATGCCCATGCGCCCGGCCAGCGGTGCATAGATGTCCATCGTCTCCTCGGCGATGCGCAGGCGCTTGGCCTCCGGCATGTGGTCGAGGGTGCGCATGTTGTGCAAACGGTCGGCGAGCTTGACCAGAAGGACGCGGACGTCTTCCGAAATTGCCAGCAAAAGCTTGCGCAGGTTTTCCGCCTGCTCGGCCTTCTTGGAGACCAGATCGAGCTTCTTGAGCTTGGTCAGGCCCTCGACCAGTTTGCCCATTTCCGGGCCGAACAATTCGTCGATCTCGGCCCGCGTCGCCGTCGTGTCCTCGATCGTGTCGTGCAGCAAGGCAACCGCGATCGTCGCCTCGTCCATATGCATTTCGGTGAGGATGGCGGCGACTTCGAGCGGATGCGAGAAATAGGGATCGCCGGAGGCGCGCTTCTGGTGGCCATGCTTCTGCATGGCGTAGACATAGGCCTTGTTGAGCAGCGCCTCGTTGACGTCGGGCTTGTAGCGCTGGACGCGCTCGACAAGCTCATACTGACGCATCATGGGCGGAATCTCACAGGGCTGAAATGAATCATGCGCCGCACTGGTGTACGGCGCATGTCATAGATAGCCACGAAACTGCCGACGCGAAAGTGTCGACAGGCCTTGCGAAGATCAATAGTCGTCGCTTTTTTCCGGCGGGACGAGGCCTTCGATGCCGGCCAGCAGGTCTTCCTCGGTCATGCGGTCGAAAGTGACGTTGTCCTCGGCATCGTCAGCATCGGTTGCCGCAACGGCACCGCCGGTCTGGTCGGCGATCGCCTCGCCATCGGCTTCCGGCTCGTCGACTTCGACATGCTTCTGCAGCGAGTGGATCAGGTCTTCCTTGAGATCGTCGGGCGACAAGGTCTCGTCGGCGATCTCGCGCAATGCAACGACAGGGTTCTTGTCGTTGTCGCGCGGCACGGTGATCTGCGCGCCCTGGCTGATCTGACGGGCGCGGTGGCCTGCCAAAAGCACCAGTTCGAAGCGGTTGTCGACCTTGTCGATGCAATCTTCAACGGTTACGCGGGCCATGAGCTGCCCCTTTCATGCGATGGATTTAATGGAAAACAGGCGCGTGCCATAACCTGAACGCCACGAAAATACAAGCATCATGGCAATGCTGCGGCCATTGCCCCGCTGGCGAGCGCTCCGCACGTCCGATCTCGCGCCGATCACAATTGCTTGCAATGGGCCACACGCCCTTGGAATGCCACCGAACTGGCGTTATTTCGAAACGATAGACGGCTGGGCAATTTATTACGAAACCCGGTTGGTAGTCGCGGCGTTTTTAAAGAAGTCAGCTTATTTCCAAAAAAGGGATATTTTCCATGTTCGATCCTCGTGAAAAAATCGCCCTTTTCATCGACGGCGCAAATCTCTACGCCACATCGCGCGCACTGGGCTTCGACATCGACTATCGCAAGCTTCTGTCGAGTTTCCAGAAGCGGGGGTATCTGCTGCGCGCCTACTATTACACGGCGCTGGTCGAAGACCAGGAATACTCCTCGATCCGTCCCCTCATCGACTGGCTCGATTACAACGGCTTCAAGGTCGTCACCAAGCCGGCCAAGGAATTCACCGACTCGACCGGGCGCCGGAAAATCAAGGGCAACATGGACATCGAACTCACCGTCGATGCGCTGGAGCTTGCCGATATCGTCGACCACTATGTCATCTTCTCCGGCGATGGCGACTTCCGCACGCTGGTCGAAGCGCTGCAACGGCGCGGACGCAAGGTCTCGATCGTGTCCACCATGGCCTCGCAGCCACCGATGATCTCGGACGATCTGCGCCGACAGGCCGACCATTTCATCGACCTGATGACACTGAAGAACGAAGTCGGTCGCGATCCGTCCGAACGTCCCGTGCGCCGACCTGAGCCGGCTGAGGTCGATGAGGACGACTACTGAGGGCGACGGCTTTGCTAGTTCCCCTGTCAGGTTCGCCCGAACCAGATCGCAACTGTCCGCTCTGCCCCCGCCTCCACGACTTCATTGCCGAGTGGCGGCAACGCGAGCCGTCCTGGTTCAACGGGCCAGTGCCGACCTTCCTGCCAACCGAAGGCGAGAACTCCGTTCAGTTGCTGATCGTCGGGCTGGCGCCCGGCGTGCGCGGCGCGAACCGAACCGGCCGCCCTTTCACCGGTGACTATGCTGGTGACCTGCTCTACAGCACGCTCATCTCACATGGCTTTGCGCGCGGAGAGTTCGAGGCAAGGCCGGATGACGGGCTGGAGCTTGTCGGCACCGCGATCACCAATGCCGTACGTTGTGTCCCGCCCGAGAACAAGCCGGTCGGGGCGGAGATATGCACGTGCCGGACCTTTCTGGTGCCGACGATCGCACGGTTCCCCAATCTGCGCGCCGTGCTGACACTGGGCTCAATCGCCCATCAGTCAACCGTGCGGGCACTTGGCCAGCGCGTCGCTGCCTACCCGTTCAAGCATGGCGGCCAGCTGGAAGCCGGCGAGATCACGCTTTTTTCCAGCTACCACTGCTCGCGCTACAACACCAATACCGGCGTACTGACCGAAGAAATGTTCGTTAGCGTTTTCAGTAAGATAAAGGCATTTCTGCAGAGTTAGATTCGGACCTGCCGGGACGTCGGCAATGGGGGATGCCGCTGTAGCTCGCGCCGGCATCCGCCAAGGAATGGACTGAAGCAGGCAGCCGCGCATAGGCAGGCCCTCAAGCAAAGAGCCTTGCCTAGCCACGGTCCTTGAGCAGACGACCTTTCTCCCGCGACCAATCCCGCTGCTTTTCGCTCTCCCGCTTGTCGTGCAGCTTCTTACCACGGCCAACGGCTAGCAGGAGCTTGGCCCTGCCCTTGTCGTTGAAGTAAATCTTCAACGGCACCATCGTCATGCCTTCGCGATCAACGCTTTGCGACAGCTTGGCCATCTCGCGCTTGTTGAGCAGGAGTTTGCGGCGGCGGCGCGGTTCGTGATTGAACCGGTTGGCCTGCAGATATTCCGGCAGATAGGAATTGATCAGCCAGATCTCGCCGCCCTCGACCGAGGCGTACGAGTCCTGGATGTTGGCCTGCCCCTGGCGCAACGACTTAACCTCGGTGCCAGTCAGCACCAGGCCGGCCTCGATCGTATCGAGCACCTCGTAGGAAAACCGCGCCTTGCGGTTCTCAGCAACGGTCTTGTTGTTGGGATCGGCTTTTCTGACTTGATTCATGATACGGAGAGGTGGCGCCTCATCACTAGTTTATCAAGCCGGCGTGCTTCATCGCCGCATCGATCTTGTCGGCGGTCGACTGTTCGACCGTCATCAGCGGCAAGCGAAGCACGTTCTCGACCTTGCCGAGCTTCGATAGTGCATATTTCGCACCGGAAACGCCGGGCTCGATGAAGATGGCCTTGTGCAGCGGCAGCAAGCGGTCCTGCAATTCCAGCGCCTTGGCGCTGTCACCGGAGAGCGTCGCTTCCTGGAACTCGGCGCACAGGCGCGGCGCGACATTCGACGTCACCGAGATGCAGCCGACACCGCCATGCGCATTGAAGCCGAGCGCCGAGGCATCCTCACCGGAAAGCTGGACGAAATCCTTGCCGCAGGTCATGCGCTGCTCTGATACGCGCTCGACCTTGCCGGTGGCATCCTTGACGCCGATGATGTTCTTGAAGTCGTGCACCAGCTGACCCATCGTCTCCGGCGTCATGTCGACGACTGAGCGCGGCGGTATGTTGTAGATGATGATCGGCAGGCTGGTCGCCTTGGCGACCGCCGCGAAATGCGCATAGAGGCCGCGTTGAGTCGGCCTGTTGTAATAGGGCGTGACCACGAGCGCGGCGTCGGCGCCTGCCTTCTCGGCATATTGCACCAGGCCAATCGCCTCTTCGGTGTTGTTGGAGCCAGCACCGGCAACGACCGGAGCGCGCCCCTTGGCCACTTCGATGCACACCTTGACCACATGACGGTGCTCGTCATGTGAAAGCGTCGGCGACTCGCCTGTGGTGCCGACGGGAACCAGCCCCTTCGTGCCCTCGTCAAGCTGCCAGGCGACAAACGCGCGAAAGGCTTTCTCGTCGAAACGCCCGCTCTTTTCGAACGGTGTCACGAGCGCGGTAAGCGAGCCTCTCAGCATGTCGTCCAACTCCTTGGGACTTCCTTGTTTGTGCATGTCGTTGTCCCAAGTCCGGCACCCGGTTTTGGGCGACATGCATCGGCGTTTTGTCGTGCGCGCCTTCTAGCCGAAAGCGAAGCGGCGCACCATAGTCTCGACACTGTTGCGCGGCAAGCATTGCCTTGGTGCCAGCAAGCGCAATTCGAACAGCCTCGATAACCTTTTGTTTACGGGCTCTTCATGACCTACATCTAGGCTTTGAGATTCCTGTGCCTGCTGACGATTTATAAGGACGGACAATGCCGATCGGTCGGCCTCATTCATTTGCGTTGATTGGCGCTCTTGTCGCGCTGACGCCTGGCTTGGCGTTGGGCGGCAGCGTCGACGGGCAGGTGACATCGGCCATCCCGATGCCGGGCTTGCAGGGCACTGTCCTACCGGACAAAGGCCCCTCGCCGTCGCTGAACGTGGCCGCGTTGAAGAGCGGCCTCGACGCCCTGGCGGCAAACGACATTCCCAGAGCCCGCGCGGCGCGCGACGGCTTGCCTGCCAATTCGCTCGATCATCATATCCTTGCCTGGGCGATTGCGCTCTATGGGGGAGACAAGGTGCCGAGCAGCGACATTGCCGCGGCGGCACAGATGCTGCCGAACTGGCCGGGCATGATCGCCCTGCGCAAGAACAGCGAGCGGGCGCTCTATCGCGAAAACCCCGCTCCACAGGCTGCACTTCAGGCGTTCAACGGCAGCCAACCGCTGACATTCGAAGGCGTGATGGTTCTTGCCCGCGCCTATGTATCGATTGGCAATACCAAGGCAGCGCGCTCCGTATTGTCGCCGTTCTGGCGCACGGCGATGCTGGAAGCCAAGGACGAAGCAGCGCTCATTCGCGAATTTGGCACGCTCATTCCGGCGACCGATCATCGCTTCCGCATGGAGCGCATGTTCTATGCCGATCGGCCAGGTTCCGCCCAGCGGGTCGCGGCACTTGCGGGCGCCCAACAACTAGCCGACGCCTGGGCGGCAGCGGACAAAGGCGACAAGAACGCCCCCAAATTGCTGAATGCGGTGCCGGCGGCGCAACGTTCGGCCGGCTATTTGTTTGCGCAGGCCGAGTATCTGCGCAAACAGGAGAAGTTTGCCGATGCCGCCGCGGTGGTGATGAAGGCGCCGGCAGACCGGGATGCGCTTGTCGATCCGGATGCCTGGTGGGTCGAGCGCCGCGTACTGTCGCGCGAACTGGTCGACCAAGGCGACATGAAGACCGCCTACGCAGTCGTCGCGGCCCATGCCGCCGAAAGTGCAGGCAATGCCGTGGACGCTGAATTCCATGCCGGCTGGTACGCGCTGCGCGGCCTGAATGACGCCAAGCTTGCCGCAACGCATTTTGCCCGCGTCGCCGATCTGGCTCAGGGGCCGATGTCGCTGTCGCGCGCCTACTATTGGCTCGGCCGTGCCGCCGAAGCGGGCGGACCCGGCAATGCCGCCGATTATTTCGGCCGCGCGGCTACCAACGGCACGACATTCTATGGCCAGCTCGCCGCCGAGCGTGTCGGTCGGCGGGCACTCAACATCGTCTATCCGCAGCCAAGTGCGACCGATCGGC
Organism: Mesorhizobium carmichaelinearum; assembly: GCA_943370265.1. Taxonomy (GTDB): domain Bacteria; phylum Pseudomonadota; class Alphaproteobacteria; order Rhizobiales; family Rhizobiaceae; genus Mesorhizobium; species Mesorhizobium carmichaelinearum_A. Next base: position 297,653 of record CALRQH020000003.1, read on the forward strand.
AGAATTTCGTCAACCGTGAGGCCGTCGGCGCCATCAAGCGACTGCAGGAGGCCGGTTATGACCGCTATGCGGAGACACTCTACCGCGACCTCGCCGGCCAGATGAACAGCCCCGGTGAACTGGCGCTGCTCGCGGTCCTGGCCGAAAAGCAGGGCAATCACTTCATGGCTCTGAAAGTCGGCAAGATCGCCGGCGCGCGCGGAATCGACGTCGGCGCGCTGTCGCATCCTCTGGGGGTCATTCCCGATTCGGCCGACATTTCCGGTTCGGGCAAGGCGCTGGCCTATGCGATCGCTCGCCAGGAAAGCGAATTCAATGTCGGCGCCGTCTCAAGTGCCGGCGCGCGCGGCCTGCTGCAGCTGATGCCGGGAACAGCCAGGCAACTGGCGAAAAAGGCCGGATTGCAGTTTTCGCAGACACGGCTGACGAGTGATGCTGGCTACAATGCGACGCTGGGGGCCGCCTTCCTCGGCGAGCAGCTCGACCGCTTCAACGGCTCCTATGTGCTGACTTTCGCCGGCTATAATGCCGGCCCCAACCGGGCTGCCCAATGGCTGACGAAATACGGCGATCCGCGCGGCAAGGACGTCGACGCCGTCGTCGACTGGATCGAGCGAATTCCCTACACGGAAACAAGAAGTTACGTGCAGCGCGTGATGGAGAATTACGAGGTCTACAAGATGCGTATTTCCGGCAAGTACGACATTGTTGGCGACCTTGTGAACGGGCGGAGTTGAGCCACTCGATTTCGCTGAAGCGGCGCTGTGACACGCGCGACCTCCCTTTGGCGGGAGATGGACCGACGATGTTGGCCGAGCGTCATGGGGACGCCAAGCGCCAGAAAATTCCAGAAAATTCGACGTTTGTGCCGGCAGAAATCCCGCTCTCCAAAGACATCGGCGGGGTTTTCCCGGTTTGACCCTGCGCACTGTCGCCTGTAGCAGTCGGGACGTGATCCGGCTGCGGAGGAAATCACTGCGGATGCCAGGCGATGAGGGTTTTTCCGATTTTTTCTACACGTCGGCTGACGGGCTCCGGCTTCATGCCCGGATCTACGGCGAAACGAATTCCGCTTCCTGGCCTGTCGTTTGCCTGCCCGGCCTGACGCGCAATGCCCGCGATTTTCATGAGCTGGCGCGCTATCTTTCGGCGCGTGCCGTGGTTCCGCGCAAGGTGGTTGCCTTCGACTATCGCGGGCGCGGGCAATCGGCTTACGACCCCGACGTCACCCACTACAATGTCGGTGTCGAGGCCGGCGATACCCTTGCCGGGCTGGCGGCACTTGGCATCGAGGAAGCCGCGTTCATCGGCACGTCACGCGGCGGACTGATCATCCATGTGCTCGCAGCGATGCGACCAGAAGCGCTGAAAGCCGTTGTTCTCAACGACATCGGCCCGGTACTCGAGACTGATGGGCTTGCCCATATCCGCTCCTATCTCGATCCTTCACCGAAGCCGAAGACCCTAGTCGAGGCAGTGAACGCCCAGCGAACCGCGCATGGTGGGGATTTTCCGGCGCTTGCCGATGCCGACTGGGAACGAATGGCGTGGGCACTCAACCGCGAGACGCCCCAAGGACTGATGCCGGATTTCGATCCAAAGCTGGTCGAGACACTGGCAGGCCTCGATCTCACGCAGCCGCTGCCGGCACTATGGCCGCAGTTCGAGGCGCTGGCGGCCATGCCCCTGCTTGCCATACGTGGCGCCAACTCAAGATTGCTGTCTGTCGAAACGCTTGAGGAAATGGGCAAGCGTCATCCAGCCATGAAGACGATCACGGTCGAGGGCCAAGGGCACGCCCCCTTCCTCGAAACCGGAAACCTGCCCAGCGTCATTGCGGCATTTCTCGACCAAGCGGAGCACCCAGCATAGTTCGACGCAAAAGGCCCAGGATCGATCCTGATCCCCTGGGCCTTTTGCGAATGTTCGATGAATCTATCGGGATTTTGAGCTTTTCCGGACCGCCTTGGGTGAAGGCCTCTCCTCCACCCTTTTTGTTTCCTGTGCTGTTGCAGCAGAAGAAGGCGGCGCGCACTCCACGTCGCTGTCCGCGCCCTTGCCACGAGGCGTTTCCAGAACGACGATGCAGCCGTCGAGGTCATTCGTGGCAAGGTGAGCGTAACGCATGGTCATCGACAACGTCTGGTGGCCAAGCCACATCTGCACACGCCTGATGTCGATGCCACCCTGGACAAGACGCGACGCACAAGTATGGCGCAGAATGTGCGGCACCACCTGATCGTCGGCGCCAAGGCCCACTTCCGCCTTCGCATCGTTCCAGATGGTACGAAATTGCGCCTGGCTGAGTTTTGTGAAAGGCCCCTTGGGCCGACGGCCCTCGGTGGGCGGCAGCTTTATGACGTCCTTGACCCTCACGGTCATCGGGATGGTGCGGCTGCGGCCGGACTTGGTGATCCAGAAGCTGACGCGATGCTCCTGAATATCGTTCCAGATGAGACCGAGTGCCTCGCCAAGTCGGCATCCGGTGTCGACGAGGAACACTGAGAGCCGATAGGCATCTTCGCTACGGCTCCTTATGGCCGCGAAAAGCCGGGCTTCCTCATCTTTCTCAAGAAAGCGAATCCGCCCTGCCCGCTCCTTCTGGCGGCGGAACTCGGGCAGGCTGTGGATATCCCCCATCTTGTAGGCCTTACGCAGCAGTTTGCTGAGGGCAGCCATCTTTCGATTGATGGTTGCGTTGCTGTTGCCACGCTGGCGCAAGGTGCCGATAAGGTTATCTAGGGTGCTCTGGTCAAAGGCGCTGAAACGCTCCCCAAGGAGGATCTCGCCAATTTCGCCAACGAAAGAGCTGACATTGTACTTATGCCGCCCATCGTCCCACAATATATCTCGGTATGCTGAAAAAAGCTCTGCGATCGTGAACGACTTTACTTCTCGTATATTGCTATAACTATACTTTATTCTTGCCGAATGAGAAGAAAACATCGAAAAATGATCAGAAGCCTGCGCCTCTTGAATCGCTTCGTTTGACATTTATGGCCACACCCCCGAGTGGTTAGGTCAGCCCTAGCCACTTGGAGGCGTCCTTTCAAGAGCTTTGATCACGCGATTGTGATTTCATCCGCCAGAAAGCGGATCCCACGAAATCCTTCCCGCGGACCTGTTCAGCTACCGTCTACCCCCCGATCCTTTTGTTTGCCCTGGTCACATCGCGAGAACAAAACAGCCCGGGCGTTGAAGCGCCCGGGCTGGATTTCACTTGTAAGGAACCAGCCCTTAGAAGGAGCGCTGGAAGCGGAGGATACCGCCGATGCCGTCGGAGCTGGCGTGGTAGATGCTGTTGCCCTTGTTGAAGTAGTCGACTTCGGCCGTGACCGTGAAACCGGGAACGACGTCATAGGCAACGTTCGCAGCCAAACCGAAGGTCTTACCTTCGTCATACGCCGCCTGGACGTTGAACGATGTCTTCTCGTTGATCTTGTAGCTGCCGCCACCCCAGATCGCCCAATTGCCGTCCCACAGCTTGTAGAAGTTGTTGGTGACGTTGGCGTCCGAACCGTAGCCACCCATGACGAACAGCGACAATTGGCTGGTGGCGTTCACGTCCAAACGAACCTTGCCGGCCCACTCTTCCCAAACGCTATTGTATGCGAGCACTCCGGTGACAGCACCCCAGCCCTGCGTGTACTTCACGCCGCCGACGACATGCGGAACGTAGCTGTCAATCGTCTCGCCCTTGTTGCCTTCCTCCAGCGAGACCACTGCTGAGAAGCCGTTGCCTGCATCGAAGTAGTACTGAACGACGTTGGTATCGAAGTCGCCATAGGGAACGATCGTGTCGTCGATGACGTTGCCGGCATAGCCGATGAATGTATCGAAGGCCGATTCGTCCTTACCGACGCGGAGACCACCGAGCTGAATCCAAGCGAAGTTCAGCGTCACGCCCTTGTTGGTGTTGTACTGCGGATCAAAGTCGCCCTCACCATCCGAGCCGTAATTGAAGCGGGTTTCGGTGTAGGTCTTCAAGCTGCCGAGTTCGGTTTCCTGACCAGTCCAGGTCTTCAACGTGAAGCGGGCGTTCTTGTTGTACGTGCCGTTCGTGCTGCCATCGTCTTTCAGCTTGTCCGCTACATCCGGGAAACCTTCGCGGTCGCCCACGCCGATGTCGTAACGGACATAGCCGCCGATGCGCAGGCAGGTCTCGGTGCCGGGGATGTAGAAGTAGCCAGCGCCGTAGACGTCGCAGATCTTGACGTATTCAGCGGGTTCCGGCTCGGCAACGACGACGGCGTCGGCGGCGCGCGCACCGGAAACTGCGATCAGGGCCGCAGCGGAGCCAAGGAGAAGGCTCTTGATGTTCATTTTCTGACCTCCAGTCAGAATCGAACAGAATCGCGGCTTTCGACGGGGTCGCGGCGCCGCAAGAAGCGCCGCGTTCTTGCCTATCAGTTTGTTATTGCGAGGAAATTTCTGACTCTGGCGATGCCGCGAGGCAAAGGTGGCGGAGAGGATGGGATTCGAACCCACGAGAAGCTTTTGACCTCTACTCCCTTAGCAGGGGAGCGCCTTCGACCACTCGGCCACCTCTCCGTTGCGCCGCTGGATAAAGAAAAGCGCCGGCACAATCAACAAGCCCCAGCCATTATCTCGGAAAAAGAAGTCATTATCTTGGAAAAATAAGGCGCTGCCGGACTGGGTCCTTCGACGATGCGGCGATTCTGCGGCAATTCCTGGCTAACGACTCGAGCCCTGCCGGCAGTTTCGGTGGGAATCGCCGAATTCGGCCACAATGTAAGGGGCGCAAGGGCCCCGATGGTTAACAAGAGCTTTCTGAGTGAGGCCAAATCGTGTCATTTGTGCAACAAGGCTCGCCGATAGCACCCGTCCAGCCCTTCCGCCGGTACGATCGTTGTTGAACGCCGCCGCCTCATGAGTAATGTCGGTCTCGAGGAAGCGGCGCGGTGCGCATCTTTTTCGGTAGTGGGGATGGGGCAGGGAACGCTGTCCTTCAGCAAAGAATACCCAGACCCGTTTTTTAACTTTTGACTGGAGGTCAGAAAATGAACATCAAGAGCCTTCTCCTTGGCTCCGCTGCGGCCCTGATCGCAGTATCCGGTGCGCGCGCCGCCGACGCCGTCGTCGTCGCCGAGCCGGAACCCGCTGAATACGTCAAGATCTGCGACGTCTACGGCGCTGGCTACTTCTACATCCCCGGCACCGAAACCTGCCTGCGCATCGGCGGCTATGTCCGCTACGACATCGGCGTCGGCGACGCCGGCTCGTTCGATGGCGTAAACCATGTTCCGGACGCGATGGGCAATGGCACGCACTCGACCTTCGAAAAGCAGGCCCGCTTCACGCTGAAGACTTGGACCGGCCAGGAAACCGAACTCGGCACCTTGAAGACCTACACCGAAACCCGCATCAATTTCGGCAACAATGGCGGCGACTATACCACGACTGGTCCGAATGCTGTTAGCCCGTCGAAAGCCAGCAACTGGCAGGGTCACAACAAGGGCATCTCGCTGAACTTCGCCTGGATCCAGCTCGGTGGACTCCGCGTCGGTAAGGATGAATCGGCTTACGATACGTTCATCGGTTATGCCGGCAACGTCATCAACGACACGATCGTTCCATACGGCGGCTTCGACACCAACGTCGTTCAGTACTACTTCGATGCCGGCAACGGCTTCTCGGCCGTGGCATCGCTCGAAGAAGGTTACGGTTCCTTCTCGATCGACAGCTATGTCCCGCATGTCGTCGGCGGCGTGAAGTACACGCAGGGCTGGGGCGCCGTCACCGGCGTTGTGGCTTACGACAGCGCTTACGAATCAGTGGCCGGCAAGGCTCGCTTGGATGTGAACCTTTCCAGCGCTCTCTCGCTGTTCGGCATGGTCGGCTACGGCCAGGACAGCAAGTTGAACCAGTTTAACGGCGGTCGTGGCATGTACAAGACCTGGGCCGGCAAGTGGGCGTTCTGGGTCGGCGGTACCTACAAGTTCAACGAGAAGACCTCGTTCAACCTCCAGGTATCGGGTGACCAGGAGAAGAACTATGGCGTGGCGGCAAACGTTGCCTACGACGTCGTTCCCGGCTTCACGGTCACGGCCGAAGTCGACTACAACCATTTTGGTCAGTATGACGACTGGGCAGCAGGCAACCCGACCGTCGGCGGCAACTGGGTTGGCGCCAACAAGGTCAACAGCGTCGGCGGCATCCTCCGCTTCCAGCGCTCGTTCTAACAGGCTCCACCTGATTGAAATCGAACCCGGCGGGCAACCGCCGGGTTTTTTTATTCGCCACGATGATTGGAATGTCGGCCAGGCCTTCAAAGCCGAAAGCTGATTGCCGAGGCGTGACCGAACCGACCGAGCCTGTGCCCCATCCATTGCAGGTGCCTGAAGGCGCGCCTAATTACGCAGCGTGGCTCAAGCATTGCGCCCACAGGTGCGCAGCGGTTTGGGAATGACTTAGAAAAACAAAAGCGCGCCGCATGAATCCGTCCCTAGCGAGATTCAGGATTCAGGCAACGCCCAATTTTGCTTATGCATCAGGTCAGACGTCGGCAAGATCGCCCAATGCCTCGATCAGCGGCTGGATCGTACCTTCGTAATTTTTCCAGCGCTTCACCGAGGATGAATAGATCGGTTGCCTCACCTGCCATCTGCTGGGCGTGTTGACCGACCCTTCGTTGTCGAAGAAACGAAGGCAGGCGTCGTCCCAGGGCAATCCAAGATGATCGATGAGGCGGCGCGATTGCGCCTCTTGGTCCGCTATGAGGGTCTCGTAGCGGCTTTCGAAAATACGACCCGGGAAAACCTTGTCCCAATGTCGCATCAAGCGATCATATTCGCGGTAGTAAAGCCCGAGCGACCGGAGGTCGATGTTATAGCTGTGTCCCTCGCTGAATTTCTGGACAAACATCGAGATGCAATTGTCGATGGGATCGCGACGGCAATGAATGATGCGCGCGTTGGGAAAGAGAAGCCCGATAAGGCCGATCAGCTCGAAATTATGAGGCATCTTGTCGACAATGCGAAGCGCACCGGGCGCCCGCTCACTCAAATAAGACAGGTGCTCCTTGGCCAGCCCTTTGGACAAGTCCGTGGTGATCGACGCCACCGACCGACCCAAGTCTGGTGCATGAGATGTCTTGAGGCCGATCGCATTCGCGACTCGCCTCAGCTTGCTGAGTTCGCCCGCGCCATGAACATCCGGATGGCTGGCGCATATCTGTTCCGTCAGCGTCGTGCCCGAACGCGGCATGCCAACCACGAACACCGGCACGTCAGACGGGTCACCGTAACCGCTGGCGGCGGCCAACATTTCCGGAGTGAAGGTTTCGATCATCGAATCGACCCAGTTCCGGTAAGGGCCAATATCGAACCCCCGCCCCGTGACCTCTTTCCCCTTCTTGAAATGGGCAAAAGCCTCTTCGTAGCGCTTGAGGTCGTTCAGAACCTTGCCGGCAGCATGATGGAGTTGTTCCGCCCCGGCAGCATCGAGCCTCGGGTTTTCGAGTTCGCGGAAGATGGATTGGAGTTCGGGCGGCTCTTCGGTGAATTTGCGCGTGTCCACGAGATGACTGAAGGCGGTCGGCGCGGCAATGCGACGCTCGATCGCCTCTTTCAGATAGAGCGTCGCTTCATCCATGCGACCGAGGCTTGTCAGTGCGCTGGCCAGCCCCGTCCGAACCTTCGGATGATCGCGGTTGATCTTGAGTGCTTTCTCGTAGAGCGGCAACGCCAATTCGGGCTTGTCGAACTCGATGTAAGCGCGCCCCAAGGCGCAAAGCGCGTCGACCAGATCCGGCTTCAGTTTCAAGGCATGCTGCATATGCTCTATGGCATGCGAATATTCGCTAACCTTAAGATAGGCTTCGCCCAGACTAAGGTGATAGTAGGGGTTAGCGGGCTCGCCACCGACCGCTCGCGCGAAATATCGCAGGGCCAATTCGTCGTCGTAGCGGATGCTCAAGGTGCCCAGAATATAAAGGGCCAAGGGGTGGTTTGGCGTCCGGGCCAGTACGCGAAGGCATAACTCCTGCGACTCGGCAAGCCGCTTGGCCTGTTGAAGTTCATAGGCCTGCTTGAGCAACAAGTCGTCCGCCTGCGCACGGGAAAGCGAATTTGCTTTCTGAGGACTAAACACCGGCGCCTTCACTTTGGGCTCGGTTCCGGACTTGAGGTGCTTGGAAAACGCAGGTGGCAGACGATTGCTCATCATGTCTGGCTAGCAAAAAGACATGAGAGAATCCAGCCAATCCATATGCTCCCCCTTTTGTGCATGCTCATCGACAGCGTCCCTCAGTGGCGAGACCAACACCAGCCGTTCCCCAACCAGCTCGTGATGGTGGATTTCCTCTCCGCGCGTCATCAACCGACCTACCCAGAGGGCGAACACAGATCAAGGCCGACTAGCGTATGTCTGGTTACACGTCTGCCAGATCACCCAAGGCATCGATCAATGGCTGGATCTTGCCCTCATAGTTCTTCCAGCGCTTTACAGACGAGGTGTAGATCGGTTGGCGGACTTGCCAGCGGCTGAGCGTCCTGACAGATCCAGCCTTGTCGAAGAAGCGAAGACAGGCATCGTCCCAAGGCAGGCCAAGGTGATCTATGAGCCGACGTGACTGCCCCTCCTGATCTGAAATGAGGTCTTCGTAGCGATTTTCCAAGATACGACCAGGCAAAACCGTCTGCCAATGACGCATAAGGCGATCATATTCGCGATAGTACTGGCCGAGAATGCCGAGGTCAGCCGCGTATCCATGAGCTTCGCTGAAAGATGAAATGAAGCATGACACACAATTGTCGATTGCGTCGCGCCTGCAATGAATGATGCGGGCATTGGGAAAGAGAATTGCAATCAGGCCGACAAGTTCGAAATTGTGGGGCATCTTGTCTATGATTCGCGAGGCCGAAGACGTGTACAGCCGCAAATTGGCAAGATAGTCCATAGCCGACGCTTGCGCTTGGGCTGGTGTCATCGACCTTGCTGGCTGTCCAAAATTCCCGGTCGGATCTTGCCTCAAGCCGTAGGTAGCCGTTATTCGCCATAGCTTGGTAAGTTCTCCGGCGCCATGGACCTCCGGATGGCTCGAGCAGATTTGTTCCGTCAGCGTCGTGCCAGACCGTGGCATGCCGACGACAAATACGGGAGTTTCGGACGGATCTCCATAGCCAGCTTTCGCCGCCAGAAATTCGGGACTGAACAGATCGATCAGGGCATCGATCCGCTTGCGATACGAAACGATGTCGAAATCGGCCTTGCCCGCTTTGGCCTTCAGGAAATGCTCCATTGCCTCTTCATGGCGCTCGATGTCACTAAGAATCTTGCCTGCCGCTAGGTGAAGCTCACAGGACTCCTCGGCTGAAATAGCAGGATTGGCAAGTTCATTTAGAATGGAGTGGAGTTCGGGCGGCTCGCTGGAAAACTTTCGGATGCTTCCAAGTAGACGATAAGCCTCGGATGCATTCAATCGCCGATCTATGGCCTCTTTCAAATAGACAGTTGCTTCATCCATTCGGCCCAGATTGATCAGCGCTATCGCCAGATCCTTTCGGATCGTCGGGTGATCAGGGTTAGTCTCAAGCACCTTCTTATAGACCGGCAAAGCCATGTCAGCCTTGTCAAACCCGGTGTAAGCCTCGCCCAAGCCATGAAGCGCCGCCACGAGATCGGGCTTCAGTTCGTATGCGAGTTTGAGATGCTTGACCGCCAGCGGCCAATCTCCGCCCTGCAGACAGGCTTCGCCAAGACTGAGCTGATAATAGGGATTGTTGGGCTCCTGCGCGGCCGCGCGCGCGAAATACTTGATGGCGAGGTCATCATCGAAACCAAGCCCCAGCGTGCCGAGTATGTATAGCGCCAGATGATGATTGGGCGTGCGTGCAAGCACGCGAAGGCACAGTTCCTCGGCTTCTGGCAACTTCTTCGCTTGCTGCAGTTCGAGCGCTTGCCTCAGCAGCATGTCGTCGCTTTGCGCTGGCGATACTGGTTTCGCTTTCGGCAAGGGCGGTGCCTTGTGTCCAGACGAAATTTTCAAATGCTTGGACCAGGCGGGGGGCAGTCGATTGTTCATGGGTTCTGGCTAGCAAAAAACACCAATTGAATCCAGCATGACGATGTGGACTTGCTTGCACCCACCGACCCGGCACGCTAGCAAGAAGGCCCTTTCCACGCGAGCTTTTGCCATGCGCCAGCGCCCTCCCCTCACGCCGCTTATCGCCGCGCTTCCCTCTACAGTGCCGTTCGTCGGCCCGGAGGCGCAGGAGCGTGATCGTGGCCGGCCGTTCCGCGCCCGCATCGGCGCCAATGAGAGCAGTTTCGGCCCTTCGCCGAAGGTCATCGCCCGCATGGCCGGGATCGCCGCGGATATGTGGATGTACTGCGATCCGGACAATCACGATTTGAAGGTCGCCGTTGCCGAGCATCTTGGCGTGAAAGCCGAGAACGTGGTTGTCGGCGAAGGCATTGACGGGCTGCTCAGCCTGGTGGTGCGCATGTATGTCGCGCCCGGCGATGCGGTTGTGACTTCGCTCGGCGCCTATCCGACGTTCAACTTCCATGTCGCCGGCGTTGGCGGTCGTCTGATTACGGTTCCCTACAAGAACCATCATGAGGATCTGGATGGCCTGATCGAGGCCGTCGTCAAGGAGAAGGCGCCGCTGGTCTATCTGTCCAATCCTGACAATCCGATGGGGAGCTGGTGGGAGGCGGCCGAAATCACCCGTTTCATCGAAGCCTTGCCGGAAACCACCATGCTGGTGCTCGACGAGGCCTATGGCGAGTTGGGACCGGCATCGGCGCTGCCGCCTATCGACGTGTCGCGACCTAATGTCGTGCGCATGCGCACCTTCTCCAAAGCATACGGACTTGCCGGCATACGATGCGGCTACGCCGTGGCCGAGGCTCAGGTGATCGCCGATTTCGAGAAGATCCGCAACCATTACGGTGTGAGCCGAATGGCGCAGATCGCCGGCGTCGAGGCGCTCGCCGACCAGGCCTGGCTGGAGAGCGTGGTCGCCCGGGTCGAAGCGGGTCGCCGGCGCATTTCCGACATAGCCGAGGCGAACGGCTTGAAGCCGCTGCCGTCGGCGACCAATTTCGTCACCATCGACTGCGGCAGCGACGGCGCCTTCGCGATGAAAGTGCTGCAGGCGCTGTTGTCGCGCGACGTATTCATCCGCAAGCCGATGGCGCCGGGGCTCGACCACTGCATCCGTGTCAGTGTCGGCCTTGATCATGAACTCGACATCTTCGCCGAGGAATTGCCCGGCGCGCTCGCCGCGGCGCGAGGCAACTAGAATCAGGCCTGGGAACGAGGCTCTCTCATCAGAGATCCAATTCCCAGGTCTGGCCAACCAGGTCCTTGCCGAAACTGTGGTGGGGTTCCTCGCTGACCAACCTAAAGCCGGCGCGTTCATAGATTGAGCGCGCCGCGACGAGAATATCGTTCGTCCACAGCATAAGCCGACTGTAGCCGGAGGTCCGGGCCTGGTTGACGCATTGCTCGACCAGCCGTTTGCCTATGCCCATGCCGCGTGCCGCCACCTCGACATGCAGCATGCGCAATTTCGCGACCTTGTCATCGAGATGGACGAGGAACACGGCGCCGACAGGTTGGCCGCCGCGTTCGGCGACCCAGCAAAAATCGCGGCCAGGCTGAAAGTTTCGGATGAAATCCGCGCCGATCTCGGCGAGCAAGGCCTCGAACTCGATGCTCCAGCCGTATTCCTCGGCATAGAGCTGGGCCTGCCGTTGCACGACCCAGCCGACATCGCCGACACGGTGCGGCCGCAAGATCACCTCTAGCGCTCCACCAGGGTTTTGCTGCTTCGGGTCGCCCAACAATTCCGCCGCCTTGCGCAACGCGCCGCCCAACTCGTGCAATCTGTGATCAGGCAGGGCCTCGATGAGCCGCGCGGTATCGCGATCGGCCGCGGCCTGTAGCCCCGAAAGAGCAGCCTCGCCTCTTCCCGTCAGCGACAGAATCCGCCGGCGCTTGTCGGCCGGATCGGTCCGGGTCTCGGTCAGGCCCTCGCTGGCGAACTTGCGCAGTATTCGCGTCAGATAGGCGGCATCGACGCGCAGCTGCCTGGCGATATCGGATGCAGTGGGCCCCATTTCCAGATGAAAGGCTTCGGCGAGAAAGCCGGCCCCCCCGGCGGTCTCTGGAGCCGCCGGACAATTGCGGTGGCCAAGCTCGAAAAGCACCCGTGCCTCGGTCAAGGTGAATGCGCTTTGTGTCAGCGTCTCGTCGAGAAGGCCGACGGTGCGCGTGTAGAAGCGGTTGAAGCGCCTGATATCGGCCACCAATGCGTTTCGTTCGTCCAACATCCGCGTCCAACTCCTGACCAGATGGATGCATTTTCCAGAAATTAGTGGACTGAGTCAAATAACTTTCGAGATCGGAGAACCTTCGTCATCGGGCCGCTCGTGCGATTCTCAGGTTGCATTCCCTGAACCATGCGCCAGATTCCAGCGGGACGGACTTTGAGAGATGAGACAGGCTTGGAAAGATGGCTGGTCATCACAGGGAAGTGCGGGCGCACGTCTACGGCAACGTGCAAGGCGTCGGCTTCAGACTCTGGGCTCGAGACGAGGCCACGAGCCTTGGTCTCGCGGGCTGGGTTCGCAATGAGACGGACGGGTCAGTGGCGGCCCAGATTGCCGGCATCGACGAGGCGGTTTCGACAATGATCGAGCGCCTCCGGAAAGGCCCGCCCGGCGCTTCGGTTTCCAGAGTCGACGTCGAGGAACTGGCGGTCCGAAACACCCTTGTCGGATTCAGGATCGTTGCATGACGGGGATTTCTCTGTCGCGCCCTTGAATTAATTGAACGTTCGTTTTAATACTGCCACGAGAGGACCAGCATGGCACGCACCACCGGATCCGATGGCGAAAAGACCGAAGCGGCCATTCGTGAGGCGGCGGTCAACCTGATTGCGCGCCTCGGCTACGAAGCGATGTCCATGCGCCAGCTTGCCGCCGAGGTCGGCGTGCAGGCGGCCGCGCTGTACCGCTATTTCCCGACCAAGGAAGACCTTCTGTTCACGCTGATGCGCGAGCATATGGAGGGGCTGATCGCCGCATGGGACGCCGCACGCCCCGCCTCCGCCGACCCCGCTGCACGGCTCTCGGCCTATGTCCGCAATCACATTGCTTTCCATATCGAGCGCCGACACGCCACCCATGTCTCCAACATGGAATTGCGCAGCCTGTCGCCAGAAAGGCTGACGCAAATCCTCAAGCAGCGTACCACCTATGAAAAGGAGCTGCGCGCCATCCTGCGCGACGGCGCCGAGGCAGGCGTCTTCACTGTCGAGGACACCGGCCTCACCGCCATGGCACTGATCCAGATGATGACCGGGGTCATCGTCTGGTTCCGGCCGGGTGAGCGGCTGTCGATGACTGAAGTAACGGCGACATATCTTTCGATGACAATGCGCCTGGTCGGCGCACGGATCGGCACCGGGGAGGAATGGCATGTACACTAACACGCTCAGCTTCGGGCATGACGAGGATATAGAGGCGCTGCGCGACCTCGTGCGGCGCTTCGCGCAAGACAGGATCGCGCCGATCGCCGCCGATATCGATCGCTCGAACGAATTTCCGGCGCATCTGTGGCTCGAACTCGGTGCGCTCGGGCTGCTCGGCATCACCGCCGATCCGGATTTCGGCGGCACCGGCATGGGCTATCTGGCCCATGTCATCGCGGTTGAGGAGATTTCGCGCGCGTCGGCCTCGGTCGGCCTCTCCTACGGCGCCCATTCCAATCTCTGCGTCAACCAGATCAACCGCTGGGCCACGCCGGCGCAGAAGGAAAAATTCCTGCCGCCTCTGTGCTCGGGCGAACGTGTCGGCGCTCTAGCCATGTCGGAATCCGGCTCCGGCTCGGACGTTGTCTCGCTCAAGCTGCGCGCCGAAAAGCGCAACGACCGTTATGTGCTCAACGGCACCAAGATGTGGATCACCAATGGCCCGGACGCCGAAACGCTGGTCGTCTACGCCAAGACCGATCCGGAGCGGAAATCGCGCGGCATCACCGCCTTCATCGTCGAAAAGGCCATGGCCGGATTTTCCGTCGCCCAGAAACTCGACAAGCTTGGCATGCGCGGCTCCAACACCGGCGAACTCGTATTCGAGAATGTCGAAGTACCCTTCGACAATGTGCTGCACGAGGAAGGACGCGGCGTCGAGGTGCTGATGTCGGGCCTCGACTATGAGCGCACCGTGCTTGCCGGCGGCCCGATCGGGTTGATGGCGGCCTGCCTCGACGTGGCGATCCCCTATGTGCATGAGCGCAAGCAGTTCGGCCAGCCGATCGGCGAGTTCCAGCTGGTGCAGGGCAAGCTTGCCGACATGTATACGACCATGAATGCCGCCCGAGCCTATGTCTATGCCGTCGCCGCCGCTTGCGACCGTGGCCAGACGACCCGCAAGGACGCGGCCGGCTGCGTGCTGTTCGCCGCTGAAAAGGCAACGCAGATGGCGCTCGACGCCATCCAGTTGCTTGGCGGCAATGGCTATATCAACGACTATCCAACCGGCCGCCTGTTGCGCGACGCCAAGCTCTACGAGATCGGCGCCGGCACCAGCGAAATCCGTCGCTGGCTGATCGGTCGCGAGATCATGGCGGAAGGGGTGTAGCATGGCCACGCTGCAAACCCAGATATCCCCCTCATCCGACAGCTTTCGTGCCAATGCTGAGCGCATGCGGGCGCTGGTTACCGACATTGCGGACAAGGCGGCAAGCGTCGAACGCGGCGGTTCGGAAGAGGCGCGCGAACGCCACGTTTCGCGAGGCAAGCTCCTGCCGCGCGATCGCCTCGCGCAATTGCTGGATGTCGGTTCGCCCTTTCTCGAGATCGGCCAGTTCGCGGCATGGTCGATGTATGGCGAGGAGATTTCGTCCGCCGGGCTGATCGCCGGAATCGGCCGGGTCGAAGGCACCGAAGTGATGGTCGTCGTGAATGACGCCACCGTGAAGGGCGGCACCTATTATCCGCTGACGGTGAAGAAGCATCTGCGGGCGCAGGAAATCGCGCTGCAGAACAATCTGCCTTGCATCTATCTGGTCGACAGCGGCGGCGCCAACCTGCCCAACCAGGACGAAGTGTTCCCCGACCGTGAGCATTTCGGCCGCATCTTCTACAACCAGGCCAACATGTCGGCTGCGGGCATCCCGCAGATTGCCTGCGTCATGGGATCGTGCACGGCAGGCGGTGCCTATGTGCCGGCGATGTCCGACGAAACGATCATGGTGCGCAACCAGGCGACCATCTTCCTGGGCGGCCCGCCACTGGTGAAGGCGGCCACGGGCGAAGACGTCACCGCCGAGGAACTGGGTGGCGCGGACGTCCACACCCGGCTTTCCGGCGTCGCTGATCATTATGCGATGGACGACGAACATGCATTGGCAATTTGCCGGCGTATCGTCAAAAATCTGAATCGGAACAAGATCGTAAGCTTTAACTTACAGAAAGCGATTCCGCCGCTTCATCCGGCGGATGAGCTCTATGGCATCGTGCCGACAGATCTGCGCCAGCCCTATGACGTGCGCGAAGTGATTGCGCGCGTCGTCGACGGCTCAGAGTTCGACGAGTTCAAGCAGAATTACGGCACCACGCTGATCACCGGCTTTGCTCATCTGCACGGCATGCCGGTCGGCATCATCGGCAACAATGGCGTGCTGTTTTCCGAAAGCGCGCTGAAGGGCGCGCACTTCATCGAATTGTGCTGCCAGCGCAAGATTCCGCTGGTCTTCCTGCAGAATATCACCGGCTTCATGGTGGGCAGGAAATACGAGGCAGGCGGCATCGCCAAGGACGGCGCCAAGCTGGTGATGGCTGTCGCGACCGCCAAAGTGCCCAAGGTGACGATGATTATCGGTGGCTCGTTCGGGGCCGGCAACTACGGCATGTGCGGCCGCGCCTATTCACCGCGTTTCCTGTGGATGTGGCCGAATGCCCGCATTTCAGTGATGGGCGGCGAGCAAGCGGCGACGGTGCTCGCCATGGTCAAGCGCGAGGGCATCGAGCGCAAGGGCGGAGAATGGAGCGCGGAGGAGGAGGCCAAATTCAAGAAGCCCATCCTGATGAAATACGAGCACGAAGGCCATCCGCTCTACTCATCCGCCCGACTCTGGGATGATGGTATCATCGACCCGGCGAAGACCCGCGAGATTCTGGCGCTCAGCCTGTCCGCTGCGCTCAACGCCGAGATCGAAGAGACGCGCTTCGGCGTGTTCAGGATGTGAGATGAGCGATCGACTGCGAATCCGAGTCCATACCGGCGATATCACCAAACTGGCGGTCGATGCCATCGTCAACGCCGCCAACACCTCGCTGCTCGGCGGTGGTGGGGTCGATGGCGCTATCCATCGCGCCGCCGGTCGCGAGCTCGAGTTCGAATGCCGCATGCTGAACGGCTGCAAGGTCGGCGACGCCAAGATCACCAAGGGTCACAAACTGCCGGCTCGACATATCATCCACACGGTCGGGCCGGTCTGGCAGGGCGGTGGCAAGGGCGAAGCCGAACTGCTGGCGTCCTGCTACCGCAGGTCGCTGGAACTGGCGGCGGCCAATGATTGCCGCTCGGTGGCATTTCCCGCGATCTCGACTGGCATCTACCACTATCCGAAAGATGAGGCGGCTGAAATCGCTGCCGGCACGGTCAGCCATTTCATCGCGCAGCACGCGCTGCCGGAAACCATCATTTTCTGCTGCTTCGACGAAGCGATGGCCGAACTATACCGACAAGCCATTGCTTAGCTTTGGGAAGACTGAACTGCATGGACCAAACGATCCGTCAGCATAGGCTAATGGTATTTTTCACTGCCGAACTGGCGGCGGCAGAAAATATTCGCTATTGCTCACACTGCTTTTGGCAATGGGGATGTGGTGTAGATGATTGCGAAGTATCGCTGCAAATCGATTCTGTTGATACTTTCACCACTTCTAATATTCGCAACACCAGGCACCGCTGGGGCGCTGGCGGGCAGCGAGGGCGACGTACGCTACCCGATAACCATCCCTACAGGGACCACAGGTGGCTGCGGCAAAGCCTATGCGGCATACGTGGCGGCTTCGGGCCATTCGGCCTTCGCGGCAACGCCAATCGTTCCGGCGACCGAGTATTTCATTTGCGGCGCGAAGTTGAACGCGCCGTCACAGAAGGCGGCCGAGGACTTGGCGCTGAAATCCTGTCAGGCCAGCAAAAGCAAATACAAGGTTACGGTCGCCGGCGCCTGCAGCATCGCCGCGTCCAAGTAGGCTGGAAGGCGTGCGATTTTTCTCTCGGGGGGAGACAGAATGAAATTCTCGAATATCAAACATGCGGCTGTATCGATGCTGACAGGGCTGCTGATCGTAACAGCGGCCAGCGCTTCAGCGGCGGAATCGCTGGCCGGCAGCAAGGGGGACGTGCGTTTTGCGCCGTATCTGAACGGGAACCCGAAGGACGAATGCACCAAGGCCCACAAGGCTTATGTCGCGGCCAGCGGCCATTCGGCCTATGCCACGACCTTCTACTCGCGCGTTGTCGATCTCTACATTATCTGCGGCACGAAGCTCGACGCGCCGAGCCGGAAGGCGGCCGAGGAGGCGGCGCTGCGCAACTGTCAGGCCGGCCTGAAGAGGTGGAAGGTCCGGACCGCAAGCGGCGGCTGCGAGATCGCGGCCTCCAAGTAGACGAACAGCAGCCGCTCTCGGTTTTCTTCACATGGGGAGGACGAAATGACACCTGCAGGTATCAAACGGATTACGGCCTCGATCCTGGCCGGATTGCTGGTGGCAACATTGCCCGGTATCAGCGTGGCCGGATCTCTGGCAGGTCAGGAGGGCGACAAGCGATTTCCGCCATTTCTGCCCCACACGGCGAAGGCCCCCTGCACCAAGGCCTACAAGGCCTATGTGGCGGCAAGCGGCCACTCGGCCTATGCAACGACGCCGTATTCAAGAGTGGTCTCGCTTTACATCCTTTGCGGCATCGGCCTGAATGCCCCAACACAGGCGGCAGCCGAGGATCGAGCGCTGAAGTCCTGTCAGGGCACGCGCGCGCGCCTCAAGGTGACGACGGGCGGTGCCTGCGAGATAGCCTCGTCGAAGTAAATAGAAACGAAAATTCAGAGCCCCCTCTCGACAAGGGAGGGGTCAATGAACCTCTACCCGGACGGCCTGAGGGGCGCGCGCAGGAATGCCTGCGGCGTTTGGGGCAAGCTCTGGTCATGGAGGCTTCATGTTCAGCAAGATCCTGATCGCCAATCGCGGCGAGATCGCCTGCCGCGTCATCCGCACCGCCCGCAGACTCGGCGTGCGGACCGTCGCTGTCTATTCCGATGCCGATGCCCGCGCCCTGCATGTCGAGATGGCCGATGAGGCGGTGCACATCGGCCCCTCTCCTGTAGGCGAAAGTTATCTGCGTGGCGACAAGATCATCGCCGCGGCTTTGGCAACGGGTGCCGAGGCTATTCATCCCGGTTACGGCTTCCTGTCGGAAAACCCGGACTTCGTCGATCAGGTGGTGGCGGCCGGGCTTACCTTCATCGGCCCGTCGGCGGCCTCGATCAGAGCCATGGGGTTGAAGGATGCCGCCAAACGTTTGATGGAGAAGGCAGGCGTGCCTGTGGTGCCCGGCTATCATGGCGAAGCCCAGGAGATCGTGTTGCTCGCTTCCAAGGCGCGCGAGATCGGCTATCCTGTTCTGATCAAGGCGCGTGCCGGCGGCGGCGGCAAGGGCATGCGCAAGGTCGAGCATCCCGACGATTTTTCGGAGGCGTTATCCGGCGCGCGGCGGGAGGCCAAGGCCGCCTTCGGCGACGATCGCGTGCTGGTCGAAAAATATGTCGACAAGCCGCGTCACATCGAGGTGCAGGTATTCGGCGACAATTTCGGCAACGCGGTGCATCTCTACGAACGCGACTGTTCGGCCCAGCGCCGCCACCAGAAGGTGATCGAGGAAGCGCCTGCCCCCGGCATGACGCCGGAATTGCGCAAGGCAATGACAGATGCGGCCGTGAAGGCGGCCAAGGCGATCAACTACTCGGGCGCCGGCACCATTGAATTCATCGTCGACGCCTCGCAGGGACTGAGGGCCGACTGCTTCTGGTTCATGGAAATGAATACAAGGCTGCAGGTCGAGCATCCCGTCACCGAAATGGTCACTGGCACTGATCTTGTCGAGTGGCAACTGAAGGTCGCATTCGGCGAAAAGCTGCCCAGGACGCAAACCGAGATCGCGCTTTCCGGCCACGCCTTCGAGGCACGCATCTATGCCGAGGACGCGGCAAAGGGCTTTCTGCCGGCAACGGGCACGCTCTACCATCTGAGATTTCCGCGTACGTCGCCTGATGGCGCGACAATGCGCATCGAGACAGGCGTGCGAGCCGGCGATGCGATCTCGCCCTACTACGATCCGATGATCGCCAAGCTGGTGGTGCACGCCAAGGACAGGCCTGCGGCACTTGAAGCGCTCGGTGTCGCGCTTCGCCAAACCGAGGTCGCCGGCTCTACCGTCAACACCGCCTTTCTTGCCGCCCTTGCCGACGATCCCTATTTCTCGAAAGGCGATGTCGATACCGGACTGATCGGCCGGCATCAGCAGGCACTGACCGAAATCGCACCGCCGAGCGGCGAAACGGTCGCAGCAGCAGCCCTCGCGGCATCGGGTGCGGGAGCGCAGTCATCGTCGGACGATCCCTGGTCGTCGCTTGCTGGCTATGGCCATTTTCACCCTGTCGCGCGGCGAATCCGGCTTCACTACGGCGAGCACGATATCACGGCAAAGGTGTCGGTGCGGCCGAACGGTCGGTTCGCGGTGACGCTGGACGAGCCTTACGCTGATACCAATGCGCATGATCTTCGCGCCGCCCCTCGCCTCGCCCGCTGGCCAGGCCACGTCACGGTCTTTTCAGGCGCCGTTGGCTATACGTTCGCCGTGCCTGACCCCTTGGCCAGAGCCGATGAATCCGCGGCGGCAGCCGGCAGCCTGCGCGCGCCGATGCCTGGCCTGGTCAAGCTGGTGCGCGTGGCGGCCGGCGAAGCCGTGACGAAAGGCCAACCGTTGCTCATCCTCGAAGCCATGAAGATGGAGCACACCATCGCAGCCCCTCATGACGGAGTAATTGCCGAGATCGCGGCCGAAGGGGCACAGGTCACCGACGGCACCGTGCTGGTGCGGTTCGCCGAGGAAGTCCACGCCTAGTGATCAAGTCCCGCCGGTTGCGCCGGGGCATGAATGGCGCGATCTGAAATGAAAATGGCCGGGGCAAACCCGGCCATTTCCTTATCTTTCTGATCGCCAGAGCGATTACTGCGCGATCGGCGCGTACTTGCCGTCATGCCACTGGTTGATGTCGTAGCTGGCATTCTTGAGGTCGCCCTTTTCGTCGAAAGTGACGTCGCCAACAACGGTGCTGATCGGCGTGCCGTTCTTCAACGCCTCTGCAACCTTGGCCGGATCGTCGCTGCCGGCGCGCTTGATGCCTTCGGCGAAAGCCTGGATCGTGGCATAGGAGAACAGCGTGAATCCTTCCGGCACAAATCCGCCAGCCTTGATCTTGTCGACAGCTGCCTTGGCTTCCGGCTTTGCCTGCGGATCCGACGGGAACACGAACATCGTGCCCTCGCCGGCCGGACCGGCAACCTGCCAGAACTCCGGCGACGCGATGGAGTCAGGCATGATCAGCTGGAACTTCAGATTCTGTTCCGCCGACTGACGCAGGATCAGACCAGCTTCAGGGTGGTAGCCGCCAAAATAGACCACGTCGGCCTTGAGGTCCTTCAGCTTGGTGACGAGCGCCGAATAGTCCTTCTCGCCAGGATTGATGGCATCATAGTAGACTTCCTTGAGCCCACCGGTATTCATGGTTGCCTTGACGGCGTCGGCCACGCCCTGACCATAGGCGCTCTTGTCGTGCAGAATGACGACGTTCTTGCCGGCGTATTTCTTGGCGATCCACGGGCCGATGAAGGCGCCCTGTGCATCGTCGCGCGTATAGAGACGCATGATAGTTGGCCAGCCCGCTTTCGCCGCAGCGTCGGTCAGCACCGGGTTGGACGAAGCCGGGCTCATCATCAGGGCGCCTGCTTCGGCATAGACGGCGGACGCCGGGATGCTCGAGCCCGAGCAGGCGTGGCCATCAATGAACTTGACGCCATTGGCGACGATGCGGTTGGCCACCGAAACAGCCTGCTTGGGATCGCACTGGTCGTCTTCGATGTCGAGCTTGATCATCGAGCCGTTGACGCCGCCCGCGGCGTTGATGGCATCGGCCGCAGCCTGCGCGCCCTGCTTGAACTGGTCGCCGATGGTGGCGAGTTGTCCGGTCATCGGACCGACCACCGCAAAGGTGATGTCGTCGGCGAATGCGACAGGCGCACTCATCATCAGGCCGAAAATGGCCGCGCTCAAAATACTCGTTTTTTTCATGGCTGAAACAACTCCTCCACTTCGCGCGCGGCCGCCCCGGCCGCGCTTCTTTCAGAGAGGCGGGACAATTTCATCCTTCGCATGGCCTGTCTAGGCGCATTGGTGGCACTCGATTGGGCCTGCAGGGCTTCATCCACGCAAAAAAGCCGCGCTGGCCTTGTTCCGGCCGGTCGCGGCTTTTTTGCCCGTCGAGCAATCCCCAAGCGCCCCTGCGCCCCAATCCCGCTCGCCTTCCCTATGACCGCGCAGCTTGAACTCTCAGCCTGCCGCGTTCTTGTTCTTTAAGTTCTTGACCGTCTTGCGCGATCTTCATTCCGCCGGGTCTGGCCGTCTGCGCGGTCCTTGATCCCGGAGCCTCCCTGCCTTCGATAGATATTCGCGATCGGCGGAACTCAGTGCATCGTCATCCATTCGCGGGCTTCGCGCAGCGCGGTGGCAATCTCGGCCTTCGACATCGCCGCGGACAGTTCCGAGCGCAAGTCCGCGGCGCGGACGGAGCCCTTGATCGCAGCGATGTTGAACCATTTGTGGGCGGCAACGACATCGGTCTCACAGTCGCGGCCGGTCGCATACATCATGCCCAGTTCGAAAAGAATGTCGGCCTGGGCAGTTGCGCCCATGGCGCCAAAACCAGCTTCAAGCATTTCAAAACGTGCCATTTCAATCCCCTGTTTCTGGCCCTGTCAGGCTCCCGAGAGCGGCTTCCATCTTGTCTTCCGGGCTGCTCTTCCGATGCTTTCGAGAATGCCTTGGAGGCTTGAATCCGTCGTTAAATGGCGTGCTTAATTTGAGGAAAACAAAGCTAAAACAATAAGTAAACATGGAAATTCGTTAAGGATACAAAGTCAGCAATCGCGGTGGTTTCGGCCAAATTTGACGAAAATTTCTGGGGCGACGATCAAGACTCTGCTAACCACGGAAGACAAAGACACGATGTCGATCGTTTCTTTTTCCGACCCGCGTGGTCGATTTCAGGTGCCCGAAAATCCTGTCTGTTGCCGTTGCGACACCGCTTTTGTTTTGCCGGGAGCTGGATTAGCTTACGTTTGCGTAAGCGGCAGACTGGCGGGGAGCACCAGTCCGGGAAACCCTCAGGGAGGACAAACATGTTTCGAAAGATGAGCCTGGCCCTCGCGGCCACGTTAATCATGGCTGGCGCGGCATGGGCCGATCCGATCGAAGGCAGCTGGAAGACACAGGCTGGCGATACCGCGGCCATCTCGGGCTCCGGTTCATTCTCCATCACGCTCAAGACAGGCAAGTATGCCGGCAAGACCATTGGCTCGCTCAAGCCGGCGGGCGATAACAAATACGCCGGCAACATCACCGATCCGGCAAATGACAAGACCTATTCCGGCAAGGCGACCCTGTCGGGCGCGTCGCTGAAAATGAGTGGCTGCGTGCTGGGCGGGCTGATCTGCAAGAGCCAGACCTGGCACAAGCTCTGATCGTTCCATCCTAGCCGATTGCAAACGGGGCCCACGAGGCCCCGTTTTCATTTGTCGGAAATCTCGAGCCCGACTGAGCCCAGCCAGAAGCACTCCCTTGGCGGATTGCTAAAATTGTCAGTGAATTTGAACGGCAGATGAATGCCGGCATCAGAGCCGGTTCAGTCGCGCCCGGGCATTCTCCTGCGTGTTGAAGGAGACACCAAGCCAATGCTCGCCCGCCGCTTCACCATCATCTGCCTGCTGATGAGCCTTTTCGGAATGTTCTTCGCCATCCTCGTCGCCGAAGCCGGCCGTCCGGCCCGCTCATGGGCAGAGACAGGATCCAGGACCTGCAGCTTCGTCTGCCCCGACTATCCGCGCCACTGAAACACAGCGCCAAGACCTCGAAAGAAAAGCAACAACCATGAACCTCACCGCTGCCAACGCACTCAAGACCCTTCGGCTGCTGCCGCGGGCGGCGCTCATCTTGCTGGTGCTTGCTGCTCCTGTTCTGGCCGTGCCCGCAATGCGCGCCGATGTCGGCTCGACGATCGATGCACCGGCGATGAGGAAGTCGGGCGTGGGTTTCGTGCTTCTGGTCAGCCTGCAGCGCGGTTAAGCGCTATGCTTCCAGATTGATTCGTCAGACGCACCCAAGCTCTTGCGCCAAAAGAAAAAGCGCGCTTTTGCCGCGTTCGGCCAACGCCCCCCTCCCAACCGTCATTCCAAGTCTCTATATTGAGCCATGGAAAAGCGAATCTATCCACAAGCCATCGAATCGGTCGTCATGCCGGAACCCTTTGGCCGGCAAAGCTTTAGCCACGCCGAAAAGGCTGTTGCCGCACTGCGGGTTCTCTACGACCGCAACACTAGGTTTCTGCGTGACTCGTTTGCGGCGCTGGCCGCAGGCGGCGATAGCAGCAAGCGTTACCGGGCTTTCTATCCGGAGATCGGCGTCACCACCAATTCGTTCACCCAGGTCGACTCGCGGCAAGCCTATGGCCATATGCCGACGCCCGGGCATTTCTCGACCACGATCACGCAGCCGGGGCTGTTTGAAAGCTACCTCACCGAACAGCTTCGACTGATCATGCGCAATCATGGCGTTGAGGTCACCGTTTCGGAATCGACCACGCCTATTCCGCTGCATTTCGCCTTCCTCGAAGGCACACATGTCGATGGCGCTGCCGCAGAGCGTATAAAGCGGCCGATCCGAGACCTGTTCGACGTTCCGGATCTCGACGGCACCGACGACCAGATCGCCAACGGCACATTTGAAGTGTCCTTCGGCGAGCCAAGGCCGCTGGCCCCGTTCACGGCACAGCGCATCGACTATTCGCTGCACCGCCTGTCGCACTATACGGCGACCACGCCGCAGCATTTCCAGAACTTCGTTCTGTTCACCAACTACCAGTTTTATATCGACGAGTTCGTGGCCAGGGCGCGCGCGCTGATGTCGGAAGGCGGCGGTGGCTATACCGAGTTCGTCGAGCCAGGCAACGTCGTGACCAGGGCTGGGCAAAGCGCCCCCAGCGAAGGTGTGGCGCCACCCCGCCTGCCGCAGATGCCAGCCTATCACTTGAAGAAACCGAACCATGGCGGCATCACCATGGTCAATATCGGCGTCGGGCCATCCAACGCCAAGACGATCACCGACCATATCGCGGTGCTGAGGCCGCATGCCTGGGTGATGCTCGGTCACTGCGCGGGGCTGCGCAACACTCAGGCGCTGGGCGACTATGTATTGGCGCATGCCTATGTGCGTGAGGATCATGTGCTCGACGACGATCTTCCCGTCTGGGTGCCGATCCCGCCATTGGCGGAGATCCAGGTGGCGCTGCAGGAAGCCGTTGCCGAAGTCACCGGCCTGTCCGGCTATGACCTCAAGCGCATCATGCGCACCGGCACCGTCGCCACCATCGACAACCGCAACTGGGAACTGCGCGATCAGCGCGGACCTGTGCAGCGTCTGTCGCAGTCGCGAGCCATCGCGCTCGACATGGAATCGGCGACGATAGCGGCCAACGGCTTCCGCTTCCGGGTGCCCTATGGCACGCTGCTTTGTGTCTCCGACAAGCCGCTGCACGGTGAGCTCAAACTGCCGGGGATGGCGACCGAGTTCTATAAGCGGCAGGTGGCACAGCATCTTACCATCGGCATCAGGGCGATGGAAAAACTGTCTGAAATGCCGATGGAGCGCCTGCATTCGCGCAAACTCAGAAGTTTTTCGGAGACGGCATTCCAGTAGGCCGGCGGGTATTTCGACATCTTGATTGAGCCGCAATTCTACCGATAAGCAAGCCGATGGGACGCATTCGAAATCTGGCGGCTACCGCGACATTCGTCGCCATGTTCGCGCTCTCGGTACCGCTCGTGGCCGGGTTTTTCGGGACGCTGCACCCGGCACTGGATTCCTTTTCCCATTTTCGCGTCCATCTGGCCGTGCTGATGGCGCTTTGCGCGCTGCCGTTGCTTGCCACCACCTTCCGCCTGCAAGCGGCCGCCGCCCTGCTCTTCGCAGTGGCTGCCTTTTCGACCACCTCGAATGCACTGCCGCTGCCTCGGCTGTGGCCGGTCCAGGCCGGGTTCGAGGCCAAGAGCGACAACCAGGCCGTTTACCGGTTGCTGCAGATGAATCTGCGGTTCAACAACCCGACGCCCGAAAAAGTGCTGTCGCTGATCGGCCGGAGCAACCCTGACGTGATAACGCTGGAAGAGGTTTCCGAGATGTGGGAGAGCAAACTTTCGCTCATCTCCAGCATCTATCCCTACCGGATCTTCTGTCCGTTTCCCAATGGCGTGTTTGGCGTCGGGATCGTGTCAAGACGCCCCTTCTCGGCTGGAACCGAGCAACGCTGCTTTGGCCGCGGCGCCATGGCGATCGCAACGGTCGACTTCGGCGGGATAGACATCGATGTCGCAGCCATGCACCTCGGCTGGCCGTGGCCGTTCGAGCAGTCACGGCAGATCGGCGAATTGTCGGACCCACTGACCTCGCTTGCCGAGACGGCGGTCATGGCGGGTGACTGCAATGCCGTGCCATGGAGCGCGGCAGTGCGCCGCGTCTCCGATATTGGCGGCTTGCGCTTGATGCCGTCTGCCGGGCCGACCTGGCTCTACCGCAAGCTGCCGGACTTCCTGCGTTTCACAGGACTGCCGATCGACCAGGTTTTCAGCAAAGGTGGCGTTCTGCTCCACTCCGCGACGACGCTTGAGAACACCGGCTCAGATCACCTGCCGATATTGGTGGAATTCTCGCTGCGGCCGCAGGAGCAGAAGCCGACAGACGAGCCCGAGAGGGCGACGGTCTCCCTCTGACCTGGCGTTAAGGCGCCTCCAGCGTGTTGAGAAGATATTCGACATGGCCGCCCTCACGATGCTCCCTTGCATCGAAGGCATTCTGCTTGTCTTCGTACTCGGCATAGATGGCGTCGATGCGGCTATTCGCTTCCCGCCGCGTCTTGGAGCATTCCGGA
Source organism: Mesorhizobium carmichaelinearum (assembly GCA_943370265.1). Classification (GTDB taxonomy): domain Bacteria; phylum Pseudomonadota; class Alphaproteobacteria; order Rhizobiales; family Rhizobiaceae; genus Mesorhizobium; species Mesorhizobium carmichaelinearum_A. Next base: position 323,955 of record CALRQH020000003.1, read on the forward strand.
TCATCCGGGACTGTCAGGCCGGCCAACGACTTGTCGGTGGCGGCCATCATTTCCCGGGCGATACGGCCATGCGTTTCTTCATGCGTGGTGACGCCATCGAGAAAACGCTTCCAGTGCTTTTCGAGCGAAGGCGGCATGGGGGAAGCAATCCGTGGGTAGACAAAATTCAGGTTAAGCGTGCCATTGGCCCGCTTGATGCGACAGGCGCCCTTGGTCTTGGTGAAGTCGAAGTGCCAGGTCTTGGTATAGTTGGTCTGCGCAATGGCACGGGCCATGAAGCCATGCCTCGGTCCGTTGCGGTCCATCGAGGCAATCAGAGCTTCGCCCGTGGTGCCGGTGACATCATATGTCTGCGTCGCGACGATGACCTTGACGCCAGCCGAAGCCGTTGACGAAACGCAACAGGCTACGCACACCGCCGCCAGCAATCTCACGGTCGTCAAACGCATCCCTGTTTCCCTTGCAACGAAACAAGGAGATCACAAGTACCCGGCCGCTTCAACGGCCTTGGGTAACTTCACGCGGTCGCGCGAAACGCCGCCCGGCCGCTCCCGGCCCTTACATGCCCTGATACACCGGACCCTCGCCGCCCTGAGGCGGTACCCAGTTGATGTTCTGGTTCGGATCCTTGATGTCGCAGGTCTTGCAGTGCACGCAGTTCTGCGCGTTGATGACGAAGCGCACATCCTTGGCTGATGGATCGGCGGCACTGTTGCCATCCTTGTCGACCCATTCGTAGACACCGGCCGGACAATAACGCGTCGAAGGTCCGGCAAAGACATCATGTTCGGAACGTTTCTGCAGGTCCATGTCGCCGACCAGCAGGTGGACCGGTTCGTTTTCCTCATGGTTGGTGTTTGAGAGGAACACCGAGGAAAGCCTATCAAAGGTAAGCACACCATCCGGCTTCGGATAGGTGATTTTCTTGTGCTGGGCGGCAGGCTCCAGCGCGGCATAGTCGGCCTTTCCATGCTTCAGCGTGCCGAAGGGGGAGACACCGAACAGCGTGTTCAGCCACATATCGAGCCCGCCGAGGCTGACGCCGACGATGGTGCCGAAGCGCGACCACAACGGCTTGACGTTGCGGACTTTCTTCAGGTCCTTGCCAATGTCGGTGGTCCGCCAGGCCGCTTCATAAGAGGCCAGTTCATCATTGGCGCGGCCGGCGCCGATCGCCTCGGCGACATGCTCGGCAGCCAGCATTCCGGACAGCACCGCATTGTGCGATCCCTTGATGCGCGGCACGTTGACGAAGCCCGCCGCGCAGCCCATCAGCACACCGCCGGGGAACGACAGTTTCGGCACCGACTGCCAGCCGCCTTCGGTGATGGCGCGTGCGCCATAACCCAGCCGCTTGGCGCCTTCGAACGTACCTGAAATCGCCGGATGCGTCTTGAACCGCTGGAATTCCTCGAACGGCGACAGATAGGGGTTCTTGTAGTTGAGGTGGAGGACGAAACCCACCGCCACCTGGTTGTCCTCCAGATGATAGAGGAAGGAGCCACCGCCGGTCTTCATGTCGAGCGGCCAACCGAAGGAATGCTGGACAAGGCCCGGCCGATGGTTCTCCGGCTTGACCTGCCAGAGTTCCTTGAGGCCGATGCCGTACTTGCCAGGCTCGCGGCCGTCGGAAAGCTTGTACTTGGCGATCAGCTGCTTGGCGAGCGAGCCCCGCGCGCCTTCGCCGATCAGCACATATTTGCCCATCAGCGCCATGCCGGGCGCAAAGCCGGGGCCGTGCGAGCCGTCTTTCTCGACGCCCATGTCGCCGGTGACGACGCCGTTGACGGCGCCTTCCTCATTGTAGAGCAGTCCAGCGGCGGCAAAGCCCGGATAGATCTCGACGCCGAGCGCCTCGGCCTTGCCCGCCAGCCAGCGGCAGACATTGCCAAGCGAGACGATGTAGTTGCCGTGATTGTTCATCAGCGGCGGCATCAGCATGTTGGGTAGCCGGAACGAGCCGGCCGGGCCAAGGACCAGGAAATGGTCCGCGGTGACCGGGGTCTTGAAGGGATGTCCCTCCTCCTCGCGCCATCCCGGCAACAGGCGATCGATGCCAATGGGATCGACGACGGCGCCGGACAGGATGTGAGCACCGACTTCACCGCCTTTTTCCAGGACGACGACTGAAAGATCGGGGTTGACCTGCTTGAGGCGGATCGCGGCGGCGAGGCCGGCCGGACCTGCGCCGACGATGACCACGTCGAATTCCATGCTTTCGCGTTCGATATCGCTCATCAACCCCTCCGCACTGGCTTGTCCCATTCGGGTATCTTGCTGGCTCCTGCGCTGCATAGCGCATCAATTGGCGACAGGAAACCGACGCATACGTGACAATGCCGATTTCGACAAAAAGTCGCGCCCGAGGACGGGGAAGCCCTTCTTCCGAAGTTTTTCAATTGTTCGACGGCTTGCATATCGGTCATACTCGATCCATGCGCATTTCCGGGCCATCTGGCTTTTCATCGACGCGCTTTCCCTTTTCAGCCGGCCGGATTCGCCGCATGGCATTTCTGGCCCCTTTGTTGCTGGTTGGGCTTCCGGCATCCGCGGACGCACAAACGGTCTGGACGTCCGGGGCGTATTCGTTTTCCGACGAACTGGGTGGCTTCCATATTACCGGTGTCTCGGGCAGGGGCAGCAAGGACGATCCGTTTGTTGTCACCGAAGAGCTGAACTCGGCAACGCCGGTGACGCTCACCATCCGTGCGGCAGACCCGATCCAGCCGTTCGGCACGCCCGGCGAATTTGCCACAGGCCTCCTCTATATGCGCATCGACGTGCTCAACAATGGCGGCCAGGGATGGATCGAATTCCAGTTCGAGTTGCAGGCGACACTCGGCCAACCCAGTGTGTTTGGCGACGGGTTGTCCTTCGACCAGGCCAACAAGACGCCCACCAATATCTGGTCCAGTAGCTTCGCCGATTACGACCGCGAGATGGAACCCTATGACCGGCTGCTGTTCCGCAGAGGCAAGATCGACCCGCTGAAGACCGCGACCTTCGACTTCCTGATGACGGACTATGCGCCGAAATGGCGGTTCTATCTGGTGCAGGAACCGCGCATACCGTCGACCTAGGCGTTTTATGCATGTCGTGATCCCAAAACCGCTGCGTACTTTTGGGCGACATGCACAACTTGCAAATTGGCGCCATGCGGACGATTGTGAAAACATGAATGCCGCTTCCCAGAACAACGTGCCGGACCTGCGCGACCTGCTGGCCTTTTACGCCAGCGCCGGCGTTGACGACGCGCTCGAAGATGCCCCTGTAAACAGGTTTGCCGAGGCCGCGGCCAGACCGCAACCACAGGCGAGAGGCGAAGCCACGCCCCAGCAGACAACGGTCGACGGCGCGGCGAAACTGCAGCCTCCCACCTTTGCGCGCGGCGAAGGTGGTGAGCGGCCGAAAGCCCCGCCTGTTTCCCAACCCTCTGCCCCGGCAACTGTTCCCGACGAAGCGCAAGCGGCGCTGGCGCGCCAATTGGCTTCGACGGCAACGACCCTGGACGAGCTGCGCCAGCGGATGGCCGCGTTCGATGGCTGCAATCTCAAATTCACCGCCAAGAACCTGGTGTTCGCCGACGGCAATCCCGACGCCGCGATCATGCTGGTGGGCGAAGCGCCAGGTCGGGACGAGGACATTGAGGGCCTGCCGTTCGTCGGCCGCTCCGGACGCCTGCTCGACCGTATGCTTGCCGCGATTGGCCTCGACCGTACGTCGGCCTACATCGCCAACGTCATTCCCTGGCGGCCGCCGGGCAACCGCACGCCGACGCCGCATGAGACCGAGATCTGCCGGCCGTTCATCGAGCGGCAGATAGAGCTGGTCAATCCGAAGGTGCTGGTCAATCTGGGCGGCCCCTCGGCAAAGACATTGCTCAATACGACCGAGGGCATACTGAGGCTGCGTGGCAACTGGCGGGTTCACACAACGGTTGCGGGCACCGCCATCCCGGCGATGCCGACATTGCACCCGGCCTATCTTCTGAGAACGCCCGCGCACAAGAAACTTGCCTGGCGGGATTTTCTCGAGGTGAAGGCGAAGTTGAGAGAACTGAGCTGAAGGCGCAGCTATAACCTCCCAGGTAATTGAAATGCTGTCGTCGCCGGCTTAAGCATGCCGCCATGGCAACAGAACAGACTTCCGCCGGAACCCTCATTCGCGAATGGCGTACGCGCCGGCGGATGAGCCAACTCGACCTGGCCATGGAAGCGGACATCTCGCAGCGGCACCTGAGTTTCGTCGAAAGCGGCCGTGCAGCACCCTCGCGCGACATGGTGCTGCATCTCGCCGAGCAATTGTCTATCCCGCTACGCCAGCGTAATCAGTTGCTGCTTGCCGCGGGCTTCGCACCGAGCTTCGGCGAACGTTCGCTTGACGATACCTCGCTGGCGCCGGCGATGGCGGCTGTCGAGGTCGTGCTCAAAGGACATGAGCCCTTCCCGGCACTGGCCGTCGACCGGCACTGGAACCTGGTTTCGGCCAACACTGCTCTCGCTCCCTTCCTGGCGGACGTCGCCGACGCCTCTTTGCTGACGCCGCCGGTCAACGTGCTTCGCCTCAGCCTGCACCCGGGTGGCATCGCGCCCCGCATCGTCAATCTGGCGGAATGGCGGGCGCATCTGCTCGAACGGCTGAAACACCAGAACGATGCCTCCGGCGATCCGGTGATGGTCGAGCTCGAGCGGGAATTGCGAACCTATCCGTCCGGGCTGAAAGGTAACCGGCCGGCCCCGGTCGAAGCGAACGCCATCGTGCATCCGCTCAGGCTTGCCCATGGCGATCAGGTGCTGTCGTTCATCAGCACGATCACCGTGTTCGGCACGCCGCTGGACGTGACGTTGTCGGAACTGGCGATCGAATCCTTTTTCCCGGCTGACGAGCAGACGCGGACGGTGCTGGTGCGGCTGGCGAAAGAACGGGCAGAAACGCCCTGACTAGCCCTCCGGCAGGGCGGCTTTCCTTGTAAGGGTGCGCTTCAGGCCTAGCTGGCGTTCGCGCCAGATGATGAAGAGGCCGGCGGCGACGACGATCACGCCACCGACCAGTGTGTTGATGCTGGTGACATCGCCAAAGACCAGATAGCCGACGATCACGCCGAGGATCATCGACGTGTACTCGAAGGGCGCCACGACCGAGGCCTCCGCATGGCGATAGGCGGCGGTCATCAGGATCTGGCCGAGACCGCCGCAAAAGCCGGCGGTGACCAAGAGGCCAGCCTGCAGTGGCGTGAGCCCCTGCCAGCCGAACGGCAGCGACAAGAGCGACATGACGCTGGCCGTTACCGAAAACCACAGCACGATGGTCGCGGTGCGCTCGCTTTGCACGAGATTGCGAACCAGGAGCATGGCGATGGCCGAGATGGCCGCCGCGACCAGGGCGGCGGCGACGCCGAGCACCTCCTGATCGTCGAGTGCCTCGCCGGAAGTCAGCAGCGTCAGTTCCGGCCATGAGACGATGAGCACGCCGACAAGGCCGACCGCGACCGCGCTCCATCGGTAAGCTCGGATGGCTTCGCCGAGGAAGATCGAGCTGAACACGACCACCAGCAGCGGCTGCGCGTAATTCAGGGTGATCGCCTCGGGCAGCGGCAGGCGCGTCAGCGCGAAGAATGTGAGCCCCATGGCACAGACGCCAACGAGACCGCGGGCAATGTGGTTCAGAGGCCGCTTGGTCGTGAATGCTGTGGCGAGCTTTCCCTTGAAGGCCAGGAACGCGATGATCGGAAAAATGGCGAAGAACGAGCGGAAAAAGACGATCTGGCCCGCCGGTACGGTGCCTGCCGCCTTGATGCAGGATGACATGGCCACGAACACCGCCACCGACATGATCTTGAGGGCAATGCCGGTGAGCACATGGTGCTCGCCAGCCTGATCATCGGATCGTGTTTCAACCGCATCGGCACGCGATATGGATGTCACCGCGCCGCTGCTTCCCGGATCGTCGCCCAGATGCGCGCCGGCGTTGCCGGCATGTCGATATGCTTGACGCCATAGGCACGATAAAGCGCGTCGGTCACCGCGTTCAGCGCCGCTGGCGTCGAGCCGATCGTGCCGGCCTCGCCCGCGCCCTTGATACCCAGCGCGTTGGTGGTCGACGGCACGTTACGGGTCTCGAAATGGAAGAACGGGAAGTTGTCGGCGCGCGGCATGGCATAGTCCATGAAGCTCGCCGTCAGAAGTTGTCCGTCCTCGCCATAGATCGTGTCCTCGGTCAGCGCCTGGCCGATGCCCTGGACCACGCCGCCATGAACCTGGCCGGCGAGCAGGACCGGGTTCACCGTAACGCCGAAATCATCGACGATTGTGTAGCGGACAATGTCCGTCGTGCCGGTATCGGGATCGATCTCGACCTCGCAGATATGCGTGCCGTTCGGATAGGTGCATTCGTTCTGCACGAATTCGCCGAAGCCCTTGAGATCATCCGGCTTTTTCGCGGCCTTGGCGATCGCCGAAAAGTCGATGGTGCGGTCGGTGCCGACAATGCGGGCAACTCCATCGGACAATTCGATGTCGCCGGCGGAGGCCTCCAGTTCGTCAGCGGCAATGCGCTTGATCTTGTTGGCCAGGTCCTCGCCGGCACGCGACGCCGAAACGCCCCCGAGTGGAATGGAGCGAGAGCCGCCGGTGCCGCCGCCGGCCTTCAACTCATCGGTATCGCCTTGGCGGACATGGATCTTGTCAATGCCGAGATTGAGCTTTTCGGAGAGGAACTGCGCATAGGCGGTGGCATGACCCTGCCCGTTGGTCTGAGTGCCGATCTTCAGTGTCACCGTGCCGTCGCCGTTCAATTCGACGAAGGCAGGCTCGGAGCCGGGAAAGGCGCAGGCTTCGATATAGGTCGCCATGCCGATGCCACGAATCTTCCCCTCAGCTTTCGACTGGTCGAGCCGCTTCGGAAACGCCGTCCATTCGGACTTCTCGATGGCGCGATCCATGTGGCCAGCGAATTCACCGTTATCGTAGAGGCGACCGGTCTGCGTGCGATAGGGAAACTGCTCGGGCCGAATGAAATTGCGCCGCCGGATCTCCTCGACCGGCAGGCCCAGATCGTGCGCGCAGGCATCTACCAGCTTTTCCAGCAGGAAAGCCGCCTCAGGACGGCCGGCGCCGCGATAGGCATCGACCGGACATGTGTTGGTGTAGAGGCCGGTCACCAAAACATCCAGTGCCTGGATATCGTAGACGCCGGTCGACATGGTGACGCCGATATAGGGAATGTAGGGACCGTATTGCGAGACATAAGCGCCGATGTTGGCGAGGAGGTCCACCTTCATGCCAAGGAAGCGGCCATCCTTGTCCAGCGCCATCTCGGCGGTCACGACATTGTCGCGACCCTGCGCGTCGGTGAGGAAATGCTCGGTGCGATCGCCAGCCCATTTCACCGGGCGGCCAAGGCGCCGGGCAGCCTCGAGCACCAATGGATATTCGCGATAGACAAAGCTCTTCGGCCCGAAACCGCCGCCAACATCCGGCGTGATGACGCGCAGTTGGTCCTTCTTGATCTTGAACAGCTCCACCAGGATGGACTGCATGGAATGCACGCCCTGCGAGCCTGTGGTCAGCACGAACCGGCTCTCGGCGGCATTCCACTCGCCGATCGCCGAGCGCGGCTCCATGTAGTTGCAGACCAGCCGGTTGTTGATGAATTCGATCCGGGTGACATGAGCGGCCTTGGCAAATGCCGCGTCGGTCTTGGCCTTGTCGCCCATATGGTAGCTGAAGGCGCGGTTGGAGCCGAGTTCGGGCCAGACCAGCGGCGTGTCTTCGGCAAGCGCGGTGGCCGTGCCGGAGGCGGCGTCCTCGCTGTCGTAGTCGACCTCGATCAGTTCGGCTGCATCCTGGGCAAGTGCGCGACTGTCGGCGACGACGAAGGCTACAGCGTCGCCGACATAGTTGACGCGGTCGCGGCATAGGATCGGAATGTCTCGGGTCGGCGCCCTGGTTCCGTCTGGCTGCTTCTGCATCACGCCGGATTTGAGATCGCCCAGATGGGCGAGATCCCTCGCCGTCAATACCAGATGGACACCATCAGCCGCCCTGGCCGCGTCGGTCGAAGCGATCGTGAAAGATCCCTTGGCCACGGGCGAGCGCAACACATAGCCATGCAACACACCTGTCGGCTGGATATCGTCGGTATAACGGCCCTGGCCCTGGATGAAGGCCGCATCCTCACGACGCAGTACCGAGGCGCCCATCCCGAATTTCGGCGTGATGACGGTCATGGATGCCTCGCGGAGATGATTGGGGAACGAACGCCTGAAATAGTCACTGCTCCGGTTTTGTCGAGGGGCCGTTTCGTGTAAAGAGCGCGGACTTCGAAATTTTGGACGACGGCCCATCCACGGCCATTGGAATCGACAGGAAAACCCACGGAATGCGCACGGACACTGGCCAGGTCTTCAAGCTCGAAGACTACCGCCCCAACGACTACCTCATTCCGGAAACCAAGCTGATCTTCCGCCTTTCGCCGCAAGCCACGCGCGTCACCGCCGTGCTGACGGTAGAGCGCCGCGACGGCGTCTCGGCATCAGCGCCGTTGGTGCTGGACGGGGACGGGCTGAGGCTGCTGCGCGTCGAGATCGACGGTCGCCAGCTGGAGCCGGCGGATTATGTGGCGACGCCCGATCAGCTGACGATCACGAGAGTGCCGGCCACCCCGGGCTTCCAGCTCGTCATCGAAACGGAAGTCGCGCCCGCCGGCAACGAAACGCTGATGGGTCTCTATCGGTCCAGCAACGTCTACTGCACGCAATGCGAGGCCGAAGGCTTTCGCCGCATCACCTATTTTCTCGATCGCCCCGATGTCCTTTCCGTCTACACGGTGCGCATCGAGGCCAGGCGCGATGAAGCGCCGCTGCTGCTGTCCAACGGCAATCCAGTCGAGAGCGGCGATCTCGCCGACGGTTGGCACTATGCGATCTGGCACGACCCCTTCCCCAAGCCGTCCTATCTGTTCGCCCTGGTAGCGGGAGATCTCGGCAAGGTCGCCGACAGTTTCGTCACCATGTCCGGCCGCAAGGTCGATCTCGGCATCTATGTCGAGCCCGGCAAGGAAAAGCTCGCCGGCTATGCCATGGATGCCCTGAAACGGTCGATGCGATGGGATGAAGAAGAGTTCGGCTGTGAATACGATCTCGATGTCTTCAACATCGTCGCCGTGTCCGACTTCAACATGGGCGCCATGGAGAACAAGGGCCTCAATATCTTCAACGACAAATATGTTCTGGCCGACCAGGAGACCGCGACCGACGCCGACTTCGCCAATATCGAGGCGATCATCGCGCATGAGTATTTCCACAATTGGACTGGCAACAGAATCACTTGCCGTGACTGGTTCCAGCTTTGCCTCAAGGAAGGGCTGACGGTTTTCCGCGATCACGAATTCTCCGCCGACCAGCGCTCCAGGGCGGTCAAGCGTATCGCCGAAGTGCGCACGCTGAGAGCACATCAATTTCCCGAGGACCAGGGCCCGCTGGCGCATCCGGTGCGGCCGCGCCGCTACCGCGAGATCAACAATTTCTACACGGCGACGGTCTACGAAAAGGGTTCGGAAGTGGTGCGCATGATCCGCACCATCCTTGGCGCGGAGACTTTCCGGGCCGGCATGAACCTCTATTTCGAGCGTCATGACGGCCAGGCGGCGACGATCGAGGATTTCATAAAAGTCTTCGAAGACGCTTCCGGTCGCGACCTCCAGCAGTTCGCGCTCTGGTACCATCAGGCGGGCACGCCCAACCTGACCGTCAGTTCGACGCACAATCCGGGATCGCAGGAGTTCATCCTTGAAATCGAGCAGTCGGTGCCGCCGACGCCGTCCGAAAGCCGCAAGCGACTGATGCACATTCCCTTGGCCTTCGGCCTGGTCGGCGCCGGCGGTGAACCCGTCGCCTATAGCGGCGTGGAAGGCGCTACCGTCGAGAATGGTGTCATCCACATCCGCAAGCGCCGGCATGTCGTGCGCTTCTCAGGCGTTGCCGAGCGCCCGGCCGTGTCGCTCAATCGCGGTTTCTCGGCGCCGGTGACGCTCTCGGTCGAACAGAAGGCGGACGACCAGTTCTTCCTTGCCGGCCATGACAGCGACGCCTTCTCGCGCTGGCAAGCCTTCAACACAATTTTGACCGACGCGCTGATTGCCGCCTTCCGCCAGATCCTCGGCGGCAAGCCGCCCGTCTTCACGTTCCGGCTTACCGATCTTGCCGGCAAGATCGCCGGAGACGAAACGCTCGAACCCGCTTACCGGGCATTGGCACTGGCGCTTCCGAGCGAGGCCGATATCGCGCGTGACATTGGCAAGAACATCGATCCGGACGCCGTTTTCAGGAGCCGCGAAGCGTTGGCACTGGCGATCGCCACCGCGAACCGCGAGGTATTTTCCGACCTCTACGATCGCCTTGTCGACGATGACGCGTTCAGCCCGGATGCGGCGAGCGCCGGCCGACGGGCCCTGCGCAACATCCTGCTCGACTACCTCTCGCTGCTGCCCGCAGGCGCCGAGCTTGCGGCGGATCATTTCCATTCGGCGACCAACATGACAGATCGCGCGGCGGCACTCGCCGTGCTCGCGCACCGCCATCATGGTTCGCCGGCGGCGATCAAGGCGCTGGCCGATTTCGAGGCCGAGTATGCCGACGATCCGCTGGTCATGGACAAGTGGTTCCAGATCCAGGCCAGCGTGCCGGGTCCGCAAACGGTCGACACGGTGCGCGCGCTCACCCACCATTCGGCGTTCTCGATGGCCAACCCGAACCGGGTGCGCGCGCTCATCGGCACCTTCTCCAGCGCCAACCAGACCGGTTTCCATCGCGCAGACGGCGAGGGCTACAGGTTCTTCACCGAGACGGTGCTGCAAGTCGAGAAGCGCAATCCTCAGGTGGCCGCGAGGCTGGCGACGGCGCTCAGGTCCTGGCGTTCGCTCGAACCAGGCCGACAGGCCAAGGCCCGGGAAGCCCTGCTTGCGATCGCCAACGCCGAAAACCTGTCGGCTGATTTGCGCGATATCGTCGAGCGCACGCTCGTTTAGTCCGCACCGGCTCGTTGCGAGCGAGGTCGAAGCGGCCGGAAAGACATTATTTTAGTCTATTTTTAATGTTTTTTTGCCGCGCCTATGGACAAGGCGAATCACCTTTGATTCTTTAATGGCGATTCGGAAGTGCGGCGTTTGCCGGATCGCCAAGCCTGTAGCAGTCAGGGCATACTGAAAATCGGGGAGAGCCATTTATGGCGAAGGCGGACGCGTGGGGCGCGCCCGGCGGGACAGCTTTTGAGCGGCGTGAGACCCGAAGCGACGGTCTCGCCGGCAACACGCGGCTCATCGCCCAGCCTGCCTACAAAAGGCTGCTTGCAGCGGAGCCGCTTTTGCGCCGATCGATCCCTGCCCTCATCATCATTTTCCTGATCGTCGTCGCGGCGCTCAGGCTGCTGTCGCTCATGAACGAGCGCGACGACGTGGAACGCGACGCCAAGACAATCCTGGCGCTGGCCGCGGGGCAACTTGCCGGCGCGATCGCTGTTGATGCCAACATGGCGCCCGGCATGACGCAGGACCTCCTGGAAAGCACGAGCCGTCAGGCGGCGATGGGCCGAAGCCATGTGCTTGCGATCACCGACAGCAACTTCAAGATCGTTGCGGTGACGCCGCAATCGACACGCTGGGAAGGTCGGACGCTTGACAGCCTGGTCCAGGGTGGCCAGCCACTGTTCATGTTCGGCGACCGCGCCGGGGTCATGGATGTCAGCATCGGCGGAAAGGACTGGTACGCGGCCGTCAGCCTGGCAAGCGGCAAGAAGGGCGCAGCGGCGGTGCTCGTTCCGCAGGAAGCGGTCTTCGATACCTGGCGCAAGACGGTGTCGCTGAACGTCACGCTGTTCGTGCTGACGGCAGGTGTACTCATAGTCATCCTCTACGCCTATTTCGGCCAGGCGGCGCGGGCGCAGGCCGCGGACCGCATCTATCTCGAAGCACATCAACGCATCGATATGGCTCTGGTTCGGGGCCGCTGCGGCCTGTGGGACTGGGACATGGTGCGCGGCAAGATGTACTGGTCGCGCTCGATGTACGACATGCTCGGCTACGAGCCCTGCGACACGATGCTGTCCTTCGGCGAGGTCGACGAGATCATCCATCCCGAGGATGGCGACCTGTTCCAGTTGGCCAACAAGATCGTCTCACGCGAAATCGACCATATCGACCAGGTGTTCCGGATGCGGCACGCCGACGGTCAATGGGTGTGGATGCGCGCGAGGGCACAGGTCATCGATCCGGAGGCACCGGAAATCCAATTGATCGGCATCGCCGTCGACGTCACCGAGCAGCGGCATCTGGCACTACGCTCCGAAGCCGCCGACCTTCGCTTGCGCACGGCCATCGAGAACATCAACGAATCCTTCGTGCTGTGGGATTCCAGCCAGCGCCTCATCATGTGCAATTCGAAATACCAGAAGGACAACGGGCTGTCGGACCGCGACGTGATGCCCGGCGCCTCACGCGCCATTCTGGAAGAGCGCATGCTGGCTTTCGCCTCCGAGCGGCGGCTGGCCAATGCCAACGGCCCGCAAGGCGGCGCTACCTTCGAACGGCAACTGGCAGACGGCCGCTGGCTGCAGGTAAACGAATTGCGCACCCGGGATGGCGGCATCGTCTCGGTCGGCTCAGACATCACCCAGATCAAGCTGCACCAGGAGAAGCTGGTGGACAGCGAACGCCGGCTGATGGCGACGATCCACGATCTCAGCCTTGCCCGCAGGGCGGAGGAAGAACGCTCAAGCGAGCTGGTCGACCTGAACCGTAAATATATGAAGGAAACCGAGCGCGCGGAGGCGGCGAACCGGGCCAAATCCGAATTTCTCGCCAACATGTCGCACGAGTTGCGCACGCCGCTGAATGCCATCATCGGCTTCTCGGAACTGATGGAGCAAGGCCTGTTTGGGCCACTGGGCTCGGAGCGTTACGAAGAATATGCCACCGACATCAACAGCAGCGGCAAGTACCTGCTGGGCGTGATCAACGACATCCTCGACATGTCCAAGATCGAAGCCGGCCAGTTCTCGATGGACCGCGAGGAGATCGATCTTGGGCCGCTGATCAGCGAAACGGTTCGCGTCGTCTCGTTGCAGGCCCAGGAGAAATCGATCACCGTCGAAACCCGGATCGCCGATGCGATCACGCTGTTCGCCGATCGCCGGGCGATCAAGCAGATCGTCATCAATCTTCTGTCCAATGCCGTGAAATTCACCGGCCAGGGTGGTCACATATCGGTCAGGGCCCGCAACACTTCAGGGGCGCTGATCCTGACGATCGAGGACAATGGCTGCGGCATTCCCAAGGAGGCGCTCAGCAAGCTTGGACGCCCATTCGAGCAGGTGCAGAACCAGTTCTCCAAGAGCCATGCGGGATCGGGCCTTGGCCTCGCCATCTCTCGCTCGCTGGCCGAGCTTCAGGGTGGCGCCCTGAAGATCCGCTCGACGCAAGGCGTCGGCACGATCGTTTCGGTTCGCATTCCGGTTACAAAAGCGACGTCGCAAATCAAAGTTGCCGCCTGAAGGCCTATCTTGGAATAGCGGCCCCGGCGGCCGACGCCGCCGGAACCGGCGCAGGTCCAGGCTTCATGCACCCTGTTACTGCATGTTGCCGTCGTCGTCGCCGCCATCCCATTGGTGGTGGTGCCCTGCGAGATCCGGCAGCTCGCTCTTTTCAATCTTGCCATCATTGTTGCGGTCAAGCATGGCAAAAACCTTCTTTTCGCGCCCGATGATGTCATCGGTCGTCAGCGTGCCATCGCCCTTGGTGTCGTAGCGGGCGATGATACGCTTGGCCATCTGCTCGAAACGGGCTTTCTCCAGCGCCGCAGCGAGCTGCTCGACCGTGAGCTTGCCGCCATTGTCCGCGACCATCTTCTTCAAACGGCTATCCATGGCATCAGAGAACTGATCGAAGGTGATGGTACCGTTCGAGTCCTTCATGACCTTGTCGAGGCGCACAGTCATCCGCTGGCCAGGGCCTTCGCGGGAACTCTCGTCGGCATATGCGGCAGTGCCGATGGCTCCGGCCAGGGCGATGAAGGCGAATGCGAGTTTCGTTGTCTTTCTCACGATATTCTCCTGTTGCATCGTTCACCCCCGATGTCGTCCGAAACAGCCGGTCGTCACCGTCGTTTCGTGCGAAGCAAAAGGTCAAAGGCCTTCCTGACCTTTCGCGACGTCTCTTTGAGGTGCGCTTCAAGCACACCAAAATCCGGCAGATCGGTCACCGCCAGGAGTAGATCCGAAAGTCCCGGCGGAACGTCGTCCCGCTCAAACACACCGGTAAGGCACAGCCTCGTCATCTGGGTCAGCGCCAGATAGAGCGCATAGGCGTCGCCCAGTTCCTGCCGGACCCCGGCATCGGCGAAGTCGGGCGCCAGACGGGACAGAATCTCGGCGGTACCGGTGGCGCGCGGCAGGGCCTCGACCTGCCCGGTGATCACGGCCACCTGGGCGATGAATTCGAGATCGATGAGGCCTCCAGGGACCAGCTTGATGTCCCAGAGATCACGCGGCGGCTTCTCCTTCTCGATCATGGTTCGCATGTCGGAGGCCTCGGCCATCACCTTGGCGGTGTCGCGCGGCAGACCAAGCACTGCCGCCACCTCGGCTTCGACTTCGCTACACAGGACAGGATCGCCGCCAATCGCGCGCGCTCGCGACAACGCCATGTGTTCCCACGTCCAGGCCTCCTGGCGCTGATACTTCCTGAAGGAATCCACATGCGTGGCCACCGGCCCCTTGTTACCGGACGGCCGCAAGCGAAGATCGAGTTCGTAGAGCACCCCTTCCGCGGTCGGCGCTGACACGGCCGATATCAGCCGCTGCGTCATGCGGGTGTAATAGTGCGACGGCGCCAACGGCTTGTCGCCGTCGGATTCCTCGGCGTCTTCATCATGATCGTAGAGCAGGATGAGGTCGACATCCGATCCGGCGGTCAACTCGCGGCTGCCAAGCTTGCCCATCCCGAGCAGCGAAACCCTGCCCCCGGCAATCATGCCGTGGCGTGACGCGAATTCAGCCGTCACCGCCTGCAAAGCCGCCTCGATGGTGAGATCGGCCAGATCAGAAAAAGCGCGGCCGGCTCGCGCCGGATCGATTGACCCAGCCAGCAACCGGACGCCGATCAGGAATTTCTGCTCCGATGCGAAGATGCGCAGGCGGTCGAGCACGTCCTCATAGGCCCGGTCGCCTTCGACAAAGGCGGAAAGCCGGGCCGATAGATAGCCGCGATCGGGCAATTCGGTCAGCAGGGCCGGATCAAGCAGGCCATCGAAGACGTGAGGACGGCGCGTGATGATCGCCGCGAGTCGCGGGGCGGCCCCCATGATCGTCGCCAGCAGCTTCAGCAGGGCGGGGTTGGACTGAAGCAGGGAAAATAGCTGGATGCCCGCCGGCAGGCCGGCGAGGAACTCGTCGAAGCGCATCAGCGCTTCATCCGCGCGGCGCGTCTGTCCGAAAGATTGCAGCAGCGCCGGGGTCAATTCCGTCAGCCGTTCGCGTGCCTCCGCCGACTGGGTGACCCGATAGCGGCCGAAATGCCAGCCACGGATGACACGACAGATGTCGCTTGGCCGCTGGAAACCAAGACCGTGCAAGGTCCTAAGCGTGTCGGGATCGTCGACATCGCCGGTGAAGACCAGATTGCCGACGCCCGCCGAGAGCTCGGGCGCGGTTTCAAAGAGCGCCGCGTAGTGGCGTTCGACCTGGTGCAACGAGGCGC
This sequence comes from Mesorhizobium carmichaelinearum, assembly GCA_943370265.1. GTDB lineage: Bacteria > Pseudomonadota > Alphaproteobacteria > Rhizobiales > Rhizobiaceae > Mesorhizobium > Mesorhizobium carmichaelinearum_A. The sequence goes on from CALRQH020000003.1 coordinate 339,702, forward strand.
GGAATGCTTCGGAAAATATCGCCGCACTATCAAAGCCCAGCATTCGCGCGATGCGCTCGAGCCCCGCATCGTCCTCGGGCAGTGTGTGCGTCTGCTCGTCGGCGACCATCTGGACGGCGTGTTCGACGCGGCGCAGGAACCAGTACTGCCGGGCCAGCGCGTCGCGTGCTTCCGTGGTGATCCAGCCGCGCGCGGCAAGCTGGCCGAGCATCGGCACGGTCTCGCGCCCCCGCAGTTCCGGGAAGCGACCGCCGGCGATCAGTTGCTGGGTCTGGACGAAGAACTCGATCTCGCGAATGCCACCACGGCCGAGCTTGACATTGTGGCCCTTCACCGCGATCTCGCCGTGGCCCTTGTGGGCATGGATCTGGCGCTTGATGGAATGAACGTCGGCAATCGCCGCATAGTCCATGTACTTGCGCCAGATATAGGGCTGGAGTTCCCTGAGAAAGGCGGCACCGGCCGCCAGGTCGCCGGCCACCGGACGCGCCTTGATCATGGCGGCGCGCTCCCAGTTCTGGCCGCGCGCCTCGTAGTAGCGAAGCGCTGCCTCGACCGGGATTGCCAGCGGAGTCGAGCCGGGATCAGGACGCAGCCTGAGATCGGTACGGAAAACATAGCCGTGCTCGGTACGGTCCTGCAAGATGCGGACCAGCCGGCGCGTCAGGCGCGAGAAGAGTTCCGTGGCGTCCAGGGGATCGATGACCGCAGGCGCGTCCGGGTCGAAGAAAACCACCAGGTCGATATCGGAGGAGAAGTTGAGTTCATGCGCGCCGAGCTTGCCCATGCCGAGCAGAATCCAGCCTGAATGCTGGGACGGGTTCTCCGGTTCGGGCAGCTTCAGCTTGCCTTGCTCGTGCGCATCGCGAAGCAGAAAATCAACGGCGGCGCGGGTGCAGGCGTCAGCGAGATCGCTGAGGCGCCGCACGGTCAATGACGTTTCGGCCACGCCGGCGAGATCGTCCAGGGCGATCAGGAAATGCGCTTCGGATTTCAGCCGGCGCAATTCCATCATCAGACCTGATTCCGCAATCGCCTCGGCGCGTGGCGCCTTGTCGATCTCGTCGCTGATCGAGATCAGCCGGGCGTCGATCGTCTGATCGAAAAGCGCGTCGAGTGTCCTCGGGCGCCGCCGCGCCGTGTCGCGCAGGAATGGCGACAGGTCGAACGCCGCTGCAAGGAATTCCTGACTGGCGCCCTTGCCGGCCAGGAATTTCGCCAGCCGGGAAAGGTCCTCTTCCCGTGCGGCCGAGGCGATCTCGGACAATTCTTGTCTGGCACGGCCTGCATCCAGCGGCGCCAGTTTTGCCACCGGCTGCACAAGCCAGTCCGTTTCGATACGATCCGCAACAACACCCGCCATCAGTGATCCCCCCGGTCGGGAAAACTCATCACCACGGATAATCCGGGATTGCCAGGCAGAAGATCAAGCTGGCCGTTGTGGAACCTCATGATCGCCTTGGCCAGGCTCAAGCCCAGGCCGGAGCCTGGCTGCGAGCGGCTTTTTTCCAGCCGCACGAAACGCTCGGTCGCCCGGGCGCGGTCGGCATCGTCTGGAATGCCATGGCCGTTGTCGGCGACCGAGAGCCTGATCTGGTGGTCGGCGCGCTCAAGCGTGACGACCACTCTTGGCTTCTCCGTCGCGTCGGTCGAATATTTGATCGCGTTGTCGACGATGTTAGACAGGGCCTGGCCAATCAGTTCACGGTTGCCGCCGATGATGAAATTGCCCTGGACAGCTGTCTCGAGCGACACGCCGGCTTCCTCGGCCACCGGCTCGTAGAGTTCGACGACATCGCGCACCGCTTCAACCAGATCGACCTTGCTCGTGCTCTCGGACGAATAGCCCGCCTCCAGCCTCGAGATCATCAGGATGGCATTGAAGGTTTTGATCAGCTGATCGGATTCAGTGATGGTGCCTTCCAGCGCCTGACGATAGTCGGTGGTGTTGTGCTTGCCGGAAAGCGTCGCCTCGGCGCGGTTGCGCAGCCGCGTGAGCGGTGTCTTCAGATCATGGGCGATGTTGTCGGAGACCTGCTTCAACCCTTCATTGAGCGTGGCGATCCTGGCCAGCATGGAATTGAGGTTCTCGGAGAGCCGATCGAATTCGTCGCCAGCCCCGGTGACGGGCAACCGGCCGGAAAGGTCGCCACCCATGATGCGGCGGCTCGCCTCCGAAACGCTGTCGATACGCTTCAGCGCCGCGTGTCCGACGAAGAACCAGATCAGCAGCCCGCCCAACCCCATCATGCCGAGAGCCAGCATCAACGAGCGTTTGATGACGGCGCGGAAACGCTCGGGCTCGCCGAGGTCACGGCCGACCAGCATGATCATCTGGTTCGGTAGCCGCAACACAAGTGCAATGGCGTTGTGACCCTTCTCGCCCTCTGGCTGGGTAACCGCATCACCAGACTGCGGCGTGGCCGGATCGGATGCGGCGGAGCGCTGCCGGTCGAGCTCACCTTCGCCGAAACGGCGGTAGGAGAACGGTTCAGTTGTCCAGCCCTCGGTGTCGATGACCCCCGGTTCCAGGCTCTGAACGTTTCCGGTCAGGATCTGGCCATTGGCGTCGGCGATCAGATAGAGATTGGCGCCGGGCTGGCGGGAACGCTGTTCCACCACGCGCACCAGGACGGGCAGGCCGCCGCGCTGGTAGGCCCGGGCGAGACCGAGAACCTCGTCGTTGATGGTGTCCTGGGTCTGCGCCGTGAGCATGCGCGCTGACAGCGAGGTCATGTAGAAGACCAGCAGCACGGCGCAGAGCGCGAAGAGCAAAAGGTAGAGCGCCGAAAGCCGCGCCGCCGTCGTCTTCATGATAGCCGGCACGGAAAGGGCCATGCTAGCCGCTCTTGAGCATATAGCCAGCGCCGCGGACGGTGTGCAGGATGGCCTTGTCAAAACCCTTTTCGATCTTGCCCCGCAGCCGCGAAACATGAACGTCGATGACGTTGGTCTGCGGATCGAAATGATAGTCCCAGACATTTTCGAGCAGCATCGTGCGCGTCACAACCTGGCCGGCATGGCGCATCAGATATTCGAGCAGGCGGAATTCCCGCGGCTGCAGGGCGATCTCGCGCGACGCACGGCGCACCGAATGGGAGAGCCTGTCGAGTTCGAGATCGCCGACCCGATAGACGGTTTCGGACTCCTTGGCGCTGGCGCGTCGGTTCAGCACCTCGACGCGGGCAAGGAGTTCGGAAAAGGCATAGGGCTTGGTCAGATAATCGTCGCCGCCCGCACGCAAGCCGGTCACTCGGTCATCGACCTCCCCAAGCGCCGACAGGATCAGCACGGGGGTGGTGTTGCCCCTGGACCTGAGGCCTGCGATGACGGACAGACCGTCGCGGCGCGGCATCATCCGGTCGATGACCATGACGTCAGAGTCACCGGACTCGGCGAGAGCAAAACCAGTTTCGCCGTCGCCGGCAACATGTGCCGTGTGGCCAGCCTCGGTGAAGGCTTTCTGGAGATAATCGGCCGCCTCGCGGTCATCTTCTATAACGAGAATCTTCATAGAGCCGTTATACGCGATTTCACTGGAAGGTTGAGTGGCCGGTATGTGCATTGTGGCCTTCTCCAATACGCATCGCGACTAAAATGATCAGGCGATGGCCATAAATCTTTTCTTCGAACGTCGTTGCCTCAAAATCACCCGGCAATCCCGGGCGGCATGCTTGTACCGAGCATGGTGTTGCCGTTCGGCGGTTCCAAGAACGGCGTCCGCCCAGCCTGAAATTACGCGGCAGCGGGCGATGGGGGCCCGCTGCCGCCGGGGGGAACACGATGACTGACTAAAGTGTTGCGGCCCCGTGCTTTCCCGCGCGGCGGCTCGGGGGTGTTTGAAACCGCCGAACGGGAAAAGTCTCCAACCCTGTTTTCAACCCTTGCCGACAGGCAGGGCGACGAAGCGGTTGTTGTCGTCGCGGGTGATCTGCATCAGTACCGCCTTGCGCCCGGATTTCACCGCATCGGCCATGGCCTTGGAAACATCGTCGGTGGTGGTCACCGCCGCCGAGTTCACAGCGGTGATGACATCGCCCGGCTGGATGCCGCGATCGGCGGCATCGCTGTCGGGATCGACATCGGTCACCACAAGTCCCTTGCCGTTGTCGGACTTGGTAACGGTGAGGCCGAGGTCCGCAAGCGTATCAGGCTTTGCCGGAGCGGCCGGCTGCCGCTGATCGTTCGATGCCTGCTTGTCGCTATTGGGCAGCTTGCCGAGATCGATCTTGATCGACTGGGCCTTGCCATCGCGCCATACGGTGACGTCGACCGACTTGCCGGGCGCATAAGCGCCGATCAGGCGGGCGAGTTCCTTCGGCGAGGCAACATCCTTGCCGTCCACCTGGGTGATCACGTCACCAGCAACGATGCCGCCCTTCTTGCCGGGACCATCATCCTGGGCGCTCGAAACAAGGGCGCCCTTCTGCGACTTCAACCCGAGCGACTCGGCGATGTCGGAGGTCACCGGCTGAATTTCGACGCCAAGCCAGCCGCGCTGCACCGACCCGTTCTTCATCAAGTCCTGCACGACCTCCTTCGCCGTGGAGGCAGGAATGTCGAAGGCAATGCCGACGCTGCCGCCCGAGGGCGAGAAGATGGCCGTGTTGATGCCGACGACCTGGCCGTTGAGGTTGAAGGTCGGGCCGCCCGAATTGCCACGGTTCACCGAGGCGTCGATCTGAAGGAAGTCGTCATAGGGGCCGGCGCCGATGTCGCGACCGCGGGCCGAAACGATGCCGGCCGTAACCGTGCCGCCGAGGCCGAACGGGTTGCCGACGGCCACGACCCAGTCGCCGACGCGAACCTTGGAGTCATCGGCGAAGTCGACATAGGTGAACTTGCTGCTGCCGTCGACCTTCAGCACGGCGAGATCGGTTCGCGGATCCGTGCCGACGAGCTTGGCGTCGAGTTCCTTGCCGTCATTCATGACGACCGTGAAGGCCGAACCTTCGGAGACAACATGGTTGTTGGTGACGAGGTAGCCATCATCGGAGATGAAGAAGCCGGACCCTTGCGCCACCGGGCGGGGCTGATCGTTGCTGTGGTCGCGATGTCCGAAGCGACGGTTGCCGCCCTGACTGCCCTGGTCTCCAAAGCCGCGGAACTCCTTGAAGAACCGACGAAGCTGCGGGTTGTCAGGAAGGTTGTTGAAGCCGTCCTGGTCAGACTGGTCGGAGCTGTCGTCGGCCGTCTGATCGATCTTGGCCTTGACCTTGACACTGACAACGGCGGGCGACACACGCTCCACGATGTCGGCGAAACCCGGAACCTGCGGCGCGTCGACACGCACGGCATCGGCAAGCACCGGCACGGTTCCGCTCGTCAACGCGCCAATGCCGACGGCCCCGGCGATTGCCAAGGATGCAGCGGCGGTCATAAGGCGCTTGCGGGTGCGGGAATATGAATTGGGGGCAATATTCATTTGTCTCGTATCCTCTTTCAAGGGACGCGCTTTAAAGGGCGTCCTCATGGGCAAGAGAATTAGAGAGCCGCACATTACAGCGCCATTTCCGACGCATGAAACTTTCGTAATGTTTGGAGCGATTTCAGTCCCGACGCAAAATAGCGTCGAGCGCTGCCTGTTCTTCTGTGGTCAATGACTTCGTCGCTGTCGAACGACGGGACCGGGCGGTCAACGCGATGAAAAGGCCTCCGGCCAGCAGAAGGATAATCGGAGCGCCCCACAAAAGGGCGGTTCGCGGCTCGAAGCGCGGCTTCAGCAGCACGAACTCGCCGTAGCGGGAGACGATGTAATCCATCACCTGCTGGTCGGTATCGCCGGCAACGATGCGCTGGCGGACGAGAACACGCAGATCGCGGGCAAGGTCGGCATCGGATTCGTCGATCGACTGGTTCTGGCAGACCATGCAGCGCAGGCCTTCCGAAAGCGCCCTTGCCCTGGCTTCCAACCCAGGATCGGCCAGCACCTCATCCGGCTTCACCGCCTGTGCCACGCCGGAAAACAACAGTGTCAGCAGCAGGGCGAGCGACGCCAGCGAAAACGTGCTTGCGGTGGCGCGGCTCATGACGGGCTCGGTGACGGCGCAGTTCTCGCCTGCTTGCGGCGGGCGGGCGCGCCGACGCGCAGGCGACGATCCATCAGCGACATGGCCGCACCTGCCATCATCACCAATCCTCCGCCCCAGATCAGCGTCACCAGCGGCTTCCACCAGATTCGGACAACGACCGCCCCGTCACTCCCCTCGTCGCCGAGCGAAATATAGAGTTGGCTGAACCCCATGGTCTTGATGCCTGATTCCGTCGTTGTCATCTGGCGGACCGGGTAGAAGCGTTTCGCCGAACTGATTTCGCCAATCGCGCTGCCACCGACGCCGATGATTTCGAACCGGCCCCGATCCTCGCTGAAATTGGGACCCTGGGCCGGCTGCAGGCCGACGAAGCGCAGCGTATGGCCTGACAGTTCCACGGTTTCACCGGGATGCATGGACAGGAAATTCTCGGTACCGAAGCAGAGCGTGCCGACAATGCCGAGCGTGGTCAGTCCAAGGCCGAGATGGGCGAGTGCCGTGCCGAAGACCGAGCGCGGCAAGCCGAGGAAACGCCGGAGAGCGACGCTCATCGCGACATTGCCAACTCCGGATTTGACGGCGAGATCGGTGAGCGCGCCAAAAACCAGCCAGAAGGCCAGCCCGGCACCAAGGGCTGCGAACACCGATGACCCGTCGATGAACACTGCCGTCACCAGCATTGCCAGAAGTGCGGTGGCGAATGCCGCCATCAGGCGCTGGGCCACGCCAAAAATGTCGCCTCGTTTCCAGGCAAGCAGCGGCCCGAACGGCACCATGACCAGCAAGGGCACCATAAGCGGCCCAAACGTCAGGTTGAAGAACGGTGCACCGACCGAAATCTTGTCTGACGAGAAGGCTTCGACGGCCAGCGGGTAGAGCGTGCCGATGAGCACTGTCGCCGTGGCCGTCGTGAGGAACAGATTGTTGAGGACCAGCGCGCCTTCGCGCGAGATCGGATGAAAGAGACCGCCAGACGTCAACCTGGAAGCGCGAAACGCAAACAATGCCAGCGACCCGCCGATGAACAGCGTCAATATCCCGAGGATGAAGACGCCGCGCGTTGGATCGGTGGCGAAGGCATGGACGGATGTCAGCACGCCGGAGCGCACCAGGAAGGTGCCGAGCAGCGACAGCGAGAAAGTCAGGATCGCCAGGAGCAACGTCCAGATCTTCAGGGCCGAGCGTTTCTCCATGACGATCGCCGAATGTAGCAGCGCGGTGCCCGCCAGCCACGGCATGAACGAGGCGTTCTCGACCGGATCCCAGAACCAGAAACCGCCCCAGCCCAATTCATAGTAGGCCCAGTAGGAGCCCATGGCGATGCCGCCGGTCAGGAACATCCAGGCGACCAATGTCCATGGCCGGACCCAGCGCGCCCAGGAGGCGTCGATGCGACCTTCGATGAGTGCCGCCACCGAGAAGGAAAAGCAGATCGAGAAGCCGACATAGCCGAGATAGAGCAGCGGCGGGTGAATGGCGAGGCCCAGATCCTGCAGGATGGGATTGAGGTCGCGGCCCTCGATAGGCGCCGGGTTCAGTCGAGTGAAGGGATTGGATGTCGCCAGGATGAACAGGAAGAAGGCAGCGCCGATCGCGCCTTGCACAGCCAGCACATTGGCGCGAAGCGTGGAGGGAAGATTGGTGCCGAAAGCAGCAACGAGGGCGCCGAAGAAGGTCAGGATCAGCACCCAAAGCAGCATCGAGCCCTCGTGATTGCCCCAGGTGCCGGTGATCTTGTATATCATCGGTTGCAGCGAATGCGAATTTTCCCAGACGCTCGCCACAGAGAAATCGGAGCGTGCATAGGCGGTCGCCAGCGCGACGAAAGACAGCGCGGTCAAAGCAAAGCCGGTCACCGCGACCGGACCGCCAACGGCCATCATGCGCGGGTTGTTGGTCCGCGCGCCGAACATCGGCACCACCATCTGCACAAGCGCCAGCGCAAACGCCAGAACCAACGCGAAGTGTCCGGTTTCAACCATGGTGACGCCCGCTTGCTTGCTGCCTTGCGGCAAGGTCATGCCGCAAAACCGTGGGGTCCTTTTGCGCAACCTGCCTAGTCACTTTTGCTTTCCTCCCACACACCCTTGGCCTTGAGGCTGTCGGCTACTTCCTTGGGCATGTAGTTTTCGTCATGCTTGGCCAGCACGCTGTCGGCGACAAACACGCCATCCGGGCCGAACGATCCCTCGGTGATGACACCTTGCCCCTCCCGGAAAAGGTCGGGAAGAATGCCGGTGTAGGTCACTTTGACATCCTTCTGCTTGTCGGTCACCGAAAAGGCCACCGTCGCGCCCTGCCCGCGCTGCAGCGATCCCTTCTCGACGAGACCGCCAAGCCTGATGCGCTGGCCGGGTTGCAGGCTGGCCGTGGTCAGATCGGCAGGCATGTAGAAATAGGACGCCTTCTGGCCAAGCGCATAGAATGTCAGCCCGGTGGCAGCACCCAGGAAGGCCAGTCCGCCCGCGATCACCGACAGTCTTTTCTGCTTGCGCGTCATGGCGGGGCCTACTCCGTCGCCGTCAGGCCAAGTGAGGCGGCAAAGGCTGTGAATTTCTTGGCTTCATCGCTATCGGCCCCAAAGACGGCAATGGCGCGACCTAGCGCGTCACGCGCCTGATCGGCCTTGCCAAGCACGACATAGGAACGAACCAGCCGCATCCATCCTTCCGGATCGCGCGGATTTTGCCGGAGTTTTTCATCGAGCCCTGCGACCATGGTGTTGATCATGGCTTCCCTGTCTTGCGGCGACATCGACGACGAGGCGTCGACATCCCCGGCTGTCGGCCCCTTCTCGGCCTGCCTGGACGCAACACTTCGCTTGCCTGACTCGGCCAGCGCCTGCTCGACGGCGCCGCGCCAGGGTGAGTCCTTGGGCAGTGCGGCAAGCATGCGCTGCCAGGCGGACGCCGCCTCGCCGTATCGGCCCTCCTGCGCCAGCGCCATTGCAAGGTAGAAGGATGCCTTGGGATTTGCCGGATCAAGCTTCAGGGCAGCCTCGAAAGCGTCCTGGGCGTCCGCCGACACAATACCGCCCGCGGCATCGGCAATCGCCTCGCCAAGACCTGCCTGGCGAACGGCACTGTCGCCATCGAGGCGGATGGCGTTGCGGTAGGCTGTCGCCGCCTCAGGAAAGCGCTGCAAGCGCAGGTAGATGGGCGCCAGCACATCCCAACCCCGGCCGTCGGATGGATTCGCGGCGAGGTGGGCCTCGGCACGCGCCACCAGTTCATCGACGGAACTGTCCGCAGGGTTCTTGGCCAGCCGCTCGCTGAGCGGCTGTGATGGCAGGTCGGGCGACCCGATCTTGCCGTACAGGCCCCAGCTGAGAAGCGGAACCATCAGAACAGCCGTGGCGGCAACAAGCCGGGCCGCTGTTGGAGGCGGACGGGTTGCCGGTTTTACCGCATCGTCACCACCGCCGAGGCGAATGATCCGCCGCGCGATTTCGGCGCGCGCCTCTTCGGCCTCCGCCGGCTGGATCAAGCCACGCGCCGCGTCTCGATCGAGTTCAGCCAATTGATCGCGATAGACTTCGAGATCATGGTCGCTGCTGGAGGACGCACCATTCGACCTGCCAGCCAGCGGCAGCAGCACGGCCAGGCTTGCACCCAGCGTGAGGACGGCGGCTATGACCCAGAACAGCATGTTTCATCCAATAGCGGCAGAGCCCTGCTCTGCCAACACAGGCGTCCTGCGACGCTTTGACGGCTGGCGTCCACCATGGCTCCCGATCGACATCAACCGAACCGGATCCCGCAGGATCCAACCGGGTATCACGTAAGAGGTGTCCAGCTGCCATTGGCGTTGCGACACGCGGTTCCGCGTGCGGTCACACCCGTGGTGCTTGCACCGGTAAAGACCGTCTGCGTGTACTGTCTGCAGTCCTGCGAGCCGACGCGGTATGGCTGCGCGGGCACGACCTCACCATAGCGGGTCGGCTGATCGCCCTTCCAAGTCACCTTCTGGCCGCTCGCCGTGTATTCCAGCGCCTTGTATTCGGCCTCAAGCGCGCTGCGCTTCTCGGTGTCGCTCAAGCCGGCGCCGATCGAGCCGCCGACGAGGCCGCCATCCATGGCGGAAATGATTGTCGAGGTCAGCTTGCCAGCAGGCGGTTTGCCGGCAGCCGGCGGCAGCATAGCCACACCGGGACCCTTGCTGCCCGCGGTGGTACAGCCGGATACGGCGAGCAGTGCGGAAAAGAGCGCGACGCGAATCTTCATGCCAACAACCGGTTATCTTGAACTTGAAGAGGATGAGCTGGGGGCCGCGTCATCGATAGACTGACGTGGCCATAGTGTTGATATTTGTCGGAAATTTGGCCGCAGTCGGCCGGGGTGAACATCACTGAAGGCTCCGCAATCGAACCACCACCTTCAATCCGCCCATGTTGGACTTCTCCAGAGCCAGGACGCCTCCATACTCGTTGACGAGGTCCGCGACAATGGACAGTCCCAAACCGGTGCCGGGCTTCGTCTCGTCGAGACGCCGTCCTCGCTTCAGCACGTCGCGCGCCTTGTCTTCTGGAATGCCCGGGCCATCGTCCTCGATGCTCATCTCGAACAGGCTGGCCACATCATCCCTGGTCGCGAGAGGCGTCACCGATACCGCGACCGCGCTTCGCGCCCATTTCATAGCGTTCTCAAGGAGATTGCCAAGCAATTCTTCCAGATCCTCCCGTTCCCCGGCAAAGACGATTTCGGCGGCGGGCAACGAAAGCGACAGGCTGGTCTGCGGATTGAGCTTCTGCAGAACGCGCACCATGCGCTGCACCAGAGGCGTCACTGGCGTGCGATAGACAACGCTGTCGCGCTGCGCCGCAACGCGCGCCCGCTGCAGATAGTGTTCCACCTGCTTTTGCATGGACGATGCCTGCTCGGCGATAAGTTGCCCCTTGGCACCACCAAGCGCTCGCCCCTCATTGATGAGCACCGCGAGCGGCGTCTTCAAGGAATGCGCGAGATTGCCGACCTGCGTTCGCGATCTTTCGACGATACGCTTGTTGTTTTCAATAAGGGCATTGGTTTCGTTGGCGAGAGGTTCGATCTCGGCCGGGAATCGACCGTCCAGCCTCTGCGCGGTTCCCTCGCGCACCATGGCGAGCGCATTTCTGACACGCCGCAAAGGCTGCAGGCCAAGCAGGATGGCAGCCGCGTTGATGGCGATCATGCCGACACCGAACAGCGAGAGATAGGTGAGCAGGCGACGCTGGAAGCTGCCGATTTCCTGCTCGAGCTCGGTCTGGTTTCCCATGACGCGGAAACGGGCTGCCCGGTTCTTCGCATCCAGCACGAATTCGCTCTCGAACACCTGCAATCTCTCGCCGCTTATTCCCTCTGTCGAATAGCTGCGTTGGAAACTGGAGTTGAACGGGACCTCGGACACGCTTGGCGAAGCGATCGTCCTGGTCATCGACGACGAATGGAGATCGCCATGCACGCCCTCCGAAGCGGGCTCAACCGACCAGTACCAGCCCGAATTCGGTTCGGAGAACCGAAGATCTCCAAGATCAGGCGCGCCGGTCAGCGCACCGGTGTCGGAAATGCCGACCGAGCCGATCAGGTTGAAGAGGTGAGCCGAAAGCAGGCTGTCGAAACCCCGCTCGTTCGCCTGACGGTAAAGCGTTGTGATGAGCGTGAAGATGACGATGAGCGTCAGGATCGCCCAGACCGTGGAAAAGGCGACCACCCGAAACGCCAGCGAGCGCGGCCAGAAGCGCAGCGACAGCGTCTTTGGGGCGACCGGTTTTGTAGGGAGCTGTTCCGCGTTACGCCTCCGGTTCGCGCATACGATAGCCCATCCCGCGAACGGTTTCGATCATGTCGATGCCCATCTTCTTGCGAAGTCGCCCGACGAAGACCTCGATGGTATTGGAATCGCGGTCAAAATCCTGATCATAAAGATGCTCGACCAGTTCCGTGCGCGAGACGACCTCACCCATGTGGTGCATCAGATAGGCGAGCAGACGGAATTCGTGCGACGTCAGCTTCAACGGCTGACCGCTGACATCGGCCTTGGACGCCTTTGTGTCGAGACGCAACGGCCCGCATGTCAGTTCGGAGGACGCGTGGCCGGCCGCACGCCGGATGAGCGCCCGAACCCGCGCCAGCACCTCTTCGATGTGGAACGGCTTGGTGACATAGTCGTCGGCCCCGGCGTCGATGCCCGACACCTTGTCGCTCCAGCGGTCGCGCGCCGTCAGGATCAAAACCGGCATCTTGCGGCCGCCGCGCCGCCAGCGTTCGACCACGCTGATGCCATCCATCTGCGGCAGGCCGATATCGAGCACCACGGCGTCATAAGGTTCGGTGTCGCCGAGGAAATGGCCTTCCTCGCCATCGAAAGCCCGGTCCACGACATAGCCGGCGTCCACAAGCGCATCGGCTATCTGCCGGTTCAGATCCTTGTCATCTTCGACGACTAGTACGCGCATGCGGTCAATGCCTGTGGCGGTTGGGCCTGTAACGGATTGGCCCCCTATTGATGGGCCGTTGCCAGATATAGGCCGATTCCCGCGGCCGTGGAAACGATGGGGTCAAGCTCAGTTCTGGGGAACCACGATTTCAGAACGGCGCGGACGCTGTCCGTCCTTGCCGGGCACGAGCACGACGATGACGCAGACAGGCTGGCCACCGCGCGTCGATTGCGACGCCTTGGCCAAGGTCCCGCCATTCTGCTCGGCTACCTGCTGGCCGATCGCGTAGCAATCCGACGAAGCCAATATGATCGGATCAGCCGGCTGCGGCATGCCGGTCGGCAATGCCGCCGCTCGCGACGCAAACAGCCCGGCCGCACAGAGCGCCAGTATCGCGGTTCGGAGGTGGGAGCGAAGCGTTTTCATGGTCGGCGTTGTAAGGCATCGGTGCTGAACGTGAAATGAACAGTGAACCCCGATAAAAACATGCCTGCCAAACCCCTAAAACATCTGAAAACGAGACTGTGATTTTCATAACCCAGGCGATGATCACCAGATTTCAGTCTAGACTGCGTTCCGGCCTTATTGAAAGCACATCAGGCGCTTTCCTGCATCACGGCGCGAAAACGCAGCAGCCCGTGATACAGCAGCAACTCATCGTCATGACGGATCTCGGAAAATTCGAGCACAAGGTGTGTCCGTCCGTGCGCACCTATGGCCAGCACCGCCTTGGCGAGGCGCGCCTTTATCCTGTCCATGATTGCACGCGTTTCGGCTTCGCCATGGGCCTTTGACCAGATGTGCAGCGTGACCAGTTGATCGGCGTCGTTCCGGACACCAGTGTCCCAGTCGAAGGCGCTGGTCTGGCCGCATGTCACATAGGGGAAGGCAACATTTTCGGCTGGCCGTTCGAGCAATCCGGCGCCGCCCAGCAGCGCCGACAGCGATGCATCGCTTCTCAGTCTCTGGAATAGTGCCTGCTGCAAATCGCCGGACGCGGTCATCGTCTTGTTCCATCACCAGTGGGTATTTGAGCCGCCGGCAGTTCTCCGATCGAACCTAGCCGCGTTCGGATTCTTCCGCCAGATCACGACTTGCGGAGTGGCCTCCTGTTTGCCCTTGTGAGTGCCGAAAAAATGGACGAATAGTCTTGTCGATGCGCCGTCCCGAAACTGCTCGCATCCAGTTTCCGCGCAGCAGCCGAAGACGGATTTCCGAATGGCCAGTCTCGAACCGCGCAGGAGAAGAGGACCGATCGCCGCCTGGCTGCTGGCCTTGGACGCATGGCTCGACACCACGCTCTATGAGATCGGCTTCAAGGCGCGCCAGTTCTGGGAATCGGCGACGATCTTTTCCCGACGGTTCCGTCTGACCGGCTGGCGCCGGGGGATCATCGAATTGCTCAGCGAAGGGTTTACGCTCGGCGCCGGCGGTATTGTCGTCATGCTGGCGCTGGCCATGCCGGCCTTCCAGGACACGGCAGGCGATTGGCGGGCACAGGGTGACTTCGCCGTCACCTTCCTTGACCGCTACGGCAACGAGATCGGCCAGCGCGGCATCATCCAGCGCGATTCCGTGCCCGTCGACGAGATGCCCGATCATGTCATCAAGGCCGTGCTCGCCACCGAGGATCGCCGCTTCTTCGATCACTACGGCATCGACATCCTCGGCCTTTCGCGTGCGGTCTTCGAGAACGTCCGCGCCAATTCCGTGGTCCAGGGCGGCTCCAGCATCACCCAGCAGTTGGCCAAGAACCTGTTCCTGACCAATGAACGGACGTTCGAACGCAAGATCAAGGAAGCCTTCCTGTCATTGTGGCTCGAAGCCAATCTTTCGAAGAAGGAGATCCTCCAGCTCTATCTCGACCGCGCCTATATGGGCGGCGGCACGTTCGGCATCGAGGCGGCAGCTGATTTCTATTTCGGCAAGAGCGTCAAGGACCTGAGTCTCGCCGAGGCGGCCATGCTGGCCGGGCTTTTCAAGGCGCCGACCAAATACGCGCCGCACATCAACCTGCCGGCGGCCCGCGCGCGCGCCAATGTGGTGCTCTCCAATCTCGTCGACGCAGGTTTCATGACCGAGGGCCAGGTGCTGCAGGCGCGGCTGCACCCGGCCGATGTCGTCGACCGTGGCGAGCAGAAGAGCCCAGACTATTTCCTCGACTGGGCGTTCGACGAGGTCAAGAAGATCGCGGCCAAGAGCGGCCAGCATTCGCTGGTCGCCCATACGACCTTCGACGCCAACATCCAGAAAGCTGCCGAAGAATCGGTCGAATTCCACCTCCGGCAATTCGGCAAGGAGTACAACGTCACCGAGGGCGCCGTCGTCGTCATCGAGACCAACGGCGCGGTGCGGGCAATCGTCGGCGGCCGGGACTATGGTACCAGTCAGTTCAATCGCGCCACCAAGGCGCTTCGCCAGACCGGCTCGTCATTCAAGCCCTATGTCTATGCGACCGCCATGGAGCACGGTTTCACGCCGAACTCCATCATATCGGGCGGGCCGATCAGCTGGGGCAACTGGTCGCCGCACAATTACAGCGGTGAATCCGCTGGCAACATCACGCTGATCATGGCTATGGCCAAATCGATCAACACAGTGCCGGTGCGACTGGCCAAGGATCACCTGGGCATCGCGCCGATCAAGGCGCTGGCCGAGTCGTTCGGGGTCGAGTCACCCCTCGAGGCCCACAAGACAATGGTGCTCGGCACCTCCGGCATGACAGTGATGGACCAGGCGACAGGCTATAGCGTGTTCGCGCAGAACGGCTTTGTCGGCTCGCGTCATGGTATCACGCAACTCGTCAACCGCACCGGCCAGGTGGTCTACGACTTCACCAAGGATGCGCCGCCTCCGCACCGCGTGCTGTCGGAACAGGCGCTCAAATCCATGAACACCATGCTGGCGGCGGTGCCGGTGATGGGTACGGCGCGGCGCGCCCAAATCCCCAACATCGTCGTCGCCGGAAAGACCGGCACTACGCAGTCCTACCGCGATGCCTGGTTTGTCGGCTTCACCGGCAACTACACGGCGGCCGTGTGGCTGGGCAACGATGATTTCAGCCCGACCAAGAACATGACGGGCGGGTCGCTGCCGGCGATGGTGTGGCAGCGCCTAATGGTCTATGCGCATCAGAATATCGACCTGAAGCCGATCCCGGGCATCGACAAGCCCTTTGTCGACGCTCAAACCGCGGCCAAGGCCGACGAAGCGCAGAAGAAGAGCGCCGAACAAGCAGCCGCCGATGCCGCCGCCGAGCGTCCGCCGGTCCTGTCCAGCAGAACCACCCAGACGCTGCGGGACATGTCAAAAGTGTTCGAGGAGGCGCCCATCCTCCAGGCCCCCACCACGCCGCAAACCTTGTCGGCGCTTTGATTCCAGCGTTGCGTCGGAAGGCAAATTTCTCGGCCGGCTTGCCATCGGGCCCCACGTCGCGATATCCCAAACGACAATCCTCTCTCCTGCGGCTCTTCATGCTCAAGAACGCATTCCTGACATTTGTCGCGCTTGTCATCGCCATTGGCGGTGGTGGCGGCAGCGTCTGGTATGCGCTGAAGGTGCAGGACGGCGTTGGCGCGATCCGCATCGGCCAATGGACCGCGTTCCCCTATATCGGAACGCCGGCAGCCGACCCCTACTCCAAGGCCCGCGTGGCACGAGAAGGTGTCCTGGCGTTGGGACAGGCCGAGGGATTGTCCTTTGTTGCAGAGCACGATTCAGGAGGGGAGCCGCTCAAGCGGGAATGCGCGTACAAGATCGAAGGCACATATCCGACAGCCCGTTTCTGGACCCTCTATGCCGCCGATCGATCACTTGGCGTGGTCGAAACCGGCAAGTCGCGCCCCGCAGCCCTTCAGTCCTATCAGGTGCTGCGCGAGCCCGACAATTCGGTGATCATTTCCGTTGGCGACCGCCCAGCACCGGGCAATTGGCTGCTGTCCAACGGTTCGGGCACGATGTATTTCGTCCTCACTTTCTACGATACGCCGATCGCCAGCAGCACAGGCCTGTCGGACGTGACACTGCCGCAGATCCTGAAGGTTGGCTGCAATGCGTAGGCTGCTGCATGTCATCCTGCTTGGCCTGCTCGGCGCCGGCATCATCCATATCGCCGTGCTGCTTCTGGTTCCGGAGTTTTCCGAACGTGACGCCTGGTCCCGGCTGGCGATGGCTTCTGATCTCTACAAGATAACCAGGCTTGACGCGGAGGCCGGCGGCGCACCGGTGGTCAAATCCGTCGACCCGCTGTTTTACGCGGCGGCGTGCCGCTTCGACCTGGTCGATGGGATGGTACGGGTCAAGGCGCCTGGGAGCGTTCCGTTCTGGTCCGTCTCGGTCTACGACCGCAGCGGGCACAACATCTATTCCTTCAACGATCATACCGCCAATGGCGGGGCGCTGGATGCCGTGGTCCTGACGCCGGCGCAAATGATCGAGGTCCGCAAGGACCTGCCCGAGCAGCTTCAGGGCGCGATCTTTGTCGAGGCGCCGATCGACGAAGGAATATTCGTCATCCGCAGCTTTGTGCCTGACGACAGCTGGAAACCGATCGTATCGCGGTTTCTCGATCAGAGTTCCTGCGAATTGCAGGAGTTCTAGACCGTATCCGACCGCCCGCCGGCGCCTGCCCTGAGAGCCGTCGTCTAGTGGTGAGGTACGGTCGGCCGGGTTGACCCTGGCTTGTCCGGTCCAGTTGGCCGTGCCTCGCCGGTCAGCGGGCGCTGTTCGTAGCGAACGCCTGGAAAGATGATCACCGCCGCCGGCGCGCCGGTGTTCTGACTTGCTCGATTGGTCGCCGCCGTTCGCGGCACGAAAGACAGTACCATGCCCATGGTTCGCGCATTCCTCTCGGTTTCCCCGGAGCACAACGCAACGCCTCCAAATGTGATTAAGAACGGTAGAGGGTTAACGGAGCGCTAACGGATCACCGCTAACTTGATCTTTGTTTCTGGCGAATGCGAAACCGACACAGTCCGGTCGCGCGTGGCCCGGGTTTGTGTAGAGTGTCAGGCGTATCCTACGTGTCATCTTCGGATTTCAGGCAAATCGCTGTACGGGTTGAGGCAGGCAAGGCTGAAAGGCTTTTCCGCGCGGCGGTGTCGGCCTTCTGTTCGCTCACCCGCCCTTCGCGCCGGGAGATCGCCCAACTCGAGGACCTTACGCTTCCGCTCTTCGACAGTGTTTCGACCGAATCACGCCGCTATGTCGCCGCCGCTCTCTCGGAGTGCCAATATGCGCCCGCCGGCCTGGTTCGGCGGCTATGCGAGGAACCGGTCGATATCGCCGCTCCCCTGCTCATCCGCTCGCCCGCGGTCAGCGACATCGACCTCATCGCGCTGATCGGGCGGCATGGCCTGCCTCACGCCCGTGCGATTGCGCGCCGCAAGGATTTGAACCCGACCATAGCCGACCTGATCAGGGCGATCGAAAAGCCGACACTGGTGCGACAGCGCAAACCGGAACCGATCGTGAAGGTGGTGGCTGAAGGCGCTGAAGCCGTCGAGATCGCCCCCGCTTCGCAACCAGAACCCGGCATTGCCACCGAAAATGCGCGGCGACGGCTGCGATCGATGATGCGCCCCGCCGGAGACAGTCTGGGAGCCTCTGTCAATCCCTTCCTCGGTTCGGAAACCTACGCCAAGTTGCGCGAGACAGCGCTGACCGGTAACGCAGCATTCTTCCAGACCGCGCTCGCGGATGCGCTCGAAATCGACTTTCAAACGGCCAGGTCCGTGACCGCGGGCCAGAACTATTCATCGCTGCTTGCGGCACTGCGTTCGCTTGACCTCAGTGAGGACAGGGCGTTCCTGATCACCGTCGCTGTCTATCCGACGCAGTTCCCGCATCCGCAGGCCATCCGCCTGTTTCTCGACCGGTACCGCCTGCTCCATCGCGACGTCGCCGTCGACAAGGTGCGGGGGTGGAAGGCCGAGACCCTGTCCAAGGCCATCCGCGGTACCGGACATACGGCAGCGAACGGTGACACCCGCAGCGCTTCGAACAGCGACGAGGCTCCCGCATCCGCAAGCCTCAGGGCTTGACGGAAATCAGTTCCTCGACTGGAACGGCGCCAGCCTCGATCTCAACCACCCAGATGTCGGGATCGAATTTCTTCTCCCTTTCCAGCCGTGCATCCAGCACGGCGGCATCGTCGCCGGCACCAAGCAGGCTGAAGAAGCGATCGTCCGGCTTGGCCGAATCGTAACTCGTCTGCGGCGCCGGCCCGAACAGGGAAACCTCGCCCATCCTTCCCCGCGCCAGCACGAAGACGGCCCCGGCCTCGGTTGCGCCGCGCTTGACCACGGCAGCGAAGCCGCCCGCGCCGAAAACCCGGCGCAAAAGCACCGATACCCAAAGATCGCTGGTTACGCGCATGAGGAGCATCCGAACATATGGACGCTGTTTAGCGGGGTTTTTGCCGGCTTGCGAGCGGTCGTTTCGCCTGTCAGTTGGTCAGGCCGATCTCACGCATCTTGACGTAGACGACCTCGTCGGGCTCGCCGGTTTGCGGCAGGCCGAAGAGCGACTGGAATTCCTTGATCGCCGCCTTGGTGCGTGCGCCCACCACGCCATCCAGCCGCATGTCGTCATTGCCGAAAGCCTTCAGTCCGGCCTGGATTTTGACGATGCGGGCGTCGGGAGTTTGCGAAGCGGCAGTGCTGGTCTGCAGCGAAACCGGAACGACGCCCGTTTCAGCTGGCCGCGGCTGCGGATGCGGGACAGACGCTGTCGTGGGGGTCGCGCCCAGTTGATCCAGGAGAAGCGAATCGATTTCGCCGGACGCATTGAGCCCGACCTTCTGTTGATATGCCTGGATGGCCTTGCGCGTGGCCGGACCGGTAATGCCATCAACGGTGCCGGAATAAAAGTTGAGGTCCTTCAATATGCCCTGGACCTGCTGAACGGTCGGGTCGCTCTTGACCGGCGCCGTCGCGGTGGCCGGGCGCACAATGTTGATTGTCGTCTCCGGCTCGACCGTGCCCGCGCGCGGAAAGCCCACCATGCTTCGAGTAGCGAAGAATGCGCCGGAATGCGGAAAAGGCTGATACCACAAGGCGTTGGCCGAGACATAGAACAGCGTCACCAGGAACGCGGTCGAACCGCCAACGAGAACAGGATTTTGCGAAATCAAGGTGCCTACGGCCGCGGCGCCATGCTGAAAGGCGCTGCTGCGGCGCTTGACCGCCTTAGCCTGTTTTGCGGAGCGAGCCATTTCTGTCCCCTTTCGCCTTGGCTACGGGCATCGGAAGTACGGCGGCCTTGTCCACGGGACGTCGCTTGGGCCCACCCACGGGAAGGCTGATCGTTACCGTGGTGCCCTCACCCGGCATGCTTTCAATCGACATCGTACCGTCGTGCAGTTCCACCAGCCCCTTCACCAGGGAAAGCCCAAGACCTGTCCCCTCGAAGCGGCGCGTGTAGTCATTGTGGATCTGCATGAACGGCTTGCCGAGCTTGGCAAAGTCTTCCTCCGCAATGCCTATGCCGGTATCCCTGACCCAGAAATGCAGCCGAGAACCGATCCGCTTGGCGCCGACAACGACGTCGCCACCGTCGGGCGTGAACTTGATCGCATTGGACACGAGGTTGATAAGGATCTGCTGCACCGCACGACGGTCGGCATTTATCTCGCCTGCATCCGGGGCGATCTGCGCTTGCAGGTGGATGCTCTTTGCCTGAGCCTGCAGCCGCATCATCGACTGGCACATGTCGACCGCTTCAGAAAAACGGAAGGGCTCCGGCTCGGTGGCGTAGGCACCCGATTCTATCCGCGAGACATCGAGTATCGACGTCACGACCGCAAGCAGATGTTGGCCTGAATCCCTGACGAGGCCGACATACTCTTTCTGTCGAGGATCATTGAAGGCGCCGAACATCTCATGCAGCAACATGTCGGAGAAGCCGATGATGGCATTCAACGGCGTGCGAAGTTCGTGGCTGACAACAGCGAGAAACCGCCCTTTCGCGACTTCGGCGGAAGCGGCGGCTTCCTTCGCCGCGGCCAGTTCTTCTCGTAGCGCGGCAACTTCATCGTTCTCGCGAACAACAAGCGTGAATATCTCGCTCTGCTCCGGCGCCCGAACCAGCTCAAGAGAAAAAGGCCTGTAATTGTCCACCATCCTGCCGCCGCCGTTCTGCGGCAGCCGGACGCGAATATCGAGCCGGCGCGACAGGGCGCCGTCGCGCATATCGGCCATCGCGCTGAGATAGCAGACTCGGTCGGACAGATGGATACGATCGAAGAAGCCGCTGCCGAAAAGCAATTCCGGTGGCAGCTTTAGCATGGTGCGCGCCTTCGCCGACGCCTCCAGCACCTCGCCATGTCTGGCGACGCGCAGCACGACCGCATCAATGACGTCTTCAAGCCTGTCGGCAGCGTCCTGATCCCCGGATGCCTCAACGGTGTTGTGAAACGCCGACGCACGCGGAATGAGCGTGAGCGCCCAGGCCAGCGGCACCAGCCAGTGCCAGGCAGGAATTTGTGCTGCCGCAAGCGGCAGAAGGGTGCCGACCAGCGGTTGAGCCAGGACCGCGGCAAGGGCCGACACGGCTCCCCACAACGCAGCGCGCCGTGAGGTGCCGATCCACCAGGCTTCAAATGGCAGGGCCACAAGAAGCAAGGCGACTGGAGAGCTCAACCCTCCCGCCGCGGCAATGAGGCCGGCAAGACCAATTCCGGCCATGGCCAGGGCGACCTTGCCGGCCGACGCCATCTTGCCCGTTGCCGCCACCAGCAGGGCGACGAACCAGCAAAAGCCGAAGGTCGCGAAGATCGCCGCCATGGTGACGGCCGCCCCCATACCCGATGTAACCAGCGTGACCGCGGCACCGGCAGCGAAGAACGGCGCGGCCAGCATGACACCGATGAACCGGTGCTGGCGCTCGCGGTCGCTCCGCCCCAGGACGGAGGGATGAACCATACGCTCGCAGCCGGCAGCCATCGCGCCAGGCAATTCGACGTATCTGGCCTTGATCGAACTCAACTCAACGCACCCATACTCGTCGTGGACAGCTCTGCTTTGCAGATTGTTCTGGTTGGTTATGAAACTCGCATCCAGCGTTTAAGGAATGGATAAGGCAGGGCCGACCAACGTCCGACCTGCGGCAAATATTGGGACCTCCGATGCCGAAAGCACGGGCAAATGCAGCCATAGTAAACGGAGCGTTATCCAACCAGCACCGAAAATCGGAGCACTTCGGCCGCCGCCATCGAACCGCTTTGTGCAGAAAATGCAGATAAAACAGCCAGATGGATGGTTACCGTAAATTGAAGGAAATCAGCCGGATTTGCTGCAAATCGACAGCAAAACGGTTCGTTTCGAATCTGCCTAAAATTTGAGGAAAATTTTCGCGATCCCTGCAAGCCGTCCTTTGTGCCTGTGTGCCAACATCCTGCCTACAAAAGAGGTCATGCCGTATGGATGCATGATCCGGTCACGACGAGAGGCAAGGCATGTTCTTTCTGATGAGGATGGCTTTCTGGTTTTCGCTGGTGCTTCTGGCGCTGCCGTTGGGTGTCGGCCCCGATGAGGCTGGCCACGAGAGCGTCGGCCCACTCCAGGCCCTGTTTGCGGCACGGGACGCTGTTGGCGACATCGCCGGCATTTGCGAGCGCAAGCCAGATGTCTGCGAAACCGGCAAGTCGGCGATGCACACCATCACCGCCCGGGCGAAAGAGACCGCCAAGATCGCGGCTGCCATGCTGGATGACAAGACATCCGACGACAAGGCGCCGGCTGGGCCGGACACGTCGACCACGACCGGCAGCGTGAGCGAAGACATCGTCTTGCCCGCGACCGTAAACCTGCCCGTGAGGAACTGAGACGGATTTCATCGAAGCGTCGCGCGCCTGACCGGGACGCGAAAGATGCACCAACGATATCCCTCGACACATCACTGTTTCCGAAAGCCGATTCCGATTTCAGGAATCTTATTGCTGACGGCACACCGCAGGCTCTCAGCCTCTCAAGCCTGCGGTGTTCTTCTTTTTCCGTGACGCGGCGGCGGCGCGTGATTATATCCGGCATCATGACGACCACGATCCAGACGATCCGCGACGACTTTTCTCTCCTTGACGAGTGGGAAGACCGCTACCGCTATGTGATCGAACTGGGCGAAGCGCTGCCACCATTCCCGGACGAGCAACGCAACGCCGCCAACAAGGTGCCCGGCTGTGTCAGCCAGGTCTGGCTGACCACCGAACACGGAACCGGCGCCAATCCGGTGATCACCTTCATGGGAGATTCCGACGCCCATATCGTGCGTGGCCTTGTCGCGATCGTGCTTGCATTGTTTTCCGGACAGACGGCCAGCAAAATCCTGGAAACGGACGCAGAGGCGACACTGAGGGCACTCGGCCTCGACGAACACCTCTCGCCGCAGCGCGCCAATGGCCTGCGCTCGATGGTCAAACGCATCAAGCGCGACGCCGAGGCAGCGTTGAAACAGACCGCCTGATCCTATCATCGCCGCCAGTCGATTTTCCTGCACAAAATGAA
The DNA here is from genome assembly GCA_943370265.1 of Mesorhizobium carmichaelinearum. Classification (GTDB taxonomy): domain Bacteria; phylum Pseudomonadota; class Alphaproteobacteria; order Rhizobiales; family Rhizobiaceae; genus Mesorhizobium; species Mesorhizobium carmichaelinearum_A. The sequence continues at coordinate 362,648 of CALRQH020000003.1, forward strand.
ACGGCGCCCGAAGGCGCCGTTGAATGTCGATCTAATGGTGAGCAGGCACCGCCGATTACCGTGCCTTGCGCTTGCGGCCGAGGCCCATCTTCTTGGCAAGCTGGGAGCGGGCAGCGGCATAGTTGGGAGCAACCATCGGATAGCTCGGGTCCAGGTTCCACTTTTCACGATACTGATCTGGGGTCAGATCATAGTGGGTCATCAGGTGGCGCTTGAGCGACTTGAACTTCTTGCCGTCTTCGAGGCAGACGATGTAGTCGTCATGAACCGAGCGCTTCGGGTTAACAGCCGGCTTTTGCTTGTCGGCGGGAGGCTGTTCGCTCACCCCGCCCACGCGCCCGAGCGCTGCATGGACGTCGGCGATCAGGTTGGGCAACTCGCCGACCGGGACCGGGTTGTTGCTGACATAGGCAGCCACCACATCCGCGGTCAACTCGATCAGTGCATCGCTGTTTCTGGAAGGTGTCTCGACAATATCCATGATTTCTTCAGGCCCCAACAAGAGTTGTTTCTATCTGCGCCCTATTTTTACGAGGCGGGCATTGCGCGAATTTTGTGCAGGAAAGAGCCTCTGCGATTCGCGTCACGGCACCTTCCATGAGCCAGCAGGCCAAGTAAGTCAATTCATTTCTTGCGCTATATTCAACGATACTGATCAAATATTCGTGGATCAGCTTCAATCTAGCGTGTCCTGTACCACATGGCAGCTTTTTCTCTGGTCGAACCAGTGACAGCTAACGCCGGGTCAGACGGCATTTACATCCACCGCAAATCGCGGAACGACTTCAATGCTTGATCTTGCTTGGCCATCATACTGCTCATCTGACCACAGTCGGCTTTCGCCGAGACCATGGATCGCGGCATGCATTGCTGGCGGCGGAGTGCTGCATGACGTTCGCCAAGGAACGCCGGATCGTGTCAGAAGAATGTCTTGCTGATATCAGACGTATCACCGACGACAGATTGGCCACTTGCCAAGCCACGAATGGCACCGCATGAGACTGAGCTGCTGAAGGTTGGAGCCGCTGAAACAACGGTCGCCGCCATACCGGACACTTCCAAAAGCGAGACGCAATGAACAAGACGACAGCATTTCCATTCGTCAGCCCGCCGAAGCCTGAGAAACGGCCGGTTTCCGACACGCATCATGGCACAACGCGCATTGATGACTTTGCCTGGCTGCGGGCCGACAACTGGCAGGAGATGTTCAGGGATCCGTCATTGCTCGACGCGGGGATTCGCGCGGAGCTCGAGGCCGAGAATGTCTACCAGACAACGTTGATGGCCGATACTGTCGACCTGCAGAAGCGGCTTTTCCAAGAGATGAAAGGGCGCATCAAGGAAGATGATTCTTCCGTACCGATGAAGGATGGACCCTATGCCTACGGTTCATCCTACAAGCTCGGCGGCGAGCAGCCGCGTTATTTCCGCATGCCGCGCGATGGTGGCATCGAGCAGATCCTGCTCGACGGCGACGCGGAGGCCGAGGGCAAGGCCTATTTCCGCCTTGGCGGCGTCGATCATTCGGCCGACCATCGCAAGCTGCTGTGGGCGTTCGACGACAAGGGCTCCGAATTCTACACGCTCCGGGTGCGCGACCTTGCCGATGGCAAGGAACTTGCGGACCAAATTCCCGACACCGGCGGCTCCGGCGTCTGGAATGCCGGCAATGACGGTTTTTTCTACACCCGCCTCGATCCCAACCACCGACCGTCAAAGGTGCTGTTCCATGCGCTTGGACAAAGCCACGAAAACGACCGGCTGATCTATGAGGAAACCGATCCCGGCTTCTTCATGGATGTCGACGGCACCCGCAGCAACAAATGGATCATGATCGGCATCAACGATCACGAGACCTCGGAATACCGCCTGTTGAGCGCCAGCGATCCTTTCGCCGAACCGAAACTGGTCTCGCCGCGTGAGATTGGCCTGCAATATGATCTGGAAGAAGGCGGCGACACCTTCTTTATCCTGACCAATGCCGACGGCGCCAAGGATTTCAAGATCATGACGGCGCCCGCCGGCGATCCGGTGCGCGCCAACTGGCAGGAACTTGTGCCGCACGAGCCCGGCCGGCTGATCCTGTCGGTGATCGGCTTCAAGGACCATATGGTTCGCCTCGAACGCAAGGAAGGCCTGCCGCGCATCGTCGTGCGAGATCGGACGAATGGCGAGGAGCACCTGATTTCGTTCGATGAGGAGGCCTTCTCGCTCGGCCTGTCGGGTTCCTATGAGTACGACACCGAGACCATGCGCTTTTCCTACTCGTCCATGACGACGCCGGCGCAGGTGTTCGACTACAACATGCGCACGCGCGAGCGGACGCTGCTCAAGACCCAGGAAGTGCCTTCCGGCCATGACCCGGACCACTACGTTACAAGGCGCCTGATGGCGCCAGCCGCCGATGGCGAACTGGTGCCGATCTCGCTTTTGCATCACCGCGACACGCCGCTGGATGGGTCCGCGCCTTGCCTGCTCTACGGCTACGGTTCCTACGGCATCACCGTGCCGGCCGCCTTCAACACCAACTGGTTCTCACTGGTTGACCGAGGCTTTGTCTTCGCCATCGCCCACGTACGTGGCGGCAAGGACAAGGGCTATGGCTGGTACGATGACGGCAAGCGGGAGCACAAGATGAACACCTTCACGGATTTCATCGCCGTCGCCCGCCACCTGGTCGCAGAGCGCTACACCGCGCACGACCGTATCGTCGCGCAAGGTGGCTCTGCCGGCGGCATGCTGATGGGCGGCGTGGCCAACATGGCGCCGGAATACTTCGGCGGCATTATCGCCGAGGTTCCGTTCGTCGACGTGCTCACCACCATGCTCGACGCCAGCCTGCCGCTGACGCCGCCGGAATGGCCAGAATGGGGCAACCCGATCGCGTCCGCCGACGACTACCGGATCATTGCCGCCTACTCGCCCTACGACAATGTCGGCGCGCTCGACTACCCGCCGATCCTGGCGCTTGCCGGTCTCACCGATCCGCGCGTCACCTATTGGGAGCCGGCCAAATGGGTGGCACGGCTGCGCGACCGCAAGAGCGGTGACAATCCGGTGCTGTTCAAGATCAACATGGATTCCGGCCACGCCGGCGCATCCGGCCGGTTTTCACGACTGGAAGAGATCGCCTACACCTATTCCTTCGCGCTGAAGGTTGCAGGCAAGGCGCAACTTGCCGGTGAGGCTGACCAATGATTGGCCTTTCCACATTGGTGACCTACGTCCTGGTCGTACTCGGCTTCGTCTTTATTCCGGGCCCCGCGACCCTCCTTACCGTCGCGCGGGCGACCAGTTCTGGAACCAGGGTGGGTATAGCGACCGGCGCCGGAATCGCTGCCGGCGACGTATTTCATACCGTGATGGCGATGGTCGGCATCTCGGCGATCATCGCCACGTCGGCGGCACTGTTCAGTATCGTAAAATACATCGGCGCGGCCTACCTGGTTTATCTCGGCATTCGCGCCGTCATCGAGAGAACGCCGGCCAATCCGACAGCTGGCACGGTTGTAATTTCCGCCGAAAAGGCGTTTCGACAAGCCGTCCTGACCGAAGTGCTCAACCCCAAGACCGCGCTTTTCTTCCTCGCCTTCCTTCCGCAGTTTGTACATCCTGGAAATGGATCGATCATGCGCCAGTTGATGACACTTGGGGTGATCTTTGTTTTTCTGGGGCTTCTTAGTACGGTCATCTTTGCGGTGAGCGCTGGTGGGCTCGGAAAGTTTCTGCGCCGAAATCCATCGGTGGTAAAATGGCAGGGCAAGGTCGTCGGCGGCATCTATTGCGCGCTGGGAGTTCGCCTGGCCCTGCAGCAACGCTGACGCCTGGCGGCGCGGTCTGCGGGTCGCCCAGTGGTCATGACTTTTTGAATTCCGCCTTGCGCATTTTCACTCGCAATTGCAATGGCCGCGCGCTACCCAGTGCGCGGCCTTCCTCAGGCCACCACCAGCTCCCAATCGCGTGAAGGTCCATTATGCTGCTCGTCGACGTATATCTCGACAAATCGCCGATCCAGGGCATCGGTGTATTTGCCAAGAACCACATTCCCAAGGGCACTCTGGTCTGGAAACTCGACCCCCGGTTCGACCGGATCATCGACGTGGATGTTTATGAGGGCGAGACCGGGCCGGTGAAGGACTATCTTGACCGCTATTCCTACCCCGACCGGCGCAATCCGGCCTATATCGTCTTCGAAGCGGACGACGCTCGCTACATGAACCATGACGACCAGCCGAATTGTGATGTCTCGTCACCCGAGGAAACCTACGCCTTGCGCGACATCGCGCCGGGCGAAGAGATGACTTGCAACTACAATCATTTCTTCGAGACGGGCTTCGATTTCCTGGGCGACCGCCACCTGTAATCCGCAAAAGGCGGCATTCACGGCCAATGGCTGTATGTCGATCCGCAGGCCGAGATGGTCATTGCCAAATTCTCGTCACAGCCCAATGCTGTGGTCGACAACGCCAAGGATTTCAATCTGGCGTTGTTCGATGCACTGGCGAAGATGATCTGAGCTTGGCAATGGTCGAGTGCCAAGTCCCGGGCAAAGGCTGGGATCAGTTCGCGGCCGGCTTGCGCGCCGGATAGCCATTTGGATGCGGCGGTATCGCCTTGAGATAGGCGGCGATGGCCGCACGATCTTCCGTCGTCAGTTCGGCCATGTTTCGCTGCACGTCAACCATGGCGCCGCCAACGGAATCGAAAGCAGGCGTGAAACCGGTTTCGAGGTAGTTGGCGATGTCGGCTTCCGACCAGCCGCCGACGCCCCCCTCGCCAGACGTGATGTTCGGCACGACGCCGCTGCCTTCAGCAGCGGCCGCACCTGCCAGCCATTCGCTCTTTTTCGCGCCACCTGCAAAGTCGCGCGGCGTGTGGCACTCGCCGCAATGACCTGGGCCTTCGACCAGATAGCGACCGGCCATTACCAGTTCAGGCGTGCCTGCGGGGAGGGAAATGACCGGCCGATCGCTGAGATAGAGCAGTTTCCACAGGCCAATGCCGCGACGGATGTTGAACGGGAATGCCAGCGAATTGGCGGGCGCCTTGCCGGCGACCGCCGGCAGCGTCTTCAGGAAGGCGTAGAGGTCGGCAATATCGGCCGGCTTCATGCGCGCATAAGAGGTATAGGGAAACGCCGGGTAAAAATGCTCGCCTGACGGCGACACGCCCTTCAGCATCGCATTGGCAAGATCCTCGACCGACCATGCGCCGATGCCGTCCTTCGGGTCTTGCGAGATGTTAGGCGGAACGAAGGTTCCAAACGGCGTCTTGAGTTCGAGGCCACCGACAAGCTGAAGCCGCGCATCGCCCTGCGAACCCGGCCTGGCGTGGCAGGACGTGCAGCCGCCAGCGTAGAAAATGCGCTTGCCCTTGACTGCATCGCCGGTGCCGAGCCTGGCCGGGGTTTCAGTGCCGAGCTTGACCGGCGCGGACAGGAACCATCCGGCAACAGCGCCGATGCCACCCAGGACGAGGACGGCGCCGGAGATTTTTTTCAGCCAGGACATGTCCTGGCATCAACCTTTCTTCACCCTATAGGTCTGATGGCAAGTGCCGCAATCCGACCCGATGGCATTGAATTGGGCTTTCAGGGCATCGGCATCGGCAGGCGCGGCTTCCACCGCAGCCTTGACGTCGGCAAGAAACTTGTCTTCGGTCGCCTTGAAACCAGTCATGTCCTGCCAGATCTTGGGAGATGCCGTGGTGTCGCCGGCGTCGCTGCCGGCCGGGAACAGAGCCTCGACATCGAGCTTCTCCGCATTCACCTGCAGCGCCTGCAACGCAGCCAGTACGGACGCGGCATCGAAAGGTTCGCTGCCCTGAACCACGTTCGACAAGCCACCGGCGATCTTTCCACGCTCCTTCATCAGAGCCTGCCGATCCAGGATCGGATCCGCTAATGCCGCCGATCCGGTGAGAGCGAGCATAGAGATGGCGAGGACAAGCTTTCTCATTCAATTGGCTCCATCGATGAAGGCTTTCGGGATAGACCATCAACGGATGTGGGGACTGGAATATTCCCTTCTGCTCGGGCGATTTTGGCAGCCCCCTGTCATGGCGAGGAGGGTCAGGCTTGAAAAAGAAAAGCCCCGGGATGCCGGGGCTTTTCTCGGATCGATCAGGCCTTCGCCTTCTCGTAGAGCTCGAGGACGTGATCCCAATTGATCAGGCTGTCGACGAAGGCTTCCAGATATTTCGGCCGCGCGTTGCGATAGTCGATGTAGTAGGAGTGTTCCCACACGTCGACGCCGAGGATCGGCGATGCGCCATGAACGAGCGGGTTCTCGCCGTTCGGGGTCTTCGAGATGGCCAGCTTGCCGTCCTTGACCGAAACCCAGGCCCAGCCCGAACCGAACTGCGTTGTTCCGGCAGCGATGAAGTCGGCCTTGAACTTGTCGTAGCCGCCGAGATCACTGTCTACCGCCTTCTGGAGGGCACCCGGCAGTTTATTGCCGCCGCCGCCCTTCTTCATCCATTTCCAGAAATGGATGTGATTGTAATGCTGGGCGGCATTGTTGAAGAGGCCGGCATTCTTGCCGAACGACTGCTTGACCACCTCTTCGACCGACAGGTCGCCCATGCCTGCCTCGGCGGCGAGCTTGTTGCCGTTGTCGACATAGGCCTTGTGGTGCTTGTCGTGGTGATACTCCAGCGTCTCCTTTGACATATAGGGCTGCAAAGCCTCGTAGTCATAGGGCAGAGCGGGCAATTCGAAAGCCATGGAAAGTACTCCCTCGTGGAAAAAATCCGGTATGGATGCCGGACTAACATAGGTCTGGATTGAGCTGGAACAACTCCGGAATGAAGCGCCGGTTCCCTTTCTAAGCGGGTTCGGGAAAAGTGTCACACGGTTTTGCGACAGGAGCCTGCGTCAACAACAAGAGACTGCCGACCGGCTCATTCGCCCGGCGTCGAATGCGCCCAATCCCAATAGAGTTCGCGCGCTTTCTTGGCCACGGGCCCGGGCTGCAGATTGCGTTCCTCTATGCGGGTGACCGGCACCACCTTGGAGTGGTTTCCAGTCGAGAAAATCTCGTCCGCCTCGAGGAAATCTCGTACCGACAGCGTCTTTTCGGTCGTCTTGAACCCATAATCGCCAAGCAGCGTCATCGTGCGCGAGCGCGTAATGCCGGACAGGAACGTGCCGTTCGGCGCCGGCGTCAGCACATGGCCGTCCTTGACCAGAAAGATATTCGAGCTTCCGGTCTCGGCGACGTTACCCAGCATGTCGAGCACCAGGGCATTGTCGAAACCGCGCATCTTGGCTTCGAGAATGGCACGGCCGTTGTTGGGGTAAAGACAGCCGGCCTTGGCATTGGTTGGCATCGTCTCGATAGTTGGCCGCCGGAACGGCGACACGGTCACCGAAAAACCAGTCGGCGCGATCATCGGCGATTCATAAAGGCAAAGGCAGAATCGGGTCGAGGCGGGATCAGCCGGCACACCCATGTAGCCGCCATGCTCGGCCCAGTACATCGGCCTGATGTAGACCGCGGTCTTGCCATCGAATTTCTTCAGTCCGTCCCAAGTCAGTCCGACGATCTGTTCGGGGGTCATGGACGGCTTCAGGCCGAGTGCGATCGCCGAGGCATTGACCCTCCCGGCGTGAAGATCGAGATCGGGGGCTACGCCTTCGAACCAGCGGGCTCCATCGAACACGCTGGTGCCAAGCCACATGGCATGGCTGCGCGGCCCAAGGATGGCGACGTTGCCTTCGTACCAATCACCATCCACGAAAGTCCATGTCGCGGATTGCGCCGCAGCTGCCAATGTCATCGCTTCGTTCCGTTCCGATATTGCCTTGTGCGGTTATTGGAAGATGCTTTGGCTGGCGCCGTCAACCGGCATGAATGAGATTTGTTGAGGCCAGCGACAAGCGTTGCGGCTCGAAATCCGCCATGCCAGGCGCAATCAGGGCTTGCACCTGGTGCCACCCGGCTCCAAAAGTGCCTTATGCAATACGCTGCTTATGTTTTCGACGCCTATGGCACGTTGTTCGACGTCCATGCCGCCGTGCGCCGACACGCCGACCAGATCGGACCGGACGGCCAGTTGCTGTCGGAAATCTGGCGCGCCAAGCAGCTGGAATATTCCTGGGTACGGACGCTGATGGGCGCCTATGCCGATTTCTGGCAGCTCACCGAACAGGCCCTGGATTTCGCCTTGCGCAAGGTTCCCTCCGCGGACGCAGGCCTCAAGGCCAGGTTGCTGGACGCCTATTGGCGGCTCGACTGCTACCCGGAGGTCCCAGCCGTCCTCAAGGCGCTCAAGGCTTCAGGGGCGAGACTGGCGATCCTTTCCAACGGCTCCCCTGAAATGCTGGAAGCTGCCGTCAAGTCGGCTGCGCTCGACCAGGTTCTGGACGACATCTATTCGGTCGATACCGTCCGGCGCTTCAAAACCGATCCATCCGTCTACGACATGGTTGCCACCGGCTGGCGGCTCTACCCGGGTGCGATTTCCTTTCAGTCGTCCAATCGCTGGGATATCGCCGGCGCGACAAAATTTGGCTTCCGGACAGTCTGGATCAACCGCAGCAACCAGCCTGAAGAATACCGGGATTTCCCGCCTGCCCTGATCCTGCCGTCGCTGGAAGCGCTGGTGGCCGGCGGCTGATCCCCTGACATGTTGCGATCACGCAACAGTGGCAGGGCGGTCACAGCTTTGCCTTTCTTTGTCCACCCTGCGGCCAGATTTGGAACCGCCTATCGCTCCAAGTGTTAGGTCGAGCACGCCACGCGCAAACGGCGTATTCACGCTTTGTTGCGATTTGAGACTTTAAAAAGGCAACCATGTCCATACCTGAATCGCCCTTCCTTCGCCTCAGCCGCCGCGGCTTTCTCAATGCTGCTGCACTGGGCGCCGCCTCGATCGCTGTTTCCGCCTGCACGACCACCGGGCCTGGACCCGCCGAGCCCCCGCCCCCGACCTATGTCGAGCCCCCTCTCGCCGATTATGTGACCATGTATTCGGCCGTCAGCGATGGTGGCTTTGACCTTCCCGCAATACCCGTCGACAAGATCGATCCGCAGTATCTGCGCCAGATCGTTCAGGACCCGACACGTCAGAAACCGGGAACCATCGTTGTCGATACGACCAACCACTTCCTCTATCTCGTGCGCCCCGGCGGTCAGGCGATCCGCTATGGCGTCGGCCTTGGCCGCGCCGGGTTCGCCTGGTCTGGCGACGCCGTGGTCCAGTGGAAGCAGAAGTGGCCGAAATGGACTCCGCCGGATGAGATGATCGCGCGGCAGCCGGAACTGAAGCCGTATAGTGCCGACAATGGCGGCATGCCCGGCGGCCTGAAGAACCCGCTTGGCGCACGCGCTCTCTATCTCTTCCAGGGCAACCAGGACACGCTCTACCGTCTGCACGGTTCGCCGGAATGGCGTTCTATCGGCAAGTCGGTCTCGTCAGGCTGCGTGCGCCTGATGAACCAGGACATCATCGACCTTTACGATCGCGTGCCGAGCAAGACCCCGGTCATCGTCACAGCCGATGTCAGTGACCCAACGGCGGGCACCAACCACAAGGGGATCGCGATCGACAGTGGCGTGCCGACCGGTTAATTGCTGCCTGGCGCCGTGAAATCAGTTCTTTGAGCCGGCAGAGGGCAACAACTGGGGCCCTATCCGGCTGAAACCGTCGGGCCCCCGTCACAATGCTGCGGCCTAGCGGCCTCGCGAGAGACTGCCGAGAATACCGCGAACGATCGCCCTTCCAACCGACGAGCCGACCGAACGCACCACCGATTTGATCGCGGCCTCGGTCACCGTCTGGCGGTTGGACGGGCGCGGCGCCGGCGCCCGCCGGCCAGTGGATTGCGGAGACGGATCGTCATTGCCGAAACCTGGAATGGTCCAGCGCGAGCCGCCACTGCCTTGCTGCTGCGCCTGCTGTTCGGCGTCCCGGGCATCCCTGGCTTTTTTCTGAAGCATCTCGAAGGCCGATTCGCGGTCGATGACCTCGTCGTATTGGCCGGCGACCGGGCTTTCCTGGATCAGCTTGCGGCGCTCGTCCGGCGTGATCGGGCCAAGCCGCGACGACGGTGGTCGGATCAGCGTTCGCTGAACCATGGATGGAATTCCCTTGGCCCCCAGCGTCGAGACCAGAGCCTCGCCGGTAGCGAGTTGAGTAATCGCCGTGGCGCAGTCGAAGTCGGGATTTGGCCTGAACGTTTCGGCCGCCGTCCTCACCGCCTGCTGCTCGCGCGGCGTATAGGCGCGCAACGCGTGCTGTACGCGATTGCCGAGCTGGGCCAGAACTTTTTCAGGGATATCCAAAGGGTTCTGGGTGACGAAGTAGACCCCGACACCTTTCGAGCGGATCAGGCGGACCACTTGTTCAACGCGGTCGACCAGCACTTTGGGCGCTTCGTCGAACAGCAGATGCGCTTCGTCGAAGAAGAACACCAGCTTCGGCCTGTCGGGATCGCCCACTTCCGGAAGCACCTCGAACAGTTCCGACATCAGCCACAACAGGAAGGTCGCGTAGAGTCGTGGGTTCATCATCAGCTTGTCGGCGGCCAGCACGCTGATGGCGCCACGTCCGTCACGAGTGGTGCGCATGATGTCGTTGATCCTGAGCGCAGGCTCGCCAAAGAAATGTGCCGCACCCTGTTGTTCAAGAACGAGCAGCGTGCGCTGGATCGCGCCGACCGATGGCTTCGTCACGTTGCCGTAGCGCGTGCTGATCTCATCGGAGCGCTCGGCGATGTTGGCAAGAAGCGCCTGAAGATCCTTCAGATCCAGCAGCAACAGGCCTTCTTCATCGGCGATGCGGAAGGCGATGTTCATAATGCCTTCCTGCGCATCCGTCAGGTTCATCAGGCGTGACAGAAGCAGCGGTCCCATCTCCGAAATGGTAGCGCGGATCGGATGTCCCTGTTCGCCAAACAGGTCCCAGAAGATGACAGGAAATTCCTGGAAATCGTAAGGGGCGAGCTTGACCTGCTCGGCTCGTTTCGCCAGAAAATCCTGCGGCGTGCCCATCATGGCGATGCCGGACAGGTCTCCCTTGATATCGGCACAGAACACCGGCACGCCGGCATTCGAAAAACCTTCCGCCAGAATCTGCAAGGTCACCGTCTTGCCTGTACCGGTGGCGCCAGTCACGAGGCCGTGGCGGTTGCCATATTGCAGCAACAACTGTTCGGCGCGCTGATAGCTATCATCCGGCTTGCGGCTGGCGCCGATGAAAATACTCGTGTCGTCAGCCATTTTGTCTGGTCTCCGCAAACCTGATTTGGTCACCGCCGAAGGTATAGTGACGCCATCCGGAAGCGACAATGGCTACACTCGAAAATGGTCTTCTGGTGCTTGCGGATTTTGCCGCCGTTTGGCAATCGGTTGACGGTTCGCAATGTCGGCAACGGGTGGTGTCAATCATCGCCGCGTCATGTTGCATTGTGATATGGGGCGAGGAAACGTAGACTGACATCTCCAGGCTGATGCGGCCGACAAAACGAGGAAAGCGGATGGGCGCTGGTGCCTTGATCCACGATGCCGAGATTCCGAATGCCGACAGGCAGCGCTGGCTGGCTCTCGCCGAGAAAGCGCTGGCCGGTGCATCTTTCGAGGAAAAGCTCGTCTCCCATACGGATGATAACATCCGAATCGAGCCGCTATACGATCGCTCGACTGCCAGCGAGCCGATCGTGCGTGCAAATCCGAAATCGCCCTGGATCGTCAGCCAGCGCATCGACGATCCCGATGTCGACCGTGCCAAGGCACAGGGGCTGGAAGACGTGGCGCAGGGCGCCACCGGATTGTCGCTGGTGTTCGAAGGCGCTCCCAATGCGTTCGGCTACGGCCTGCCAAGGACAGCAAAGGCGCTGGAGACCGTACTGGATGGCGTGCCACTCAACCGAGTGCAGGTCCGCATCGATGCACATCCATGGAGCCGCGCTGTCGCCGACTGGCTGGTTGCTTTCCTGGGCAGGCGCCGGTCGGATCCGGCAAAGCTGAACCTCTCCTTCGGCATCGACCCGGCGGCGATCTTCGCCGGCACCGGGCGGCTGCGCACCTCGATCGAGGCGCTGCAGGCGTCCATGCCGCAATCCCTGGCGCATTTTTTCTCGATGGGCGTGCCGGGTGTGCTTCTAGAGGCCGACGGCCGGGTATTTCACAACGCCGGTGGGACAGAAGCGCAGGAGCTCGGCACCATGATGGCTTCAGCGGTGTCCTATCTGAGGATGTTCGAACAGGCGCGCCAGCCGCTTGTCTATGCGGCGCCTCATATCGGATTTGCTGTCAGTGTCGACCAGGACCAGTTTCTGTCGATGGCCAAGATCCGGGCGCTGCGCAGGCTCTGGGCGCGGGTTCAGGAGGCATGCTCCATCCCGACCTCGACGGCCAATATCCATGCGGAGACGTCGTTTCGCATGATGACGGCGGCAGACCCTGAGACGAATATTCTGCGCACCACGATTGCCGGCTTTGCCGCAGCAGCCGGCGGGGCGGATTCGATCTCGATCCTGCCGCACACGATCGTGCACGGCCTTCCGGCGGGCTTTGCCCGGCGCGTTGCCCGCAACGCGCAGCTGATCATGGCCAATGAAAGCCATATCGGCCACGTCGCCGACCCGGCCTATGGTTCCGGTGCCGTCGAAGCGCTGACCACCGAGCTCTGCCAGGCGGCCTGGACGGAATTCCAGAGAATCGAAGGGGAAGGCGGTGTGCTTGCCAGCCTTCAGGACGGGCACATCCAGAAACGCGTTCACGCCGCGGCCGCGCTGCGCAACGCTGCCTACCAGGCAGGTGAACGGGCAATCGTCGGCACGACACTTTATCCGTTGAAGAGCGAACGCCCGGTCGAGACGCTGGCAGCAGAGCGTCGGCCTGCCTTCACCGAAGGCGTCGCGGTCTGCGAGCCGCTGTTTCCTGCCCGCATCGATCAATCGATCGGAGGCGCATCTTGATACCGGATTTCAGCCAGATCGGATGGGTGCCGCCGCGCCGCGCGCCGGTCGACATCAAGGGCCAGCGGTTGACGCCGGAAGGCCTTGTGGTCAAGCATCTGTACAATCAGGGCGACCTCAAGGGTGTGCCGTATCTCGATACTTATCCGGGCGTGCCGCCATTCGTGCGTGGTCCCTATCCGACCATGTATGTCCAGCAGCCCTGGACGATCCGGCAGTATGCCGGGTTCTCGACCGCCGAAGAATCCAATGCCTTCTACCGGCGCAATCTCGCCGCCGGCCAGAAAGGCCTGTCAGTCGCCTTCGATCTTGCCACGCATCGCGGCTATGACAGCGACCATCCGCGCGTCGCCGGCGATGTCGGCATGGCGGGCGTCGCCATCGATTCCATACTCGATATGCGGCAGCTCTTCGACGGCATCCCGCTCGACGAAATGACGGTGTCCATGACCATGAACGGTGCGGTGCTGCCGATCATGGCGCTCTACATCGTGGCGGCGGAAGAACAGGGCGTTGCTCAGAAGGACCTCGCTGGAACCATTCAGAACGACATTCTGAAGGAGTTCATGGTCCGCAACACATACATCTATCCACCCAAGCCCTCGATGCGGATCGTGTCGGACATCTTCTCCTACACATCGAAGAACATGCCGAAGTTCAATTCGATTTCGATCTCCGGCTATCATATGCAGGAAGCCGGTGCGACGGCCGACCTGGAACTTGCCTATACGATCGCCGACGGCATCGAATATGCCCGCGCCGGCGTCGCGGCCGGCCTCGATATCGACCGCTTCGCGCCGCGCCTGTCCTTCTTCTGGGCGGTTGGCATGAACTTCTTCATGGAAGTCGCCAAGCTCAGGGCCGCGCGCCTGTTGTGGGCGACCCTGATGAAGAAGAATTTCTCGCCGAAGGACGAGCGCTCGCTGTCGCTGCGCACCCACAGCCAGACCTCGGGCTGGTCGCTGACGGCGCAGGATCCCTACAACAACATCACCCGCACCATGATCGAGGCGATGGCGGCGACGCAGGGCCATACCCAGTCGCTGCATACCAACTCCTTCGACGAGGCTATGGCCTTGCCGACCGACCATTCCGCCCGCATCGCCCGCAACACGCAGCTCATCCTGCAGAAGGAATCCGGCACCACGCGTATCATCGACCCGTGGGGCGGCTCCGCCTATCTGGAACGGCTGACCCATGACCTGGCAGCGCGCGCGCTTAGCCATATCGAAGAGGTCGAAATTCTCGGCGGCATGGCCGCGGCAACGGAAAAAGGTATCCCCAAGCTGCGCATCGAGGAAGCGGCGGCGCGCACGCAGGCCCGCATCGATTCCGGTGAGCAGATGCTGGTCGGGGTCAACGCGCACCGGCCGGAGACGGACATCGAGGTCGACGTACTGAAGATCGACAATGCCGAGGTCCGGGCGCGGCAATTGTCGAAACTGCAGCGGCTTAAGGGCACGCGAGACGTCGGCGCTGTCGAAAGCGCGCTCGATGCGCTGACCCGCGCCGCGAAAGGCAACGAAAACCTGCTTGAATTCGCCATACGCGCCGCCCGCGCCAATGCCACGGTTGGCGAAATCTCTTTCGCGCTGGAAAGGGCCTTTGGCCGTCACGTCGCCGCTGTCCAGACCATTTCCGGTGTCTACCGCAAGGCGCTTGGCGACAACGCCGTGGTCGACGGGCTGCAGGCCAAGCTCGAAGCATTCGGGAAGAAGTTTGGCGGCAGGCCGCGAATTCTGGTCGCCAAAATGGGACAGGATGGGCACGACCGCGGCCAGAAGGTGATTGCCACGGCGTTCGCGGATCTCGGCTTCGATGTCACTGTCGGAGCCATGTTCCAGACGCCTGAGGAGATCGCGAAGCTGGCGGTCGAACATGACGTTCATATCATCGGTGCCTCATCGCTGGCGGCGGGACACCTGACGCTCATTCCCGAACTGCGCGACGCGCTGAAAAAGCTGGGTCGAAGGGACATGCTGATCGTGGCCGGCGGCGTCATTCCGCCTCAGGACTATGATGCGGTGAGACAGGCAGGTGCAGCGGAAATCTTTCCGCCAGGCACGGTCATTCCGGAGGCGGCGGACCGTTTGCTGGACAGGCTGTTGTCTACCGCTTGATGGTTATAACGGTCGTTGCCACGGCCATTGCCACGCCCCAGGCATTTCGTTATAATTGGCGTTACAACCGGGATGCAACGCCATGAACACGACCATTCGCAAGATCGGCAATTCCGAAGGTGTGATCTTGCCTAAGGAGTTGCTCGACCGCTTGAACATGAAGACGGGCGATCAGCTTCAGATCGTCGAAACGGACAAGGGCATTGCCCTTGAGCCGGTAGACGACAGTTTCGAACGGCAGATGGAAGCTGCCCGTAAGGTCATGGACAAGTATAAGGTCGCACTTCAGAAACTCGCCGAATGAGCTGCGAGTTTCTGTCACGCCGCGCGGTCGAGGCCATGCATGCCGAGCAATTGCGCATACATGGCGGAGCGCAAGGTTTGAGAGATGAAAACGCTCTCGAATCAGCGCTCGCCCGCGCTGAGAACAAGGCGAGCTATGGCAACCCGTCGGTCGAGGATCTTGCCGCTGCCTATGTCTTCGGCATTGCCAGGAATCATGCCTTTGTCGACGGCAACAAACGCACCGCCATCGTGGCCGCCGGCGCGTTCTTGATTGTGAACGGCCATGCGCTGACAGCCGACAACGGCACGCTTTATGAATTCGTCATGGCCGTCGCCGCCGGCGAGATCGATGAAGCGGGTGCCGCCGCATTCTTCCGCGATCATGTCGTCAAGCTCGAGAATTAGCTCTCGGAGAGCTTGACGATTTCCCATTCCTTGTCGTTGACCACGGCGACGTCGCCAACCTTCTTGCCGAACAAGGCAACGGCCATCGGCGACACATGTGAAATCGTGCCCTTCGCCGGATCGGCCTCGTCCTCGCCGACGATCTTCCAGTGCACCTTCCTGTCGTCATCGCCCTGCAGGGTAACGCCCATGCCGAAACGCACCTGGTCGCTGCCAGGCTCAGGCACGGACAATTCGGCATTCTCACGCCGGGCGGTCCAGTAGCGCAGGTCGCGCGACACCACCGCGATGCGTTCGCGATCTGCCTTCCTCTCCGCCTTCGCCAGTATGTCGCGCAAGTCGGCGAGGTTCTCCTCGATCATCGCCAGGCCGCGCTCCGTCACCAAATTGCGGTGCGGGCTGATCGGCCGCTCACCGATGCCGGCAATGGCGTTTTCGCTGTCTTCTTCGCGGGTGAAAGCTCTGCTCATTCGTTGAACTTAGGCGCGGAAAGGCTGCTCGACAAGCCATTGCAGGCACGTCGATCTCCAGGGACGGTCTGCTTGGCACGAATCCTGCGGCGTGGCGGGCTGGAGCCAGGAATCTGTGCCGATGTTGAACAGACGAACCTTTTTCGCGGGAACCGCCGGCTTTGCCGTCATCGGCCTGTCGCTTGGCAAGGCGGCAGCGGCCAGCCTGCCCGGCATCGAGAAAGCCTCGATGCGCGGCTCGATCAACGCAACCGATCTCGGCGTGCAGCCGGACGCGCTTGACGACCAGAGCAAGGCCTTCGCCAAACTGCTGGCTAACGCAAGCGACCGCGACATGCCGGTGTTCCTGCCGCCGGGCACCTATGTCATATCCAATCTCTCGCTGCCCAGCCGCGTGCGTCTGTCCGGAGTGCCCGGCGCAACGCGGATCGTCTATGGCGGCAACGGCCACTTGTTCATGGTGGAGCAGGCTGACCATATCGAACTCACCGGGTTGGTCTTCGACGGCACAAATCGCGGGATGGGCGACTATGCGCAAGGCCTGCTCGATCTGCGTCGGGTCGAGCATCTTGTCATCGACAATTGCCAGATCACCGGCAGCGGCAAGAGCGGGTTGGCGCTCGAACGTGCGTCGGGACGGGTCGAGCGTTCGGAGATTTCCGGCGCCGCGGACGCCGGCATCTATTCGGTCGAATCAGGAGGGCTGGAGATTACCGGCAATCGCGTGTCCGACTGCGCCAATGGCGGCATTCTCGTGCATCGCTGGCAGGCAGCCGAGGATGGCACCATGGTCACCGGCAACCGCGTTGAGCGCATCCAGGCACGCAGCGGCGGAACTGGCCAGAACGGCAACGGCATCAATGCCTTTCGCGCCGGCAACGTCGTCATCTCCGGCAACGTCGTTTCGGATTGCGCCTTTTCGGCGATCCGGGCCAACAGTTCCAGCAACCTGCAGATAACTGGCAACACCTGCTCGCGGTCAGGCGAAACGGCGGTCTATTCCGAATTCTCGTTTGAAGGCGCCATCATCAACAACAACATCGTTGATGGCGCGGCCAACGGCATCTCCATCGTCAATTTCAACGAAGGTGGCCGCATGGGAGTGTGCTCCGGCAACATCGTGCGCAACCTCTCGACCAGCGGCCCCTACCCTGCGGACCCGCCGGGTTTCGGCGTCGGCATCAGTGTGGAAGCGGACACTGCGGTTTCCGGCAATGTCATCGAAAATGCGCCACTCTATGGCATGCAGATCGGCTGGGGCCCCTATATGCGCAATGTGGTCGCGACTGGAAACATCATCCGCAAGGCCGGAACCGGCATCGTCGTAACCGTGGTGGAAGGCGCAGGCACGGCCGTCATCTCCGACAATGTCATCGACGGGGTGCAGAACGGTGCCGTCATCGGCCAGCGCTGGGCGCAACCTGTAACCGCGGACCTCGCCGCATCAGGCAACGCGGGATACGCGCATCTGACCGTCGAGCGCAATCACGTCAGCTAAGGTAGCCTTCAGCTCAAGGCAGCGGTCGGCCTCAGCGCACCGACCTTGGCACCGATCCGGCTTTCGATAGGCGCGTTTGCCAGCTTGATCAACTTTGTCGCCAAGGCCTCGTCCGCATGCAGCAATTTGGCGATGACCGCAGCAACCATGGCTTCGGCGGCCCGGCCGGCGCCATCATCGCATTTAAGCGCAATGCCGAGGCCGAGTTCAGGAAGTGCCGCGCAATAGACGCCCTCGGCCCCACCCTTCACAAAGATCCGCCCTGGCGCGGCCTGCATCAGTGCCACGTCCGCGCGGCCGGTTCCGGCGACGAAGAACGGTTCGGCCATGCAGGCCGAAAGCAGGCGCTTCGCGGCCTTGGCTCGCTCGGGGCCAAAACCCGTGGTCGTCACCATGCGAGCAAAGCCTAGCGCGAAGCTCCTGAGCGGCACGGCGTAGGTTGGGATCGAGCAGCCATCGGTCGCGCGTTCATCGGCCCCATGGGCGGCACCGGTCACCGCTTGCATGGCGTCCCGCACCATCTCCTGCTCGGCGTGGCCGGCTTTGACATAACCTTTGTGCGGAACACCGACATGGACGCAGGTGCACAGAAAGCCCGAATGTTTGCCCGAGCAGTTGTTGTGCAGTGCGTTCGGAACCTCTCCAGCGCGAGCCAGCGCGACCGTCGCGTCATGGCTCGGCCAATGCGCGCCGCATTCCAGCGCGGTTTCGTCCAGTCCGGCCTTGGCCAGCATCGATCGCGCCAGTTCGACATGCGCCGGTTCGCCGGAGTGTGAGGCGCAGGCAAGCGCCAGTTCGCGGTTGCCGAAGCCAAAGGCATCGGCCGCACCACTTTCGACCAGCGGCAAGGCCTGGATCGCTTTGACCGCTGAGCGCGGAAACACCGGCCGTGCGGTATCACCGATCTCCCAGACGGGTTTGCCATCAGCATCGAAGACCGCGATGGCACCACGATGCGCGCTCTCGACGATCGTGCCGCGCAGAACTTCAACCAGAACCGGATTTATCATGAGTACCCCGCAAATGCGGGCCGCTTTTATCTGATCCGGTCGAGGATTGAAACGTAATTGGCAACGGCGGCACCACCCATGTTGAAGATGCCGCCGAGTTTTGCCCCGGGCACCTGAATGCCGCCGGCCTCGCCGGCAAGCTGCATGGCCGTCAGCACATGCATCGACACGCCAGTGGCGCCGATCGGATGGCCCTTGGACTTCAGCCCGCCCGACGGATTGACCGGCAACCGGCCGTCCCTGGCCGTCTCACCACTCAATGCCAGCTTCGCGCCCTCGCCGGGCTTGGCCAAACCCATCGCCTCATATTCGATCAGCTCGGCAATGGTGAAGCAGTCATGCGTCTCGACGAAGGACAGATCGTCGAGCGTCACGCCGGCATTCTTCAGCGCCCGGCTCCAGGCCTGCTCGCAGCCTTCGAAGGCGAGGATGTCGCGCTTCGACATCGGCAGGAAGTCCTGCACATGTTCATTGGCGCGGAAGATCACCGCACGGCGCATCTTTAAGGCTGTCGATGTGTCCGTAAGCACAAGGGCGGCGGCACCGTCCGAGACGAGCGAGCAGTCGGTACGCTTCAGAGGGCCGGCAACAAACGGATTCTTCTCGCTTTCCTGACGGCAGAACTCATAGCCGAAATCCTTGCGCATCTGCGCATAGGGATTGTCGACGCCGTTCTTGTGGTTCTTGGCGGCGATCATCGCCAGAGCGTCGGACTGGTCGCCGTAGCGTTGGAAATAGGCTTGCGCGATCTTGCCGAAGACGCCGGCGAAACCCGCCGGGGTCTCGCCATCCTCGGGCAGATAGGAGGCCTTGAGCAGGTTCTTGCCGATCTCGGGACCGGGCGTCGTCGTCATCTGCTCGGCGCCGACCACCAACACGATGCGGGCCGCGTTTGCATCGATGGCGCGGATGCCTTGCCTGACCGCCGCCGATCCGGTGGCGCAGGCATTCTCGACGCGCGTCGCCGGCTTGAAGCGCAGCCGGTCGTCGGCCTGGAGGACGAGGCTCGCGGTGAAATCCTGCGCCGAAAAGCCAGCGTTGAAATGACCAAGCACGATCTCGTCGACATCGTCCGGCCCTATGCCGGCATGCTCGAGCGCTTCACTTGCAACCTTGGTGATCAGGCTCTCCAGCGTCTCGCCTTCAAGCTTGCCGAAGCGCGAATGCGCCCAGCCGACGATGCATGCAGTCATGGCAACCTCCATACTTCGCGACAGCCTAGCACATGCTGCGGCGCACACTCCGTTAATGTTGTTCAACACTGAACCACTTGCAAGCCTTGTGAAGGGGCAGCCGCACACAATCGTTTGAGCCTAGGTGCAAAATCGGGCTGGATTTTTATTGATTGATCCGTCAATAAAAAATAATCTTGCGACAAAAGCGGGAACAATGAATGCCTAAAGTCGGAATGGAGCCATTGCGCCGCAAGGCGCTGATCGATGCGACGATCTCGGCGATCGGCGAGCGCGGTTCGCTCGACGTGACCATGTCCGAAATCGCCGGACGTGCCGGCGTGTCCTCGGCGCTGGCCCATCATTATTTCGGCGCCAAGGATGAACTGTTGCTGGCGACGATGCGGCACATCCTGGCCGAGTTGACGACCGACACGCTGCGAGCCCTTGGTTCGACGAGCACACCGCGCGAGCGAGTCTCGGCGGTCGTCGCGGTGAACTTCTCCGATCTCCAGTTCCAGCCGGAAACGATCGCCGCGTGGCTCGCCTTCTATGTCGAGGCGCAGAAATCATCCGCGTTGCGCCGGCTGCTCCGCGTCTATGCGCGGCGCCTGCATTCCAACCTGATGAGCGGGCTGACCGGCATCCTGCCCAGAAGCGAAGCCGACCGCGTCGCTGAGGCGACAGCCGCCCTGATCGACGGGCTCTATATCAGACGTGCGCTGAAGGACGGCGTGCCCGATGCCGCGACCGCGATCGCACTGGTCGAGGACTATCTCGAAACGAAACTCAACCGGCGGCAGGCACTGTGACGACCAAACGACCCAACATCCTGATCGTCATGGTCGATCAGCTCAATGGCACGCTGTTTCCGGACGGGCCGGCTGACTTCCTGCACGCACCGCATCTAAGGGCGCTTGCCGCACGCTCGGCGCGCTTTGCAAACAACTACACGGCCTCGCCGCTCTGCGCGCCGGGCCGGGCCTCGTTCATGAGTGGTCAGCTGCCGTCGCGCACCGAGGTCTATGACAATGCCGCCGAATTCGCCTCGTCGATCCCGACCTTTGCCCATCATCTGCGCTCCGACGGCTACCACACCTGCCTGTCGGGCAAGATGCATTTTGTCGGGCCGGACCAGTTGCATGGCTTCGAAGAGAGGCTGACCACCGACATCTACCCGGCCGATTTCGGCTGGACACCGGACTATCGCAAGCCCGGCGAGCGGATCGACTGGTGGTATCACAATCTGGGCTCGGTGACCGGCGCGGGCGTTGCCGAGATATCCAACCAGATGGAATATGACGACGAGGTCGCCTTCCATGCGGTGCAGAAGCTCTATGAGTTCGCTCGCGTCTCCGACGACGCCTCGCACCGTCCCTGGTGCCTGACGGTTTCCTTTACCCACCCGCACGACCCCTATGTCGCCCGGCGGCAGTATTGGGATCTGTATGAGGACTGTCCGGCGCTGGAGCCGGAAGTCGGCTTCATCCCCTACGACAGGCAGGACCCGCATTCGCAGCGGCTCTATCGCGCCAGCGACTATGACAGCTTCGATATCACGCCGGAGCAGATCCGCCGTTCACGGCGCGGCTATTTTGCCAACATCTCCTATATCGATGACAAGGTCGGTGAACTGGTGTCGGTGCTGGAACGGACCCGGATGCTCGACGATACGATCATCCTGTTCTGCTCGGACCATGGCGACATGCTCGGCGAGCGTGGACTGTGGTTCAAGATGTGTTTCTTCGAGGGCTCGGCGCGCGTGCCGCTGATGATCGGCGGAAAAGGCATTCCAGCCGGCTTGATCAGTACGCCGGTATCGAATCTCGATGTGACGCCAACGCTTTGCGATCTCGCCGGCATCGACATGAGCGCGATCATGCCATGGACCGACGGCCAGTCACTGCTGCCGCAACTGCATGGCCAGAAACGCACCGCGCCGGTGCTGATGGAATACGCAGCTGAAGGGTCCAACGCCCCGCTGGTGGCCATCCGCGACGGCCGCTACAAATTCATCCATTGCGAGATCGACCCGCCGCAACTGTTTGATCTTGAATCCGATCCCAAGGAACTCACCAACCTCGCTGCTGAACCGGCGCATGCCGCACTGGTCGCCGCGTTCGTCGACAAGGTGAGGTCGCGCTGGAACATGGCCGCCTTCGACGCAGCCGTGCGCGCCAGCCAGGCGCGTCGCTGGGTCGTCTACCCGGCGCTGCGTAACGGCACCCACTACCCATGGGAGTTCCAGCCGCTGCAGAAGGCCTCGGAACGCTACATGCGCAATCACATGGATCTCAATGTGCTCGAAGAGCAAAAACGCTTTCCGCGAGGCGAATAGATGACCGAAGTCCTTGTCCCCTCCCTCGATCATCTCAAGCAGGCCTATGCCGTCACCTCCAAGGCGACGCAGATCACGCCACTGCTGGAATCGGCAGCCCTGGCCAGGGAGACGGGTGCGGCCCGTGTCTTCATCAAGCCGGAATCGCTGCAATGGGCGGGATCGTTCAAGATCCGTGGCGCCTATTGGCGTCTGAAGCGGCTTTCGGCCGACGAAGCGAAGAAGGGTGTCGTCGCCTATTCGTCCGGCAATTTCGCGCAAGGGCTGGCCGCCGCCGGCCAGGCGCTCGGCATTCCCGTCACCATCGTCATGCCGATCGATGCACCGGCCGCCAAGCGCGACGCCACGGCCGGCTACGGCGCACGCGTCGTGCTGACCGATCATGGTGACCGCGCACGTGAGGAAGTCGCCGCCGCCAAAGCGCGCGAAATTGCCGAGACCGAAGGCCTGGCGCTGCTGCACCCCTTCGATGACCCGGAAATCGTCGCCGGCCAGGCCGGTGCGGGACTTGAAGCCCTCGACCAGCTCGATGCCAAGGATACCAGCGCCGATCTGCTGTTCTGCTCCGTTGGTGGTGGTGGATTGATCGGCGGTGTTTCGCTCGCCTTCCACTATCTGTCGCCACGCACACAGATCATCGGCGTCGAGCCGGAGGGCTTCAACGGAATGGGTTCCTCTCTTGCGCATGGCGCCATCGAAACCATGCCGATCGGCCCGCAGTCGATCTGCGACGGGCTGATGGCGCGCAAGCCGGGCGACGCTCCCTTTGCGGCGGTCCAGACCGCAGGCGTTCGCGGCATCACCGTCGATGACGCTTCTGTGCGCCGTGCCATGCGCATTGCCTTCGAGCGGATGAAGCTGGTGCTGGAGCCTTCGGGCGCGGCGTCACTGGCGGCTCTGCTCGGTGGCAAGGTGGATGTGGCGGGCAAAACCGTGCTCGTGGTGGCAACTGGCGGCAACGTTTCGCTCGCCGATTTTGTGGCGCATATGAACCATGCTTGAAGCGGATTTCGTCATCATCGGCTCCGGCTCGGCCGGCTCGGCCATGGCCTATCGCCTGTCGGAAGACGGCAAGCATTCGGTCATCGTCATTGAATTTGGCGGCACCGATATCGGACCGCTGATCCAGATGCCGTCGGCGCTGTCGATCCCCCTCAACATGAGCCTCTACGACTGGGGCTTTGCCAGCGAGCCGGAGCCGCATCTTGGCGGCCGCGTGCTGGCAACGCCGCGCGGCAAGGTCATCGGCGGCTCATCCTCGATCAACGGCATGGTCTATGTGCGCGGCCATGCCCACGACTTCGACCATTGGGCCGAACAGGGTGCGGCCGGCTGGGGCTTTGCCGACGTGCTCCCCTATTTCAAGCGCATGGAAGACTCTGACGGTGGAGAGGATGGCTGGCGGGGCAAAAACGGCCCGCTGCACGTGCAGCGCGGCTCACGGCGCAATCCGCTCTACGGCGCCTTTGTCGAGGCTGGTCGCCAGGCCGGGTTCGAACTGACCGACGACTACAACGGCTCCAAGCAGGAAGGTTTCGGGCCGATGGAGCAGACCATCCGCGGCGGCCGCCGCTGGTCGGCGGCATCAGCCTATTTGAAGCCGGCCCTGAAACGCAAGAATGTTAGCCTGGTCAAGGGTTTCGCCCGGCGGGTGATCATCGAGAATCAACGCGCCGTCGGCGTCGAGATCGAGGCTCATAAACAGATTCAGGTCGTTAAGGCCCGACGCGAGGTGATCGTCGCTGCATCGTCGATCAATTCGCCCAAGATCCTCATGCTTTCCGGCATCGGCCCGGCCGAGCATCTCCGGGAGAACGGCATTGCCGTGGTGGCCGACCGACCCGGCGTCGGCCGCAACCTGCAGGACCATATGGAGCTTTATATCCAGCAGGAATCGACCCAGCCGATCACGCTCAACTCGGTATTGAACCCGTTCTCGAAGGCATTGATCGGGGCGCAATGGCTGTTCTTCAAATCGGGGCTCGGCGCGACCAACCATTTCGAGGCAGCCGCCTTCGTGCGCTCGCGCGCCGGCGTCGACTATCCCGATATCCAGTACCACTTCATCCCGGCGGCTGTGCGCTATGACGGCAAGGCGGCGGCGAAATCGCACGGCTTCCAGGCGCATGTCGGACCGATGCGGTCGAAGTCGCGCGGGTCGGTGACGCTGCGCTCGCCGGACCCGAAATCAAGCCCGGTGATCCGCTTCAACTACATGTCGCATCCAGACGACTGGACGGAATTCCGCCACTGCATCCGGCTGACGCGCGAGATTTTTGGGCAATCGGCATTCGACGCCTATCGCGGCCAGGAAATCTCGCCCGGCTCTCATGTCCAGTCGGACGAGGATCTCGATGTCTTCATCCGCGATCACGCAGAGAGCGCTTACCATCCTTGCGGCACCTGCAAGATGGGCCGCGCCGACGATGCGATGAGCGTCGTCGATCCGGAATGCCGGGTCATCGGTGTCGAAGGGTTGCGGGTCGCCGATTCCTCGATCTTCCCGCGTGTCACCAACGGCAATCTCAACGCGCCGTCGATCATGACCGGCGAGAAGGCATCCGATCACATCCTTGGCCGCACGCCGCTGGCGCCGTCCAACCAGGAGCCATGGATCAATCCGCGCTGGCAGGCGTCCGACAGATAGAGCATGATCACGCGGACCCGCACCGCACCCGCCCCGGCAAAAGACGATTTGGAGGAAACATGCGCGCCCAGCCAACGGCATCGCACTATGTCAACGGACGCTACATAGACGACGAACGCGGCGCACCGCTGCCCGTCATCTATCCGGCGACCGGCGAGACCATCGCGATGCTGCGCTCGGCGACGCCGAATGTGCTGGAACTGGCCATCGAGGCCGCACGGGCCGCGCAGCCCGCCTGGGCACGGCTGAAACCGGTCGAGCGCGGGCGTATCCTGCGCCGCGCCGCCGACATCTTGCGCGCTCGCAACGCCGACCTGGCCCGCATCGAGACACTCGATACCGGCAAGGCGATCCAGGAAACGCTGGTTGCGGATGCGCCGTCGGCTGCCGATTGCCTCGAATATTTCGGCGGCGTAATCGCCGCCTACAATGGCGAATCCATCGATCTCGGCGGGCCCTTTGCCTATACGCGGCGCGAGGCGCTGGGCGTGTGCGTCGGCATTGGCGCCTGGAACTATCCGATCCAGATCGCCGGCTGGAAATCCGCGCCCGCGCTCGCCATGGGCAATGCCATGGTGTTCAAGCCGTCCGAAAACACGCCGCTGTCGGCGCTAGCACTCGCCGAGATCTACACCGAAGCCGGCCTGCCCGACGGGCTGTTCAATGTCGTGCAGGGCTATGGCGATGTTGGCGCTGGGCTCGTTGGCCACGATGTCGTCGCCAAGGTCTCGGTGACCGGCTCGGTGCCGACCGGCCGCAAGGTGCTATCGCTCGCCGGATCGAAGATGAAACATGCCACCATGGAGCTCGGCGGCAAGTCGCCGCTCATCGTCTTCGACGATGCCGACATCGAAAACGCCATCGGCGGCGCCATGCTCGGCAACTTCTATTCGACAGGCCAGATCTGCTCCAACGGCACGCGCGTCTTCGTGCAGAGCGGCATCCATGACCGCTTTGTCGATCGCCTGATCGAGCGGACAAAGAAGATCCGTATTGGCGATCCGCTCGACCCCGATACGCAGATGGGGCCGCTGGTCTCCAAGGCGCAGCACGAAAAGGTCGTCGGCTATATCGAGGTCGGCAAGCAGGACGGCGCTACACTCGCCTGCGGTGGCAACGTGCCGTCGCTGCAAGGTTTTGACGGCGGCTTCTTCGTCGAGCCAACAGTCTTCACGAGCGTTACCGACAATATGCGCATCGCACGCGAGGAAATCTTCGGTCCGGTGATGAGCGTGCTGAAATTCGACGGCGAGGACGAGGTGATCGACCGCGCCAACGACACTGAGTTCGGCCTCGCGGCGGGCGTCTTCACGCGCGATCTGCCGCGCGCGCACCGTGTCATCGCCGAGTTGCAGGCCGGCACCTGCTGGATCAACGCCTACAATCTGACGCCGGTCGAGGTTCCCTTCGGCGGTTTCAAGCAGTCCGGCATCGGCCGCGAGAATTCGCTTGCAGCACTTGCGCTCTATTCGCAGCTGAAATCGGTCTATGTCGAGACCGGCGACGTCGCCAGCCCGTATTGATCCCAGCCTAAGCCGACTTGTCTGCCGTACTGTCGAGATACTGCGTCAGCGCGCAGACCAGATGATAGAAGATGCTGGCCGGCACGTCGGCCGCCAGCGAGCGGCCGCGTTCGTCGATGCGATCAATCCACAGCCCGAGCGGCGCTGGATCGATATGCCAGCGGAACAGTCGACCGACACGCGCTTCGATCTCCGGCTTCAAGTCCGGCCCGCCCGAACCATCCAGCGCGATAGCGGCCTTTATCGCTTCGGCCTGCGGCCAGCTGCGTGATATCAGATCGAGCGGCAGGCCTTGTCGCGAGACGGCGCCGTAGGCGAGGCCAGTAGCGCGGTTGAGGCCATTGGCGATCGCCGAGGCATAGAGCTTTCTGGCAAACCCTGTCAGCTCGGTCTGGCCGCTGCGGGCGGCGAAGTCGACCAGCAGCGACGCCCATTCGAAATGATGACCGGGCTCGGTCCACGAACCCTTCTCGCTTTTGGCCGGCTTCCATTCGTCGTCGAAGAACTCGCCCAGCGTCCAGCTTTCGGTGTCGAAGAAATGACTGCGGAAGAGGTCGATGATCCGTGCCGCGCGACGCAGATAGGCGCGGTCACCGGTCGCCTGATGCCAGGCCAGGAACGCTTCAAGCAGATGCATATGCGGATTGGAGCGCCGCTCGCCCTCCCCGCTCGATGTCTCGAGAAAACCGGTCATGCGGCTGTCCTCGAGATGGGCGTCGAGGAAGACGAAGGTTTCTTCGCCCAGCCGCAGAGCATCGGGATTGCCGCACATATGCGCGTGCGCCAGCGCCAGAAGCACGCAGGAATGATCGTAGGCATCCTCGGCGACGTCGGCGACCGAACCGTCGACATTCAGCGTGCGTACCCAACCGCCCTTGTCGGTGCGACCATTCCCGGCCATGAACGCGATGCCGTGACTGATCAGCCGGTCGGCCGGGCCGTCCCAACCGCGTGCCTTTGCGACGGCGAAGGCGTAGACCTGCCTGGCCTGCGTGCGCATGCGCTTCGGCTTCATCAGTGGCCTGCCATCAAAGCCCAGCGTGTCATGGAAACCACCGTGACGCTCGTCGACACCGACTGTTGACCAAAGCGGCAAGGTCTCCTGGAACAGCCAGTGATGCACACGCCGGCGCCAGGCGCCGCTTTCGATGACACGATCGTGGGCAGGCGTGAACCTTGTCTCCAGCCGGCCACTTTTCTCGAGCTGCTCGACGATCTTCTTGACGTGCTGGCTATGGCTGACCGGAGCAACAAAGGTCGCGTCGACGGTCGAGACGATGGCAACGTCCTTCAGTCCGATTGCTGACAATAAGCGGCCATCACTACGAATGTAGGAGTTCTCGCAATCGATGGCGACGACATCGCCGACGATGACATTGCCCTGGCTATCGGATGGGCCGACATCGAGCAGCGACTGCCAGGAACCGAGATCATTCCAGCGGAAGCCGGCCGGCACCATGGCAATGCGCTCTGCGTGTTCCATGATCGCATAATCGATCGAGGTCGACGGAATGGCGGCATAGAGTTCCAGCGGCATGTAGAGGCCGGAAAGATCCATCGTAGCAGCCTGATAGGCCGCCTCGGTGGCATTCCATATCTCCGGCTGGAACGCCAGGAAGGCGTCGCGCATGGCACTGGCGCGAAACAGGAAGATGCCGGTGTTCCAGAAGAAGTTACCGGCGGCCAGATAGCTCTGTGCGGTGGCAAGATCGGGCTTTTCGACGAAACGCGACACATCGCAGATGCCGTCCTTTTCGGCGGCAACCTCGATGTATCCATAGCCTGTCTCGGGCTGGCTGGGCTTGATGCCGAACACCACCAGCCTGCCCGCGCGTGCTGCCGCACAGCCTGCCTCGATGCTGTGCCAGAATTGCTGCGCGGTCGCGATCTCATGGTCCGATGGCACGACCAGAACCAGGCTGTCACCGTATTCCGACAGGGTGCGCAAGGTCGCCAGTGCAACCGCCGCGGCGGTGTTGCGACCGGTTGGCTCGAACAGCGGGCCACCACCGGAGAGATCAAGGCCAGCGAGGTCGGCGTGAACACGATCCGCGTGGCGCTCCGAGGCAATCAGGAAGATCGGCGTCTCGCCGCTCGGCCGCGCCGTCAGCCGGCGCAGCGTCTTGGCCAGCATCGAACCGTCGCCCGACAGGTCGTGGAACTGCTTGGGATTGTCCTCGCGCGACAGCGGCCAAAGCCGCGAGCCGACGCCACCGCTCATGACAAAACTGACGATACGTTCGGTCATGAGCTTCCCGTTCAAAAGGTCTGGTTGTAGGCGCCGACTTCAGGGCTGCGGCGCAGGACGGCGTCGACGCCCTCGAACATCTGGCGGCGACGGTCCGACGATACCGGGCTCTCCACCACGACGACAAGCTCCGGCTTGTTCGATGATGCGCGAACCAGCCCCCAGGTGCCGTCCTCGGCAACGACGCGCACGCCATTGACGGTGATCAGTTCGGCGATCTTCTGGCCGGCGAAGATCTCGCCGGCTTGTTGCATTGCCTGGAAGTCGGAGACAACGCGCTCAACCACCCTGTACTTCAGCGCATCGTCACAATGCGGCGACATGGTCGGCGTGCCGAAGGTCAGCGGCAGCGCGCGATAGAGATCGGCCATGCTGTTCGCCGGATTGCGGTCCAGCATCTGGCATATGGCGATAGCGGTGACCAGGCCATCATCATAACCGCGCCCGATTGGCGGGTTGAAGAAGAAGTGGCCGGATTTCTCGAAGCCGGCGACCGCGCCGAGTTCGGCCACGCGACGTTTTATGTAGGAATGTCCGGTCTTCCAGTAGTCGGTGACGGCGCCATTGGCCTGCAATATGGCATCGGTCTTGAACAGACCGGTCGACTTGACGTCGACGACAAAGGTCGAGCCCGGATGCAAGCCGGAGATGTCGCGCGCCAGCATGACGCCGACCTTGTCGGCGAAGATTTCGTTGCCCTCATTGTCGACAACACCGCAGCGGTCGCCATCGCCGTCAAAGCCAAGCCCGACATCGGCGCCGGTTTCCAGCACCTTGTCGCGGATCGCATGCAGCATCCGCATGTCCTCGGGATTTGGATTGTAGCGCGGGAAGGTGTGATCCAACTCGACATCGAGCGGAATCACTTCGCAGCCGATCCGCTCCAGCGCTTCCGGAGCAAAGGCACCCGCGGTGCCGTTGCCGCAGGCGGCGACCACCCTGAGCTTTCTCGAAATGCTGTTATCCCCCACCAGATCGTCCAGATAGGTCTCGCGAAAACCGGAGACGAAATCGTAGGAGCCGCCACCGGCCAGGTCGAAGTCACCTGAGAGGACGATTTGCTTCAGCGCGCTCATTTCCTCCGGGCCGAATGTCAACGGCCGCGCCGCCCCCATCTTGACGCCAGTCCAGCCGTTCTCGTTGTGCGAGGCGGTGACCATGGCGACCGACGGCGTGTCGAGCGCGAACTGGGCGAAATAGGCCATGGGCGACAGCGCAAGCCCAATATCCCAGACCCGCGCGCCGGCGGCCACGAGCCCGGACACCAGCGCCAGCTTGATGGAAAGCGAATAGGAACGGAAGTCATGCCCGGTGACGATATCCGGCCCGGCGCCAAGGCGCCGGATCAGCGTGCCGAGCCCCATGCCCAGCGCCTGGACGCCTATCAGGTTGAGTTCCGGTGGCAGCTGGGAGCCAGGATGGCCGAACCACCAGCGCGCGTCATACTCGCGAAATCCCGACGGCTTGATCAGCGCGGATGTCTCGAATTCAAATGTGTTGGGCCGGGCTTCGCCAACGATCGTCAAGGGCAAGACAGCAAAACTCCAAGCGGCTGGAATCACAGTGTTTCGAGGCAGCGACGATCGACGGCTTACCACACAAGCCTTTAAGCCGTGTTTATCCTGTGGGAAACCTAGGAGCCGCCGACAATGCGAGATGAAAGCGCGGGAAATGCGACAGAAGTGCTGCCATTGCCGCTTGCAGGAACGAAAGGCGACAGCTATAAGCCCGCGGTCTGGTCACGGAGTGTAGCGCAGTCTGGTAGCGCACCTCGTTCGGGACGAGGGGGTCGCAGGTTCAAATCCTGCCACTCCGACCAGAAAAACAGATACTTAGCGGTTCCCGAAAACTGCCGCCCCACAGAAGCCTCAGCTAAAATACAGCATTTCCAAGAAACCTGCTGGGGGTAGCTCCATTATGTCATTTGCCGCTACGCTTACGGCTTTCCGCTTGCCAATTGCGCTGGACAGGAAGCGCATCCTTTGACGAAATGGTAGCAAGCTATAGTTCGACAATATGATCACGTCGAATGAGAGCACCGAGCGAGGTTGCGGACATGAAGTTGATTTCGATGGCGCGCCCTGCCCTCGTTCCAGTGCTTGCCCTGTGTCTTCTCACGGGCTGCTCATCGGTCGCAGGATCGGTCAACCCCGAGAAATACGACAAGATGACGTGCGTCGAGCTCAACAATGCGTTGGGGAGTGTCAATGCCGGGTGAATTTTCCCCAGTTGTGCCGAAGTAAAATTCCCCACTTATGCCGACGTGGACGACAGGGCGTATTGCGGATTTTTCGGCGGCCGGCCGCGTGGCTTTTGAGGTGGTGCGAATGCCGGGGGCGCTATAAGGGC